>CAYXXF010000006.1:176824-329409 GCA_964469005.1 uncultured Anaerolineales bacterium
TTCTTGCCTATCGCACCGCGCTCGACCTCGCACAGGAATTTGGAAACGATGACGCTGCATCCGCAATTCGTGCCGCCATCATTCAAACCGCAACCGAACATGCGCGCACGCAAGCCGATGCGTCGGCTTCAATTCAAGCGTATCGCACCGCACTCGACCTCGCACAGGAATTTGGAAATGATGTCGCAGTATCCTCGATTCGTGCCGCCATCGTTCAAACCGCAATCGAACAAGCGCGCACGCAAGCTGACGCGGACGCATCAATTCTTGCCTATCGCACCGCACTCGACCTCGCACAGGAATTTGGAAACGATGACGCTGCATCCGCGATTCGTGCCGCCATCGTTCAAACCGCAACCGAACATGCGCGCACTCTTATTGCACAAGGCGACATTGAACGCACCACACTTCAAGCCGCCGTCCGGCAACAACTCGCCGTCGCACAAGAATTTGAACATCTGCCGGCGCAGGCAGCTGCTTTTACCCTCTTGGGGGATGACGCCGTCACCCACATTGAATGGGAAAGCGCACATGACAATTATGCGCACGCACGCGAACTGTATGTGACATTGAATGATGCCACCGCGTTGAACGAGGTGGACGAAAAACTCGCTCGCGTCATGGATGTCTTGGACCGCCAAACGCGCCAAGTTGAATCGTTCACGCTCGCGCAAGCAGCAGAACAAGACGCGCACTTTGACGACGCAATTTCCGCATACCGAACTTCACTCGAACTGACGCGCGGTTTGCAAAATGCGGATGCCGCTACAGAAATAGGGAACGCACTCGTCAACGTCACACACAAAAAAGCAGTTGCCCTGCAGACAGAGCAGAGTTGGGACGATGCCGAGACCGCGTATCGCGAGGCGCTCGCTATTGCGCAGGAATTTAAAGCGCGACACGCTCAAGCAGATGCTCATTACGGACTCGGCGTAATTCACGAAACCAAAAATGATTTGAATTTGGCGCGAGAATCTTTTGCGCAAGCGAGCAATCTGTACGAGCAAACGGAAGCCAGCCAAGACCTCGCCGTCGCGCAAAACGCACTGAATCGTGTCGAACGCGTTTTGGAACAACACGCGCGCCTCGCGAACGCGTTGAGCAGCGCCCAAACCGCGCGCACACAAGGTCTGTATGCACAAGCCACAACCGAGTATCAATCTGCCTTTGCTGTGGCGAATACACTGGGCGATGTTGCGACCCAAGCAAATATCCATGTCGCGCTTGCAAGCATCGCCGCCGACCAAGCGCAATGGCACGACGCGCTTGCACAAAACGCCACGGCGTCCGAATTGTTTGCAACGCTAGACCAACCAAGCACAGTCGCGGAATTAGCAAACGAACGCGCGCGATTCACGCGTCAATTCCAAATGGCGGAACGCGACGCCGCACGCGCACGCGGGGACCAAGCCGCACAAGCGATGCAATGGACAAACGCGACGAGCGAGTACATGGCGGCACTCACGCTCGCGCAATTGTTGGACGACACACACAGTCAAGCGGAATCCGAATATGCGTTGGCACAAATCGCAAAAGCCGAACAGCGTTGGACGGATGCAAGCGAGCTGTATCACACTGCTGCCGCCACGTTCAAGCGCGCGCAAGATAATGCACAAGCAACCGCGTCGCTCGAACACGAATTGAACGCGTGGACAGTACTGGGCGAGAATGCAAGCGCGCAACAAGATTGGGCACGCGCGCGCGGCAGCTTCACGCGCGCATGGTTGTTGGCGGAACGACTTGGGCAACGCGCCACGCAGGGCAAACTTTCAACTCGATTGGGTGAGGTCGCGGCACAGCAGCATGACCTCCACTCTGCGCTCAAGTATTTCGACCGCGCGCTAGAGGAATTGGATGCAGACGCCACCACGGAAGAACGCTTCGCCATTCTCGCACAGCAGGCGGAAATCTGGCAGCAGCTAGGCGATGCAGAAATGGACGCCGCGAATTTTGCGCCCGCCGAAGAGGCGTACGAACAAGCGCTCGAGCTCGCGGTCAAAATTGAGGACGATGCGCAGCGCGCCGAAGTGTTGCAAAGTTTGGGACTCACGCGCGGCGCACAGGAAAAATGGGATGCTGCCCGCGTCGCGCACGCCGATGCGTATGCGTTGGTGCAAGATATTGATTTGCCCGACGCGCAGTTAAACATTCTTACTGCGCTCGCCGCCGCGGAACAACGCGTTGGACAGATCGAACCGGCGCGCGAACATTTGAATCTGGCGCTGCCCCTCGCACACGCGCTGGGCGAAACAAACAGCGTTGCCGAAATTGAAATGGCGCTGGCGCGACTCGCGACGACGCAAGCACATTGGCAGGACGCGCTCGCGCATTACGAAGCAGCGCGCGCGACCTATCAACAATTACAAAATGTCTCGACGCTCCAAACAATTGACGCGCAGCAAGCCACCGCGTATCAAGAGTTTGGCGACCTCATGTACGGCGAAGGACAATGGGACGCCGCACAGCGCGCGTACGAACGCGCGTTGGAACTCGACCTTGCAACAGCACGCACAGACCGCGACGGCGAATTGCTGTATCGTCTCGGACGCACCGCCACCGCGCAGGAAAATTATTCGGAAGCGATTGCATATTATGACCGTGCGGTCACCGCATTGAACGACGAAGAAGAATCGCTGCGTGACCGCACGCTCGCGCAACTCGCGTTTGCCTTGCAGCAAGAAGGCAAGCGCGCGCAAGCCGCGCAAGAGTGGACGCACGCGGAAAGCATTTTGATTCGCGCGCGCAAGATGGCAGAAGCGTCAGACAACTTTGACCAAGTTGCGGATTTGTGGTTTCGCCTTGGCAATCTCTACAATGCCCAAGCCTTGACGGACCAAGCCATCCACGCCTATCGGCAAGCGTATGACTTTGACCGCATTGACGGAAACGCGCTGCAGCAGCGCGAAATTTCCAACTCCCTCGCGCAATTACTCTTGAACCGTACGCGCGCAAAAATTGAAACGCAGGACGCGGAAGAAATCGAAACCGATTTGCATGATGCGCGACAGTTGGCGGAACAAGCGGACCATCCACAATTGCTCGGTTTCGTTTTGCAAGCGACAGGCGACGCTGCAAAATTGCGCGGAGACACGGCGAACGCGATTGACGCGTATGCGCGTGCGGGGCATACGTTTGCCGCCATCGAAGATACCGAAAATTGGCGCATCGTCTCGCAACAACAAGCAACCCTGCTGCGTGCAACCGCCGCGCAAGAACTTGAAGCCAAGGAATTTGCGGACGCAGAAAATTTATATCGTCGCGCGTGGTTGTTGCAACAAGCTGCCGGGGATGCCTCACACGATGCCGAGACCCATCTCGGTCTGGGACGCGCGCTATTGGCGCAACAACGCTATGACGACGCACTGAATCATTTTGAACAAGCCAGCGCCCTGCTCGAAACGGATGCGCCCGAACGAAAACCCTTGCGTGAATGGTACGCCGACGCGTTGGAGGCGAGCGCGGCGCAAGACATGGCGAACGCGCAATGGGACATTGCCAAATTCAAATTTACGCGCGCCGCCGCTGACCGCGATGAACTTGCACAACGCGCCCGCGCCGGAATGAATTGGCAGCAGCTCGCAGAAATTGCGACAACCCAAAACGCGTTGGATGACGCGATATATGCGAACGAGCAAGCACTGGCGCGACTCGATACGCCCGAAACGCTTGACGCGCGGCGCAGTGTTTTGCATCAACAAGCGCAAATTCTCACCGCCGTCGGCGAAGCCCAACAACAAAACGGCGAATTGGCAAGCGCGAGTGAAACGTATCGTCACGCGTTGAACATCGCGCAAGAACAAGGCGATTTGGAAACTCTCGCGCAATTGTATAGTCAACTCGCGTCACTCGCCGTTGCGCGACAAGAATGGGAAGAAGCGAACGCCGCGTATCATCACGCCCTCGACGTGTATCAAGAGTTGGACCAACCTGCCGCGCAAGCGGAAACGTGGAACAAACTTGGCGACATGCACCGTCAAGCCGCGCACTATTCCGACGCGTCCGATGCGTTTGAACACGCGCGCGCGTTGTATCACGCGCAAAATGATTTCTTGAACGAAGGCGCAGCAATCGAACACTTGGGGCATGTGGCGGGCGACCAAGAAAATTTCGACGGCGCGCTCGACCACTATCAAGCCGCGCTGCATCTTTACACCGACATCAACGCGCGCGGCGCCAAAGCGCAAGTGTATCACGCGATGGAACGCGCGTTGCAGCGCGCGAAATGGCATGAAGCCCAAGCCGCCGCGGCGCAAGGGGACGCACATCTCGACGCAGGCGAGTGGACCCTTGCAGAAAAATCATATCGCGATGCCATGACGCTCTACGCCGAAGCGCAAGAACCCGCGCTCCGCGCGCAAGCACAAAATCAACTCGGTGTGGCATTGGAAGCGCAAATGCGTTGGGATGAGGCGTTGGAAAATTACAACGCTGCCTTGACCGAATTGGAACGATTGGAGATTCCCGAAGCGCAAGTGAGCGTGCTGGCAAATCTCGGCGATACGCAGCGCCAACGCGCAAAGTGGAACGAATCGGAAACGGCATATCGGCAAGCGTTGGCATTGAATGAAGCATTGAATGATGCTGCGCGCGCAGGCACACTCTACAACTCCATTGGACTTGCACGCGAAGCGCAGGGTGATTGGGAAGGCGCGATAGATTCGTACCAAAACGCGTTTGCGCTGTATTCCGGTGCGGGACTGGACGCGCAAGAAATGCAAGCGAATCTGGCACGCGCACAGCGCGGCGCCAAACAACACGCCGAGCGAGCATACAAACTCGCGCTTGAAACTGCGCGTGACGAAGGCGACCTTGCGAGAATTGGCGAAGCGTTAAACACATTGGGCTTGCTCGCCGCCGAAGACCAACGCTGGGACGAGGCGCTCGCCTATTATCGCGAAGCAGTGACGACGTTTGAGCAGCTCGCCGCCGACACGGACACCGAATCCGACACCATCTGGCACACCGCGCAAGGCACCGTGTTGAATAACATCGGCGACACATCACTGCAAATTGGCGCGTGGCGCGATGCGGAATATGCGTACACGCGCGCGCTCGGCTTTGCGCGCGAAATCGGAGACCGCGAAAGTGAAGCAATTCTCTTGAGTCAACTTGGCGTCGCGGCGCAAGCGCAAGCGCAACTCCCCCGCGCGCTCGATTTGAATTTGCAGGCACTCGAAACCTATCGCGCCCTCGGCGAAGCAATTCCACGCGCAGAGCTTTTGGAGCGTGTTGGCGATTTACAACTCAAGTTGGAACAGACGGCTGCCGCCGAAGCGACCTACCAAGAAGCATTGAGCGCGGCGAGTGCAAACAATGACCGTGAACGCATCGCGCGGTTGTGGGAGCAACTCGGCATTCTCGCCGAGGCGCGGGGCGCGAATCAAGAAGCGATTCAGTACTATCGAGAAGGATTGACCCGCGCAACCGAATTGCAGCACTTGCAACAACAAAAAACATTGTTCGTGCGACAAGGCGCGTTGTACATTCGCATTGGCGATTTGGGGCAAGCCGAACGCGCCCAACGCGCCGCGCTGGAATTGGCAATCGCGCAAGATGATAAAGAGCTGCAGGCAGAACTACGTCAAGCGTTGGGACAATCCGCCGCCGCAAGCGGCGATTGGGACAGCGCGTTGAATGAACTACGCGCCGCGCTCGCATTGCAAGAAACGATTGGGAATCGCGCACAACAAGCCGAATTGCATGAACAAATAGGGCAAGCGTATTCTGCGTTGGGCGAAAACGAACTTGCAGACAAAGCGTATCGCGCCGCGCTCGAGTTCGCACAAGATTCATCCGACATCAATCGCGCGGAATTGTGGACCCACCGCGCAGAGATTGCCGCACGCGAAAATCGTTCGAGCGATGCGGCAGAGTATTACGGCAACGCGCGTGCCGCACTCGGCGCGGATGCCGCGCCGCGCGTCCTGATTGATTTGTTGTATCGGCGCGGCGATGCTGCCTTGTCCGCGCACGATTGGAACACGGCAGATGTTTCATTCAATGATGCGCTCGAAATCGCGAATGCTTCCAATGAACGCGGGTTGTATGGCTGGGGCATGAATCGGCTCGGCGTGTTGGCACAAGCACAACGCGAGTGGGATGAGGCGCTTGAAAATTATCAAGAGGCAATCGAAATTTTGCGCGTGACCGAACAACCGCGCGGCGAAGCGCATGTCCTCAACAATATCGCGCGATTGAAATTGGAAACCAACAACGCGGCAGAAGCCGACCTCTTTGGACAAGCCGCCCTCGCCATCGCGCAAGCGCTGGGCAGCAGTCAAGAGATTGCGCGCAGTTTGTACACGCGCGGCTTGGTTGCGTTGCACGCGCAGGAACTCGACGCGGCGCGCCGCTTTTTGAATCAAGCCATTGCGACAGACCCCGCGCATTGGGGCGCGCAACTGCAGTTGGGCAATACGCTGCTGGCAAGTGGTACAATCCCCGAAGCGATTCAACAAGCCGAAGCAGGTTTGGGACAAACACCCGATTGGGAATTGGGCGCGCAGACGCAACTCACCATCGCGGCGCTCTATCACGAAGATACGCGCACTTTCAAATCAAATCTCAAGCGCACACGCGCGCTGCTGCAGCAAGGCACAACAGCGCGGCGCGTTTCCACCGAACTTGCTTGGGCAGTTGAATTGGTCTTGCGCGCGCTGGAGGGAAATGCGGAAACGGCGCTCGAGGAACTCAATCGCGCCGACGCGCAGACGGCACTACCTTCCGCTCTCGATGCCCAACGCTTTGCGCGCACCGCGCTCCTTGCGCTCTCGAAAAGTCCGCGCCGCTTCAAAGGCAAGCCCGCGCTCGTCACGTACTTTACGCCGCCGAAACCACGCACACAAAAGAAACAACGCCGCCGCACCGAGTCAACACAACAGGCATCGAAAGAACAAACAATGCCGACTGATGCGCCCACGTCTGCGTCCGACGAACCAACAGCTTTATCCGGGGACGAGGAACGTTCCGCCGAATGATTTTCGAGTCTTGAAATGTTCGCGAATCTACACAATCAAATCTGTGTAGATTCGCGCTTTGTTTTTGGCTCCGCTCCTATGAAACAAGCACGCGCAATTTTTTTGGACCGCGATGGAGTTATCAATGTCAACCGTGTGGACAATGTTCGCACATGGGAACAATTTGTTTTTGAACGGGATGCCCTGCGTGCGTTGGCGCGGCTCGCCCCAACGGATTTTCGCCTCATCGTTCTTACCAATCAATCGGGCATCGGGCGCGGACACATGAGCGAAGCAACGGTTCAAGAAATTCATCGGCGGATGATTTTTGAAATAGAGCGCGCCGGTGGACGGATTGACCGCGTATATTATTGTCCACATGTGCCGGAGGATGAATGTACGTGCCGCAAGCCATCGCCCGAAATGCTGTTACGCGGGCGCGATGAATTTACGCTCGACCTTGCACATTCCTACTTTATTGGCGATTGGGTGGATGATATTCGCGCGGCACGCAATGCAGGCGCATTTCCAATTCTCGTACGGACCGGGCGCGGCGAAAGCGCCATCACAGAAATGCGGGCGCAAGGAATCGCGTTACCGGAAATTTTTGAAAATCTCGCTGCGGCAGTGGAATGGATTTTGCAAGCGGAGACGCGGGCAGAAAAAAAGACGCAGCCCGCGTGAAGTAGCAACCGGAGAGAAAAACGAAAAACGTGACGGTCAAACCGTCACGTTTCTTTTTGAATCGTTTGCGCGACGAGTTCGCGCAATGCCTTGACATTGAAGGGTTTCGGCAAATATCCTGCCGCGCCCAATTCGGTCGCGGTTTTCTTTACTTGTTCTTCCCCACGCGCCGAGACAATGATAACCGGAATCGTCGCGAGATCGCGGTCACGCTGCAAGCGCTTGAAAAAATTTGGACCACTCAGACCCGGCAAGACCCAATCTAAAATAATCATGTCAGGGTGTTCGTGGTCAAGCAAACTGTACGCGCTTTCCGCGTCAGCCGCTTCGAGACAGGTGTACTCTTGCGTCAGTGCCATGCGCGTTAATTGTCGCACCATGGGGTCGTCATCAACGATGAGTATTTTTTTCATAGAGGTCCCCTTGCCAAAAGATTGCGCAGCATTTGGCAGCCGGTTAGGGATAGTAATCTTTACACCAAAAAAGGTTGCGCGTCAATCCCCACCTGGGTCAACGCATTTTTCAAATCCGTCGGCAGAGATGCCGTCCACGTCATGCGCGCCTGCGTGCGCGGATGGGTGAATGAAATCTGCCACGCGTGCAAAAACTGTCGCGTCAAACCGAGCGCATTTTTCGTTTTGCCATAGACCTCGTCCGCGACAACGGGATGCTTGAGAAATGCGAGATGCACGCGAATTTGATGCGTGCGTCCGGTTTCGGGTTCGACGCGCAGCAAGGTGTATTTGTCCGCGTGCGCGAGAACCGAAAAATTTGTTACAGCATCCCGCGCGCTCGCGTTTTGCACAATCGCCATTTTTTTACGGTCACGCGGGTCGCGCGCAAGCGGCGCATCAATTTTTCCTTGTGGTGTTTTGACGACCCCATTGACAAGCGCGAGATACGTTTTGTGAATTTCGCGCGCGGCGAATTGGCGTTGGAGTTCGCGCAACGCGGCATCATTTTTCGCAATCAACATCACGCCGCTGGTGTCGCGGTCAAGCCGATGCACAATGCCTGGACGTTCTTGATTGCTTGTCACAATATCGGGGTCATGTCCCAAAACGGCATTCACCAACGTGCCTGACGGGTGTCCTGCCGCCGGATGGACGACCATTCCCGCGCGTTTGTCGATAACGAGCAAGTCATCGTCTTCGTACAAAATTTCGAGTGGAATGTTCTCGGGTGCAGCCGTCGCCGTTGCGGGGGGGGGAATTTCGAGCGTAACCAGATGCCCATCCTTGACCGAATAGTTCGGTTTGCGCGCCGCACCATTCACCTGAACATTCCCATTCGCGATGAGCGTTTGCAGAAACGAACGCGAGAGGTCGGCGCGCCGCGCGTCGAGGAATTTATCCAACCGCATTCCCTGCTCGGCAGGTGTTACAAGAAATGTTTCCACAAATTTTTACCGGACCGGAATTTCACTGCACTCAACGCAGAAAATTCGCGGGTACAAGCACACACACAAAATAGCCGACAACGGCGACCACCGCGAGAATTCCGATAAAGACGAGTCCCAGTTTCCACGAAGAATCTGCACCAGCAGGATTCGCTTCGGCGGGCGCGCCGTCCGACGTACGCGACGAGTCTTCGCGCAAGGACCACAACAACATAATGACCACCGCCGTTGAAACGGCAGCATCCGCCACATTAAAAATTGGAAAGTTGCCGACGGAAACAAAGTCAACGACATAGCCCACGCGCAAGCGGTCTATCAAGTTGCCAAACGCGCCGCCCATGATGAGCCCAACCCCAATGCTCAAGAGCCAGCTCGGTGTCTTTTGAGAACGATAAAACCAGATGACGACGGCGAGAATGAAAAATGGCGCAAGGGTGAACACGAAACTGAGTTGCGGAAAATATCCGCACGCGGTTCCGGTATTGTAACTGCCGACGATACGAAACCAATCAAACATTGCCAGGGGCTGCCACGCATTGCCCATGCCGACTTGTGTGACGACGAGATATTTGGTGAATTGGTCCAGCGCGAAAACAATCACGGCGACGATGGCAACGATTGCCGCGCCGGGTTTGATGAACGCTTTGGACGCGATTTGTGTTTCCAAAATCAGAGACCTCAATAGGATGTGAAACAAAGGGCTACATTTGTTCGTCAACTATCTTAATCGAACGGCGCGGGAATGCAAAACGGGCGACAAAATGTCGCCCGTTCTCATTTTCGACGTGAGGTGCCGCCGTTTCCGGGTCAGCACAATTGATTAAGAAATCAATCGTTTGGCTTCGTCATGGAAGCCAAAGCAATTCTATGTGATTGAAGGTAATCGTCATGCGGCTGCGCGAGCGCAGCTCATACAAGTGGTGGCGTAGGGCAATACTTCTAAACGGTCAGGATTGATGGCTTGCCCGCACCGTTCGCACATGCCATAAACGCCCTGTTCGATCCGGCGGACCGCCGATTCGATTTGAGCGAGGAGTCGTTCGAGGTGTTTCTTGAGTGCAAGATTTTTGCTGACGTTTTCGATTTCCATTCCATCATCGCCAACATCATTGCCCGACATGGACCGGTCTTGGGCAAGCCGCGCGTGCATGGCGATTTCATTTTTCACGCGCTCCATTTCGGCAAGTAACGTCTGCAAAACTTGTTGGATGTTTTCTGCTACCGCAGTGGCGGTTGCTTGGAACTGTTCCAGCTTGGGTGCGGCTTGCTCGAGCTTGGCTTTGGTTTTGCGCGAGACGGCACGCACTTTTTTACGCACACCCAACGGCGAATCTTTGCGACGCTGCCGTGGTTCTTTTGGACTGCTCATCGTACCTCCTTCAATCGCACACTCATACCGAATCGGGGTTCATTGCGACCCAACTGCGTCGCGCACAGAGTCATTCGAATGAGTAAGTGATTGTAAGACGATGGACTGCGCGAGGCAGTTCCCTGCCTCCACATGACTGTTATTCTACTACAAACAAATGTTCTAATCAAGCGGAACATTTTTTCGGCTGTGATAAATGTAACGAACTCAAGTACTATTGCGTGATGTCAAATGCCCATTCGCCTTTTCGCATCACCGCTTTGCGCGTGCCGTCCGCGTAAATTCCATCCACATTCATTTCATTCGAACCGATCATAAAATCGAGATGCACCAAACTGTCGTTCGCGCCGCGTTCTGCCAATTCTGTTTCGGACATTTGACTGCCACCGCGAATGTTGGTCGGATAACTTTTGCCGAGCGCCAAATGACTCGCGGCGTTTTCATCAAACAGCCCGTTGTAAAAAAGAATGCCCGCTTGCGAAATAGGGCTGCTGTACGGCACTAACGCGACTTCACCCAAATGCAGCGCGCCGTCATCAGTGGCAAGCCATTCATCCAATACCGTTTGGGCATTGCTTGCAACGGTGTGTGTCACGCGTCCCTGTTCAAATGTCACAGAAAATTTTTCAATGACGCGCCCGCGCACGGAAAGCGGAAACGTCGAGGTGACAGTCCCATTCACACGCGCGCGATGCGGCATCGTGAAGACTTCTTCCGTTGGCATATTGCCCATGAACAAAAAACCGCGCTCCGTGGGCGACGCACCGCCGACCCACACATGTTCGTCCGCAAGTCCAACCATCAAATCAGTTTCGGGCGCAGAGAAATGCAGCGCGGCGAAATGTTTTTCGTTCAACGCGTCGCGGCGCAGCGCGAGTTCGCGCGCATGTCGTTCCCATGCCGCAATCGGGTCGGGTTCATTCACGCGACATACGGAAAAAATCGCGTTCCACAACATCGCCACTTGTTCGGATGCCGCAGCGTTTGGAAATACACGCGCCGCCCATTTTGGACTCGGCGCTCCGACAACGAGCCAATTGAACGCGTCGCGCATTGCCGATGCGCTGGTCAGTCTTGCTTTTTCCGCTAACGCCTTTTGGTACAACGCGACAAGCGCCGGTTCCTGTTCGCGCAAAAGGTCAGGGTCCTTGCCGGTAATGCTCAAATAGGCGTCGCGCTGCGCAGCATAGTGATTGATTGCTGCGACAAAGCCGATGGGCGTCTCGGAAAACGAATCGCGCGGCGCGTATTGAAAACGGACGCGCGTCAGTTCATCGTCATTCCAGAGAACTTCAACCAAGCGCGCACCACACAGGTACGCGTGTTTTGCCACCAGCCGCACTAATGGTGCGCTGTCCAAAAACGCGTCCACAAACAACGCCTGCCCTGCCTGTAGATTGACGCCAACTTTGACGATGAGTTCGGCGTAGCGGTCGAGGAAAATTTCAAACGAGTTTGACATACGCTATCCGCGTCGAATCGAAATTTTTACGTCTTCGCCTTCCACTTTGGTCTCCGCCGAATAAAATCCGTCGCCGCCACTCCCCTCTTGCAATTCTGTCGTCAATGTTTCGCGTTTCACGTAATCGGCAAACGTGTGCAACATTTCGTGTACTGCCGCGCTGTCAGTTTCGTATTGCGTCACGATGCGGTCTTGAATATCGAATCCTGCGTCTTTGCGCATCGTTTGCACGGCACGGACGAATTCGCGCGCAAGTCCTTCTTGGACGAGTTCGGGCGTGAGCGTCGTATCAATCGCAACGGTGATGCCTTCACCACTCGCGACCGCTAACCCTTCTGCCGCTTGCGTTTGCACCAAAAGTTCGTTGGGCGCAAGTTCGAATGTTTCACCGTCCACGTCGAGTGAGATTGTTTCGCTCATCGCAACGCGCCGCGCAATGTCCGACGCGTTCTGCGCGTTGAGTGCCATACGCAGCGCGGGAAACTTTTTGCCGAATTTTGGTCCGAGCAATTTGTTGTCGGGCAGAATTTTGTATTTGACGATACTGCCTTCTTCTTGCGTCAACACCACTTCTTTGACATTCAATTCGTCCTTGACGATTTCGACGAGTTCATCACTCAACGCGATTACATTCAAGCCTACGAATGCGAGCGCGCGCGCAAGCGGTTGGCGCACTTTGCGATTCGCATTGCCGCGCGCGGAAAGACCAAGCGAGGCGATATTGCGCGCGAGTTTCATTTGCGACAACAGCGCGGGATTGATTGCGGACAAATCTGCTTCGGGATAGTACGTCATGTGTACCGACTCGAACGAATTTGGTTGCGCGCTGCGTACCAAGTTTTGATACATCACTTCGGTGACGAAGGGTGTGATAGGCGCGATGAGCCGTCCGAGTTTTACGAGAACGTGATAGAGTGTCGCGTACGCCGCGTTTTTGTCGGCATCCAATTGTCCGCGCCAGAAACGCCGCCGTGAACGTCGCACATACCAATTCGACAAGTCGTCGAGAAATGCTTCCACCGCGTCTGTTGCCGTGAGCGAATCCGTTTCTTGCAGCGCGTCGGTCACCGTCGTGATGATTTGATTGAGGCGCGCGAGAATCCATTGGTCTAAAACGTTTTCCGATTTGGGCGTCGCGCCTTCAGGATATTTTGCGTCAAAATTTTCGGTTGACGGCTGCCAATTGTCAAGCAGCGCGTACGAAACGAAAAAGTTGTACACGTTCCACAACGGAATGAGAAAACGTCTTCGCACCTCATCCGCGCGATGATAGCCAAAAAGCAAATTCGCTTCGGGGCGATGGTTGGCGTACAGCCAGCGCATCACGTCCACACCCATCTTGTCGGCGGCTTCGTTAAATTCAATCATGTTGCCCGAACTTTTGTGCATGGGCTTGCCGTCTTCAGCGAACAACGTCGCGTAGCCGAAATTCTCCAAGAACGGCGGCGAATTATCAATCACGGTCGCCATTGCCAAAAGTGAATAGAACCAATTGCGAAATTGTCCGGGAAACGATTCGCTAATCCAATCGGCGGGATACCATTTGCGCCAATAGTCGGGATTGGTACGATACTGCAAGGTGCTGAATGGAACGATGCCCGCGTCAAGCCATGGGTTTCCAACTTCGTCCACACGCGACATTTTTCCGCCGCACGCGTCGCATTTCAATTTCACCGCGTCAATGTACGGACGATGCGGGGTGTGTCCTTCGAATGTTTCCCACCCTTCGATTGCGAGTTCCTTTAATTCTTTTTCATCGCCGACGACCTTGAACGCGTGGCAATCATCACACATCCAAATCGGCAGCGCGAGTCCGTAATAACGTTTTTTGGAAATCATCCAATCGTGCATGTTGCGCAGCCAATCGAGTTCGCGGTCAAGTCCAAATGCAGGAATCCATTTGATTTGCGCGGTAACCTCCATCATGTGTCCGCGCAATTCGTTCATGCTGATAAACCATTCGTCCACGAGACGAAACACGAGCGGCGTTTTGCAGCGCCAACAAATCGGATAGCGATGGGTGTACGGTTCTTGGCGATAGAGCAAATGCTTTTCGTCAAGATTGTCGAGAATCGGATCAGTCACATCCGCAACCTGCATTCCACTCAGCCAATCGAAACCTTGAATGAAAACGCCTTCGTCATTCAACGGCGCGACGAGTGGCAAACTTAATTTTTTGCCGAGTTGATAATCTTCTGCGCCACAGCCCGGTGCAATGTGAACAATGCCCGTGCCTTCGGCTTCGCCTACTTCGTCCCAAAGAATCACGCGATGCGCGTCTTTTGCCGATGTCGTTACATCTTTAACGAGTTCGCGCAAGTCGGTATTTCCACCCACTTGATTTTCTGCGGGCAGTTCATCGAATGGACCATCGTACGTCCAACCTTCCATTTCTGCACCTTTTAATTCGCGCAAGACATGATACTTGCCTTCGAGAATGTGCGTCGTGCCTTTGGATAAATAAAATGTTTCTTCGCCCTGCTGTACTTGGACATAGGTGAGTTCAGGACCAACTGCTGCCGCGACATTGCTCGTCAACGTCCAAGGCGTTGTCGTCCACGCGAGCAGTGATTCATTCTTTTTGCCACGCAGTGGAAATTTTACCGTGACGCCCGGATGCGTGAGCTCCGCGTAACCGTCGGTGACGATTTCGTGTTGACTGATGCCCGTCGCGCAACGCGGACACCACGGCATTACATCCGCGCCGCGATAGAGCCAATTGTTCTCCCAACATTTTTTGAGGAACGTCCAAATCATGTAATTGTTTTCGTTGGAGAACGTGAAATAACTGCCGCCGAGTTCGGGCAAGCCGAGTCGCCCGACAATTTGTTCGACGGTATCAGTGACGGGTCCTTCGGGTCCTTGAACAGTGATGACCTCTTGCGGATTCGTCACCAATTTTTCCGCAAGCGCGTTCAATTCAGATGAATCATTCCAATCCATCCAGTAGCCGAGTCGAATGGATTGGTCAGTCTGCACGCCCGCATAGCGGAGTACGCGTTCTTTGCACTTGCTCACAAATTCCGCGAGTCCAAATGCTTCAATATCTTTTTTGGATTTGAATCCGAGCGCCTTTTCGACTTCAACTTCAACCCACAATCCTTGACAATCGAATCCTTGTTGATACCGCAGTTCGCGCCCGCGCATCGTCCAGTAACGGTTGTACAAATCTTTGTACGAACGTCCCCAGCCGTGATGCACGCCCATCGGATTGTTTGCCGTAATCGGTCCGTCAATGAATGACCATTTTTCTTCGCCCTTGTGTAGCGCGCGCATTTTTTCAAACGCCTGCGCCTCGCGCCAAAATTTCAGAACTTCGCGTTCTTGCGCGGAAAAATCAATTTGAGTTTTTACTTCTTGGAAAGACATGAGTCCTCGCTTATCGCATATCGCTTGTCGCGAATCGCGTGTTGTTAAATTCGTTTTGCGTAATGTGTGAAATGTGAAACGTCAAACGTGATTCTCTTTAATTCCGAATGCTGCCCTAACATCTGCTTGCCGCAAACGTCCTTTTATATCAATGCCTCTACCTATTGAAAGAACCAGTGCAGCATTCCAAGCCCATTGAGCATATGTCGCAAGTCCATAAGCTACGGTCAAATAAAATGCAGCCGTAACTAAGCTGAAGAAACCAAACAGTGCAATACATCCATTACTGAATTCTGTCGAACGAAAATAGAGCAAGGCAAGAAACCCACCAAAAAACAATAAAGTTATTCCGCAAAATACACAATACAAAATAACATCAACCAATGCTTACGGGCGTTTCATTTGTACTACTCCACTTTTTCAAGTCTTCCATCACGCGATATTCGTGTTCAAACGCGAACTCGTTCGGTAATTCATCCAACGCGAACCATTCCAGTTTTGCTACGTCGTCTGCCGCGCGCAATGTGCCACTCACAATTTCGGCGAGATAATAAAACGTCAGCGTGTACACGCCATCTGCGCCATACGTGTCTATGTAAATTCCCAACAAACCATTCAAGCGAATTTCCAAGCCGGTCTCTTCCAACACTTCGCGTTTCGCGCCGTGTTCGGGATGTTCGCCCGCTTCGAGAAAACCGCCGGGAATGTCCCAAAATCCTTTGAACGGTTCGATGGCGCGTTGCGCGAGCAGTACCTTTTTATCTTGAATCACCAGCGCGCCCGCGCACGGTTTGGAATTGTGATAGTGCCATGCGCCGCACATTGCGCAATGCTGTGCTTGAAACGGTTTTTCTTGGGCGAGCGGCGCGCCGCAACTGGAACAAAAATTGTATCGCCCTTGTATCGCTTTTTGAATCAATTCGCGCATATAATTTTGGACAAGATGGCTACATCCCTACCTAAAAAATTGCTGGAGTTGTCTATGCGTCAACGTGGCAACGATACCGCCGACCGCTTGATTTCTTTTTTTGAACTTTCTGAATCCATTCCCGAAGTCAAACGCTTTCTCTTTCTGCGACTTCAATTGGCAGGAATGATTCTGCTTATCGCAAGCAGTTTGCTGCTTCCGATTCTCGGGTTCGACTGGTTCAATTTATTTGCGAATCTTTTGATGCTGTTTTTTTTGGCAGTCGCAACTCTGCTCTTGTGGCGGCGGCGCGAACGTCAAGAATTGTTACTGTTTGTTGTTTTCTTTGGCGCGGCGGCATGGCTCTTGATGGTTATGTTCTATAACATTCTTCAAGCGCCGCTCGATGCGCCAACCGTAAGTTTATTGCACGTCGCTTCGCCGTGGTTCATCTGGCTCATCGTGATTTATATGGTTTGCTTTCTCACCTTCCGCCCGCGCTCGGCGTTACGCATGTGTCTCATGGTGAGTATCTTGTGTATGTTCCTCTTGCTCTTGCCTGTCGCGCGCGCAGCGGTTGCCAAACCAACGGTCTTGTACGATTTTGCCTTGCTCTATGTTGCAAACATTCTTGTCATTGCCATGTCGTTTCCGATGGCGCAAGCACAAGAACGTAATTCACAAACCGATTTTCTCACTTCACTCACCAACCGCAATGGCGGGTACGTGCGGCTCGTTGTCGAAATCGAACGCGCGCAGCGTTACACGGAAACGTTCGCCATCATTTTGTTTGACCTTGACCATTTCAAAAAAATCAATGACACTTGCGGGCATCCGTGCGGCGATGCGGTTTTGCGCGAATTTACCGCGTATGCAAATGAACACGTTCGACGAACGGATTTGTTGTGTCGCTGGGGCGGCGAAGAATTTCTGCTCATCATGACGCACACGGACCTCGCTTCGGCGCGTCTCAAAGCCGACCACATGCGTCAACAATTCAAGAACCGTCCCTTTCACAAAGACATTTTCCTCACCGCGAGTTTTGGCGTCACGGTTTATTATCCGTATGACTCTGCCAATTCCATGCTCGAACGCGTGGACGAAGCGTTGTATCGCGCGAAACGGAATGGCAGGAATTGTGTCGAGGTAGAGTAAAGTTGGATATTGGAAGTTAGAATTTCGATACTGCAGTATCTAGCTTCCAACATCTAGTCCCCAATCTCTATTCGCAGTCGTTTGTTAATTTTTCCCTTGCTCTCGTGACCGACCACCCGAATCGTTCCCACCTCACGCGTGTTCGCCACATGCGTTCCACCGTCCGCTTGCAAATCCAAACCAACAATTTCCACCACGCGCACTTGTTCAATGCCTGCGGGCAATAAATTTATTTTCGTCCGAATCAAATCGGGAATTTCAAACGCTTCCGCGCGCGGCAAAATTTTTACGCGCACGTCGCGCGCGGCGGCAACCTCGGCGTTGATTCGTTCTTCTACTTCATGCGCAAATTCCACGCTCATGCGGTCAAATTCAAAATCCATGCGCGCGGCAAGCGGCTCCATGTCCCCACCCGTTACTTGCGCGCCATAATCGCGAAAAATCACGCCGCACAAAATATGCAATGCCGTGTGCGTTCGCATCAATTTGTAACGGCGTTCCCAATCTACCATGCCGCGCACGCTATCACCCACTTGCAAGCCCGCGTTGTCGAGTTGATGCCAAACATCATCACCCTGCTTTTTTGAATCCACCACGCGAAAGGTGACACCATTGCCCATGAGGATTCCAAAATCGCTCGGTTGTCCACCACTGCGCGCATACAACGCGGTGCGGTCCAACACAACGCGTTCGCCGTCCACCACGACAACGCTCGCGTCAAATTCCTGCAAATAGGCATCGGTGTGAAATAAAAGTTCGGTCACGATTTTCTCCTGCCCGAAAGCAAAAATCTCTCGCCCCAATTCGGGACGAGAGATTTGCAATCACAATCCCTCGCGGTACCACCCGCGTTGCTTGTTTGACGCTCCTGCATGCAAACAAACCACTCTTGTCGGATACAAACATATCCGCGTTCCGCTAACGTAGAACGATTCCGTTTCAATTTACTTTCGCTTTGGCGATTTCAATGAAAAGCTCGGGAAGGATTTTCAGCACATTTCTGTCACGCGGCTCGCATCATTTGACGCGTTTTGTTCGCGTCCCCGCGCTTGCTGACACAAAAATCTGTGCTTACTCGTTTCCGTCGTGGCTTGTGATGACAAGTATATGTAGCACACGCGCGCCTGTCAAATTAGGCGTGATTTTCAAGGAACAGTTTGTCCCCTCGCTCGTGTGTCGGGAGCAAAAGGTCTGGCTCAAAGCGCAGGGCATAATCGAGCCGTTGCAAATACGCATCACGCGAAATCTCAAGCGCGCCCAACGACTGTGTATGCGGCGTCAACATTTGAATATCGAACAGTTGAAAGCCCGCCTCGCGCAAATGCTCCATCAAGTAAAACAGCGCAATTTTCGACGCGTCGGTTGCTGTATGAAACATGGATTCCGCCGAAAAAAATCTGTTCACCGCCACGCCAAAAATTCCACCGACCAAATTTTCTTTTTGCCAACATTCGACACTGTGCGCGTAACCCAGCGCGTGCAATTCCGAAAACGCAGTGCGAAATTCTTGCGTAATCCACACACCATCGCCGCGATGACGCGGCTGCGCGCATTGTTCCACCACCTGATTGAATGCCATGTCCATTGTTACTTGGAATGGCTGCGCTTTAATTTTCCGCGCGAGCCGTTTTGAAACGCGCAAGCCATCGAGTGGAATAATTGCGCGCGGGTCGGGCGACCACCACGTCACAGGATTCGCCGACCACGCAAAGAGACCTTGACGATATCCTTTCAACATTAACGCAGGCGAGAGTTCCAGACCAATCGCAATCGGGTCATCTTTGGGACCATTGCGCGGGTCAGGAAATTCATCGCCTGCTTGCAAAATTGCAATGCCGTGATTAAAAAGCATCAAGCATCAATTTTCGATGAGCGCATACTGATATCCTTTGACGGTAATTTCCGGGGTCGGAAAAAAATCCGTCTCGGGCGCTCGTACAAAACCCATGCGTTCGTACATTTGCATCGCAGTTTGCATCATGTCTGTCGTGTGCAGTGTCAATGCTTTTGCGCCCGCGCGCCGCGCGCGGTCAACGCATTCGCGCATCAGCGCTGCGCCAATCCCTTGCCCACGTGCAGATGGTGCAACTGCCAATAAACGCACTTCGGGAAATTGGAATACGTGAATTGATTCATCAGGCGCGACGAGCTCGGTCCCTGCGGGAAGCAACAACACTGTTCCCAAAATCTCACCCGCGCGTTCCGCCACAATTTGTTCGACCGGCGGCACAACGCGTGCAAGAGTTTGGGCGATATTTTTTCGATATTCGTTCCACGCAAACGCGGGCATCACGTCTGCGTATTGTGCATACGCCGCCAGCGTAATCTCCCGAATCGCATCTTGGTCTTGGGGTTGCGCAGCGCGCAAAACAAAATCATTCATGGAAATTCAGCGCGCGCTCACGACGGGCAAATCCACCATCGTCAATAAACCCGGTTTTCCTTCGACGACGCGGCGCGCAGTATTTGCGACAACCGCCGCCGTTGAAATATCACCATGAATTCCTTTGATGAGCGAATGTAGGTTCGGCGTCCCTTCAATCCATGCTTCGTCATATGCTTCGCCCGCGTCAATCGCCATTTCCAATTCCAAAATCACTTTGTCTTCACCTTGATACAAACCGCGTCCCCACTGCCGCACGCCCGTCACAAAATTTGGTTCGACGGTGAAATGGTCCGTAACCACGCGTTTCGTTGCCACCACCGGTTCAATCTGTTCTTGAATTTGGTCGAGCTGCCAACCCATGCCGCGCGCAACGAGCGCAACGGATTCGCTCAAACCCACGTGACGAATTTCTTGACGCGCTGCCGCGTCGCGGAACGCTTCCACCGTCATACCCGTGCCAATTTTTTGCTGCAATTGTTTGCGCCGCGTGGATGCGTCCACAACGCGTTTCACGCGAACGCGCGTCACTTTTTGACAAACCGCCGTGAGCGCGACCGGCAATGTATCCATCGCGTAACCGGGATTGATGCCCGTGCCAACGACGGTGACGCGGTATTTTTTCGCGAGCGCGTTCAATTCATCCGCCGCTTGCGGACTTTGCGCCCACGGATTCGCCAACTCTTCACATGTCGAAACGATATTTTTTCCATGCTTGATAATCTGTTCGAGTTGCGGGCGCACTTTGCTGATGTACGAACCCGTTGCGTGAACCACCAAGTCCGCGTCCTTGGCAAGCACACGCGCGGCTTTATCGGAAACTTTGACGCGCGTTTTTTCTTCCAAACCAATTATGTCGGCAACATCCTGCCCCACTTTTGCGGGGTCCAAATCAATCGCGCCGACAAATTCGTAGTCGGGTCGCGTTGCCAGCACGCGCGCGCACGCCGCGCCAATCGGTCCCAGTCCAAACAAAATCACTTTGATTTTTTTCTTGGGCATTGTGTTTCGCTCCATAACTCAAACGCGAATGTACGCGAACCAATTCGCGTACATTCGCGTTTTCCTTGTCTCACACGAAAACGAGTCCAAAGTTGGACCCGTTCGTTTTTATTTTTTCTATATGCTACTCTTTGCTTTTTGCTTTTTTCTCTTCGCGCGGTTTGGCGGTGAGCGTTTGATAAATCCGCTGCACATTGTCCTTGTGTAACTTGCGGACAACGCCGTCAAGCAAAATTGGCGTGCCGCCGCACGATTCCAACGTAATGTCCGCGAGTTTTTCTTTGCTCGTGCGCGTGGCGACTTTGGCTTTGACGCGTTCGTAAATGCAATTCAAGTATGCAATGTTCGCGTCAATGGACTCGTCAATTTCACCTTTAAGCAAAACATCGCCGTGTCCCTGCACGATGTTTTCGACGTTCATTTCTTTGATTTGATTCAGCGTATTGATAAGCACTTCGCGGTCGCCCCAGTAAATGTGCGGGAGCGCCATCACAGCATCACCGGCAAACAGAATTTTTTCGCCTTCGATGTAAATGCCAATCCCGTCCATTGTATGTCCGGGCAGCGGGACGAGTTTCAAGATGCGGTCACCGAGTTGAAACGTCATCTTGTCGGGGAACGTGAGGTTCGGTAGACGCAGCACCACATCGGCGAGTTCAGGCGTGGACTGTTTTGCTTCATTCAAATTCTTTTCGCCCGATTTTCGCAAAATCTCGCGACACTTTTCACTCGAAATAATATCGGCTTCGGTGAACAAACAATTGCCGTACACATGGTCGGCGTGATAGTGAGTATTTATCACATAGCGAATGCCACGTTTGTCGCGTGATTCGCCGCGCAAAAAATCAATCATCTCGCGCGTTTCGCGCGGAAATGGCAGCGTGTCAATGACGACGGTGCCTTCGTCGGTGACAATTGCGCCCGCTGTGACTTGGGCGTACATCTCACTTTGAAAAATATAAATGTCTTCGGTAACGCGTTCTTTACGCATATTTGTTTGACCTGTCAGGTTTCGGAAACCGGATAGGTCTCCAAAACAAAAGTTTCTACGGGGCTAACCTTAACATATCGCCGCGCGCTTTGTCAAGGGCAGTTTGTCACGCGCGCGCTTTTATGAAATAACGCGCGTATAATACGCCCCATGCAGCGAGAAACGGATTCGTATTTAACTCCAAAAGCCGCACCGCGCGTCAAGGCGAATGGACAAATGGGCATTTTCGCGCGTGAACCCATCGCACGCAATGAAATTGTTGCCGTATGGGGCGGCGAAATTTTGACGCGGGCGGAAGTGGAACAACTCCCCGAACGCTATCAACATTACGCGATGCAGGTCGAAGAAGAGTTTTATCTGGCAGGCATCAACGCGGACGACACAAATTATTTCAACCACTCGTGCAACCCGAACGTTGGGCTGTCGGGACAAATGGTTTTACTTGCGATGCGCGACATTGCAGCGAATGAAGAAATCTGTTTCGATTATGCCATGACCGACGGCAGTGCTTACGATGAATTTGACTGTGACTGTGGCGCGGACAATTGTCGCAATATCGTGCGCGGCACCGATTGGCAAATTCCCGAATTGTGGGAACGCTATCGCGGCTATTTCATTCCATACCTGCAGCGGCGCATTGACCAATTGCGCGAAGGAACATTTGTCCCAAACAAAAATGACTCGTGAGAAATCACGAGTCATTTTTGTTTTCAGTGTTCCCCGCCGCGCCGTGTGCGATTAGATTGTGAACCCGCTTACGCAGGTGTGGTAACCTAATATCCCTCCCAAGTCACGCAATCCGCAGAAAGCGCAAGCATGGTCGGCGAAAACCGGCTCCCTAGTAGAACGTGTTGGCTCAGACCCCACACTCGCATCACAAACACAGCAGGGCTGGGCAAAATGGTAGCACATTCTAATTTGGTGTCAAGAGCAAACGATTAAAAAAAGATGTGCCGCAAAATGAATTCGCGGCACATTCTTTTCTATGCGTGAGCCATTGCAACTCAATTTTGCACGATGGTCTTTTTCGACGGCACACACAACATATCGGGGTCTCGCATTCTCAATTCTTCACTGCGAAATTGATTTTGAATATCGCGCCGCGTCGAGAATTGTACAACGGTCACCCAATAGCAAACCAGATGCGCGTTGGGATGCTTGACCGGAAACGCATTGCCGTTGTGAAGTTTGTATGACGGATTGCACAGCAGATAAGGACTGCTTACCGTCACTTGATTCGCTTGTTGGAATTGGTCCTTGAGTGCGACGATGGTATTCACATTCGGACCTTTAACTTTGTAACATTTGAAATGGTCGAGGTCTGTCGGGTACTCGTGTCCCTCTTTTTTCGTGGGGACAGCAAAACGAGTTGGTGGACCGTACACCTTGAGGCGTTGTTTCCCGAACTGGTTCGTGACATCTGCCCTAAGCAATAGACTACCACCGTCCCCAATAACGTACATGGTCAAATGTGCGTTGGGGTCTATGATTTTGGAGGTCTTGTCGCCATGACGCTTTTTTACCGGATTGCAAAAACGATACGCGACACCAATGTTCGTTTGTTGTGCAGTGCTGTCGAATTGGTCGAGAGTCTGAACCACTTCGTTGACGGCAGTGCTTGTCACACGATAACACCAAAAATGGTCGAGCGGCAGCGGCGCGTCCGGCGCAAAGGGGATTTCCGGCGCGTTGGTCTGTGGAATTTCTTGAGCCAAAACGCGCGGCGTGGAATTTCCCAACAAGACCAGCGCAGTCAAGAGCATCAGCAGCACCGTTCCGAGAATCAGTCTGCGCGTGAACATAATTTCCTCCTTGAAATTTTTCGCATTATACAGCGAAACTGCAACAAAAAACGCCCAAGCCATTGCTTGAGCGTTTTGCCTCACACGCCAAACGGCGCAAACATTTTCGCCACCGGAATTTCTTCGACATCGTACGGCGTCTCTTGGTACACGTAATAGTTTAACCAATTCGTGTACAACAAATTCGCATGTCCGCGCCAGCGCACTTGCGGCATTTGTGACGGGTCATCGTTCGGATAATAGTTTTTTGGCACGTGAATCGGCAACCCTTTTGAAACGTCGCGGTCATATTCGGCTTTTAACGTCAACGGGTCATATTCCGAATGTCCTGTGATGTAAATGTTGCGTCCATCGCGTGACGCGACAATGTACACTCCCGCCTCTTCCGAAACCGCGAGCAATTTCAAATCAGTGACGCGTTCAATATCGTCCGCGCGAATTTCTGTGTGACGCGAGTGCGGCGCGAGAAATTCGTCGTCGAACCCGCGCAGAATAATTTCATTCTTGTCCATGACACGATGCGGAAACACACCAAACATCTTTGCGGGCAAATCATATTTTGGCACGCCGTAACGATGATACAACGCGGCTTGCGCGCCCCAACAAATATGAAAGGTCGAAAACACATTCGTCTCGGACCAATCCATTACGCGCTGCAACTCGCGCCAATAGTCCACTTGCTCGAACGGCATCTGTTCGACGGGCGCGCCCGTGATAATCAAGCCGTCGAATTTTCGATACCGCACCGCGTCAAATGTTTCGTAATGCGCGAGCAAATGTTCCTGCGGCGTATTTTTCGATTCGTGCGATTCCATATGCAACAGCGTGATTTCGACTTGGAGCGGCGAATTGCCCAAGAGTCGCAGCAATTGCGTTTCCGTCGCAATTTTCGTCGGCATCAAATTCAAAATCGCCACTTGCAACGGGCGAATATCTTGCTCCGCCGCGCGCACATCATCCATCACGAAAATGTTTTCGCTTTCGAGAATTTTGCGCGCGGGAAGTGTTTCGGGAATTTTTACGGGCATGATACAAAGGACTGAGGGATGAGGGATGAGGGATGAGAAAAGAACTCAACCCCAAATCCCCCGCCCCTCATTTCTACACGATGCGAAAATCGCTATCTGCGATAGGCAATTCGCGATACGCGAACTACCCCAACGCTTGATTCAAGTCCCATAGAATATCGTCAAGGTCTTCGATGCCGATACTCAAGCGCACAAAGTCGGGTGACACACCCGCGCTTGCTTGTTGTTCAGGCGTAAGCTGGCTGTGCGTGGTGCTCGCGGGATGAATCGCCAAACTTTTCGCGTCGCCCACATTCGCGAGATGCGAAAAGAGCTGCAAGCGATTGATGAAATTTCGTCCTGCTTCCAAACCGCCCTTGACGCCAAAACCGAGAATCGCGCCCGGACCTTTCGGCAGATATTTTTTCGCGCGTTCGTAATCGGCATGGCTTTTCAAACCCGGATACGAGACCCACGAAACTTGCGGATGCTTTTCCAGATATTCCGCGACGGCTTGCGCGTTTTGCACATGGCGGTCCATCCGCAGCGACAAGGTTTCCAATCCTTGAATAAACAACCACGAATTGAATGGTTGCTGATTCGCACCAATGTCGCGCAGAATCTGCACGCGTGCTTTCAAGATGAACGCGAGATTGCCGAGCGACGAATATACGAGACCGTGATAACTGTCATCGGGCGTATTAAAATTTGCAAAGCGCGGATTGTCTTGCCATGTAAAATTGCCGCCGTCCACAATCACGCCGCCGATGGACGTGCCATGTCCGCCGATAAATTTCGTCGTCGAATGAATCACAATGTTCGCGCCCCATTCGAACGGACGATTGAGATAGGGCGTCGCAAACGTATTGTCAATCACCAACGGAATGCCATGTTCTTTGGCAATTGCTGAAACTTCTTCAAACGGAAAAACATTAATGAGCGGGTTGCCCAAGGTTTCGCCCCAAATGAGACGCGTATTCGGACGAATCGCGCGACGAAAATTTTCCGGGTCTCTCGGGTCAACGAGTGTGACATCAATTCCGATGCGCGGGAACGTGTACACGAATTGATTGTATGTGCCGCCATAAAGCGTTGACGCGGAAACGATGTGGTCGCCCGCGCCGCACAGCGTGAGAATTGCCATCGTTTGCGCGCCGTGTCCCGAACTTGCGGCGAGCGCGCCGACGCCGCCTTCCAAACTCGCGATGCGTTGTTCAAACACATCGGTTGTGGGATTCATGATGCGCGTATAAATATTTCCAAACTCTTGCAATGAAAACAATCGCGCCGCATGGTCGGTGTCGTTGAATTGATACGAAGTTGTCTGATAAATCGGGACCGCGCGCGCTTTGGTCGTGGGGTCGGGTTGCGTTCCCGCGTGAAGTTGGCGCGTGTCAAAACCGTACTGGCGTTTTTCTTGCTCGGACATGAGGAAGGACTCCTGTGATTTGGATTTTTTCCCCGTGCCACGTCCTTGTGTCAACGGAAGTTCATTTTTGTACAAAACAAAACGGCTAACCGCCCACCGCGCGTCATTGTTCGCGATGAGTGACAGGCAACACAATTTTGTAGTAACGACCCTTGTCGTTCTACCAAAATCGCGGGGTACTGTTTTGCTGCCTGCCGAAAGTTAGCCGTTATTTGTTCCAAGATGGAACACGTAAAATTTCAATTTATGGCGAGGCGCAAATTACAGTCCCCGCATAGGACAGAAGCATGAATGTTTCATATCGAGAGATGAATCACGCGTGACGGTGACGAATAATTTTTTGATTGCAATTGCCAAGTGATGAATTAGCAACTCGTTCGCAAAATAATTTGTGCGTCACGGGCGCATCGAGGCGTTTCAAAATTTGTGCAGATTTTAATGAAAGCGCGCGAGTTGTCAAATCCATTCCAACGAGACGTGACAGGTTTTGCGATGTCGAGTGGTGCGATGGAGTTCATCGCCTCACTCGCAGCATCGAGAAACCTGTCACAGTACATCACAGATTTGGACGCGGATGAACGCGGTTAAACGCGGAAAAAGCAAAAACCAATTTAGAAATCCGCGTTCATCCGCGAAAATCCGCGTCCGAAAAGTGAAATTGTGATGTACTGTATCACGTCTTAATCACGATTCAGGATGCGCGATGGCGAGATGCAGCATTTCCAACTGGTCTTCATCCACATCACTGGGCGCGTGCATCATCAAGTCTTGCGCTTGCTGATTTTTTGGAAACGCGATGACATCGCGGATATTGTCCTCGCCGCACAAAATCGCGACAAAGCGGTCAATGCCCGGCGCCATGCCACCATGCGGCGGCGCGCCAAATTCAAAGGCATCGAGCATGTGACCAAAACGAATACGCTGCTTTTCTTCATTGATTTTCAACAGCGAGAAAATTTTCGACTGCAGTTCGCGACTGTGAATACGAATACTGCCGCTCGCCAATTCATAGCCGTTACAAACCATGTCGTAACTGTTTGCGCGCACTGCGCCGGGGTCGGTGTCGAGCAAGTGCATATCCGACGGTTTCGGCGATGTAAATGGATGATGCGCGGCGTCCCAGCGTTTTTCCTCTTGATTCCACTCGAACATCGGAAAATCAATCACCCACGCGAACGCGAGTTCGTTCGCATCCGCGAGTTTCAAGCGCGCGCCGAGTTCTTTGCGTAACGCGCCTAACGCGTCGCCAACCACTTTTGGTTTGTCCGCGACAAACAAAAGCAAATCGCCGGTTTGCGCGCCGAGTCGTTCCGCGTACGCGTTTTGTTCCTGCGGCGTCATGTATTTGGACGCGGGCGAATGAATCCCGTCCGCGCGCAGTGCCATTGTGACCGCGCCTTTTGCGCCTTTGGCTTTTGCCATTTCAATCAATTCGTCCAATTCGCGGCGCGTGTATTCCGCGCAGTTCGGCACGCGAATCGCTTTGACTTGTCCACCCGCGCTCAACGCGTTTTTGAAAACGGCAAATTCGGAATTGGCAGCAATATCGCTCACATTCGTCAATTCCATTCCGAACCGCAAGTCAGGTTTGTCACTGCCGTACTTGTCCATCGCTTGGTCATACGTCAAGCGAGGCCACGGCGTTTTCAATGTACGTTCGGGTGAGACTTGGTTTACCAATGCGGTGAATAAATCTTCGACCAAATTCAAAACGTCGTCTTGTTCGACAAACGCCATTTCCAAATCGAGTTGCGTAAATTCGGGTTGGCGGTCCGCGCGCAAATCTTCATCGCGCATACACCGCGCAATTTGAAAATATCTCTCATACCCCGCGACCATCAACAATTGTTTGAACTGTTGCGGTGATTGCGGCAGCGCGTAAAATTTTCCAGGTTGCATCCGACTCGGCACCAGATAATCGCGCGCGCCTTCGGGCGTACTCGCTGTAATCATCGGCGTCTCCACTTCGATGAAACCGCGCGCATCCAAATAGTCGCGCATGAATTTGATTACGCGATGGCGCAGCATCAAATTTTTCTGCAAGCGTTCGCGGCGCAAATCGAGATAGCGATACGTGAGTCGCAATGTTTCGTCCACATCTTCGTTTTTGTTAATGACGAATGGCGGAACTTTGGCAGTATTCAAAATCTGCGCGTCGGTGACGTTGACTTCGATTTCGCCCGTCGCGAGATTGTGATTTTCTTGCCCCGCCGGACGCTTCTCGACCACACCTTTGATTTGCAGCACATATTCATTTCGTACCTCACTGCCAATACGATGCGCTTCCGGCGCAGTTTGCGGATTGAACACCACTTGGGTCAACCCAAAACGGTCGCGCAAATCAATAAAAATCAAACCGCCATGATCGCGGCGGCGGTGTACCCAGCCCGCGAGCGTTACTGTTTTTCCAACGTCTTTTGCCGTCAATTCACCACAGGTATTTGTTTTGTACATAGAGTCCTACTCGCTTGAGATTCACTGCATTATATTTGTCGTTTCCGCTAGCGCAACTGCAAACACATGTCCGGCGTGCCAAAGCCAACGAGAAAACGCCACATGCCGCAAATTGGGCGCGTCAAAATCCCTGAAAGCACCTGCCCATTGTTCAAATACAAATCCGCCAAGACGAGCCCAATGACAAGGAACGCGGCGAAAATTTCAAGCCGCGCGTATTGCCAATACATTTTTTGCGGCAAGAGAATTTGCCACACGCGCGACCCATCGAGCGGCGCAAGCGGAATGAGATTGAACAACATCAAGCCCAAATTTAACAGCACAAACATTTCCAGAAAAAATCCGGGCGAAAAGTAAAAGTTCTGTCCGCCAAGCGTGAAAAATCGTTGTGGATTAAAGGTGAACAAATGTGTTCGTAAAATCAATGCCCCGAACGTCGCCAAAATCAAATTGGAAATGGGTCCTGCCACCGCAACGAGTGCCATGCCAATCTGCGGCGTTGGTTTCAATTTCGTCGCGTCAATCTGCACGGGCTTGCCCCATCCCATCCCAACAAACACCATCATCAGCGAGCCCATCGGGTCAAGGTGATGCAACGGATTCAACGAAACGCGTCCCATTTTTTGTGGCGTATCATCGCCCAATTTCAATGCTGTCCACGCGTGCGCGGCTTCGTGCACACTCAAGGAAAGAATGACCACCGGAAACAAGTACGTAATCAGATAACCAAAAATGGAACCCCACTGTGACGGGTCAACATTTCGCAAGTACAATAACATTTTTTCTCCTCATACAGACCTGACAGGTTTGCAAGCAGATAGTTTGTTTCACGCGGTTGCGATGTATTGCGCGGACGCGATAAAAACCTGTCAGGTCTCATGTGCGATGATAGGAAACGGTTGTCCTACAATTTCCCCATCGCGCATCAAAATTGTGCGATGCGCGGCGCGCGCCAAATTCGCTTCGTGCGTAATCAACAAAATCGTTTTGCCCGCGTCCGCCAATTCACGCAGCAGCGCAATTATTCCTTCCGCATTCGCACTGTCCAAATTTCCTGTCGGTTCGTCCGCCAACAAAATCGGCGGGTCATTTACC
Organism: uncultured Anaerolineales bacterium; assembly: GCA_964469005.1. Taxonomy (GTDB): domain Bacteria; phylum Chloroflexota; class Anaerolineae; order UBA4142; family SHND01; genus SHND01. The sequence goes on from CAYXXF010000006.1 coordinate 206,289, forward strand.
AACGCGCGCGCAATCGCGACGCGCTGTTGTTCACCACCCGAAAGTTCGCTCGGCAATTGGGTCATGCGCGCGGCGAGTCCCACGCGCGTCAACATTTCACGCGCGCGCGTTTGGCGATACTTGCGTTCATCACCGCGCAGTTCCATCGGCAGCGAAACATTTTCCAACGCGGTCAACGTCGGCAGCAATTGAAAAAATTGAAACACAATGCCGATATGATTGCGGCGAAATTTCGCTAGCGCGTTTTCGTCCATCGCGTCAATCCGCGTACCATCCACCCACACTTGACCGCTTGTCGGTTTATCAATCCCGCCGACCAAATTCAGCAGTGTGGATTTGCCACTGCCGCTCGGACCGACCACCGCGACAAACTCGCCGCGTTCGATTTGGACCGAAACATCGCGCAGTGCGTACAACGTGCGCGCACCCATTGTATAAACGCGCGCGGCATTTTTTAATTCAATCAGAGCCGTCACATTCTTCTCGTTTCGCGCTTATCGTTTATAATCTCGCCAACATGGACGACTATGCCGTCATTCTCCCCGAATACGAAGGACCGCTCGACCTTTTATTGCAAATGATTGAACGCGCGGAATTGGATATTACGCGCATGTCGCTCGCGTCCGTGGCTGACCAATATCTGGAATTTGTCAGCAAGCCGGGCAATATCGAACTGAACGCGCTTGCCGATTATTTGGTGCTTGCCGCGCGTTTGATTCTCATCAAATCGCGTTCGCTGTTACCGCGTCCCGAGATGGAACAAGAAATCGAAATCGAAGATTCCGCCGATGCGCTCGCGCGCCAACTGCGCGATTACAAAATGTTCAAACAACTGGCGCAGCGGTTTCGTGAACGCGAACAAAAAAGCATTCACACTTTTCCGCGCCGCGCACCCACACCGAAACCGACGGTTACGCGCCCCACCAAAATCGCGGGCTTGACCTTCAAAGCATTGCAAAACGCGTTCAAGCGCACCGTCGCCGCGATGCCGTCGCTGCCTGCGGGAATGATGGTCGAACCATTGCGTATTTCGATTCATCATCGCATTGCGCGTATTCGCGAACTCACCGCGATATCCGACCGTGTGCAATTTACCGCACTATTGCAAGAAGCAACAACCCGCGTCGAAATCATTGTCACGTTTCTCGCAATTCTCGAATCGCTCAAACGCAAACTAATTTTTGTCGAACAAGATGACATGTTTGGTGAAATCTATTTGTCCAAACGCGAAGAAGCGGAATCGCATGTGCCGACGTTGGAAGAATTGGAAAGCGATTTTGCGTAAGTTTGAAATTGAAACCTCGGCTCTGAAGGTTTTCAAATTCAAGCACGATACATTTCTTGCACGCTCGCTGCGAGTTTTTCCCACTTAAATTCTTGCTTCATTCTACCCATAGCGTTCACACCGAATCTCGCGCGCTTTTCTCTATCTTTCAGCAGCTCGATAATGCTGTTGGCAAACGCATCCACATCGTTCGACGCGACCAACATTCCGGTTTCATTGTGTGAAATGTATTCGCGCACCTGCCCTACCGCTTCGGCTACAATAGGCACGCCATTCGATAACAAATCAACCAATTTCACCGAACATTTGCAGCGATTGACCAGCGTATCATCAAACGGAAAAATCGCCACATCCGACGCGGCAAAAAACGCGCGCAATTTTTCCGGTGCTACCCATCCTGCCTCCACAACGCGTTCGCTCCAACCGCGCGCTTGTGCCAAGTCAAAAAATTTTTTCTCTTCGCCAAACAACCCTTTTCCAACAAGCAGCAATTTCGCATCGGGCAATTGGGAAAATACGCGCGCCAGAATTTCGACGAGGCGCGATATCTCAAATTCAAAAAAACGCGTGTATAACAAAATCACGGGCGCATTGTTCAATTGCAACTCGTTGCGAATTTGCTCGCGCGTGACGGTGCTTGGCGGGAGCGGATTTACACCGTTTGGGACATACAAAACCTTTTCGCGCGCGACGCCCAAGCTCCACACCATTGTTTCCAACGCGCGACTCGCCACCGTCACCGCGTCCGCGTGTTTCAGACCCCATTGCTCTTGCCACGCGAAAAATTTTTTCTGCGCGAACGAGTACGATTCCAAATCATTCCAGCCGCCCGCGCCTTCCCAATCGTCCGTGTCCAAAACAATTCGCGCGTTCAAAATACCTACGCGCCGTATTTGCCACAACAGCCATTGCGCGATGCCCGAATATGCCTTTGGTTTGAAAATGTGAATCACATCAGGACGAAACGCGCGTGCTTTTTGAATAAGGCGAAAAGGAATTTGCGCGCGCGGCGAGATAGTCACATTCTCTATGCGAACTCGCTCGTCGTCCCACACGCGCCCCGCGTCTTGAGGATAGGACCACGGCGGCAAGAACAACGCAACTTGATGCCCGCGCAGCGTCAATGCTTTCGCCAACGGCAGTGCGCGCACCGCCATTGTCCCTTTCGGTTTCAAGCCAAACGGTCCGAGCATTGCCACGCGCATCCGAACGATTATAGCATAGCGAAGTGAATGGACTCTGTTTGACGTATGAATGGCGGATGAGATAAACTTGCGACGAGAACCGAGAAACGTGAAACGTGAGGCGGCAAACGTCAAATGGCTGAAATTCAGATATTTTCTGACGTGCAAAAACTGTATTGGGCGGCGGCAGAAGAATTCGGCGCGCGCGCGCAAGAAGCGGTGACCACGCGCGGTATTTTTCACGTCGCGCTTTCAGGCGGCTCGACGCCTAAAGGAATGTTCGCGCTTTTGGCGGATGGTGACGCATTGCGTCAGAAAATCGCGTGGGAGAAAATCCATGTTTGGTGGAGCGATGAACGGCACGTGCCGCCCGACCATTCCGACAGCAATTTCAAAATGGCGAACGATGCATTGTTGTCGCGCGTTGAAATTCCAACACAAAACATTCACCGTGTTCACGCGGAAAATTCCGACGCATCACAAGCCGCGTTCGATTACGAAAAGGAACTGCGCGCGATTTTGCATGTCGACGCGCATGCATTGTCGCAATTCGATTTGATTCTATTGGGGATGGGAAACGACGGACACACAGCGTCATTGTTTCCCGGCACAAAAGCGTTGAATGAAACCGAACGCCTTGTGGTGGCAAATTGGGTGGGAAAATTTTTTACGTGGCGCATCACGTTCACCGCGCCGTTCATCAATGCCGCGAGGTGTGTGATGTTCCTCGTCGCGGGTGAAGACAAAGCATTGCCGCTTAAAGGCGTTTTGGAAGGACCGCGCGAACCCGCACAATTACCCGCGCAGTTGATTCAGCCGACGAATGGAAGTTTGATTTGGCTGCTCGATGAAAAAGCCGCGAGTCAATTACGGGCGCGTTGATGAAATCAAAAAATCCTCTCACCGGAATTTAGTGAGAGGATTTTTGTTAGCCCCAGTGTTCCGGCGAACGCCACAGACTCGAAAGCATCAACTCACGAATGAACAACATTTCTTTGGGGAGGCGGTCATACAAGGTCATAAAGAGTTCTTCGTGTGAGAGCATTTCTTGTTGCCACTCGGCGCGGTCAATGGACATGATGTCGTGGAATTGTTCGCGTGTGAAATCTTCCAAACCGCGCCAATCCAAATCTTCATAACGCGGCATCCAGCCAATCGGACTTTCGATGCTCGTCGCGCGCCCGCGTGCGCGTTCGACAATCCATTTCAGAATCCGCATATTTTCGCCAAAGCCGGGCCAGACGAAATTGCCTTGGGCGTCGCGGCGAAACCAATTCACACAAAAAATGCGCGGCGGGTTGATGAGCTGTCGTCCAAAATTCAACCAGTGATTGAAATAGTCGCCCATGTGATAACCGGCGAACGGAAGCATCGCAAACGGGTCGCGGCGCACTTCACCCAATTTGCCGGCGGCAGCAGCCGTCATCTCGGAACCCATCGTCGCGGCGGCATACACTCCATAATTCCAATTGAATGCTTGGTATACCAGCGGCACAGCGTTTGAACGGCGTCCGCCAAAAATAAATGCTTCGATAGGCACACCCTGCGGGTCATCAAACGCGGGGTCTATCGAAGGACACTGCACAATGGGCGCAGTGAAACGCGCGTTCGCGTGCGCGGCTTTGCGTCCACTTTCGGGCGTCCAATCTTGCCCCGTCCAATCAATCAAATGCGCGGGCGGCTCTTTGGTCATGCCTTCCCACCACACATCGCCCTCGTCGGTGAGCGCAACATTTGTGAAAATTGCATTCGCGCGAATCGTCGCCATCGCGTTCGGATTCGACTTGACAGACGTGCCGGGCGCGACACCAAACATCCCGGCTTCGGGATTGATAGCATACAGTCTGCCATCTTCACCGGGCTTAATCCATGCAATATCATCACCAACCGTTGTCACTTGCCAGCCATCATCATGCAAGGCGGTGGGCGGAATGAGCATCGCAAAATTCGTCTTGCCGCACGCCGACGGAAATGCTGCCGCGACATACGTCCTTTCGCCTTGCGGATTCTCGACGCCAAGAATCAACATGTGTTCCGCGAGCCATCCTTCATCGCGCGCGAGCGCAGAGGCGATGCGTAACGCGAAACATTTTTTCCCAAGCAATGCGTTGCCGCCGTAACCACTGCCATACGACCAAATCGCGCGTTCTTCGGGAAAATGCACAATGTATTTCGTTTCGCGATTGCAGGGCCAGGACACATCCTTTTGACCGGGCGCGAGCGGCATTCCCACACTGTGCATACACGGAATGAAATCGCCATTCTCGCCGAGCAAGTCATAGATTTGGCGACCCATGCGCGTCATGATGCGCATACTCACCGCCACGTACGGCGAGTCCGAAAGTTGTACGCCAAGATGCGCGATGGGCGAACCAAGCGGTCCCATGCTAAAGGGAATAACATACATGGTACGTCCGCGCATACACCCATCAAAGAGCTGATTCAAGGTTTCTTTCATTTCGCGCGGATGAACCCAATTGTTGGTCGGACCTGCGTCTTGCTTACTCAAAGAACAAATAAAGGTACGGTCCTCGACGCGCGCCACATCGGACGGGTCTGAACGAGCGAGAAAACTATTCGGGCGTTTTTCGGGATTGAGCCGAATGAACGTGCCGCTCTCCACCATGTGCGCGGTGAGATGGTTGTATTCCGCTTCTGTGCCGGTACACCAATGAACCTGGTCCGGTTGACACAAATCCACCATTTCTGTAACCCAGTTGCATAATTTTTTATTGGTCACATATTCGGGAATATTCATTTTCACTCTCGCTTTTTTAGGAATCGGTTCGGAGAAAGGTCAGACGGTGGTCGCTGATTCTGCCCGAACGCATCGCGAATGGAATTTTAATGCGGATACGCAGGAAATCAAGTCGCAAACTGCCCGCGAAACAAAGGGCAGGCGTCACGTGTTGCAGCGTTTTTTTTCATCAAATGCTCATCCAATCTAAACAACTCTTGAACACCGTATTGGTAGAATGCGGCTGGTACAGCAAACGCAATCGTCCTTTGGCAACGGCGCGAGACATTGCGAGACATTTTATACCTGCAAGAGGAGACATCATGTTCAACAAAATTTTTTATGCCGTTTTGGCAATGACCATCGCGCTATTCATTGTCGCGTGCGCGAGCGAACCTGCCGCGTCACCCGTCACAATCGCCACTTCCGTTCCCACGAGCGCGCCTGCATCCTCACAAAACAGCGCGCCGAATCAAAACTCGAACGCGCAAAATTCTGACGCGAGCGCGTTGCCGCAAACGCTTGCCGATGCAAAAGAAGGTGTGACCTACACATTTCGGGTTGACCCCTCGCAAACGACTGTCGAATACGCGGTGGACGAAGTTCTTTTTGGCAATAAACAAATCACGCGCGGTTCGACAAGTGATGTGGATGGTGAATTTACGCTCACCGTAAAAAATGGTCAGCCGCAATTTTCGATGAGCAATCTCACGGTGAATCTGCAATCACTGAAAAGTGACAACAACATGCGTGACCAAATGATTCAACGTCAATGGCTCGAATCGTCAAAATATCCGACTGCGAAATTTGCAGCAACGAGTGTGGAAAATATCCCAAGCGATGCGGTGGCAGGAAAAGCGTACACCTTCAAGGTCACAGGTGATATGACGATTCGCGACATTACAAAACAAGCAACCTTCGATGTCACCGTCACATTGAATGGTGACACCCTAAAGGGTGAAGGCACGACCCAAATTTTCATGAAAGATTTTGGATTCGAGCCGCCTGAAATTCTCGGACGCTTTACCGTGAGCGACCCCGCAACGATTACAATCAAGGGCATCGCGAATTTGGTAGAAGGTTAACAAAAACGTGACAGGTCTTAAAGACCTGTCACGTTTTCTTTTTTTATTCCACCGTCACACTCTTGGCAAGATTTCTCGGTTGGTCCACATCACAACCGCGCGCTGCCGCAACATAATACGACAACATTTGTAATGGCACGAGCGCGAGAATCGGGATGAGATGTTCGGGCGCGTGCGGAATGTAAATCACATCGTCCGCATGTTCCGCGATGAACGTATCGCCGTCCGTTGCAATCGCAATCACCGGCGCGCGGCGGGCGCGCACTTCTTGCATGTTGCTCACTACTTTGTCGAGCGTCGCGCTGCGCGTCGCAATCGCAATCACGGGAATTTCGGGATCGAGCATAGCAATCGGTCCATGTTTCAATTCGCCCGCCGCATACGCTTCTGCGTGCAGATAACTCACCTCTTTGAGTTTCAACGCGCCTTCCAACGCGGCAACATAACCAAAGCCGCGTCCAAAGAAAAACGCGGAACGATGCTGCGTTAGTTTTTGTGCGAGCAATTCTGTTTGATGCTCCGCGCCCAACGTCGCCTCCACCAAATCGGGGAGTCGCAAGAAGCTCTGCAATAATTCCCGTCCCCCGTCCGCAGTCCCTCGTCCTCTTCGCATCGCCCACCACAACGCGACCAAATCCAACAGCGCGACTTGCGCCGTGTACGTTTTCGTCGCGACGACGCCGATTTCAGGACCAACGCGTAAATAAATCACCGCGTCCGCACCGCGCGTAATCGAACTCCCAACAACATTCGTCAATGCCAATGTTTGCGCGCCGCGCTCTTTGCCCAAACGAAAACACGCTAACGTGTCAGCCGTTTCGCCCGATTGCGTAATGAGTATGAGCAATGTTTTGTCATCAACGACAGGCGACGCGTAACGATATTCGGACGCGATTTCCACATTGACAGGCACACGCACCCATTGTTCCAACGCGAGTTTTGCCGCAAGTCCCGCGTGGTACGAAGTACCGCACGCGACAATATGCACGCGTTCGACGCGTTCAAAATCAAGCGCGTCGAGTTCGGGCAAATGAACGCCGTCCGTGTCCACGCGTCCGCGCAGTGCATTCGCCAGCGCGGCGGGTTGCTCAAAAATTTCTTTGGTGAAAAATGTAGGATAGCCGCCCTTTTCCGCGCTCGTCACATCCCACGTCACCTCAAACGGTTCGCGTTCGACGACATCGCCATCGAGCGTGAAAATTCGCACGGTATCGTGCGTCAACGCGACGACTTCTCCGTCTTCGATAATCAACGCTCTGCGCGTGTGTTCCAACAACGCGGGAATATCCGATGCAAATAAATTTTCGTTTTCGCCGACTCCGACGATGAGTGGTGAGAAATGGCGCGCGCCAATAATTAAATCAGGAACGCGCGCATCCATCACGACGAACGAATAGGCGCCGCGCACAAGTTTCAACGCCGCGCGCACCGCGTCAATAAAATTCACCGCACCTTCGTTCCCGCGTTTCGCAAATTCCTCTTCGACGAGATGCGCGAAAATTTCTGTATCGGTTTGCGATTGAAACACATGCCCACGCGTTTTTAGTTCGTCGCGCAGTTCCGCGTAATTTTCAATGATGCCATTGTGAATCACTACAACGCGCCCGCTTTCGTCCGTGTGCGGATGCGCGTTCACGTCGTTCGGCGCGCCGTGCGTTGCCCAGCGCGTATGCCCCATGCCGAGTGTGCCGCGCGGCGCGCTGCCATTCAATTGATTTGCGAGTTTCGATAATTTGCCTTCGCTCTTGCGAATCACGATACTTCCATCGGCAGTGCGTACTGCAATGCCCGCCGAATCGTAACCGCGATATTCGAGTCGTTTGAGTCCATTGAGCAAAACGGGAGCCACTTGTTTGTAACCAACATAACCGACGATGCCGCACATGGTATTTTTCTCCTAAAGGAATGAGCGCAGACGACAGAAGACGCCGCGAAGGCGCGTCAACATATCCATCTGTCGTTAAACGCCACACGTCACACGCGAAATTTTTTCACGCGTGCGCGAATCTATTTTAAATTGTGAGTTGGGATTTTGACGCGTGCGTTTTGTTTCGATAGTCGCCTATCGGTTTTGTCGCGTGCGTCGTGTGGGGGAGAAATAGTTGCAAAAGATAAAGACTCTTGCAACGGAGGCATCCGCTGAACTTTCGATTTTGGCGAATGGCTTGGTTCTATAGAACCCAAAGCGCCATCGCGTAGCACTCGCCTCGCGGCGAGGAACCTCCACCTCGTCACCTGCATTGTGTTTGTTGCAATGCAGACCATGCGCTCATTTTCCCCGTTATTTTAATTCGTCAATGGCATCACCTCCGTCGTCGTGCTGTTTGCTTGCGCGGGTGCATGATAAGGGAAAAGATAACGCGGCGCAAATTTTTCGACATCGGAATAAATGCCGCGATATTCCGGCGGCAGCATCGTGGCGAGCGTGTACATGATTTCATCCGTGACGATTGAAATTTCCTCGCGCGAAATTTTTTTCTCTTGGGTTTTGACAATCAACGGCGCGTGAATTTGCATGTGGATGTTTGTGCGTCGAAATTGTTTTACGTTTGGCACCAACGTGCGTCCGCCCCATAACGCAATCGGCAAAATCGGCGCGCCCGTGCGCATTGCAATCAATCCGGCGCCTTGATGCGCGGGCTGCAAACCACCCACTTTGGCGCGCGTGCCTTCGGGCGCCATGAGAATCGCGTGTCCCGCGCGCAATAATTTGAACGCCTGTTTGAACGCTTGCATATCTGCTTCGCCGCGTCGCACCGGAAACGAACCGTACGCGTCAAACATCCATTTCCATCTGCCGTTAAACACTTCGGCTTTTGCCATCGGAAAAATGTCAGGGCGCAAGTACGCGGTCGGAATCAAAGGGTCGAGAAAATGCGTGTGGTTAATGACCATGAGCAACGGACCGCTGCGCGGTACGTTTTCAAGCCCCTGCATCTCTAAATCCAAAATGATGCGGTACCATTGTCGCAAAACCCAATTTGCAAAAGGATGAAAAGCAGAAACCACGCGTTCGTCATTCAGCTTCATTATACTGTCACCCGCACGTGTTTTTTTACAAGCTCCATTGCTCGTTCTACTGTTTCGTCAATTGTCCAAGTGCTATTGTCCAATTGCACCGCATCCGCCGCCGCGCGCAAGGGGGCAACACTGCGCGACGAATCAATCGCATCGCGTTTCAAAATTTCATCGCGCATTTGTTCAAACGTCACTTGCTGTCCGCGCGCCAGTCGGTCTTTCATGCGCCGCGTTGCGCGCGCCTCGACGGAAGCCGTGAGATAAATTTTACAATCGGCGTTCGGCAAAACCACAGTGCCAATATCGCGCCCCGCCATGATGATATTGCCGCGTTCGGCAATGCGCCGCTGCTGTTCGGTCATTGCGCTGCGCACACCTGCATACGCCGACACTGCCGACACATTGCGGTCCACCTCGGGACGCTGCAATGCATCGGAAACATCGCGCCCGTCCACCGTCACCAAACATTTTGTGCCATCGCGCAAAGGCGTCACATTGATTTCCATCGTTTGCGCGAGTTGTGTTACCGCATCGGCATCGTCAATTGGAATGTTGTGCGTCAATGCTTGGTTTGTCACTGCGCGATACATCAAACCCGTATCCAAATAAAAATAGCCGAGCGCGTCGGCGAGTCGTTCGGCGAGGACGCTTTTGCCCGATGCGGCGGGTCCGTCAATCGCGATGCTGCGAGGGAAAGTGGCAAGTGTCATGCGTCAAGGTTTTGGTTTTCGATTTCCTGTTTTCGATTTAGGGGTTGCGCGTTGCGGACTCGGCGCGGCATCGCGCGTTACGCGTTTTGAATTTCGTTTCGCATTGAATGGCACGGGTTTCGCTTTCGCCCAACCCGGTTTTCGTTTTGGCTTGTCTCGTTTCGTAGCAGACACATCACGCTTGCCGTTTTCCCGTTTCACACTCTCCGCTCGTTTCTCGCTTTTCATTTTCCGCAACGGATTATTTCTCAATTGCGCGATTTCGTCCTGACTTAACTTGCGCCACTCACCCACTTTGAGGTTGGCGAGTTTTAAGGGACCAATACGGACGCGAATCAAGCGCTTGACGGGATGTCCCAACGCCGCGCACATGTGGCGAATCTGGCGTTTTTTGCCTTCGTGCAAAATGATGCGGAGCCACGTTTCGTCGCGTCCCGCTTCGCCATACGTTTGATTGCGCCCTGCGCGTCCTGCGCTGTCCGCGCGTAACCATTCGCCATCGTATAAAATGCCGCGTTCGAGCCGTTCAATCACCTTGTCGTCCGGCGAACCGAACACCAGCGCGAGATATTCTTTTTCGTGTTCGTAGCGCGGATGAGTCAAACGGTTCGCGAGGTCGCCGTCATTTGTGAGCAACAACATGCCTTCGCTCATCAAATCCAAACGCCCCGCCGCAAACAAACGGCGTCCATCGGGAACAAGGTCGAGCGCGGTTTTCAAATCTGCCGTGTCGTCGCGGTCCGAAATATAGTTGCGCGGTTTATTCAAAATATAGTACGCTTTGGATTCAATCGTTACGGGCTGATTGTCCACCACAATTTTATCGTGTGCGGGGTCCGCTTGCGCGCCCAATTCAGTGATGACCTTGCCATTCACGCGCACGCGTCCCGCCAAAATCATTTCTTCGGCGTGACGACGCGAGGCGATGCCCGCTTGGGCGAGTAGCTTTTGCAGACGTTCCATCATTTTACAACTCGACTTGTTTTCTTTTTTGGACGTACGGCGACTTGAATTTCATCGCGATAAAAAATGTCAACGCATCCACCACGTGCGGCTCTGTTGCGCCCATAATTCCTGTTTTCCAAAAACGCGCGAACTCGTCCTTGAACGCTGCGTCGCGTTCCCCCATCGTTTGAATTATTTTGCGCTGCCCCTCCGCGCTCAATTCTCTGATGAATTCGATGCGTCGAAACATGATTCAATCAACCAAATTTTGCTCGATGCGTCGGTCGGGAATGAGCCATATCAGCGCAACGAAAACATACAACGCACATGAAATGAGTGGGTGAACAAACGCAAGCGGTATCGCCGCCACATAGGACACCAACGACAGATTGCCCTTTAAATTATTCTCGAACGCCTTGCCCAAGACAGACTCTTTGCCGTGCAGCGAGATTAAAAGATTCGCAAGAATGGTGTATGCGATTGCGGCAAGCAGCAATACGGCGCCATAAATTGCGACGGGTACCGTGTCGAAATTTGTTTCCCCCAGCCAATTCGTCACAAAGGGAACCAGCGACAACCAAAACAAGAGATGCAGGTTTGCCCACAACACATTGCCATTGACCTGTTTCACGGCTTGAAAGAGATGATGGTGATTGTTCCAATAGATGCCGAGAAAGACAAAGCTCAATACATAACTGAGAAAAATTGGCAGCAAAGGCAGCATCGCCTCAAGCGTCGGCTCGTGCGGCGGATGCAGTTCGAGGACCATGATGGTAATGATGATCGCGATAACGCCATCGCTAAATGCTTCGAGACGAGACTTGGTCATTTCAATCTGGATGCAAGAGATTTTTCTTGATTCCGCTTATCTCGGTCCTACTGAAAAAATCGAATCAATCGCCTTCCATTTCAACTTGGTCTATGGAGATATTTGAAATTCCCTGACCATTCGCCATCGTGGGCAGCACCGGCATCATCTCTTCCGGCAGCGGCGGCAACTGCTCCAAACTCGTCAATCCGAAATAATGTAAAAAGTCAAACGTCGTCGCGTACAGCGTTGGATGCCCAACGGTTTCCAATTCGCCGACGGGTTCAATGAGATTGCGTGCGAGCAATGTATGTACAACGCCGTCACAATTCACACCGCGAATATTTTCGATTTGCGGACGCGTGATGGGTTGACGATACGCGACGATGGCGAGCGTTTCCAACGCGGCGGGTGAAAGACGCGGCGCAGTATCCAATCCCAAATATCTCTGTACTTGCTCGGAAACTTCGGGCGCGCTCACGAATTGCACACGGTCGCGCATTTTTTGCAGACGAATCCCGCGCGTCGAAAAATCATTTTCGATTTCCGCCAGCACGAGTTCAATTGTTCCCGCGTCCTGTTCCAACACTTGTGCCAGCGTTTCGACCGACACCGGTCCATCCGAAACCAAAATGAATGCTTCGACCAGCGTTTTCAAATCCGGCGCGCCGTTCGACGACGTGTTGGTTTGCGTTTGCTCGATTGTAGTTTGTTGTTCGTCGTTAGTCATTCGTCATTTTGCATTGTTCATGGATTCTTGACCGCGTTCTCATTCGCTTCTTCTTGTTTCGCAGAAATCAAACGCGGCAAATCCATCTTGGGCAAAGTCGGCGCGCCTTTTTTCGGCGGCTTCATTTGTTCCAATTTGATTTGCACTTTGCCTACCCGCAAACCGAGCCCGCCTTCCAACACAGTGCGCGCCACATCCATCACTTCATTCGTTTTTTGTTTCACATCTACGTCCGAAGCTGTCACCATGTCCACCATTACATCCACACCATCACTCTTGCCCTTGAACACTTTCGGGGTTGCGCGAATGACGCCGGGCAATGGGTCGAGCGCGTACTGCAATTGTGTTGTAATCGCGTCCGCGCTCATCAACACGTCCGCGCCTTGAATGGATTTCAAACGCATTCGCATTTTGCCGCTCGGCATCAACTCCAGATACAACAACAATATCGAAAAGACCAAAACCAAGATGGCAACGCCGATGCAGAAGAGTTGCGGTGCGCCAAGCGGGTCAGCGGTGAGCGCAGTCAACGCGGGCTGAAACGTCGCCGCCAAATTCGCGCGGAAAAACAAGAGCGAAGCAATCGTCACGCACGAAAACAATGCGCCGAAAAACAATAGCATGACAATCAATGTGCGATTGATGAAATTCATATTGTACCCTCACGATGAATTGGTGTCGCGTATTATAACACTTGAATTTTTTACGCGCACCAAAATTGTTACCAACAGTGCGATGCCCAGTAACGCGATCCCGACGCCCGATAAAATCAGTCCGATATAAAGAGCGCGCGGGCGATACAAAAATTCGACGCGATGCGTTCCCTCATTCAACAACACGGCGCGGAAAATTACATCCGCGCGCGTCATTTGCGCGGGCGCACCGTCCACCAAAACCGTCCAGCCCGGGTCCCACGCGTCCGCCAACACCAAATAACCTTCCGCATCCAATTGCGTTTCAACTACGACGCGTTCGGGTTCATACAAAATAATTTCTGCGCGTTCGTTGAAACCTTGTCCCACATCCGTATCAAATTCGGGTCCGTCCGCCACATAAATTTCCGCGTTCGGTTCGGGCGAGCGCAATTGTTGGAATGCTTCTGCATCATCCGCGCGTTTCACATTGTGCGTAATAAAAACGCGCGGCGACGCGTCCATATTTTCAAACACCGCCACGTCCTCACTGCGATACACCAACGCGTGTCGTCCTTTTCCCAACAACGGTGCAAGGTCAATCGCCGCATTGCCCGTCAATAATTTGATGCTTTGAATGTGCAGCAGCCCCGCGTCAATTTTCGGTTCGACGCGCAAGGAAACAATCGGCGCGGGCGAATCGGCAAAATTGATACGCGTGCGAAACGTGTGTCCAACATGCTTCTCTATCGGAAACGCGGAACGCGCGGGAAACGTCGAAGCGATTTCGGGACGCGCGTGTTGAATCGCTTTCAACACGTCACTACGGTCATACGCCCATTCCGCCGTATCGCGTCCCGCCAGCAATTGCACACGATATTCTTTTGCATCTTGGTCCGTGAGGACAATCTCTGCGACCACCGCGCCATTTTGCAAATTCGCCGATTGCGCGAGCGACGATTCAATTTCGATGCTATCCGCATCCACAATTGAAAATTCGAGAGGCGCAGAAATTGGGTCGAGTAAAAATGGATTGAATACATCCGCCGCTTCGGTTTTGGGGTCAACGGGCAAGAGTTGCGGAATCAAAAAATAACGCGCGCCCAATTTGTTCAACATCACGGGCGACGGATTCGTCAAAAATTCGCGTGTGGTGCGCGGCGTGAGCGGCGTATAACCATGCGCGGCGGTGACATTGTGCGCGGCATTGAGATTCGGAAACAAACTCTCATTCATCACCGATGTCCACGGCAAAATCCATTCGCTCGTGAACACGCGCGCGTAATTTTGCAAATTCAATTGTTCGAGTACGCGCGGACGCGGAAAAATTTCTGCGCGCGGCGCGATTTGATTGTACGTTTGTGCGTACACCGCGCTGAACGCCAACAAATCCAGCAGCGCCAAACCGAACGCGCACGCGGTAAAAAAATTTTTCTCGAGTCTCGCCGCGCGCAGCACAAGCAACAACGCGAGCGCGCCAAAAATAATCGGCAAGCCGCGCCACGCGTCGAGCCACGCTTCCGTCGGCAACATTTGGGCGAGTACCAAAATCAAAATGACGAGCGCAACCGTCACCCCAATTGCAGTCAGCGCGTTGCGAAACATTTTTGATTCGGCTGTTTTTGCGCGCAGCGCGTCGAATCCAAAACCCGCTAGAATCGCCAGCGCGAACGCGAACGGAAAGAGAAACCGCGCGGGGACGCGAAACAAATTAAAGAATGGGAGCGCGCGCAGTGCCGGATAAATTGGCGTGTTGCCGCCAAACGCGAGCAGCAATGCGCCGAGCGCGAGCAAGACCCAAAACCAAATTTGCCATTCGCGTTTCAACAACACTGCCGCTATCGCCAACACCAACGGCAAAATTCCAATGTACGCAATCACTTCCACCGACGTATTGGGAAACGGATTGCCGCGCAAGAACGGCGCGCCCAACAGCGCGAGATACAGCGGATTGAAGGAAAACGTTGTAAAAAATTCCGAATCCACGCCGCCTGCGCGCGCGGACTGTTGCGCGAATTCAAAAGTCGGAAGCAATTGCGCGGAAGCGCTGAGCGTGCCGAGGACGAGCGCGAGGAAAGGGACGATAAGATAGCGTAACCAGGAATCAGTGAGCAGTGACAAGTCAGACAGTTTTTTGCGATTCGCAGTTTGCGATTCGCGATACGCCATTCGCCACAATACATATAACCCAAACACCATGCAATTTATCAACGCGAACTGTGGATGTCCGCCGAACCATTGCAACGCGAATGCGAGAGTCAACAACGCCCACATCAACAAACGGTGAAAGCCCGCGCGCCATTGTTCATACAAATACAACAGCCACGGCAGCCACGCCGCCACGCTCAACACGTTCGGATGCGTAATGCGCGCGGCGCCGAATCCGCCGAGCATCAAAGCCATCGCCGCGAGCATCGCGCCAATGGTGGAAATGTTTTTTACGCGCGCAAACAAAAAAATGCCCGCGCCGAGAAACGCGAGGTGCAAAAGAATATCGTAATTGAGTGCGAGGTCAACGGGAAGAACGCGATAGAGTAAGAGATGGAGTGGATACAACGCGCCCGTTTGCATTTCGGCGAGCAGCGGAATGCCTGTCAAAATTTCGGGCTGCCATAACGGCAACCGTCCCACGCGCAGCGCGTCCGCATACAACACGCGCGTCGGAAAAAAGAACCGCGCAATATCGCCGAAAAAAAACATACCCTGTCCCAGTGTTGCGCGCCAGTGAAACAAAAACGGAAGCAGAACCACAAATGCCAAACCAAGCCAATTCCCAAATTTCAAAAACCCGCGCTGGTCAGCACGGGTTTCAAAGGTTGCGAGAGAAAATTTTTCAGGGACTGACATCTTGAACATTCACTTGCGCCGTTGCAGGCACAATACTTTCGACCTTGATTTTATCCGGCACATTCACGGCGCGCAACTCGCTTTGATAAGAACCTTCTTCACAGCGCGGCGCGTCCACCACAATTTGCACATCATCGCGTTTGATGGTTTGCAAAATCGGCAATGGTCCTGACAAAATCACCTGCACCGTTTCGGGCGAAACCTCAGAGGGCAAATTGCACGATTCCGAAATACTGACCTGCCGCTGGACTGTCAAGCCGCCCAACACCGGTTCAATGGCGACACGCAACAAGACATCATTCGCATTCAACACGGACACACCTTCGGGCAATTTCAAACGCACGCGACGCGTGATATTTTCATTCGCGCCATTGACATCGAGCGCTTCGGTTTCGACAAAGCCGCCGAGTTGACTCATTGCGTCCGGCGCGCCAACCAGTGTCACCGTCGCGGGGTCAACACTAATATCGCTGACCCAATAACCCGAAGCCACATTACCACTCATGACCGCTTTGACTGCCGCGTCTTTGTAACCGATGCGCTGTTCAATCGGAATTGCTACTGTAACAGTGGACGGTTCAATTTTGAGATTTTGAATTTGCGCGCCTTGCGCGTCGTACAACAAGACACTCGCTTGCCGTTCCACTTGCGTTTTCGCGCCGCGCAGCGCGACTTCAACCGTTGCATCATTGACGCGTTCAATTTCATTTTGCGGACCCGTGACCATCACGGTTGGCGGTGTCACCTGCGGCGCTTTCATTTCATAGCCCAGCGGCGCGTCATCCAACACGCGCACGCGCACCACCATCGGCACACTGCGAATTTTTTCCAAACGCACTTGGACGGTCGGCGGGTCAATGCCCAAGACGCGCACGCCCGGGTCATCGCTTGTCGCGTTGAGCGCGATGGTATATTCGCCTTCGGTCAAACCACCCAGGTCGGCAATGATTCTAAAGTCAGAACTGTTGAGCGAGTCCCAGCGATTGGCAGCCGTCCGAATCCGCACACGCGCCGCGAGGCGAGAAGTTTCGAGCAGAGTCAAGTCCTCGCCGCGATGTTCGAATCCGATTGAAATGGCGTCGGGGAACAAACCTTCGCGCAATGGGTTTTCTTCATTCGTGGCGACAATCCAAACAACGGCGGCAAAAAAAAGCGCCATGAGAATGGACGACGCGTTCGAGAGGAGAGAACGAAACATTAATTTTTGCGGACCAAATTTTTTGAACCAGAGACGCCGAGCAACGGACCAAACAGGCGGCGCATCGGACTCGCGGGCGCGTGTCCCGTGTACAGATTCGTCAGCAGACGATTCAGATTGCCTTCGTCCAGATTGCGAATGAGTCGTCCGTTATGCGCCACCGCGATTCCGCCGGTCTCTTCGCTGACCACAATCGCAATCGCGTCCGTACTTTCGGTGATGCCCAATGCCGCGCGATGGCGTGTGCCTAAATCGCGGTCCACATCAGGATTTTCGGAAAGCGGCAACATACAGCTCGCGGCGAGAATGCGTTCGTCGCGCACAATCACCGCGCCGTCATGCAAATTGGTATGCTTGTTGAAAATGGTCAGCAGCAAATCCACTGAAACTTCGGCGTCAATTTTAATGCCCGTGTCAATGTATTCTTGCAGTCCTGTGCGCCCTTCGAGAATAATCAACGCGCCGCACATTTGCCGCCCAAGCGTGCCTGCCGCGCGCGAAAGCGTCAATAAAAATTTCGTGGCGGAATCGGTGGCACGCGCGCCAATCCAATTACGCGGGCGTCCCAAACGTTCAAACGCGCGGCGCAGTTCAGGTTGAAAAATAACGGGGATGGCAACGAGCAACGCGGGAATAGAATTACGAATGAGCCAATTGAATGCGGTGAGATTGAGAAAGGTGCTGGCAAGCACCGCGACAAACGCGACCAAAAGAATCCCGCGCAGCAAAATCACCGCGCGGGTGCCGCGAACGAGGTAAAACAATCCGAGAAAGACGAGCGTGACGAGGAGAATATCAATGACGCTCGCAACATTCAGGCGGGAAAAGAGCTCTTGTTCACTCAACGTTTATTCCGTTTGTGGTTCGCGTAACTCCAACAACAATTTTCGATAATCATCCACTTGCGGCGGATTCAACGCGATAATATCCTGAATCACCCCGATGGCTTCGGTGCTGCGATTGGAATTTAACAAGCGTTCGCCCAATTCGTCGAGCAGTTGGACCGCGTGCGCTTTATCGCCTTGCTCGGCAAAACTGTGCGCGAGGCGGCGTTGAATGAGGACGTGTTCCGGAAATTCTTGAGCAAGCGAGGTGAGAAGGGTGCGCGCTTCTTGCGGGCTATGTTCATAGCGCTTCAACAACGCATTCAGTTCCGTTTCCGCTTCAAACATTTGCCCTTTGCGTAAATGCAAATCAATCAAATTATACTGCGCGCTTTCATCATTCGGATTGCTCCGTCGTATTTCTTGAAAGAGCGCGAGTGCCTTGTCATACTCGCGCAATTTCAAAAATGCCAGTGCGAGCTGATGGCGCAACTTATCGGCAGTGCCACCGATAACACCCGCGCGCCCCGCTAACGCCAAGCCCTCGTTATATTTGTCTGCCGCTTGGCGCAGCTGCCCCGCGTTCTCCAAGCCCTGCCCCACACTTTCAAATTCTTCGAGCGCTTGTGGCAATTGTCCGCTTTGGACAAGCACGCTGATGAGTTTGGTGCGGCGCGTGACATCATCGGGTCCGAGTTTCAACGCTTGCTTGTAAAACGAAATTGCTTTGGGCAAATCGCGCCGCACTTCGGCAGTTTCCGCGAGCGCGTCATATTTTTGCAACGCTTCCGGCAAGCGTCCCGCCGTCACCGCGATTTCTGCCAATTGCACATGCGCGGGCAGATAATTTGGCGCGAGTTCAATCGCTTGATACGCGAGGTCTCCGGCAGAATACAATTTTCCCGCGTGCATTAATTCATCGCTGATGCGCAAGAGTTCAATGACGCGCTGCATTTCGGGCGTTTCAAAAACTTCTTGCATCGAGAGCGGTGTGCCGCCCATGGCTTCTGCCGAAATATGCTCGCGCACTTCGCGCACTTTGTCTTGCCAACCTTTGTTGTTTAGAAAATCCAACAGGGTCGCGCGATACTTGGTTGCGGAATCATCATCGCCTTTGGCTTGATAGCTTTCGGACAGCGATTGATACAAACGAATCACTTGGTCGGCTTGCGAACGATTCACGGTGGACAAATCAACAATCTTCATCGCCTGAATGTAATGGTCGAGCGCGTTGTCCACTTTGTTCTGGGAACGATATGATTGCCCCAACGCGAAATGCGACGCCACCGCGAGTTGCGGCAATTTCGCAGTCTCTTTCAACAGAGCAATCGCATTGTCATGCTGCAATGTGTTTTGATAAAGAATCGCGAGATTGAACTGCATCTCAGGGCGCGCGCCGCTCGCGCTCCGCGCCAAAAGCTGTTCATACAATTCAATCGCCTGACGCGTTTGTCCTTTTTGCTGCGCGTCAATCGCGCGCGCCAAAAGCGAATCGGCATCCACACCACTTTGACTAATGGGGTCGCCGCGTCGCCACGCGGTTTTCTCTTCCAGCAACGAACCCGCGAGCTTCGCCAATGTCGCGCGCCGCGCGAGTTCCACCGGACTCGCGCCCGCTTGCGCGGCGAGCGACGCGCCGCGTCCGGTCAATTCATTCAAAAGAAAACGCGCTTGGGTGTTATCCGGTTCGAGAATCAACGCGCGTTCCACGCATTGGGTTGCACGCGCTGCGTCGCCGGTCTTTTGCGCGAGTTTCGCCAGCGCGAGATATTCGCGCGCGGCAGGTCCATTGTGTCCCGCTTCCGTGAACGACGCCGCGAGTTTTTCGTGCGGCTCGGCGCGTTCGGCATCGAGCGTACTCGCTTTGCGCCACGCTTCCACCGCTTTGTTCATTTGCTTTTGCGCGTTGTACATATCCGCCAACTGCATGTACGCGTTGACGGCATCGCTCTTGCGATTCATCTTTTCCAAAATAATCGCAACGCGCGCGAGCGGCACCGGGTCATCCGGCTGCATCTTGGCGAGCTGTTTGTATTCGGCGAGCGCCTCTTCGTTTTTGTTGGACTCTTGGAGCGCGAGCGCGAGACCACTATGCGCGGACGAATCATCCGGAAACTCAGTGAGTGCGCGGCGATATTCTTTAATCGCCGTATCCCACCGTCGGTCCCACGCGGCGTTCGACGCTTTTTTTAACGCGTCTTGAAAAGCAGTTTTGTTCGCGGGCATAAGAGAGTGACAGGTGCCGGGTGTCTGGTGACAAGGGACGAGGGAACGTAGGGGGCTGTGCCTCGTACCTGCCCATCAAACGTGAAACGTAAAATAGCAGTGAAAAGATTACCACAATGTAAGTAATCCATCAAGCGGAAATTGGGGCTATATTTTTTCACTTTGCGATTCCCCATACATGATTTACAATAGCGCGCTGTTATGAAAATCGCTGTGGATGCAATGGGCAGTGATGCTCGACCGGTGCCGGATGTGTTGGGCGCGGTCGAGGCGGCGCGCGAATATGGTGTTGAGATTTTGCTTGTCGGTCCGCAAACGCGCCTTCAGCAAGAACTCGATAAAATCGGGAATGTGGCTACGGGGATTCACATTTGCAATGCAACGCAAGAGATTGCGATGAATGAACATCCCGCGAATGCCGTGCGCGAGAAAAAAGATTCGAGCATCGTCGTCGGCGTGCAGCAAGTGAAACAAGGCAATGCCGATGCGTATGTTTCGATGGGACATACGGGCGCGAATCTTGCCGCCGCAATTTTTCACTTGCAGCGCATCAAGGGCGTGCATCGTCCCGCGCTCGGCGCGTTGTTTCCGACACCGAAAGGTCCGACGTTGTTGATTGACGTTGGCGCAAACACGGATTGCAAACCGGAATGGCTCGAACAGTTTGCCATGATGGGACAAGTGTATGTGCGCGCGGTGTTGGGAATTGAAAAACCGCGCGTCGCGTTGTTGGCGAACGGCGAAGAAGACATCAAGGGCAACCTTGCCGTTCAAGAAACGCACGCGTTATTGAAACAGCGAAAACAAAATGATGAAATGAATTTCATCGGCAACGTTGAAGGCAAAGATGTTGCATCGCATCTCGCCGATGTGATTGTCGCTGATGGCTTTGTGGGAAATATCGCGTTGAAAACTGCCGAAGGCATTGCAAAAATGTTGAACGAGTTGATTCGTTCCGAAATTCAAGCGAATCCGATTTCGATTCTCGGCGGCGCGCTCGCGATGCCGGCTTTCAACAAAGTGAAAAAAATTTTGGATTACACGGAATATGGCGGTGCGCCGCTTTTGGGAGTGAACGGTGTTGTAATTATTGGACACGGACGCTCGAACGCGGTGGCGGTGAAAAATGCGATTCGCGTTGCCAAGCGCGCCGTAGAAACAAACATCCTCGAAACGATTCGCAGTGGAGTTGCTCCGCGCGAATAACGCAACTTGTCATTTCGAGCGGAGCGAGAAATCTCAATCACGCATAGAGATTCCTCACTGCGTTCGGAATGATAGAATATGTAGTCTTGATTCGAACACTTCCCCCCCCCCCTCGTGAACCGGTTATGCTCGACCAATTGTTTGAAGAGCGGTACTTGCTGGAAGAAACACTTCTTCCAAAACCGCTTGTGCAAATGGCGCGGGTCGCGCGCCAGCGTCGCCCGCGCGTCGTCATCACGGGCATCAGTGCGTTGTCACCGAATGGCAACACCGTACAAGAATTTTGGCAAAACACCTTGAACGGCGTGAGCGGCATTTCACAAATTACGCGTTGGGATTCGTCGTCGTACCCCTCGCGCGTTGCAGGTCAAGTGAAAAATTTCGAGCCGCGCGATTTCATGGATTTCAAAGAAGCGCGGCGCATGGCGCGCTGTTCGCAATTCGCCATCGCGTGCGCAAAAATTGCGGCACAAGATGCGCGCTTGGAATTGCCTTTGGCGAATCGTGACCGCGTCGGCGTGTTGATTGGCACGGCGGTTGGCGGTGTGGATACCACCGAAGAAAGTTTGCACGTGATGATTGAAAAAGGGTGGAACCGCATGTCGCCGTTCGCTATCGGCGCGGCGATGCCAAACGCGCCCGCGTTCCATGTGAGTATGACAACAGGCGCGCACGGTTATTTGGGAACCATCACCGCCGCGTGCGCGTCGGGGACGCAAACAATCGGCGAAGGCGCAGAACTCATTCGACGCGGTTGGGCGGATGTGATGTTTGTCGGCGGCACAGAAGCGGGAATTGTTCCCGTCGGCATCGGTGCGTTCGCACAAATGCGCGCGATTAGTACGCATTACAACGACACGCCCGAAACGTCCTCGCGTCCGTTCGATGCAACACGCGATGGTTTTGTCATGGGCGAGGGCGCGTCTATATTGGTACTCGAATCGCTCGACCATGCGATTGCCCGCGACGCGCCCATTTATGCCGAAGTGCTGGGCAGTTCCGTTGCGTCCGACGCGTTCGATGTCGTCTCACCTGACCCGAGCGGCGAAGGTGAAGTGCGCGTGATGAAACTCGCGCTTGCCGACGCGGGCGTCGGCATTGACGAAATTGATTACATCAGCGCGCACGCAACGTCAACCGTCGTCGGCGATAATATCGAAGCCAAAGCCATCAAAAAATTATTTGGCGAACGCGCGTCACAAATTCCAATGAGCGCGCACAAATCTATGATTGGTCATACGCTCGGTGCAGGTGGCGCGCTCGAAGCCGTCGTTTGCGCGCTCACCTTGCGTGACCAAAAAATTCATCCCACCATTAATCTCAACGAACCCGACGCGGAATGTGTCGGTCTCGACCTCGTTCCGCATATCGCACGCGACGCGCGCGTCGAAACAATTCTCTCCAATTCATTCGGACTCGGTGGACAGAACGCGTGTCTCGTGTTGCGAAAATTTGATATGTAAAAAGAGAGGTGAGAGATTAGAGACTGGAGATGAAAAGGTCTCAATCTCTAATCTCTAGTCTCCAATCACTAATTCAATGGCACAAATTGTCACCAATACTCCGCTCGTCGAACGCAACGGACGCTATGGGCGCTGGATTACGACCGCGTCACTGCTCGTTATTCTTGCGCCGCTTGCAGTTACACTGCCTTCGTTGTTTACAGGCAAAAATGAATTACCCACAGAGCAACTGGTCATCATGTATGGCGCGTTGCTGCTTGGGCTGGTCTTGTCGAATGTCGGCGGCTATTTTCTCAACCGCTGGGGTTTCAAATTTTACGAAGCGGTTGGCAATGCGCTCAAAGGCACCGACAAAAAATTCCGCCTTTACAATTATTCGCTTCCGGTCAACAACGTTTTACTCACACCTTACGACGCGACGGTGCTGCTGTTGAAAAATCTTGACGGACAAATTTGGGCGAATCAAAACGGCTGGCGCAGCAATCTCAGTATTCTGCGCTTCCTGCGATATTTCAGCAGTGAGCAATTGGGCGACCCGACCAAAGAATTGGAAAAAGAAAAAGAAAAATTACGCGCGTTCATTGCCGACCGCCTCGTCACCACTGTGCAGCCGCCGATTGATGGGTTGATTATTTTTACCAACCCACGCGCACAAGTGGAAATCACCAACGCGGATTTGCCCGTTGTCGTTTTAAATTCGAGTCCGGACGCGCTCAAGAACGCGTTACGAAAACCAAAGAATGTTCAACCAATGCCCAAAGCAATGTACGACGCGTTGTATGAACTCTTTGAAGAAGAAGCCGAAGCGCGTCGCGTCGAAGCATCGCGCGGGTTTGTGATTGCAGGCAGAAAAATATTTTGAGACGAATGGGTAGAAAGGGAACGAGGTTCTGTTTCTACGCATTTGCTAAACAACATTGCAAATCTCTTTGATGGTCGAAGGGCAAGCGGGCTTGACGTGGGAACGATGGAAAACACTCGCCGCGCGCGTCGAGCAATGGGGTTTTGCGGGTTTGTATCGTTCTGACCATTTCACGAACCCATCGCCGCCGAATCAAAATTCGCTCGAGATGATTGTATCGCTCGCGCACCTCGCCGATCATTCGCGCAACGTTCATTTCGGTCCGCTCGTCGCGCCATTTTCGTTTCGCGACCCGGCGATGTTGGCGCGCCAAGCCGCGCACCTTGACGCGTTAAGCAATGGGCGAATGATTCTCGGCGTTGGCGCGGGTTGGATGCAGCGCGAACATGATTTGTTCGGCTATCCGTTGCTCGATGTGCCTGCGCGCATGGAACGTTTCGCGGAAGGTTTGCATGTCGTACATGCGTTGTTGAAAAGTGACGCGCCCGTTTCGTTCGGCGGAAAATTTTACACTTTGCGCGACGCAGAAATTTTGCCGCGTCCATTCAAGACAAAAATTCTCGTCGGCGGGAACGGCGTACACAAAACTTTGCCGCTCACCGCAAAATACGCGGACGTGTGGAACGGCGTACAATTGAGTCCCGCGCAGTTTCAAGAACTTGCCGCGAAATTAGACGGCTATTTACGCGACGCGGGACGCGCAACAACCGAATTAAAAAAAACTGCCGCGACTTTTATTTTCTTTGGTCGCACACCCGAGGCGCTCGAACAACGCGTGGCACGTTTCCGCAAACGATTTCAAGAGTGGCGCGATTTGCCACTCGAACAATTGCTCGCCGAATTGCGCGCAGCAAACCATTCCATCACCGGTTTGGCAGACGAGGTCATTCCACAAATTCGCGCGTATGCGAACGCCGGCGTCCAAGAATTGATGTTGCAAATTTACGACAGCGACGATGTAGATGGTCTCGACGCATTCGCGGAACAAGTGATGCCGCACGTGAACTAGCACAATGCAAAAACAACCAACAAGTGCGATGTGCTTTGTGTGCGGACGCGACAATCCAATCGGCTTGCATTTGCATTTTTTTGCAGACGAACAAAATCGCGTGCACGCGGACTTTACGCCGCGCACCGAACATCAAGGTTTTCCAGGCATTATGCACGGCGGACTGATTTCGACCTTGTTCGACGAAACCATCGGGCGGACCGCCATCGCCAATAATTTTTGGTGCGTTACGGCAGAGCTCATTGTGCGTTACAAAAAACCAATTCCCATTGGCGAGCCATTGCGCGTGATGGGGGAAATCGTCAAACGCAACGCGCGCGTGTTGAATGGACGCGGGGAGATTCGCAGTGTTCGTGATAATATACTGCTTGCCGAAGCGGAAGGCGTCTATATTCGCATCAGCGACGAACGCCGCCATGAGGTTGAAACAAACGCGTTGCTGGATTGGCGCGTCGAAGAATAATCTCGTACGAAAACCAAAGAACAATCTCTATGCCATTATCTCTTTCTGATTACAAACGCCCGCCACAAGACAATGGGCGGGGTATTGCCGGATTTCCCGCCGCCGGATGGAAAGGCGGCGAACGCGGTTACGACGTGTGGATTGCGGAATTACAGCAGCTCGGTGTGAAATGGCTGCGCGTCGTGGACGACAGCGGCGATTCGCTTCCGTTTTGCGAGAAATTATTGCGCGCGGGAATTTTCCCTATCGTAAAAATTTTGCGCCGCGATTTGCCGCCGAACGATTCGCCCGAACCAAATCCCGGACACATTTCCGCGCGCGAAGAGTTGACCATCAAAAAATTGATTGACCTCGGGGTGTTGTATTTTGAAACCAACAACGAACCTGACAATCCTGCCGAATGGAAACAACACGCGATTCCCGGCAACTTGGAAGAGTCCGCGAAACTCGTCGCGTTGAATTGGTTGTTTGACGCGCGCTTCATTATCGAAGCAGGCGGTTATCCCGCGCTGCCCGCCGTGAGCAGTGGGAGCAGCATGGACTTGTTGGGCGCGCTCGCGTCGTTAGGACGCCAAGATATTTTGCTCGACGGCGGTTGGATTGCGGTACACAATTTCGGACACAATCGTCCTTTGAATTTTCCAAATGACCGCGTGAATCAAAACGGCGCGCCGCTTTCCGCGCAAGAATACGATTTCGGTCCGTTGACGCAATGGGTGTGGTGGGACACCGCGCTCGGACGCGCAAATACATTGGATGAGGTGAACGCGCTGCGCGCTGCGCGCAAAAGCGCGGGACAAGTTATCGTGCATGACCACGCGGCATTCCGCGAATACGAATACATGGACGCACTCGCGAAAAAATATGTGGGGCGTTCGATTCCGATTATTGCGACCGAAGGCGGTTATCAAGTGGGACGCCGCACCGACCCGCGCTATCCGCGCATTACTCCCGCGTTGCAAGCGGACCTGTCCGTCGCCATGTTTGAATTTATGCAGCGCGACGCGCCAGACTATTATTTTGCATCGTGTCCTTGGCTTTTGGTAGGAAATCAAAAAACGCAAGCGAGCGCGTGGTACAGCGACTTTTGGGACCGCACGATTCGTCAAGGCAACAACAACGGTTCTGAAATTCCGCCGGTGGCAGTTCCTGATTATCGCGTCGGCGAACGTTTGCCCGTTGTCGCCGCAGTCAAAGCGATGGCAAGTATTTCGCGCACAGGACCGCGCGTGGCAATGCCACCCCCTGCGCCGGTTGCTGCCGCGCCCGCGCCGAGCATGATGCCGCCGCCCCCCCCCCCGCCAAGTGAAGAAAGTATTTATCTTGTGCAACACGGCGAGACGCTCGCTTCGATTGCGAAAAAATTCGGCGTCACCATTTATGCTTTGGCAATGTCGAATGCCTTGGGCGAAAACGCGCGCATCATTGCCGGACAACGTTTGGTGATTCCACCACCGCCCGATGTGATGCCGCCCGCGATGCCGGAAGAAATCGCGCCCGCGCCCTTTGTGCCCCAAACCGCGCCACCGCCCCAAGTTCCCGAATGGTTTGCCGCGCCCGCGTCGGTGATGCCATCAAGCCCACCGCCGATATATGTGCCGCCGCCGCAAAACACTGCGCCTTCGTACAATCCTGCCGCGCCGTCGTCCATTGTTCAGAAAAACGCGCCGCCGCCAATGCCACAAACGCCTGCGCCGATTCAAGCATCCGCGCCGCGCCCTGCGCCACCGCGTCCGCCGCGCGCGCCCAGTGTGGCATCCCCGCTCGACCCGCGACTCGCCGCGTTGAATGTGCGCGTCGAATTCGCGCAAGCAAAACCGGGGGAGCCGTATTGGAAATTGTTGCGCGCCGAATATCAAGACCCGACGCAATCGAACGGCAATCATCACATGTTGTATTCGCTGCTCGACGATAAAGGGAAACCCGTGCTCGTTCAACGCGTCTTTCAGGGTTTGGGCAGTATTCAAGCCGATTCATTCACCGATGCGTTTGGACGCGCAAAAATTCCGATGTGGGAAACGTTCAATCCGTCGAATGGTGAAATCGGTCCGTATTCCGCGTGGATTGCAGGACTGCCCAGCGACAAAGTCATTGGCTTGGGCATGCCGAACGGTTTGTCAGTCAATTTTGTATTGACGTGGCAGAAAACTACAAATAGTAGGTAGCAAGTAGCAAGTCACTTGGTTTTCTTTATCTGCGACCTGCTGCTTACTACACGGCTCTTTTGAAAATCCTCTCGCGTCTCGCGCCCGTTTTTGTTTTCATCGCCACGTTCGCGCTCTATCTCTCGACACTTGCGCCCGGCATGTTGCGCGGTGACAGCGGCGAATTTCAGTGGGCGATGGCTTCGCTGAATGTCGCACACGCGACGGGGTATCCGCTTTTTACGCTTCTCGGTTACGGCTGGCAACTCGTTCCCCTCTCGAATAATATCGCGTGGCAATTGAATTTGCTCGCGCCATTTTTCGGCGCGCTCGCGGTGACAACGCTTTTTGTTTTCATCCGTTCCATCACAACGCGGAATGACGCCGCACTCATCGGCGCGTTGTTTTTCGCGCTCGCGCCTGTGATGTGGTTTAACGCGAGTATCTTGGAAGTGTATTCACTGCACGCGTTTTTGCTGACGCTGATTTTGTATTTACTCTGGCGTTGGTCACGCGATCCAAAACATCACGCGCCACTCTATCTCGCGTTTTTCGTTCTCGGTCTCGCGCTCGCGCATCATCGGCTCATCGTTCTCGCACTCCCCGCGATATTCCTTTGGTTACTTGTCACCGATTACAAATTTTTCTTGAATCCCCTGCGTCTCTTGCTTTGTGTGTTATTGCTCGTCCCCGGCATCGCGTTGTATGCGTATGTTCCGCTCCGTTTGCTGCCCGAAGGTTTTTCGTTCGATTTCGCGTTGTACGACATTATTCTCGGACGCGAGTACGCGACTTCGCTCTTGCGCGAAATCAATCCGCTACCGGTGCTGGTAGAAATTCCCGTTCGAAATTTTCACGTGGGGCTTTTGCCGGCGTTGCTTGGCGCGTTCACGTTGTTTCGTCGCGCGAGAAATTTGAATATCGCGCTGTGGCTCGTCTATCTCGTTGATATTGCGTTTGCTTTGGTGTACAGCGTCCCCGACATTCAAGTTTTTCTCACATCGAGTTTTGTCGTCATTGCGATTTGGATTGGCGCAGGCGCGGCATTTATTTTGGAATGGATTGGAACGCGCGTTTCTGCAACGCAAGCGCGCCGCGCGCAATTACTCTTTGCGCTCGTAATGATTTTGATTCCATTGTTCGGCGTTCTGCATTACGGTGAAATTCAAACAGCGGTGGCAGCCGAAGCCGCGCCCGAAACGCGCGCCCGCGCAATTGCCGCGATGAATTTACCGCAAGGCGCATTGTTGGAACTCGATTGGGAAACGGCAACGGCATTGCGTTTTTTGCAGACGACAGAAAAACTGCGCCCCGATTTGGATGCGCGTTTGATTGCAATGAATCAGCGCGAAGAATTTTGGCGCGCGTTGTATAACGCCAACGCGGGGCGCGCGGTGTTGGTCGAACGCGGCATTGTGTGGACACGCGCGCCGGCGGGATTCGTCGCCGTGTCGCGCGAAAATGAACTCGCGCAAATTTTGCGCGTGCCGTTGGAAATGAAGCGTGTGCGCGGTCAAGTGAGCGAGGCGATTGAACTCTTGGGGTATCATTCCACAGCGGACGCGTTCATTGTCTATTGGCGCGTGAACAAACCATTGAACAAGGATGTCGCGACGTTCGTCCATTATCTCAATGCGAATGGTGAAAAAATCGCGCAAGATGACCGCGCGGCGTGTTGTCAAGCGGTGTACGGCTATCGCACGAGCGAATGGGAAGCGGGGCAAATTTACGCGGATGTTTTCAAACCGGCGAGTGAAAATGTGAAATCGTTTCTTGTCGGCATGTACGAAAATGTGAATGGCGACATTGAAGCGTATGGCGAAACCATCACACTGACACCGTAAAACAAGTGCAAAGGATTTTCAAAGTTTCTCAAGTTTTGTAGCTGTTCGATTCAATGCTAGAATCTTGACTGCTTCATCTGCACACGTCCTCCCTATGCTGTTCCACCCTCATATTCGGGAAATCGTGCGCCCTCGCGCAATGTGGCTCGAAATTTTCCCAGAGGTTTTTTTGAATGACTGAAACGCGTTTTACGTGGCGCTGGCTGCTTGTCATCGCGCTCGTTGGCATCGTCATGGGTCTTGGCATCGGGCTTGCCGCGGGCTGGATTATTTTTCCAAATATCGGCGGCTCGAATGTCGCGGGACTTTCCGCGACGGCGCAAAATGATTACATTGTCTTGGTCGCTAATACATACGCCTACGACCAAGATTTGCCCAAAGCAAAACAACGTTTGGCACAATTGGCGGACAAAGATTTGAAAACGCGCGTCGAGCGTCTTGCCAAAACGCTGGCGGCACGCAAAGACCCATCGGCGGCGAATGTGGCAGACCTCGCGGTGGCATTGGGCTCCGAAAGCAGTGATTTGCAAGAACTCGCATTGGTTGCCGCAAACGATGGGTGGGGCGCAGATGCCGGAACAGTGAACGAGGTCGAGCCGACTAAAATTGCGCGCAGTGATACCAAATCAAATGTGAGCGTGGAAAAAACGGCGACTGCGCCCGCCGAGCCAACCGACAAAAAACCGCGTCCCGCGCGTCAAACGCAAACCGCCGCGGCGGCAGGCAAGCCGACAAAAAAAGCACAGCCGACACCTGAAGCAACAAAGGAACCGGAAGCAACAAACGCGCCGGAACCAACCCAAGCTGCGCCGAAACCAACTGCCGTTCCAAAACCGACAGACATTCCGCCAACGGCAGTGCCGCAAGCTGCACCCGTGACAACAGAATTCATTCCTCCATACCCTGCCGGCTGGTGGAACGCAATCAAATTTATCCCCGCACAAGTTGCGCCGGGTCAACAGTATTACCGTTTGAGGTATGCACGTTATTGTGATTGGGCGCCCAATGACAATTACGAAACCTGTCCCAATTTTCCCGCCGGAGGGATGGGACATTCCATCTACATTATGGTTGTGGACGAAGCGGGCGGTTGCATCACAACAGATGTGAATGATATTCTCAACGATGGCTCGAAACATCCCTTGACACCTGATATGTTGAAACGCATCGAGTTTCCATGGAATCCATACGGTTTTGCATGTGACCAAGATTACGAAAAAGAAATGTATGGCGAAGGGAATGATATTTCAGTACCGGGATTGCCGAGCGATACAATTACACAGCTCCAGTTATGTGCCACGAATCCGCCGGATGGACTCAACCCACCGCCCTGCGGCAAAGCACACGTGCGCTACTTTTTGATTTTCCAACGCACGACACGATAGATATCATGTAGGATGATTTTCCTACATCCTTTCAAACCGCATGGAAGTATCTTCATAGTAGGGCTGTACGTCTCTACTTTAGTGAAATTCGGTTCCCCATTACGTTCGATGCTTGTATTGAACGGATGCACCAAGGAGACAAGGTATGAACAAATCCAAGCTGATTTTCGCAGGTGGGTTGCTCGCGCTGCTAACGTTCACATTACTGTTTTCAACAACAAGTGTTTTCGCGAAAAAAGACCACCCCAAACCGAACACGCATGTCAGAGGCACCATCACCGCGCTTGATACTACTGCCGGCACGATTACAATTCAAGACAAAAAGAGCGGCGATGTTGTGACCGTGACAGCGGATGAATCTACGCGCATCCACAAAAACAACAATGAATCGGCGACCTTGGCAGACCTCGCCGTCGGCGACAAGGCGCACGCGCGGTACAATCAAGAAACGCTTGTTGCAAAACGCATTCAAGCAAAAAGCCCGAAAGCAGAACTCGATAAAGTACATGGAACCATTACCGCGATTGACGGACCGAATGTCACTGTTGCGCCGAAAAAGGGCGACCCGGTTACCGTCGTCGTGACGGAAGCCACAAAAGTTTCGCGCGATGATGTAGCTGCAACCCTCGCCGATTTGGTCGTGGGAGACCGCGCCAACGCCAAGTATGACCCGAATACAATGGAAGCAACAAAGCTGAACGCTTCCAGCGCAAGCGATGAATAAAAAAAGAGCGTCCCAAATTGGGACGCTCTAATTTTTTCTCAAGAGTGGCAACCCCAGCTGCAACATTCGCCATCCCGTACGATAAAACCATTCCCCGCGATTGCCATAAATATAATGCGCGATAAATTTTTTCAAGCGCAAGCGTTGACCTAGACGCGATTTGGAAATCGTTGCAGAATAGTCCGCGAACGAAAAATCATTTTTCGCAAACGCGTTCACAACGTAATCCGCCGCGCGTGTGCCGAAATCAATCGCGTGCGAAATCCCTTCACCGAGCCATGGTTCCGTGCCCGCCGCGTCACCAGCCAACACAATGCGCGGCGCAGAATGTTGTTCGTTCGGGTCAAACCAACGCTCGGGATGTCCTTGCAATTTCCAGTCACCAATTCCTAAATCCCTTTGCAGTAGTTTTTCCGACAACACCGGCTTTAATTCCGCGCGGGGACGGTCATTTCTTACACGCGCGTCAAACAAACCGCGATTCATTACCGCCGCGCCATTTTTGTACGATGGAAAGTCCCAATAGTACCCTTGCACCTTTTTCGCAATCGGCGTGAAATCAAAAACGGCGGTGTGATTTACAAATTCGGGCGCGCGCTCGGTATCTTCCACCGGCGTTAAAATTTCCATCAAGCGCGAAATGCGGTCGGAACGCACGAGTCCCAATTTTTGACGCACCAAACTGTTCGCGCCGTCCGCCGCGATGACAACGCGCGCGCGCAATTCTCCCCCATTCGTCACTAACGTCACGCCATCCGTATCACGCACCACCTCGCGCACAGTCACCCCTTGGCGTATTTCCATCCCGCGCGTTTTCGCAACATTCAGCAACGCGGCATCAAATTCATCGCGTTGCACAATGCGAAACAAGTTGCGCCAGTGAAATGTTGCTTCCAAATCATCATAAATCAATCGCATGTGATGAATTGGAAACATGGGGACTTGCACTGTTACATCCAACGCGCGCAACAAGTCCCAACCGTGCTGCGTCACCCCCCCCCCGCACAATTTCTTGCGCGGAAAAATCGCTTTGTCAATCAACAACGAACGCGCCGCAAGTTGCGGCGCGCGTTGTGCCAAACGAATCGCGGCAGACGAACCGCACGGTCCGCCGCCGACAATAATCACATCATACATTTTTGACGCGCGGCATCATGTAGGGGCGAAGCATTTGCATGCACTACTGCGTAGGTTTCGCGGTTGCAGACGCAAATGCTTCACCCCTACTCCCCTTCCCCAATCGCAAATTCGTGACGAGACCAACCCCCGCAATAATCAATACGAGTCCGACCAGCGTGGTCCATTGCAAATGTTCATTCAAAACCACCGCACCCAAAATCACTGCAATCACCGGACTGATATATGTGACGAGGGAGGTGCGCGTCGCGCCGACATTGGCAATGAGCCAAAAATACAAAAGATATGCGAATGCCGTCCCTAACGTCGCCAGCACAAAAATCGAAGCGAGCGCGGGCAGTGTTGGTGAGAGGGTCCACGGATGTTCAAAGACCAGACTCGCAGGAATCAAAATGATAGATGCCATCAACATTTGTCCAAACGCAATCGTCGTATGCGAATATCCTTTGGTGTGTCGCCGCGCGTAAATCGTCGCCAGCGCATAACTGATTGCGGCGACAACGACAGCAAGCCCGCCAAAAATGTTTGCTGTCGCAGCGGCGAGGAAATCCGGCAGGAATAAAATCACGACACCGACAAAGCCCGCGACGATGCCCACAATTTTACGCGGCGTAAATTTTTCATCGTGCGTCATGTAATGCGCGAGGATAACCGTAAAGATTGGCATCGCGCCAACGAGAATCGCCGCAAGTCCGCTCGAAATCCGCGTCTCACCCCACGTAATCAACGTGTACGGCACGACGCTGTTGAGCAAACCCAACACCACAAGCCATTTCCAAATCGACGCGTTCCGCGCAGGCAATTTCTCGCGGCGCAAGACCAATACGCCCGCCAAAACGATTCCTGCCAACGCCGTTCGCATGGCGACCAGTGTAACGGGCGTGACGCCGCCATCAACGCCCACTTTGATAAAGAGATAACTGGCGCCCCAAATCGAACCGAGCAGGATGAGAATAAAGTATGCCATGTGTCGAGTATATCACCGCCTGTAGAATAATATCCATAAAAAATGATTAAATATTGGATATTGTTCAGGTAAATCTTGATTTCACTGACGAATGTTCAGAAGCGTATTCTACAATCATTATAACGTGCGACGCAGGCGGCGTCCACCGAAAAAGATACAACATCAAAAAAAACCGTGTGCGATGTTGCATCGCACACAGTTTCATTTTGAAATGCGCTTACACAAAATTACCAACACAGAAACCGCGTTCACGATGCCTAGCCGCCCTCCATAATGTTCCGAACACCGCGAAAGAGTTCCATTTCCTCTTGAAGCGTCAAGTGTGGGTTGATGATTTCGAATTGTTCGCCGTCCTGCATTTCGAGCACAAGCCATTCCGTATCCGCAAGTTCGCGCGTCCCGATAACGCGCACTTGTTCATCGTCAATCATCAATAACACGATAGCAAATGTCCATAGCTCGATGCGATGATGCGAGTCCAGCGCATACGCATCGAGCAATGGTCCAAACTCGCGCGGAATATCGAATTCGTGTTCGAGCGAATTGTCGGACGTGTCCTGCCACGCTGAAGGAAACGGTTGATTCATATGCGAACGTATCAAGAGCGCGACGGATAGATGCCCTGCAAGGCTATGATGTAATTGAGTGTGAGCAATCCTGCTGCATCGCTCGCAGCTTGCCCACTCGCCAACGCCACAGTCTCGCCTTGCACATGGTCACCCAAGCCCGCGCCCGTCCCCGCACTAATCGCCGCGCGCCCGCGCAGGTCCGGAAGCGCAAAGGTTGTTCTCCCGTCTCCGCCGTACGTTGTGCCTAGCAAAGAAAAGAGTGCGGTGTTTTGCGCAATCGAAAGCAATTGTCCATTGCAGAATGCCCAACCTTGCGGGGCAAAATTGAAACCGACGAGACGGATTTCACCAACAAACGGGTCCATGATTTTCTCCTTTGAAGTATGGATGGCTAAACGTTCAGCTATTATAGTTGTTAATTCGCCATATTTCAATTTCCATTTTGCGCGCCTAACTGCTCGTGCTCGCATACGAACGAATCGCAAAATTCCACAAGCGATTTGTGCCAATCAACAAAAGCAAAGCGAGCAGCAAACCGTACAGCAATTCATTCGATTCCAACAGACCAATCAAGGCTGCCGCCGGAAACGTGGTGATGAACGCAATCGGAATGACGAACGTGAGAGCAACGCGCAGCCAACCGCCATACACCGAAATCGGAAAACGCGACGCCTCGTAAAACGAGTAAAACAATTCCGCGAGATTGTCCACTTTGACGAACCAAAACGCCATCGTCATCATCGCCAACCAAAAACAGTACACAATCACGAGTGCAATTAAAAGGAGCGCCGCAAACGCCAACCCTTGCAGCGGCGTCGGCACGATATTCATTTGCGCCAGCGCATATACAATCACTGCGCTCCCCGCGAAAATATCCACCAAGCGCCACATCGTCAATGCGTGAAAACTGGAATAGAACTGCGAGTTGACCGGTTTCACCAAAACAAAATCGAAGGTTCCATCCCGCACGGCTTCAATCATCGAGGTAATGTTCGGACGAAAGAACGCTTCCATGATGCCCGTAAAAATGGAATACAACCCCAAGACAATCAATACTTGATTGTACGTCCAGCCACCGATTTGGTCGCGATGTGCGAAAAAAATTGTCGCGCCCATCACCCCCCACGCGAGCCAAAAAATACTCATGAACGCGTTGGTCAAAAAATTCACGCGATATTCCATCTCTTTAAGAATCGAATAGCGCCAAAAGATGGAGAGGAGTTTGAGATGCTTTAGCATACTGCAATTTGTGAATTGCGAATTGGAAAATGGAATTTCGCAAGCCGCAATTTCAAATTTCCACTCTCTACGCGCCGAACGCGCCAAACTGTCGAATCCCGCGCGCCCACATGAAACGATAAATGCCAAACAACAGCGCAATCCAAATGGCTACCACGCCGAACCCCAGCAGAATATCATTCACCGCCACGCGTCCCATTAAAATCTCAATCGGGAATGACATCATGAAACGGAACGGCAAATAGTACGCCATTGTGCGCAAGGGTTCAGGCAAAAGTTCTATCGGCGCGATGCCGCCGCCGAACAATAGAAACAACATCCAAAACACGTCGGTCAAGACCAACGCCTGCGAAAACCAAAAGCCCAACAGTCCCAACGAGAATTGTGTGAAATAGCGCATCGCCCACGCGCCGACCAACGCGATGATGAAAAACAAAATGTTCAAGGGCGTTGCAAGCAACGTCACGCCGGGAACCACAAGCGCGACGAGAATCACAATCGGCGTGAACATGATGCCGCGAATAATTTTGTCCGCGAGATTGAACGAAATGTATTCGTGAATCGGTTGAATCGGGTGCAATAATTTTGTGTTCATGTCGCCGTGACGAATATCGTAATCCAATTCCCACGCGACCCACACTGCCGTCATTTGCCGCATGAAAAAACTGAGCAAATAGTACGCGACAAAATCGCCTGCCGTGAACCCACCAATCGGTCCGTCTTGCGCGAGCGACAACCATACCGCCAACATCACGAGTGGAAAGGATGCAGACAACATCCAAATCAACATCGAGACGCGATATTCCAACAACACGGCGAGCGAACGCCGCGTCAACGCGATGTATTTATGAAACCATTGGAGCATAGGATTCTCTAACTCATCGCGACCGGGAATTGAGCAGGCGCGAAGCGTTCCACCCACTCCAACAATTCCTGTCCGAATAATTCGACACGCTGCAGTACACGCGTGTCCGTCAATTGATAAGCACCGTCGCGCGTCGTGTAATGGTCGCGTAACGTCGCAATCTGCGTCGTGATAACCGGCGCACCGAGACTTCGCATTACGATTCGCAGATGGTCGAGAGGTTGAACGCCCTTGTGAGCGACCAAGCCAACTGGTTTATCCTCAAACTGCGCGTCGCCAAGCAAATCCAGCGCGTTCTTTAAAACGCCCGTGTACGAATTGTGATACACCGGCGAGCCAAGCACGAATGCGTTCGCTTCCTCTGCCATTCTTGCAAACAAACGAACGTTCTCGTCCGGATATTCATGTGGGACGCTATCATATTCGGGGTCCGCAATGGGCAACGGATTTTTGAACAAGTCCCATTCACTCACCTGCGCGCCCTTGCGTTCCAACACATCGCTAACGGCGCGAATCAACGCGCGCGTGTACGAAGGACGCCGAATACTCCCTGCAATCATCAACACATGCGGTCTATTCGTCATCTTGTTCATCCTCGCTCTCACCGCGTTCCGCGCGCGCCAACGCCGCCTGCTCAAACACGCGCGTAATCACATCCTCAATCGGCGGGTCCTCAATCGTCACATCCGCGACAGGCAATTCCGCGAGAATGCGCGACGCCATTTCCGAAGTTTTGTTGCGCGGCACGAGCAACTCAACGCGCTGCCCTTTGTGTTTCAATACTTCGCCGTACTCGTCCAATTTGTGTCCATTCAATGCGGACGATAGTTCGACAGTCACCAACTTGTGCGGCGCAATGCGCGCGGACAAATCTTCGAGCGAACCGTCATACATCAATTTGCCGTGGTCAATCACAATCACGCGTTTGCACAACGCAGTCACATCCGCCATGTAATGACTGGTGAGAATTATTGTCGCGCAATGCCGCCGATTGTATTCCGCAATGAACAGTCGAATTTTGGTTTGCATCGTCACATCCAAACCAATCGTCGGTTCATCCAAAAACAAAACTTGCGGACGATGCAATAAGGCGGCAGCGAGTTCACATTTCATGCGTTCGCCGAGCGAAAGCTTGCGGACCTGTTTTTTCAACAATGGTGCAAGGTCGAGCAGCTCGGTCAATTCATCCAATGTTTTCTTGTACTGTTCCGGTGGAATTTCATAAATTGCTTGATTGACCAAAAACGTTTCAATGGCTGGCAAGTCCCACGTCAATTGTTGTTTCTGTCCCATCACCAATGTCATTTGGCGCAGATATTCGGGCTTGCGTTCGTTCGGCTTGAATCCCAACACGCGCGCTTCACCGCCCGTGGGATACAGCAGCCCCGATAGCATTTTCAACGTTGTCGTTTTGCCCGCGCCATTCGGTCCGAGAAAGCCAACAATTTCACCCGCGTCAATCGCGAACGAAATATCATCCACCGCTTTGACATCGCGATATTTGCGATTGATAAATGATTTCAAAGAGCCGGAGATACCCGGCTCTTTGTCATGGACTTGATAATATTTCTTTAGGTGAGTGACCTGTATCGGTGTTGCATCCATTTAGACCGCATCCTTTTTCCACAATGTGCGCACAGGTTTGTCGAGATACAGCGTTGATTGCGCACGTTCCACATCCAATTCAAACAAAATATAGTGCGGCTTGGGCGCGTATCCGATTTGTGTTGCCAACGCGCGCGACTCGACATCCTCAATCAATTGTGCGCGTCCCGCGCACCAAAATTCGCCACTCTCGCCGGTACTGTCACTCATCGCGCAATGAATTTGATATCGTCCGTCGCGCTGCAAATCTTTGCCTTTCGGCGAGGTCGGTTCCATAAAAACAAAAAAATGTCCCTGCCCGATGATTGGCGTAACGGGATGCACACGCGGCGCGCCATCTTTTTGGGTCGTCGCCAAATACGACACGCGTCCGTTCAGTCGTTCCGCGCCGAACGCCGCAAGTTCAGGTGCAGATTTTTCAAAATCATTCCAGCTCATAATTGTCACACAATCAAATTCATGTCGCCAAATTCATGCCACAAATACCCGCGCGCAATACATTCGAAATACGCTGACTGCAAACGTTTTGGTTCGACGAACGCACTCAACAAATCGAGATGACTCGCTTGCGGTTCATGCAAACCTGTCAATAATCCATTCACAACGCGCAACGAATAATTCGGCGTAATGTGCAAACGCGTCCAGCCGCGCACTGCCGAGACCGTGTTGTCTGCGCGCGCCGCTGTTTCCAACGCGCGCACGACGGTTGTTCCCACAGCGATAATGCGTCCCCCGCGTTCGCGCGTTTCATTTACCAATCGCGCGGTTTCTTCGGGAACGATAAACTCTTCATCATAATTCGGATGAATCGCATCAATCGCATCATCGCGCGTCGAAGAGAGTCCGGTATGCAGCGAAAGCGCCGCGAGACCCACGCCGCGCTTTTTCAATTTCAACAACAGTTCCCACGTAAAAGGTCGCCCCGCCGACGGCATTTCCACCGACCCCGGTTGACCAGCGTACACGGTTTGATACAAATCCAACGGCAGCGCGTCGGGAACATACGTGTATCGCACCGGTTCGCCGAGCCGATAAATTTTGTTGAGTAAATCCGCGCAACAGATTTCAAATTTCATCCGCCACAAAAACGGCAAATCGGGACGCCGCGCGAGAATCGTCGCGCGCAATCCTTGTCCAAAACTCAAACGCATCCCCACGCGTCCAATGTGTGTGCGTCCATTCAACAAGAGAACGTCCCACAAATCATCCGCGCGGCGATGCGCGAGCCGCACTTCCACTTCCTGACACAATTCATCCCGCGCGCGCAATAGCGCAGGCAGCGTACGCGAATCATTCACCACCAACAAATCGCCCGCGCGTAAAAATTCGCCCAGCGCGTCAAAGCGCGTATGGAGTGGCTCTCCACCGATTTTGTCGAGAACCATCAAGCGCACCGCATCGCGCCGCATCCCGCGAAATTCCGCCGGTTCGCGCGCTTCGAGTTCGGGCGGCAATATAAATTGCACGGGTGGAATCACAGCATTGCCAATTTTTGTTTCATGAATTTCTTGCAGACTCAACATCACTGCACCTCACACAACAAGGATGTCATTTCGAGCCGCCGTTGCGAGAAATCTCAACCGCGCCACACGAGATTTCTCGCGCGCTGTAATCAGCGAATCGCTCGAAATGACAAATTATGCAATCGCAAACTGCTGCGCGAGAAAACGCTTGCCGTTTATTTCTTTTGCTTCGTTCGACGCGAGATACACAAACACTTGTGTCACGGTTTCGGGTTTTGCCCATTGTGACGCGTCGCCGTCGGGTTCACTCGCGCGCTTCATTGCCGTATCCATATCGCCGGGGTCAACACTGTTGATGCGAACGCCCGTGCCGTCCAATTCTGCCGCCCACACGCGCGTCATGTGGTCGAGAGCGGCTTTGGAAACTCCATACGCACCCCATGTCGGATAACCGACCGCGCCCGCATCCGAACTCACATTGATAATCGAACCCGAACCCCGCGCGAGCATTTGTCCAACGAGCGCGCGCGTCAACATGAACGGCGCAGTCACATTCGTTCGCAGCACATTTTCAAATTCCTCAATCGGCGTATCGGCAAGAAACGGCATCGGCGTCGGACCCAAGGCGGATGCGTTATTGACCAAAATATCTACGCGTCCAAAACGCGCCAACGCTTCGCTTGCCAATCGTTCCACGTCCGCACGCTTGGAAACATCCGCGACCACACTCAGCACGGGTGCATTCAGCGCGCGCAAAATCGCCTCGGTCTCGCGCAATCCTTCTGCGCTTTGTGCGCGCGAGTTGATAACCAACTGCGCTCCTTGCTTGGCAAATTCGACAGCAAGGGCGCGTCCCAAACCACGCGACGCGCCCGTTATGAGTGCTACTTGCTTGCGTAAGGAAAACATTTCACACCTCGTAGGTTGTCAATTCAATTTGATGTCCGTCCGGGTCAGAAAAATAAATCGCGTGCGAAATAACGTGGTCTTGAAATTCAAAAACGATTCCGCGCGTCTGCAATTCATTTTGCGCGCGTTCAAAATTTTCACGCGTGACACGAAATGCAAAATGACGCATTGCAAGTGTATCGCGTTCGGGACGCGGTTTCGGTTCAGTCACTGCTGCGGGAAATAACGCGACGCCGGTATCACCTGCACAAACAAACGTCGGCACATCACCCCACACATTCGCGTAACGTTGTTCAAGCCCCAACACCTCACAATACCAGTCGCGCGAACGTTTCACGTCGCGGACCGTGATGGCAATGTGGTCAAGACCTAAAAGTTCCATCGCAATTTACAGACGTGACAGGTTTTTCGCGATGTAACCATCGCACAAACCTGTTACGTCTCTACGCGGGTAACCCGCGTTCCAAAACGCGCAACCAATTGCCGCCCATGATGCCGCGCACTTCATTGTCTTGAAATCCCGCGCTTGATAACGCGTCCGCAAACTTTTGCAAATCGGCGGCTGTATCAATTTCATCTGGCGTCGCCTCCATGCCAAAGCCACCGTCGAAATCGGTGCCAATGCCGCAATGTGTGGCGTCGCCCGCCAAATTGCAAATGTGTTTCATGTGGTCAATGACCGTTGCAAATGTCACCGCTTTTTTGTCCGCGCCGTGTTGCCGCCATTGATGTTTGAGGAATTGATTGAAAAAGACCGCGCCGATAACACCATCGCGTTTCACCAACGCTTTAATCATGTCATCGCTCAATTGCCGGTCCGTCGGAACATATTTGCGCGTGTTGGAATGACTTGCAATCACCGTGCCATTGAACAAATCGAGCGCCTGAAAAAAACTTTCTTCCGCCATGTGCGAAGTATCGAGAATGAATCCGGTGCGCGACATTTCCGCCATCAACTTTTTGCCCAAGTCGGTAAGTGGACCCGGTTTGCCTGTGCCGCCGCTGTAGCGTGTTTGACTCCACGCCGGTCCGATAATTCTCACCCCCCCCTCAAACCATTCCGCTGCGTCTTGCGGCTGCATGATGGGGTCTGCTCCTTCCATCAAAAGGACGAGTCCGATTTTGGGTTCTTGAGAATCCACGACATGTTTCAAATCTGCGCGCGAAGTAATGAGTGAAATGCGCGGGTCACCCGCGAGCAGCGCGTAATACGCCAACTGCTCCTGCCCTAACGCGTTTGCTTCTTGGGCAGTGGTGTACGTTTTGCCGGGTGTATTGGAACCACCTGCGGGGGAAACATAAATCGTCGCGAAAATCACGCGCACATTGCCCGCAAGAAAATCGTCAATGCCAACTGTGGCAAGACCATTTACGGGTTTGGCAGGTTCGGTGGCGCGAACTTGTTTTGCCGAAAGGCGCGGGTCGCGTCCGAGTGAGAGGGCGTTATAAGCGAGGTCTTCGTGGGCATCCACAATAATGTAGGGGGCTGGCACAGGACTCCTTTGCATGCGACAGTGTAGCACTCTTTCGCTACTATGTCAACATATATGTTTATAAAGTTGATAAAGTTTGCATTTCCGGAAATTTGGAATATAATAGTAGTACGATGAACGATACATCCACTCGCCGCCAAATTTTGCAACTGCTGCGCACCGAAGGCAATCTGACCGCGCAGCAGTTGGCGGATAAAGTAGAAATTACTTCGATGGGCGTGCGACGGCATTTGACCACGCTCGAACGCGATGGTTTGATTCGGATGCAACCGCAACGGCAGCCAACCGGACGCCCGACGTATGTGTACAGTTTGACGGAAGCGGGCTTGGAAACGTTTCCCAAGAGCTATGATTTGTTGGCGACCCAAGTTTTGGATGTCGTGCGCGCAACCGAAGGTGATGACCGCGTGGCGCAAATTTTCGCGGGACGCATGGAACAATTATACGAGCAATTTGCTCCTCGTATGCTCGGAAAAAATCTTGCGGCGCGCGTACAAGAATTGGCAAAGATTCAGGAAGAATCGGGTTATATGGCGCGGTGGGAAAAGGTCAAAGGCGGCTATTTTTTGAAAGAACAAAATTGCGCGATTTATCGCGTAGCGTGTCGCTTTCAAGATGCGTGCCAATTTGAAATTGAATTGTTTCGCCGTTTGTTGGACGCCGACCTCGAACGTGTGGAGCATCAAGTCAAGGGTGATTTAGCTTGCACCTATTTCATTCCCGAAACATCTTTTCGTCCACGCCCTTTCACAGTTCCTACTAACGCAAAACGTGGCTCAAACCTCCCGCACCGCGTCAACAAGTAAACGCGATTGGGTTGTTTGAAAGGGGCGGAGGTGCGATTCCAACCGGAATCAGCCTTCGCCCCATTTTTTTTATTGCCACGTTCCATCATTCCACAACACAATTACTCCGCGTTCGGGAATGTGCCACAGTGCGGCATTGCCAAAGGACTGCAATGTCAACACAGTGTTATGTTCTTCGACGAGTCCTCCCCCTAACGCTTGCACTTCGGACACATTGCACCATACCGTTCCGAACCCGCGCTTTGGACGCCACAAATTATTTGCAACCCGCGCGTCGCAAATTTTGTCTTCTTGTCCGTCTAGAAATGTGTCTTCGAAAATTTTGTACGTGCCATCGGGGAAAAACACATACACTTTTTTCGCGTTCACGTCGCGGTAATCATCAAGCATAAATCCGCGTTCGAGCGGCTGATACGCAAATTGTTCCGACTCGCTTTCGGACGCGCGTGTGCAACCGAGCAACGCAGTGTCCAATTCCTGAACTTTGTTCTGAAATGGCACAAAGCTCACAGGTGCGACGTTCGCACATGCCGCCACAACCGTTGGAACGGGGGTCACGGTGAAAGAAATTTTCGTCGGCGGAATTGCGGTTGCAGCAAATGTTGGATATGGCGTCGGCGTCAAAGT
The DNA here is from genome assembly GCA_964469005.1 of uncultured Anaerolineales bacterium. Lineage (GTDB taxonomy): Bacteria > Chloroflexota > Anaerolineae > UBA4142 > SHND01 > SHND01. The sequence goes on from CAYXXF010000006.1 coordinate 249,298, forward strand.
CGGTGTTGGCGCGGGTGGCTGCGCGGTCTCTGCATCGCCAACGATTGTGATGCTCCCATCGCGATAACTCGCAATATAGATTTCGTCGCCCAGCACGGTCATCCGCCACGGGTCGTTCGGAACATCGAGCGTTGCAACCTGTCCCAATGTTCGCGTGTCGAGAATCTCAATCGTATTGTCGCGCGGCGGCACACGCGCAAAAGGTTGATAGGTACGCGCGTGCGCGAGAAAAAGATGATGCGTGTTCGGGTTGACGGCGAGCGCCGGTGTGTGCGCTGTGAGCGCGAGCGATTGCTGCAAAGTGTCCTGCGCGTCGAAAACATCAAGTCCGTGTGTGTACGCGAGCGGATGCGTGTTTGCGGCATAGACGTTGTTGGTCGTCGAATCAATCGCGAGCGCGGTGGTATTGCCGCCATTTTTGCTGCCCAGCATTTTCGATTGCGACAAATCATCATACAGAAAACGATACAGCGTCACACGCGAATTCGAGCCCGGCACGCCATTCGACGCGACGGCGTACAATTTTTTCACATTCGGATTTGCGCGTTCATAACGCGGCACGGTTTGCGAATTGAGCGTGAGACCTTGCGCGTAAAAAATTTCCTCCCGCAGCAATGACGCGGGGTGAAGCGTGTAATTCGCGGCAAACAATTTTTGATTCGGCGTATCCATTGCGACCGTTGAGAGAAACCGCGTGATAAATTCGCTTGCCACAATCTCCAATGTATTTTCATCTATCAACGTCAACATGCCATCCGCTTGACTTGCCACATACACACGGTTCGTTTGCGGGTCCACCGCCACATCCACCGGACTGTTGCCCGTTTTCACCTGCCCGACAATTTTTGTGCCTTCGATGGCATATAACAAGTTCGTCGAAGCGTTCACCGCATAGACGCGGTTGCGCGCGGGATTCGCCGCCAGCGCCGTGACATTGTTCGCCAACGGTATCGTATGCACAACCAGCAATGTGGACGCGTCAATCACCGAAACATTGTCGCTGTCTTGATTCGCGACATAAATGCTTTGCCGCGCTGCATCAAACACGGCAGCACTCGGTGATTCATTGACCGCAATCGTCGCGACCAATTGCGCTTGTGGCGTTTGAATCACATGCACTTGGTTGTTGAAATGGTCGAGAACGTACAAACGTCCCGCATCGTCAAACGTCGCCGCGTTCAAGTCCGAGCCGACAAAGAGACGCGCGATTTCGTGACCATCGGGTGCGAAACCAATGACATACGCGCGTGACGATTCTTCATCGTACGCGCCGCTCCAGATGGAACCGTCTTGCGGATTCACCGCGAAATCCGAATAGAGATACGGTACCTCCAGCAATGACGATTCTTGAAACGATTGCAAATCAATTGCGGCGATTTTTCCATAGAGCGCGGCGTACAAACGATTGCGCGGTTTGTCCACTATCAAAGCACTAACGCCAAATCCCTCCGAAAGTTTGAGCTCATCTTTTTTCGCCAGTGTCTGCGTGTCATAGCGTTCGATAATTGCATCGCTGTCTAACGCAACATACAAAAGGTCACCGTCCAACGCGAGCGCGTTCACGCGTTGACTCACCGCGACTTGATTGATGATGCGATTGTCTTGAATCAAAAACAACGTGGGCGTTTCATAGGTCGCGGCATAAATGCGATTGCTTGATGGGTCGGCAACAAGTGCCGATGGATTGATGTCCAATGGAATCATCGCCCGCATTTGATTGTCGGCGATGACACTGAGATTCGCGCTGCCGCGATTCGCCACAAAAACATTCGCGCCCAACACTGCCAACGCGCCGGGTCCGCGCCCTTCGCCCGCCAAGTCCAATAAACTAAAGCGCGTTTCAATCGTTGGTCCACTGCGCGTCGGAATTTTTGTGGCGGTGCGCGTTGCCGTTGATGCAAGTAAAGTTTGCGTTGGTGAAGCGGGCGGAAGTGGCGAGGGGAATGCCGTCGCGTTTGGGTCACGTGTCGGCGTTGGCGCATTCGTCGTCTGCGCAAATGGCAGCGGCGCAAACGTTGGCGGCATCGTTGGTGCAGTGACGGAGGTTGGCGTCGCATTGCACGCCGTCAAGCAAACAATTGTCGCGAGCACAAGGAGGTGAAATTTCATACGCGTTCAACTATAGATTCTATACTTGGGTACCTGTGTGTCAAATGGCTCTAACGCGCGCGGCGAAAAAACAGTTGGAATAATTGTTTCGCTGTGCTACAATGTTTTAAAGCTAACCGAAATCCGAAAAAACCAGAGCGTCTTGTTTCAATTCATGCTTAACTTGGGTCAAGCTCATTACAAGAACGTTTTCGGAGGGCTTTTACCACACAGGAGGCATCATGCAAGTTCTTTTGGTTAAAGATGTGCCGGGCATTGGCAAAGCGGGTCAAACAAAAGATGTCGCAGACGGACACGCCCGCAATTATTTATTGCCGCGCGGACTGGCGGTCGTTGCCACACACGGCGCGGTCAAGCAAGCCGAAGCGCTGAAACTCGCGTCGGCAAAACGCGACGCCGAAACTTTGCAACAAGCCCAAACGCTCGCAAACGCGTTGAACGCGCTGCGCTTGACTTTTCAGGTTAAAGCCGGAGCGAATGACCGCTTGTTCGGTGCAGTGACCGCCGCCGACATTGCAACGCGGTTGGAAAAAGAGCACAAAATCAATATTGACAAACGAAAAATCGTACTCGACCATCCTATCAAAGATTTGGGACAGCGCGGCGTGCCAATCAAACTGCACCCCGATGTCACCGCGCACGTCCAAGTGATGATTGAACGAGAGGCAGACAAGAATTGAACGATACCGGTAGATTGTCCGACATCACGGCACTGATGGCGCGCCGTTTGCGCTGTCCCGGCTGTATGCGTCGCTTTCGCACGCGCGATATTTCAACCATCGAGTCCGCCCCGCGCTTGGGCGTATTTTGTTTGCGCTGTCCAATGTGTATTTCGGAACGACTGGTGATTGCCGTGTGGAATCGAAGCGCGGTCAAGACTTTTGCAACCGATCTGGACGTACAAGAATGGCACTATTATCGCAACAAGCCGCCGATTGATTCGGATGATGTCATTCGGATCGCGCGACTGATGTCAGAATACAATGGAGACTTGAGCGACGTACTGGAAGACCCGTTGTTCGACGAACATATTGATTGAATGCGAGAGCGTCGCGCAGTGACGCTCTCTTTTGTTGTGACCAACCGCCCCATGTAAGAATTGACCCGTTCAGGAAACTGAATACAATGAAGGCATACCCTACGGGGGTATCCTATTCAAACGAACACGCAAGCAGGAGGAATGAATGGACCACAAGAAACCAGTACATGTGAACGATGCAGATTTTGACACCACCGTTTTGAAAGCGGACAAACCGGTCGTCGTAGATTTTTGGGCGGCGTGGTGCGGACCGTGCCGCATGATTGCCCCATTTGTTGAAGAATTGGCGAACGAGTACGGCGAACAAGCGGTCGTCGCAAAAATGGATACTGACGCGAATCCGATGACACCGACAAAATTCGGAATCATGGGCATTCCCACTCTGATTTTTTTCAAAGGTGGCAAAGAAGTGGACCGCATTGTCGGTGTGCCGCGTCAACCCAAAGAAGTATTGCGCGCAAAACTGGACGCGGTGCTACAAGCGCCGGTCGCGGCAAACTAGGACCTTATGCCGAGTAAATCCATTCGCGCGACAACGCGTACACGCGCGCGCGAAGATGTCACAGAACCGCGCGATGAAATCGTGAAACGGTTGCGCCGCATTGAAGGACAAGTGCGCGGCATCCAACGCATGATTGAACAAGACCGCGCCTGTCGCGATGTACTCGACCAGCTGGCAGCGATTCAACAGGCGGTGCGCGGGGTCAGTGGTATCGTCGCGCAAAAATACGCGCTCGAGTGCATCGAAAGCGCGCAAGAGAACGATTCCGACGCCTACACGCAAGAAACTGCCGCCGCGTTGGTGGAGGCAATTTTGCGTGCACCGCGCTGAGCGCGTAGAATCAGAAACCAAAATGGACAATGCCTGTGATGCAGACATTGTCCATTTTTGATGTAAATCTATGGCATTGCTTCAAGAACGAGACCGTGACGCGCTGCGTCAAGAATTTTCCGCCATGACGGAAAATGTGCGCATCCTCTTTTTTACGCAAGCCCTGGGCTGCGAGACCTGCGGCATCACGGGACAAATTCTCGACGAGCTCACGCCGCTCGGCGAAAAAATCGAACTTGTCAAATTGAATTATGCAATTGACCGCGACGCGGGGCAGCGGTACGCCATCAAACGGATTCCGGCGATGGCAATTGTGCGCGTAGAAGAATTTGAAACCGAAACGGGTGAGCGCGAATTACGCGAACGCGATTATGGGATTCGTTTTTATGGAGTGCCGTCCGGTTATGAATTCATGTCATTGATTGGCGCGATTCTCGATGTCTCGTCCGGCGATTCTCATCTTTCCCCTGCGACACGCGCCCTATTGGCGCAATTGACGCAGCCCACACATCTCCAAGTTTTCACCACACCCACCTGACCGCATTGTCCAACCGCGGTGCGGTTGTCACATCGTATGGCGATAGAAAATCCAAATGTGGTTGCGGATATGGTCGAAGTGAGTGAATATCCCGAACTCGCGCAGCGTTATCAAGTGTATGGTGTTCCGTTGACGGTAGCGAATGAATCCATTCGGTTTGAAGGTGGCGCGCCGGAAAATTATTTTGTACCCGCGTTGCTGCAACAATTGGGCATTGCCATTCCACAAATCGAAACAGACGACGCGGGCAACCCGTAAGCGAATCATGGACCCTATTTCAAAAATTTTGAGCCAAGCGGAAACCATCGCGGTGGTCGGACTGTCGAACAATCCGGCGCGTCCATCGTATGAAGTCGCCGCGTATTTGCAGCGCAGCGGCTATCGTATCATTCCCATCAACCCAAACGAACAAGAGGTGTTGGGCGAACGCGCATATCCCGATTTGCTTTCTGTACCCGGCACGATTGATATCGTAGATATTTTTCGCCGCCCCGAATACGTTCCCGAAATTGTGCAGCAAGCAATTGTCAAGGGCGCAAAGGTGGTATGGATGCAGCCGGGGACGGAGAATTATGACGCGGCAGATTTAGCAGAAGCCGCCGGCTTGAAAACGGTGGTGGGCATGTGTTTGCGCGTCCAACACAAACACGCTATCGTGTAAGACAATTCAAGATAAAAAATCGCGCAGTGGTTAGCCACTGCGCGATTTTTTTTGTTTCAATGGTAGCGGTTGAATCGGCTGCACACGTTCATTTTCTTGTACCGCCGCCGGTTTGCTCGCCAACACAAATCCGTAATACATCAACACGGCAAAAAACAATTGTGCGAACGAATGAAATTGTCCGAGTCCGAAACGATTCAACACACCCGCGCCCGCAATCGCCAATGCTCCTGCCGCAATCAATACATTTCCCAAGACGCGATTCGGCAAAATCTTTTTGCGATAAAACAAATAGCCCGAATACAACGCGCCGCCGACGAGCGTGATTGTGCCATAGATATTAAAGAACGGTGTCGCGCGGCGGATGATGGCATCGTGCGGCAAAATACTTTGATATTGGTCAGCAATCGGTATGCCAACATGATACGCCTGTGCCTCCAGTGGCGTCGAAAGCAAAATCACAGCCGTCACGATACTTAGCAACGCGAGGAGCATCGCCGTCGCAAACACCCAACGTTTGCGTACCAACAAAAACACGGTGCCTTGTCCAATCCATGCCGCGTTCAAAATCGCGCCAAACAAATACCAACCGATGAATGCAAGTTCACTCCATGTCAACTCCAAGATTCCGTCACATAAACTCGCGATGCCAAACATCCCCAAGCCAATTGCCCAAAAGAGCAAGTGACGATGTGTGCCATGATAATGTTGATGGCGCCGATACAAATCGTACGTCAGCGCCGCCAGAATCAACGCGCTTGCAAACGGGACGACAGCTACGAATGAGCCCATATCGTACTCCACCGCATTTCAAAAATGGTTGTAGAAACAAAAGTATATGTACTTTCCACTGAGTTTCTATTGACTTATACTTGAAAATTCATTTTTGAAATGCGTTGCCTCACAATCGGATGAACCCCAGCAAAATTCCCAACGCAATCACGATAATCAAAACCAGCAGCACTGCCATCGCGACCAATGCCAACGGCACAATCCGCTCATACAAGACGGACTGTTCGGGAATGCGCCGAACCCCGCGCGAAATTTTTTCCTTATCGTTTTCGGGCATCTGCCTTTGTGTCCTCGTTGCGGTACTCTAGCATAGAAATACACACGTGGTCAATTATCTCATTCGCGCGCCGCAGCCACAAATTCAATTCGTCCACCTCTGGCTCGCCCAGTCCAAACGAGAACTCGACCACGCTCTCCAAAAACGCGTTCCGAAACATTCCCAACCAAACAAGCGTTTGGCGCAATGACCTCCCGTTGCGCCAATTGAATATCGCAATCGTTTCACCCAACCCATCCGCATCCGCGACCACCAAAGCCGCGCCGGAATGTTTCAGCCCTCGGACAAGCAATTGAAGCAACACGCGTTCAATCGCAGTATGTTCCACGTTTGCTTGCATTACAAAACTTTGCGCCGGTCCTTCCGCGCGCGCCAAATTCAATCGTCCCAGCGCGCTGTGCTGCAGCACACGCCAGCGCGTGTCGGAACGGCGCGGCATGGGTTTCCCGGGTCCGCCTTGTCCCACGCGAAAGCGCCGGTGTCCGCCCGGTGTCCGATACGACGGCACGCGCCCCTCGTCCGCCCAGTTCCGCAACGTTGCCGGTGAGACACCCAATTTCCCACTTGCGTCACGCAGCGACAGCCAATCCGCTTGTTGCGTTGAGGATGAATCTACTAAATTCTCCATTATTGTTGTAGTATTTTATAGATTTTTTACGATTTTGTCAACGACAAACTAAACATAATAAAAAATACAAACAAATGTGCTATTGACGGACGTATTATTGGGTGTAAAATAATGATGTTTTCATTAGAGCTTTATCATTGACGGAAAATGAATACACCAATCGAGCGCATTAACGTCAATTTCCCGCGTCCTGTGTTGGATGATTTGCGTCGGCTCGTTCCGGCGAAACGGCGCAGTGAAGTGATTGCACGCGCCACCGCACGCGAATTGCGACGCCTCAAACTTGCTTCGCTGTTTGAAAATTCGCAGCGTAATCCGGCATGGCAACCCGAAAGCTATCCGCTCCTTAGCGACGGTACGGCAATTGACAGCGTCGTGACCCAGCTGCGCGCGTCCGGCACATTTTCACGCGCAGCGTTCAGCACCACCGTCCCTACCCGGCGAAAGGCGCGGCGTGAGTGATTATTTGCTCGATACGGATGTGCTGATTCGCTGCCTGCGCGGCGTCGCGGAAACGTTGACCTTTGCGCAACAGCTGACCGAACAAGGGGACTTGCATACTTCGGTATGGTCGCACTTGGAGATTTGGTTGTTGACCCAACCGAACGACCTGAAACAGACTCAAGAGTTTTTGACGCCGTTTGTCACGCATCCGGTGAATGATGAAATCGCGCGCCGCGCGGCAGAATTGCTCAAACTGCGCGGCGAAACGGAAGCGCCGCTCACGTATGCAGAAGCCGTCATTGCTGCCACTGCCCTACATCACGGGCTCACATTGGTTACGTACAACACGAAAAATTTAGAAACGCTAGCGCCCTTACGCCTAATCCATTCGAATGTTTGAATCCGACCCGATTCGATTTGAATAACGAGGTGCTTATGACTCCCGTCCAACTCACGCTCTTTCGTCCCAACAAACCTCAAAACGGCGAACTCGTGCCGCTGGCGTTTGTGCCAAATATGCTTGACATGACCTCTTCTTTGAACGCGGCGATTACCGCGTTCCACGAACACATGCGCCAACAGGGTTTTTCTGAAAACACCATCAAAGCGTTCGGCGGCGACTTGAACATCTTTCGCAAATACATCGGCTCGAACAAACCCGCGGCGGAAATCACGTCGCAAGACATTCAAACGTTCATGCACTATTTGCGTTATCAACGCGGTGTGCCGTGCAGCATGAAATCGTATCAACGGCGGCTCACGTCCATCAAAGTTTTTTTCAGCTATTTGTACGAACAAGGCGTTACCGAAAATGACCCCGCCGCGCCCGTTGCGCATCAACCGGTGATTGTGCCATTGCCCGAAGTGCTGAACACCGCGCAAGTGGAACGCTTGTTGAAAACAACGCGCGAACTGTTGAGCGCGCCCAAACCGGATGCGCGTCCTCACTTGCTCGTCACGTTGCTTCTCACGACGGGCATCAAGAAAAGCGAAGCGATGGCGATTCGTCTGGGTGACATGGATTTGGCGCATCCCGACCAACCGTTCGTGATGATTCGCTACGATGACCCGCGTCGCTGGCACAAAGAACGCAAGCTGCGATTGCCGCCCGATTTTCCAAATACGTACAAACAGTACGTCGAACAATATCAACCCCGCGAACGCTTATTTGAATGTACGCCGCGCAATCTCGAATACGTCTTGTCCGATGTTGCGCAGCTCGCGGGACTTGTCGGCAAAGTTTCGTTCGAAGTATTGCGGTGGACAAGCGCGGTGCGCGATTCCGCGTCGGGTATGCGCGACGAAACCTTGCGTCAGAAACTGGGACTCTCGACGATTACGTGGCAAGACGCGGGCGGAAAAATAAAACGGCTCGCGGCACGTCCGCTCTAAAAATCGAAACCTCGAAGATTTGAAAACTCTTCGAGGTCCTTTTTCCAACGGTCGTGAATCCTTCCCTCATCAAACGTTTGCTTGTCGGCAATCTCGTCGTCTATGGAATGGTCGGCGCGCTTTTTGCCTACGCGTATTTTTTTCCTTCAGACAACACAACACTTGCATCGAACCATTCTGCGTTCACGAATGATGCGCCGTTCATTTCCATCATGCTGGCGACGCCGACGCCCTTCGCGCAAAACGTCGCGCCTTCCGCGCCCGTCGCGATTCGCACCGTCGTTCCTCTTGAAACACCCATTCCCGTAACACCTGTCGCGAAAGTTGCCGTCGCCGCCCCCCCCCCTCAAGCCGCCACCGTGCGCGACGATGCGCTCGTTCCGCCAACAAACATCAATATCCTATTGCTCGGTACTGACCAACGCCCCGGACAAAGCAATTGGCGCACCGATACCATTATTTTGCTCAGCATCAATCAAGCCGAAAAAACGGTGGGCATGTTGACAATCCCGCGCGATTTGTATGTCAACATTCCGAGCGTGGGCAAGCAGCGCATCAACACCGCGGATTTTTACGGCGGCTATTACAATTATCCAGGCGGCGGACCGAATCTCATCAAAACGACGATTGAACAAAATTTGGGCGTGCGCGTACATTATTTCGTGCGCGGCGGTTTCGACGCGTTTCGCAAAGCGATTGATATTCTCGGCGGAATTGACGTGGATGTAGATTGTCCATTGTACGAACAAGATTTTTACGACGATTACGGACACGCGACGCTGAATTTCAAACTGGGCTTGCAAACAATGGATGGCGTCACCGCACTGCGTTACGCGCGTTCGCGTTATACGACAAACGATTATGACCGCGGGCGCAGACAACGCCAAGTAATTCTTGCAATGTGGGACAGAGCGACTTCATTGAATTTGTTGCCGAAATGGACCCAGCTCTATCAAGAAATGAGTGATTCAATTCAGACCGATTTGAGTCCGACGGAATTGGCAGCCCTCGCATACATCGGCACGCAATTGCGGATGGACAAAATTAAATCGCGCGCGATTGACAATCGCGTCACGCAATCGTACATCACACCGGAAGGCGCGTGGGTCTTGTTGCCCAACATGCAAAAAATTCACCCGCTGCTCGTAGAATTTTTCGCGCCCATGACACAAGAGATTGATACCATCGCACTCGAAAAAGCAAACATTCAAATCATCAGCGGCAATCTCCAAACTGCTCAAGTCGCGCAAACTGCGCTCAAACGGCAAGGCATCACCACAACACTGCTCAACGATTCCATTCCGCTCGCGTCGACCAGCACAATAACGCTCTATCACAACAAACCTGCCACCGCGCAGCGCCTCGCCGCGCTCTTGCGCCTTGACCCCGCCACAAGCATCATTCATTCCGGCGAACCAAATGCTCCCGCCGACATTGTGATTAACCTCGGGCGTAATTACAATTCGTGCCAAAAGTAGGCAGCTGCCAACTGAAAGGGAACGCAGATTAGCGGATACCAAGAGCGTGCAATCCGCTTACACGCTCTATTTCCGCCGGCAGTTCCTCTCTCATGCTATAATCGCGCTAATGGCTTTTTCAACTCTTTCCCGCAATCTCACGGCGATTCTCAATTCACGCGCCGACCCATTGCGCGTTCTCACCACAACCGCCGATGTACTCAAACGCGCGGAATTTGTTTCAATTGATTTGAAACGCGTGCAGACTGTCGCGCAAGTGTTGTCCCTGCGTCCCGTCCCCGTTCCCAATTGGAATTACGAACATCATTTTTATGACGGCACGGAAAAAACCATCACCTATATTTTTTTACTCGACGCGCTCAACTTTAGTTTTTGGGGCGAACCAAAATGGCGTGTGAATCACATTCAAGGCGATGTCGACGGCTATTGGGCATTGGCAGCATCGCTCAAACGCGCGGCACAGCGCGATGAAAATTTTCTTGACGCGAATTTTCTCGCAGCGATTTCGCCCGAATACCTCGCGCGCGTCTTGAAAGGCAACGTCGAAATCCCGTTGTTTGTCGAACGCTGGCGCAATACACAGGAATTGGGACGCGTCTTGCGCGACCATTTTGGCGGCAGCGCGGCGCGTTTGGTGGAATCGGCGAGCGGCGACGCCACACAACTCGCGCGTATTGTTGCGGAAAACATTTCGTCCTTCAATGACACGACGCTTTATAAAAATCGCGCGGTGAATTTTTTCAAACGCGCGCAGATTCTCGTCGGCGATTTGTACGGCTCGTTCAACGGCGAAAAGTGGGGCGCGTTCAAAAATCTCCAAGACCTCACTGCGTTCGCCGACTACAAACTTCCGCAAATTTTGCGCGCGTGGGGCATTTTGCATTACGCGCCATCGCTCGCACGCCGCGTGGACAACAAGAAACCCTTAACCAAAGACAGTGCGGAAGAAATCGAAATTCGCGCGTCAATGCTTTGGGCAGTCGAGTTATTGCGCCACGCGCTCGCACAACTCGGACGCGAATTGACTAGTCTGCAAATGGATTGGTTTTTGTGGGAAAGCAGTCAGGGGAACGTTAAAGGCATGAAGCCATATCATCGAGTGCGAACGATTTACTATTAAAACAACACCGCGTTGTAGACAACGCGGTGTCTTTATTTCACCCTCTATCCAACTCGATGCTTCTGCCACCATTGCCGAACTGTCGCGCTGTGGTCGCGATAATGCTCAAGAGTATTCCCCGGCAGCGCGTCCGCCAAAGAATTTCCGCCCAGCCACTCTATTTTCTGCTCCACCAAATCGGCGGCAGACATTTCCGTCACATTCTTTACGACAGCATCGTGAATCGCGCGCGATGCGTTCAACACATCTTTCAATGCATCGTCGCGATAACGCGCTTGAATCCACGCGTTCAAGTCGTCCTCACTCAAATCCTTCGGCGCTGCGGATGGTTCGGGTGTGGTTGCTTGTCGCGCGGCTTCCAGCCATTTCACGGGTCGCGCTTCCCAAAATGAAAGATGGGAGACCATATCCTTGATGGTCCAATCGCCTACCACGCCCGGCGTAAGCATATCCGCTTCCGTCATCGGTTCAAGTAGCGCGTCCCAGTCACGCCGCGCCGCGCGCAGGTCATCCAAAAGTGCTTGCTTGTGTTCGTCACCCGTCATATTCATATCCTCCAATTGTTTGCGCCCAACGCGCGTCCTCTTTATAATACGCGAATGCAGCAATTCTAGCTCCATCGTTTTGTTGTGTCAATTCACTCTGGAAAAATTTCTCTTGGACTCACTCACCTTCGACATTCATCACCGCGACGCCAACTCGCGCGCGCGCGTCGGCGTCATTCACACGGCGCACGGCGACATCGAAACACCCGCGTTCATGCCCGTTGCCACGCAAGCAACAGTGAAGGGTTTGACCGCGCAAGATTTGTACGAACTCGACGCACAGCTCATCATTTGCAACACCTATCATCTCGCGCTGCGCCCGGGCGCGGAACAAATCGCGCAGCTCGGCGGCTTGCACGCGTTCATGAATTGGCAGCGTCCCATTTCGACGGACAGCGGCGGCTTTCAAGTTTTTTCGCTCGGTGCGGCGATTCGCGATGGTGTCGGAAAAATCGCGGATATTTTTCCCGACGAAGCGCGCGAGGAAATTGAAATCAAAGGCGATAGAACTCCGCTCAACAAAATTGACGACGACGGCGTAACATTCAATTCGCATCTCGACGGTTCCATCATCCGTCTCACGCCCGAACGCTCGATTCAAATTCAACATCAACTCGGCGCGGATTTTATTCTCGCGTTCGATGAATGTACTTCACCACTCGATTCGTACGAGTACACGCGCGAAGCATTGGGACGCACGCATCGTTGGGCAGAACGCTGCATTACACAACACGCGCAAACAAAACGCGAACACCAAAATTTATTTGGAATTGTGCAAGGCGGCGCGTACCGCGATTTGCGTGAGGAATCTGCGCGTGTGATTGGGGGCTTGCCGTTCGATGGACTGGCGATTGGCGGTTCGCTCGGCAAGAGCAAAAACGACATGCACGCGATTTTGGAGTGGACCATTCCGCTCTTGCCCGATAACAAACCGCGTCACTTGCTTGGCATTGGCGAACTTGAGGATATTGTCAATGGCGTCGAACGCGGGATTGATTTGTTCGACTGCGCCGCGCCGACGCGTTGGGCGCGCAATGGCGCGCTCATCATTTCGCGTGAAATCGCGCAGCGTGATGAAATAAGAAATAATCGGCTGACGATTTCCAACGCGCGTTATACGTTGGACACCGCACCGATTGATTCCACATGCAATTGTCTTACGTGCAAAAATTATTCGCGCGCGTATCTACATCACCTTCATCGCGCCAAAGAATTGTCGTACTATCGTTTGGCGACGATTCACAATTTGTGTTTCATGCTGACGTTTATGCGCGATGTGCGCGCGGCAATTCGAGAAAATAGATGGAATGAATTTCGTACAGTGCATTTGAATTAAAAAAGAGAGCAATCATCAAGATTGCTCTCTTTTTTTCCAAATGCTTTATTGGACTTGATAGAGTTGAATCAAATTCCCACAGGTATCATCCAACACCGCTATCGTCGTCGGTCCCATATTCGTCGGCTCCATCGTAAATTCGACGCCGAGATTTTTCAAGCGTTCATACTCGGCGCGAACATCATCCACTTGAAACGCAGTGAACGGAATTCCATCTTTGACGAGTGATTCTTTCAACGCCTTCATCGCGGGATATTCTGCGTTCGGTTCGAGTAACAGTTCGGTGCCATTTGGTTCTTGCGGCGAAACCACCGTAATCCATCGCGCGCCCTCTCCAAGCGGAATATCATGCTTTTTTACAAAGCCCAATTTGTTTGTATAAAAGTCCAACGCCTTGTCGTAATCTCCGATGGAAACACTTTCCAGTTTGATTCGGATACCCATTTATTCTCTCCTCAAAAGTTGTGTGGCGCGACTGCAACCGAGCGCGCGAAATTCACTCGGCGAAAATCCGTACTGCTGCTTGAACGCTTTGCCAAATGCCGCGTGCGTGTGATACCCCGCCGCGAATGCCACTTCGGTAATGTCCACCGCGCCCATTCGCAATTTTTGCGCTGCGCGTTTCAAGCGCACACGACGCACATAACTTGCGATGCTCTCGCCTTCCGTCGCCGCAAACACACGATGCAAGTGCGGCACCGAGAATCCGGCAAGTTGTGCCAACACGCGCCGATTCAACGGCTCGTCCGTATGATTGCGGATATATTTTTTTACTGCGTCCATGCGCTCACAATAATTTTCACTGCGCTCGTTTATCGTCAGCATGAGAGATATACCATAACCGAACAGGTGTTCGCTACTCCAAGTGTATCATGACAATTAAAGTACGGAATTCTCAAATCTAACGATCGTGCAATCGATGTTCATCCGATACCTATTTTGATATTCAAATAATGCAAGAGGGTTCTCACAATATTTATTACCAGCATTGCTTCTGCCTCATCCAGCAACGTATCGTTGGGGTGCGCGACGCTTGCGCGATTTCTAATAGGATTCAGAGCATCTAATATAGTTGCAGTTGCGCGAAGAATTTTATCAACCTCTTCTTTAGCCATACCTCCGCCAAAAGCAGGATGATTCTCGCGTATTATTTTGAAAAGCGAGGTGATGCTTGAATCCCGGTCAGACTCAATCCCCATTTTCGCTACGACTGCACGAAGGTATCCATGAAAAGCAGTGTGTACTCTATCCACACCGCTAGTCGCGTCGCGCGTTCGGATAAGTTGTTCCGCATCTGCTAACGCTCGCCCCACTACTTGTGAAGTGACTTGCAAAGTTGGGGTAGTAACTGCTTCCAAATCATTCGGTGATTCTAGACCTACTGCTACAAACCGCACAAAGTGTGAACATGTTTCAGAAAGTGTCTGCGAAATTTCAAATGCAGCTTTGGTGATATTTTTGTCTTTATAAGTCTCCGAAAATTGGAGATATTGCTCAAAGGGGAGAAACGCAAAGAGAACGCTGAATTCATCCATGAAACCATTTGTGGCATCAAAGAGATGGAACGGTAGATTTTCGAATAACTCAACAGCCTTTGCCGAACCCCTTGCAGCCATTAGCCTGCTAGTGGTTTGCTTGATTCTTATCCACTGCTCATCGCTAAAACTCTTGTCACGCAGTTCATAATCGCCTGCACCACCACCGTGATAAAGAGTTAGCATATCAATTAACCTTCCGTTCTTCCATACTCCTAAATATGGATTTTGCCGCAATAAACATTCATCTGAGACCATACAGCAGTCCAGACAAAGCGCAGAGACTGGACTAACCCTCAAGACGGTACGCCCACCCCTCCCGCCACACAAATTCCGCGCTCACCAAATCCTCCAGTGCGATTCCATTCAAATAATGCTCGCACGCCCATCGCGTTACAAATGGAGAGTTCTACTTTGCCTTCAATTCGCGCTCATACTCCTCATGTTTTCCAATCCAATACCAAATCACCGTATCACCATGCAACGTTCCCAAGACGCGACAATCCCTTCCCACACGCGCCGAATAAATCCGATTCGCCGTATCAACCTGCTTAAAGTTCAACCCCGGGTGTGACGGATTGTCTTGCCACAAGCGATACGCTTTGCGCGCGCGTTCCTGAACCTCATGGGGCAAAGCACCAAACAATTTCCGAAAATCGCGCGTCGTGTGCGACCTCATGGTAAATTCAACTCGCCCTTGTCATTAAATAACTCTGTCGTCTCACCCGCTTCATATTCCGCAATCGCCTCGGATGCCATACGCTGCAACTTTTCTGGATTGCGCGCAAATGACTCATCCCAAACAACATCTTCCTTTGCAATCCGTTCGGGACTGTCGTTCAGCCAATCGTCCTCATCGGAGAGAGGACTTTCGATTGGGCGCGGCGACAACAAAAAACGCGCAAAATCATAAACCTCTGCCGCGCGTTCGACGGGCAACTTGGTGATGATTTTTGCAATCTCGCGCATGTAATCTGCTTGCGATTCAAGTTTTCGTTCCATAGTGCCTCACTCTCGTTACAAGTATAAAGCAATGAACAGCATCGTCAAACAAATTTTCTCAGGTCCTTTCCCTCGCCAACTGATACTCCCACCCTTCCCGCCACACAAATTCCGCGCTCACCAAATCTTCCAACGCAATTCCATTCAAATAATGCTCGCACGCCCAACGCGTCGCCACATGTCCGATAAGCAAAATCCGCGCGCATGTTTGCAGCAATTCAATATCGTTGAAAAAGCGATTCACTCGCGCAATCGCTTGCCGCCAACTTTCACCATTCGGATACGGAGCATCGAGATATTTTTTTCGTTCGCCATGAACGATTTTCGCAGGTTGACCATTCAACGCGCCATAATTACATTCGCGCAAACGCCAATTGAAAAAAATCGGCACGCTTGAATTTTCAAATGCAATACGCGCCGTCTCGACTGCCCTTTCCAAATCCGATGTGAATACTGCATCAATCTTGTCATCGCATCGTCGCTTCCCCAATTCCCGCGCCAACAATTTTCCGCGTTCCGACAAACGACTGTGATTCCATCCCGACGCGATGCCGCGCTCATTGTCCTCACTGATGGAATGTGTTTCGAAAACGATTTGGATTACGTCACTCACACAGAGCTCACGACTCAATCGGCACAACGCTTCTTTCACGCACTATCCAATCTGTGCGATGACATCTCGCGTGGGCTTGACGCGCACCGAGTAGAACGTGTTCCACCAGCCGCGTCTAAATATAATGACCGATTGGAGTGGTTGCGTCGTCGGTGGATTGGGCAGAATCCAGGATGACTTTTTCTCTTCGACCTCGCCCGCCACTGTGCCGCCATCCGCTGCGGCAAACGAGACTCTCCATGCGTTCGGTAATTGCACGAACGCATGGTCAAAGATTGTTGTCCACTGTCCTGCAGGACATGTCACCTTGCGTCCCATTCGGTTAACCTCCACTGGATTCCCACTACATCACCCATTTTCCAAACATTCCCGCAGCGCGCGTTTCAACATCCCGCGCGCCAAACGAATTTTGTAACTGTTGTGGGCAAGTGGCATCGCATTTTCCAATACCCCAAATTCGCCTTGTGTAACCAAATTCTCGTTCCATTCTTTGCCCGATAGCGTTTTCTCTACGCGAAATTCCCGATATGGAATCGGCGCGACTCCTCCAAACACAACCCGCGCGTTTTCGCTTCTCGTTTCTCGTATCTCCACTCTCACCGCCACACTCGCCAACGCAAACGTCCACACAGCCCTGTCCATCGCTTTCACATACACACTGCGCGTATTTTCTGAAACGCGCGGCAAAACAATTTCCGTAATCATTTCATCCGCGTTCAACACATTCATACGCGCATCGTTGGCATCGGGCGCGCGGAAAAAATCTTGCGCCGCAATTGTCCGTTCCCCTGCTCTACCACGCACAACAATCTGCGCGTCGAACGCAACCAACGCGTTCGCGGGGTCCGACGGATGAACATGCACGCAATCGTGATAGCCAATCACTGCCGCATCACGGTTTTCGCCATCGCGCATGAAACATTTTTCGCCGCCGCGCAAATAGCAGTTAAAACCATTTCGATAATACGCGCAGCGCGAATCTTGATTCAAGTTCCCACCGATTGTCGCAACGTTGCGAATCTGTGGTGATGCCGCGAGTTCACACGCTTGCGCGAGCGCACGATAATTTTTTCGAATCGTCTCGTGTTCCGAAATTTCTGTCAGCGTCGTCAGCGCGCCGATGCGGACGCCATCGCTCGTGCTGTCGAGTTGGACTCCACTCGAAATCCCGCGCAAATCGTGTACGCGTTTCAAATTCACCAAACGCGTAGTGGTGACGATATCGTTCGGATAAAGAACATCCGATTTGATTTGCGGAATCAAATCCGTTCCGCCCGCGAACCAACGCGCGCCATTTTCTTTTGCGGACACGGCTTCATCAATTGTTTGTGGAAATGCGATTTCAAAATTCATGAAGGTTGGGATGAGACAAGAATAACAGGAGTTACAGGATGAAGGTTTCGTTCCTGTTAATCATGTTAATCTTGTCAAAAAATTTCTCGCGGACGATTACAAGCAGTCGCGCAGTTCCATTTTCAGTGTTTCGTTTTCGATTTTTTCCAACGCATTCAAAACTTTATCGCGCGTAATCGGCGCGTCATAGAATCGCACACCAATCGCGTCATAAATCGCGTTGGCAATCGCGGCGGCGGTTGGAATAATCGGCGGCTCGCCCACGCCCTTGACGCCGAGATTGTTGGCGAGAACATCCGCGCGGTCAATCATGTGCGTTTCAATTTTTGGCGCATCTGCAATCGTCGGCACGTGATACCCTTCCAGATTCGCGTTGAGCGAAACGCCGCTCGCATCCAACACGCGCTGTTCCATCAACGCAAACCCCATACTTTGCAACACACCGCCTTCAATTTGACTCGACACGGTGAGCGGATTCAAAATGCGTCCCGAATCGTGTGACGCGACAACGCGTTCCACACGAATTTCTCCCGTTTCCACATCCACCGCGACTTGAGCGAATTGCGCGCCAAACGTACGGATTTCGTATGCACTCGGATTTGGATTGCGCGAGCCGTGTCCGATAATTTGGATATTGTCCAGTTCGCCAAGAATTTCTGCAAGCGGTTTTTCAAACGCGCGCGCTCTGACCATTCCGTTTTCGATGCGAACATCTTTTGCGCGTTTTTTCAAAAAGGTTGCCGCGAGTTGAATCAATTGTTGGCGCGCATCCGCAGCCGCTTCACGCACCGCAGGTCCAATTGAAGATGCTGTCATGCTTCCGCCTGACGCACCCGCGAAGGGTCCGCTTTGAGTGTCGGCGATTTCGGCAGAAATTTTTTCCATTGGCAAACCGAGTTCTTCGGCAGCAATCTGACACAAAATCGTTTTCGTTCCCGTACCCAAATCTTGCGATGCGGTCAGAATAACGGCTGTCGCGTCGGGATTAATTTTGATGACCGCGTAGGATGGCGGCGCGCCCGCGCCATACCAAATCTGACTCGCCATCCCAATCCCGCGTCGAATCACGCCACTATTCTTTTGGCGTTCCTCTTTCGTCTTTCGTCGTTCATCCCATTGAATCGCGCGCGCGCCTTCTTGATACGCGTCCAACAAACCATTCGACGTATAACCTTTCCCGTTTTCGGGAAACACGCTCGAATAATTTTTCATCCGTAAGTCGAGCGGGTCCATATTCAATTTCGCCGCGAGTTCATCGAGCAATGATTCGAGCGCGAAAATTCCTTCCACGAAACCCGGCGCGCGGAACGCAGCAAATGGAGGGGTGTTGGTGAAAACGCCGTAGCTCGTCGTCTGCACATTTTCGCACGCATACAATTCGCGCACCGGGCCTTCGACGTACGGATTCCACGACGCGTACGCGCCGATATTGTTGTACGTAGTCAATTGAAGCGCAGTGAGCGTGCCATCTTTTTTCGCGCCCAGTTTGAGATTTTGCTTTGTGGGTGAACGCTGTCCCGCTGCGAGTTGTTCGCCGTGACGGTCGAGAACGAATCGCACGGGGCGCTTGAGTTTGTGCGCCATCAACGCACCGAGCAAAGTGAATTTGCCCGCGCCAAATTTTGCGCCGAACGCGCCGCCAATGTACGACGCAATCACACGCACGCGCGTTGCATCGAGATTCAGCAATTTGGCAACGCGATTGCGCACACCGTCCACATCTTGCGTGGACTCGTAAATCGTCATCGTCTTGCCATCCCACTCGGCAACGCTCGAATGTGTTTCCAGCGCGCTGTGGATTTGCGCGCCCGTTGTAAATTCGCGTTCGAGGACGACATCCGCTTCCGCAAATCCCTTTGCAACATCACCGCGCGCGTAGGTCGAAGGATTGCCGCCCTGCAAATTTCCATTTGGCGTGAGTTGCGGCGCATCGGGCTGCACTGCCGCTTCTGCATCCAACACAAACGGCAGCAACTCGTACTCGACACGAATTGCTTTCAGCGCGGCGCGCGCAATTTGGGGCGAGTCTGCAAATACTGCCGCGACTTCATCACCGACAAAGCGTACGGGGTCATTGAAAAAATCGCGGTGTCCTGCGAATCTATTGCTTGCACCATAGGTGCTTGCAATATTTTTGGAATGAAGCACCGCGCGCACGCCCACAATTTTTTCCGCGTCAGAGGTATCAATGCTCAAAATGCGCGCGTGCGGATGCGGGCTGCGTAAAAATTGCGCGTGCAGCATACGCGGCAATTGCATATCGGTTGTATACTTCGCCGCGCCCGTGACGCGCTCGACGCCGTCCACGCGCGCAATCGGTTTGCCGACGACGCGCAATTCTTCTTCTACATCCCACGGCGTCGTTTTCGGTTCTTGCACCCACGCGTATTCTTCGGTAACGCGTCCTTCGTTTTCCACTTTGGTTCGGACAAGTTTTGGCATCTTGAAGAAGACTGTAACCAGTAATCAGTCAGCCGTCTCACTGAATACGGATTACTGTTCACTGCTCACTTGCAAAGCAAGACCTGCTTGCAAAATTTTCACATACGCGCCGCAGCGACATAGATTTCCTGACATCGCTTGGCGCAATTCATCTTCGCTCACGGCGGAATTTTTTTCAAGGAACGCGCTCATGGTAAGAATTTGTCCCGATGTGCAAAACCCGCATTGGAGCGCGTCATGCTCGACGAACGCGCGTTGAACGGGATGCAATTCGTTGCCGCGCGCTAAACCCTCAATCGTCGTAATGGCGCGCCCTTCCACATCAAGCGTGAGCGTGATGCACGAATAAACAGGCATGCCATCCACCAACACCGTACACGCACCGCAATTCGCCGCGCCGCACGCGACCTTGAGTCCGGTCAAACCCAAATCGTTACGTAACACATCCGACAAAAAACGCGACGGTTCAACAAAAACTCGTTCGCGTTCCCCATTTACATTCAGTTCACACGCCACGCGTTCGTCCGCGCGTACAATTCGTGTCATGTTCGTTTCCTTTGAAAACTAAAGCTTGGTGATTGATTACTGACGCGTGATTACTACTTGACTGCTGCTTGCTTCAACATCTCACTCACCACATCGCGCCAATCGCCCACAATTCCATAATCACATTGTTTGAAAATGTCCGCGTCGGGGTTGTTGTTGATAGCGAGAATCGTTCCCGCGCGTTGAATGCCGACGGTATGATTAAAGCTACCGCGCACACCGAGCGCGATGTACAAATGCGGCGCAATCGAACGTCCGGTCAAACCAATTTGCAATTGACGCGGCAGCCAGCCATTGTCAATCACTTTGCGCGTCGCGCCAATATGCGCGTCGAGCGCGCGGCACAGTTCTTGTACCTGCGGCAAATTATCCGCGCCGCCGACGCCCACACCAACGCCGATAATAATTTCCGCGTCGTCGAGATGCACGCCTTCGTCGGTTGTTTTTTCGCTGCTCACAAATTCCACGCGGCTCGAAACATCACTCACAGGCAATTCCATTACGCGCACATTGCGATTTGGATTTGCTTGCGCGTGTTCCAAAATTCCGGGACGCACCGTTGCCATCACGGGCAGCGTTTTGGAAAGAATCGGTGCGACGATGTTGCCGCCGAACGCAGGTTTGAGCTGCACCAAATTGCCTTGCGTGTCGAGATTCAAACCAATCACGTCGCCCGTGAGACCGATATTTAGTTGTGCGGCAACGCGCGGCGCGAGGTCGCGCCCGTTCGCCGTAGAGGGAACAAACACCGCGAACGGTTTGTGTTGCGCGATAGCGCCACTGACGATGCGCGCAAATGGTTCCGTTGCGTACTGTGCGAGCGCGGAATGTTCGGCAAAATAAATTTTGTCCGCGCCGTGTGATGCCAGAATTTTCTCGAGCCGTTTAATGTCTGCGCCCAACACCAACGCGCCAACTTCTCCGCCGCTTTCCTCTGCAAGCTGCACCGCGCGCCCCAACAATTCAAACGTGACAGGACGAATTTCGTTTTCGATGATTTCCACAAACACCCAAAACGATTTTGCCGAATTGTCGCGGACCGCGCCCGTTTCAATTTGCGTGTGCGTTTTCGATTGCCATTCGCCAAACAGACCTTCGCGTTTCAAATCGTCAAACGTCTCACGCACAACGCGTTCAACGCCATCACTCGCCTGACGAAGGATGCGTTTGCGTTGCGGCTCGATAGATTCGATGGATTCGACCCAGGTCGGTGAACCTTGCAAACCAAATTCCGCGACATCGCCCAACTGTGCGGGTTCAATAATCTTGATGGGCAAATCTTGCACCCGTTCCAAATCTTCGGGCGTTGCGCGCAGTGGTTTGCAC
Organism: uncultured Anaerolineales bacterium; assembly: GCA_964469005.1. Taxonomy (GTDB): domain Bacteria; phylum Chloroflexota; class Anaerolineae; order UBA4142; family SHND01; genus SHND01. The sequence goes on from CAYXXF010000006.1 coordinate 271,306, forward strand.
AAGCGCTCCCCGACTGTGAACAGCGCGGGCAACTCGCCACGCCATGTTTCAAAGCCGTCATCCATTTCGCGCGTGACGAGAAATTTATTTTCATCCCATTGAATTTTTGTCGCGCCCGTAATTTGTGGAATATCCAAAAGTTCTGCGAGCATCGGCGGCACTTGGGCAGTTTCCGCATCCGTCGCGTATTTTCCGCACAACACCAAATCGAAACCGATGTACTGAATCGCTTTCGCCAACGCGCGCGCTGTCGCCAACGTATCCGCGCCCGCAAATTCGCGCCCGAGCAAATGCACCGCGCGGTCCATCCCCATCGCCAATGCTTCGCGCAGCGCACTTGCCGCTTGCGGCGGTCCCATCGTCACGACAATCGTTTCCGCGCCGAATTGTTTTTTCAATTCAATCGCGTGCGTCAACGCGCGTTTGTCGAACGGATTGATTTCCGAATCAACGCCTTCACGAATTACGCGCTTGGTGTCGTGGTCGAATTTGAGTTGGTCAATGTAAGGGACCTGTTTGATGCAGACGATAATTTTCATAATAACAATTCATTTCCAATTTTCATTTCGCGCGCGCGTTCGTACACGAATGAACCAACCGCAACATCTTCTAACGCGATGCCGCACGATTTGAATAACGTAATGTCTTCATCACTCATGCGTCCCGTCGCGCGTGCACTCACCAACGCGGACAATTCCTGAACCTGATGCCAACCAATCGCGTTTTCCGAAACCGCGAGAATTAAATCCCCTGCCTCCATTTTTGCTTGCTCAACGGAATCAGCAAAAAGCGCGTGCGCGCGTTTTATGGTTTCGGTATCCACTTCGCGGCGCGCTGCCCAATTGCCGCCTGCCGCGTTCACGTGCGCGCCGGCTTTCAACCATTCGCCATTCACCACAGGTTGCGCGGCAGTGGTAATCGCAATGACGACATCGCTTTCGACAATCGCCTCACGCGCCGATTCGACGGGTTCAATCGTAAGGTCCAACTGTTCCGACATTTTTTCCGCGAATTGTTTGCGATGTGATTCGTCGCGCGAAAAACATTTTACACGTTCAAAGGGACGCGTGGCAAACACCGCATGTAATTGCGATTCGGCTTGCCATCCTGTACCGATGATGCCGATGGTTTTTGCATTTTTGCGCGCAAGAAATTTAGTTGCTACGCCGGACGCCGCACCCGTTCGCATTTGTCCCAAACGATTCGCTTCCATAATCGCGAGATACGCGCCGGTGTTGGCATCAAAGAGATGAAAATAAAAACGCGCCTCGCCGCGAAATGACGTGTACGCTTTGAAACCCATATAGCCGCGCGTGAACAGACCGGCGGGCATCAGATGCAAAACGCCTTGTGGGGCGCGAATGCGTTGACGCGGCTGATTCTGCGCGTCGCCATTGCCAAAATCGCGCAGCGCGTCCTCGACGAGCCGCAGTGCATCGCGCATCGTCAATAATTTTTCAACTTCTTGTTCGCGGAGATAAAGCGGCATTACAGCATCGGGAATGGCAATTCGACAATACGCGCAGTTGCGCCGTTCAACAGTACTTGTGCGCCAACTTCAACATGACGTCGCACATAACCGAGCGCGATATTTCCAAACATCGGTGAACGCGCGGAGGATGTTACATTGCCAACAGCAATGCCATCGAATTGAATTGTTTCGCCGCGCGGCGGCACCACATCGTCTTCAATTCGCAAACCGCGCAGATGCCGATTGACGTGTCCGCGATGCACAATGCGCGCGACGACCTCTTGCCCAACATAACATCCTTGGTCCACGCGAATAGAAATCACATCGGGAATTTCCAACGCGAGCGTTGTTTCGTCAAAATCAACGCCCCAACGCGGCAAGCCGGCTTCGATGCGCAGCGTTTCCAAAATCGCATCGGGAGTTTTTGGGGTGTCGTGCAGGGCGGCGCGTACATCAGGGACGCCGGATACGGGAATCATGACATCATACGATGGCACACGCGCACGCGCGGAACGCACCACGCGCGCGGCGGTCACTTCTTTGTGTCCCCAGACCCAATCGTACAAACGCGTCGGCGCGCGTGTTTCCAAAACTTGCTCGACCACAGATGCGGCTTGCGTTCCAATCAACGTGAGACACACCCAACGTTCGGTGACATCGGTGAGCGTCACTTTTTCGCGAAGGATGTAGCGCTTGAGCGTGTTGAAAAGTTTTTCGCGCACGGACAAATCAACGAACGCGCCAAACACGTTCCCATCGCGCAAAATGGTAAAGTCCGCGACAAAATGTCCCTTGGCGTCGAGCAGCGCGCTGTATGCCCCCTGCCCGATTTGCAAATGTTCAACATCCGCCGTCACAATTTTGTGGAGCCATTTTTGCGCGTCGGGTCCTTCCATTCGCAAAATGCCAACGGGAATTTCTGCCCAGCCAACGTTAGAAATTATCGTTTCGTAAGGATTCGACATGCTAATTCAAGCGCTCAACCTGTTGGAGCGCGCGATTCAAATAGACGCGCACTTGCGGCTCGTCGGGCGCGTCGGGATGTGCCAAGAGATATTGTTCAAGCGAAATCGCGGCTTGCCGAAACGCGCCCAGCTGCAGCGAGAGGAGACCAAAATCGCGAATTTCATCACCTGCGCGCGGGTCGAGGAGCAGCAGCTTGTCAACCACTTGCCACGCGCGTGCGATCTGTTGCAATCGCAGAAAACTAGATTTTAGATTGTGCAACATCCGCGTCAAAATATATTTGTTGCCTACGGCGTCCAACCAACTTGCTTGAAAGGGCATGAGCGGATTTACGATTTCGCGCGCGCGCTGCTCGATTTGCGCGCGCTCTAGAATTTCTCCGCCGTAAAATGGGTCCAAGACAATTTCGTTTTGGGCGTCGCGCCATTTCACAACAAAATGCCCCGGCAGCCCAACGCCCACAATCGGCAATTTCAAACGTTGCGCGATTGCCAACACCAACACCGAGAGCGTAATCGGCAGCCCGACGCGGCGTTCCAGCACATCATTCAAATAACTGTTGCGCGGGTCATAGTATTCGGCGCGGTTGCCGCGAAATTCCCATTCGTCAAAAAGCAAAGTGTTGAGTTTTGCAATGATGGCGCGCGGTGTGTCCGCGTGGGTGATACGTGCACCGAGCGTTTCCGCCATTTCATCCAAACGCGCCAAATAGTACGAAACATCCAAAGCGGGATATTCGTCGGTTGCCAGCAAGAGCGCGGCATGGGCGAGATTGATTTGCGCTTCGGGTATTGACACGGCGCGCTCAAAGGCGCTGCGCCATTCAGAATAATTCATGGAGCGAAAACAGGGAAACAGGTAGTTGGTACCTTGTTTCCCTGCTTCCTTTTCGTACAGCAATATGCCCTCGGAGAGATTTGAACTCTCGCACACGGCTTCGGAGGCCGCTGCTCTATCCACTGAGCTACGAGGACATTTTGTCCACGCCGAGACGAGTGTAGCACAACGAATACGCGCGGTCAAATGAAAATGCGAATGCGGATAGCAGGCGGCAGACCGCGAGCTATTGATTTGATTTGCGAAAGAGCATTGGCAAAAATTGTTTGTGCGGCGAAAAATCGGTGGTCGCCCAATCCAGTTCAAAGACCTGCCGCCAATACTGAAACGCTGGCAAAGATTCCACTTGCGTAGCAAGTTCGCGATTTAACTTGTTGGAGGTTTCCGAGCCGTTGATGCTGCCGAGATGTACGAATCCGGTATTGCCTTTTTTCATCAAGACCATTTTCATGTGAATGCCGCGCTTGGTCGGATTGCCGAGACGACATTGAATGTCGTACAGCAGCGACAATTGATTCACGTACACGCACGTCTCGTAGTTGCTGCGCGGGTCGCTGAATGAATCGTAAAACGAATCGAGCAATATACGAACGCGCGCGCCGCGTTTCGCCGCGCCAATATAAGCAGCGAGGCGCAAGTTCGGGTCAGCAACAGTATTGCTCTTGCCCGTGCCCCAGTATTTGTATTCATACAACTGTTCGACCAAAAGCACATCGCCCGTTTGCGCTTGCGCGACCATACCGAGCAGCGCATCCGTCGTCCGCAGACAATTGTCGGGACACTGCACCAATTCAATCGGAAACGCGCCTGTCGCTTGAAACGGCTGTGCGAATTGAACCGCGTATCCTTTGCCGCCATCGTCATAGTTCGGCACAAAATCGAACGAAGGAAAATCATCGGTGTTCGTTCCCCAACGCCGCACATCGGCGTGAAGCGTCGGGTCGAAATCGTGGTCAAGAATTTTTTGGGCAGCTTGCACAATATCCGCGTTATCGGTAATCAAATAGCCACCGCGCGAACCAACCGTGCCATCGCTTTTATCATCCGCAGGCATGGCATCATCGCCCATATTTTCAGAACCGATGAGAACGCGCGCATTATCAATGACCAACCATTTGCCATGTTGATTGTCATAGCGTTTGTGAATGTTTGCCTGTGGTTTGCTCGTCATCACCCAACATTGTCCACCGTGCATCTCGATGACTTGGCAGCCCCACTTGCCTTGGTCTTCGAGCGCGCCGCCATCCAACAACACGGAAATTTCTACGCCCGCCTCTAACGTCTTCGTAACCGTATCAATCAAATGCGCGCTGTCCAGCGAATAAATTTCGATAGAAATATTTGACGTGGCATTGATGATTTCAGTGCGGACACATTCATATACATTGTCGGGCGCGACACAATATTTTATTGTCGCATTTGAATTGGATTTCGCAGTCTGAAAAAATTCGTCAAGGTCCCAACCGGGATACAAAACTTTTTTGCCAAATTCATTGTCCGTCGTCGCTTGCGCCCAATCGTCTGCCGTGTCCGTATCCGCGAACGGCATTCCGTCCGCTTCGCGCAGCTTGCGATACAAAATTTGTCCTTCGTTCGATGCGCTGCCGAAATCATATTCTTGGACCGCCGCGCCATTCCAATCCGGCGCGTTCAACGCGGCATTGCCATACACCATCGCATCAATCACCGCATCCACATCATTTTTCAAATAAATCTGGTCGCCGGTATTGGTGAGTGAAGGCGCGCTGCCCGTCATATCAGGCACACTGCCATCAAAATTTCCGCCGTACTCGTACGCGGGCAAAAAACCAAATTCCGCTTTGAACGCAGCTGCCGATTTACTCACCCAAATTTTTTCGCTCGCGTTCAAAGCCGCGCCATTCGGAAATGTGACTGTGCCTTCGCCGTCAGAAAATTTCCAGCCCGCAATCGAAATGGGCGACGCGCTGATATTTTGAATTTGAATCGCTTCGGAGGCTTCGCCCGTGACGAACGGGTCGAAATAAACGGCGGTGACCAAAATCGAGGTGGAAGGTGTAGCCAAAGCGCGCGGCGTGACACCTAGCACAAGCAGGATGGAAATCCCCAACGCGATGGGCAAGAATTTTACATTCATACGGAACGGCGCAAGTGTAGCATATTCAATTCCAGATTTCAATTAAAAATGTTATATGAAAATGAACCAAGAAGGCGTATCGCTTTCGTGAGAAATGACCGCGCGCAATTCGCGTGCGCGACAAAATTGATCCACTGCTTGTTTCACCCCATACATCACGCCGCGCCATTCGCCATTCAGATAATCGTGTCCCGCTAAAATTCCACCGCGTTTTACTTTTGGAAACCACGCTTGCATGTCTTGCAACACAGGTTCGTATTGATGCAGCGCGTCAATGTACACGAAATCAAGCGCGCTGTCTTGAAAATTCGCGGCGGCTTGCGGTGATGCTTGACGCAGCAAAATCGAACGCGCACCGAACGGTTCTAGTTTCGCGCGTGCCGTCGTATAACACGCATCATGCGATGCTTGTGTCACCACATTCCCATCGGCTTCGATTTCCACCGACGTTTCAAAATACGGGTCAATCGAAAATAATTTTGCGCCGCGCCAATGCGTGAGCAGATATTGGGAATACGTACCATGCTTGACGCCAACCTCCACGCCGACACCAAGCAATTGCATTGCGTTGAGCATAAGGGGAAATTCGGCGCGGCTGCGAATGAGCCAGTGTTGATACGGATACGTTGCGCGTAAAATTTGTTTGAGGGCTTTGCGAATCACGGAGACCACGACCTGTGTTATTGACAGGCGCGCGTTTGCGCGTATCCTACAGTATATCGCGTTCGAGGAATTATCATGTTAAATCAACCGACGTGTTATCTGTCTCCAAAAGCCACCGCGCGTTTGAAATCGCATCGCGAGTATGGCGTCTATGCTGTCGAACCAATTTCGAAAGATGAGCTGCTCGCGATGTGGGGCGGCGAAGTGGTAACGCAAGAAAATTTTGAAACCTTGCCTGAACGTTTGAGGCGCTTGAGCATCCAAGTCGAAGAAAATTTATTTCTTGTCGCGTTGAATGAAGGACCGGGCGATTACGTGAATCATTCGTGCGAGCCGAACGGCGGCTTGAGTGGACAAATCGGACTTGTCGCCATGCGCGATATTGCTGCCGGCGAAGAAATTACATTCGATTACGCGATGAGCGACGGCAGCGACTATGATGAATTTCAATGTGAATGTGGCGCGCCGAATTGTCGCGGCACCGTGCGCGGCACGGATTGGCGCAATCCTGAATTGTGGAAAAAATACGACGGTTATTTTTCGCCGTATCTCGCGCGGCGCATCGAAAAACTAAAGCGGAAACAAACGAGCTGATAAGATGAGCATGTGGCAGCGTTTTGCGTGGATGTGGCTCGCGATTGGTGCGTACATTCTCGTACTGTTTGCGCTCATCGCCGCACAAGGCATTCTGGATTCGTACGGCATCCTTTCGTATCTCGATTCGCTCTTGCGATTTGCGATTTTGCATCTCGTCGCGTTGGCAGGTCTGGCATACACGCTGAAATTGATTTATCTGCCGCGCGCAGTACAAGAAACTCAAGCGCACGGCATCTCCGCCAAGGCAGAGGTACTCGAGGTGAAATTGACGGGCTGGCGAATGCGAAACTGGAGTGCGTATCCGAGAAAATACGAACATCGTCTGCGGCTGCGCGTTCAAGGTGTAGAATTGTCGCCGTATGAAGCGACAACGTACGCGTTCCTCTTGCGCGAAACTGCACCCGCAGTCGGCTCCATTGTCAATGTCCAAGTTCATCCCGAACGGCATGAGATTGTTGTTTTGACAGCATCGCAAGAGAAAAAATCAAAATGAATCGAACGATTGTCATTACCGGCGCGAGTGAAGGCATCGGCGCAACCCTCGCAAAACGCTTGTGTGCCGACGGCAACGCACTTGTGCTTGCCGCGCGCAACGCGGAAAAATTGAAACAAGTCGCGTCCGAGTGTGGCGAAAATACACTCGTCGTCGTCACGGATGTGACGAAACGCGCGGATGTGGAACATTTGCGCGACGCGGCACTCGAACGCTTTGGACAAATTGATGTGTGGGTCAACAACGCAGGGCGCGGCATCGGCATTCGCGTTTTGGATTTGAGCGAAGAGCAATTGGATGAAATGCTCACGGTGAATTTGAAATCAGCGTGGTATGGAATGAAAACAATCATTCCTTATTTTCAATCGCGCGGACAAGGACACCTCATCAATGTTTCGTCTGTTCTCGGGCGCGTTCCCACCGCAACGTTTCGTTCGGCGTACAGCGCGTCGAAAGCGGCGCTCAATTCGTTGACCGCGAATTTGAGAATGGACTTGCGTGCGGACTATCCCAATATTTATGTTTCGCTCGTCATGCCCGGACCCGTTGCCACAGATTTTCATCTCAATGCACTTGGCGGCACGCCGGGCGGCCGCGGTGGACAACAAATTCAAACGGTCGAGCCGGTGGTGGATGCAATTGTGTCGGTGATTGAACATCCGGTGCCCGAGGTGTACACCAATGCCGCGAGCGCACAGTTGGTGCAAAATTATTTTGGCGATGTCGCCGCGTTCGAAGACGCGTGGTTTGAACGAATGAAAAATCAAAACCGATGACGCCCGCGTTCTCTTCCATCCTGTTCGGTTTCACATCCGCGCTCGTTTGGGGCGCGGGTGATTTTTGTGGCGGACTGGGCGCGCGGCGCGCGGCGGTGTTGGCGGTACTGTCGCTTGCCGAAACGAGTGGGCTTGTCTTGCTCTTGGGCGCGGGCTTGTTTTTTCGCGAAGCGTTGCCCACCCCGGCGATTATTGGTTGGGGCATCGCGGCAGGACTGAGCGGCACAATCGGTTTAGGCGCGTTGTATCAAGGGCTGGCAGTTGGACGCGCGAGTGTGGTTGCTCCGGTGTCCGCGGTGGTCGGCGCCGCGTTTCCCGCCATCTTTAGCGCGTTCACACTCGGATTGCCTGACCCACTCAAACTCATTGGCTTTGTCCTCGCCCTCGCCGCGATTGCATTGGCGAGTCAATCCAGTCACGCGAGCAATGGCGACAGCGCGCTGCAATACGCGTTTCTCGCAGGTTTGGGCTTTGGCGCGTTTTTTGTTTTCGCCGACTTGGCAGGCGGTGAAGGTTCGACCTTTTTTCCGTTAGCCATTGCGCGCGGGATTTCGATTCCCGTTGTGCTGCTCATTGGACTCGCGCGCAAAGTGTCATTTCCACCGCGTGACATTTTGCCCATCATTCTGCTTTCAGGAATGTTGGACGCAGGCGGAAATGTTTTTTTTCTCCTCGCCAGCACGATTGGGCGTCTCGATGTCGCAACCATTCTTTCGTCGTTGTACCCCGCCTCCACCGTCATTTTGTCGCGCGTGATTTTGCATGAAAAAATTTCGCGCGTGCAGCAACTTGGCGTTGTGTTGGCGCTCGCGGCGATTGTGTTGATTGCGGTCTAGCAAAAATGTATCTTGCATAGCGGAACGGAAATCCGAGTCTGGGCGTCTAACTCCCGAATCAAAATTTGGAGGTATGACGTGAAAGGATTTCTTTTATTTATTGCAGTTCTCGTTTTTGTGGTCGGTTGCGCAACCCCGACATCAGTCCCAACAACGAATCGACCCGCCACTTTGCCGACACAACCTATCCCGACTACTTTGCCCGCAACGGTAACACCACAATCCGTTCCATCAACACCAACCACCCAACCGCCAAGTCATTTGGGGGAAACGAAAACGTATCGCGATGCGTTCGCCGGATTTGAATTCGATTATCCGGCGACGTGGAACCTGACGCCGATTGCGGAGGATGCAAAACAAAACGCGTATATTTACGCCGCTACATTTTTTTCGTGGGAACCAAAAAGCATCAGCTCGGAAGGCATCCCGGAAGGCGAAACCAAGATTGACGTTGGTGTCATCAAGAATGGCGCGGCATCTGCACAAGACGCACTCGAAAAACGCAAACTCGAATTTGCAAGCGGCGGTTTAGGTCAAACGATTACGAGTCAAGCGATGTGGACGCTGCCGAGTGGAATGCAAGCGGCACGGCTTCAAGTCCGTGACCAATTTGGCGATTCGATTGAAATGATAACCGCCATTAACGGCAAAACAATTTTGTTTGGCGGTGTCGGCGATGCGGAATTGTTTGACGCGATTGCGAAAACCCTGCGCCCAATCTCATCATCGAACAATGATTCTACGCGCCACACCATTGCGGAAGGAAATTTTTCGCTCGAACTGCCGGATGGTTGGCAAGTGTTCGGACCGACGCGCGTGGACAATGATGTCAATCGTCCGCTCAACATGTACGTTTTCGGTACGGAAGCCGCAACACACGGCGAACCGTACGCGAGCCGCGTGATTATTGCGACCGCCGCGCAATGGACTGTCGAAGAGTTCGCGGTTGCACAATGCGGAACGCTCTGCCCAACGCATCCGATTCAAGACACAACCATCGGCGGCAAGCCCGCCAAGAAAACCATCATCGGCGGCGCGCACAATCCCTGGCTCGTGACATGGTATTTTGTGAATCACAATGACGAACTGCTTGCCTTCACAATTCACGATTACGAAACGTTAGAGCCATTAAATGATGTATTGCAAAGCATTCAGTTTGAGTAAAGAAAAACTCGCTCGAAAATTCGAGCGAGTTTTTTTTATTGCGCTGCTAGCGCCGCTTTGCGTTGACGATTGGCTTCGATGTAGCGTTGAATTGCATCCGCATTCGGTTGGTTCAACGCGAGCGCATTCGGGTCAATGCCCTCGATGCGACGACGCGGTAATTTTTGATTCAACACGCGTTCGATTTTTTTCACTTGCGCTTCGTCGAGCGGCGTGACCAGCGTGTACGCACTGCCGACTGCTTGCGCGCGTCCCGTGCGTCCAATGCGATGCACATAATCTTCCGCTTGCATTGGCATATCGTAATTGACGACATGCGAAATGCCTTCGACATCAATCCCGCGCGCGGCAATGTCTGTCGCCACCAACACGCGCGCTTTACCCGCGCGAAATGCTTCGAGCGCGGCGACGCGTTGATTTTGCGAACGGTTGCCGTGAATGACATCCGCGCGGATGTTTGCTTTTTTGAGATGCTTGACGATTTTGTCCGCGCGATGTTTCGTGCGCGCGAAAACGAGAACGCTTTCCATCTCTTGGTCCAATAACAATTTGTGCAGCGCTTCTGTCTTTTGATGTTCGGGAACGGTGAAAAGCGTTTGCTCAATCGCTTGCGGCGTCGCAGTTTTTTCGACGGCGATGCGCGCGGGTTTACGCGTTACTTCGGACGCGAGCGAAAGAATCTCCGCGACGAGCGTTGCCGAAAACAACATCGTTTGTCGTTCGCGCGGCAATTCGCGCACGATGCGACGAATCGCAGGCAAGAACCCAACATCCAACATGCGGTCGGCTTCGTCCAACACCAACACTTGCAAATCTTTGAACGACGCGTAATCGCGATTCATATGGTCTTGCAAACGACCGGGCGTGGCAATGACAATATCGGTGCGGCGTTTGAGCGCCTGCTCTTGATTCACCATGCCAACGCCGCCATAAATCGCGGCGACGCGCAAATCGGTATGTTTGACCAATGCCTGTGCTTGCTCCGCGACTTGCAAAGCAAGTTCGCGCGTCGGCACGAGAACGAGGACGCGCAACGAATGGGTTGGCGTATTTTGCGCCAACATTTTTTGTATGACCGGAATCAAATACGCGGCAGTTTTGCCGGTGCCTGTTTCCGCTGAACCTAAAATATCTTGACCTGTCAGTGCAACCGGAATGGTTGCCGCTTGAATCGGCGTGGGTTGTTCAAAACCGAGCAGCGCGACACTTTTTTGCAGGCGCGCGTCAAGACTGAAAGTACTAAAACTCATGAAACTCCATATAGGGTCACGGGTGAGAGGTGACGGGGAAAAACCCGTACATATTCCAAATCATCCGAGACCAACTCGATGCGGTGAAAATTTCCGATGTGAACAACCGCGAGGACACAGACGGGTCAGAAGAAAAAGGTTGGAGCCATCATCAGCTCACATCCAAAAGCGAGGGAAATGACTCTCGTAGAATAAAAAACGCCGCCTGTGCATAGAACACGGCGACGTGACTCTACATGCAAACTTGTCTCTAACGTGCGTTAGTGTAGCACGAGACGGTGATATTACCTAATTGGGAATTGTGTTATGATTTGTGTCGAGTCTGGGATATGGCAATTCTCGTCTATCTTGATACAAATGTCTATCAGCGCCCAATGGTCTGGTAAAGAATGGGGAATAGCCAAAACTGGATTGGAGTATAGATAATGGGAAAAAAAGAATTCAAGGTTTTCGCAACCGATGGCGAAAATACATGGGAAATTTTTTACGTGACTCAAAATCCGAAAGGAGATTTTTACTACAGTGTTATCGACCCTGACTTCGGTAAATTTAGTCGACATACGAGTGGCCAGAGTCACTATAAGGGAAAAAGTTCATATCGGAGACTGAATGATGGGCAGCCTCTCTCTGATTTCAAAGGCATTGAAGAATTTCAATTGAGGGTCAAGATTGGCACTGCAGTTCTCGGCGGACCAACGACGAAACTTCGTGTGCCTCGCAACATTGAACGGAGTATGATTATTGATGCACGGAAATTTGTTCGTCCTTACCGCATAGGTATCAGAATATATCTCATCGAAGCTCGTGATAACGATGAGATGCAGACACTCATAAAGCTCTTACCTTCTGACTCTGAAAGCAAAATTTTCTATGAAACTATTCCATGGCTTATGATAGTGGCATATCCATCAATCCTCGATTGATTGTTCATTACTGCGAGCTGAACGCTTTCGTCACTCATCACCTATGTTATAATTCCCATTATCAAGTCTGCAAAAGCTATACAAGGTGAGAAATATCATGCTAAAAACAATTGAAGCAGTAATTGACCAAGACGGCACGCTACGTTTTCTTGAACCCATCCAACTGCCGAAATTTCGCCGTGTGTTGATTACGATTCTTAATGACGAGCCGACTGACGAGATGACAAATCTAGCGTTGATGAGCGAACCTGCATTGGCAAAAGATTGGGAGCGTCCAGAGGAGGATGCTGCATGGGCACACTTGGTCCGGCTTCCATCGTTGTAATGCCCTTTCCATTCTCCGACTTGTCTGGCACAAAACTTCGTCCTGCCGTTGTGTTCGCCGATGCTGGGCGCGGCGACTGGCTTTTGTGCCAAATTACTAGCAATCCCTTCAGCGACCCAGATGCAGTCCGCCTTACCAATTCCGATTTGCAAGCAGGGTCATTGACTACCGTAAGTTTTGCTCGCCCGCTCAAACTTTTCACGGCGGAAGAAAATTTAATTGTAAAGCGCGTTGCCATCTTGAAAGATGAAAAGTTCAATGAAATTATTAACGCAACCATCAAGGCAATCCAAAAAAATATCAAGAGAAGTACATAGAGCGATTGGAAAATTTCCAGTCGCTTTTTTATTCCCCTTTTCACCTATGCTATAATTCTCCCCCATTCACCTGACGCTTCATGTGTAGAAACAAAATCTGTAAAACGAAGGAGTTTTAAGCGATACGCCTATGAATGAATATCGCGCAGACAAGATACGTAACATTGCTTTGATTGGACATTCGAGTTCCGGCAAAACTTCCCTCGCCGAAGCTCTCCTCTTTAACACGGGCGCGATTTCCCGTCTTGGCAAAGTGGATGACAGCAACACTGTTTCCGATTTCGATGCCGAAGAGCAACGTCGCAAAATTTCCATCAGCACATCGCTCGTTCCTTGCGAATGGAACGGCTACAAAATCAATGTCATTGACACGCCCGGTTATATTGATTTCGCGGGCGAAATGAAAGGTGCGCTGCGCGTTGCCGATTGCGCCGTGCTGCTCGTGGATGCCGTCGCAGGCATCGAAGTCGGCACCGAACTCGTGTGGCAGTATTGCGAAGAATTGAATTTGCCGCGCGTCATTTTCATCAACAAGATGGACCGCGAGAATGCCGATTTTTTCCGCGTCCTTGACCAATTGCGCGAACGTTATGGCAAAAGCATCGCGGCATTGCAATTGCCCATCGGCAAAGAATCCGCGTTCAAGGGCGAAGTGAACGTCGTCAATCGCAAAGCGTTCATTGGCAAAAGCGAAGGCGAAATTCCCGGCGACCTGAAAGACGCCGTCGAAGAACGCCGCACGCAGCTGGTCGAAATTGCCGCCGAGAGCAATGACGAACTGATTGAAAAATATTTTGCGACAGGCGAATTGAGCGACGAAGAAATTCGCGTCGGACTCGAACACGGCGTCGCGGGTGGAACATTGGTACCCGTGTTGTGTGGTTCTGCCGCGCAAAACATCGGCGTGGATTATTTGCATAAATTTTTCGCGGACTATGTGCCGAGTCCCATCGAAATGCCTGAACCCATTGCAAAAAATCTCGCGACGAACAAAGACGAAAAATTAGCCGACAGTGATACAGGTCCGCTCGCCGCATTCGTGTGGAAAACCCAAGCGGACCCGTATGTTGGGAAACTCACGTACTTTCGCGTGTACAGCGGAATGATGCAATCCGATTCGCGCGTGAACAATTCGCGGACAAACAGCGAAGAGCGCATCGGACAATTGTATGTGCTGCGCGGCAAAGAACAATTGCCCATCAAACATATTTACGCGGGCGACATTGGCGCGGTCGCAAAACTAAATGACACTTCGACGAACGATACGCTGTGTGACAAAGCGCATCCGCTCGAACTGCCAAAAATTGAATATCCGAATCCCGTATATTCCGTCGCGCTCACGCCGAAAACAAAAACCGACTTGGACAAGATGGGACCCGCGCTCCAAAAATTGGTGGACGAAGACCCCACGTTGCGCGTCTATCGCGAACCCGGCACTGGCGAAAGCATCATGGCAGGCATGGGCGATTCGCATGTGGACGTTGCAGTACGGCGCTTGAAACAAAAATTCGGCGTCGAACTGTTGACGGGGGTGCCAAAAATTGCGTACCGCGAAACCATCACACGCAAGACTGAAGTGCAAGGACGTCACAAAAAACAGACGGGTGGGCGCGGGCAATTTGGTGATACGTGGGTGCGCTTTGAACCGTTACCACGCGGGACCGGTTTTGAATTCACGGAAGAAGTGTTTGGCGGTTCCGTTCCCAATCAGTACATTCCCGCCGTCGAAAAAGGAATGCGCGAAATTATTGCGCGCGGCGTCCTCGCCGGATTTCCGACAACGGATTTTCGCGCGGTGTTGTACGACGGTTCGTACCACCCCGTTGATTCGAGCGAAATGGCATTCAAGCTCGCCGCGCACAAAGCATTCAAACAAGGCATTCCGAATGCAGGACCGGTGTTGCTCGAACCTGTGATGAATATGGAAATTACGGTGCCCGAAAATTTCATGGGCGACATCATCGGCGACCTCAACACGAAACGCGCGCGCGTACAAGGCATGGACCAAAAAGCGGGCTGGTCCGTCATTACCGCCTCTGCGCCGCTCGCGGAAATTGCGCGCTATGCCACGGATTTGCGTTCCATGACTCAAGGGCGCGGTTACTTTACGATGGCGTTTGACCACTATGATATTGTGCCAAACAATGTTGCCGCGCCGATTATTGAAAAAGCAAAGAAAGAACGCGCGGGCGAAGAAACCGAAGACGAAGAATAAGGAGTACTATTGGATGGGGAATTTTGTTTTCACAACAAAATTCCCCATCCACATCAATTGAATGAAACGAGTCATTGTTGCGCTCGTGGGATTGAGCGCATTTATTTTGCTTGTCGCGTGTGGCGGCGAAACGCCCACTCAAGTTCCACCGACGGCTCTCGCGCCCACGGAAGCGCCAACCGCAACCTCTGTTCCACCAACCGCCACGCTCGCCGCACAAGCATCCAACATTTGCGGAAAAGGCAATCTGCCTACGTACATCACAGAGGTCGTCCTTGCAAAAGACGTGCAAGGCGACAACTATACGCCGATTGATATTTCGGAAACGTTTGCGCCAACACAAGCAACGTTTCACGCAGTGGTCACACTCACCAACGCGCCGCAAAATTTGAAACTTGGTTCGAAATGGTATTTGGTGCAAGCGACCGGCTACGCACCCAACAGCAAAATTGATGAGAACGAATTGCCCGTCGAACAAAGCGGTTCGCGCAACGTGGACTTTACGCTCAAGACAAGTCAAGACACTTGGCCCGTCGGAACATATTGTGTGGAAATTTACACGGATGGAAATTTGGCACTCTCGAAAAATTTCAGCGTCGTCGGCGACACAAAGCCATCGAATGCAACAGCGAGTGTCATCAAACAAGTGGTCATGGCAGAGGATGTAAAGCCCGAAACATTTGAACCCATCAACCCGACAACAACATTCAAATCGAATGCCGCCGCCATTCACGCTGCCGTCCAACTCGATAACGCGCCCGCAAATACTTTAATGCAAGCGCGTTGGTATCCGCCGCAGCAAGAACCGCTCGAATTCAATCTGCCGCCGGTGGACGGTACACGCTGGATTGATTTTCGACTCACGCCTGCGCCCGATGGTTTTCCGAAGGGTGAATATCACGTAGAAATTTATGTGAACGAAAAATTGGCAGAGACAAAAACGTTCACGGTTCAATAAGAGAAATGCCTACGCGCACGTTTTTCCATCCGCGCGCCGCAGCGATTTTTTTGTTCGCGCTGCTGTGTGTTGTCTTTGCATTCACATGGGTGCGCAACGCATGGATGTCGGACGACGCGTACATCACGCTGCGGACCGTTTCGAATTTCGTTCAAGGACTTGGACCGAACTTTAACCCGGGTGAACGCGTCCAAACGTTCACACATCCGCTCTGGTTTCTGCTTCTCATTCCAACTCATGCACTTTCGGGGGAGGGTTACTATTCAACCCTCCTTCTTTCTTTTCTCGTCTCGCTCGCGACCATCGGCGTCTTGTACAAAAATCTCGCGCGCTTGCCACAGCAAGCGCTGTTTGGCATCGGCGCGCTGATTTTGTCGAAAGCGTATGTGGATTACAGTTCGTCCGGACTGGAGAATCCGCTATCCCATTTTTGTCTCGCCCTCTTTTATATTTTCCTCTTCAAAGAACAAATCACAATGCGGCGATTGCTGTATGCGAGCTTTGCTGCCGCGTTCGTCACCCTCACGCGTTTTGATCTAATTTTGTTCGTGCTGCCTCCGCTTATATTTATCGCTTTCCAAACGTGGCGCGCGCAATCAAAACAACGCGCGAAAATTTTGTTTGCGCTTGCAATTGGCTTTACCCCCTTGTTGCTGTGGCTGCTTTTTTCACTTTGGTACTATGGGATGTTGCTGCCGAATACGTACTATGCCAAGACGCCGGCGAATGTATCATTGAGCATGTGGCTCGCACAGGGCGCGAATTATTTTCAAAATTCGCTGCGCGTGGACCCCATCACATTGACCTTGACCGCGTGTGGAATTTTTTTTGCTATCTATTCACGCAATTACAAGTTGGTTTCGATTGCACTCGGTATTTGTTTGTATTTGGTGTACGTTTTGAAAATCGGCGGAGATTTCATGAGTGGGCGTTTTTTCACCGTCGCGTTGTTTTGCGCGGTGGTCATTTTGGCGCGCGTGGAAATTCTCGCGGAATGGAAATTGCTCGTGCCGCTTGCGATGTTGTGCTGTGTTCTCGGTTTTCTTGCGCCGAATCCGCCGTTGCTTGCCTCACCAAATTTTGGCGCGACGACGGATGCCGAACGCATCGCGCTTGTACGCCCTGACCGGGTGATTGATGCACGCGCATTTCATTTTCATTGGACGGGTCTTGTCCGAAACCTGGATGGCTTGAAGAATTTTCATACCATGACCGAAGTCCAAGATGGGTTACGGGTACAAGCACAGGCACAAAAAGTCTTGAGAACAACAGGGCTTGGTATTCGTGGTTACTATGCGGGTCCCAATACATACGTGGTGGATGAGCTGACTTTGGCGGACCCTTTCTTGGCATGGTTACCACGAAAAGAGGGCTGGTGGCTGGTGGGACATTTTGCGCGGTGTGTTCCGATTGGATATATTAAAACGTTGAACCGTAAAACCAAGGATCTCAAGCTCATTGTGGCGAACCATAACAGGATTCAAGATCGCAGGTTAGCACTCTTTTATGATGACCTCTCTCGTATCAATCGCGGAGACCTGTTCGACCGTGCGCGCTTGCTTCTCGTGCTCAAACTGAACTTGGGCGCGTATGAATCATTGCACCGACTTGAATATCCATGCGAAAATTTCTGGAGCGGCAAGCCCGCGCCCGAATTCCAAATCGCGCAGTAATAGAGACCAACCGTTTCCCCCTTAAGTCCACCGATTGAAATTCGAGTCGCCACTGCCCATTCCACGCCGGAAAAATTCTCACCAAACTCGTACTCGTTCGCGACGGCTTGTTATATTGACCTGTGTTATTCCAAAATTAGGAATAACTCGCAAGTTGCACCACAGAGGTTCCTGAACAAGCACATCCCCTGCGTGCTTGTTTCTCCTTTGCTCCGTGGCGTCGTGTCAAGGTAACGCACTGACAGCGACAAATCCGCGGGATTCCCCTTACCCCAACGCTTTACCAATTGAAACTGTCAGCGCTGCTTGACGCGGAAGATAACCGTTCAGAGGTTGCCTTCCGCGTGTTTTTTCATTGGAACGCACAGGAGGAAACCATGTCAACAATATTCCGGCATTTGTCTGTCGTGTTTGGCAGAGCATTACACGCACGCCACCGCACATGGTACATGATTTTGTTTGGCGCGCTTGCGCTCAGCTTGTACACGCTTGCGCTTGTACCAACCGCATCCGCGGTCAGCAGTGCGCCGGTCTTTTTGATGAAATGGGGTGGAACGGCAGCAAGTTCTGACGACGGACAATTCAACAATCCGCGCGGCATCACTCTCGACAATCAAGGCAATGTTTATGTTGCCGACAGCAGCAACCAACGGATTCAAAAATTCGACAACTTTGGCAATTTCATAAAAAAGTGGGGCACGCCCGGTACGGGTGATGGACAATTCAATGAACCGCGCGGGATTGCGGTTGCCGATAACGGCGATCTCTATGTGGTGGACAGCAGCAACCACCGCGTCCAAGTTTTCGACAGCGAAGGAAATTTTCTACGCAAATGGGGTTCGCTTGGTTCAGGCAATAACCAATTCAATTTCCCGCGCGGCGTCTGCCTCGACGCGTCTGACAATGTTTATGTGGTGGATTGGAACAACAATCGCGTCGCGGAATTTGATTCAACCGGAACTTTTATTCGCAAGTGGGGAACGTCCGGCAGCGGCAACGGTCAATTCAGTGCGCCGCACGGCTGCGTGATTGACAGTGCGAACGATATGTACGTCGTCGAACAAGAAAATTACCGTGTGCAGAAATTTGACCTCGATACAACGCCCCCAACGTTTTTGCTCAAGTGGGGTACGCAAGGCACTGCTAACGGACAATTCGATAAACCGCACGGCATCATGCTCGATTCCGGCAATCACATTCAAGTTGCCGATACGTTGAATCACCGCATCCAAGAATTTACCACGAGCGGCACGTTCGTACGCAAATGGGGCAGCAGCGGCACCGACAATGGAAAATTCAACGAGCCACGCATGGTTGCAGAAGATGCGAACGGAAACTTTTTCGTCGCGGACACCAAAAACCATCGCGTCCAAAAATTTGGTATCAAATATGACACGAGTGTTTGCAACGCCACACATCTCATCAACGCGATTTATGTGGCAAACAATACGGCGGGGGCGGATTCGCTAGAGCTCGATGGAAATTGCACCTATACGCTTTTGCAACCCGTTGCCTTTGACGAGATCAATAACAAGGGGTTTGGCTTGCCCCTCATTACTACTGATATCACGATGCACGGTAACGGCGCGACGATTGAGCGCAGTACCGGCGCAGCCGACTTTGGAATTTTCCACTTGACCAGTACGGGGACGCTGAATCTGCAACGTTTGACGCTTCAGAATGGTCGCGCGCAATACACGGGGGGCGCAGTCCACAACTATGGAGCATTGACCATCACAGACAGCACGCTCGCCAACAATTACGCGCCGGATGCAGGCGGCGCCGTCTTTAATGGAGGTACCGTCCTGATAGACCGTTCAACCCTCCGAAACAACGATTCGCCAAAAGGGAGCGCGGTCTTTTTGTGGGGTGGCGGACCGACAGACAAGACGGCACTGCTGATTGTAAATTCAACCCTCACCGACAATACAAATGCGAATGCGATACGCTCTGATGACAATCAACAGATCGAAATCATCAACAGCACCATCGTGCGAAACAATGTAGGCATTTATGGTTGGGTCTCTACCGCCACCTTCACCATTACGAATAGCATCATCGCCAACAACACCAGCCAAAATTGTAGTGGTGGAACAAAGGTAGATGGGGGAAACAACATCGAGAATGGCACAAGCTGCGGCTTTAGCGCAGCGAACAATTCACAACCAAACACTGACCCACTGCTCGACTCTGATGGCTTGAAAGATAACGGAGGTCCAACCCAAACCATCGCACTTCAAAACGGCAGTCCCGCGATTGATGCGGGCAATTACACCGTTTGTGCGGCGGCTCCCGTCAATGGCGTTGACCAACGCGGCGTCGTGCGTCCGCAGAGCGCGCATTGTGACATCGGCGCGTTTGAAAAAACACCATTCACATTGACCGTGATTGGTGCAGGTGATGGAAGCGGGACAGTCTCCGCATCGGGAATTTCTTGCTCCATCACAAATGGCACTGCATCCGGTGATTGCACCGAACCTGTGATGGGCGGAAACACGGTCACGTTGAATCAGTCCCCTGCCGCCGATTCCGTTTTCGATGCATGGGGCGGCGATTGCGACGCGAATGGACAAGTCACAATGACGAGCGACAAGACATGCAGCGCGAATTTCAATTCAGTGGACAACCCGATTGTGGTCGGATGCAATGTAACAGAACTCGTCGCTGCAATTGATTTGGCAAACATACATGCAGGCGCAGATACGCTTTCGCTTGATGGAACATGCACCTATACCTTGACTACGGTCAACAATAATGTACCGGCGACGAGTGGTGCAAATGGGTTACCGCCGCTCACAGGCGAAACGACCATCAATGCGAACGGCGCAACCATTACGCGCGACACGAGCGCGCCGACTTTCCGCATCTTGTATGTGAGCAACACGGGCACGTTGTCACTGAATGATGCAACCATCAGCAACGGTGTTGGCGATGTTGTTGGGGGCGGTATTGCGGGATTTGGCACACTTGTAGTGAATCGCAGCACGATTGCCAATAACAGTGCAAGTTGGTCGGGTGGTGGAATTCAAAGTAGCAACAGCACCTTGATTGATGTGACACTGAGCAGCAATAGTGCACCATACGGCGGCGGAGTGTTCGCCGGAAGTGACGGGACAGCTCACCTTGAACGGGTCACTTTTGTCAATAACAACAGAGCACTGTCCAATGATTGGCGTGGAGTGGTGACAGTGGGCAATTCTACCTTTGTCGGCACAAGCGAATTAGCCATTTACAATATCCAGGATGGCACCATCACTCTGGCGAATGTCACGCTGAGTGGTAACGGGGAGGGTATTGCCAATTTCTCGGGTACCGTCGTTGCAAAAAACAGCATCCTTGCAAACGGTTGCACCAGCGTCACCGACGGTGGCAATAACATAAACTCGAACGGCACATGCAGTGTAGGCACTGTAGCTGACCCAATGCTCGACCCCGCGGGTTTGCAGGACAACGGCGGTCACACGCAAACGATTGCGTTGCAGGCAGGCAGTCCCGCGATTAACGCGGGTAACAATGGCGTATGCAACGCGGACCCGGTGAACGGCGTTGACCAACGCGGCATCACACGTCCGCAAGGCGCGGACTGCGACATCGGTGCGTACGAGCTCGTCATTGCGCCGATAGATGACAAAGATACTGCGATTCAATACAACGGTTGGGAAGGCGAAGACAATGCGAACGCGAGCGGCGGCACGTACCGCGAAAGCAATACGCAAAACGATACCATCACTTTCAAATTCACCGGAAAAGCCGTGACATGGATTTCGCACAAAGGTCCCGACATGGGCAAAGCGCAAGTGATGATTGACGGCGTGGACAAAGGCACAATTGACCTCTATAGCGCGAGCGAACAGTGGCAATTTGCAAAGAACTACAAGAAATTGTCCGACACCAAACACAAATTGGTTATCAAAGTACTGGGCAGCAAAAATGCCAACGCCAGCGATACCAAAGTTGGTTTGGACGCTTTCAAAGTTGGAACTGTCGTCACAGAGGATACCGCGTCCACCATCCATTTCAATGGCTGGAGTAGCAAAAACAATGCGGCGGCGAGCGGTGGCAGCTACCGCATCAGCAAGAACAAGAACGCGCGAGTCGAGTACACCTTTGACAGTACGCAAATTACGTGGCTCACCGCGAAAGGTCCGAAATACGGCAAAGCACGCGTACTCATTGATGGCGCGGATCAAGGTGTCTTTGACTTGTATGCTGCGACCGCGCAATGGCAAGCGCCCATCCCGTTCAGCGGTCTCGCGGCAGGACAACACACCATCGAGATTCAGGTTCTCGGCAAAAAGAACGCCGCTTCGACAGGCAATGCAGTGGTTGTAGATGCGTTTCAATAACGAACGCAACTGACTGTCGAACAAGCCGACATGTGCGCCGTGATTGAATGTGTACAGAGCGCTAGAACCGACACGCAGTCAGACAAATTTCGCCTCGACGATTTCTGTGTGACTGCGTGCCCACACACGCAAAGGACAGGGTGACATGAAACATTCAATTACTATTTTCATGTTCCTGACGATTGGGCTCGTTCTCTTGGCGCCCAACGGCGCAGCTGCGCGTCCTGCCGAGCCAAGTGAGACAATTACGTTTGCAGTAATTGGCGATTACGGGATGAACAACGCCGACGCACAGAGTGTCGCAGCTTTGGTGGATGGATGGAGTCCCGCCTTTATCATCACAAATGGCGATAACTATCTCAATTCCGCTGGAGGCACGGGAGATTCCAAATATGATTTTTCAACCGGAAAATACTATTGCAAATATCTTGCCGATGTCATCTCCGGTACGAATTGCGCGGCAGAGAACCAAAGCCCATCCGGTAACCGCTTTTTTCCGACACTCGGTAATCATGACTATGACGACGCGGGCATGACCCAAATCATCATTGGTGGCAAACCGTATACGCTTCCCACCACTTTTACCAATTATTTCAATTTGCCCGGAAACGGAATACCAAGCAGCGGTACTTCGGGCAACGAACGCTATTACGATTTTGTGCAGGGTCCCGTACATTTCTTTATGCTCAACAGCAATGCAGAAGGGAAACCCGAGCGCGAACCCGCGGGCATTGATTCAGACTCTGACCAAGCCGAATGGTTACAAGAACAGCTCGCAGCATCCACTTCCCCGTGGAACATTGTCCATTTTCACCATGCTCCATATTCCTCGGGTGTGGTGGATGATAATTTGAGACCAAAGTGGATGCGATGGCATTTTGCCGAATGGGGCGCTGATGTTGTTATCGCGGGTCATTACCATATGTATGAGCGCATCGAGCGCGACAACATTGTCTATTTTGTGAACGGCACGGGAGGGCAACCATTCCTCACCTGCAAAACTCCGCGCGTCGATGATAGTCAGACTTGCTATCCCGAAACTTTACCCGCCGCGTTCGGCGCACAACGCGTTACCGCAAGTCCTACCACGTTAACCTTCGAATACATTACTACAAACAATTCGTACTCTGATACAAGAACCTTGCAGAAACCAAGCACGCTCCATGTCGCATGTAACGCGGGCAGACTTGTTGCCGCACTCACAACTGCCAATGACAACGCAGATGTGACGACACTCAATCTCGCAAACAATTGCGCATACGAGTTGTCCGCAGCAGACAACGACAACGGTCAAGGACCGAATGGCTTGCCGCGTATTACGACCAATGTCACCATAAACGGGAATGGGGCAACACTGAAACGCGGTGCGAGCAGTTCCAATGACCTGCGCTTGTTCCAAATTGCAAGTGGAGGAAATTTGAATCTCAGCAACCTTGTCATTGAAAATGGAAGAACAAATTCCAGCGGCGGCGGAATTCGAAACGAGGGACAACTTATACTGAACAATGTAACAATTCAAAACAATCGTTCAAACGACGGACTTGGCGGCGGGATTTTCAACAAGGGACAATTGACTTTGACCGATGTGACACTGAAAAACAATTACGCAAAGTACACGGGCGGCGGGCTGTTCAATTTTGCAGATTCGCAAGTTTCACTCACACGCGTAACCATTAATGAAAACACCGGCGAGGCATGGGGCGGCGCAGGCATCTATTTTGACCAGCGCGTTAATTCCACATTGACGAATGTAACGGTTGGCGAAAATCACGGCGCGGGAATCGTTGTCGGTCCAGATGCAACAGTCACTCTCGTCAATGCCACAATCGCAAACAACGCAGATTTCGGCATCCTCAACACAGGCATCGTCACATTAAAAAATACAATTCTCTCAAACAACGGCACGAGCTGTAAATCGTCGGGCGCAGGCTCATTCAGTGACGGCGGCGGGAATGTGCGTTATCCCGAATCGGACAACTCCTGTCCGGGGATTTCAGGTGACCCAAAGCTGGGCGCGCTTGGTGGGAATGGTGGTTACACATGGACGATGGCGTTAGCATCAAACAGTGCGGCGATTGACCAAGCGCTTGATGCCAACTGCCCGTTGCTGGACCAACGCGGCGCATCGCGCGTGGATGGTGATGGCGTGAATGGTGTGCAATGCGACAGCGGTGCGTACGAATATGGCGCGCAGGTTGCAACAGTCCAGCCCGCGCAGCCCGCCACACTTGAATATGAAGGAGCGGACGGCAACACAACCGAAATAGAAATTCCCGCGGGCGCAGTGTTGCAAGACACAACGCTCGTCTATATCGAAAACAATAGTCCTGCGACCGCACGCGAATCAAAGTTCGCGGGACGCGCGTTCACATTGACCGCGTATCAAAACAATCTCCCCCAAACCGACTTTGCGTTTCAAATCCCCATCACCATCCTTCTCAACTATGACGATGCAGACATTGGCGGAACGTACGAGAATGAGCTTGCGCTGAAATATTTCGATACAACAAGTGCGCAATGGTTGACCAATGGCATCACAATCACCGCGCGGGATTTGACCAACAATCAGATAAAGGCATCCGTAGCACATCTCACTGCCTTTGCATTGTACGCTCCGGAGATTGACACCGACGGCGACGGCATCGCGGATGATGAGGACAATTGTCCCAACACATACAATCCCGACCAAGCAGATATGGACGCCGATGACATTGGCGATGTATGTGATATTGACATGGATGGTGATGGTGTCTCGAATGACAATGACAATTGTCCAACGGTATCGAATCCTGACCAAGCCGACAGCGACGGCGACAATATCGGCGACGCCTGTGAGCTCCCAACTATTGTCGTCGAGGACAATCATTTCAGCGTCGCGTACGGCGCATGGCAAGGTGAAGAAAATGCGAACGCCAGTGGCAACACCTATCGCGAAAGCAACATCCAAAACAATACCGTCACCTTCAAATTCACCGGCAAAGCTGTCACTTGGATTGCGCGCAAAGGTCCCGACATGGGCAAAGCACAAGTGATGATTGACGGAGTGAATAAAGGTATCGTTGACCTTTATGGCGCGGGCGAGCAATGGCAATTTGCCAAGACCTTCAAGAAATTGTCGAACGCGAAACACACGCTCGTCATTCGCGTGCTGGGTACAAAAAATGCCGACGCGACGGACACCTATGTTGGTGTGGACGCGTTCAGAGTAGGAACACTCGTCACAGAAGATACATCGCCCACTGTCAAATTCAACGCGTGGAATGCGAAACTCAATGCATTAGCAACCGGCGGCGGCTACCGCATTAGCAAAGCTGTCAACGCGCGCGTGAGCTTTAGTTTTGACGGGACAGAGGTCGAATGGCTGACCGCACAAGGTCCGAAATTTGGCAAAGCGCGCGTGCTCATTGATGGAATTGACAAAGGGGTGTTCGACCTTTATGCGACAACCGCGCAATGGCAAGTTCCGATTTCATTCACAGGATTGAGTACGGGACAACACACCATAGAGATTCAGGTGTTGGGGAAAAAGAATGCCGCTTCCGGTGGAAAAAGCATTTTAGTGGATGCGTTTCGCGGTCCGTTCCAGTGAAACACATTCGCGCCAAAAAATTGAAAGTGTGAATTTCCATGAACAGGTCTCTCGCGATAATTCTGCGCGCGTTGCTCGTTGCGTTTCTTGTTGGCATCAGTTTATTCACTGCATCACCAACATCTGCTTCCACCATCAACGTCGGCTGTGATGTGAACGAACTCATCAACGCCATCAACGCCGCAAACGCGAACGCGGACGCGGACACATTGGAATTGAGCACGGGTTGCGAATACACATTGACGAATGTTGATAACACGGACATAACACTTGGACCAAACGGTTTGCCTGTCATCACAACCGACATCACAATGAATGGTCATGGTGCGACGCTTACGCGCGCTAATGACGCTCCCGCGTTTCGACTGTTTCAAATCACCGGCAACGCGGCTCTCACTTTGAACGAACTGACATTGACGGGCGGCAACCCAGGTACGGATAGTAATCGTCAGGGCATTTCAGGCGGAGCCATTCTTAATCACGGAGTTCTCAATATCACCAACGCCACCATAACGAACAGCAATTCAGGGAGTGGGGCAGCTTTCGCTGACGAGGCTGGCGGAGCCGGAGGCAATGGAGGTGCGATCTATAACACCGGCATCTGCAACATAAGCGACTCCATCCTCACTACTAACAGCACAGGCAATGGTGGCAACGCGGGAGGGGGACACGCTAATTTTCCCGATGCGGGCAACGCAGGAGATGGTGGTGCCATTTTCAACAGCGGGACCTGCCAGCTCACCAAGAGTACGCTTCTAGCCAATGCGACAGGTTCAGGAGGAAGCGCGATGGTCCCTGCGGGTGATGGAGGCAACGGTGCGGGCATTTTCAACACAGGCACATTGACACTGAACGGCTGCCTCTTTCAAGAAAACGCGACAGGTACGGGCGGTCAGGGCGGCGGGACTGGAAAGAGCGGGAGCGGGGGCGCAATCTACAATGCAAGTAGCGGCACGCTGAACATGCTTTTATGCACATTGCAAAATAATCGCACTGCCGATGGCAACATCGGCGGACACGGCGGCAGTGGCGGTAACGGCGGCGCGCTCGCCAATGAAGGCACCTCGAACGTCATGCAAAGCACTCTTCAAGAAAACTCATCCGGCAATGGCGGTGGTGGTGAAGGTTGCAGCTGTGACGGCGGCAATGGTGGCGATGGGGGAGCAATTTTCAATCAAGGAACAATTGGACTCGTTGCTTCCACGTTCAACCACAATCACACCGGCAACGGCGCGTCGGCGAATTCGTTCTATGCAAACGGCAATGGTGGAAACGGCGGCGCACTTTGGAATAAGGGTTCCGCTTCGGTGAGCAACTCGACCTTTACCGAAAACAATACAGGTGCGGGTGGACAAACTGGCAGCGGAGGCAAAGGCGGGGCCGGCGGCGCGATTGCCAACGGATCCGGCACTCTATCTTTGTTTAACGTGACTCTACAAGGAAACGGAATTGGCACAGGCACGCTGAACGGTGTCGGCGGAAATCTCTACAACGCGACAGGCACTGCCACCGTCAATAACACAATTCTTACCGACGCATTCTCCGGGCAGAATTGCAGTGGCACACTTGTTGATGATGGCGGCAACTTGCGATTTCCGAAATCTGATTCGTCGTGTGTTGGAATTTTTGCCAATCCAAAACTCGGTCCGCTTCAAGACAATGGTGGCGCAACAAAAACAATGGCGCTCGCCCTTGACAGCCCTGCCATCAACGCGGCAATTGACGCAACTTGTCCCGCAACCGACCAACGTGGTATCGCGCGTGCCCAAGGCAAACGTTGCGACAGCGGCGCGTTTGAACTGGAAGCGCCCTCCGCGCCCACACTTCTCACACCCGCAGACAACAAAAAGTTAGCCAAGCCCGAAGTAAAGCTAAAATGGCAAGAAGCGGAACGCGTCGCGTATTATCAAGTTATCGCGCGTATGGATTCTTTGAAAGGAAAAAAAGTTGTCAATACTCAAGTGACGACGACAACTTTAAAAACACTTTCACTCGAAAGTGGACATTGGTATTATTGGCGCGTGAAGGCATGCAGCAAAGTTGAATGCAGCAAAACGTCCTTTTGGAGATTCCGAATCCAATAAAACAAAAAAGGAAATTCGAGCAATCCGAATTTCCTTTTTTGTTTCGCATTAATTATCCGACGCCCATCAGTTTCAACGGCAGCGAATACATCCACCGTTGAAATTTATCCCATGCATTCGCGTTCGGTTTCACCGCCAACGCTTTCGCACTCTCACTTAGCGATTGGAGCGTCGCGCCGCGCGTGAGATAAAAACGACTCAATCTCCTCCGCGTCGTGTATTCATCCGCAAACGCGTTGCCCTCGTGTAACAAATCCGCCGCTTGCATATACAACGCGCCCGCCGCATCGGAATTGCCCGCGCGTTCTTCGAGTTGCGCGAGATTGCCTGCGGCACGTCCCTGCCCTGCCGCGTCGTTCAATTCGACAAACAACGTCTGCGCGTTGAGCAGCGCGCTGCGCGCATCTTCACTGCGTTCCAAAAGCAAATACACCACGCCCAAATCATTCGACGCCAGCGCGCTCTTTTCCTTGACACCGTTTGCTTGTGCGTCCGCGCGTTCTTGTTCCAACGACGCGGCGGCTTGGGCTAACGTTTTGTTTTGCATGTGCTGTTCGAGTTCCGTTTGGTCCATAAGAGACAACTCCGCGAAAAAAATGATTGCGCGAGATTTTAACATTGCACCTGCGCGGAACGCAATGGGATATTTTTCAAGTTTTCGAGATACGCTATATACTCGCGGTGAAGCGAAATTCCAAATACGCAATTACAAATTCCTATGATTGACCCCAAAAATTTTCCCGGACGCGGCAAGGTAGCAATCCTTCGCACGCGCCCTGAAACCGTTCTCGACGATTATTACAAATTGATGCGGTTGTGCGAGTACCAAAGCAATTTGCCGTCAGACAAAGAGACGCTGTTGAAAATCAATATCTCATGGCAAATTTGGTATCCCGCGTGTTCGACGACACCGTGGCAATTGGACGGTGTCATTCGTACATTGCTGCGCGATGGTTATGCGCGCGAAAAATTGATTGCCGCGCACAACAATACGGTGGTCGTGGACGCGCAAGAAGGCGCCATCAACAATCGTCACAAACTCATCCAAGAACATTACGGCATTCGCGATTTGCAGACCAACGCGGAAAATGTGGAATGGGTCGAATATCGCCCCAAACAGCCGCTCGCCGTTCTCGACCAAATCTTTCCCGACGGCATTTTCATTCCCAAAACCTTCATCGGCAAAAATGTTTTGCATCTGCCGACAATGAAAACGCATGTGTTCACGATTCTCACCGGCGCGATGAAAAACGCGTTCGGCGGATTGCTCGACGAGAATCGGCATTGGACACACGCGAACATTCATGACACGCTCGTTGACCTCTTGCAAATTCAACAAGACATTCACACCGGAATCTTTTGCGTGATGGATGGCACGTTCGCGGGCGAAGGTCCGGGACCGCGCGCGATGCGTCCCTATGTAAAAAACACAATTCTCGCGAGCAGTGACCCCGTTGCAATGGATGCCATGTCCGCGAAAATTATGGGGATTGACCCAATGCGCGTGCGTTTCATTCGCCACGCGCACGAACGCGGACTCGGTATCGGCGACCCGCGCGAAATTCAAATTCTCGGCGACGCGGACATTGCCAACGAGAATTGGCATTTTGAACACGATTCGGACACGTTCGCGTCGTGGGGACAAAAACAAATCTATCACGGCGCGCTCAAGCCATTGGAAAAACCACTGCTGCGTTCGCAGTTCGTCCCATGGTCATACGCCGCGTCCAACATTTATCACAATCTGTACTGGTATCCGTTCGTCGGCGCGAAACGCGCGGAAATGATGTTGAATACCGCGTGGGGACAAAAATTTTTGCAATACAGTGAAGGACTGCCCTTTAATCCGGGTGCGAGCGATAAAAAACGTTTTGCTCTTTTGACGGCGGCAAGCGTTGCCGCGCTCGCCGCGTTTGGACTCGGTGCGTATTATTCCGCGCGCCGCAACAATTCATAAAAGGTGATTACGATGCACAAACTCGTTTTACTTAGGCACGGCGAAAGTACGTGGAATAAAGAAAATCGGTTCACAGGTTGGACGGACGTGGACTTGACGGAAAAAGGAATGGAAGAGGCGCGGCAAGCGGGGAAAACACTCAAGGCGGAGGGTTACGAATTTGATGTCGCGTTCACGTCCGTGCTTACGCGCGCGAACCGCACCTTGAATCTCGCGCTCGATGAATTGAATTCACTGTGGCTGCCGACGTATAAATCTTGGCGTTTGAACGAACGCCATTACGGCGCGCTGCAAGGATTAAACAAAGCCGAGACC
Source organism: uncultured Anaerolineales bacterium (assembly GCA_964469005.1). Lineage (GTDB taxonomy): Bacteria > Chloroflexota > Anaerolineae > UBA4142 > SHND01 > SHND01. The sequence continues at coordinate 301,177 of CAYXXF010000006.1, forward strand.
GCGCAGAAATTTGGCGAAGAGCAGGTTCACATCTGGCGGCGCAGTTATGATATTCCTCCGCCCATCCTTGAACGCGACGACCCGCGTTTTCCGGGCAATGACCGCCGCTACGCGGACCTCGACCCGCGCACGCTGCCCCTTACGGAATGTCTTAAGGACACTGTCGCGCGTTTTCTCCCCTACTGGCAAGATGCAATTGTCCCCGAGCTAAAAGAAAACAAACGCGTGATTATCGTCGCGCACGGCAACAGTTTGCGCGCCTTGGTAAAATACCTTGATAACGTTGGTGATGCCGAAATCGTTGCGCTCAATATCCCCACAGGCATCCCGCTCGTGTACGAACTCGACGCCGAGCTCAACGCTATCAAACATTATTATTTGGGTGACGCGGAAGCCATTGCAAAAGCGGCACAAGCGGTGGCGAATCAAGGGAAAGCTTCACGCGGATAAAAAAAGCGGATGAGCTCTTTCATCCGCTTATCCGTTCCATATCCGTTGGCAGCTATTTCTCCAACGCCGCGCGCGCTTCCGTATCAATCAATTCAATCGTGCGCGCGTACAACGCGTCCGCATCTTTGTGCGAATCGGCAATCGCGGTAAAACCAAAACGCCCTCTGTCCCCGAGCGCGCTCATCATGTGAAATACTACGCCTGTTTGTGTTGTGTGATTAAAATGCAAACGATTTTTGCTCACGACATCAAACAAATCATCGGGTTTCAACGCGCGATATTCTGGTTTCTCCATGTGGTCCGTTGCCACATAAAATTTCGCCTGCCCGCGCACCGTGCGAAATTCCCCGACATTCGCGTGATATTTTCCGTCCGTGAGATACTGCAGCGTGAGAAACGGATGCGTCGTGCCGCCTTTGCGTAAATTCACTTCAATCGCATACGGTTCCCATTTGCCCGCGTAATTTTTCACCGCGACAAAATCCATCGCATAACGTCCCACAATTCCTTCGCGCGCAAAGCGTTTCCCAACCTTTTCCGCCTCGCGCATAATCGCGGGACCGTACTCCACATTCGCGGGAAAACGACAACCCAAATAACTTTGTCCGCTCGGTCCGCCGAGAATTTGGTCATGTGTAGAAAGCAATTCCACTTGTCCGAGCGGCGTGTTGCGTAACTGCGCGCTCGGGCTCACAATCACTTGTCCCGTTATATATTCTTCGGCAATCCCACCGCGTTTTGCGAATTTGCCAATGTATTCGTCATAACGCAGTGAGGGCAATTCAAATTTCATCGCGCGCATTTTTTCCTCAATCGCCGCGCGGTCATTTCCTTCGACGCCCGTCAAATCCACCACCGCGTTGCCCATGCCCGAAACTTCGTCGTTCAATTTCAAAATAATTTTTTGCATCGTGGGTCTTTGCGCGCGCATTTTTTGAATCGCGCCAATCAAATCATCCACACTGTGCAAATTTTCAATGCCGAGCGGATGCTGCACACCTTCTTCCGCGAAAATTTGGCGGCAGCCGCTTTTTGTCCCGAACGCGAAAAAACGCGGATCAGCGGCATACATCGGAATTCCCAAGCGCACGCTCAATTCACGTTCAATGTCCGTCGTGTTGTACGGCACAAGATGCGCGCGCTGCGGGTCACGCACCAAGTCACGAATTTGTTGCAGCAAACGCGGACGATTCAACAATTTTTGTGTGAGCGGCTGCGACGACGAATCTTGTGGCGCGACGAGAAACAAACGTTTGCGCGCGTGGCTTGCGACGACGGCGGGCAGCAAGTCCAAATAGTATTCCACAATCGTCGGCGCGATTTCCATCGAAGTCACATAAATCATTCGCACGCGCGGCTGCTGCAAAAGGAACAGCATGAACAAAAACCGTTCTTCATACGCTTGTTGCTCCGAGCCGTGAAATTCGGAATCGAGCGTGAGCGACGGCACGACGACAATCGTATGCTCCTCTTGTGTCGGCTTGCCGATAAATTCCCACAACGGCACGAGATTTTTTTGCAGCGCGTCGAATTGCGCCGTGATGTTTTCGCTTGTCATTTTTATGGATGCGGCGATGTGTCATCACACACCACGCGACTCGTCAAGCAAAATGCGTGATGACACATCGGATGAACGCAGATGCACGCGGAATACTTTTCATTCTCTTCGCGCAGATTCGCGTAGATTCGCGGTTTCTTTTATGCCTCTCGCAGTTGTTGATTACGCGCCCCGAAACGTTTCGTCACAATTGCCAAACAAATCAAGCCGAGAAAAAATCCAAACCACAACGTCGCAAAACGAATCATCAACGTAGCGACTGCCGCAATGGAAGCGGTAATGGTTCCCGACGGCAGCCAAGGCGCTTGTCCGAACGCGAGCAGCAATCCGCCGATGCTCGCTTCCGCGACACCCAAGCCGCCGGGGACAAGCAACAAGGAACCTGCTAACGTTGCAAAGCCCATCGCAAAACATGCCAGCGCGACGAGCGTCCACGAAAACGGAATGCCCAGACCCACCACAATCAACGCGAGCGCGAAACATTCGCCTGTCCATGAAATAATTCCCAAACCAATGGCAATCACAAGCGATTTGAATTTTAGCAACTCGTACGAACTCGAATAAAACGTGTGAATGTGGTGCATCCGCGCAGCGAGCAACGGCGCTCGCTGCATCCAATTCATCACACGCTCCGCCAACGCGCGGCGCTGAACGAGCAGCACAATCACCGTCGCCATGACAACAACACCCGCCATCACAATTCGCACTTGTGGGCTATCAAAAATCAACAACCCCGTCGCGGCGAGAATCAACAACGCGAGTCCGTCCGTCATGCGTTCCGCAAGGATGATGGGCGACGTTTTCGCAATCGGCGTGCCGACGCGCTGCTGCACCAAAAACGCTTTGAGAAATTCGCCCGCTTTACCGGGTGTGAGCGTCATGGAAAAACCCGCGAGAAAAATCAAGAGACTATCGAGCCAATGCAAATTTTTCACACCGACGACGCCGAGATACCAATGCCATTTTACAAAACGCAGTCCATAATTAAACAACGTCAATCCAATAATCACCGGCAATAATTGCCACTGAAACCCGCGCACCTCCGCGATGAGATTGCTCGTATCCGCGACAAACAACAGCACCGCATAAACGATAACGGCGAGCAAAATCGAGGCGAGTATTTTCCGCTTGTGTTTTTGAAAGAGTTCCATGATAGTCGTTAGTCAATAGTCAATAGTATTTCGTCATTCGCTCAACACCAATTTCCGCCAACCCCTGTCCCCTACCCCCATCATTCAAACAAAACATACTGCTCGCCGCGTAACTTTTGTTGAATTTTTTCCAGAATCAATTCCAAATCGCGATTCTCTTGGACAAAATCCAAACGGTCAGCAGGAACCGTCAATACAGGCGCGAGTTTAAAGTTCGCAATCCATTGCTGATACAGTTGATTCAATTCTTCAAGATACACGGGTTCGATATTTTTTTCATATTCGCGTCCGCGCACCGCAATACGTTTCAACAATGTTTCAACGGATGCTTCCAAATACACAACGAGGTGCGGCGGCGGCAAAAATAATTTCAACACGTCGTACATGTCTGAATACGTCGCGTAATCGCGTTCACTCATCCGTTTTTGCAAAAACAAATTACGCGCAAAAATTTCCGCGTCTTCGTACACCGAACGGTCTTGGACGACAACGCCGGGGCGCATCAACAATTGATGATGCGCGTGCAAACGCCGTGTGAGAAAAAACATTTGCGATTGAAATGCCCAGCGCGGCATGTCGGCATAAAAATCAGCGAGATACGGATTGTCCACCACCGCTTCGTAAAACGGTTCCCAGCCCAACCGCTCGTACAAAAATTTCACGAGCGTGGATTTTCCAACACCGATGTTGCCTGCGACGACGAGATACTGTTTCATAGCAGGCGTTCCTGCACCGGACCTGCTGCCAATTTCGCGCGAATCAAATCTGCCACCTGCTGTAAATCTTGTTCAAGATGAACGTAATCTAACCCATCGGTCTCGATTTTCAAAACAGGCGACGCGGTGTAATTGCCATAAAACATCTCATACGCGTTCGCCAGTGCGGCAATGTATTCGCGGTCCATCGTACGCTCATAACTACGGTCACGAATCGTAATGCGCGTCATCAGATTTTCCACCGTCGCGGCAAGATATACAGTGAGGTCGGGTGTGGGAATGCGCGCACCGAGCGTGTCTTGGACGCGCTCATACATTTCCAATTCATCGCCAACAAGTGTGAGTCGCGCGAAAATTCTATTTTTATCAAACGTGTAATCGCTGATGAGATTGTGCTGCGCAAGCGCGAGCGGAATCGCTTCGTGCTGTTGATGATAGCGACTCAACAAAAAAAACGTTTGAGTTTGGAACGCATATCGTTCGCGGTCTTGGTAAAAGCGCGCAAGAAACGGATTCTCTTCAAACACCTCCAACAACACTTGCGCGTCAAACAATGGTTTCAACAACCGCGCAAGCGTTGTCTTGCCGACACCAATGACGCCTTCGATCGCAATGTAAAAATGTTTATCGTTCATGCCGCCGGCACCTCGCTGTGTTTTTCGCGCACAAACAAAAACCAAATCACAAACGCGACCAACATGATGCCAGCCGCCGCAAAACTCGTCGCGCCAAAACCATAACTCGCATAGACCGCAGGTCCGATGAACGAACCTGTAGCGCGTCCAAGTGAAAAACCCGCGACGCCGAGCGATAAAAGTGTTGCGCGCGCGTTCGGCGCGATTTCGGTGATGAGCGGAAGCGCGGCGACAATCGCGAGTTCAAACATAAAAAACACCAGCACCAACCCGCTTGTGCCCCACAACGCGTTCGCGTTCATAAACGGTAGCGCGAGATACGCGATTCCACTACATACCAAACCGCCTGCGACCATTTTCCATTTTCCGATGCGGTCCACAAACGCGGCGACAACCAATTGTGCTCCAAATTCCGCGCCGCCGATTGCCGCGCCTACGCCGCCCATCGCAATCGCATCGTAGCCAAAACTCGTGTTCATCCACGCGGCGAAATTGATGTTAATCAATTCATTCGTCGCCGCAAGCAGCGCAATCGTCGCAATGACACCGAATGCCATCGGTGCGCGCAATGCTTCCCGATACGAACCGCCAATGGCGCGCGTCGCATGATGCACATTTCGTTTTTCGCGCGGCAGTGCAAAAAAAATCAACGCACAGGCGAGTGCGGCAAAAATCCCAATTGTCACATATCCAATGCGCCACCCTTGCGTTTGCACCACATATCCAATCACCGGCAAACACACAATCGCCGCGAGTGACCACGCAATTTCGGCAATTGCCATCACGCGCCCACGCTGCGCGTATGGCACATTATCTCCCAAAAATGCTTGCTGCGCGGGGACAAATAAAATTGTACTCAATCCCATCAACGTCAACACCACAATCGCCATCCATAATGACGCAACAAAATAGACGACGATGCCCATCACCGCCGCCATCGTCAACCCGGACAACATCATCACGCGCCGTCCATAACGGTCTGACAGCGGACCAAACACAGGCGACAAAAATCCCGTAAGATTGCGTACTTGGATAATTTGTGCCGCGCTCGTGACAGGCACACCCAGATTCGCGGCAATGAATGGCAAAAACGCATACACCGCGCGAAAACCCGTATCCAACATCGTACGCGCAAAAAGCAAGATGATGAGCGAACGCCAAATGGAAACGCGTGGAGTTGCTTCTGCTTGAGGAGAAATGGATGACATAAGAGGGACGAGTGTAACACAAAAGAAAATTCGCAAGCGAGATGCTTGCGAATTTTCTTTTTGGCAGCTCCGCGAGGACGACTTGAACGTCCAACCAAGCGGTTAACAGCCGCTCGCTCTGCCGATTGAGCTATCGCGGAATGTGAAATTACGGTAGAGAATTATATGCAAAAATAATGGAAGGTCAAAAAATTACGCTGCAACCAAGAAACGCTCAATTTCTTCAGGCAAGTCCACCATGACAAAATGACGCTTGTGGAACAAATAGTCCTCGCCACTTTCATCAACCACACGCACTAGCTCATCCAGTGACGCCCGTTCATCGGGCATGATTTCGTAGATTTTGTTTAAAATCAGCGAGGCTTTGTAACCTGTATTGTCAACACACAAGGCGTATTTTTTCCTCGTCATTTTGCGCTCCTAATCAATATATCGCTTGATTTTCATATCCCTGCGCCCGATGCCGTGCGCTTCGTACCAGTGCAACTCGACCGTGTACACTCTGTCGTTTTGGAGTTTGACCAATGCAATTCCCTTGAGTTTGCGCCATCGTCCGCGTCCATATGCTCTTTGCAAGTACGCCAACTCTCGAATACTTGAGCCAACGGCGATTGTTTCAATCTCTCGAATAGAGCCGATAATCTCAAAATCAATTTCCACAAGACTGTTCTCTCGTCCAAATGGATTATATAGCTAATTCCAAAGCAAATGCCACGCATAATTCGCGTGGCACACCTCCTATCCCAAATAATCTCTCAGCTTGCGACTACGTATCGGATGTCTTAATTTTCGCAACGCTTTCGCTTCGATTTGGCGAATGCGTTCGCGCGTCACGCCAAATTCTTGTCCCACTTCTTCGAGCGTTCTTGTGCGTCCGTCTTGCAAACCAAAGCGCAGTTCCAACACCTTGCGTTCGCGGTCACTCAGCCCTTCGAGAACATCTTGCATTTGTTCTTTCAACAATTGGCGTGATGCTTGGTCAACGGGTCCCGGAACCGATTCGTCTTCGATGAAATCACCGAGTGAAGAGTTATCTTCACTACCAATCGGCATCTCGAGCGACATCGGTTCTTGCGCAATCTTCAAAATGCGGCGAATTTTTGCGGCGGCGCGTTTGAGTTTGCGGTCGAGAATTGGGTCAAGAGGGTCATCGGTGCCGCGCGCTTCGAGAATCGCGGTGCGTTCTTCCGGCGTGAGAATTTCCATCTCCAATGCGATTTCTTCGGAATCGGGTTCGCGTCCCAATTCTTGTTGGAGACGACGCGAGACGCGCAGCAAACGATTAATCGTTTCGACCATGTGGACGGGAATACGAATTGTCCGTGCTTGGTCGGCAATCGCGCGCGAAATCGCTTGACGAATCCACCATGTCGCGTACGTTGAAAATTTGAAACCTTTGCTGTGGTCAAATTTTTCCACCGCGCGCAAAAGTCCGATATTGCCTTCTTGAATCAAATCGAGGAACGACATGCCGCGCCCGATGTAACGTTTCGCCACACTCACCACGAGACGCAAATTTGCTTCCGCCAGCTGACGGCGCGCCATGCCGCCTTGAAGCACTTCACTTTGCAGACGGTGTTTTGTCTTGGGGTCAACGTTTGGTTTTTTCAAAAGTTCTTGGGCGTGCAAACCCTTTTGCATCGTGATCGCGAGATGCGCTTCTTCCGCAGAATTTAAAAGTGGCACGCGTCCAATTTCGCGCAAATACATTCGTACCGGGTCACTGCCTGCTTCGGTCTCTACATGTTCGACAATAATTGGCGCATCTTCTTCTTGGAACGCGCCATTATCTTGGTCCCCCAAATCAAGCGCGACTTGGACATCCGCCAACAACTGTTGCAAATCGGCGAGCAGCCCGGGGTCATCTTCCGTATCAGGATATTCGCGACGTACTTGTTCGGCGCTAAGTCGTTTTTTCGCGCCTGCCAATTGAACAAGCCGGTCCAACATCGCGTCCATATCGGGCGGTTCGGGCGCGTCGGCAGGCACCGCAATATCCGTGACAATGGTCAACAACGGTTCACCGTTGCTATCCGACGCGTGTTCCCCGTTGCGCGGTTTCTTTAAGGAATTTACAGGTTTCTTGGGCATGTCAAAACAAAAGAGTACTTAACGTTGGGTTGAAAAATTGGACTTGAGAAGTGTGCGCGCTTCGAGCGCGCGTTTTGTTTGCGCAACCAGCCCACTGACTTGAAAGACGCGTTGGCTCAATTCTTGCTGCTCATCGGGCGGGGCTTCATTTAATAGATAGCGCAACTGCATCAGCTCGGTTTGATAACGTTGTAATTGCAAACGATACGCGGCGGCTTGGAGCTCGCGCGGCGCATCGCTCGGATTGAATTGTATCCGCTTTGACGCTTCACGCAAACGCTCCCCTGTCTCGTGCGCGACCTCATCGAGGGATTCAATGAACTCGTCCGCGTCAAACGAAATTGCGCGCGCGTTGTAATTGACGAATGCTTCGTACACTGCGCGCGTGTCGGGTTGGTCGAAATCTTCCGGCGTCAAAAATTCAATTTCGGACAATAATTCCGGTTCGCTCAACGCCAACACAAGCAGGTATTCGTCATAGCGCGCTGCGTTCGGCTTGTTTGGCAAATCGCGAATTGTTCTGTTTACGCGCATGGGCGCGTCCGCTTTGTCCAACGTACTGAGTTGTTCCAAAATCATGCGCTCGTCGGAACGCGTGCGCCGCGCCAATTCTTGCGCGTAATGTTCGCGTTGCACCTTGTCTTTGACTTGGGCGATGATTGGGAGCAAACGTTTCGCGAGTTCCGATTTTCCTTGCGCGCTATTCAAATCCACATCGCGCGCTTGCACATTGAAATAATAATCGAGCAATGGTGTCGCGTTCTGCACAAGCGCGCGCCATGTATCGGAATTTTCCAGAATCACTTCATCGGGGTCGCGTCCAGGTGGCATTTCCAAAATCAACAATTCCGCGTCGAGGCGTTCTTTGAACACAATCAGTCCCGGACCGACAGGCACAGGCGCGTTTTTGTATGACAATGCTTGGCGCGCCAAATTCAAACCGCGTTCCGTCGCCGCCGCGCCCGCTTCGTCCGCGTCGAGCGCGAGCGCGTAGCGTTTCGTCATGCGGGAGAGTTGCGACAATTGTTTTTCGGTTAACGCCGTGCCGAGCGATGCAACAACATTTTTGAAACCTTCTTGATGTGCGATGACAACATCGGTGTATCCTTCGACGATGATGGCGAGATTTTCTGCGCGGATTGCATCTTTCGCCATGTGGAGTCCGTACAATGTGTCGCTCTTGGAAAATATTGGAGAGTCGGGGGAATTGAGATATTTCGGCTGTTGGTCCTCGCTCATCGCGCGCGCGCCGAATGCGATAAATTCACCGCGCCGATTGCGAATGGGAAACATGAGGCGTCCGCGAAAACGGTCCCACACGCGACCATCCTCGTTGGAAGAAGCCAACCCCGCGCTTTCAATTTCGGAAACAGAAAATCCTTTTGTTTTTAAATGTTCGAGCAGCGAATTGTACGAATTGAGCGCGTAACCGATTTGAAAATTTTCAACGGACTGGGAATTGATTTGGCGTTTTTGGACATACGCGCGAATGCGTTCCGCTTCGGCGTGATGTTTGAGTTGATAATTAAAATACGCGGCGGCGGTTTGGTTGATTTCAATCAGACGTTTGACGTTTGACGTATCACTCGACTCGCGGTGCAATTGCACGCCCGCGCGTTCCGCCAACATTCGCAATGCTTCGCCAAACTCCAAATTGTCGCGCTTCATCACGAACGTAAAAATATCGCCGCCCATGCCACACGCGCCAAAACAATGCCACGTCTGCGTTTCGGGGAAAACATAAAACGCAGGCGTGCGCGTATTCGAATGAAACGGACACAGCCCCGCGTATGACCTTCCCGATTTTCGCAATTTCACCGTCTGCGAAACGAGGTCAACAATGTCGAGTTTTTGCTTGATTTCGACAACAACAGACATGGGTCAATGCAAAATGCACAATGCAGAATGCACAATTCCATGTTTGTTAATCGTGCATTGTTCATTGTGCATTGACTTGGGATATTGCCACTAGTACAGATGTTTGTCAAGGCACTATGCGAAGAGGTCTCTGTTCAAAATCTTTAAGGTTCAGCCACTTGATTTTTGTGAAAAAAAAAAATCTCTGGAGGTCGCGATGAATCGTTATTTGCTTTTCGATTCGGGCTGTTCGGCGTGTTCGGAACTCGTGCAAGAAGTTGTGCGAGCCAGTGGTGGTTGGATGGAGGCAAAAAGTCTGCGCGATCCAGAAATCCAATCCATGCTTGACCGCGCTCATCCGAATTGGCGCTGGGAACCGATGTTGCTGGAAATAGAGAATGACAAGTTGCGCGTGCTCACGGGAGTTAAAATGCAAGCCCAAATCTTTATTGGGCTCGGTCCAGAACGAACATTCCAATTTTTTCCAGTACTGACCAGATTGCAAAAGCCCTCGTCTGCGCCTGGCGCTGGGCGGCGAGAATTTTTGCGGCGATTCGGCGCGACGCTGTCTGGATTGGTTGTCTTTGGTTTTACACGCAGATTTCCCTTTGGCGACACAACCCACACAGACAGACCATACTCAGCTGCTTTTGAGGGTGAGCTATACAACGGATTTGTTCTACTTGACGATAATGCGCCCATACCCAATTTTGTGGAGCCATCGCGACTTGGTATTCCGATTGCATGTAGAGTGGGCACTGGAGATAGCAAGTATCCCCAGGAGGCAGTCAGTAAATCGTTTGGGCAATCGAATTCACTGCGCGCTGCTGCCAAATTTCCTATCTATACAATAACCAATTTACCAAATAAGCTTCGCCCCGGAGGAAACTATCTGATTGAGCATGCATCCGGTGAGGTATACAGTGCCGTCACTACGTTCGAAACTCCAGAGCAGGAAGGAGAGGAATGGGAAGGATGTATGGAGATAACCGCTCAGCCCGATTTCATGCGACCCTATCCACTTTGGTCAAGTAAACCCGCCGAACCGAATGGTCCTTCAGTAGTTCTTGAAAAAGCTGATTTTCTGCCTGCGCCTGGAATCATGATTGAAACTCAAGGGGGTTGCATATTCTATTGGATTAAAGATGAAATCTTTTACACGTTGCGGGCAGAATATGGGCTCTCGCGCCAAGCTGCTGAATCACTTGCAAAATCATTAACGCTCGTAAACTGACGAACCGCAGGAACGATTCCAGATTCAGTCTACAGAAGGAGGCAAAGACAATGCCAACTGTCTATGTTTATGCACCTGTCAGCGGACAGCTTGTATCCTTGGACTGCTATTGCAGCAAGGCAGGGTGTAACTCTACACCGCCTTGCGGTCCTGCAGGTTGCACACATACAATTGTTGGGGGACCGGGGTTCTATTCACCCATTGACATGGGCTGGTTCTCGAATGGTACTCTGATGCACTTTCGAGCCAGCTCTGGAGTGCAAAGCATCCGAATCGAATATTTTTCGGGTGTCTGCGCTACTGTAGGATCTCCTTGGAATGATGGCATTCTCGTTCACATGTATCGTCAGCTTGACCAACAATGCTATATGGGCACAATTCTGTACGGGCATTTGAAAAAGCGAGCAAGATTTGTTGCAAATGGTCAGACATTCAACTACCCGTCGGGAGGTTGGGCACAACCGATTGGTAGACTTCCGGCTGATTGTCTGTGTGGATGTTCAACAGGAATTCACACCCATATCGAAACAAACATTGGGTCACGGATTAACTCATCATGTGGCGTCTCGATCAGCACGAGCAATTGGATCTACAGCTGGACATGGAATGATGGATGGTGCTAAACGCGCAGGGAGTACTTGGCAATATGAGAATCACCTTTTTTGTGCTATTCATGGTCTTGGTTCAGGGGTGCAACCAAGTGCCAAGTATTTCTGACGCCTCCCAAGCAAGCCCGCTCCCCCCCCCTCAGGTCGAAAATGCTTCTCAGGTTGTCGAACCAACGCCAAATCCAACCATCATCTTCGCAACGGCTAGGGTGGCCGCATCCCCAACATCACTCCCAATAGTCGTTGCGCCCACAGAAAACCCAACCCCCAAAGCGCCGAAAGGGGGACCAAGCGGTAATCCTTCTATTTCTGCCAACGGACGTTTTGTTGCGTTTGAATCAGAGGCATCCAACCTTGTTGCGAGGGACAGTAACGATGCTTCGGATATCTTTGTCTATGATCGCGAGACTCAATCCATTGAACGTGTAAGCATATCCAGCGATGGTACAGAAGCGAATGGAGCAAGTCTTAACCCGAGCATTTCAGCAGACGGGCGATGGATTGCATTCATGTCATGGGCGAGTAATTTGGTATCAGACGATTCGAACCAAGCAAAAGATTCACCGACAGAAAGCGCTCCAGATATTTTTGTGAGGGATCGCCAAACGGGTAAGACCAAAAGAATAAGTGTTGCAAGTGATGGGACACAAGCAAATGAGCGGAGTGATAACCCCGCTATTTCAGATGATGGGAGATGGATTGCTTTTGTCTCGTGGGCAGATAATCTGGTGCCCGCTGACACGAATCGCGCACCAGATATTTTCGTGCATGATCGCGAAACTGGATTGACCGAACGAGTCAGTATTTCGAGCAAAGGGGAACAGAGTGATGGCTGGAGCTATGCTCCGGCCATCTCGCAAAATGGCAATATCATTGCTTTTGTTTCTCAAGCTAAAAATCTTGTAGCGAATGCCATGCCACAGTTTTGTAGCGTGTTCATTCGTAATCGCGCCACTAAAGAAACGAGTTTGGTAAGTGTTGATGAAAATGGAGCAATTCTTTTGGCAGGTGGGCCCACATTGTCAGCGGACGCAAGTCAAGTCGGGTTTTGGAACAATAATGTGTATGTACGAAATCTTGAAACGTCTCAAACTACGCTGGTCTCCCTGAATGTGTTGACGAGTGGAGACGGTGGTCACTGCCACACAGGAGGCATTCGTCTTTCTGGCAGTGGCGCGGTAATGACTTATGCCGCACAAGATAATCAATCCGCTATTTTGGATATTTTTCTGTACGAACTCAACAACGGCAAGAGTATCCAAATTACAAAGGGAAATGCGTCAAGTAACTTGCCTGCGCTATCGGAGGATGGCAGGTGGGTTGCCTTCCAATCTCGCGCGAGCAATCTCGTTTCGAGTGACACAAACAGAAAACAGGATGTGTTCCTTTATGACCGCGTAACGGAAATTTTTACTCTCGTTAGTGCGGTCAAGTGAGAACTTGTCCCTTGCAAAAAAGAACGCGTAGATAATTCTACGCGTTCTTTTTTGTCTTGTGCTAAAGCGTTGGTCGGTTGCGTTCAACCATCACCAGGCAGATGCCCCGTCCGCTCCAATTCGAGCAGCAAGCGTTTGCGCCACAAACCTCCACCGTATCCCGTGAGTTCGCCGTCTTTGCCGATGACGCGGTGGCACGGAATCACGATGCTGATGCGGTTTGAACCATTCGCGCGCGCAACTGCGCGGACGGCAGTGGGCTGTCCAATGTTGTGCGCGAGTTGTTCGTATGAAATTGTTTCGCCGTGCGGAATTGCTTGGAGTTCATTCCACACGCGTTCTTGAAACGGCGTGCCATTCAGCGCGAGGCGGGTCGAAAATTTTTTCTGCTTGCCTTGAAAATAACAATCCAATTCCGCGCGCAATTTTTCTAGCGCATCATTGGTCGTCGGCAATATCGGCAAATCAAAACGTTTGCGAATTTGTTTATAGTTGTACTCCAACATGCGGCGGTCGGAAAATTCGAGAAAACAAATCGCATCGCGCGTCGCGGCAGCGAGCAGTGGACCGAGCGGCGATTCGATAAATTGCGCGGCGACGTAGCCGCCATCCGCCGCAACGGTGTGCCGCGCGCGCATCGGCGCATCACCAAATGTTTTTGCAAACGCGTCGCGAAAACCACTGTGCGACTCATAGCCATTCGCGAAAACAACATCGCTCAATGGTTGACCATTCCGAATTTGCGTGAACGCTTCTGCGAGTCGCTTGCCGCGCGCCCATTCCGCGAACGTCATGCCGTAATGGTCGAGAAACCAACGCCGCGCGCGTTCTGGCGTGACGCCCATGCTCAACATTTCGCGCGCGCTGATTTTTTCGTCGGGATTTTTTTCGACGCGTTCCATCAACACTTTCGCCCAACGCGGCGGCGCGCCATTGACATCGAGCGGATGACAGCGTTTGCACGGACGATAGCCCGCGAAAATCGCATCACGCGCAGAAAGGAAAAATTCTACGTTCTCACGTTTCGGACTGGCGGGACACGAGGGCAAACAAAAAATGCCCGTCGTTTTCACCGCGACAAAAAATACGCCGTCGTAACTCGCGTCTTTGGCGTAAAACGCGCGTTCCATCTCGGCGCGGGTGATGCGGAGATTGGAGATTGGAGACTTGTCCCGAGCAGAGTCGAGGGATTGGAGATTTGGTGTTGCCGTCATGCGCGAAATTCTATGCCTATTGCGAAAATTCGTCCACCGAAAAAACGATGGAATCGTCTAATCATTTGATTTGGACTTGAGCGTCTTTTCCTCAAAGCGGCGCAGCGCAAACAGCGTCACCAGGACAATGATTTCCGCCACAACCGCCAGAAAATACAAATTCAACGCGACCGCGATAGAAATCGCAGCCACAGCCCAGATGCTCGCCGCCGTCGTCAAGCCCGTCACCGAGTCATCTTGTTTCAAAACAACACCGCTGCCGAGAAAGCCAATGCCAACGGCGATATTGGCAATAATGCGCGACGCGCCTTCGCTTTTGTCGCCGAATGCGAACGTCGCCGCCGCGGCAAACAACGCCGCGCCGACGGCAACAAGGATGAGCGTGCGCAGTCCGGCGGGACGCTGGTTGTATTCGCGTTCGAGCCCAATCAAGCCGCCGAGCAGCGCGGCAAACAACAAATCAAAGGCGAGCTGTGCCTCTTGCACGGGAATGAGACCCAAAATCATTTGCCCCTCCATGCGAGATTTGTTTTTATTATAAATGAAAAGAGGCAGGACCATTGCTGCCCTGCCTCATTAGTCATGGTCCGCTCACTGTCGGCAGCCCATCACTGCGCCAATCCGTCATTCCGCCTTTCATGCTCGTCACATTTGTGAAACCCATGTCTTTTAATATATTGCGTCCGGTTGCGCTGCGATTGCCCGAACGACAAACGACGACGATGGGCTTGTCCTTTGGCACTTCAGAGACGCGCGCCTCCAGTTGTCCAAGCGGAATCAGCGTCGCATTCGGGATATGAAACTCGTTCCATTCCGAGGGCTCGCGCACATCGAGAACGAACGCGCCTTCGTCGCGCAGCTTGGCAGCCTCCTGCACAGAAATGTCGGACGACAATGTTTGTGTCGAAGTTGTCGCGGCGGGTGTTGCAGGCGCGCCGCACGCGGCGATGACAGAGAGCACCGCGCACACAATCATGGTGAAAAGGATTTTTTTAGCGTTCATAGACGATAGTGATGGCGCAGAAGATTTTTCTGCGCCATCATTTTACATCAGCTTATTTGTCTTTCGTCACTTGCCCCAACGCGGCTTGCGCCGCCGCCAATCTTGCGACAGGCACGCGGAATGGAGAACACGAAACGTAATTGAGTCCAATCATGTTGCAGAACTCAATCGAACTCGGGTCGCCGCCATGCTCGCCACAAATTCCCACTTCAAGATTTTTGCGCGTCGCGCGTCCGTTCTTTACTGCCATGTCCATGAGTTGTCCCACACCTTCGCGGTCCAATTCTTGGAATGGATTCGCGGTCAGGATTTTCATGTCCACATATTTTTGCAGGAACGAGCGTTCCGCGTCATCGCGTGAAACGCCAAGTGTTGTCTGCGTCAAGTCATTCGTGCCGAACGAGAAAAATTCTGCAAACTCGGCAATTTTTCCTGCGGTCAACGCGCCGCGCGGAATTTCAATCATCGTGCCGAATTTGTAATGCACCTCGACGCCCTGCTCTTGCATGACCGCGTGCGCTTCGGGTTCGAGAATATCTTTTTGATTCTTGAGTTCGGTAACATTGCCCACGAGCGGAATCATAATTTCGGGGCGCGGGTCTTTGCCCTCTTTTTTCAACTGACACGCGGCTTCAAAAATCGCGCGCACTTGCATCTTGGTAATTTCTGGCATCGTGATGCCGAGACGACAACCGCGCAACCCGAGCATCGGATTCGCTTCGCGCAACGATTCTACTGCATGCAATAATTCTTCTTTTTCCGCGAGCTCCGCTTTTTGTCGCGATACATTCGCGCCGCCGCGTTCCAGAAATGAAATTTCCGTTTTCAGTTTTGTAACATCGGTAAGCAATTCTTCAAACGGCGGCAAGAATTCATGCAGCGGTGGGTCAATCAAGCGAATGACCGTCGGCAGTCCATCCATCGCTTCGAGAATGCCGTAAAAGTCGCCGCGTTGAATCGGCAAGAGTTGGTCGAGGAAAGGTTGGCGCTCTTCCGCGTTTTTCGCCAGAATCATTTTGCGGACAATCGGCAAACGTTCCGTTTCAAAAAACATGTGCTCCGTGCGGCAGAGACCAATGCCCTGTGCGCCAAACGCGCGCGCGCGCACCGCATCGCGCGGATAATCGCCGTTCGCCCACACTTGCAAGCGACGGAATTCGTCCGCCCATTTGAGAATCGTTTGCAGTTCAACTTCTTTATCGAAATCAGGATTGAGCGTGGAAATTTTTCCCGCAAACACTTCGCCCGTTGTGCCGTCAATCGAAACGAAATCGCCTTGCTTGATGGTGCGCCCATTGACGCTGAACGATTTGGTTGCTTCGTTCACATGGATCGTTTCGCAGCCCGCGACGCACGGAAGACCCGCGCCGCGCGCGACAACTGCCGCGTGTGAGGTTGCGCCGCCGTGTTGTGTGAGAATGCCTTTCGACGCGTACATGCCATGCACATCATCAGGCGCGGTTTCGTAACGAACGAGGATGACCGCTTTGCCTTCTTTGTTCCATTCGTCGGCGGTGTCGGGATCAAAGACCGCGATGCCCGTCGCCGCGCCTGGAGAAGCGTTAATGCCGCTCGCCAGATAATCGCCGCGTTCGGTTGCAACTTTTTTATCTTTGTCGTCAAAACGCGGCGCAAGCAATTGCACTACGTGCATCGGGTCAATGCGTTGGACTGCTTCTTGTTTGGAAATCAATTTCTGATTCACCATATCCACTGCGATTTTCACTGCGGCGGCGGCGGTACGTTTGCCCGTGCGCGTTTGCAGCATATACAGTGTTCCTTTTTCGACAGTGAACTCGAGGTCTTGCATTTCGCGATAATGCTTTTCCATATTCCGCGCAATGGAGCGGAATTGGCTGTACATATCGGGCATGCGTTCCTTCATTTCAGCAATTTCCATCGGCGTGCGAATACCCGCGACAACATCTTCGCCCTGCGCGTTGATAAGGAATTCGCCGTACAAGACATCTTCGCCCGTCGAGGGATTGCGCGTGAACGCGACGCCCGTTCCCGAATCATCGCCCATGTTGCCAAACACCATCGTGCAAACGTTGACGGCGGTGCCGAGCGATTCGCTGATTTTGTTCAAGCGGCGATAGTCCACCGCGCGTTTGCCCATCCACGAACCGAACACCGCTTTGATGGCGAGTTCGAGCTGTTTGTACGGGTCTTGGGGAAAATCCTCGCCGAGTTCGTTCTTGTACAATTCTTTGTATTTGGCGACGACCTCTTTTAGATCGTCAACGTTGAGGTCGGTGTCTTTGGTGTCCTTTTCGGGATTGGCTTTGCCCATTTGAACGCCGCGCGCTTTTTTCGCTTCATCCAAAATCCCGTCCCACTTTTTCGCTTCGATGCCCATGACGATGCGCCCGAACATTTGAATCAAGCGGCGATACGCGTCATACGCAAAACGTTCGTTGCCGCTTTGCGCGATGATAGCTTGCATTGTGACATCGTTGAGACCGAGATTGAGCACCGTGTCCATCATGCCGGGCATGGAAAATTTCGCGCCCGAACGAACGGAAACAAGAAGCGGATTTTTTGCATCACCAAATTTTTTGCCCGCCGCTTTTTCGGTTTTCTTTATCGCGTCGAGAACTTGGTCCCACATGCCTTTGGGAAATTCATTCCCATGCGCGCTGTACCAATTGCATGCTTCGGTGGTGATAGTGAAACTGGGCGGAACGGGCAAACCCGCGTTGGTCATTTCGGCAAGCCCCGCGCCTTTACCGCCGAGTAAATCGCGCATGTCGCGGTTGCCTTCTTTGGACAACCAGACCCACTTGCCTTGGGTTGGAATTTTACCGTTCGCGGATTTACCGTTCTTGCTCGCGACAGATTTTGTCGCGCCTTTCTTGACAGCAACTTTGCTGGTTTTTCCCTTTGGCTTCATCGCCATTGATTTTTTTGTTTTGACTGGCATTTGTAACTCCTCCGATGAAAGATAATTTCTATTCGTTGTCTTTTAGCAGACCTTGCTTTTCCATCCATTCATGAACATACCTTGCAAATTGCGGAAAATCTTCTACCCCGCGTTGGATATTGTCATACACTTTGTCTTCATCCACTTCCAAATAACCATGCACGAGGATATTACGAAATCCCGCCATACCTTTGAGGCTGTTTGCAAAATCGCGTGGTAGCACTCCAAACTCGCCAAGTCTTACAATCGCTTGCGTATAATCATCTGCGCGTTTGTTACTTGCCGATGCCAATAGGTGCGTCGCAATGTCAATCACAACTTGAATGCAGTTTTGGAGAACGCGTTCTATTGCCCACTCTGTATCGAGGTCTTGCTGAATCTCCTCGCGCGTGAGTTTGGAATATCTTTCTAGCGCTTCAACGTACTCTGCTAGCTTGGCGAGGCGCGCTTGGATTTCCTTGACCTTAACCATCACGACACCTCGACAGCAGCGACAATTGGCACAGCTCGCCCAAAAAGACCACTACGTATTCGTTGCCCAAGGTAAAAATTGAATTCATGGCGTAATGGAATGGTGTCAACGTATTGCTGAAACGCGCGGATTTCAAAATCAATCCGTGCTTCATCGTCATCACAATAGAGAATTACCCCATCTACGCGCACATTGTTGTTTAATAACGGTGTTCCTTTTTCCAAATCAAAAATGAAAACATCATCGCGCTCAAAAACGCGTGCCAAGTCCACGTGCAATTCAAGCAAATGATGAAACCTTTCGTCCTCATTCATCTCACGCGCAAATAACACGGCAATATCCACATCACTCAACGGTCCCGCATCACTGCGCGCTTGCGAGCCGTAGAGGTAGGCGAGGATTACGCCGTGTTCTTGAAAGACCACGTTGAGAGCGTCGCGGTGGGTTTCAAGAGATTGGATTGATCCGCCTTTGTTCATAGTTTTCTATTGGACAGGTGACCATGCTGGGTCATTATTCCAGCCATCATTTGTTAACTTGTATACATTTAATCCATCTGTATCCATAACAAAGATATTGAACACATTAAAGCTTCGCATATTGCCCTCGAAAGCTATTCGCTGGCCATCAGGAGAAAGAGTTAGACCATTATAGATTAAGTCATTGTCCTTTCCACCACGTAACACGTTGCCATCTTGATTCGGTTTAGCATTCGCGGACCTGATATGAATTCCGTACGCAGCAGGACCAAGCACGGCACAATTTGACGAATAATAAATCTTCTTCATGTCGTGAGACCAGATCGCTTCCTCACTGTGATTGCATGCATAAATCTTTTTTTGATCAGAGCCATCAGCATTCATAACCCAAAGGGCATGGGCTTGGGTGAATATGATTTGCCGACTATCAGGTGACCATGACGGTCTAAGAAAAGGGTCAGATCGAGATGGTAGTTGCTTCAAATTCTTGCCATCTGCATCCATCACGTACATATAGTCGCCTTTACCCTCAAGATTGTCCACAAACAAAATTTTTTCGCCGTTTGGACTCCACCGTACCCAAATGTTGCCCCTACAATAGTCACTCACGGGGAAATTCGTTATTTGGATTACATCAGACCCATCATTGTTCATAATATAAATTTGTGCATCATAGCAACCAGTAGCTCCGCTAAAAGCAATTTTACGTCCATCAGGTGACCAGGTAGGAGAAGACGGGCTAAGTTTTTTGGGACTACCTATTCTGACGAATTTTTGGTCCGAACCATCGGGGTTCATCAAAAAAAGGTGCGTTCCACTTGGTTGACCATCAACTCGCTGGTTTGATGTGAAGACAATCTTATTCTTTGCAGGTTCAACAACCTTCGTCGGCCCAACAGTCGCTGACAAAGTCACTGTAGGCGATAAGGTAGCAGTTGGCAATTCTGTCGCAGTCGGCACTGTAGTTGTCGTTGGAACATCTGTCGGCAACACTTGCATTGCCGTTGGTGCCACTTGTGTCGGTGCAACAGTCAGCGATAAAGTCCAAGTCGGTTGGATGGCAACAATGGTTGGTGCAGGAGTCGCAGGCGCACACGCCGCAAATACAAATAAAAGAAGTCCTAGCAAAAGTTGTTTCATCGAGTCCTCCCAGTAGATAGACAACTTACTATTTCGTTAGAAGCTGTTTTCTAATCCATTCCGTCACTTGCTCCTTATCCAACACCGATGTCGCCACGTCAATTGTAAATCTGTACAGCTCATCCTCCGTTGCATCCAGCACGTAACCATTCACATTCAAAAATCTCAAGAGACATGCAAAAGCAGTTCGTTTATTCCCATCCATGAACGGGTGATTCTTTACAAGAAGAAAAAATAATATTGCCGCTTTCGATGCAAGGTCTGGATAAAGCTCCTCCCCAAACATCGTTTGTTGCGGAGCCGCAAGCGAAGATTCCAATGCGCCTTGATTCAGAATTCCAAATGAGCCGCCATATTGCACAATCATGCGCTCGTGAATTCGCAACACCTCATCAAGTTCAAGATATTTCATTATGAAACGGCAAGGCGACGAAACACACTATCGTATTGGCGCGTCACTTGGTCGAGCCATTCGTCCAATTCTGCATGTTCGGCGGACTGAGGGCGAATCACCATCGAGTCCTCCGAGACCATCACTTGCAGGCGGTCAGTTGGCGCGACGCGTAATTGATTCAGCCAATCTTCCATCATTTGAATCAAAGTATCGCGTTCAATCACGAGATTGCTCATAGAAACCTCCTCAAATCGGCAAAACTCGCACCCGCGCCTTGGCTTCATCAACCGTAATCAACGCGCCATTTTCAAGCGCGGATTGTTGCTGTTTGAGAATTGAAACTAACCTGCCAGCGAGTGCTGATGGCATGATGTCTTGCGTGCGAACTTGAATCACGCTCGGTCCTGTCGCATGTGTGAGTGCTAACAGTGTTCCAAAATCCAAGTCGTGCGTGAACACAATAAAACCATTGACGCGCGCGTATTGCATGATGACCGAATCCTCCACGCGTGCGTCACCCACACTCGCCCAGTGTATCGCCTCAATACCCTTTGCATTCAGCGCCGCAACCCATTCTGGCGAAAGATTCATGTCAACCAAAATTTTCACGCCGTCACCAAAGGCAACTCGACTTCTTCGGAACGCCACGCCGCATACGCCAACGCCTCACGAATATCTTTGGCTTCCAAATACGGATATGCTTTCAAAATATCCGCGTCGGAATATCCGGAGGCGACGAGTCCAACAATCGTGCCAACAGTGACACGCATTCCACGAATACACGGCTTGCCGCCCATGACGTTTGCATCAAAAGTGATGCGCGTTAGATTTTTCATATTTATTTCACCCGTTCCACCAACCACTCCTTCACCTGTGAAATATCCACGCGCACTTGCTCCATCGAATCGCGGTCGCGGATGGTGACTTGATGGTCGTCGAGCGATTGCACGTCAACGGTGATGCAAAACGGCGTGCCGATTTCGTCTTGACGACGATAGAGTTTTCCAATAGCACCTGTGTCGTCGTAGGTTGCCATCATTTCCGTTTTCAAGTCGCGCGTGAGATTGCGCGCCATTTCGACGAGTTCGGGGCGATTGCGTAACAACGGAAACACGGCGGCTTTGTACGGTGCGAGCGCGTACGGAAATTTCAAGACCACGCGTTTCTCATTTTTCACCTGTTCCTCGCGATAATGTTCAAGCAGCGCGACGAGGAAACAGCGTTCGACGCCCATCGCGGGTTCGACGACGTAGGGAATATATTTATCTTTCGTCTCGTCATCAAAGTATGTCAAGTCTTTGCCGCTCAAGTTTTGATGCGCGCCCAAATCGTAATTCGTGCGGCTCGCAATTCCTTCGATTTCACTCCAGCCCATCGGAAAAAGATATTCCAAATCGTAATTGCCTTTGGAATAGTGCGGCGGTTTTTCTACTTCGACATCGTCGGGGTCAGGACCTTCAATGTACGTGCGGTCAGGACGAATCACTTTGACGCGAATGTGCTCTTCAGAAACGCCAATCACATTACGCCACCACGAGAGACGATACGATTTCCAATAATCATGCCATTCGTCTTCAGTGCCGGGTTTGACGAAAAATTCCATTTCCATTTGTTCAAATTCGCGGTCACGAAAAATAAAATCGCCATGCACGATTTCATTGCGAAAGGAACGTCCTTGCTGCGCGATGCCGAACGGCAATTTTTTGCGCGTCGTTTCTTGCACATTGCGATATTGTACAAACATCGCCTGCGCGGTTTCGGGACGCAAGTACGCAATCGAACCTTCGTCCGCGATTGGACCGACGTGGGTTTTGAACAAGAGATTGAATTGACGCGGTTCGGTGAGTGTGCCGCGATTGCCGCAATTGGGACACGCGATTTTTTCGGGATTGTCCCAGCCGTTGATTTTGTCCGCGCGAAAACGATGACGGCAGTTTTTGCAATCGGTCAATAAATCGGTGAACGTCGCTTCGTGTCCGCTCGCGCGCCACACGAGCGGATTCATAATGATTGCCGCGTCAATCCCGACAATGTCGTCGCGTTCCTGCACCATCGCGCGCCACCATGCGCGTTTGATATTGTTTTTGAGTTCGACACCGAGCGGACCGTAATCCCAAAAGCCGCCGATGCCGCCGTAAATATCACTGCCTTGAAAAATGAATCCGCGCCGCTTGCAGAGCGACACGATGGTTTCCATGTTGAGTTTGGGCATAGTTGTTGGTCGTTCGTCGTTAGTTAATCGCGATGCGCGACGCATGTTTCAGCGTGTTGAGAAAATCAACCGATTTCAAATTTCGTTCGAGCAGATGCGTGACGTAATAATGCAAAATGGCTTCGACTTCGGATTCCACTTGCGGTGAAAGTTTTAATTGTTCGATGTCGGAAGAATTTCTGTTTTGTAGATAGCGCAACACTTTTAACGCGTTGACGGGAACAGAAATCGAATCGCGATAATTGTCGCGGTACTGTGCTTTCAACATCCCACCTGCTTCGGGCGAAAAAAAATTTTCTTCAGGCAGCAGTTCTTCTTTCGAATGAATGCAGACGTGCAATTGTGGACGATAGCCCAATGCGTCAAGCAATTGCATTTCAAAATAGCGCGCGCTGCGCGAAAGATGCTTTGTTGTTTCGAGCCAGTGCAGCGCGTCGAGCATCAATTCGTAAATTTCGCGCTGTTCGATTTCTTCTTCAACCAAACGGTCAACGAGCTCTGCAAAATAATACGCGTAACTCAGGCGGTCCAAATCATCGCGCACGCGCAAAAAGGGTTCGAGCGTTTGCGCCTGCGTCACCAAATCAATTTCGCGCGCCACCGCAATTTGCAATTCCACGCAATTGAAAAGTTCGACGTGTCCCGTCTTGCGTGCCGAAGGTTTACGCGCGCCTTTTGCGACGGCGCGTAATTTTCCGCGTTGTAACGTTAGTAAAGTGAGCAAGCGGTCGGCTTCGCCAACATCACTGCGTTTGAGAACAATCGCCGTAACTTTGTATTGACGCTCGCGCATGTTTATTTTTCCTCTCGTGTTGAATCAAAGCGTCAGGCTTGTTTGATTGCCAAAACATAGTTTGGCAGAACGAAAAAACATTATACACGAGGGTTGCGCGCGCCAAAAATCATACAGAACGTTCCGCCAAAAATTTCCCCTCCATTCAACAAAAAATCCGTACGCCACATACGCATACGGATTCGACAATGAATTCCATACCCTGATTGAACAAGGAGGCGGTCAGAATTTGGTTATGAATGCGTCGTATTTCGGTTTTTGCGCGTGCGCTGCCCGGCTCTTAATTTGCGAGGTGAAAAACCGTTGGGCAAGAGTTCGCCAACGGTAAAGTGTTGGAGGTGTTCCAACGTTGCATCGCCAAGTGTGACGGGCGCGTTGGGATTCATAAATTCAAAAATTACTTGGCGACACGCGCCGCACGGGCTGCCACCATTCGCCGTCACGACCGCGAGCGCGACAAATTCGCGTTCGCCTTCGGATACGGCTTTGAAAATCGCGTTGCGTTCGGCGCATACCGTCAAACCATACGACGCGTTTTCAACATTGCACCCGGTGTAAATTTTCCCTGACGTGGACAATAGTGCCGCGCCGACGTGATATTTGGAATATGGCGCGTACGCGCGTTCGCGCACTTGCTGCGCGCGCTGCAATAGTATTTTGAAATTGATTTTTTTCATTTTGTTTCGTGCGAGCTCTGTTCCTGCAAACCACGTTCGCCGGCGATTTGAGGTTCTTGCGGAAATTTCAGCGCGCGGACTTGTTTGATGCGCCGCCCGCTCAATGCCGTCACCATCAGTTCCACATTGCCAATACGAACACGGTCACTCACGCGCGGCAAGCGTCCGAGCTGCGTATAAATCAATCCGCCGAGCGTATCGCTTTCTTCGGTCGGAAGTTCGACGCCAAATTCATCATTGAATTCACTTACGGAAATACTGCCATTAAAAATTGCTTCGGTGTCGCTGACGCGCGTGTACGGCGATTCTTCTGCTGCATCATATTCATCACGAATCTCACCAACAATTTCTTCAATCACATCTTCAATCGTTAACGCGCCCGAAGTGCCGCCGTATTCATCCACAACCACTGCCATGTGAATTCGACTGCGTAACAAGTCGCGCAAAATATCATCGGCGTGCGCGGTATCGGGAACATAATGCACCGGACGCAGCACATCGCGCAGCGCTACATTTTGATGCGGATGCCGCATCGCTTGCAACAAATCTTTGACATGTAAAATTCCAACGATATGGTCAATGTCTTCTTGATATACGGGCAAACGCGAATGCCCGTGCTTGATTGCCACTTCGAGTGCGTCGTCTATGCTGGTATTTACATCGAGTGCAACAATATCGGGGCGCGGAATCATGATTTCGCTCGCGTAGCGTTGACCCATTTCGATGATGCCTGCAATCATTTCGCGTTCGTCGGGGTCAATCAGTTCAATTTTACGCGGCTCTTCGCCTTCTGCCATGATGATTTGAATATCATCTGCTGAAACGCGATCCGATTGGGTCTTGCGCGTGCGCGGTCCTTTGGCAATCCGCGTGAGCCAATTATTGAAATTGAGAAAGGGCGACGCCAGTGCATTGAGCCATGAAAGCGGCGCGGCGAGCAAGAGCGCGAGTCCAAACGAACGCGCGGTGGCAATGAAATCAAAAATAATTTTGCCGACGAGCAGAATGGCGAGAACACTAACGATTTCTGAAAAACGCGGAATAATTTCTTGATGGGTTTCAAACGCGTTCCAGGTGAGCGCGAGCGCGACACCAATTAAGGACGCGCTAAAGAAAAATGTAATCGGAGCAAGGGAACGATATGGATTGTCGAGGACGACCAAAAGTATTTTCGCGCGCGCGTCGCCATGTTCAGCCGCATCGTCAATCCGCGTGCGTTCCACCGTCAAAATGGCAGAGCGAATTGCCGAGCAAAACCATACGACGACGAGGGAGAGGGTGAGGAGTGTGAAAGATAAAATAGTTTTGGGGAAACGAGAAACGAGAAACGCAAAAAATTCTTGCGTTACTCTTGTCTCGCCAATTTGCGAATGACGCGCGCAGGCACACCGACGGCGAGCGAGTCCGCCGGAACATCTTTGGTTACGACAGCGCCTGCGCCGGTGCGCGCATTGTCGCCAATCGTCAACGGCGCAACGAGCATCGAGTCACAGCCGATAAAAACATTTTCGCCAATGATGGTGCGATGTTTATTTTTGCCATCGTAATTGCACGTGATGGTTCCCGCCGCAATATTGGTATGCGCACCCACATCGGCATCGCCCATGTACGAAAAATGTCCCATGTGGACGCCTTCGCCCAAACGCGATTTTTTTACTTCGGCGTAATTGCCCAAATGAACATGCCGCGACAAATACGCACCGGGGCGCAAATGACAAAAGGGTCCCATTTCCACATGGTCTTCGAGCGTTGCAGATTCAATCACCGAAGGACCAATCGAACACGAGTCACCAATCACCGAATTGCTGATGATGGCATTGGGTCCGATAGAACAATCTGCGCCGATGCGCGTTTTGCCTTGCAGATGTGTGTTTGGAAAAACCACAGTGTCTTGACCAATTTCAACATCGGCGTCAATAAATGTTGACGCGGGGTCAAGCAGCGTCGCTCCATCCAGCATCACGCGTTCACGAATCCGCTCGCGCATAATTTTCTCGGCGAGCGCAAGATGCACACGCGTGTTAATACCCACACATTGCGCGACATCGGTAATTGTTTCCGTTTCGACTCGCGCATTTTGCGCGATTGCCATCTGCAACAAATCGGTCAAATAGTATTCGCCTTTTTTCGCGGACGGTTGAATTTTTTCCAAGTTTTCCCAAAGCCATGCCGCGTTGAAACAATACACGCCGGGATTAATTTCGTGAATTGCAAATTCGGCAGGCGTCGCTTCCACTTCTTCCACGATGCGGACCGCTTTACCATTCGCATCGCGCACAATGCGTCCGAAACTCATCGTGTCATTGGAAATGACCGTGAGCATTGTAAGTGTTGCATTGGTAGCAAGATGCTTTTCGACGAGGGCGCGAATGGTTTCGGGTTTCAACAACGGCATGTCGGCATAGAAAACGAGAACATGCCCTGAATTTTTTTCCAAAAGATTGCGCGCACATTTCACCGCGTCGCCTGTGCCGCGCTGCGTTGGCTGCTCTGCAAATTGAACGCGTTCTTGTAACAATGCGCGCACTTGTTCGCCCTGATGCCCAATGACGACAACCGCGTTTTCAACACCGGCGAATTTTGCCGCGTCAACGGCATACTCGACCATTGGTTTGCCTGCAACCGGATGCAGTACTTTGGCGAGCTTTGATTTCATGCGTGTGCCTTGCCCTGCGGCAAGAATCACGGCAGCAAATGTTTGAGTAGAAGCCATTGAATGAAAAACACCAAGCGCAAACGATTTGCACTTGGTGTTCAATCATAAATCACAAATCAAAAATCCTAAATTGATGTTGAAAGCTGGGGGACAAGGATTTGAACCTCGATACGCAGCTCCAAAGGCTGCTGTCCTGCCATTAGACGATCCCCCAACGATGAAAACATTTTAGCACAAGAACGCGGACGCGCAAAAATTCTGCACATCCTTACGCTATTCGGGATAGCGTCGTTCGAGTTCGTAATAATTCGCGTCACCAATGACGCGGCGCAATTCGCGTTCGAATTGGCGAAACAAATATCCTTCGCGTTCACTTGGCACAAGGCACGTATCGTACGCTTTGCCATCTACCGCGATTTCGGTGACATTGACATCCAAATCAATCAGCGTGAGTGGAAAGAACAAACAAAAGTACGGCTTGATGGAAGCGACGGGCATTCCTTTGTCGAGCGCAAAGGTGTGCAAGCCACACAAACGATTCGCGCGCAAGAACCAACATTGTTCGCCGGGTTTGTTTTCATTCAGCAATGGCGTGCCAATGTCGGCGGGGCGCGATATATCCCATTTGGAAAAATCATAAGGCTCAATCAAGTATGGTTGAATTTCGTCCGCGTGTTCCTTGATACGCGCGACTTCGTACAAGGTTGCGCTGACCCCTTCTTCACAGCAGCGCGCGTTGCATTG
Organism: uncultured Anaerolineales bacterium; assembly: GCA_964469005.1. Lineage (GTDB taxonomy): Bacteria > Chloroflexota > Anaerolineae > UBA4142 > SHND01 > SHND01. The sequence continues at coordinate 328,828 of CAYXXF010000006.1, forward strand.
CTCGTTACATTGATTACGTAAGGTGGTGCGTACAAAAAGTTCAGGAGAAAGACGAAAGGAGCCGACAATGATTGACATGCGATTGCTGTCCGTCGTACAGGGATTTATTTCGCGGCGATTATAATGGAGCGTTGGAGAAAAACAAAACCCACGAGTTTTATATCGTGGGTTCTATCATTGATTGGCAAAGCAAAGAGAGTTCTGCTGGCGATGACCTACTCTCCCGGAGGGTCGCCCCTCGAGTACCATCGGCGCTGGTGGGCTTGACGACCGGGTTCGGAATGGAGCCGGGTATTTCCCCACCGCTTGAATCACCAGAGAACTCTCTCGACCAACTCTGTTTGTAAACAAACTTTGTTTTTAACAATGTTCAATGCCAAAGCCACAATGTCAGCGACACCATGCCGGCACTTTTTCAGTTTTCAACCCAAGAGAAGTTCTTAACGTGAAGCGTAACCCGGATCTGCAATCTGCTAGATTGACAACACAGCCATCTTGGATTGCTCGCGACTCTTTTCATCGCCTGCGATTGACAACACAGCAATCCCGAGAACAAGCGCTCGTGCATTAGGAGTGGTTCGC
>CAYXXF010000007.1:0-311616 GCA_964469005.1 uncultured Anaerolineales bacterium
TACCTATTGGATACTCGGCTCTTCAATTTTTTACACACAATTCGTTATACCACCTGATGAAATACAACTTATAAATCACTTCAATCCCCCGCTGAACTTAAAAGATAATCATAACAAAGAAAATTTAGAGTTTAGGCAACTTTTAAAACGTTTACGAGCAGAAAAGTAAAACATTTGAGACGAAAAACGCCCAACATCGCGTGCAGCGGACGGGCAGGGGGCGTTGCCCCTGCCCAGGGGATTCAGCCCCACAGGGCGGATTTTGCGCTTTGGCGTTTCCCCGCCAAGTCCCCTGCCCGCGGCTAACGCCTGCCGTTAGCCGCCAGAACGATGTTATACCCATCAATTAAGGAGGTATCCTCATGTTCGTTACTTTTCCGCGCCGACATTTTCTCTTTTCAGTATCTGACTCGTCTGGAGCAGGCGCTGTGGGGGATATATCCGAAGCTTCTCTGCGCGCGGCAGACGCTGAGCAAATGCGGATCATTGTTCAAGCGGATGCAAAAGCACAGCAAGGATTTATGCATCCCAACTACATGATTAATGGACCATCGAACCGTGTCTTGCACAAGGATGTAATCGTCGACATGTTGGCACATGGCAAGATGGGAAGCGACTTGTTCGAGCGAGTCATCGAGGACGTGGCGATTACCGGAAATGTCGGCATTGTGATGGGGCGAGAGGTAGTACATCCCACTCCTACGAGCGAGCTTGGCATGCGTCACGGTGACAAGATTTTGAATCGTCGCTTCACCAATGTTTTTCTCTTTGAAGATGGCAAGTGGCGTTTCTTGGCACGTCAGGCGACTATTGTGAACTAAACAAACATACCGCCCAACACAGCATGTATCGGACACTCGCTGCGCTTAGTGCAGGCGGAATGGGAATCTGCGCGATTTTTCTGAGCAATTTTCTGGCTTTGGTTTCTCCTACTCCCAAGCAGACAACACCCTCGCCGTAGTGCCGTTAACGCAAGCCGTCATGCCGCTTCAGCAGAATCAGAAAAAGTGGTTTTCTCGTCTTGACAAAATAGAAAATATGTTCTATTTTCTGATAGAGGAGAATTACCACGCAAAACAAAATCACCATCACTCCAATCCGCGTCGCCGACCTGCGCGCCGAGGGCGAGCGGATGCCAGTCAATGTCCACATCATCGAACATCCCGATGCACGTGTGCTGGTTGACACCGGAATGACAGAGCTGCACCCGGCGGTGGACGATATGGAACCCCGCCTCTTTCCACTGAACAAGCAGGACTTGGACCTCGCCGGCATTGACATCGTCGTCAATACACACCTTCACTTTGACCACTGTGGTGGCAACCACCTCTTTGCTGGCAAGCCGATCTATATCCAGCGTCAGGAGCTTGACGACGCGCGCAGCAAGGACGACTATACTATTCGCGAGTGGGTGGATGCGCCCGGCGTGCAGTACGTGCCGATGGACGGCGAGCTCGAACTGCTTCCCGGGCTCCGGCTCATCCCGGCGCCGGGACACACACGCGGGTTGCAGGTGGTCGTCGTTGAGACCGGCGGGCGTCCGATTGTCGTCGGCGGCGACGTGGCAGTTTGGTTCGGTGAGCTCGACGAGCCACACACCGAAGGGCAGCTGCGCGTGCGCGCGCTCAATCCCGAGCTGGTCTGGCTCGCGCACATGGACGAGCCGTGGCGACCTCAGCAAGAGACTTGATGCTTTTTTAGCCGAGGCACACGAGGCATCGCGGCGCGCAAGTTCCATCAAATAACCACTTCAAGGCGAGGCATCATGAAATTTCTTCTCACTTCTGCTGGCATAAAGAACACGAGCATACACAAAGCACTGGTCTACCTACTGGGCAAACCGATTGCCGAGTCCAACGCCCTCTGCATTCCCACCGCATCGTACGGGCACCGCGCGGTCAGTCCTGTGCAGGCGTGGAAGTTCATCAGCGGACAAGAACCGAGAGCGCCCATGTGCGAACTGGGTTGGAAGTCCATAGGAATCTTGGAACTCACTGCACTGCCCAGCATCGAAAAGGAGCGTTGGGTCTCTTGGGTCCGAGAGACAGACGTTCTGCTCGTGAATGGCGGCGACCCTTTGTATCTTTGCTACTGGATGCGGCAGTCCGGACTGGCAGACCTCTTACCCTCGCTGCGCGCGGTCTATGTAGGACTGAGCGCGGGGAGCATGGTGATGACCCCCAACATAGGGGAGGACTTTGTTGGGTGGAAGCCGCCCACCGGCGGCGATGAAACGCTGAGCATGGTTGATTTCGCGATATTTCCACATCTCGACCACGAGATGCTGCCGGATAATTCTATGGCAGACGCGGAAAGATGGGCAGCCGCGATGACGGTGCCGGCGTACGCGATTGACGATGAGACCGCCATACAAGTTATTGATGGAGCGGTCCAAGTCGTTTCCGAGGGACACTGGAAACTGTTTGCGCCCAAATAAGGAATTGACAATTTTTATTACACCCAATCAAACAAATGGAGGGAGACTCTCATGAGCTCAAGTAAAAGCACCAAGACCACCAAGAGCACTGCCGCCAAAGGCAAGTCATCCAATGTATGGACGGATGAGGAAAAAGCCGCGATGAAAGAGCGCGCCAAAGAGTTAAAGGCAGAAGCGCGCGCGAACCAGAATAGAGCCGCAGGAGAAAGTGACTTGCTTGCAAAAGTTGCCGCGATGCCGGAACCCGACCGCAGCATGGCAAAGCGGCTCCACGCCATCGTCACCGCCAGCGCGCCGGACCTCTTGCCGAAAACATGGTACGGGATGCCCGCGTATGCCAACAAGGACGGCAAGGTCGTCTGCTTTTTCACACCCGCGTCAAAATTCAAAACGCGATACGCGACGTTTGGCTTTAACGAAGATGCAAAGCTCGACGACGGCGCGATGTGGGCAACCTCCTTTGCGCTAAAAGAATTGACGTCAGAGGTCGAGGCAAAAATTCGCGCGCTCGTCAAGAAAGCGGTGAGCGCAGGGTGAACGCGCAACAAGAAATATCGTAGGTCAAAAGTATTTGTTGGAATGACCACCTCCGCGTCAGTAGATAATGTTCAATTGCAATCCCATGAGCGAAACCCAAATCGCCGTATACATCCTCAACACCTTTGAAGGCGTCGAGACGTCCGAGGCGTACGGCTACACTTTTTTCTTTTATCGTTCCGAACGCAAACTCCCCTTTGCTACGCTCATCGCGTCTGACACCGAATATGACCAACTCTCAAATCTCAGCCGCCCCGGCGTCTTTCGTTTGAACATCGGCGTGAGCAAGCAGACCTTTCAAAATTTGTTCAGCAAAGACCAAGTGGATGTCCGCGCATACGATTACACCGCGTTGGACAAAATCATGCCGCATCCCGAGTACGCCGCGCAGTCGTTTGTGTGCGTACTCAACCCGAGCGATGCAACGTTTGAACAAGTGCGAGCTTTATTGGTAGAGGCGTATGATATTGCCGTTCAACGATACAACAGGCAAAACAAAAACAAATGAACATCGAATTTAGCGGCAAGATTTGGTTTTGGAAAGGTCCTGCGCCGTGGTACTTTATCACCGTCCCCGAAAAAGAATGTCGTGAACTAAAAGCCATGTCAACCTTTGTGACATATGGTTGGGGTATGATTCCCGCAACAGTGCGCATCGGCAGAACCAAATATAAAACTTCGCTGTGGCCCAAAGACGGCGCGTACATTGTGCCAATTAAAGCGAGTGTACGAAAAACAGAAAAGATTGATAAAGGCGACACCATCACTGTGCACCTCACTGTAGGTTGATTCGCGGCACGTATCCAAAACAAGAGAGGAGACAGGTATGGCAAAGCAACCCGAATTCACGAAATATCTTGCTTTGGAAGAGTGGTTTCGCAAACAGCCCACCACGAAAAAGCAAATCAAACTCACATTCGTACAAGTCGAAACGATTCTCGGCGCACCACTGCCTGCGTCCGCGACCAAGCTCAAAACGTGGTGGACGAATGTCCTCCCGAAAATTCAAAGTCATCGCACAGCGTGGCTCAACAATGGTTGGCTGGTGAAAGAATTTGACCAACAAGCCAAGTGGGTCAAATTTGTCAGAGATTCATCACACTGAATTTTCTGTTGTATGCCTGACATTCTCTCAAAATGAAATTGCATAATGAACATTCCCCGATGTGGCGCAATGCAATTCATTGAACCAGACCTCATCCGCAGCATTGAGATAAACGAAAAAGAATCCACATGACCAATTCACAACCCGAAGGTTTTCTCGCGGTCCCCGTAAGCGGCAACGGAAGCGGCGTCCTCGTTCTTCACGCGTGGTGGGGCTTGAACGACACCATCAAAAATTTTTGCACGCGTCTCGCTGAGGCGGGTTTCATCGCGTTTGCGCCCGACCTTTATCATGGCAAAATCGCCAACACCATTCCCGAAGCCGAAATTTTGCGCGACGCATTCGACGCGAATTATCTTGAAGCGATTGGTCAAGTCGCAGAGGCAGCCAAGTTTCTCTACGCGCGTTCTGAACAATCGGCACGCGGGCTTGCCGTGATTGGTTTTTCATTGGGCGCCTATTTCGCGCTCGAACTTTCCAATTCTGCCCCCAAACTCATTCGCGCCGTCGTCATTTTTTATGGAAGTGGCGGCGCGGATTTTAGCAATTCTCAAGCCGCGTACCTCGGACACTTTGCCGCGAACGACCCGTTCGAGCCGCAAGCGAGTGTTGATGAATTGGAAACAGCGTTGCGAAACGCGGGACGCCCCGTGACGTTTTACATTTACAACGACACCGGACACTGGTTCTTTGAACCGGACCGAACCGATGCATACGACGCGGCGGCGGCAGCGCTCGCATGGGAGCGCACATTGGAATTTCTAAAGCGGCAGAATTCATAACCCCCACTTTGACAAACATTCTCAACCAGACATTACAACGCGGCGCATGCCGACACATCACTCGCGCGGTCATTCCGTTCCACTTGACGCGGCGGCACACGCGTGGTATAACATATCGGTATCTACCGATATGTAAGCGCAATGGCTAAACTCGTCATTTCTCCAACGCTTGTCGAAAGTATCAAGGCGCTTGCCGCCGAATCGCGCGTCAATATTTTGTTGTTGTTTGCGGATGGACAAGCGCGCACGGTGAATGAAATCGCGGACGCGCTTGGTTTGGGACAGTCCACCATCTCGGAACACCTCGCAGTCATGAAAAATGCGGGACTGTTGCTTTCCGAACGACAGGGTAAAGAAGTGTATTATCGTCCCGATGTCAAGTCCATCAAGGACTTTGTCAAGCAATTGAGCGCGACGTTGGAACGCTGTTGCCGCACCTAAATTTTTTTAGCGAACATATCGGTATTTACCGATATGTTCGTACAATGCCGAAACGGCAAGGAGGAAACATGGGAATGTTGGCAGCCAAACTGGACAAGGGCGCGGTGGTGGAGGTCTATACCCAAAGAGCGTCCGTCTATGACTTGTGGGGGATGTTGACCGAAGCACACGCGCGCACGCGGGCGTTGGAATTGGCAAACATTCGAAAGGGTGAAACGATTCTCGAAGTGGCGGTTGGCACCGGACTGATGTTTGAAAAAATTGTTGCCGCGAATCCGGCGGGACGCAATGTGGGAATTGATTTGACGCCTGCGATGTTGGAACGCGCGCGGACGCGCATCGGGCGCGCGGCGTCACAAAATTACGAACTGCGCGTCGGCGACGCGTATGCGCTCGATTTTCCTGACGCGCAATTCGATTTGCTCGTCAACAATTACATGTTTGATTTATTGCCCGAAGCCGATTTTCCGCGTGTGCTGCAAGAATTTCGCCGCGTGCTGAAACCAAACGGGCGGCTCGTCCTCATCAACATGACGCGCGGCGAACATTGGTACGACCATTTTTGGGAATGGGTGTATCGCGTCTCCCCCTCGACGCTGGCAGGTTGTCGCGGGGTGTTGTTGAGCGACGTACTGCGCGCGAATGGATTCCAAAAGATTGAACGCGAATATACGAGCCAACTCGGATTTCCGTCAGAAATCATCACCGCGCACATGTAATTTAGTGGACATGCAAACAAGATAAACTGCCGCGCGATTTGTGGGATAATTTTTTTCTTGCAGTCCATCCTGTCAAAGTGGCTTGACGCGCAAACGTTTGCGTCTATACTCGTGCGGTGAAAGCACGCGCGAGCTTTGCAGAGGTTTGTGGAAAACTATGATGGACAATAAACAGGAAATGCTTGCGCTGCTCCGCGACGAATTCGCGCGCTGGCAGGAATTTGTCGCGGGCAAGCGTGAAATAGAACTAGTAACTCCCGACCCCAATTCCGAGTGGTCACTCAAAGACATCCTCGCCCATCTGCGTGGCTGGCAGCAAATTTCGATTGCGCGTTTGGAAGCCGCCATCGAAAACCGCGAACCAAATTTTCCCGCGTGGGTTGCCGAGTTGGGCGCTGATTGGGAACACCATACGCGCAAAACAAACGCGCTGTTGTACGAAAACAATCGCGACAAAACGTGGGCTGATGTGTATGGCGAATGGCATACTGGCTTTACGCGTTTTCTCGAACTGGCGCAGCAAATTCCCGAGCCAGACTATTTTGAAATCGGAAAATACGCGTGGCTCAACGAATATCCACTCGCAGCCGTTCTGCGCGGTTCGTACAATCATCACCACGAACATTTGCAAGATTTATCCGGTTCCTGACAAACCACTGTTTTTTTCCGCGTTCCTCTGCGGCAATCCGCGTTCAAAATAAATTCTCATGCAATTCGGATTCATTCTTCCCAACCTCATTTCTCCCATCGCCAACGCGAACGCATTAATCACCACTGCGCGTTTGGCGGAACTCGTCGGCTTTGATTCCATTTGGACGACGGACCATATTCTTGTTCCGACGGAACAGCCGCGTTATGCAAATGGCACCGAAGCCATTACAACGCTCGCGTATCTTGCTGGCATCACACAGCGCGTCACACTCGGCGTTTCCGTTTTGGTTTTGCCGATGCGTAACCCCATCCTCGTCGCCAAACAAGTCGCGTCGCTCGCGCATCTTTCGGGACGCGCGGTGATTCTTGGCGTCGGTGTCGGTTGGATTCAAGATGAATTTGAATTTCTAAACGCGAATTTTCAGCAGCGCGGAAAGTTGTTGGACGAATACATTTCCATTCTGCGAACATTGTGGACGCAAGAGAATCCCGCGCATGATGGCACCTACAAATTTTCCAACGCGCTTTTTTCCCCGCGCGTAATTCCGCCACCGCAAATTTGGATTGGTGGCGAATCGGAGGCGGCAATACAGCGCGCGGCAAAACTCGGCGACGGCTATCATCCCAACCTGCGCGACGAGATGGACTATCGCGCCATCACGCAACAGATTCGCGCAGCGAGCAGCGACAGGCATGTGACCATGAGTTTGCGAACGACGTTGAACATGCATGACGGCGCAACGAGCATCATCGAAAAATTTGAAACACTCCGCGCGCAAGGACTGGAATATCCCGTCGTCGGATTCAAACACGAAACGCTCGCGGATTTGGTGAACGCGATAGAAGTTTTTGGGCGCGATGTGATTCCTCCTTTCTCCTCCTCACAATGACCAACGCCCTCGAAACACATCACCTCGCAAAAAATTACGGCGACGTTATGGCGGTGAATGATTTGTCGCTGCGCGTTGCGCGCGGGGAAATATACGCGTTTCTCGGACTCAATGGCGCGGGCAAAACGACGACGATTCGCATGTTGCTCGGCATGGTGAAACCGAGCGCGGGCGAGGTGAACGTGCTCGGCATGCCCATTCGCGTCGGCGGGAAAAAACCGTGGGCGAAGGTTGGGCATTTGGTCGAGACACCGCACGCGTATCCCGAATTGACCGTGCGCGAAAATTTGGAATTGATTCGGCGTTTGCGTCCCGGCGTTCCATCACACAGTGTCAATCGCATCATCGCGCAGCTTGGTTTGGGCGCGTACGCCGAACGACGCGCAGGAACCTTGTCGCTCGGCAACGCGCAGCGGCTTGGACTTGCCAAAGCGTTGCTCCATTCCCCCGAACTTTTGATTTTGGATGAACCCGCGAACGCGCTCGACCCCGCAGGCATTGTCGAAATTCGCAATCTCCTCATCGAACTCGCGCGCACGCGAGGCGTCACCATTTTCATGTCGAGTCATATTCTCGGCGAAGTGTCGCGGCTTGCGCAGCGCATTGGCATCATTCATCAAGGCAAGTTGATTCAAGAATTGAATGTTGAGCAACTCCATCGCAATCGGCGACGACATTTATTGATTCGCGCGCGCGATATGGACGCGGCGCGTAATGTTTTGCACAGTGCGGGATTTTCGACGGCGCTCGAATCGAATCACACCATTTCTGTTCAAGACGACGCGGCGATTGAACATCCCGAAAACATTGCGACGCGTTTGGTGAACGCGGGACATCCGCCGACGCTGCTCCAAGTGGACGAAGAAGATTTGGAACATTATTTTTTGCGTCTCGTCGGCATGACGACGGAAAATTCAAAATGAAAAATATCTTGCCCGCGCTGTGGGGTGAATTCTTGAAAGCGCGCCGTTCCAAAATGCCGTTCTTGACCGCGCTCAGTTTTGCATTTGTTCCGCTCATGGGCGGCTTTTTTATGATTGTGCTTAAAGACCCGGAGATGGCGCGGCGGCTTGGCATGGTGAGCGCCAAAGCGCAAATTGTCGCGGGCAATGCGGATTGGCAAACGTATCTCGGCATTCTTTCGCAAGGCACCGCGATTGGCGGCATTATCCTTTTCGGCATTATTGCCAGTTGGGTGTTTGGACGCGAGTATTCCGACCACACCATCAAAGATTTGCTCGCGCTGCCGACGACGCGTTCGGAAATTGTTTGGAGTAAATTTATTCTCATCGCGTTGTGGTCTGCTGCGCTGGTGGTCCTTGTTTATCTCATTGGGCTTGTGGTCGGCGCGTTGATTGGTCTGCCCATTGGTTCGATGGAAATTTTTTGGCAGGGCAGTATCACGCTCGCGGTGGTTGCGTGTCTGATGATTTTGCTCGTGACACCGATTGCATTTGTCGCCAGCGCGGGACACGGTTACTTGCCGCCGATGGGCTTTGCAATTTTCGCCATCGTTCTCGCGCAAGTGATTGCTGCCGCCGGTTGGGGCGAATACTTTCCATGGTCCGTCCCCGCGCTCCGCTCCGGCATGGCAGGACCCGAATACGACAGCATGGGCTTTATCAGTTATGCAATTGTGGTCGCGGCGAGTATTGTCGGAATGATTGCCACATTTATCTGGTGGGAATTTGCAGACCAAGTGCATTAAAAAACAGACGCGGAGTGTGAAATGAAAATCACAGATTTGAAATGTACCATGTTGGGCGCGAATCCGGTGGTGCGAATTACGACGGACGAAGGCATCAGTGGTTTGGGCGCCATCGAATCGTACAAGCCGTACCTCGCGCCGCACGTAATGTTTTACAAAGATTTGATTGTGGGGCAAGACCCGACGAATGTGGAACACGTGATGCTGCAAATTCGGCGGCTCGGCAGTTTCAAACCGTGGGGCAGTGCCGTGAGCGCGATTGAAATTGCGTTGTGGGATATTGCGGGCAAAGCGGCGGGCTTGCCGATTTACAAATTGCTCGGCGGCAAAGTGCGCGACAAGGTGCGTGTGTACAACGGCGCGATTCGTTTTCCGATGCAGGGACAATCGCCGGAAGAGTACGCGGAAAATACACGTAAGATGAAAGCATCGCCCGAAGGATTTTCCATTATCAAACAAGTGACCGCGTTTCACAGTCCAATGGCGGCACAAGTGCCGAATTTTTTTTACGGCGAATTGCAAACGGGCGGGCGTCACGCGAATCGCGGACTATTGACGGAAAAAGGTTTGAAACATGCAGTAGATTGCGTCGAGGCGATGAAAAAAGTTTTGGGTGACGAAATCGGATTGTGTTTGGATTGCGGACCGGGGTGGACGATTCCCGATGCGATTCGTTTTGCGGATGCGGTGAAACATCTCAATTTGATGTGGCTCGAAGATTTAATTACAGGTGATTATCGTCCGTATGTGTTGCCCGAACTGTATCGTGAAGTGACGACGCGCAGCACAACTCCAATTCACACGGGCGAACAAATTTATCTTCGCGAAAATTTCAAAACGCTCATCGAAACGAATGCAGTCAACATTATCGGTCCCGACCCATGCGACATTGGCGGTTTGGCGGAATTGAAATGGGTCGCGGAGTTTGCGGACTTGCACGGCATTCTCATCGCGCCGCACGGCACGGGCAACGGTTTGATTGGTCTCGCCGCGCTCGTTCAGGTATGCGCGACGCTCCCACAAAATTATATCGCGTTTGAATATCCTATCGGGCAACCCGCGTGGTGGTACGACATTGTGGAAGGGCTGCCGAATCCGATTGTCAAAAACAGTTATATTGAGGTGTGGGACCGTCCGGGGTTGGGAATTGAAATCAATGCCGACGCGGCGAAAAAATATCTGCCGGAAGGGGATAAGGATTTTTTTGATTGAATAACGGGACATCAGCAGGACATAATGAAACAAAACCGCTCAGGCGAATAGCTTTTGAGCGGTTTTGTTTGACAAGCCAAGCCCATCCAGATAAAATCTTGCGTAATACGATTCTCTGATCGATAAGGACAAAACGATGAATGTTGTAACTGTTTCACCAAAATACCAAGTTGTGATTCCGCTCAGTGTGCGACGGTCTTTGGGGCTCAAACCGGGGCAAAAAGTTCAAGTGATTTTGTATGAAAATCGAATTGAGCTGATTCCTGTGATGCCTGCAAAAAAAGCGCGTGGTTTTCTCAAAGGTATTGATACCACCATTGAGCGCGAAGCAGATCGCGTATGAATGTTGTGGATTCGTCGGGTTGGCTAGAATACTTTGCCGAAGAGACGAACGCGCATTTTTTCGCGCCCGCGATTGAGGACAAAAGAAATCTTATCGTCCCTTCCATAAGTTTTTACGAAGTGTTCAAACGGATTTTGCAGCAGCGAGGAGAACATGAGGCACTGCTGGCAGTTGCACAGATGATGCAAGGACAAGTGATAGAACTCGATTCGGCACTTGCGCTGCGCGCTGCCAAGTTGTCGTCGCGCTTGAGCTTGCCAATGGCAGACAGCATCATCTTGGCAACTGCTCAGATGTACGACGCTATCTTGTGGACGCAAGACCAAGATTTTAAAGGAATCGAAGGCGTTCGGTTTATCGAAAAAAGAAAATAGTGAACGTTTAGCTGCGCGTAAACGTGGATTCTCAAACGAATGAAGAAAATACGTGGCGCGTGGTCGTGTTGCAAATGCAGATGAGAAACAGGGGCTATAGCCCTTGACGATCCTTGTGTCGCCAGTCGAGAATTTATAAAGTTTGGAAGGTGAGATTGTAAATAGAGTATGCCTCCCATCCAAGACTATTCCGCCAACTACACCTACACCGCGCGCCGCGATTGGAACCGCGAACATTCTATCTTGCGCGATTTGCTCGAAAAAGAACAGGACTGGAAAAAAGCCAAGCCGCTTTTACTGCGCCACCACGCGTTCGTCCATTCCGCGAAATTGGATGCGGGAAATTCCGTGTCGTTTCAAGATGAGGTCTTGGAAAAATTGACGGGTGCGCAAATGCGTTTTCAATTGCAAGGACATGCCAACACAGCGGCGTGGATGCTTTGGCATATCGCGCGCATTGAAGACGCGACAATGAACGTGCTGCTTGCAAATTCGCCCCAAGTTTTTCAACGCGGCAAATGGCAGCGCAAAATTAACAGTCCAACTGCGAGCGTTGCAAATGAAATGAGCGCGTCCGAGATTGCGGAATGGAGTGCGGTGGTCAATTTGAAAACACTGCTCGATTATCGCCTCGCCGTCGGAAAACGCACGCGCGAAATTGTCGAGCAAATTGATTTTGCGGACCTCAAGGACAAACCCGCGCCCGAACGTTTGGAACGATTGCTTGAGGATGGCAGTGTGCGCGAGCAAGCGCGTTGGTTGTTGAAATATTGGGGTGGACATCCCAAAACAAATCTGCTTTTGATGCCCGCGACGCGTCACCCGTTTGTGCATTTGAACGAAATCAGCCGTATGACACCCAAATTGCGACGACTTGTCCCAGCATAATGAGAGTCCAAACACATTGACTATGCCTCAATTAAAAAACTGGTCTGCCCACTACACCTACTCCGCCGCGCGCATACATCATCCGCGTTGCTTGCGCCTATGCAACAGAAACAAATTCGAACATGAATGATTCCCTTCCATCCACCATGCACGCCATTCAGTTGGATGAGCCAAACGGGAGCTTGACATGGCGTAAAGTTCCATTGCCGCGTCCGCAGGCGGGACAGGTTCTCATTCGCATGGCTGCCGCGCCCATGAATCCGAGCGACCTCGGTTCGATTGGGGGCTCGGCGTACAGCGGTGCAATTACATATCCTTTTACACCGGGGCGCGAAGGCAGCGGGAGCGTTGTCGCAGTGGGTGCGGGCTTGATGCCGCGTTTTTTGAACGGGCGCCGCGTTGCGTGCGCGCTCGTAACGGGAAATGGCACATGGGCGGAGTACATGGTCACTACCGCGCAACTTTGCGTTCCGCTCCATCGCGATATCAGTTTTGAACAAGGCGCGACCCTTATGGTAAATCCCCTCACCGCGCTTGCCTTTTTCGAGGTCGCGCGTGCGGGCAAACATCGTGCGATTGTCAGCACCGCCGCCGCGAGCGCGTTGGGGGGAATGATTTTGCGCTTGGGAAAACGCGACAACATTCCGGTCATCCATATCGTGCGTCGTCAAGCGCAGGTGGAATTGGTTCGCGAGCGCGGCGGAGAATATATTCTCAACAGCAGCAATGCGGATTTTGCGAAACAGTTACAAGACCTTGTACAAAAATTGAACGCGACCCTTTTCCTCGATGCCATCGGCGGAAATATCACACAGCAGCTCGCCGACGCCGCGCCGTACGACAGCACAATTTTATTGTATGGAGGGTTGTCTGGCGAACCGAACCGTATTGACCCGTCCATTGCCCTCGCGAAAAATTTACACTTTGACGGCTGGTTTGAAGGAAATTATTTCCGCAACAAAAACTTGCTTTATGTTCTGCAACTTTCAAATCGAGCCCAGTCCCTCTTGGCTTCTGATTTACATTCGCCCATTCACAAGCGCTTGCCCTTGGCGCAAGCGCAAGCGGCACTCGACCACTATGTCAAGCACATGAGCGCAGGCAAAATTTTGTTGGTAGCAGACCCCAATCAAGTCGCACTCGACAACTAAAGTCAACAGCAAAAAATCTCCAATGTTCTCGAACATCTGGCGCAGCATTATTTTGCTCGGCGCGATTTTTCTGGTCGCCCTTCTTTTGCTCATGACCGCCCTTAAACCCTATGTGTGGGTGCCGTCAGGCGGAGGAATGCCCTCCCGACTGAGCGGTGGAGGGGCTTTCCCGCGCGGCGATTGTGCCGCGATGTTCAAGAGTTATGTCGGTTTCGTGAAACCTCCTCTCTTTGGAAAACCAATTGACTGCATGACGCTAAAGGGTTATCAAACGTTAGTCTTTTTTGTACAGTTGGAAGAAGGACCTGTCTTGGAGCATGACGAAATTGGATTTGCACAAGAGGCGTTGTACCTTTCAATATCCATTACAATCTTATGCGCCTGTGCTCTCTGGGTCATCTTTGCCAGAACAATCAAGAGCGCGGATGTGTCCAAGAAGCAATCTACTTGATGTTCACCATCACTCCATTTCTTTTTCTTGACGAAAGCGAACTCGTCGAAAGTTTTATCCGCGCGTCAGGACCCGGCGGACAAAACGTCAACAAAGTGGCGACGGCAGTACAGTTGCGTTTCGATGTCGTGCATTCCGCGTCGCTGCCCGAAGATGTCCGCGAGCGTTTATTGAAACTCGCGGCGAATCGAATTACGGACGATGGTGTTCTCGTGATTGACGCGCACCGGTTTCGCACTCAAGAACAAAATCGCGCCGACGCGCGCGAACGTTTGCGCGCGTTGATTCAACAAGCTATCGAACCACCGAAACCGCGTCGCCCCACCAAACCGTCACGCGCCGCAAAAGCCAAGCGGTTGGAAAACAAACGCGCGCACAGTCGCACCAAAGCATTGCGCCGAACGAAATCAGAAATGGACTAGTCCACAAAACACGCGCAAGGTTAGCCGAATGAGATATACTTGCGCAAATTTCTTTTCGTCAAGGAGACAGCACCACATGAAAAAAGCAAGCATCCTCCTCGCTGTTTTGTTCACTTTCATTTTCGTTCAAGCTGCGCCGCTCTCTGCCGCGCCCCCGACCCAAACGGGCGGACAGGAATACATTGTCCAAGCGGGCGATTGGCTCTCCAAAATCGCGCAAAAATTCTATGGCGACCCACAGCAATATCAGAAAATTGTGGACGCGACGAATGAAAAAGCAAAAACGGATTCCAGTTTCGCCGTCATCACCGACCCAAACAAAATTGAGGTTGGACAAAAATTATGGATTCCCGAAGCGGGCGCGCCGCTGACAACCGTCACCCCACCTTCGGACGCGGAATTGACCGCTGCGTTCAAGGCGGCAGCAAAAGATGCAGAGGTCGCGGAAGCGTCGGAAATTTCGCGTAACTTGATTGCGATAGTGCCGAGCGAACCCGAATTGAAATGGCAAGGCGACGGCGCGGACAAACGCGTGTTGGTCGTAACGTGGACATCGTTCAACGGTTACGACGCGAACGTTGGCAAAAACATGACACTCACGCGCCAAGTATTTGTCACTGCCGTTCCTCAAGTGCAAGATTTTTGCAAGACCGATGGCACAACGGGCGACGCGACCGTACTGCGGCTCGAACAACTGCTTGGCTTGCCGCCGCACAATGGCAAAAATCGTTTCGTCGAAATGTGGGTCAAGCCGATTGATTTGTTTCGTCCAAGTCCCGACCCCGAAATCACCGACCACGAGGCGGAATTGGATTTTCGCAATTCGAAACAAGAAACGACGAGTGATGCGTATATCGCGTGGTTCAATGATTTGAAAAGCAAATCGTACGGCGACAATGGTTACCCGTGGACGCGTTTGGGGTACACATACGATTGGGGCAATCCGAAATCGCATGTGGGCATGAGTGAATTTGTGATTGACACGGGCGCGGACATTATCGTGCAAGACGTAACGTCGAACGACAAGTATTGTCCCTAAAAAAAAATGCAGTGAGCCGTTGAAAAAGCAACGGCTCTTTTTTTTAGGTGTCTCTGTGAGCCAACTCTACAAGTTGTACACATCCCCTTAACATCTCCTAAAAATGTTCCTGCTATAGTGATGGCAGAATCACGCGCGAGCGTGAACACTCTGGAGGAACACGATGCAAGCACAAACAAAATCTTTTAACCGCGTCAAGACAAATGTCTTGATAGACCTCGCAATTTTTGGCGCGTTTCTTTTTTCGACCGCGCCGCATTTTACCGGCATGACGATTCACGAATGGCTCGGCATTTCATTTGCCGCAGGGATTCTCACCCATCTGTTATTGCATTGGCAATGGGTTGTGGGAACGACGAAAAAGTTTTTCTCGAGGATTCCGCGCCAATTGCGCATCAATTACGCGCTCAACACGCTGTTGTTCGTTGACATCACCATCATCATTTTCACCGGGCTGATGATTTCGGAAAGCGCGTTGCCATTATTTGGAATTCAATTCGCGCGCAACCAATTTTGGACGTGGCTGCATCGCGTGACAGCCGACGCGAGTGTGTATTTGATTGGAATGCATGTCGCGCTGCATTGGCGCTGGATTTGGAGTCAAATTCAACGCTGGCTTGTAGTACCAATTTTCTCACGTCGTCCCGCGCCGCAATTGACGTTGCAGCCCATTCGTGTGCGAAAGGAGTCGTAATATGAAACAATTGCTTCATCTCGGCATTTTGATTCTCGCAGCCTTGGTCATTGTCGGCGCGACCATCACATTCGCTTCAACGGAATATGCTTCCACATTGCAAAATCTTGTGGGGGGGGAGCAACACGGCGCACGCCAATTTTCCGGCAATGAATTTGGGAATGATGCGAACGCGACCACCACAACGAACGCGACGTTTACGCCCCCGACGCGCGGGGAACATGACAGCGCAATGCAGTTTGGAGAAATTACGCAAAATGGAATAACGCAGAGTGTAATGGTTGCAACTGTGATTGCGCTAACACAATTTTGGAAATGGTTAAAACCAAAACGCGCGCTGCGCCCAATATAAAAAGAATCCGCCGAACAAGTTCTGCTCGGCGGATTCTTTTATTGCGTTCTTCTTTTTTTTACGGTGTCACTGTCGGACACGTCGTCGCGCCGCTGGTGGTGCAAACGATGCGTCCTTGAATACTCGGATTGACGGGCGCATTCGCGCCGACATAGGTTGCAACCACATTCACCATCACATCGCGCGTGACCGAACGACTAAACAAATTCGGATAGCCGTCGCCGCCCGAAGCTACAAAGTCATTGGTCGCCAATGAATATGTGGAACCCGCTGTGAGGTCAACTGCCGCACCCGTGCAAGAACCATCTCCGGCTTGGCGCACCGCGCTCGTCACGCGACTGCCTGCCGCCGCGTGAATGTCATACGTGAAACACAAACCGGACACTTGTGGGAAACGACCATTGACGCCGGGCATTGCCGAAACGCCATTCTCCAACATGGCTTTGAGTTCCGCCCCATTCAATGCAAGCGTCGAAACGGCGTTGCCGAATGGCAAAACGGTTTGTGCTTGTCCGCGCGTAATAGGGAACGGCGGCGGAATAAAGGAGGGGCAATAATCGTTCGGCAAATCGGTCGAAGGACACGTCAAGTCCGCACGAATGCCGCCCGAATTGGTCAAAGCGAAATCGGTATCGTATTCATCACGCATGGCGTCCGTAATGAGATTGCCGATTTTGGATTCGCATGTACGCCCTGCGCCATTGCCACATGCATCCGCGCGCGGAATGACCAACGACGAAGTTCCAATCTGTGTATTAAAGATGGGAGCAAGTTGGTCACGATACGGTTGCAGCATGTCCTCAATCGCCTGGTCAGGGACCACATTGCTCGAATACGGCGTCACAAACTCGACACTCTGATTCAGCACCAGCCCCGTTTTGCTTTTGACGGTCAAAAGCGTGCGTGCATAGGTCAACCCTTTGCTGCGATTTTCGACGACGAGTTGATTGTTGATGACGCCGCTGTATTGAATGTCAGTGTGGTCGCCAAAAATCACATCAAAGCCGTTCACGCTGTTGGCAAAATCCACCAACGGACCAAGCGGATTTCCGCCGTTGTCAAACCCCGTGACGCCCATGTGCATAATGGCGATAATCAAATCCGCACCCTCCGCTTCGGCTTTGGCTTTGGCTTTGAGTGCTTGTTCCACCGGGTCTTGAAGCTCTATCGTACCAAAGTTTCCTGGAAAGACGAGCGTTGGCGCTTCAGGATTCGTAATGCCGATGACTGCCACATCAATCCCGCCGAGATTAAAGATTTCGTAATCCTTGACCTTGTCGAGATTGCGCGCGCGGTATTTTAGATTCGCGGAAACATAGTGAAAGGGCTTGCCGGGCAATTTCCCTTTTTTCGCCGCCGCGCGGTTCACCATCTTTTGCAAATGCACCACCCCGCGATCAAAATCATGATTGCCGAACGTATTGATTTTGATGCCCATCATGCGCTGCGCGAGAATCGAGGGCACTTCGTCAAAGAAATTAGAAAGGGGTGGCGATGCGCCAATCGAATCCCCTGCGGTAAAGATGAGCGTGTTGGGATATTGGGCGCGGTCTTGTTTCCAATACGTGGAAAGGGTGGACGCGCCGCCGATGGCAACATTGTTGACGGAAAGCGGGTCAATCTGCGCGTGCCAGTCCGAGACATTCAAAAATTGAATGGTGACTGCCGGCGGTTCCGCCTGTGCGGTGGTCAATGGCACAAGCAAGCCCGCGACGATGAGGGTTAGGACTGCGAGGCGCAATCCCAGAATACGCCAGTGAGGCATAATGAAACGACTCCTTTGGGTGAGATGGGTTTGGTCAAGCGCGCCTATTATAGACAGTTGGGTTACGTTATGCAATGCCCCTTTGTAAAAATTTTTTTACGCCGACAACACACTATCTTGATGTAAAATCGTTTCCGAATCCTGCCACGGGAAGCGAGAATGATTTTCGACCAAGCCGAATTTGAAATCCGCTGCGAATGGGGCGCCCAAGGCGTCGCACAGCTCGCGCCCATCAGTGATGTTGTCATCATCGTAGATGTGCTTTCGTTTTCAACGTGCGTAGAAATTGCCACAGCGCGCGGTGCGACAATTTTTCCGTTTCGCTTTCACGACGAATCCGCGCGCGCGTTTGCGGAGGCAATGCGCGCGGAACTCGCGGACAAACACCGCAGCGACGCGCGTTATACGCTTTCACCACAATCGCTTTTGGAAATTTCGCGCGGCACGCGGCTCGTCCTGCCTTCGCCGAATGGCTCAACCCTTTCATTGGCGACGGGAGAAACGCCAACGCTCGCGGGCTGTTTGCGCAACGCGCGCGCCGTCTCAAACGCGGCAAAGAATTTTGGCAAACGCATTGCCATCATTCCCGCAGGCGAACGTTGGCGCGATGGTTCACTTCGGTTCGCGCTCGAAGATTGGCTTGGGGCGGGCGCGATTTTGAATGAACTCGACGGAAATTTTTCACCCGAAGCGCGCGCCGCGCGCGAAAACTTTCGCGCGTTTCAATCCGAAATTGCAACCGTCCTCACACAATGCAGTTCGGGCAAAGAATTACGGACGCGAAATTTCGCGCGCGATGTGGAACTCGCCAGCGCGCTGAATGTGAGCGACGCCGTGCCATGCTTGCGCGATGGCGCATACACCGCATGAAATATCTTGCGATTCTTTTTTTTGTGTTGTTGGCAGGTTGCGCCGCGCCCGCACCGACACCGACGTCTGCGCCCACACCGCGTCCGCGCAATGAAAATGCACTCATGCAAAAACTAGACCGCTATCTCACGCGTCAAACAAACGCACAAGAATTTTCGGGCGTCGTTCTCATCGCGCACAACGGTGAAATCATTTTGAAAAAAGCGTATGGCTTTGCCGATGTCGAAAAACCAATTCCCAACTCGGTTGACACGCGTTTTCAACTCGCGTCCGTTTCCAAAACCATCACCGCGACTGCCATTATGAAATTGGTCGAACGCGGACAAATCAATCTCCAATCTCCAATCTCAACTTATTTGAGCAACACGCCGCGCGAGTGGCATGACATCACTATCGAACAATTGTTGTCTCACACTTCCGGCATCCCCGATTATTTTTCGTTTGACGAATTTGAAAACGAGATGAATTTGACGCCCGATGGCATTATTCGCGTCGCGCAGACGTACCCGCTCGATTTTGAACCCGGCACCGATTTTGAGTACAGCAATACGGGCTTTGTGTTATTGGGAAAAATTATCGAAAATGTTTCGGGTAAAACGTACGCGCAGTTTTTGCGCGAGAACATTTTCGACCCGCTTCAAATGGATACGATGGGACGCGCAGAAAACAACACACCGCGCGCGACGGGTTACGTTTCGTATGGCGAACCCGCGCAAATGTTTCCGATTACGAACGCGCTGGGTGACGGTGATTTGTATGCGACGGTGGACGATTTGTACAAATTCGACCGCGCACTGTACACGGACAACATTTTGGCGCGTGCGTCGCGCGAAAAAATGTTTGCTTCCGTGGGAAGCAACAATTATGGTTTGGGTTGGGAGGTGCAGAAATGGAACGGCAAGCGTGTGGTGTCGCACAGCGGCGGCATCAACGGCTTTGCTACCGAGTTCATGCGTTTTCCCGACGACGACGCGGTGATTGTTCTATTGAGCAACCTCGAAAATTTGGACGCGCCGCAGACCGCGTTTCAATTGGCGGAAATTCTTTTCCCATAAGGCGCGGGGGGAACTGCCATCTTGCTTTTCGGGTATATCAAGTAGTTGCCGCTTCAAGGATGTGTATGAAAATTATTTTCGCCATTGTGCCAATGTTGTTTTTGTTGTTCGCTTGTACGCCGTCCACGCTCACAAGTACTGTTGCTTCGCCGACGCCCGAAATCGCATTCCCCACGTTACCGCCCGCCGCGCCGACGGTTTTAAATTCCGATTTGACCAAACCTGCTGTGACGGTTGCGGCAATTCCTTCGCCGTCGGCAACGCTCGTTATTGCTCCCGCGACGCCGACCATTTTTCCAACACCGTTCGCGGGAGCGCTCGCGCTCACGCCGCGCGAAACATTTCGTCTCGATTGCGATTTTGATTTCGCCAAACTCGACGCGCAGGGTTTCGAACTGCTCGCGTATGCGCCAACGGGCGATTGTGCGAACGGCGAACTCGCGTTGTTTCAAATCGGTGAACACAAGTACATCGCGCAAAGTGGATTGTTTGGCGCAGCGTTCACCATTACCGAGGTTACTGTCCCCGACGTTCCACAAATTATCGGCATTTGGGATTTGCCGCCCGAATCGCACACGCTCGATTTGAAAGTATTTCGGCAGGGCGAAAAATTTTATCTCGCGCTTGGTTTGCAGCGCAATCGTCAACAGCCCGCACTCGTGTGCGGCATCGCGATTGTGGATGTGACAAAGGTGCGTCAGCCAAAGTTGGTCACGCGTCTCGACGGCAGAAATGTCGGCGCGCCCGACATGTGGTGCAATGTGCATACGTTGGAGATTGATACGGACACAAAGGGGGACGCAACGTTCTTGATTGTTTCCGATGTGGATACCTACAGCGCGCGCGCGGTGGACATTCGCGATTTGCAACATCCGCGCGAAACAAATTTTTATCATCTGCACGCGCATCCACACACTGCGCCGAATCAACCCGTGTTGAATTACGTTCACGATTCGTATGTTGCGCAAGACAAAATTTATTTGGCGAATTGGCTCGCAGGTGTGGTGATTCTCGACAAGCAAAAATTTGAAGCGGGTGCGCAACAGGAACCTGTCATTATCAAGTCAACGGAAAATGTTGCGCCCGGTGGTTTTCATGTGCATTACGCTGTGCCGATTGCGGACGGCGACTTTATTTTTATTCAAGATGAATTGAATGCGGACAATGGACTGCGCCTGCTCGACATCCGAGACCCGCAAAATCCGAAAACTGTGTGGACCGAAGCGAATCCGGGCGGCGTGAACGCGCCGCACAATTTTGTAATTAAAGATGATTTGCTGTTTGTCGGTTGGTACAACGACGGTGTGCAAGTGTTTCGCTTTGACGTCAGCGACCCGAACAAACCATCGGTGAAACAAACCGCGTTTCAAAAAGTCCGCGCCAATAAAAATATTTCGCGTGAACGCTATTTCGATGGCGTATGGGGTGTACGGGTAGAGGACTGTGTGGTGAAAAATGTGAAACGCGTTTGTGTGTTTGCTTCGGACATGTCGGCGGGGTTGTTGGTGTTGGCGCTTGAGCCATAGAGTTTCGAATGTGATAGATTCGTTAGTGCGTCGCGGTGCGTAACCCATTCGACTCATGGACAACTCAAAACTCGACCAACTTTCGCTTTTTCCGCTCGCCGTGATGGAACAAGCGAACCTGATGACCAATTCCGTCCAAACGCTTTTGGCAATCAGTCACAGTTTGGAAGACATTCTCGTCCAACAACGTTTGCGCACAACATATTACGCGGGCTTTCAAAAATTCTCGGCATTCTTGCCGCAGCAGCAGCGTTTTCGCCGCCTCGCGCAAGTGTGCGAACGCATCGTAGTGTTTGGACAAGCCGACGCGCCCGTTCCGAACATTCCGCAGATTCAATTTGTGGCGCTCGCGTCGAATGCGCCGTTGGTGCAAGAGTGGTTCATTCTTGTGGATGACCCAACTTTTTGCGCCGCGCTGCTGACGCGCCAAATCGGCGGACACAGCACAGGACCGATTTCTGCGCGCGGGTTTGACCCGCTTCGCATGTACGAAGGTGTGCTGACCTTTCAAACCCAAGTCGTCGAAGCCGCGCGCGTGGCATTGGCAAATGCGCTCGGGGAATTACACGCACGCGAGCTCGAACGCACGCCGGATTCGTCGCCTGCCTATACGCGTTTTGGCAGCGCGCTTGCGCGCAATTTGGAAAAACAAAATCGCGAGCTCGTCGCGTTGTATCGCGAGTTGGGGCAGCAGAATCAGGAAATGGAACGACTGCAAAATGTAGTGCGGACGTATGTTTCTAAAACGGCATGGGCGGCGGCAGAAACGCGCGCGCAAACGGAATCCAATGCCCCAAACATGAGCGAGACCGACGCGCGGCAGGAAACATTGACCGTTCTCGTCACCGACATTGCGGACTTTACAAAGCTCACGGAAACCGCGCTGCCGAGCGAATTGTTTGACGCGCTGAATCGCTATTTCGATGCATTGGCAACGGTGGTGTATCAACACAACGGCGACGTTGATAAATTTTTGGGCGATGGGATGCTTGCGTTTTTTCACGCGCCCCACGATGCACTGCAAACCGCGCTTGCTATCCTACGACGCGTCGAAGCGTTCAACGCGCAGCAAATTGCGTCACGGAGTTTGGTGCTGCCGACACGCGTTGCGCTTGCGACAGGAAGTGGCATCATTGGACATGTCGGTTCGCGCACACGTCAAGAAGTGACTGTGCTTGGCGATGTAGTCAACTTGGCGAGCCGCTTGCAAGCGTTGGCTGCGCCCGGCGGTTTGGTGATGGACCGCGCGACGTTTGAACAAGTTGGCGCGATGCCGGATGTGGAACGCGTCCAAACGCGCGTGCGCGGCAAAAGCGATTTGCAAACCGTGTACCGCGTCTCGCCGGAACAAATAGAAACGTTCCCACGCGCGCCGCTCGCGTCGTGAAATTGTAAAGTGAAATGAATCGGTGTCGCTCGTCCGCGTTGTGTACACACACAACGCGGATTTTTGGTTTATGGTGATTGACGGGGTAGAATCAAAAAGTAGATGCGGTGCGGCGCGCGCACGCATGCAAGAAAAAGCGGAAATGACCAGCACGACCTAAACTCATGAAAATCCTGGTTGATTATCGAGGGCGACGCATCCGATTGGAGGATGAGCGGCTTGACCACATTCTCAAACACCGCGAGATGGCGAATATGGAACTGACTTTGGAAAAAACTTTACTGGAGCCCGAACGGGTTGTACAATCAAAGAGTGATGACGACGCTTTTATGTTTTATGCCTATCAAAAAGAAACTTTATTTGGGGACAAGTGGTTGTGTGTGGTTGTGAAATATACCGATAGTCCATTCGTCTTGACCGCGTATTTGACGGATGCAATCAAGAAAGGAAAAGAGCTATGGCGCAAAAAATAAAAATCTGGTATGACCCTGAAGGTGACTTTTTAGAAGTATTGTTCTCTGAAAAGGCAGGTTATATGCGTGAGACAGATAACGATGCCGTATTGGAACGCGTGGATGAGAAGGGAAATATCTTGGGATTTTCGGTGATGCGCGTTAGTCAATTTGAAAAGCGAAAACCGCTCGTTGCCGAGTTGGCATGAGAAGTCTAATCAATGGAGTAAAACAAATGACAATGTCGTCCGCCGAAATGGTTCGGCTGAACAAAGAATACACGTTGTTTGAATGGAACGCGCAAGCGGCGTTCAACCCCATTCCCGTTGCACGCGCCAAGGGCGTGTACTTTTGGGACCCTGACGGGAAAAAATATATTGACATGAATTCGCAATTGATGAGCGTCAACATCGGTCACGGCGATGAACGCGTCATCAAGGCGATTCAAGCGCAAGCGGAAACACTCACGTATGCGTCGCCGTACATGGCAACCGAGGTGCGCGGCGTGTTGGGTGAAATGCTCGCGGAAATTACACCCGCGCGTTTAAAAAAATCGTTTTTCACGTTGGGCGGCGCGGAAGCGAACGAGAATGCCATCAAAATCGCGCGCATGGTGACGGGCAAACAAAAAATTATTGCGCGCTATCGTTCGTATCATGGTGGCACAGCAGGCGCAATGACGTTGACCGGCGACCCGCGCCGTTGGGCTGCCGAGCCCGGCATTCCCGGCGTTGTGCGTATCATGGACCCGTATCGCTATCGCTGTCGTTGGTGCGAAGGCGCGGACGCGTGCAACATGAATTGTTTGAATCATGTCGAGGACACAATTCAATTTGAAGGACCCAACAACATTGCGGGGATTATCATGGAACCCGTGACGGGAACAAACGGCATCATTATTCCGCCCGATGGTTACATGCAAGGCATTCGCTACTTGTGCGACAAGTACGGAATTTTATTTATCGCGGATGAAGTGATGAGCGGATTCGGGCGCACGGGCGAATGGTTCGCGGTGAATCATTGGGGCGTCGAACCCGACATCATGTCCGTGGCAAAAGGTTTGACGAGCAGCTATATGCCGCTCGGGGCGACGATTGTGAGTGAAGAGATTGGAAAATATTTCGACGATAAAGTGTTGTACGCGGGTCTCACGTATGGGGGACACGCGATGGGCTGCGCGGCGGCGATTGCGTGCATCAATGTGTACAAAGAAGACAATCTCATCGAACGCGCACGCGAGATGGGAAAATATCTCGGCGAGTGGCACGAAAAACTAAAAGCAAAACATCCGTCGGTCGGCGATGTGCGCTATATCGGCATGTTTTCGATTTTGGAAATTGTAAAAAATCGCGCGACACGTGAACCGATGGCGCCATTCAATGCGAAAGCATCCGAGATGGGCGCGATGGCAGTGGTCAATAAATTTTTCCGCGAGAATGGTTTGTTCACGTTCGTGCGTTGGAACAACATACTCGTCAATCCGCCGCTTTCGATTACCAAAGAGGAATTGGATGAAGGAATGGAAATTATTGACCGCGCGCTGGAAATAACGGACGATTCGGTGGTGGAGTAAATAATGAGAAGGGGGCGGAGAAATCCCGCCCCCTTTTTTGTTGTGGGTGCGACACCGCGCCGCACAAGATTCCATCACAATTTTTGACCGGACTGCAACGAATTTTTCACCGGGCGAATTGAGAATAGGGATGACTTGTATGTTAATTGTTTGAGCTTGGAAGGGGGCATCCCTCATGCGCCATCACAAAAATAGTTTCAAGCGCGATGCACATGTCTCGCGCCGTATGTTCTTACAAATGGCAGGCGCCGCCACGTTGGGCGCGTTCGTTCGCAAACCCGCGTCGCTGTCCACTCCGATTCCTCCGGAGCATCCCGTCACTGTGCCGCGCGCGCAGGTGGCGATTGCACAAGTCAAGACCTATGACCGCGAAGCAATTGAAGCACACGTCCAAGACATGATTGAGCGGCTTGGCGGCTTGAGCGATGTCGTGAAACCCGGCGATACGGTCGCTATCAAAACAAATCTGACGGGTGGAGTCAATAGTGGACGAATGCCCAATGCGACGCCCATCGAAAGTTTTATCACGCATCCGTTGGTTGTGCGCGCATTGGTGAAACAAGTGCAGCGCGCGGGCGCGCGGCATGTGTATGTTGTCGAAGCCGTGTACGAGTGGGAATCCTATCGTCAATGGGGTTATGAAGAGATTGCCGACGAGTTGGGCGCAGAGTTGATTGACCTAAACGAGCGCGCCCCGTTTGACGATTTCGTACAAGTCGCGGTGGGTAATGGACACTTGATATATCCGTCGTTTGTGCTTAACAAACTGCTTACACAAGTTGATGTGTTCATATCTGTATCGAAACTAAAGAATCATTACAATGCCGGTGTGACGCATACCATGAAGAATCTATTCGGCTTGGTGCCACTGCGGGAATATCGGCTGGGCAATAGTGACTCGTATCGGACCGCGTTTCATGGGACTGCCGACGAAATGCCGCACCGCATTCCGCGCATCATTGTTGATTTGAATCGGGCGCGCCCGATTCATTTTGGACTGATAGATGGAATCAAAACGATTGAGGGTGGCGAAGGACCGTGGATTCCGACGACGCAGACGATTGAACCGGGCTTACTCATTGCAGGCAAGAATTGTGTGGCGACAGATGCTGTGGCGACGGCGCTGATGGGACACTCGCCCAATGCGGACATGCCAACGCATCCATTCTTGCGCGGTGACAATCATCTCAAGCTTGCCGCCGCAATGGGTTTGGGCACCAATCGTCTGGAAGAAATCAAAGTACTCGGCGTTCCCATCGAACAGGTCAAGTGTCCATTCCATTTCTCTTGAGGCAGCTCGCGCCGCGCGAACACGCGGCGACAAATCTCTCTGCACCATTCGCATGAGGTTAAAGAACCTTCCGAGACAATTTCCCGGAAGGTTCTTGCTTTATTTCGTCGCGTTGACATTCTCACCATTCCTCTCGATAATTCACGCAGGAGGCGGAAGCATGTCCGAGTTTGAATATGGCGGCGACGTCGCGTGGAAACCTTCGCGCGCGCAAATGGTCGAAAGCAATCTGTATCAATTTTACAAACGCAATGGTTTTGCGACGCTGGCAGAATTTCAAAAAAAATCCACCGACGATATCGCGTGGTTTTGGGAAACGATGCTGCACGCGTTGGATATTCAATTTTATGAACCGTACTCGCAAATTGTAGATTTGACGCGCGGGATTCAATTTCCGAAATGGTGCGTCGGCGGAAAAATGAACATTGTCCATAATTGTTTGGACAAGTACATTGGCACAGCGAAAGAAAATCAGATTGCGGTGAAATGGGAAGGTGAAGAAGGAACGACGCGCACGCTCACTTACAAACAATTGAATGATGATGTTTGTAAAACTGCAAATGGTTTGCGCGCGCTCGGTTTGAAAAAAGGCGATGCGATTGGCGTGTTTATGCCAATGACGCCGGAAATTGTGATTGCCGTTTTGGCGATTGCAAAAATCGGCGCGGTGTTTCTGCCACTCTTTAGCGGTTACGGCGCGGGCGCGGCGGCGGTGCGTTTGAATGACGCGAACGCGAAAGCATTGTTCACCGCCGACGGAACGTTTCGACGTGGACAGGTTGTGCCAATGAAACAAACGGCAGATGAAGCCATAGCCCAAGTGCCGAGTATCGAACACGTGATTGTTTTGCCGCGCGCACAAAATAAAATTTCCATGCAGCATGGACGCGATCATTGGTGGGATGAAATTGTCACAATGGGCGATGAGTGGGAAGGTGACGCGAGGACGGAACAAACGGACGCGGAAGATGTGTTGATGTTGATTTATACATCGGGCACGACGGGCAAACCAAAAGGCGCGGTGCATACGCATTGCGGGTTTCCCATCAAGAGCGCGCAGGACATGTTTCATGGGCTTGATGTGAAACCGACGGACACGTTGTTCTGGATGACCGACATGGGGTGGATGATGGGACCATGGCAAGTGTATGGCACCTTGCTGCTCGGCGCGACCATGTTTTTATATGACGGCGCGCCCGATTATCCTGCGCCGAATCGCGTGTGGGCGATGGTGGAGCGTCACAATATCTCACTGCTCGGACTTTCCCCGACGTTTGTGCGCGCGCTGATGAAACATGGCGATGAACCTGCAAAACGATATTCGCTAAAATCCTTGCGCGCGTTTGCGTCTACGGGCGAGCCGTGGAATCCGACACCGTGGCTTTGGTTGTTCAACACCGTCGGCAACGGGCAGCTTCCGATTATCAATTATTCGGGCGGCACGGAAATCGCGGGTGGAATTTTGATGGGCAATTTTCTCACGCCGCAGAAGCCGGGTTCGTTCGCCGGACCATTGCCGGGAATGGATGCGGATGTGGTTGATGAAGACGGCAATCCCGTGCGCGGGCGCGTCGGCGAATTGATTATTCGCAAGCCGTGGATTGGCATGACGCGCGGCTTTTGGCAAAACGAACAGCGGTATCTCGACACCTACTGGTCGCGTTTTCCGAACGTGTGGGTTCACGGCGATTTTTGCGCGATTGATGATGATGGGCTTTGGTACATTCTCGGACGCAGTGATGATGTTATCAAAGTCGCAGGCAAACGTCTCGGACCCGCCGAAGTGGAAAGTGCATTGGCGCGACATCCTGCCGTGCAAGAAAGCGCGGCGATTGGCGTGCCGGATCAAGTGAAAGGCGAAACGGTGATTTGTTTTGTGATGTTGAAACCGAATCACGCGGACGCGGAAATTTTGCAAAGGGAATTGCGCGAATTGTTGGCGGATGAATTGGGCAAAGCGTTATTGCCCAAAGCGATTTATTTTGTGAATGATTTGCCGCGCACGCGCAATGCAAAAATTATGCGTCGTGTTGCGCGCGCCGTGTATTTGGGAAATGACCCGGGGGACGTAAGCGCGTTGGAAAATCCGCGAGCGGTGGAAGAAATAAAAAGTGTTGTGATGAAATAAAAAAAATTCGGAACAGAGTTCCGAATTTTTTTTATTTCCGTCTTTTATTCTGCTTGCAATTGCACATTGGAAATATAACTCTCGTAATCCCAACCGGAACCGTAAATTTCAATCGCAAGAATGCGGAATGGTTTTATCGGGAGCGCGAGGAGGTTGCTTGAGGTAATCGGAATCCATTGCCCGGGCGGTTCGAGTTCGCCGTTCGCGGTCGGATTGCCGGTGTCGTTTTGAATGTAAAAGCCGCGCACATATTCCGCTTCGTCACCGTTCACATCGCGATAGCGCACGCGCAGAATGAGCGGATATTCTGAACTAAGATAACCGCCGCCGGAGAGCGTATGGTTTTCGACGCGCACGTACGCGGACACTTGAAGGTTACGATAGTACGAAACATCGCGGTCGAGAATCTGGCGAATGCCGGTGATGGCGCTGTTTTGATTCGAGCGTTCGCGTTTGATTTGAATGCCGCGCCGATTGTCCAACGTAATCGGACCAATCGAGCCGTTCACGTCGCCGCCGTCACCGCCTTGGTCGCTGTAACATTTCCACGCGCCTTGCGCATTCGGATTGCAATCAATCGGTTCGGCGAAATCACCATTGACGATTAAATCTTGCGCGGCGGGAATCGGGTCGGCGAGGGGTTTGTCGGTTTGGGCAACGACGCGCTGTTTGGTGCCGACAAAATATTCGCGGCTGCCATCGCGCGAACGCACAACCGCGCCGCCTTCGCTCACGCTGACTTGCGAAGTACTGTCGCTCACCTGAATGGTATAACTGCCGGGATTCAACCATGCGTCAAACTGCGGCGTACGCACCAAGAATTGTTTTGCCCGCGCGCTGTCGTTTCCAAAAAGCGCGAGGGGGGGGGAAACAGCATAAATCGCAAGACCGCGCGTTTGTTCAATGACCAAACTATTCGGCAATTCGCTCATGCCGAATTGCGGTTGGCGCATTTCGGTGAGAACGATTTGCGTGTCTTTATAAATCGTCGCGTTGCTTTGCTCAAAAAAAGTGAGAATCGCACGCACATTGTCCGTCGTGTCCGTTTGCACGCGACTGTTTTCGGGAATGTTGGTCGGGGCGATGACCGCAATCGGCAATGCCACATTCGGCAAAGTGACGCGGACGGGTGTTACTTGATCGGCGCGCACGGGCGCGGTTTCGGCGGAGGCGGTTTGTGGGATTGTGGAAAAGCGCAGAAATTGCCAGCCGAGAAAGGGGACGAGAAGCGAAAGGGCAATGCAAACGAAAAAGGCGCCAAAGAGAACAACCCAAGCCATGCGCTCGGGTTTGCCGTTCACCGTATGAGTTTCCGGTGTTGCCGCGCGTGGCAGCGTCGCGGAATTAGCTTCTAACTTCAAAACGCTCAAACTCCCCCGACGGCGCGTGCCATTCCACTTGAACGCTTTCCACCACTGCCGCCGATGGACCGACCCGCAAGACATCCAACAATTGCTCAATGACAGCGCGCGCACCCTCTACGGTCACTTGAACGGAACCGTCGGATGCGTTACGCACGAATCCGGTCAAGCCCAAGTCCGAAGCGCGTCGTTGTGTGAACCAACGAAAGTTCACACCCTGCACAATCCCGCGCACGACAATTTGCGCGCGTGTTTTTTGCTTTACAAGATTTTCCATAGGACATTTGAAATTATAGCACAGGTAAATGAATGCACAATGCACTACCTGCCAACTTTTAATTTCCAACTTTTAATTTCCAATTTCCAATCTGCTATAATCCCCACATGTCATACTCTCTCTCGCTTGAACACGCACGCGCGTTTTATGCGGACGCCGACAGCGCGCATGACTTTGAACACATTTTGCGCGTGATGCACATGGCGGAATATCTCGCGCAACAAGAAAACGCGGATATTGAAATTGTGCGTGCGGCGGCATTGCTGCACGACATTGCGCGACATGACGAAGACCATGGGTCACAAGAAATAGACCACGCGCACGTTTCCGCGAATGATGCGCGAGCGTATTTATTAGAAAAGGGCGCGGATGAAAATTTCGCGGCGCGCGTCGCGGACGCCATCGCGTCGCATCGTTTTCGCGGCACAACGCGTCCCGAAACACTGGAAGCAAAAATTTTATTTGACGCGGACAAACTCGACTCGATTGGCGCCATCGGCGTCGCGCGCGCGTATGCGATTTGCGGACTGTTGAATCAAAAATTGTACAGCGAACCGCGAGAAAACGCGGTCGCCACGCGCAAGCAACACAACGAAGGACACACACCCGTTGACGAATACCACGTGAAACTCAAACATTTGCGCGAACGTTTTTTTACGCCAAGCGCGAAAAAAATCGCAGAGGAACGACACGCGTTTATGGAAAAATTTTTCGAGCAGTTGACGCGCGAGGTGAGGGGAGAACAGTAGCAAGGAACAGGTAGCAGGTAGCAGGCAAATAAAATGCTACTTGCTACCTACTACTTGCTACCTGCTGTATGTATCTATGCTGCTTGCATTCATCCTCGCGGGCTACCTGCTCGGCTCGATTCCCGTCGCGTGGCTGTTGACGAAAATCTCGACGGGACAAGATTTGCGCGATTTGGGTTCGGGGAATGTCGGCGTCTTGAACACGGCGCTGTCGGTCCATCGTTGGACGGCGGCGCTTGTTTTTCTGTTCGAAGCGTTAAAGGGTGTGTTGACGGTGTTGGTGCCGCGTTATGTGGGTGCGAGTGAATTTGAAATCGGTTGTACAGTGATTGCGGCATTCATCGGAACGCGGTGGAGCGTTTGGATGGGTTGGAAGGGCGGACGCGGCAATACGTTGGGCGCGGCTGCGCTGATGGTTTATGCGCCGCTTGTGTTGGGAATTGAATTGGTGATTTATCTCGCCGCGCGTTTTCTCACGCGCAGTAATTTTTTGGCGATGCGCGCCGCGTTGTTGGCATTACCGTTTGTAATGGGACTAGTGACCCTTTCATGGATTTCGGTTCTTTTCGCAGCAGTTTTTGCGTTACTGTTTCTCACAAACCATCAACCCGAAACGGACGACCATCTCTTGCTCAAGGAAAAATTTCCGACGCTGTGGGCGTTTTTGACGGCGCCGCGAAGGAATGGGTAGGGGCAAAGCATTTTCGGGCGAGCGCTCAAAGCGTGAGACGCCGACAAATGAAAATGCTTTGCCCTCCTCAAAAAGTGAACGAAAGGAAACCGCGTCCCGTCCGGGCGCGGTTTTTGTATCGGACTTTGTATCGGTATTTGTATCGAAAAAGCCCTATCGCTGCGTGGCGATTTGTGGTTTGATGAGCTTGTCGCTTTTTCGAAATCGTACGCTTGCATCGCAACGGAGGATACATGTCATTCAAAACTTTACGCCGATTTCATTCGATTCTCGCCCTGGGCGCGCTGCTCATCACGTTGGCGCTCGTACACTCACCGACCGCGCATGCACAAGGTCCACTCGGCAACAGTTTCACCTATCAAGGACAGTTGAACACGAGTAGTAGTGGGTACACAGGAACATGCGATTTCATTTTCAATTTGTGGGACGACCCCACTTCCGGTTCGCAAATCGGCGCGGATGATTCCATCACAGCAGTCACGGTTTCAAGCGGACTGTTTACCGTCGCGTTGAACGATACGAATGAATTTGGGACAACGCCGTTTAGCGGCAATAAACGTTATTTAAAAATTCAGGTGCGCTGTCCGGCGGGAAGCGGCGGTTACACGACATTATCACCGCGCCAGGAAGTGACAGCAGCGCCGAATGCGATGTATGCCACGAACGCTGCCAGCGCGGCAAACGCCACTAATGCCCAACAACTTAATGGTCTGTCCAGTTCGTCGTACCTTAAGGTAAGCGATGGTCCGTTCGTGCGTATGGGAGGGAATAGTGATGCGCCATTCTCCGGGTTAGTAATTGGAACGACGAATGACGTTCCAATCAAATTTACGAGGTTTGGTATTACTTTTTGGGAGTTGTGTTCGCCGTTTAGTAGTATACCAAATTGGCGTTATGACTGTGCGAGTGCTTTTACGGGCGTTACACTTGGGGGCGGTGGGGGTCATACTGTGAGTGGGAGCTTGGCGACTATTAGCGGAGGCAAAAGTAATACCGTTGGTACAGGCGCGACAGTCGCGGGCGGCGAATCGAACACTGCAAGCGGTGCTTATGCTTCGATAAGCGGGGGATTATCTAACACTGCCGCCGGCGATTACAGTTTTGTTGTCGGACGACGCGCAAAAAACACAAACGCCGCGCATGACGGCGTGTTTCTCTTTGCCGACCAAACCGACGCGGACTTTAGTTCGGCTGCCGCTAATGAGTTTGCTGCGCGCGCAACGGGCGGAGTGCGCTTTATCACTAATTCTGCGGGGACGACAGGCGTAACGTTGAGCGCGGGCGGTGGTTCGTGGGCAAGTGTCAGTGACCGCAATGCCAAACAAAATTTTTCGCAAATCAACTCGCGCGAGATTTTGCAGCGTGTCGCCAACATGCCGATTTTGAAATGGAATTACAAAACGCAAGACGCGAGCGTGCAGCACATCGGACCGATGGCGCAAGATTTTGCCGCCGCTTTCAGCGTGGGCGAAGATGACACGCACATCACGACCGTGGATGCGGATGGCGTCGCGCTAGCGGCGATTCAGGGGTTAAATGAAATCGTTCAGGCACAACAATCTGAAATCAAAACGCTCAAACTCCTGCTGGGGATTGGGGTGTTTGGTGTGATTGCGTGTCTGGGCGCGTGCACGTTCATGCTGCGCGCGATGAAACAAAACATGGTCGCAATTCGAGGAGCAACAAAATGAGACGCGCGCGCGTATTCAGTTTGCCATTCGCGCTTTTGATCTCTGCGCTCCTCTCCACCACTATCACGTTGGCGCAATCGGGCGGGACGTACAATTTGGAATGGAATACATTTGACAGCGGAGGCGCATCATTCAGCACGAGCGGACCGTATAGTCTCGGCGGCACCATTGGACAATCCGACGCGGGAAAATTGACTGGAGGCGTGTTTACGCTTAACGGCGGCTTTTGGGGAGGCGCGCCAGGCAGTCCGACCGCCGCCACACTCACTCGTTTCAACGCGAAATTCGCGCCCAACAAAAATTTCGTGCGTGTGAAATGGGAGACGGGGAACGAATTGAATGTTGTGGGTTTCAACGTGTGGCGCAAGGTTGGCAAGGGAGAATGGAAATTGCACAACAAAGAAATGATTGCGGCAAAACACGTTGGCAGCATCGAAGGCGCAAAATATGCTGTGGCGCACAAAAAAGTCAAGCCGGGCAAGACGTATCACTACAAAATTGAAATCGTCAAGGCGAACGGCGAGAGCGAATGGAGCGAGGTGAAAACGGTCAAGTAAAAGAGTGAGCGAGGATTGAACCCAACACAAGACCTGCGGCAGATTCCTATCGCAGGTCTTGTCATTTATACGGTTGCTAAATGTGTTGCACTGTTCAGCATCAAACGGCTTTCGGTTCTTTGCCATCAAGTGCGAATTCAATGGCATGTTCCAGCGTCATCGCGCGTCCTTCTTCCCACACGATTTGAAAATCGTCTTGCAATTTCTCACGCACACGCGCAACAAGCCGCTCATAATCCGGACGGTCAATCGGCGTTACCTGCATGCCAACAGACTCGCGGAACGCATCCGCCGCACCTATCAAAAGTGCCGCCGTCTCGGGCTGACCCAGTTCGTTCAGCGCCGCCGCCAAACCGTCGAGACATTCCGGAATATGGCGCTGTTCTCCGGCAGTGCGATAGGTCGCAAGACTCTCGCGGAAAAGTTTCACCGCCCGCGCATAATCCCCCTCTATAGTTGCCAATAATCCAAGATTATTCAGCGCAAGCGCAATATGCTGAATATGTTGCACCTGCGTTGCCAACGCATGAGCTTCTTCGTTCAGCGCACGCGCGCGTGTATAGTCTCCCCGATAGCGCGCGAGCTCGGCGAGCGCAGACAGCATCAACGCCGTCCACAGCGTATCGCCTTGGTTGCGCGCCCGTTCGAGACTCTCTTCCCAAAGCGGCAATGTCAAGTGAAAGCGCCCCGTATAAAAATGTGGCACGCCGCTTTGGTACAGCGCATGTGCAATTCCCTGTCCATCACCCAGCTCGCGATACAATGCCAAAGCTTGTTCTAACGGAGCAACGGCTTTGTCATAGTCGCCGCGCAACCAATAAATTGTACCCAAGCTGACAAATGCTTTCGCACGCGTGGAGGTTGCCACGGGTTCGCTCTCCTGCAACACCTCTTGCAGAAATTTTTCCCCCTCATCAAAAATCCCGCGCACTTGCCAAAAATAACCCAGTGCTGCCGCGAGGCGGAGCCGCTGTTCGGCGTGGGCTTGCCCGTCAGCGCGCCAACTCAATGCCGCGCGCAGATTAGCGTGTTCTCCATCAAGTCGCCTCAACCATACGCCCTGTTGCGCGCCCCTAAGTTGGGGGGCTGCTTTTTCTCCCAATTCGATAAAGTAACTCAGGTGACGCGCTGCCGTCACCTCGCTTTCGCCTGCGTCGCTCATTCGCTCGCGCGCATATTGCCGAATCGGCTCTAACATACGACAACGTGTTTCGCTTGCCGATTCCTCTTTTAACACAAGTGATTTTTCCGCCAACTCGCTCAACAGAATTGAAACTTGATTCTCCTTGATATCGTCACCCGTGCATACTTTCTCTGCCGCTTCAAGAGTCCATCCACCGGCAAAGACCGAGACACGTTGAAATAATTTCTGCTCTGCTGCTGCCAAGGACGCGTAACTCCAATCTAACACCGCACGCAAACTTTTGTGACGCGCGTCCACATCGCGCATCGTCGTCGCGAGAAAATCGAAACTCGCTTCCACTTGGGCGCGGATTTCGTTCACGCGCATTGTGCGCGTGCGCGCGGCGGCGAGTTCGAGCGCGAGCGGCATCCCTTCGACGATTTGGGCGAGACGAATGATGTGCGGCGCGGTTTCCGAATTCAATTCAAATTCATCGCTTACCCGCTGCGCGCGTTCCACAAACAATCGCGTCGCGCTAAAACCAGATAATTCATCAAGCTTGTGTGGCGCGGCGCTGGGAAAGTTCAAGCCCTCCACGCGCGTAATCCACTCGGCTTGCACGTCGAGGGGTTCACGCGACGTTGCAAGAATTTTTACGTGCGGCGCGTTTTGCAAAATTTCTAAAACAAGCTCTGCACCATCCAATAAATGTTCAAAATTATCGAGCAATAAAAGCAAGTGCTTGTCGCGCAAAAAATTCAACACTTGTGTTTTTGGTTCTTGCTGTCCGGTCAACGGCAAATTCAACGTGTTCGCAATCGCGGGAACGATGAATTGTATTTGTCCCGCGCCGATGGACGCAAGCGGCACAAAATACACGCCATCGCGAAAGGAATTCAAAACATTTTTCGCGGCTTGAATAACGAGTCGCGTTTTGCCCATTCCGCCCGCGCCGACGAGCGTGAGCAACCGACAATCGGGATTGTTCAAGCGCGCGGCAATGCGCGTCAATTCCGTATCGCGTCCGAAAAAAGTTGTGAGGTGCGCGGGCAAATTGTGCGGCGGTGGCGTCGGCGGCGCGATTTCTTGCGCGCGAATTTTTTCGTACAGCGCGTTGGTTTCCGCGCTCGGCTCGACGCCCAATTCCTCTTGCAGAACGCGCCGCGCGTTTTCGTATTGCTGCAACGCCGCGCTGCGCTGATTCGTCTGCGCGAGCAGTTTCATCATCTCGCGGTGCGTTTCCTCGCGCCACGGTTCAATTTCCAACAAGCGCGCGGCGAACGGTAACGCTGTCGCAAATTCTCCGCGTCGCGCGTAATAACCCCCCAAACATTCCAGCACGGAAACGATGCGCTGCTGCCAACGTTCGCGTTCTTGCACGAGCCAAATTTCAAAATCGGGGCAGTCGTCCAAATAGATGCCCGACATAAATTCGCCGCGATAGAGGGGGACGACGGACGACAAATGACGAACGACGAGTTCGATTGGCGTCGGCTGCGCGTTGTCGGTTGTCGGCATATCAAATTCGGCAACGTCGAGCGAAAACGCGTCGCGTTTTACTTGGACCGTTTCGCGGTCGGTCAAGAACGAATTGGGAAAAAGCGTGGAAAGATTGTTGAGAACGCGCGAGAGGTTGCCGCGTCCTTGCGCTTCGGTTTTATCGCCCCAAAACAGGTTGGCGAGTTCGACGCGGGAGATTGCTTGCGGCGACTGGCTTTTAGTCGAG
The DNA here is from genome assembly GCA_964469005.1 of uncultured Anaerolineales bacterium. Taxonomy (GTDB): domain Bacteria; phylum Chloroflexota; class Anaerolineae; order UBA4142; family SHND01; genus SHND01. The sequence continues at coordinate 36,419 of CAYXXF010000007.1, forward strand.
CGGACGGCGAGAATGCAGAGGAGAGCGAGCGCCTTGCGCGATTCAAAGCCGCGCACCGTTTCGCCGTCGCGGGTGACTTGGATGGAACCCAAGAGAGCAAGGCGGTTCATTGCGTCGTGAGACAGACCTGACACAGTACATCACAATTTCACTTTTCGGACGCGGATTTTCGCGGATGAACGCGGATTTCTAAATTGGTTTTTGCTTTTTCCGCGTTTAGCCGCGTTCATCCGCGTCCAAATCTGTGTTGCACTGTGACAGGTTTGTGCGTTGATGCGAGTGAGGCGATGAATTACATCGCACCACTCGACAACGCGAGAAACCTGTCACGTCTTTGATTTTCCGAAGGATTTCCGAAGGATAGGTTGCTAAAGTATAGCATCTGTTCATTCTGAAATTCATTAAGACGGCGCAAATCTATGAAATTGTATCGCTCGTATGTCGTTCGCTGTTGGCAAGAAGTCGGTGGTGACTTGCCCATCTGGCGCTTTGCATTGGTCCAGGTCGGCGACTCGCCGCAGACGCGCGGCTTTCCCACATTTGCAGAACTGGTCAGTTTCCTGTCAGACGATTTGGGCGCAGTCCTGGCGCAAGCAACGTTTGGAGAAGTGACTGACTCGGCTGCGCCTCCACCGGCGCATTTCACGCAGAATTCACAGGACGCTTTATAAAATCAAGATGGCGCGGATTGGCGGTGCAAGCCATAGGATTGGCGGTCTATTTGGACTAGATTTACGGCAACAAACGCAAGTGAGCCGAGAGGAGTTTGAAAATGATGACATCTACCACACTTTCACAAACGACGCCACGAAATATCGGCGGCACGCTATACGCGTTGATTCTGGACGCGCACGGGAAACCGCTCGCGCTCGCGCCGTTGCAGCAATTGCAGAACACGCCGTTTCCGGCGGAACAGATTCAACTCGTGGACGCAGAAGCGCACGTTTTGCCAGCCCCGCACGAGCCCGCAAATTCTGTGGACGCAAAATCCAATGCGACCCCAAAGTCCGACGCGGCATTTGTCCGCGAGGTCGAAAGTGCGCTCAAGCGGCTCTATGACCTTGCGTACTTGTGCGAGCATCCGCTGGCGCAACTGCCAATTGTGACAACGCGACTCGCACAGCGCGAATCGCCCAATTGTCTTGACCGCGCGCGGATTTTGCGAAACTTGTTGCAAGAAACCATCGAGCAATTGCGTCCGCACGGCGCGGTTCCTTCCAACATCGCGATTCCGCGCCGCGAATGGCATCCGTACCTCATTCTCCACCGCGCCTACATCGAAGGCGAGCCGAATTATCGGATTATGAACTGGTTGCAAACCAGCGAAGGCACGTTCAACCGCACGCGGCGACAGGCACTGCGCGGCGTGGCGAGTGCGTTGGCGGAAATTGGCATTTAAAAGTCTTGGATTGGCAGTTGGCTTGGTTTAGATTGGCAGCATCATAGACATTGGTACGACAAATTTGAGATTTGTCGTACGTTTTCACAGGAGGCAGGCAAATGAAAACTCGCACCACCACAACCAACGGTTTGACCCAAAACCACAATCAACTCGGACTGAAGGTGAAACCGCAACTGACCACAGGCACGAACCTCAATCACAATCAAGGCGCGCTGCGCGTCAAAACGCAAGTCGTTACTGGGACGAACCTCAATCACAACCAGACTGGGTTGAAGGTCAAGCCGCAAGTCACGCAAGGCACGGGACTGAATCACAATCAAGCCGCGCTGAAAGTGAAACTGCAACTCACTTCAGGCACAAACTTGAATCACAACCAAACCATTCTGCGATTTGGCAACTAAAAACGAGAGCGTTGGATTTTGTGGGGTGCGCGTCATTCGAGCACCCCTTTCCTCATTTTTACAAGGGAGGGACTCGCAATGAAAATCGTTTCACGCCTTTCCAAAATCTTCATCTTTGCATTTCTGCTTGTGACAACGCTGGGCATCCCATCCTTGACTGCGCGTGCGGCGGTGACGCTCCAAGTCACTACAACAGCTGATTCTTTAAGCAGTGACGGCGCATGTTCTTTGCGTGAAGCAATCACGGCGGCGAACACAAATGCAACGGTCAACGAATGTGTTCACGATGGCAGCAGCGGTGCAGACACGATTACGTTTGCGATTCCCGATACGGACACGGGTTGCAGTGAAGCGGATGTTTGTACTATCACGCTTGGTTCGACACTGCCCGCGATTAATGATGAATTAACAATTGATGGGATCGCACAAGATATTACCGTAAGCGGAAATGATAGTGTACGGGTGATGATGGTGAACAGTGGCAAGACGTTAAGGCTGGAATATATGACCATTACCAAAGCAAAGGTCCTCAACGGTGTGGGTGCAGGAATTTATAACAACGGTTCACTCTATTTAGCAAATAGCCTGATAACAAAGAATGTGGTTACCGGAAGCGGTTCTGCGGGGGGCGGCTTGCTCAGCGTAAGCGGTAGTACGGTAAACATTGATGCAAGCGCGATTACTGAGAATAAATCTGAAACGTTTGGCGGCGGAATGGCAATTTACGGCGGGACGGTGAATGTCACCAATAGTCTGATTGCACAAAACGGTGCATGTTGTTCTACCCCATGGGGAGGCGGTATCTATAACAATCATGGGCTGTTGACGATTACCAATAGCACGATTGCGAGTAACTATGGCAATAACGGCGGAGGGGTTTCCAACGACACCGGTGGGACTTTGACGGTGACGCAAAGTACGATTGCATATAACAGCGGAGGAGGGATTCACAATCAAGGTAACTCGGCTACTTTGCGGAACTCGCTGTTTATTGCAGACAGCGGCTCTCATTGCTACAACGCCTCCGGCGCACTGATTGCCGATTCACACAATCTGATTTCGAGCGGAAGAGGCAGCTGCGACAATGCAACGATCAAAACGATTGATGAGCTCGCGCTCGCCACATCGCTCGCCGACAACGGCGGCGCAACTCAAACACTCGCCATCGGCACAAACAGCGCGGCGATTGATGCAGGGGATGATACCGTTTGCGCGGCGACAGTAGGCGCGCCAAATTACGGTGCGGGCGGCAAAGACCAACGCGACATCACGCGTCCGCAAGGTATCAAGTGCGACGTTGGCTCGTTCGAACGCGAGATTGCCTATCTCACCGTCATCAAGCATGTTGACAATTCGAGCGGCGGCAGCGCGGTTGCTTCGCAATGGACAATGAATGTGAGTGGCATGAATCCCAGTCAAACATCGTTCCCCGGCGCGGAATCACCGGGGGTGAAAGTGATTCTCGACGCGGGCGCATACAGCGTCACGGAATCGAATGGACCAAGCGGCTATCAGGAAAATTATTCTACGGATTGCAGTGGAACGATTGCGTTTGGCGAATCGAAAACTTGCACCATCACCAACATCCAATTCACGCCGACGCCGACCAATACACCAACCAACACGCCAACATTTACGGCGACATTTACGCCGACAAATACACCGACGAACACCGCAACTTTTACACCAACATATACGCCGACCAACACACCAACATTTACAGCGACATTTACGCCAACCAACACACCGACACGCACTAATACGTTCACACCCTCCACCACACCGTCGCGCACCAACACGCCAACGAACACGGCGACATTTACACCGACCCGGACGCCAACGAACACGGCGACATTTACACCAACGTACACGCCGACCAAGACGGCGACAGTGACGACGACACCAACGTCCATCTGTGATGTGACAAAACCTGCCAAGCCAACTCTCAGAACACCTATTAAAGGTGTGCCTGTTCCCAAGACCCGCCCGACGCTGAAATGGTATGCGGCGACCTGTGCCAAGACCTACACTGTCACAATCAAAGATGCGGTGACAGGGAAAAAGGTGGACAGCAAAAAAGGGTTGACAGTGCTGCAATACAAAACGAAAACATTAACGCGCGGAAAAACGTACACATGGCAAGTAACGGCATGCAATGAGATTGGATGCACTCGCTCCGAAAAACGTTCCTTAACTGTAGCGCCATAAAGTAGCGCACAAGAACAATCGCTTGTATCACTTTTTGTATCGCTTTTGTCCTTGTGCGCGCGCGAAATATCGAATTGAATGAGGAATCGAAAATGACCAGCCCATCACATCTCTGTCTGCGAAAAACTTGGAACGTCGTCTTGGCTCTTGTCGCGTGCGTCGCGCTTGTAACTCTTGTCTCGGCGGTTCCGTCCCAGACACGCGCGGAAACAATGGAACGCGCGGTGATGGTCAAAGCCGGCGGCGCGCACACCTGCGCGTTATTGGTGAATCGCGATGTCATGTGTTGGGGCTGGAATCTACACGGACAATTGGGCGATGGAACAAAGAACGACAGCCCTGTGCCGGTGCGAGTGAATGGTGTGAAAAATATCATCGCGCTCGACGCGGGACACGGTCACAATTGCGTCATCAATGCGCGCAAGCGCGTCAAATGTTGGGGCAACAATTTTTACGGACAACTGGGCGATGGCACGAACGAGGACCGTTCAAGACCTGTGCGCGTGGTTGGTTTGCGAAATGTTGTCGCGCTGGCGCTCGGCGGCGGACATACGTGCGCGCTCACAGAGGCGGGCGGTGTGAAATGTTGGGGCAACAACGGCGATGGGCAGGTGGGCAGCAATCTTCCAATGCATCATTCAACTCCGATAGATGTTGTTGGCTTGACGAGTGGTGTACAAGCATTGGGCGCGGGACTCGACCACACGTGCGCGGTGTTATCGGACGGACATATCCGGTGTTGGGGTTGGAATCAGTTTGGACAATTGGGGAATGGCACCACTGACAACAGCCCTGTGCCAATACAAGTCAGTAACATCACCGCCGCTACCGCCGTATCAGGCGCAAGTCTCCACACCTGTGCAATTGAAAACTCGCGCGTCAAATGTTGGGGCAGCAATGACGCCGGGCAATTGGGCGACGGCACAAACGACGACCATTTGACTCCGACAGCCACTCTCAATTTTGGCAAAGTCAAACAACTTGACGATGGCGATGTGCATACTTGCGCGTTGACGCGCAAAGGCGCCGCGAAATGTTGGGGCGGCAATGGCGCGGGCGCGTTGGGAAATGGAAATGACCAAGCGAGCAATTTGCCCGTGCAGGTTCGCGGTATCCAACAAGATGCACTTTCCATCTCGGCAGGAAATGTTGGCGGTGTCGGTGCGAGCCACTCGTGTGCAGTTGTCGCGAGTGGACAGGTGAAATGCTGGGGCAAAAATGACCGGGGGCAACTTGGGGACGGAACAGAACAAGACAGCAATGTGCCGGTCAGTGTGATTGGTTTTGAATGAAACGGAATTCATCCGCACAAAAACATTTCTCAGTGCGAAAAAGAGTTTCTATATGACGCGTTCAGAAACTCTTTATCGCCGATTCGATAAGGAGTTTGAAATGCGTTCAATCGTTTTCTTTATTATTCTTGTAATGGTGTTGGGACTTGTAGCTTGTGTCGCACCCGCGACACCCGCAACTTCTCCGACGCTTGTCACCATCGCCACCACTGTTGCGTCACCCATTCCTCCCACCGCAACAAACACCGCCGCGCCTCCGACGGCAACGCATACTGCAACTTTTACACAAACCGCAACACGCACCGCGACCAACACGCATACGCCAACATTGACGCCTTCGCCCACCAACACGGCGACGGCAACACACACCGCAACCGCGACCTCGACGTTTACGTCCGTTCCAACCAATACGCCGACGATTGCGCCAACGCGCGTTCCACCGACGCGCAAACCCCCGACGCCCAAGCCAAGTTATGAAATTCCGCCGGGCGAACAAGGATTCTTGATTCAAAATCTGACAGGAACGCCAATCACCGTGCGCGCGGCAAGTGTGGGTGGTGAGCCGCGCGAATTTCAGATTGGCGTGAATGGCGAAGCGTTCATGACTACCCCCGCGCCGATGATTATTTGGGGTGTCTTGCGTCCGGATGGTTCCTTCCAGTCCGCTGGTTTCGCTGTCATTCAACCCGGACAACTCAAGACGGTCAAAATTTACAAAGTCCCCGGTGGCAATTGTTATCAGCCGGAATGCTTTGAATACTTTCCGCCGAATTGAAGTTTGCCCATTGCAAGTTGGCGGTTTGTGGCGGCGCGCGTTCTGGACTTGGCGGTTGTAGAACATTACAGTGCAGTCATTCCAATTCGGAGTAATCAGATGGACGACATGCTTTCCTTCGGGCAATGGCTCAAAGAGTCCCGCCGCGCAAATGGTCTCACGCAAAATCAATTTGCCAAACAAGTGTATTGCGCGACCGTGATGATTCGCAAAATTGAAGCAGACCGTTTGCGTCCTTCGCGCGAACTCGTTGCTCTAATCGCCAACGCGTTGAACGTCGAACACACAGAACATTCCACCATCGTCGAATGGGCGCGTCGCCGCCGGTCTGGTTAACCAAAGTGCTTTCTGAACTTGGTTGTCACAGAATTGTCAGGAGCGAAAAAATGAGAACCGGAAATTTCTTTACGCTTGCTTTACTGCTTGTGAGTGTGTTCGTATTCAGTGCGTGCTCGAGTTCAAGCACCGTTCTGTCAACGTCCGTCGCCCAAGTCGCGCTAACCAACACGCTCGCGCCAACGGCGACACATACCGCAATTCCACCAACGGCGACGCATACCGCAATTCCGCCAACCGCGATAAACACGGCAACTGTAACGCACACCGCGACACCGACAAAAACGAATACACCGACAAAGACGCCTTCGCCGACCAACACCGCGACGCCGACGCATACGCCAACACTCGCCGCAACCAACACACCATTGCCAACGTCAACGCGCACGCGCGTTCCTGCAACGGCGACGCCAAAATTACCGCCGCTGCTTGCTGCCATCAATCGCACGAACGCCGCGAAAACCTCGCGCTTTGCAGTGCGTGTGCTTTTCAGCAATCCTTTTCGTGAAATTGAATTATTGACGAGCGAGGGGGAACGCCAAGGGAACAATACCCGCGTCATCTTGCGCGGTCTCATCGCCATACTGTGTGGGTGCGAAGGACAACCCAGCATCTTTTTTGGCGACAAATTTTATTACCAGCGCGGCGGCACGTGGTACTTTCGCGCGCGCAGCCAACAATCCGGCGCACTCGACTTTGACTCCAAGAAAACATTGTCGCCAAACTTGAATGAATTTAGCAAGGTCGGTGATGAGGTGGTGGACGGACAAAGCTGTGAGGTGTACACCATTGACAAAATTGCAGGGCGTCGCGTCTTTGAGCAAAACAATATCATTCCCGCCGAGTTAATGTCGGATGTGGTGAATACAGAGCTGACGTACTGGGTGTGCGCGGATGGTTTCGTGCATCAATCGCGCTTGCGTGCCGACTTGCTCCGCCCGGACGGCGGCACAAACATCAGCAAGACTGACACTCATTATTTTGATTTCGGCGCGCCGATTGAAATCACGCCGCCTGCTGACGCGCAGCCCGCGCCATGAGCCGTTGCTGATTCTTAATTGCAGTTCGTGTCGTGCATTTCAAGAACAACCGCCATGAATGACAAGAAATGGACGAATCGTCCAATCCCGATTCAAGAACTCGCGCAGCTGAACAAAGCGTACCAAGACCGCCGCGAAACGCACATCATCTTGCAATGGATGTTTTGGGGAAGCGTTCTCGTTTGTATAGTTAGTGGCTTCATCGCATTCAGAAGCGGTGCAGCTGTAACGCTTCAATGTATCGCACTCGTTGCGGCAACCATTTCCTTTTTTTTGGTCTTTGTTCTTTTGATTGCCGACTCTCGCGTGTGGCGTTGTCCCCGGTGTGAGACAGTGTGGGTCAATGACCCGCACAAGCCCCCCAAGTTGGTCAATGAACGCTGCACGGTTTGCGGCACACTATATATGCGCGCGTACAAACCCGAGTTGTATCCCGAACTAAAAGCAGGCGCATCTATTCCGCCGGATACGAACGAGTTTATTCGCGCACACAATCCGCCGTTTCGCGTTGACCGAGAACTTGCGTTGTCCTTGGGTATCAGTCTCGCGGGGAGTCTTGTTGTACCTTTTGCCCTGCAAGTCCTGAACATTCAGCTGGACAGCGCGCTTGTCATCGGACTGGTTGGTCTGACCTTTGGGGGCGTTTGGTTGACGTACGAACGCGTGGGACGAGCATGGCTCACAAAATTTCTCGCCGCGCACGGCATCAACTTTTTTCGTAGCGGAAAGAATTAAACTCGCGCAATCTTTGGAGGAAAAAATGAAACGCAGAATTTTCGGTGCAATTGCTCTCACATCCTTCCTGCTGTTTGTCGGCGCGTTCGGCGCGCACGCGCAAACGACAGATGCGGAAGCCACGACATCGCATGTGCGTCAAGCATTGCTCGCCGCGTCGGATGGACAAGAAGGTGAACGTTTTGGGCAAGGCGTCGCGCTCGACGGCGATACGATGGTTGTCGGCGCGAGTCAAGCTACTGTGAATGGAAATGAACGACAAGGCGCGGCGTATGTCTTTCAACGCACGGGCGCGTATTGGACAGATGCGGTCCAAGTTGCAAAACTCACGGCGTCGGACGGCGACGGATTCGATTATTTTGGGTGGGGCGTGGCGATTCAAGGTGACACGATAGTTGTCGGCGGATATTACGCCACAAAGGCATACGTTTTCGTCAAACCCGAAAGCGGTTGGAGCGACATGACGGAAACCGCCGCGCTCAATGCGTCGGATGGAACGATTGACGATTCATTTGGACGCGCCGTCTCAATTGAAAATGATACGATTGTCGTCGGCGCGCCATTCAAAGATGATAGTAAAGGCGGAGTGTATGTGTACGTGAAACCGAATGACGGTTGGGCGGATATGGACGAGACCGCGCGGCTGAGCGCGACCAATCTCAATTCCGATGAGCAACTGGGCGTTTCGGTTGACATCAGTGGCAACACAATTGTTGCGGGGGCGTTTGGTCACGCGTTCGTCTATGTCAAACCCGGCGGAGGATGGGTGAACGCGACGCAGACGGCGCGTTTGGATGCAACGAACGATTCCGCAATGCAATCGTTTGGCAGAGGAGTGGCAATTCACGAAAACACTATAGCCGTTGGCGCGCCGGGACAGTCAGGTTACTTTGGCACCGCGTATGTTTTCGTCAAGCCAAACGGCGGCTGGAGCAACATGACGCAGACCGCGCAATTGGACACGGCGGATTCCGGCGCGGGCAGTTTGTTTGGCAGTGCGCTCGCAATGGACAATGAAACAATTGTTATCGGTGCGCCCGGCTATTCGTCCGGTTTGTATCATCGCGGCGGCGTCTATATTTTTCGCAAACCTCAGGGCGGCTGGAAAAATTCGAGCAAGAGCGCGGAACTGCGCGGGTCGGACAAGACGAGCGGTGAATTTGGCACCTCCGTTGATTGGAGCCATGGCGCTGTGCTTGTCGGCGCACCAATGGACACGGTTGGCAAAAAGGCAGCGCGCGGTTCGGCGTCACTCTTTGCCAATGCTCCTGCCAAACCGACATTGGTCGCGCCCGCAGACAAGCAGACTCTCAACACGACGCGCGTTCTGCTTCAATGGAACGGAGTTCCCGGTGCCTCCAGCTATCACATCATTGTGAAACAGGGCAGTGCCAAGGGAACAATCGTGGAGGATGCTATTACTATATCCGCATTAAATCTCAAAACGCCGAAACTCGCCAAAGGTAAGAAATATTATTGGTACGTCTTGGCGTGCAAGAACGCGGGCTGTAATTCTGCCACGCCGCGCACATTCAAAATTGCGCCGTAGGAGGTCCAATGATGAAAAACTCGAAACGATTCATTTTTGTTTTCGCCCTCGTTTTGTTCGCGCTTGTGTTGAATCCGTCAAGCGACCATGTTCCACACGCGCACGCCGCGTCGAATGGCGGACGTTGGGACAAGCGTTTCACATCGCCGCTGTCAAGCGGAAACGTGCACGCGTCGGCGGCAAGTGGCGATGCGCTGTACATCGGCGGCGAATTCAAGCAAGTCGGTGGTGTGAATGCCAACAACATCGCCAAATGGGACAGCGCTTTACAAACGTGGTCAGCATTGGGTGACGGAATTCAGGGTCAAGTGTATGACATTACCATCATTGGTGAGGATGTTTTTGTTGGCGGAAATTTTAGTTCGGCAGGCGGCATCGCCGTCAATCATCTTGCCAAATGGGACGGCGCGCAATGGTCTGATGTGGGCGGCGGTGTGAGCGACAGCGCGGCGGCATGTCCACAGTGCGTTCATGTAAAGGTGCTTGCTTCAAACGGGAATGATTTGTATGTCGGCGGCACATTTGAGCAAGCAGGTAATGTTGCGGCGAGCAACATCGCCGTTTGGAACGGCAGCGCATGGTCGGCGCTCGGCGATGGATTGGGCGCGTGTGTGAATTTTTGTCCTTCGGCTGTGTTTGCGATGAGCATCTATGACAACGCGGTGTTTGCTTCCGGAAGCTTTACGGACGGGTTCGCGCGTTGGGATGGCACAAATTGGTCACCGATTTCGCACACGGGCATCATTTGGGCGCTCTTGACACAGGGGAATGATTTGTACGCGGCGGGAAGTCTTGAAGAACTCGGCGGTGTTGCTGTCAACAAAATCGCGCGGTGGGATGGCAATACATGGTCTCCGCTTGGCAATGGTTTGGATTCTTATGTCGCTGCACTTGCGTCGGATGGAACGAATCTGTTTGTTGGTGGTGCGTTCACTCACGCCGGTGAAATTGATGCGCGCTTTGTCGCGCAATGGGATGGCGCTGAATGGAGTGCGTTGGGCAGCGGCGTGCCGTTTTACGTTGAGACGCTCGCAAGTTCCAATGGATTGTTGTACGTGGGAAATGAATCAAGTAACAATTGGAGCGTGGATGTTTGGGATGGGAACAGCTGGGCAAGTATCACCTCAACGTATGGGCAGGGGACTATCTTTGGCATCGGTGCATTGGAGACTATGAACGGTGACATATATGCCGCAGCCCCCGGACTTTATATTGCCGGGAACGCGCGGGTGGACGGTCTGGCGCGTTGGGATGGCGCAGCGTGGCATAATGTCGCGGGCGCGCCGCGCGAAATCAAAACGCTCACGCATCAAGGAACGGACCTGTACGTTGGCGGTCAATTTGGAAATGGGTTGAACAGTATCGCGCGTTGGGATGGCGCAGCATGGTCGGATGTTGGAAATGGTGTCACGAAAAATTCTAAACCGGGACTCGTCTTGGCAATGGCATGGCGTGGAAATGATTTGATTGTCGCGGGATGGTTTGACCACGCGGGAGATGTGGCGGTGAGAAACATTGCGCGCTGGGATGGAACAAACTGGCACGCGCTCGGCACCGGAGTTTGGGGCAAGGCTCTCGCGCTCGCGGTTCAAGGGAACGATGTGTATGTGGGTGGCAAGTTTCCGCGCGCGGGAAATACCTACACCTCCAACATTGCCAAATGGGACGGCAAAGGATGGGCGGCGCTTGGTGATGGATTGCGCGGCGGTTATGCGCGCGTGAACACGTTGGTGCTTGACGGAAACCGTCTTTATGCAGGTGGTCAGTTTGAGCGTTCCGGCGCGCTGAACGTGAGCAGTATTGCGATGTGGGATGGCGTCAAGTGGAACGCGTTGGGTAAGGGCTTGATGAACGGCAGTCGCATTGGCGGCGTGCGCGCGCTGGCGGCGCGGCAAGGCATCCTCTATGCCGGTGGGGTGTTTAACAATTCGGGCGGCATCGAATTGAAATCTATCGCGCAATGGAACGGCACGGCGTGGCGCGCTCTGGGCGGCGGAATGGACAGGACCGTAGAGGCAATCGAGTTTGACGGCGATGAGGTGTACATCGGTGGCGCGTTCTCGAGCGCAGGCAGAAAACCATCGGTTGGCATAGCACTATGGCATTCGAAATAGTTGCGCGGCGTTTGACGATTGTGAACACATTGGCGCGTTTTGGCGGTGTATGGTCTGGCAGCGGCGGTCAGATAGAGTTGAAATGAGGATACTGAATTTTCGGCTGCACCGTATTCGTCTGTCAATATCAAGGCAAATCGGTTTGGCTCGTAGGGCATAAGGAGAGGGCATCATGCAAACGTCAGAAACAAAATCCCAAATCGAAGCATGGCTGGAAGGTCTGTCACATGAAGAATCAAAACGGCGCGAAGCGATTGCCCTCGCGATTATGAAAACGCCGACGTACGATGAACGGATTGTCGCGGCGCTCAAACAAATCGCACAGAGCGACCCAAAAGATTACGCGCGAAATGCTGCCGTGCGCGCTCTCCAGAAAATCGCCGAAGCGCATTTCCTCGCGGGCAACGACATTCGCGCGTATTTAGAAAAATGGCGCGCGGGTGATTTGCCACGGGCGCGTCCTCAGGAAACGCCGCGTCAACCAATTGCTCCCGCGTCCATCCAATCCGAATCAAAACCTGTCGCGCCCATGCAAACCGCGCCCGAACTGCAAGCCGCCGCGTTTCAACCGTTGCCAAAGCAAACCGAACCGGAATCAACGCGCGTTGTCGAACCAGCCGCGCCCGCGCCACGCGTTCACCCTGTCACCCCTTCACCCGTTCACCCTATTGCCCCATCACCCGCTCCCCAACCCCCAACCCCCGCTGTCCCATTCGACCAATGGTTGTTAAGTGAACGCAACATCAAGCTCGCGTTGTACTCGGGCGGCTTTTTGTTGATTCTCGCCGGTTTGATTTTTGTCGGCGTCAATTGGAATTATTTGCCGGGCATTGCAAAACTCGGTGTCACGTTTGCCGTGACGTTGAGCATGTATGTTGGCGGCGTGTTACTGTACAAACGCCCCACGTTGAAAATTGGTGGCGCGGCACTGCTCGCGATTGCGTCAGGATTCTTGCCGCTCAATTTTGTTGTCACGCAAATTTATCTGACGGGCGGAACGCTCAGCAACAATGCGATGTGGTTCTTCGCCTCGCTCGTTTGCGGAATCGTCTATGCGCTCACCGCGTTGTGGGCGCGTCATAATTTGTTCACCGTGTTTGCAGTCGTCGCCGCGTACTCGGGCGCGACGGCGCTTAAAGGGTCAGACTTGCAAGCGGCTGGATTCGCGTTCCCCTATGCACTCGTCACCTTGGTAATTTTGCTCGTCAGCATTGGCGCGCGCAACGTTTCACGCGTCTCGTTCACCTCGCGCACGCTGCGAATCAGCGCGCATCTCGCTGCGCCAATCGTTTTTCTCATCGCCGTCGCAGAATGGTTTTTATCCTCTACCAATTTCTATCGCAGCAATTCAGCACTCGCGCTCGCTGCAATGTTCCTGCTCGTAATTTTGTATGTCGTTGACGATTGGCGTTCCAAAGCCGTTTATGCGCGCTGGGGCTCGTCATTCGTATTTGGCGTTTTCGCCGCGCTTCTCTGCACCGAACTGCGTCTCTCCTCGATTCAAACAGGACTCGTACTAAAAATTCTCGCGGCGGTTTATTTGCTGTTGGGAAAATTTTTACAACGCGGAAACAAATTGATTGCGGGCTTGCCACTGTATCTCGTCGCCGGATTACTTGCCGCGCTTGTGACTATGCAATCGCTCGTGGTGTACACGCGCACGCCGGAACATCTCGCGCTCGCGTTGGTGGGCGACGTTGTGTTGCTTGCAATCGCCGCGTATTTGTTTCGCCGCGTCGAATTTGTGTACGGCGCGGCGTGGCTCGCGCTCGCGCCCATGTTCATTTATAGCAGCATCTATTTACAGACCATGACGCAGCGCGGCATAGCGTTTGGTGTAATGCTTTTGGTGTACGCCGCCGTCGCGTATTATTTCGCGCCGCGTCATTTGCAATGGGTGACGCCGTTTCTTTCCGTCGCCGCGTTCTTGAGTGTTCTCGTTCCCGCGATGTTCATTCCCGAATTTTCGTTGGTGACACTGGCATTGGTTGTCATTGCCGCGTTGTATGCGGTGATGGCAGTGCGTTTGCAAATGCCGCCGTTGCTGCTTGCTTCAATCGCGGCAGTGAGTTTGGCGATTGCAAGTGGCGCGCGCATTTTCTATCCGTCGAACATCGAACTCGCGCGCGTCGTCGCATTTGGCTTGTGCGCGTGGGCGGTGATTTTGTTTTATGCGCGACGCGGCTTGCAGTATCTTCGCTTGAACGAATGGGCGCAACCGTTACATTTTGGCGCGCTCGCAAATTTTGGTATGACGTACGCCTTTCTTGCGTTCATCGCGCTTGACGATATGTATCGTCACGGTTTCGTCTCGCCGACGTTTGGCTTGACGTTGGTGTGGAGTGTGGCGCTGCTCGCATTGACCGCGTACCTGTATCGCCGCGTGGAATTTGTCTATGCGGCGACGTGGCTTGCGATTGCGCCGACGTACATTTTTGCGCGCGCGTATTTACTTGAATCTATCGGACCGGGATTGGCGCTGGGGACATTGTTGTTGGCGTACACAGCGGTGGGCTTTGTGTTTGCACGCAATCGCAAATGGACCTTGCCATTCCTTTCGGCGGCGGTGTTTTTGAGTGTTGTCGCGCCTGCACTGCTGTATCGCGAGTATCCCATTCTCATGGGACTCTTGCTGGGCATCGCGTTGTTGTATGGCGTCATGGCGGTGCGTTTGCAGTTTCCGTTTCTCGTGTTTGGCACGCTCGCCGCACTCGATTTGGCAATCGTCGCAGGAACGCGTGTTTTCTACGGCGAGCCGTTGGACGTGGCGCGGGCGAGCGCGATTCTTTTTGCTGTCATTGCGGTTGCGTGGTTTATGACGCAGCGCGTCATGCAGCAGCGCGGACGCGGCGAATGGGCGCGCGTCTTTGGCATCGGCGAAATAGTAAATCTGGGGCTGACGTATAGTCTCGCATTTGCCATTACGTGGTTTGATGGACGCGGGGATTTGATTTCTCCGACTTTGGCGCGCACATTGGTCGCAGACGTTGCACTGCTCGCATTGACGGCGTACCTGCATCGTCGCGTTGAATTTGTGTATGCGGCGGCATGGCTGTTTATCGCGCCGACGTACATTTTTGCGCGCTTGTATTTGCAAGATTCCGTGCGCGTCGGGTTGGTGTTGAGCGCGCTAATGCTCGCGTATGCGGCAGTTGGCTATTTCATCGGCAAGGTACGTTTCAAATGGAGCGGCGCGTTTCTCTCGGCGGCAGTCACGTTGAGTGTGATTGTCGTGGGTGTTTTGTATCCGAATTACGCGGTGATGACAGCGGTGTTGGTCGGCATCGGATTTTTGTATGCGTTCTTTGCGGTGTGGCTGCGTTGGCGTTGGCTCACGCTCGCGGCGTTGGCAGCGTTGAATCTCGCGCTGTTCACCGGCATGTTGAGTGTGTTCACTTTGAACATTGAGATTCTACGCGCGTCGGCGATTGGTTATGCCGCGCTCGGTGTCGCATTGGTCGCGGGCGGCGTCGAACTCAAACGGCGCGGTTGGTTGAATTGGCGCGCGCCGTTGTATCTCGTCGGCGCGTTTGATTTGTTGCTCGCGTTGGCGCTCGCGGCGCAATCGAATACGAACGCGCTGATTGCCGTCATTTCTTTTGTAATCGCCTTGGTCGCGTTTGCGATGGAATGGGTCGAACGTGAGGCAATGCAACGAATCAAAGCATCGTCCACGTTGGTGTATGTCGGCGCGTTCGCCGCGCTGCTCGGAATTTTTTCCACGCTGCGCGCGTTAAACCTTCCAATCGAATACGCGCCAACGGCAATCGCGTTGGGCAGCGCGTTGTATATCGGTGGCGCGTTGTTGTTGAGCGGCGGTGAGCTTTCAAAATTGTATGGCGAACCGTTGCGTTATGTCGGTTGGTTTGGAATGGGCTGCGCGTTGTTGGCGTCGCTTGTTTTGAACAAACCGCTCGCGGGCGCGTTCACCTTTGGCATCGCGGCAATTGCATTTGCAGCAGATGGACTCGTACGCAAACAAATCGCGTTCGTGTACGCGAGCGGCGCTTCCGTCGTCGTAACAATTTGGTACGCACTCTTTTATTTCCGCGTGACGGAATGGCAAGCGTTCGCAATTCCACTCGGCGCGTGGTGTTTGGCAGTAGGGTGGAGTGAACTGCGACGCGGCAAAATGCAGCTGTACCAAGCGGCGACGCTTGCGGGTTTTGCGATTTTGTTTGGCTCGGCGTTTTATCAATCGCTCACAAATATCAATTACGCGCTGCTGCTGTTGGTGGAAAGCGCGGTTGCGTTCGGCATCGGTTGGCGATTCAAATCGCGCGCGTATGTTTCCGCCGCAATTCTTGCCATCGTCGCGAATGGTCTCGCGCAATTCGGACCCGCGTTCGTGAATCTGGACCGCTGGATTCAGATTGGAACGATTGGAAGTATTTTGCTGCTCGGCGGACTCGTCGGCTTGCTGCGCCGCGAGAAATTATTGCAAGCGCGCCGCGCGTTCACGAGTGAGTGGAAAGCATGGAAGCCGTGAGAAATTCTTTGCGAAAGGAGCAATCTATGAAACTGAAAGTTTTTAATCGCGCGGTTGTGATTGGCGCAATCGTGTGGGCGATTGTTATGGTACCCGTTGGGCTTTTGTTCATAGGCTCTCTAATGTTTCCTGCATTTGCAACGTTACCGAGCAGTGCTGACATGGAAGCGCGCAATCAGAATTTAATGTTGATCCCGCTCGTTGCACTTGGCTTGAGCATTCTGATTTCCGGAGTCGCCGCGCGCGCCAGTGCAAGTCGCATAATCAGCTTTGAAACGCTTACCTCTCATCCGAATACTTGGTCGCGCTTGGGCTTTTATGTCGCGAGTGGCACGCTCGTTCCGTTACTTGGTACATTGCCATTGTGGTGGCGTTTTTTCATTGAGCCGATGTTCTTTTTGCTTGTGTTGGGGGTTCTTGGACTGACAGGCGCGGTTGGGGGTGCGCTTGCGTTCTTTTTGTCGCGCGGGACAGCCAAATCACCGGCGCCGCGCGGACGAGTGGGTGCAACATATCAAGCCCCCGAGCAACAGTAAAAAATTTTCGAAAGAGGAGCAAGAATGAAAAACCAAAATCCGCGTTGTATCGCGATTGCTGTTTGTCTGCTCTTTGCTGTGATAGCATGGACGAATGTTCCAACTGTGCGCGCCGCGAGTATTTGGTACGTCGCACCGAATGGTAACGACACACAAAGTTGCGTGTCAGCCGCCAAGCCATGCGCGACTATCAATGGCGCAATGGCAAAAGCAGGATTCATTGCCGGCGAAACAATTCAAGTGGCAAAGGGAACTTATATCGGCACAGGCAATCAGGTTGTGCGGTTGGACAAACACGTCGTTCTCTCCGGTGGATGGAACACCGCGTTCACTGCGCAGGTTGGCATTTCGAAAATTGATGGACAAGGCGCGCGGCGCGGGATTCTCGTTGACTATGGAGTGACTGCATCGCTTGATCGCTTTACGATTACGAATGGCACCGACAAAATTAACAACGATGGCTGGGGCGCAGGCATAAAAAATTTTGGCGACTTGACGATTACGGCGAGTGAAATTTCCAAAAACAAAGCACTGAAACATACCAATGGCGGCTATGGCGCAGGGATTTACAGCACCGGCACTTTACATGTGTTGAATAGTCTCATCACTGACAACGTTGCGTTTAGCGGTGGTGGCGGGATTTATGCACAAGGCACCGTTACGCTCGACCAAACGACACTTCGTAACAACACCATCGGCGATGCAAATACAATGGCAACGCACGGCGGCGCGGCACTGTGGCTCAATTATGCAACGGTGACGATTTCCAACAGCACTATCAGTGGCAATAAAATTCTTGGTGATTTTGAGGGCAGTGCCATAGACACGGCGAATAGCACGGTTACTCTAAACAACAGCACAGTGAGCAATAATACCGGACCGCATGAAACGATTGCAGTGTATGCGACAACACTCTACATGCACAACAGCACGATGAGTGACAATGCACCTATGGGACTTTATTTGAATTCGGGGACTGTGCATCTCGAAGCAAGTATCGTTGCAAATCACAGCACTGCCGATTGCGGGATGAATACAAACGTGCCAAACACGTTCATTAGCGATGGCTACAACGTCGTCGAAAATGCAGGGGGATGTTCACTCGATGGGACGGATGTGACAGGGCAAGACCCGTTACTTGTTGCGCTTGCAGACAATGGCGGACGCACCATGACGCGCGCCCTGACAGTTTCCAGCCCGGCGGTGGATTTGGTTCCCGGTACTGTGTGTCCACCTCCCACCACTGACCAGCGCGGCGCGCCGCGTCCGGCAGATGGTGATTCGACAGGCGACATCAATTGCGATGCGGGCGCATTCGAATATGGCTCTACCGCGCCGTGTGATGTACCGCGCAAGCCAATTCTGGTTTCGCCCGCGAACGGTTCTACTTTGAACAAGAACAGGGTCTTGCTGAAATGGAATCCGGCGCTTTGTGCGGAGACATACAATGTCCGAGTGCGTCTAGGCAGCAAGGGCGGTCCGCTTGTCGACCAGGCATCCGATTTGATGGTGACACAATACAAGACGAAACGATTAAATGGGCAATCATTTTACTGGCGCGTCGAGGCGTGTGATACCTCTGTCTGCATCCCTTCGGCGTGGCGCAAGTTTAACGTAACGACACCTTGACGATTCGACAAGAATGGGAGCGCGTATGGACACCGAAAATACAAACGTACTGGATTCACCTGCAACACCACAAAACCTGCGCGCCCTCGCAAAACGCGGCGTCCTCGCGTCCAGCGATTTGGAACGCGCGTTGACGCAAATCGGACATTTGCCTGACCGCGCGCGCTGGACGCGGTTTTTGGATTGGGTGCTGTTGGTGTTGGGCGCGGGCTTTTTTATCAGCGGCGTCTTTTTCTTTTTCGCATTCAACTGGCAGGCACTGCATCGTTTTGCGAAATTGGGCGTGTTGGAACTTGGCGTCGTGTTGGCGGTGGGCATCGCCTTTTGGCAGACGTTGGAACGCTTGCCGGGAAAAATCGCACTCACGGCGGCAGCATTGCTCGTCGGCGCACTGTTTGCAGTGTACGGACAAATTTATCAGACGGGCGCGGATTCGTATCAATTGTTTTTGACGTGGGCGTTACTCATTGCCGTTTGGGTGTTCATCGGGAAATTCACGCCGCTGTGGTTTGTGTTGCTCGTGCTGCTCAATCTCACGGTGAGTTTGTACTGGTTCCAAGTCGTCGGCGCGAACAACAGTTTTATCAATGTGCTGCTGTTTCTTGTGAATGGAGCCGCGCTGGTGGCATGGGAACTGTTCAGGCGAGTGGGCGTGAATTGGCTTACGAGTCGTTGGACGCCGCGCCTAATCGCGCTTGAAATTTTTGTTCTCCTCGTCGCGCCGACGCTCGCGTTGATTTTTATTTCAGAGTACGCGCCGAACAATGACATCTGGCTGCGCGTGTTGGCTGGAACGTTTGTCGTCGTTAGCGTAGCGACGTTGTACGTGTATTCGCAACGTGTGCTGGACCAATTCATGTTGATTGTGTGTTCGTTCAGTCTCATTGTCACGCTCGTTGCGTTGGTACTCAAGACGGGAAATTTTGGAACGGGCGTTATCTTTTTATCCGGCGCGTTGGTGATTGGGCTTGCGGCATTGGTCGTGGTGTGGTTGCGACGATTGTCAGAAAAAGTGGAGGTGCAGCAAACATGAAAACACAATTGACATTACGCCAAGTGCTGCCGCAATTGCAAGAGAGCGACGCCCTCGAACTCGATGCGCGCAACGCGAGCGGCGCGCAGTCGCCATGGTACGTGCGGTTCTTTATCGGCATCAGCGCGTGGATTGCAGCCATTTTGCTCATCGCCTTTTTGGTCATCGCGCGCATTTTGACGAGTGAAGGCGGCGCGATTGCCATTGGAATCTTTTTTTGTTTAATCGCCGTCGCGCTCAATTTTGCAAATCGGCGCAATGATTTTTTGGGACAACTCGTCTTGGCGCTGGCGCTCGCGGGCGAAGCGCTCTTGGTCGGCGGGCTCGCGGTGTCTTTGAAAAATACGATTGCCACCGCGCTCTGCGCGATTGTGTTGGAAAGCGTGCTGCTCGTACTCGTGCGTGACCGCGTGCATCGTTTTCTCGCGACGATTTTTCTCGTCGCCGCGTTAGTCGTAATCATTTTTGATTTGAAGCAATACGAAACGCTTCACATTTTGATTGGACTGCTCGCGGGCATAGTGGTTGTGTTGTTTTGGCGCGAGAACGATTTGTTGACGCGCGGCATGTCCGAAATTTTGTATCCCGTGAGTTATGGCATCATGATTGCAGTGTTTGGACTTTTGCTTTTGCCACTGTCCATTCCGCAAACGGAATCATTGCCAATTCGATGGTGGTGGCTGTCGGCGGCGATGTTGTTAGTGGTGCTGCTTTTTCTGATTGTCCAAATCGCACGCGGACTCGAAATGCGAATGGTGAGTTGGAAGTTTATTGTTTTGCTGCTCGTGTGCGCGGCGCTCGTGATTCCCGCGACGCGGATGCCGGGCATTTTCGCCGCGCTCGTTTTTTTGGTGGTCGGCTTTTGGCGCAACCACCGCGTCATGGTCGGCTTGGCGGGGGTGTTTCTCGTGTTTTACATCGGCGCGTATTACTATGCGCTCGAATGGACGCTGTTACAAAAATCGTTGGCGCTGCTCGCAAGTGGTGTTCTATTGCTTGCATTGCGTTTTGTGTTGCTGCGTTCGGGCAAAGCGAGGGCAATATGAAATTACGAAATGTTTTGATGATTCTGGGAATGGTGTTGGTGTTGGGAACGGTGAATGTGTTGGCGTATCAGCGCGAAGATTTGCAAGCGAATGGACGCGTGATGTATTTGCAGCTCGCGCCGGTTGACCCGCGTTCGCTGATGCAAGGCGACTATATGCGTTTGCGTTACGCGCTCGCCAACAACATCCCAACGGACGCGGGGCGCGATGCTATGGCGATAGTGCAACTCGATGAACGCGGTATCGCACATAGTCCGCGCAGTTACAATCCGCAACAACCGCTCGCCGCGCACGAAGTACTGCTGCAATATCATTGGCGCGAAAGTGGCGTCGTTATCGGACCCGATTCGTTTTTCTTTGAAGAGGGTCACCAGAAATACTATCGCGACGCGCGGTACGCCGAATTCCGCGTTTCGCCTTCGGGTGAGGTCGCGTTAATCGGACTGCGCGGCGCAAATTTGGAATTGCTCGGACCGCCATAAGGTGGGTGAATTTTTCTTGGCGTTGTGATGTAAAATTGGCGCGCGCGCGTGGCGTATCACGACTCGCTCATCACTTTTCGTTTTTCGTTTCTCACTAATCACCGAATCACCCAATCACTTAATCACCCAATCACCCAATCTCCAATCTCCACATATGCTCACCCTCTCTGCCATCACCACCAACGTCAATCTCGTCGCGCTCGCGGTGTCATTGGGGCTCGGTTTGTATGTTGTGACGCGCAGTCGCACGAGCCGCACCGCGTGGCTTGCCGCAGGCGCGTTGTGGGCGCTCGCCGCGTATTTTTTTCAAAGTGCGCTCGCGCTCAATCTTCCCGACAATCCGTTCGGCTGGATGCGCGCGCTGATTGTATTCATCGTCCCGTTCTGGGTTCACATCACCTTTTTGCTTTTGCCGCCAAGTCACCGTCCCAATTGGCTGCGCTGGGTTGGGATTCCGCTCGGTTATCTGTTGGCGGTAGTCATTTCCGGTTTGGGCATTTTTACAAATTTGCTTTTTGCAACGCCGAGCGACAACGGCTTGTACACGAATACGCGCATGACCGGTCCCGCGTATTATTTGATTTTGCCGTTGCTCGCGCTCGGCTTTGGCGTTTCGTTGTGGAATTTGTGGCGCGCGCGCCAAACAAATCCGAATCCGCAATTGCGCGGACAATTTGATTTGCTGCTCGCGGCAACGGCGCTCGAAGCGCTCGCGGGCGCGCTCGTTTCGTACGGCACCGCGTACAGCGCGCCGATTCCATTTCTCTTGCCCGATTTGTTTTACTTTATCGGCATCTTTATTTTTGGATTTGCCGTCGCGCGCTACAACGCGACGTTGGAAGGGCGTCCGATTGACCGCGATTTTTTATATACGCTTCTCGTCGTCGGTTCGCTCACTTTATTTTATTGTCTCGTGGTGTGGGTGTTGTATCTCGCGGGACAAGTTTCATTTCTCTCGCTCGCGCTCACAGTGGTCGGCACTGTCTTGGCGAATTCCTTGTTTGACCGTTTGCGCCTCACGCTTGACCGCGTTTTTTATCAACGTCAATTTCAACGCTTGCGTTCCAATCTGCGCGGTCTCGCGCGCGAAGTGGGAACGGGGCAAACGCTCGCGGAACGGTTGAACGCGATTCTCTCATCTTTGGTGCGCGCCTTGCGAATCAAACGCGCGTTCATTGCCATACGCGACGACGCGCAGTTCAACGTATTGGTGTCGCACGAAACGCACGCGTTCGAACAAACATTTTCGTACCAAAATCTTGCCGCGTCCGAAATCATCGGCTTGGTGCTGCCCGCGCGCAAAAATTTGCCCGACATGAAATTGTTGATTCCGTTATTTGCTCACGATGAGCAAATCGGCGCGCTCGTCTTGGGCGAACGCGAAAATGGTTCCGCGTACAGTGAAGCGGATTTGGAACTGTTGGAAGATTTGGGTGACCAAATCGCGCGCGTGATTGACGGCGCGCAACATCAACAAGTGAACGCGACGCAGCTCAATACATTGGTCGAAGAGTTTCGCGCGCGCGAACGCGCGCTGCAACTGCAAGTGGACCAAATGCTCGCCGAACGCGCTGCGCCGACACCGCATCTGCCAAGCGAATGGGATGAAGAAAAGTTGATGCCCCTCGTCGAAGATGCGCTGCGAAAATTGCACGACTATCCGTACTTGGGCGAACATGCGCTTGCCAAGCTGCGCGGCGTTGATTTTCATCTTGCAAAACATGGCGAAGCGACACCGCCGACGTTTTTGGACCGGGGTAAAGCCGTCAACGAATTGCTCATCGCCTTGTTGGACGAATTGAAACCGGATGCGCCCGCGCCAAAATCTGACCAAATCGTGCCGCGCGAATGGCAGCTCTACACAATTCTTTACAATTCGTACGTCCTCGAAGAACCGAATCGCGAAGTGATGGCGAAATTGTACATTGGCGAAGGCACATTCAATCGCGCGCGGCGCCGCGCATTGCGCGCGGTAGCAAAATCACTGGCAGAGTTGGAAGCGAGTGTGGCGATGTGATGTAAAAAGAAAAGTGAGATGCGTAAAGTTTATTCCACACCGAGAGCCAAATGGCTTGACGTGGCAATTGGATTTGTCGTTTGGTTCATCGTCAATCCTGCAACGCTGGCATGGCTCTTTTTTCTGTTGCTCACGCGGGGTATGGATGCCTGTCAGCAATGCGGACTCATTTTTTATGCTGCACTCGGTTTATGCGATTGTCTTGGGCTAATCATTTTTGCAGCGATGATTTGGTTTCGGCGTTGGTTCGCGTTGGGTGCGCTTGGGGCTTATGCAGTCAATTTTGCGATTGCTCTCGCGCTCGGATGGTGGATAAGTGCAAGCATGGGAATTCCGGTTTTTCTCAGAATGCGTCTCTAATGGACAACTCAAGTCGAAATATCCGGTGTTCAGACGCGCAAAGTTTTTGGAAACCTGTCACGTCTTTTATAATACGCCGCAATGCAAAAATTTTCTGCGCACATTTTTGTTTTGTTGATTGTGTTCGTAAGCGGCTGCACAGCATTCCTTCCCACACCAACCCCCACACCCGTACCCACGCCAACACGCATTCCCGCAACACCCGTTCCTGAATTAAACGCCCAGATTTTTCCCGACGCGGAACAGACTTTCAAAAATGTTTCGGGCCGCGCCCCATTCACGGTGACGTTCACCGCAAATGTCACGGGCGGTATTCCGCCGTACACGTACGAGTGGGATTTTGATGGCGATACGAAAACAGACAGCGCAGAAATTTCCCCCCCCCCTTTTGTGTACGCACAATCAGCTGCGTACAATGTCGCGCTCATTGTGACGGATGCGCGCGGGCAAGACATTCGCGTCACGCGCCGCATTGTCGCGTTTGCTTCACCCAAAATACCCGCGTGGAAATACGGCATCACCGCGCATCTCGAACGTCGTCGTCCGCCGTACTATCCGACACTACAAGATGTCGAACGCGCCGCGCAATTGATGCAAGACGCGGGCATTCAAGCCGTCCGCATGGATTTCAATTGGGATATGTTGAATCCGACGCGCGACGAATGGAAATTTGAGGATTATGATGCGGTGGTAAAAATTGTGCGCGCACACGATTTGGAATTTTTAGGAATCATTGATTACGTGAGTTGGTGGGCATCGTCCGCGCAAGATTCCAACGATTGGCGCGTGCGTTTATTCTCCGAACCGAGCAACGATTACGATTTCGCGCGTTATACATACGAGGTCGTCGAGCATTTCAAAAACGATGTGCGCGTGTGGCAAATTTGGAATGAACCAAACACAGAAGGTTTTTGGAAACCGCAGCCGAACCCCGCGCGTTACGTTTCGCTTTTGCAAGAAGCATATCTTGCCGCGAAATATGCAGACCCGAACGCGGTTGTGATTTTCGCCGGCATGTCGAGCAACGGCATTGAGGGCAATGACGATTCGGGACTCGCGAGCAACTTTGTCGAGAAAGCGTACAACGCGGGCGCGCACGGTTATTTTGATGCGATGGCAATTCATCCATACATGCTGCCGAACGGCGGCATCGAGACGCTGCGCGCAAAAATTTCGGCGACGCGCGCCGTGATGAATCAACATGGTGATGAAAACATTCCGTTGTGGCTCACCGAAGTGGGCGTGCCGAGCGACGCGCCGTGGTGGGCAACTGCACCGCTGCAATCCGAAGATGACGCGGCAAATTGGCTGAAATTGGTGTACACGGAATTGTGGGATTTGACCCCGACAATTTTTTGGTATCAATTGCAAGACCGCGAAATTGGGAATGACCCCGAAGGACATTTTGGAATTTTGCGCGCGGATTTTTCGGTGAAACGCGCGTATAGTGTGTTGCAGGAATTAAGGAAATAGGGAAAAGTAACAGGTATCCAGTAGCAGGGCAGCTGAAGGAGTCACCATGCCTCGTCAGATCATTGTCATCGCGTTACTGTTCATTGTGTCCGCGTGCGCCGCGCCAACACCTCCCCCCACTGCCGCACCCACATCCGCGCCGCCCGCGCCGACGGAAATCAATTTGCCCGCGCCTGCCGGTGTCACCGTCGTCGCGGAAAATTTGTTGCAGCCGCGCGGTCTCACCTTTGGACCCGATGGTTCGCTGTATATTGCCGAAGCGGGCATCGCGCCTCCTCCCGGTCAGAATGTGGCAAATTCGGGACGCATTACAAAAATCGCGCCCGACGGTACGCGCACCATCGTTCTCGACCAGATTGCCAACACCGGTTCGGAATTTAACGGCGCACTTGGCGCATCGGCGACCGCGTTCATTTCCGATACGTTGTATCTCGCAACTGCCGGACCGGACGGCGGACGCGGCAACGCGAAATCAGGTGTGTATCGCATCAATGCAAATGGCACAGCGGAATTGGTTTCCGACCTCGGCGCGTTCAACGATGCCAACAAGCCGCGCTATATTGATTCCGACTATGACCGCGCAAATCCGTACGACATGGTGGCAATGGACGACAAACTCTATATCGCCGATGGCAATATCCAAGTCATTAACGAAGTGGACCCGTTCTCGCCGCTTGGAAAAAACACGCGCCGCGTTGCCGACATGTCGCGCGGACATCCTGTGCTTACAGGACTTGTCGCGGGGCAGGATGGAAATTTATACGTCACCGAATTTACGCACGGACCTTACACGGAAGCGTTTAGCGAAAATGTGGCAAAAATTTATCGCGTGACGGTGGACGGGCAAGTGACGCCGATTGCGGACGGCATTACGATGGCGCTTGGTCTCGCGCAATCTCCCGACGGAACATTTTACGCGTCGCAATTCGTCAGCGATTTGGACCCACACGGAAATTTCCTCACCCCGGGCAGCATCGTAAAATTACGCGCGGGCGATTCGGAAGTGACAACCGTTGTTTCCAATCTCGCGTATCCGACAGGCGTCGAATGGGGACCCGACGGTTATTTGTACTTTGCCAATTACGGCGTAACGATTCCGTGGAATGGGCAACAGAGAGGGGCGGTCTATAAAATCAAGCCGTGAAAAAAAATCCGCACGCGAAATTCGCTTGCGGATTTTTTTTCTACTGAACGCGGAATGTTCTTGCGGCAGATTTCGTGCAGCCGAGATTGTTGCACGCTTTGACAAACCATTTGTACGTTTTGCCTTTGGTCAGTGCGCTCGTTTTCACTTTGGTCACATCGCTGCCGAGATTTACTTTCAAGACATTTTTGTCTGTCGCGGCATCCTTGACGAAAACTTGATACTGCGTCTCGCAGCTGACATCCTGCCATTTGAGCGTAACGCGCGTTTTGGTACTTGTCGAATTATTTGCCGGAGCGGTGAGTGTTGGCTTGAGCGGTTTTCCACACGCTGCATTTTCAAAAACGTACGCCGCGCCCTGCGCGGGATTGTTGCCGATGGGCGCGTTGGAGGAACCGATGACAATGGTTGCGTCGTCAATTGCCACCGCGATCCCAAAATCATCTGATAACGACGCGTCGGAAGCGACAAGTTTGGCTGTTTCGTGCAGATTCCCTGCCCAGCCGCTTGTGGGTTTGTTGAACACATACGTCGAACCTTGCTCGCGTGTTCCAATGACATCGCCGTGATTGCCGGCAACAATCATGTCGCCGCTAAGTCCGACATTGTAACCGAACGTCGAATCGTAATCGCCATCGGACATGGTGAGTTTGGCTGATTCGTTCAAGTTGCCTGTCCAACCTGCGATGGGTTTGACAAATACATAGAGAGAACCTTGTTTTTCGTCGCTACCAAAATTCAGTGGCCAAGATCCGACTGCGATTGTATCGCCACCAACGGCAACCGATTGTCCGAACAAATCATTTTCTGCTCCGTCCGATGAGGTGAGTTTGGCAGTTTCATTGACGGTCCCCGTCCAACCCCCTGTCGGTTTGACGAAAACGTAGGCGGAACCTTGGTCTTGATTCACTCCGACACTTCTCGTTGCACCCGAAACAATTGTATCTCCGTTGATGGCAACTGCATTCCCGAACTCTTCTGAAATATCCGCATTGTCTGATGCCTCCAGGACAGCAGACTCGGTCAGAGTTCCTGCCCACCCGTTAATGGGTTTGACATAGACATAGACACCATCAAGGTTCTGTCCCAGAACCACGACATCTTGGTCAATTGCCGTCGCAATGCCTAAATCGAGATATTGCCTATCATCTGACCCAACCAGCTTGGCAGTTTCGTGCAAATTGCCACTCCATCCGTTCTCGGGCTTGACAAAGATGTATGCAGCGCCGGGATCTCCATTGTCCGCGTTACGCGAACCGACGACGATGGTATCTCCGCGTATCGCCACAGATTGTCCGAACCAATCTTGCGCGTCGCCGTCAGACGCGGTGAGTTTGGCGGATTGTGTGAGCTGACCGGACCAACCATTGTTCGGTTTCACAAACACATAGACAGAGCCGCGTTCATCAAAGTTGGTCTGGATGTCGTCATGGTTCACGCCGATAACGATGGTGTCCCCATCCACAGCCACCGCGCCGCCGAACAAATCATTCGCCCCATCCGAAGCGATGAGCTTGGCGCGCTGAATCAAATTCAAATTCACGCTTGCTTGAAGTGGCGCAAAAAATAACGTGCTTGCGGCGAGCAGCACGAGCGCGCCGAATATGCGGATGCGTTTCATTCCTTTGTTCATGTTTTTCTCCTGTAAAAATGTAGGACAAATTTGAAATTTGTCCTACCTCTCTCAGATTTTGATTTGACGTAAGAGTGCGGGTTGCATATCTTTAACTCGTTTGAAATATTTTGTTCCTCAACAACGGACTTCTTGTTCCGATTTTTCTCTCCGCCAAAGGAATATTGCGCGGTCGAGCGCAGCAATCCATTCGAGGCTTGAGAAAAATCCGGACTTGTTACAATCTACAAAAATTCTAGAACAATCCTGCAGCCAGTTCTAGGTTCAAATTGTGCCAGATGAAAGGACATGCCGAAATGAGTCTTGCCGTTGTGTTGAAGCAATTCATGCTCGCCAAAAAACGCACGCTGGGCAGACTCGCGGAATTGACGCAAGAAGTCGATGCGCGCGCGGAAAAGCAAACTGTGGCAATGAAATTTCGCGGCGTTCCGAAACGCACGCTCGGACATTGGTACAACGGCAATGCCAAACGTCCGCGCACATGGGAGGAAATTATTCTTGTCGCGCGTGCGTTGGATTTGAATCAAGCGGAAACGGACGAACTCTTGCGCGCGGCAAAACATCACACTCTTGCCGAATTACGCGCGAACGAAACACGCGCGGACCGTCTGCGACTCTTGGCGCAGTGGCAAGCCGACACGCCGCTCCAACTCGGTCCCGATTTGAAATTTTTCGCGGGACGGAAAATGGAATTGGCGAAATTGCACGATATTTTGTTGAAACAACGCGCGGTGACGATTTGTGGGTTGCGCGGGATGGGTGGCGTGGGCAAAACGACTTTGGCGCGGCATCTGGCTTATCGTTTGCAAAAACAATTTCCCGACGGCGTATTGTGGGGACAATTAAATCGCTCGGACACGTTGACGATTCTCGGACAATTCGCGCGCGAGTATCAAGTGGATGTGAGCGAATATCGTGATGTCGAGAGCCGCAGCCGCGTCGTACAGAGCTTGCTCGCCAACAAACGCGTGCTGATTATTTTGGACAACGCGCAGACGAGTGAACAAGTGCGTCCGCTGCTGCCGCCGAGTACGGGAAAACCTGCGGTGGTGATTACAACGCGCCACGATTTGGCGGTCAGTGATGAGATGACGTTGTTGGAGCTGCGTCCGTTTGCGAGCGATGGACAAGACGCGTTGGAATTGTTCACGAAGATTTTGGGAGAACAAACGGTGCGCCGTCAGCGACGGGCGTTGTTGGAACTCGCGATCCTGCTTGGTTATTTACCGCTTGCCTTGGCGATTGCGGCGAATCGTTTGAAGCAAACACCCGTTGGCACAAAACGCGAGCGCGCGGTGAATGAATTTTTAGAGCGCGTGCGCGGTAACGTTGCAGGCGCAGCCGCCGCGCGTTTGGACGAATTGACGCGCGAGGATTTGAGCGTGCGCGTATCGTTTGATACGAGTTTTGCGGCATTGTCACGCGCGCAGCGGGAATTTTTCATCACGCTCGGCGCGTTCAGTGGCGATGATTTTGATGTGAGCGCGGCAGCGTACGTGGCGCAAGTTTCACTGGAACAGGCAAAACATTTTCTGAGTGACTTGGTGAGTTTATCGCTTGTCGAAATTGCGCGCGAGGGACGTTATACGCTGCATCGTTTGCTGCGCGATTACGCGCGGGACAAGTTGACGGGAACGGACGCGTATGCGCGAGTGCTTGACTTTCATGTGCGCTTGGTGCAAGAGCATCAGGAGTCCGAGTACAACCGCGTCGTTTCGGAAGTGGGCAATCTCGCCAGCGCGCTGCAAGTGGCGATGGAAGTGGGTCTGGTGCGCGCGGCGTTAGACGGCATCAAATCAAGTTTGAACTATTTGTTGGGCGTAGGTTTGCACAACCTCCTCGAAAAGATATTTCGCCATGCGCTCGAACGGAATTTGGTGCATGACCGCCGCGAACAATTTGATTTGTTGTATGGACTTGGAAGGACGCTCGCAGAAAAAGGAAAACGCGTTGAGGCGCGCGTCTTTTTTGACCAAGCGCTGGCGCTGACCCAAGAGCTCGAGGACCCGATTGCACGCGTGGATGCTTTGCGTGGAATTTTACTTATTTGGCAAGAACAAGATGAAGCGCCGATTGAATTGTATAAAGAAGCCATCGCGCTGGCGCGTGCAAGTGAATATCACCACGCGCTTTTGTCGCTGATGAATAATTTCGCCGGCTACTGCGCGCGTGATGATATTCCGCAAGCGCGTGAGTTGTTTGAACACGCGCTCGAATTGTCCAAACAATACCAAAATACCGGAATGACTTTGGCGCTGCTGTCGAATTTGAGCGACATTTCGATGCGCACGGGCGAATGGGAACAAGCGAAAAATTATTTGGCGCGCCTCGAGCGCGAGTTGACGCTCTCTCCCGCACCTTTCGCACGCGTCCGCTTTTTGAACAATGCGGGCGATTTGGCATTGTTGAATGGAGAAGTGCGAGCTGCAAAAAACTTCTTTGAACAAAATCTCGAGATTGCCGGCGCGTTTGGTGAGAATGGCTATCTTGCGCTCACGTATTCGGGATTAGGTGAAGCAGCATGGCGCGAGGGACATATTGAACAAGCCGAGAGCCATCTTGCACGCGCTGCGCAATTGATGGACGATGGTACTGAGCCCCAAGATTGGCTCATCATTACGCTGCGTTGTGCTGAATTTGCTTTGAGTCAAAATGATTTGGAACGCGCGGAAAAACTTTTCGCCGACGCGGCTACGGAGAGCCGTCGTACCAAATGGAAAGCGGATGAAGCGGCTGCTCTTTTTGGATTGGCGCGCACCGCACGGGAACGCGGGGATTTGGAGAATGCGAAACAGTTGGCGGCAGAGAGCTTTGCGCTCTTTGACGCGCTTGGGCATTTCCGCGCGATACAAGTCCGCGCGTGGCTGGGTCAGCATTTCGGCGATATTTCTTTCCAGAGAAATGACGCTACGCATTCGTGATTCTAGCCGCGCGTAACATCAAGTCGCAAAAAAAAATGCCACCGACAAATTTCGTCGGCGGGATTTTTTTCAACAAGTGGATGCAAACTTGGACGTTTCCGTACTCCAGTACGTTGGCAAACGGTCATACGGATTGTTTTCGATGTCGTCGGTCACATAAACAAAACGCGCGCGGTTTGTTTGTCCCAAATCAATAAAAAACGAAACTTTGCTTGCGCTTGGGACGCTGTGAATGACGTGCCAAAAGCGATTGCGTTGATATTGATTCACCCAACCGGGCGGCGTCAATTGTTTGTACGCCGCGCCGGTGTTTTCAATCATGATAATGTCGCTGATGCTCATGTACTGTGGGTCAGGATACACGCCGGGATTCAAGACAACACTCTTGTTGCGTGTGTGAA
Organism: uncultured Anaerolineales bacterium; assembly: GCA_964469005.1. Classification (GTDB taxonomy): domain Bacteria; phylum Chloroflexota; class Anaerolineae; order UBA4142; family SHND01; genus SHND01. Next base: position 67,435 of record CAYXXF010000007.1, read on the forward strand.
GTGAGTTATAGAACACGCGATAGTACGACAATTTTCCCGTGTCGGAGGGAACTTCATCAAAAAAGATTCCGTCCACACCCCAGCTGTTGATGTAAGTGTTCATGCGCGTTTGTACGGTTGCAGATGGAACTTGTCCATAGCCGGTTGCGACATAGGCAAGTACTTGAATCCCTTTTGCTTGTGCCGCGCGGATTTTTGGCACATAAACATTCTTGCGTGAATCATTGGCGGGATTGATGATGATGCGCTCAATCACGCCATTCGGCGTTGCGAGCAATTTGTCCCACTCGGCTTTGTGCCACTCGGGGTCAATGTAAGCGGGAATCCCTGCGCGTTGACAGGTGCCGACGGCGGCGTTTAGCACTGGGGGCGTGTGCGTGTATGTGACAAGGAGCAAAAGCAGCAAAGCGAGAGAAAGAAATTTTGTTTTCATAACCAAACCTTTTTCTTAACAGTCACGCGCAAAATTGCGCGTGACTGTTTTTTTTGGTACAGCTTATTGAACCTTGAAACTCCACCATGCCGATGCCTTACATCCTTTGGTGTTACACGCTTTCACTTGCCAATAGTACGTTTTATTTTTGGGCAAACTTTTGGTGGTGAATTGGCTCGTGGTCAGGTCTTTATTTTCCTGCATTTTTGGTCCGGTGGTAGAACTTTGTCGCACAAGCACTTGATAGCGCGCGGCGCAATTGCTGTCGTTCCAATCGAGTTTGACTTTGGTTTTCGTACTGGTGCCCCCGTTTTTGGGTTTGGTCAGTTTGGGCGTTGCGGGTTTGGCGTTGCACACTTCGGGGATTTCAACCGAGCCAACATCACAGTTGCTGCCTTGTGGGCGACTGATACCGCGTTGGTCGGTGGAAGGACATCCTGCGTTTGTGCCGCCGTTAATAGCCGGGCTGCCGGATTGTGGCAGATGCGTTTTTGCGAATCCTCCATTGTCTGCCAATGCACCGAGCATGACGTTTACGTTGTCGCGTCCTCCGCCAAACGCACAAGAGCTGTCACTGGAAAGGTTCGTTATCGAGCTAATCGGTGCGGTATTGAATTGGCAATTGCCGCCGCTATTTGAGGACAAGATTACGTTTTGGAGTGAAAGGTCCGGCGATACATTATCAGTGAAAATTCCGCCGCCTACCTCTCCGGCAGAATTTCCATGCAGCGTTACGTTCACGAGCGTTGTTGTTCCTGCCCAAACGTAAATTCCGCCACCGGACTGATTGGTCGAATTGCCACTCAAGGTTGCATTCGTAAGATTGATGGTTCCCACTTGATTATAAATTGCCCCGCCTGATTTGTCGCTGTGATTATTCTGAAACGTAACGTTTCGCATACTAAACCCATAGTAGGTCGAAATCGCGCCGCCATCCCCTTTGCTGGTATTGGATGAGAACTCGATATCTTGCCAGTTGAACTGTCCGCCACGATTGTAGATTGCGCCACCATCATCATCGGCGGTGTTTTGGTCAAAAGTTACGCGAGAGGCTGTCATCGTGCTTGACCAAACGCGCAGAGCGCCACCTAACTGTTCCGTGGTGTTTTTGTAAAAAAGAACATCCGTAAAATTGACGACGCCGTCATCATCTGTGTACATACCCCCACCGCCATTTCTGGCAGAGTTGGAATCAAAGTTCACATTTGTCATCGAAACGGTGCCGGCATTATACATTCCGCCGCCAAAGTCTCCGCTGTTTCCGGTAAAGGTTACATTGGTAAGGTTTGCAGTACCATAGTATTGATAAATCCCACCGCCTGTGCCGCCTGCAGCGTTGTTGCTCAACGTCACAGTGTTCAAGTTCAGTGTGCCGTTACTGTTATAGATTGCACCGCCGTCGTCATAGGTTGTCGAATTTCCACTCAAGGTTACATTTGTAAGATTCAATGTGCCTGTGTTGTAAATTGCACCGCCGTCATAATCGGACGCGGTCTTGCTGTTCTTTAGCGTACTGTTGCTAATCGTAACAGCTCCGCCCCCGTTGTACAGCGCACCGCCATTGTCACTCGCGCTATAGCCGTTGGTCAGGATGATGTTATTCAATGTCAAATTGACATTTGAATTTACGCGAAACAGGCGTCGAGCATCACCTCCACTTAGCGTGATTTTCCCTCCACCGTCAATCGTCGTATTCAGCGAAATCGTTTTGCTGGTTGTCAAGACGATAGTGGCTGTACCGCAGTTGAATGTAATTGTGCCGCCGCTGGATAACATGCTTGAGAACTGCGTGTCATTACTACAGTCGGAGACGGTGCCGGCTGCAAACAGTGGTTCTGCTCTGCTCAAGCAGATTGCTATTGCTCCAATGGCAAGTGCGAGGACGAATTTGCGAATCATAATCACAACTCCTGTTTATATCTTTGGGCTGAACTCTTCTTAATCCGATTGTTAGTTTTGCACCGGGTTCATTCGTTCTGCGAGCGAGCCAAACAAATAGCCCGTAATCGAATACTGCAGCGGGAACAAAATCGCCAACACGAATGGCACAATCGCAAGACCGACGAGACTTGAGGCAATGAAACCACTGATGGTGACGAAAAGCGTGCCGGTCAAAATTTCCATAAACAGCAGGGACAACAACATGATGGCATTGCCGGGAATTCGTCGCAGATTGCCCACGACATCGAAAAAGACAAAAGCGTTACTCCCCAAGGCGTAGCGTATCATGGCAATACGATAGAACGGATAAGACAACACGACATAGAGCAAGGGCAAAATTCCGCCAACCGCTGCCGCAAATAATCTGTCAAAGCCAATTCGCGCGAGCAGCACTGCGAACGAAATTGTATTGTTCCCCGTAAAAATGCGCTCCAACACCCATCCCAAAATTTCGAGAACGGTGGCGAGTGTGGAAAAACTGGTGAGGAAAAGCATTACCGCAAGCGGTAACAAATAAATCCCTGTCATAATCCACAGCAGAATGCCTTCGGCGAAAAATCTGCCAATGTCGCCAAAATTCGGAAGCGGGTCAGGATTGCGTTTTCCGATGCGCCGCACGAGGTCGAGCCGCCAGCCGCGCATGATAAAAAAACTGAACGGCGGGAAAAACGGCACAATCGGCAGCCACCACATTTTGCCGAGCCAATTCTTTTGTTTGAATGGAAACACAATCGCTTCCAAATAATTGAATTGATGCGGTTCTGCCATGCGCGTTTGTAAGGGTGCGCGCGGCGGTGGTGGAATTGTGACCGCTTGCTCCGGCACAAGTGTCATCTGTGATGCCGCATCAGCGCTCCAAATCTTGGTTCCGCACTTGTGACAAAAGGTATTTCCCGCGAGATTTTCTGCGCCGCAGTGCGTACAAAAAATTTTCACGCTCGCTTTAAGAGATGAATCATTTGACGTATTGGCTGGTTGAAGCGACATCTTGGGTTCTCCTGTTTTGCTTGACGCATTTCGCTTTCTCAAACCGCATTAACTTAGCGTGTTTCCACAGGCATTGCATACTTTCCACGTTGCGTGAATAACCGTAAAGCAATTTCCGCAAACAACGGGCGCATTGCGCAAGTTGGTTGAGCATTTTCCGCAAAAACCGGTGCCGGGCGCCCAGACTCGTCCGCACTTTTGATTTGTACATTTGACGCCGGTTGGCGTGGTCAAAGGTTGCATCCCGGCTGGGCGCTGAACTTGAGCTGCCAATTGTTTATAGTTGCCCGCAAGAATTTGCGCATACTCGGGAGATTCACTCCAGCGCTGGATTTCCTTGACGCGCACAACGGGATACGGATGTGTCTTGTTCAAAAGGACATAGAGTTTGAGAACCTTCTCCACTTTTGATTCCGCGCCGATTTCTTGATAGTCGTTGGCTTGCCGCATGATTTCTTCGAGGTTGAGGTTTCCGTCCAAATGCTTGGAATAACCCGCCAATTTTGCCAACGCACTAGAAATGCTTTCGACATCTTGTGTTGCGATAAGTGCAGCGCGGTCACACGAAAATTCTGCCTTGCGATACCACTCCATCAACGCGAGCTGCAATCCTTGACCTGCAATTGCGCCGAGTCCAACCGGAATGAATTGGTTGAGGATATCAACACCGTAATCGCGTAAAAACTGTGCGAGTGTGGTGTAAAGCATGTGTTCACATTTCACATGACCCAGCTCGTGACCGAGAATTGCCAGCAATTCATCTTCGGTCAAAATGTCTATCAAGCCGGAATTGACCACGATGAAATAATTGTGACAGCCCGTCGCGTAGGCATTGACCACAGGCGTTGTGTCAATGTAAAGGTCCGGCAAGCGCTTGACATCGAGGACAGCGGCAAGCTTGAGATATTGGCGGTACAGAGAAGGATATTGCTGCGCGGTGACGCGCGTGTTGTCTGAAATGTGTTCGATGTGCAATAGGCGTTCAAAAAAGGAACTGGAAACAAAAGTGACTGCTTGCGGCAGCAGAGGTACTTTTTCCAGCGCCGCCAATGCTTGACGGTCAAGGGGGTGCTGAAACGCTTGATGTGACAAGCCCGGAAATTCTTGGAGATGTGGTTGAAGACTCACGAATTTTTTTCCTTTATGCGCAAACTTTATTTTGTCAGCAAACGTGCAGGGCGGACACAAACTATTCGCGTTTCAATCACTGCGCCGTCGTTTGCTTGCACAAAATGAATCGCGTGCCGGTGCTGTGATAGATGTACAGCGTATTGACATTTTTCAGCGTGATGCGAAAACCCGGGACAATCACCTTGGCATAACTTTTGCCAAACTGCGGACAGCCGAGACTCGTGTCACTCCATTCCACTGCTTCCAGCGCGACGAGTCGAATTGTATCGGCGGCGATGCCAAGCCGCGTTGTCAAGTCGCTGCGCGCTTGTTCCACTTGCGCGGTCGCGCGTCTGGGAATGAGCGGTTCCGTCGGCAATGGGGCTGCGGTTGCCGAATCGGTTTGGGCGCAGCCTGCCAAGAGCAAGTTCGCACACAACAGCATCGCCCCAAGCATCCAAGTTTTGCCAAACATGATTTCTGCTCGGCGCAGGTTGTCGTCATCATTGGCAACGACCTGCGCCGCATTTCCTTACGGGTTGTTAATCCCATTCCAAACCGCATGAATTTCCATGCCCGCGTATTGTTCGGGCGCGATACTGTTCCATTCTTGTTCCAGGTCGCGCACAAAGCCGCTGCTTGCGCGTTCCGCAATTTTGTTCTTGAGCTGCGCAACCCGCGCAATATGCGATGTGCTCAAAACAAAAGACGCGTTGGGGTCTGCGCTCGTCAAAGCGCGAAAGCCGGGCATCACCTCTCCCAACGTGGCAGCCGCTTCGTCACGTAGTGCGCTGTCCGTCGCGAGCAGCCACGCAAATTCGAGATTGTGCCGATAGAAAAATTTGGTGAGCGCGCGCCCTTTGGCGGAATTGGCGAGCAAGTTGTCGCGAAATGCGTAAAGCGTTGCAATTTCTTGAACGCGCGTGTTGATATTTTCCAACGCAACCGAAGTGCTGCATCCGCCGCAGCCGGAATCGGGTTCCTTGTCACAATTGTCAATTGCCGCGTCCACTTGACTTGGATTGGTCATCACCAACGCGTTGTACGCGTTCAGACGTCCAAAGCCCGTTTTCTTGTCATAGCCCGGTTTTTCCAAATCATCCGTCGAGTGCTGCAGAATCCACCACACTTGCTCATTGGTCAGCGCGGAATTTTGCGACAAGACCAAACCCGCGACGCCGACGGCATGTGGCGTTGCCATCGAGGTGCCTGACCATGCTTCGTACTTGTTATCCAAAATGGTGCTGACAATTTTTTCGCCGGGGGCGAGCAAATCCAGATTTTTGCCATAGTTGGAAAAGTAGGAACGTGCGTCTTGGCGATTTGATGCGCCAATGGACATGGAGCGCGAAGAACTGCTCGGATAGCTGATTTTCTTTTTGCCATCATTGCCCGAAGCAGAAATAATGAGCGTCCCTTTTTCAAACGCATAGTTAATGGCTTGCGCGATGGTTTTGGAGCATCCGCAATCGGGCGACATGCCAAGACTCATGTTAATAATGCGCGCCCCTTGGTCGGCTGCGTATTGAATCCCGGACGCCACGCCCTCGGCGCTGCCCGAGCCGCCGCTGTCCAAAACTTTAATGGGGAGAATTTGACACGCGCGACAGATGCCCGCGATACCTTCCGCGTTATTTGTTTCGGCGGCAATGATTCCGGCGACGTGTGTGCCGTGTCCATGGTCATCAAGCGCGTCGTCGTCATTATTGACAAAATCTTTGTCAATGTCCGTCCGCACGCGTCCGTCATCCAAATCGGGGTGCGTGTACAAGACACCGGTGTCAATGACGGCAACCAGAATCGAGGCATCCCCTTGCTCAATGTCCCACGCTTCCGGCGCGTCAATGTCATGGTCATCCTTTTGATTCAAGCCCCATTGCTTTTTGAATTTCGGGTCATTGGGCAACTCTGCGGCATTGATCTGCCAATTGAATTCCGCAAATGCCACGTTCGGATTGGCGCGATACGCTTCCCGCATTGCCCACAAATTTGTATTCGCAGGCACTTGGAGCAACAACGTTCCGCCCAAATTAAATTTTTCGGCAACGGAATCTGCGTTGGCTACGGCAAACAGCGGACGGGTCTTGTGCACTTGATACAAAGCAGCCAGCTGATTGAGCGACGCAACGCCCAAATCATTCATTGCGAGTTTTTTAGAATTGAGATTGCGCGCAACGTTCGCTTTTAGGTTGACCAGCAATTCGCCTTGCACAAATGGGGCAGGCGATGTAACCGCGTTGGCATTGGTTGGCTGTGGAATCGTCAGCACGAGCCAAAGCGCCGCCGCGAGAATCATAAAAAATTTGCGTTTCATCGAAACTCCTTCCTGACCATTATCCTTTATCACAAATGACTTGTGTCAGATTTCAAAATCATTTACTGACGTTACGCATGTCATTTCGAACGGAGTGAGAAATCTCGGTCTTGTCCATAGAGATTTCTCGCAAAATCGGCTCGAAATGACAATTGGTACGTAACGTGAGTTATTTGCCCGCAAGTCCAAAACGCTGTAACACATCTTGAAACTGCTGTTCAATCCATGAATATGTTTCGCGTCCGTGATAGCCGGTCGCGCCGTCAATTTGAATCACGATATCTTCGATGGCGTTATTCACCCGCATCTCCCAATCCGATAGCGGCTGCCCGGGATAGCGCGGCGGTATTTTCATCCCCTTCCGCTTGGCAAATTCCATCACCCCCTTTTGCAAAGCCAAGCGCGCAATCTGTGCCATCTTTTGGGAATGAATGCGGTCTTGTTGCGCTTGCATGTAGCTCAAGTCCTCAGTCGAAAGATGGTGCATCCATTCTTGGTGAATCTGGTGAATGGTGAAATGGGTATCGGGCATGTAGTTGCTCCTGTGAGATTGAATTCTTGAGGCAAATCAGAATTCTTTTTTCCCTTTTGGTAGCGCGCCAATGATTGCGCCGACGGCGGTTGCCGCAAGGACGGCAGGTAATGTCACAGGCGCGGAAACAATCCCAGCGACAACCAAGACGCCGGTTGCCCCGATGAGCGCGCCGTTGCCCGCGCCTTCCAGACCTCGAGTGTACCAACTCTCTTTTGCAAACTCGACCAGATTCGCACCCTGCTTGAGACTTTTCATCCGACTTGGTGGCTGCACCTGCAAATGGGATGCCTTTTCAACGAGCGATTCATTGCGCCGCTCGATATTATTTTCCTGCATCCATTTTTCGAATTCACTCGACTCGTGCTTTGACATGCGGTCCTCCTTGTGCTGCGTTTGCTTGCTTTGATTCGATTCCCAGCGTTCAAAATCATTTTAGCAAGCGCACCGTCCCACAAGCGTCCTATTACGTCCATATTTTTTCGAAATACGCGCGTTGTATGGCGCGATGTTCGGGAATTTCGAGAAAGGTCGTTCGCACATTCTCATCCGGGATGCCGTCCGCTTGTGCGCCCAACATGCGCCACGCTTGTTCCAGATGTGCGAGTGCTGTTTCCGCCTCACCACATGCGCGAAACACTTGCGCCGCTGCCCACAGAATCGTCGGCGCTTCGCTCGTATCGGGTTCAATCTCTTGATAGCCCGCGCGCATTTCTTGTACCGTCGCGCGTGCGGAAACGGTATCGCCGCTTGCCAGATAGGTTAGCGCGAGGTCGCGCAAATCGGTTACGAGGTCATTTTTGGCGCGTATGCTGCGGCGCAGTTCGATGCCTTGCTGAATCAATTCCAGTGCGTTTGCGAAATGTCCCTCTGCACGCTCGACCCATCCCTGCATTACCAAACCGTTCGCGCGAATCGCTTTGAGCGCGTTGTTCTCGGTCAACGCTAAAATTCGTTCCGTCGCCGCGCGTGCTGCGGCATACTCACCAAGGTAATGATGGGCGTAGGCGAGGTTGCTCAATGCCGTCCCCATCCCGCGCGCATCTTGAAGCGATTCAAAGATTTCGAACGCCGCGCGCGCGTGTTGCAAAGTTTCTTGAAAACGTCCAAGTCGGATAGAGAAACTACTCCAGCCAATCAAGATGGCGCCGCGTCCTTGCCGCTTGTTCAAGCGTTCAAAAAGTTCAAGTGCGCGCGCATAATCGCGCGTCGCGTCCTCCACAAGAAAGAGGCGATTCTCTGCATTGCCCAATTTCCAGTGCGCGTCCGCCTCGGCTTCGCGGTCGCCAATCGCGCGCGCGAGCGTGAGCATCTCGTTCGCAAACGCGCGCGCAGTTCGATATTCTCCATGTTCGTGCGCCACGATCGAAGCCGCGCGCAAAGTTTGTAACACGAGCGATTGGTTGTCGCGCGCCAGCGCGCGTGCGCGCTCCAGCAATTCATAGACCGATTGCTCTTGCCCGCGATGTGCGGCGATTTGCGCCATCAAGCAATAACATTCGATTTGTCCTCTCTGGTCGTCGTGCGCGCTGAATTGCGCGAGCGCGTGTTCCGCTTCCGAGAGCGCCTCTTCGAAATGACTGACCGTCATTTCATATTCGGCGCGATGTCGTTGCGCCCGCGCACGCCACAACTCGAACGGCGGCATGGCATTTGTCGCAAGCAGCTCGATGGCTTGACGTTCTAGCTCGCGCTCACCTAGCGCGCGGTGGTACAACAAACGGCGTTCCAATGTGACACAATACCTCTCAACATCATTCAATTCCTTTGCTAGTCCGAGCAAAGCGTCCAACTCGTCTTTTTGTTTGTCGCGTTCACCCAGACGGCTATAGATTTCTTCACGCTGCAAGCCAAGTTCAAAACGTTTGCGCGGCTCATGACTCAATTCTAACGCGCGGGTCAAATGCTCGAGCGCATCGCGGTCGGCAAAGACAGCGCGACTCGCTTGCGCGGCGCGTTCGTAAAAGGGCACTGCGCGCGCGGCATTTCCACCCGCGTCATAATGCCGCGCGATTTCTGCCGCCCATTCGTTCAAGCGCGGTTGATACATGTCTTGAAGAACGCGTGCCGCGCGGTCATGGCGGCGTGTGCGCTGCGCCGCCGGAATTTTTTCATAGAGACTTGTGCGAATGAGATGATGATTAAACGCGTAGTTCCCGTGCGTTGGTTCGAGCGCTTCCCCAATCCACTGATGGTCGAGCAGCTCGTTCAACGCATCGAGTGCGCGACTCTCATGCCAACCGAGCGTATCGCGCACCGCCTCAAACGAAAACATATCGCCAAGAACGGCGGCGGTTTCAAGAAAAGTCTGCGCGGGGTTTGATAGGCGCGCGCTGCGTTGCCCCACGCGCTGCGGCGCATTCGTGCGGATAACCGAATCCATTTCGCCAAGATTGCTTGTGCCGTTCTCGGTCCACTCGCGCAGCGTCTCGGCAATGTACAACGGAACGCCCTCACTCATTTGATACAGTGCGCTTGCAACGTCGGCGGAATAACCGAGCGCGGCTGCCATTTCAAACACGGGCTCTATTTCGAGACGCTCCAGCGCCAGTGTTTCCGGAGCGGATTTTTTTTCAACGCGTGTTCGCCAAGCCCGCAGCGGCGCAGTGCGCGGCGCATCTTCGTCGCGATACGTCCCGATGATGAGCACCGGCTCTTGGTTCAAATTTGGCGCGAGCCATTCCAACAACGCAATCGTGTCCGCGCCGGCGCGATGCAAGTCCTCCAAAAGAATGAGCAGCGGCTGTGTCCGCGCGAGCGCCAAAACCACACGCGTGAACGAGTCAAACAAACGCGTGCGTTCGCGTGAAGCGTCCAATTTGGAAAGAGTGGGCAATTTTGGCTGCCGCTGCCGAATCTCGGGAACCAACACAGTCAATGCGGCAAGCGCTTGCGGCTCGGAACGCAGATGCGCCAAATACACCAGCGCGCTGCGAAATGCCTCGACAAAAGGTTGATAAGAAACTCTTTCGGGAAATTGAGTGGAGCCGTTCAACACGCGCGTTCCCTGCGCGCGCAGGTTGTGTTCCAATTCTGCCAGCAAGCGCGATTTACCGATGCCGCCTTCGCCGCTGACGAGAAAAATTCCTCCCTCGCCCGCACGCGCGCGTTCCCAACGTTCGGCAAGTTTTTGCAATTCGCGTTCGCGTCCAAAAAAGGCAAGGTCGTCAGGATGCGTGCGCGTCCGTGTGGCGCGCGTTGTGCGGTCTTTGTACGATTGGCGCGAGGTGGACACTCGCTGCGCGGTTTCATTTCGCAAGATTTGTTCATAGAGCGCCACCGTCTCCGGCATCGGTTCCGCGCCATCCCGACGCAAACGCGCTTGAAACTGTTTGTACACATTCAACGCGCTCGCGCGATTTTGGTTTTCCAAATCGAGCAGCATCAATTCGCGCACGAGGATTTCATTGTACGGGTCATGGTTAAATGCACGCGCCGCATAGCTCCGCGCTTGGGCGAGGTGATGCTGCGCGCGTGCCTGTGCGGTCAATTCGTCAAGTCCACGCAGCAATTGCTGCTTTAACAGCGCGCGCTTTTCTTGAATCCATGGCTCTTCGTATCCCTCCAGCAAGTCGCCCGTGTACAATGCCAATGCCTCGACGCGCGTCGCGGGGTCACGGCGCAAGCTCTCAAAAGCGTGAACATCACACCAATACGCCGCTGCGGCATTCCACTGCACCATTTGATTTTCTTCGATGAGCCAACGTGTTCCTGTGGGAAGCAACGTACGCAGCCGATGCAGATTTTTTCGCAATTTCGTGCGAGGTTCTTCGAGCCCGTCCGCATACAGCACCTCCGCCAGAGTCGCGCGCGGAATTGCCGTCTCTGCAAACAATGCGAGATAGATAAACAGCAGCGTAACCGAACGGCGCGCATGAAGATGAAAGGGTTCACCGTTCAAGGTGAAATGCAATTTTCCGAAAAAATAAATTTGCAACATAGCGGGAACAGGTATCGTGTGTGCGCGCTATTGCTTTCGATATTCGGAAGGCGTAACGCCATACGTTTGTTTGAACATGCGCGTCAAGTGACTGTGGTCGGCGAAACCGACTTGTTGTGCAATATCGGCAAGACTGTGGTGGTCCGCAGAGAGTAATTCGCGCGCGCGCTCCAAACGGCAGCGCAGGACAAATTGGTGAGGCGATAGTTGGGTGGATGCTTTGAAGCGTCGCGCAAAATGAAATTCGCTCAGACCCACGAGCTGCGCGAGTTCGCTGAGGGGAATGCGCGTGCGCGTGAGACGCGCATTGATGTATGTGGCAATGATAGATATTTGGGAGGGAGTGAGACCGAGATTCGATTGTTTAGCCATACCGGAAACAATGCCAAGTGAACTAGACGTTCCTTACACGACATCTTGCTTTGACGTCGAACAAGCAGTCGCTAATTTACTCGATTTTGTGTGTGCGCGCTTGAACAATCTTGCTCACTCCCAAAAAATTTTCCGCTTTCGCCATTCCGATGGCGTCAGTCCCGTCGCGCGTTTGAATTCGCGCCCCATATGACTGTGGTCGGCGAAACCCGCGTGATGCGCGATTTCGCCGAGCAACATCTCTGTCGTTCGCAGCAGCGTTTTCACCATTTGAATCCGCCGATTCATGACATATTGATGCGGCGATATGCCTGTCGTTGCTTTGAACAATCGCGCAAAGTGAAATTCGCTCATGTCCACGACGCGCGCCAATTTTTCAATGGTGAGCGCACTGTTGCCAAGATGCAATTGAATATAGTGATTGACCAACTCGAGCTGGTCAACTGTGAGACGAGTACAAGATTCTTGCTTTACAATTTTGAAAAAAGTTGTGAACATCATAGGTTTGAATGGAAACGTTTGCGCGTGGCTTGAACTTGGTATAATCTGCGAAAAATTCTAAAAGATTCCTCGATGCGGTTCTAGGTTCAAAATGTGCCAATTGGAGCAAAGATTATGGCGCGACGTACATCTCGGTTTGGTGAACTCTTGTCCCAGTCCTTGGAAGACAAACATCGCAGCGATGGCGATATAGAACGACTCTCGTTTCAAAAATTTGGCTTTTGGTTTCAAGCGAAACGGCTGCCCAAGCGCAAACAAAAACCTTCGAGGTTTCAACGAACGGGTTCGCGAAAAACCTCGAAGGTTTTGTCACCATATGTCACGCACCTCTCGAAACGTGACATTGCCAATTGGCGCAATGAGGTGAGCCTCCCGCGCAAATGGCAATATGTTGTGATGCTTGCCGCGCTGTTGGATTTGGACGAACGCGCAGCGGATGAATTGCTTATCGAGTCGCGGCATCCACTCGTCGCAGAGTTGCGCGTGCATGCCGCAGCGCCCGAAGACAAGCAACTGCTCGCACATTGGACGCCGCGTACACCCCCCCCTTTTCAAGCCATCTCGCCCACGAAAAAATTTGTGGGACGTGTCAACGAATTGAAACAACTCGAACGCGCATTGACCGCCGGACACACCGTCACGATTACGAGCGTGCGCGGGATGGGCGGTGTGGGCAAGACCACTATCGCCGCGCAGTTGGCAGAACGCGTGCGCGATAAATTTCCCGACGGCGTGTTGTGGGGCGCGCTGGAACGTTCCGATACCATGTCCATCCTTGCGTTATTCGCGGGCGGTTTTCAGCGCGATGTGAGCAGTTATCGCGATGTGGCGACGCGCGCGGCGGCGGTGCGCGATGTACTCAAGGACAAACGCGTGTTACTCATCTTGGACAATGCCACCTCGAGCGACCAAGTGGTGGACTTGCTGCCATCAGGTGAATCGCACGCGGCGGTCTTGATTACGACGCGCAACGAATTGGTGGTGAGCGACGAAGCGATTCGTTTCAAGTTGCAGCCGTTTGACAAACGCGGCGATGAAGCGTTTGCGTTATTCAAAAAATTTTTGGGGAAACATGCAGGTCACCAACGCGAAGGATTGGATGAAATTGCGCGACTGCTCGGACATTTACCGCTTGCGTTGGCAATTGCGGGCGGACATATCGCGAGTGTCAAAGCGGAAAAAACGCTCGCGTTCGCGGTGGAACAGTTTTTGCATCGCGTACGTGACGAGAAAAAACGTTTGGGCGCGCTCGATCGCGAAATTTTGAGTGTGCGCGCGTCGCTGGGGGTGAGTTATGACGCGCTTGCTGATGAATTGAAAAAATTCTTTGTCACACTCGGCGCGTTCGCGGGAACTGATTTTGATGCGTCTGCGGCGGCGTTCGTCGCGCAAGTTTCAGAGAAAGAAGCGGACGCGCATTTGAACGCTTTGGAAAAATTATCGCTCGTTCAAGAAACGCAAGCGGGACGCGTTGCGCTGCACGAACTCGTCCGCGATTTTGCGCGCGAAAAACTGTTGGGGACGGATGCGTATGCGCGAATGTGCGAATACTATTTTCGTTTGGTGGAACCATACAATGAATTTCATGGCTACCGTGAGGTTGTGACAGAAGACAGCAACATTCATGCGGCAATGCGGACTGCGGTCAATATGCAAGATGCCCGCTTGCTGACGCGCGGCGTATTGATTTGCGCGGAATATTTTATTACTCAAGGACAGTTCAATTTTTTTGATGAAATTGCAGATTTGGCGCTCAAGTTGCTTGCCGATGATGCAAAATTTGAACGGATGAGACTCTATTTGAAACGCGGTGAGGTTGCGCGCTTGCGGGGGAACCCTTCTCAAGCGCGCGCTTTTTTTCAAAAGGGTCTGCCGATAGTGTACGAATTGGAAGAATCTAAATCCATTGCCGAGTATCTGGCGAATCTTGGTGTCGTTACGTATCTCGATGGCTATTTTCAGGAAGCGGAACAGTATTACCAACAAGCCATTTCCGTTGCTGAAAGCAGCAACCATACGCGCGTCTTGGCAGGACTTTACAATGGACTAGCTCACGTACACCAAGTGCAGGGAAATTTTGATGCAGCACTCGAGTACTTGGGAAAGGCAACCGAAAATAACGCGGATGCTTGGCAGATTGCATCGGTGACCAACCTGATTACACGAGGACGCATTGCGGCGGCGTGCGGCGAATTTGAAAGGGCACGCGAATTTTTTATCGCGGCGCTAAATGCGGGCGAACAAACGGGTGTAAATATTCGACGCATTGGCAGCTATGATGGCTTGGCAAGAATCGCGCTCGCCCGGGACGAATGGGACGAAGCAGAAAAATTCTTTGACGAATTGGTTCGAGCGGGAAACGAAATTCACCATCAAAGTTCGATTGCTGTCGCCTACTGCGGGTTAGGCGAAACAGCGTGGCGACGTGGTGATTTGGTGCAAGCCCAACCACTTTTGCAGCGCGCGATCGATATGGTAGAACAAACCGATGACCGCACGCGGCTCGTCACAGTCCTGCTGGCGCAGCTGCGTTTCTATCTCGCGCAGGAGTACTGGGAGGAAGCGCGAGAGATTGTAAAGCGCTTGGAGCAAGTAAAAATAAACTATGCCGAAGCGCGTGCGGAATTTTTCTTTGGGAAAGCACAAATCGAATATGCAGCAGGAAACATTGCACACGTGCGACAATTCGCGCAAGATGCATTGACACTGTACGAAAAAATGAAACACTACCGCGTCGCCCAAGTGCGCACGTGGCTCACTGAAATCGAAAGCATTTCCAGCACAACATAGATGCGCGCCACTGTCACCTCTCCGGCGAACACACGACAAAATCGCGCGCAACAATTTCTCCTGCGACATTGCGAAAAGGAATCTGCGCACTGTCGGTTTGATATTCCAATTGCACATAAAAAGATATGCAGCCGAATAGCGGCGCGTCGTACACCCAACCTTCAGGCGCGGTGATTTCGGAAATGCCGCGTGCGAGAATGATTTGTTGAATCGGTGTATCGGTGTAACGCTTGCGCGTTTCGGAATCGTACAATTGAAAACGCACGCGATAGGGAATGGGCGCGTCGGTTGCGTTCAATAGCGTTGCGATAAATTGCATCTGTTGATTGCGTAATGGATTTTCCGGCGAGACGCGCAAACTTGTGAGATAGATGCCGGAAACAATCGTTGGCGAAACTGTGAGTGTTGGCGTGCGCGTGTTCGGACGACGCGTTGAGGTATATGTCGCAGTGGCAGTGTGAGTGAATGTGTGCGTTGGGGTGTGCGTGGGTGTTGAAGTGTATGATGCTGTTTGTGTTGCGATTTCGCGCGGGTTGGTTGGTGATGCAGTTGGTGTAAAAGTGAATAATGGTGTTGCTGTGAATGTTTGTGTCAACGTTTGTGTAAATGTTGACGATAACGTTGGCGTGTTGCTTGAGGTTGGTGTTGGCGCGAGTGCGGCGAGTGCCGCGTGTGTTGGTGCGCCGAACGCGCGAACAAATTCTTGAACCTGTGTGAGATTGGTCAACAAAACACACAACAACAGCAGCACACACAAACTCAATGTCGTAATCGCCAATTGCGTCGCGCGCATATTCTCGCGCGGTTTTGTAACAACAGCGCGTCCTTCAAAATCGAAAAGACGTCCATCGGGCGAACGCATATAGATCACGGGAATGCCCCACGCGACATCATTGCCTTCGCCGAAAATTTTTTTGCGCGCTTCGCTCACCGCCGCGTCCACCGGATATTCGTCCACGAGCGCGGCGTAAAACTCTTGCGAGAACGCGATGGCAACGTGGTCGCTCACTTCGTACTGCATCGCAATCACTGCCGGAATGCCGCGCTGCACCAATGTTTGTGCGACGCCGGTGAAGGGGTCTTCACGCGCGCCGCGTGCGCCTTCACACGCGTTCAAAATTACCAAACGCAGCGCGGCGTGGTCGGTGAGAATCGCGCTCAAGCGTTGGCTCGTGATGCGTCGCCCGCGTCCATCCTCATCGCGCAAAATTAGCAGACCGTCGCGGCGGTCCTCGTCAAAGCCCCCATGTCCGATGAAATGAAAAAGATGATACGTGTTTTGGCGCAGACGATGTTGTAACGCGTCGAGGGTGGCTTCGGGCAAAAAATCCAAAATGACGAGACCGCGTTCGACGAGCCGCGCGAGCGCGCGTTTTAATTTCGCGCGCTCTTGGTCAATATCCAACGTGTCCCAATCAATCGGATTGGAAATCATGACGAGGACACGCAATGGGGGTTTGACGGCAACGGGGCGCGTACTGTGCGCGAGGTCGAAATAGCGCACAATCGGCGTTTTGGCAGAGAGCGCTAGAAATTGATTCACCGACGAATCGTACAAAAATTCCCACGGCAGGTCGGCGAGTTCGGGAACGTTGGTCAAGCGCAGACGCAAGCGCAGCCCTACATCGCGTCTCGTACATTCGTCCAGACTGCGCTGCCAGCACGCGCGCACCTCTTCAGCAAAGACTGCCTGAAACAAACGCGCGCCCAGTTGCTTGGCGGCACGCATTTCTTTGGATTCGACGCGACGGGTGCGGTAATGCGCGCCCGCGAGCCACACCAAAAACGTTTCCAATTCCCAGTCGTCCACCGGAAAGCGGAACGAATGGCTTGCTTGTCCGGCGGGTGAATTCAAAACACGCGCGCCGTATCCGTCCCCATTCGACTCGATAACCAAGTCAAAATCCAAAAATTCGAGAGCTTGCATAGTTCGCCCCTTGCGATTGGCGCAGATGTGGTAGAGGCAGCCATAAGCGGATGTTGGCATCTATGGTATGCGCGCGGGCAAGTGGTTTCAATGAACTCTATGGATATGCCTCGGTATGACCAAAGGACTAGGAAAAGTGGGAACGTTTTGGGCAGTGCCGACGTTTGAACTACGCGCATTTTTCAGACCCCATTGACGCGCCCCTCATTCCGTTTTACACTCTCTCCATCATGGCTGCCCCACTCACTTCGCCGTTTAGCGCGGACGAACATGCTTTGCGCGGTGCCTCGCTCGATTTGTACTTGCGCCAAATATTCGCGTCGTTCCCTGATGAGACCGTACAGGAATTGGCGCAAGCGGTACATGGCGAAGCGGCGCGCAAAGAGTTGGTCTATTTTCGCGACGGCAAAATCGAAGTCATCAATGTGCTGCTCCGTCCCATCGCCGTTTTTTCCGAACAATTGAATTATTTTCACTATGTCTCACAAACGCTGCTCGGCGCGTTGAAACGGATGCCTGAACTCTACTTGAAGGATTTTCAAGTGCGCCAAATTGTGCCGCTCGAAGAGAGCGAAGCCAAGTGGTTGTGGGATACGTGGGGCGCGAGTCACAATCAATTTCACACGGTGTTTGGACGCCTCGACGCGATTGCGGATTTGACGGGCGCGTTCTCGAAAGATTCGCTCGCGTTCATTGAACCGAATCTCGTTGGCGCGGGCGGGATTCATTTGATTCCGGCGGCAGAGGATATTATTTTGGAAACGGTTGTGCCGGTGATGGAAGGTGTTGCGACGGATTTGGATTTGTACAAGACCGATGATTTGCGCGATACGTTCATGCAAGAATTACTTGACCACGCGGAAGCGATTGGGCGCCAAGGACGTGCGGTCTGTTTCGTTGACCCAAAATATGCGGGCGATGGCACGAACGAACAAGAAACGCTGATGAATTTTTATCGCGCGCGCGGCGTCGAATGTTATCATGCCGACCCCGAAGAATTGTACATTCGCAACAACGATGTGTATTACGAAAATCATTTGCTCGATGTGGTATATCGCGATTACGAAGTGCGCGAATTGGCAGAGATGGAACAAGAGGGCATGAATGTGCGCCCGATGAAACATCTTTTTCGCCAAAATCAAATGGTCAGTTCGATGGCAGGCGAGTTTGACCACAAATCCTGTTTTGAAATTTTCACCGACCCGCAGTACGCGCACCATTTTACGATGGACGAACGCAATGTCTTTCGTCGTCACGTGTTGTGGACGCGTGTGTTGCGCGACACGCGCACCGCAGACCCGACGGGCGAACTCGTTGAGCTGTTGGAATTTACACGCGACAACCGCGAAATTCTCGTCATCAAACCGAATCGCGCGTATGGCGGCGAAGATGTATTGATTGGTCCTTCCACTTCTCAAGCCGATTGGGAAAACGCCATCCAACGCGCGGTGAGTGAACCGGGCGCGTGGGTGACACAGCGGCTCGCGCGCATCGCGGTTTATGAATTTCCTGTGCTTGCAGAAAATGGCAGTGTGCAAACAACACCGTTCTACGTGGTGTACGGACTCGCGCCGACAAAATATGGACTCGCCATTTTAGGACGCGCATCCCAGCGACAGGTTGTCAATGTCGCGCAGCGCGGGGGGATGGTTGCGGTGTTGGTCGGACAACACCGCCATGAAATTCACGCGCCGAGGATGCCAAGGATGAAGGCAGAAGGATGAAGCGTTTTTCTCTCATCATCATCACACACTTCAAACCCGAATGGAAAAAATTGTCCGAAGAGGAACAAGCGGGCTTCGCGGCGCGCATACGGCGGGCGGCACAGCAGGCAGGCGTTACCGCAATCGTTGGTTATAAATTGACGACGCCCGGTTCGTTATTGGAAATTTGGGAAGCGGATGATAAAGAAACGCTCGAAGTGTTCAAACAAAAATTGGACGCGTTGGGCTATAAAAAGTATTATGATGAAGTACTGATGTTGGGCGAACGTGACCCGGCATGGATTGAGCAAGCGAAAGGCAAGTAAAACAATACAATTTTATTTTCAAGGAGTTACGTGTGGCAAAAACCTATTCGGCACCACCCCCGATGACGATAGACCCGAAAAAGAAATACACTGCAATTTTCAAAACGGAAAAGGGTGATTTCACGGTTGAACTTTATGCGGACAAAGTTCCCAATACCGTCAATAACTTTGTCTTTTTGGCGCGCGAGGGCTATTACGACGGAGTGACCTTTCACCGCGTGATTAGCAATTTTGTGGCGCAGGGCGGTGACCCTACGGGTACAGGCACGGGCGGACCCAGCTACAAGTTTGCGGATGAATTTCACCCGGCGCTTCGACACAATAGTGCAGGCATCCTCTCAATGGCGAATGCAGGACCCAACACGAATGGCAGTCAGTTCTTTATCACGCATGGTCCTACCCCACATTTGGACAACAGACACTCTGTCTTTGGAAAAGTAGTTCAAGGCATGGATGTTGTCATGTCCTTTCCTGACCGCGACCCGATGCGCGCAAAAACTCCGGGCGTAAAAATTCTCAATATCGAAATCACCGAAAGTTAGGCAACGAGGGGGCGCTGCTGCCCAAACGCGCCCCCTTTCTTTTGCGTCCGAGTCTGATGTCGCGCTTTTCGTCTCTCCAAATTGGAATTGTCCTCGCACTTGTGACACTGGTCTTTCGAATCCCTTTTGTCGGTCAAACCCTCAATCATTGGGATTCGGTCAATCACGCGCTTGCGCTCACATCGTTTAACGTGGCGGCGCATCGCCCCCAACCACCCGGCTATATTTTGTATATCGGCATCGCGCGTTTGGTGAATTTTATTTTCACGGACGCGCAGACCGCGCTGGTCGTCGTGAGCATATTGGCAAGCGCGCTCGCGGTTGCGTTTTTGTTTTTGCTCGGAACGCAGATAGCATCACGCGGAATTGGTTTCATTGCCGCGCTGCTATTCTTGACGAGTCCGCCGTTTTGGTTCGATGGTGAAGTGGCGCTGCCGTATGTGGTGGAAGGATGCGCGAGTGTGGTGTTGTCGTATTTGCTCTATCGCGTCATGCGCGGAGAAAAACAACTCGCGCCTCTCGCTGCTGTGGTATTTGCGATAGCGATTGGTTTGCGGCAACAGATGGCTTTGTTTTTTGCGCCGCTCGTCATCTATGTTTTTTGGAAATACACATGGCGCGTGTGGCTTGAATCGCTGGCTTGGTTCACGCTTGTGTGTCTGTTGTGGTTCGTGCCGTTGATGGCGAGCGCGGGCGGCATTGGCGCGTATTTTGCCGCGCTGCGAAATCTTAATACTGCGTTCACGGACGAATATGTTTTGTTTGGCACGGGCGGTTCGGGTGCGTTGTTTCGCAATGCCGCGCGCATGGGCGCGTATGCGTTGTACGCGTTGAATCTCGCGGTGATTCCATTGCTGTTCGGCACAATTCATTTTGTGCGAACGCGTGCATTGTGGACGGATGAACGCACGCGCTTTTTTGCGCTATGGATTTTGCCGAGCGCGATTTTTTATTTGTTTTTTCACATGGGTTCGCCGGGCTTGATCTATGTTTTCTTGCCCGCGCTGTTTTTGCTCGCCGCGTTCGGTCTGGAAAAAATGACGCGCACGAATCCGCAATGGCAATACGGCGCGGTTGCGCTGTTGTGCGCGTTCAATGTGTTTTTGTTTCTTGGGACGCCACCCGATTTGTACACGGGACGCGATGTGCGCGTGTTGAACTATGGCGCGATTGTGGAGCATGACCGTTCGCTCTCAACGCGAGTCAACGCGATTCGTGCGAATTTTGACCCCGCGAAGACGCTGGTCATTGCCGACGATTGGCGTTTTGCCGAATACTATTTGCCGAATTTTCGCGTGCTGTTCGTGCCGAACACGGCGGGCGAGCCGTTGATTGTTTCGGAACAACGGCAAGAAAAATATCTGCGCGCGAATGCGCTCGATGTATCTCAAATTGAGATGCTTGTTTTTTTTGATGAAACATCACCGCAAAAATATCGCGGCAAGATTCAAGAATGTATGACTTTACAAGATGGCGCCTGTCTCCCGGTTTTGCATCTTGCCCAAAAAGGCGATGTGAAAATTTCGGACAATAAAATCGAGGGACGCGCGCGTGAGTGAAATCATCACCAGCCGCGCGAATCCGCTCGTCAAAGAGTTGCGCGCGCTCGCGCAAAAAAAGGTTCGCGCGCAGCGCGGTGAATTTTTGATTGAAGGAATTCAACTCGTATTGCAAGCAATTCAAAGCGGCGCGCAAATTCGCATGCTTGTTGTCGCTTCCGAATTGCTCACGAGTAAAATTGCGCGTGATATGCTGCGTCAACAAGAACGCGCAGGCACGCGCATTGTCTACGTTTCGGGCGCAGTGTTTGAATCACTCGCCGAACGCGAACATCCGACGGGCATTGCAGCCGTTGTAAAAATTCCCACGCGCGGGTTGAATGATTTGCGCGTGGACGACAGCGCTGTGTTTGTCGCGTTGTATCAAGTGAGCAATCCGGGGAATCTCGGCACCATTTTGCGAACGGCGGACGCGGTGAATGTGCGCGGCGTGATTCTGATTGGGAATGCCACTGACCCTTTCGCGTCAAGCGCATTAAACGCAAGTCGCGGCGCGATTTTTTCCGTGCCGCTGGTGCAAATTGAAAAAGCGGATGCGTTGTTGCATTGGTGTCGCGCGAATACCGTGCGCGTGGTGACCACATCGGACAGCGCGCCACAAAATTTTTGGGATGCCGAATTGCGCGCGCCGATTCTGTTTCTATTCGGCAATGAAGGCGAAGGATTGCTGCCCGAAATTTTGGCGCAAGGCGACGCGGTGAAAATTCCCATGCGCGGCGCGGTAGATTCTTTAAATCTCGGAGTGGCGGCGAGTGTGATATTATTCGAGTGCATGAGAAAACAGGGAATGGAAACCCTATGAACGAAAAACTCAACGAACTCAAATACCTGATGGGCGAGGTAGAGGATTTATCCAAAGCCGCATCCATTTTGTCGTGGGACCAACAGGCATATATGCCGCCCGGCGGCGCCCCCGCACGCGCCAGTCAACTCGGAACGCTTTCGCGTTTGTCACACGAAAAATTTACCGACGAACGAATCGGGCGCTTGCTGTACGAGTTGTCCAAAGAGACCAGAGATTTGCCGTACGATGATGACACGGCGTCGTTGATTCGTGTGTTGAAACGCGATTACGAAAAAGCGGTGCGCCTGCCTTCAACGTTTATTGCGGAATTGGCGGAAGCGAGTGGACTTGGCACAACCGCATGGGCGCAAGCGCGCGCGGCAAACAATTGGGATGGATTTTCGGACCATCTCAAACGAATGATTGAATTGAAACAGCGCGAGGCGGAATACATTGGGTATCACGACAAAGTGTATGATGCGCTGCTCGATTCGTACGAACCCGATATGAAAACTACGCAAGTCGCGCAAATGTTTGATGCGGTGCGCCGAGAACTTGTGCCGCTGGTGCGCGCGATTTCGGAACATGCCGACCGCGTGGATGATTCGGTTATTCATCGCGCGTACGACCACGCGAAACAATGGGAACTCGCACAGGAAGCATTGCGCACAATCGGCTACGATTTTGAACGCGGGCGGATGGACCAAGTGCCGCATCCGTTTTGCACAACGTTCTCGAATCACGATGTGCGCGTGACGAATCGCGTGCTGCCGAATTTTTTCAACTCCGCGTTTTTTGGCGCGCTGCATGAAGGCGGACACGCGTTGTACGAATTGGGTTCGCCCGATAAATTTGAACGGACGGGTTTGTCGGGCGGAACGTCGTTGAGCGTTCACGAATCCCAATCGCGCATGTGGGAAAATTTGGTCGGGCGTTCACGCGCGTTCTGGCAATTTTTCTTTCCGAAATTCAAAAAAGCATTTCGCAAAAACGCGGCGGATGTGGACGCAGAAAAAATGTATCGCGCGGTGAGCAAAGTGCAGCCGTCGTACATTCGCGTCGAAGCGGATGAAGTGACGTATTCGCTCCACGTGATGCTGCGCTTTGAGGCAGAAAATCAATTGCTCGAAAACAAACTCAAGGTTTCGGAATTGCCCGCGTGGTGGGATGAGGCGATGTCATCGTATCTTGGCGTCACACCGCCCGATGTCGCGCACGGCGCGCTCCAAGATGTTCACTGGTCGCTCGGCTATTACGGCTATTTCCCCACGTACTCGCTCGGCACATTTTTTTCCGCGCAATTGTTTGACCAGGCGCGCGCACAGTTGGGCGATTTGGATGAACAATTCGCGCGCGGCGAATTCGCACCACTGCGCGCATGGCTCACCGAAAACATTTATAAGCACGCTCGCAAATACACGCTCAACGAAATTGCCATGCGCGTCACAGGAGAACCATTGCAGACGCGTTCGTATATTGCGTATCTCAAGAAAAAATATTCAGAGATTTATGGTCTGTAAGTCGGACAGTCGGATAGTCGGACAATCAAATTCGGCGACTAACCGACCATCCGACTATCCGACTGAATGACCCTTTTCCTCGTCTCTACTCCCATCGGCAACCTCGAAGATATTTCACCGCGCGCATTGGAAACTTTGCGCGCGGTTTCTTGCATTGCGGCAGAGGATACGCGCACCGCGAAACAACTGCTGAATCATTTTGAAATCCACACATCCGTCACTTCTTTTTTTGCACACAGCAAACAAAACAAAATTACTCACATTCTCGCCGCGCTGGAAAAGAATGACGTCGCCGTAATTTCCGAAGCAGGGACGCCGGGCATCAATGACCCGGGCTACGAACTCGTGCGCGAAGCGATTGCGCGCGGACACCGCGTTTCGCCGATTCCGGGCGCGAGCGCGGTGTTGACTGCATTGGTCGCTTCGGGAATAAACGCGGGCGCGTTTTATTACGTGGGATTCTTGCCGCGTGAACCACAAGCGCGCAGAAAATTTTTGCGCGAGTTGGTACACGAACGCGAAACGCTCGTGGCATTTGAAACGCCGCATCGTTTACGCGATGCGCTGAGTGATTTGGAAAAAATTTTTGGCGCGGAACGGAAAATTTGTGTGGCACGTGAAGTGACGAAAATGTTTGAGGAATTTCAGCGCGGGACGATTTCACAAGTGCGCGAACATTTTGAAAAAAATGAGCCGCGTGGGGAGTTTACGTTGGTGATTGAAGGGCAGAGCACAGAACACAGAGCACAGAACCCAGATTGGGATGATGCGCGGGTGAGAAAGGAACTGCGCGGGTTGTTGAAGAAAGGCGTGCCGCGCACGGAGGCGGTGAAACGGATTGCGAAAGCGAGCGGGCGCGAACGGCGCGCGGTGTATGAGTTGACGTTAAAGGAATCGCGGTGAGTGGTGCCGCGATTCTTTTTTGCATTGACCCAAAACGAACGCGCGTGCTATACTGAATCAAGACGACGGACTACAGGCGACGGACACCTCATCACGTTCCGCAGTCTGCGATTTGTCGCCATCATAAGGAGTTACGAATGTCTGCTGACCCCCTGACGAAAAACGATTCGCTGCGTGTGTACGATGATGTGGTGCAAGCCATCGGCAAAACGCCGCTCGTGAAATTAAACAAAGTGACGCGCGGGATTCGCGCGCAAGTGTATGCGAAATTGGAATTTATGAATCCGGGCGGTTCGGTCAAAGACCGCATCGGACTCGCGATGATTGAACGCGCGGAACGCGAAGGGAAATTGAAACCGGGCGGCACGATTGTCGAAGGCACGAGCGGCAATACGGGCGTTGGGCTTGCAATTGCGGCGGCGATTAAAGGGTACAAATGTATTTTCGTCATGCCCGACAAAATGAGTGAAGAAAAAATTCGCTTGCTGCGCGCGTTCGGCGCGCGTGTCGTGATTACGCCGACGGCGGTTGAACCCGATGACCCGCGTTCGTACTATTCCGTTTCCAGACGTTTATCCGAAGAATCGCCCAACACCATTCTCGCGGGACAGTATTGGAATCCCGCGAATCCGCAAGCGCATTATGAATCAACAGGTCCGGAGATTTGGGAACAGACGCAAGGCAAAATTGATTATTTTGTCTGCGGCATGGGCACGGGCGGGACGATTACGGGAACGGGAAAATTCTTGAAAGAAAAAAATCCGAACGTTAAAGTTGTCGGCGTTGACCCCGTCGGCTCGCTGCTCTATGCAACATTCAAAGCAGGCGGGAAAATTCCCGAAGGCGCGTTCCCCAAAGTGTACAAAATCGAAGGCATCGGCGAAGATTTTTTGCCGACGGCGTTGGATTTGCAATACGTGGATGAGGTGGTGCAAGCGGGTGACCGCGAGTCGTTTTTGACGACGCGGCGTTTGGTGCGCGAAGAAGGATTGTTTTGCGGCGGCTCAAGTGGTTCCGCAGTGTACGGCGCGCTGCAAATCGCAAAGAATTTGGATGCGGACAAAACGGTTGTGGTGCTGCTGCCCGATTCGGGTTCGCGTTATTTGTCCAAACTGTTTAACGACGATTGGATGCGCGAATTTGGTTTTCTCGATTATCCGCTCGCGGAGGGACGCGTCGAAGATATTATGGCGCACAAGCAGATGCAAATTATTACGCTGCGTAAAACGGATTTAAAGACCGAAGTGGTAAAGCGGATGAAGCAGTACAACATTTCGCAATTGCCTGTGGTGGAACACGATGGACGTTATGTTGGAATGGTGACGGAACTCGATTTGTTGAATCACTTGCTTTCGTCAGACCACAAGCACGACGCGGACGAATCTATTGAAGACATTATTGACAGCGAATCGGCAGAGGTGATTGGACCCGAAACGTCGCTGTCCGTTTTGTCTGAAGTGTTTCGTCACGGTAAAGTCGCAGTGGTGTGTGAGGACGACAAGGTGACGGGGATTGTGAGCAAGATTGATTTGATAGAGTATTTGGCGGGAAGAGTGCAGTGATCAGTCGCTAGTCAACAGTCGACAGTCAACAGTCAAATGCCCGATAGTGTATTGCAACTTTATCCTTTGCCGAGCAGTGAACGCGAGTTGCGCGGCTTGTATCTCGCGCATGATTTGAGACAATACGCGAATGATGAAACACCTTACATTTACGCGAATTTTGTGACGAGTTTGGATGGACGCATCGCGGTCAAGCAACCACGCGGCAAGGGCATGATGATTCCGAAAAATATCGCGAATGACCGCGACTGGCGGCTCTATCAAGAACTCGCGGCGCAAGCGGATTTGATTATCAGCAGTGGACGTTATCTGCGCGATTGGGCAGAAGGACGCGCGCAAGAAATTTTGCAAACGGGCGATCCGCGTTTCGCGGATTTACGCGATTGGCGAATTGCGCGCGGTTTGAAACCACAACCCGATATTGCCATCATCAGTAGCAGTTTGGATTTCCCCATCCCGAAAGTTTTGACTACAAATGGGCGGCGCGCTGTTTTTTTTACCACTGCAAAACCAAATACAAAACGTGTGCGCGAAATTGAAGCGAAAGCGGGTCCAGTATTTGTTGCGGGCATAAAGCGCGTGACGGGTCGCTTGCTGCAAAAGCGAATTCAAGAGCTCGGTTATCGAGTAGTTTATTCGGCGGCGGGTCCGCAAGTGCTGCATTTGTTATTGGAAGGCAAAGTGTTGAATCGTTTGTATCTCACCCATGCCAATCGTATCTTGGGCGGACAAGAATTCGACTCGATTGTTGCAGGAGATTTATTGAAACCTGCAGCAGATTTCAAGCTCGACGCGTTGTATTTCGACGCGGCGGGGTTGGAGGGGGTGGGGCAGATGTTTGCGAGTTATGAGCGCGCGTAGATTTTAAGGTTGAACATTCGCTTTGATTTTCGTGCTGACTATGATATGCTTTGTGCCGCAAGGAGAAAACTATGACTCCCTCACAAATGATTCCAGTTACGGTGGCTGAACATCAAGCATTGGCGCGACGCGTTGAAAAATTGGAACGATTGATGCGTAGGCAATCCCCTGTCTCACCATCCAAGACGGTGTCCAAAGTTCCGCCAAAGCGAAAAAAAGATGTTCGCGTTCTAATTCAAGAGATGCAGGAGAAATATGCAGGCACAACCTCGCTCACCCAATCCCTCCTCGCGGAGAGGCGCGCCGAAATCGCGCGTGAAGAAGCCGAAATTCGTACTCGACTCACACGCCGTCGTCGCGCTGCTGGACAAAGAAAAGGGATACGAACGGGTCGCGGAACGACTCGTCGCGGCGCAAAACAATGAATTAGTGCTTTACATGAGTTTGATAAATTGGGGTGAAATTCTTTACACATTTGAACGGGAGCGCGGGACACAGTTTGCGATTGAGCTCGAAAAAGACCTCGATGAATACCCGATGAAATTGCTGGGTGTCAATCGCAATCGGATTCGCGCGGCGGCGCAGTTAAAGAGCACGTATCGTTTGTCGTATGCAGATGCATTTGCCGTTGCGTTGGCGCGAGAGCTCAAGGCGGCGGTCATAACTGGAGACCCCGAATTTAGAACGGTTGAAGGCATAGTTTCTGTAGATTGGGTACGATAACTCCGCCATTCTTCCGAATGGCGGTTTTCATTTGCGCGTAAATCTAAAATCTAAAATTCAATGTCTCCCACCCAATTCCTCACTTCCCTCCGTTCCGAAAAACATTACGCCAACCAAATCATTCATTTGGAACACCTCGCGCCGCGCGCGGCGAAATACGCGCGTCTGGAAAAAGCGCTGCATCCCGCGTTGCAAGACGCTTTGAAACAAATCGGCATCGAGAAATTTTTCTCGCATCAAGCGCACGCGATCAACGCCGCGCGCGATGGCTATGATGTAGTCGTCGCGACGAGTACGTCGTCGGGAAAAACACTTTGCTACAACATTCCCGTCCTCGAAGCGATTCTCGAACAACCACAATCACGCGCGCTGTATCTGTTTCCGACGAAAGCGTTGGCGCAAGACCAACTGCGCGCGCTGAATGAATTGACCGATGTGTTGGAAACCAACAAGCAAATCGTTTTCGACACGTACGACGGCGACACGAAACGTGAGGCGCGCACAAAATTACGCAAGCGCGGGAATATCATACTCACGAATCCCGATATGCTTTCGTTAGGGATTCTGCCCAATCATTCGATGTGGGCGGATTTCATTGCGAATTTGAAATACATTGTCATTGACGAAGCGCACATTTATCGCGGTGTGTTTGGTTCGCAAGTCGCGTGCGTTTTGAGACGACTGCGAAGATTGTGCGAATACTATTCCGCGAATCCGCAATTTATTTTTTGTTCCGCGACAATTGCGAATCCAGGCGAGCATGTGCATCGTTTGTCGGGACGCCGCGCAAAAGTGATTGCGGAAGATGGCGCGCCGCGCGGACAGCGCGAGTTCGCGTTGTGGAACCCGCCGTTCATTGACAAGACGCGTACGACGCGGCGCAGTGCCAATTCCGAAGCCGCGCATTTGTTTTCCGAACTCGTGCGCGAAAAAATGCGAAACATCACTTTCGTGCGCGCGCGGAAATTGGCAGAATTGGTTTTGTTGTACGCACGCGACAATTTGAAACGCACCGCGCCCGAACTCGTTGACAAAGTGAAATCGTATCGCGCAGGTTATCTCGCCGACGAGCGGCGCGCGATTGAACGCGATTTGTTTTCGGGAAAATTGTTGGGCGTGACGGCGACGAACGCGTTGGAATTGGGAATTGATGTGGGGCATCTCGACGCGACGGTGGTGGTTGGTTTTCCCGGTACGATTGCGTCCTTGTGGCAGCAAGTGGGGCGTTCGGGGCGTGGGACGCGCGATGCGCTTTCGATTCTCGTCGGAATGGATGATCCGCTCAATCAATTTTTTATGCGGCATCCCGAAGTGTTGTTTGCGAAACCTGTCGAACACGCGTTGATTTATCCTGACAATCCGTACATTTTGGAAAAACATTTGCCGTGCGCGGCGTACGAACTGCCGTTGACGAACGCGGACGAAGATTTGTTCGGACCCGGCTTTGTCGAAGCGATGATTCGTTTGGAACGGAACGGCACGCTCGATTATCGGAATGAGCAATGGTATTTTCGCGGACTCGGTTATCCTGCCGAAAAGGTCAATATCCGTTCCGTGTCCGACCAAATCGTATCTCTCGTGGACACGAAACACAATTTCAAGACGATAGAGGAAATCGAAGCGACGACCGCGATGCAGCGTTGTTACGAGGGCGCGATTTATTTGCATCAAGGCGAATCGTATCTGGTGACGAAATTGGATTTGGAAGCAGGCGCGGCGTACTGCAAACCCGTCGACGTGGATTTTTATACCGAGGTGCGCGAGAACGGCGAGACGCGTATTTTGAAATCGCTGCGTGAACGTGAGGTTGGAAACACTGGCGCCTTTTATGGCGACGTGCGCGTGACGGAACAAATCGTCGGGTATCGCCGCAAGCGTCAATTCACCGAAGAAGTGTTGGCGACGATTGATTTGGATTATCCGCCGCAGCTGTTTGATACGAAAGCGGTGTGGTGGGGCATTCCCGAAGAGTTGATTCGCAAAATTTCGCGCGAAGGTTGCGACCTCGCGGGTTCCCTTCATGCGGCAGAACACGCGTGCATTGGATTGCTGCCATTGTTTGCGATGTGTGACCGCTGGGATATTGGCGGGCTTTCGATTCTCTTGCATCCCGATACGGGCAAGCCGCAAATTTTTATTTACGACGGTTTTCCCGGCGGCATCGGCATCACGGAAAAAGCATTCGCGTTGTTGGAATCGTTGTGGACGGCAACGTTAGAAACAATCGAGCAATGTCCGTGTGAATTCGGCTGCCCGTCCTGCGTGCAATCGCCGAAATGTGGGAATAACAATGAGCCGTTAGACAAAAAGGGCGCGGTGGTGTTGTTACGGGGGTTGTTGGGGAAATGAATTCTACTCAAGACGCAATCGCATTTATTGCAGTTAGTCTACTGCCGTGCCTTTTGGGTATTGTGTTTTTTGTAATGTATTTGCTCAGCACAAGACGCGCTCTGGTTGAACGTGGACAAAAAGAATATTATCGCCAACTCATTACGGCATATATCAACGGTCGAAAGGAGATATTTACGAGAGTTAGCGTTTATGAGGGTTTCATAATCATACGATATACGGAACTAATCGTTCTTTATGGGCAGGATATTGAGTACGTTGAAGTAACAGGCAATTTCTTGAATAGGGGCTTACAAATTCTTCATCACGATTTTCGAATGCCACAGAGAATTAAACTCATTTTAGCGAATCCAGAACATTTAAAAGCGATGATTGAGAAGCATTTGCACCTATCAGATAAGCCCGGTTATGGACCTCCACCAAAGCGAACCGTTCAAGTGGTTAGAAGAAAAATTGAATTACCTACATTTCCGCCAGAACGATGAATTTGCAATGTAGTGCTTTTTAATTATTTGCAGACACGCGTGCGAATTGAGTTGCAAATGTCTGTGACAATATTTCGCCTCCATGATGTGCATCATGCGAAAATATGATTCACAAACTTATCACCGTCGCCCCATTCGTTTGCGCGATTATGATTATGCACAGGCGGGCGCGTATTTTGTAGTATAGCCCCTCGTGGGCGACAACATAGGCAAACGCGCGAACAGTGAAAATAAAACGCGCACAAGGCGCTATGCTACGCAAACATTATGGCTTGGGATAAACCTTATCGTCCAATTCACAATCAGCGGCTTGAACCTATTGAGTATACGTTTACGTGGCGTGTGTATTTCATGACGGTTCGCTCGTATATGCACGCTGTTCCATTTGTGCGTGATGACTTGAATCAACGAATGATTGATTTATTACGCGAGGAGCAAGAGCGGCAAAAGTGTAATGTCTATACTTATTGCCTGATGCCTGACCATTTGCATTTTTTGGTCAGCCCGCGCGTCGATGGAATTTCTGTGCTGATGTTCACTGACCGATTTAAGGGCAAAGCAACAAACACGAGTTGGAAATTTGGCTGGCAAGGAAAACTGTGGCAGCCACGCTACTTTGACCACATTGTACGCAGCGAGGAAAGCTTGTCTGCAATTTCGGAATATATTTTGGATAATCCAGTACGGAAAGGGTTGGTAGCGAAACGCGACGATTGGAAATGGAGCGGATTGATGAATCCAGTGCCAATGTAGCATAGCGCCTTGTGCGCGTTGTATGCGCGTGCTACCAAATCTGACGCCCACAAGGGGCTATACTACAACGCGGCGGGTGAATTTTCACCCGCCGCGTCATTTTTTCTATTCTGGTATTTCCAACTTTATCTCCCCATTCTCCACACTCACGCGAAACGTATCCAAATGCGATTTCGGATCCGTCATTAAATGTCCGTCGCGTACGTCATATTGAAAACCGTGCCAGGGACATTCAATCACGTCGCCGTTCATCGGTCCTGTGCAAACGGGTCCGCCGCGATGGAGACAACTGTTGTGCAGTGCGTAGAAATTTCCATTGTGATGAAAAATGCCGATAGAGATTCCGTCCACGTCAACAATTTTGCGTTCGCCATCGGGAATTTCATCCGCGCGCGCAACCACAATGGTTTTGACGTTTGCCGTATCGCGTTGCCCCATTTCTTGCGCGACGGCATCTTGCGCGAGTTGTTCAATGCCTGCTTCGTCTATCGCCACAATCGGCTCGAACGTTTCGGGAACGCGTTCGTTGTAATACGCGCGCGCGAGCATTTCGAGAACGACCATCATCAATTTGTCCCACGCTTCGATCGCGTCGTGTTCAAACGCTTCGTCTTTTTCATGGAGTTCCTCCATGATGGCGTGACTCATCGCGTGCGAGATGAAACCCACCATTCCAATCACGTAACGTTCCGCGATGTAGATGCTTGGGTCTGCGCCGTGTGAAGTGTGCGCGCGTCCGACGTAATCAATGTATGACGCGTATTCGTCGTCGTAATTGCCCTCGACGGTGCGCCGCCAAAAATTCGCATTGTGCCGCATCCGCAATTGCAAGTACGGGATGTCAATGTCACCATCCTTGTCCAAGAAAAATTTGCGCGTGGGCGGATAGCGCAAGAGATGTTCGTAAAAATCGCTGACGACGCGCGCGAGATGTTTTTCAATGATGGGCTTTGTTTTCACGATGGCTTGTTCGTCCTCAGGCGTAAAACCGACGAACTCTGCCATGTAGCGAAAGTATTTGCCCGCATCCGGCGCGCCGCGTTTTGGATTATTCGGTAGAGTTGTTTGGGTGGCAGGTTCGTTCATACGTTACTCAGGCAAAAGCCGCAGAGGCGCAAAGAAACACCTTGTGAATGATAATAGGTTCGGTCTCGAATCGTTCGTTATGTGTCCACATAATACATCGGTTCTGCGGTGAAATTCAACTTGATGCCAAAAGCGTGTGATAAAAATCCAACGCGCGCCGAATAAAAATGTCCGCGCTGCCCAAATAATTCACCGGATTCAGCGCATCCTCTATCTTTTGAATGGATAGGACCGCGCGTACCTGTTCATCTTCCATCACTATCGTCCGGAAATTTTTTCCACGCGCGCGCGCATGTTCAACAAGCGTTTGTACAAGTTGCTCTGCCTGTGATTTGCCAATTTTTTCCGCGAGTGCGTACGTCAATGCTTCCGAAAGGAACGCGCCGCCACTTTGTTCTAAGTTTGCGCGCATTCTTGCCGCGTCAATTTCCAATTCTGCCAACGCGCGTCGAACGTGCATCACCGCGCCTCCCGTGTAACCAAACAAACTTGGCAGCGCATCCCACTCGGCTTGCCACGCGCCGAGCGCGCGTTCGTGTTCCGGCGCTTGTGTGCCGACAATCACCAATGCCGCGCCGTCTGCCAAATGCGCGGCGGCGCGCGCCTCCATCGCATCCACCGGATTTTGTTTGTGCGGCATTGCCGACGAGCCGCCTTTACCTTGCACATTTGTCGCGTGCACTTCGCCCACTTCCGTTTGCGCGAGGAGCGCGAGGTCTGTTGCGATTTTAGACATGGCGTTGGCAGTGATGACGAGCGCAGAGGCAATGTGCGCGATGCGGTCACGTTCGGCGTGCCATGGCAATTCCGGCAAATTCAATTCGAGTTCCTGTGCCAGCAGCTCGGCAATTTCAATCCCCCGCACATCCCACGCCGCGAGTGTTCCCACTGCGCCGCCGTATTGCAGCGCGATGTATTTTTTGCGCGCCGCGCGTAACTCGATGACTTGACGCGCTGTGAGAACGAGCCAGCGCGCGGCTTTGAGCCCGAACGGAATTGGCGCGGCGTGCTGTAATAATGTTCGTCCCGCCATCAAGGTGCGACGATGTTCCTCTGCCAGCGCCGCGCAACGCGCGCAAATTTGCAGCAGTTCATCTATCAGCAAATCAATCCCTTCGCGCATTTGCAGCATCAACGCGGTATCAATGACATCTTGACTCGTCGCGCCGTAATGCACAAAAGCGCGCGCCTCTGCGTCAACGTGAGCGCGCAATTGTTTCACCAGGGGAATGACGAGCGTCCCTGCTGCCACTGCGTCGCGATACAGGGCGGGAGCATTAAACAGTTCCACGCGGCACGCGTCAGAAATTTTTTGCGCGGCGGACGCGGGAATCACGCCTGTGCGCGCTTGGACGCGCGCGAGCGCGGCTTCGTACAACAACATTTTGGCGATGTGCGATTCGGGGGAAAAAAGCGCGACTTGGGCAGGCGAAGAAAAAAGCGAATTCATCACAACGCGTTCGGGTCACAAATTGAAAAACACGGTCTCATTTGCACCTTGCAGATGAATATCCAAATGATACACGCGTCTGCCATTTTGTGAGCTGGGTTGCGCGACGAGTGTGGCGCGGCGTTCGGGCGGCACGCAGTTCAATACCGCGTCCTGTTCATTCGACAATTCATCCGCGAAATACAAACGCGTCGGTAAATGATTCAACAGACCGCGCGCAAACACAGTGATACAAATGTGCGGCGCTTGGAATCCCTCTTGAAAGGGAACACGTCCGGGCTTGATGGTTTCAAACCAAAACATTCCATCGGCATCCGTCCCACTGCGCCCAAAGCCCAGGAACGTCGGGTCGAGGGTAATATCGCGCGTATCGTCAGGATGATTATAACGTCCCGCCGCATTCGCTTGCCAAATTTCAATCATCGCATCCGGCACGCCCGCGCCGTCGCCGTCGAGAACGCGTCCTTGAATGCGAATGCGTTCGCCCAACGTTTCCGCTTCGGTCAATACATTGCGCGTCGCGTCGGGGCGCAAGAGGCAATCGTGAAAAAAGGGTCCGACCGTTTGCGAAGTGGTGAGGGGATGCTTCATTGCGCGAATCCTCCATTGTGTTCAAATGGGGTGGCGCGCGAACCATTCAAGACAATATCCCAACGCCACCCCAACGCCCATTCGGGTTCGGTAACATCATGCGCGTAGGCGGCAATCAAACGTTCGCGCGCACCTACCGGTGCGGAATTGAAAATCGGGTCGAGCGGCAAAAGTGGGTCATCTTGAAAATACATTTGCGTCACCAAACGCGAGCGCGAGTAGGGTCCGAACAAGGAAAAATGAATGTGCGCGGGGCGCCACGCGTTCGGATGATTTTTCCACGGATACGCGCCGGGGCGAACGGTGAGAAAACGATATTCACCCCGTTCATTCGTTTTGCAGCGTCCGATGCCGAGAAAATTTGGGTCGAGCGGTCCGGGCCATTGGTCGCGTTTGTGAATGTAACGCCCCGCCGCGTTCGCTTGCCACACTTCAAGCAGCGTATTTGGAATTGGCGCGCCCTCATCATCCAAAACGCGTCCCGTAACAATAATACGCTGCCCGATGGCTTCGCCGCCCGTTCCCGCGTTGCGCGTCATGTCCGCATCTTCGGGTGTCACGCGACTGATGACCGGTCCGGGTCCGGTTAATTCGGAAAGCGTCAACGGAACATCAATCAATGATTTGTGCGGCGCGCGGCGGATGGTGGATTGATACGCTTCGTACAAGTACGGCGGAAAGATGACCGCATCCCCGCGTACGATTTCGCCAATGGTGGTTAGCATTTTGTTTCGATTCGCGCATAACACGCATTGTCATTCCCAACAGAGTGTGGAATTTACTTTGTGTTATTCGTGAATTCCTTTTTGGGCAAAAACTCGTTTTGCAATGGCGAACGCGGAATTGGCA
Source organism: uncultured Anaerolineales bacterium (assembly GCA_964469005.1). GTDB lineage: Bacteria > Chloroflexota > Anaerolineae > UBA4142 > SHND01 > SHND01. The sequence goes on from CAYXXF010000007.1 coordinate 102,328, forward strand.
GCAGGCACGCCCGCGTAAATCGCCACCTGCAAAAAAATTTCGCGTATTTCTTGAATTGTAACGCCCGTGTTTTTTGTCGCGCGCAAGTGCATTTCCAATTCGTGTTCTTTGCCCAACGCGGCGAGCAGCGCGAGTGTAAGCATGTGCCGCGTTCGGATGTCCAAACCTTCGCGCGCCCACACATCGCCCCACGCGGTTTCGGTAATGAATTGTTGAAAGTCCGAGTCCAATTCCGTTTTGTGCGCTTCCGCGCGATTCACATGTTCATCGCCCAGCACCGCGCGACGAATTTTCATTCCGCGTGCGTAACGTTCGTTCGACATAGTTACTCGAATTTTTCAAACGGCAGCCCGACATAATTTTCTGCGAACGCTGTTTTTGCCGCGTCCGAGTGCGCGAGATATTCCAAGTCTGCCAATTGCACACGCCGATTAAATGTGTCGTCGTCAAATTTGTGCAGCAGCGACGTGTACCACCACGAAAAACGAATCGCGCCCCACACGCGTCGCAGCGCGGTTTCCGAATAGCGTTCGAGCAAGTCGTTGCGCTGTTCTGCATAAAACGCGACAAGCGCGCGCGATAAATAAAATACATCACTCGCCGCGAGGTTCAAACCTTTCGCGCCCGTCGGAGGAACAATATGCGCAGCATCGCCCGCGAGAAATAATTTTCCGAAACGCAGCGGCTCGGCAACGAATGAACGCAATGGCGCGATGCTCATCTCCAAACGCGGACCCGTGACAACTTGCTCCGCAACATGCGGCGGCAAACGCCGGCGCAGTTCATCCCAAAACGCGTCGTCACTCCAAGCTTCCACCGTGTCATCCAAACTGCACTGCACGTAATAACGACTGCGCGTCGGCGAACGCATACTGCACAAGGCAAAACCGCGCGCGTGATTTGCATAAATCAATTCGTCGTCCACCGGCGACACATCGGACAAGATGCCGAGCCAACCAAACGGATAAATTTTTTCGTATGTTGTGAGTTTGTTTGCATCAATGCTCTTGCGCGCAATCCCGTGAAACCCATCGCAGCCCGCGACGAAATCACATTCCAGTTCAAACCGTTCTCTGTGTTGTTCGTACACGATGCGCGGTTTATCGTACAAAAAATTTTCGATGGCAACAACCGGCGCTTCAAATTCGAGCGCGCCGCCGCGCGCCAAACGCAACTGAATCAAATTGCGCGTGAGTTCCGTTTGTCCATAAATTGTGACGGGTGTACCCGTATGTTTTACAAAATCAACGCGTTCGAGACGGTCACGGAACGCGATTTGAACGCCATCGTGAATCAGCGCTTCACGTTCCATACGTTCCGCCGCGCCAATTTCGCGCACAAGATTCACCGTGCCTTGTTCCAATACGCCCGCGCGAATCCGTCCTTCCAAATGTTCGCGACTCACGCGTTCGAGAATCACCGACTCGATACCGTGCTGTGACAAGAGATGCGACAGCAACAATCCTGCGGGTCCCGAACCGATGATACCGACTTGCGTGCGCGTCAGATTGTTCATCTCTGTTTAACGGCGAAAACGTTTTTGAATGCGTCCGCCCAAATCCATCAGTCCTCCCGGCAGCGCGAGGACAACGATGATAAACAACACGCCAAACAAAATTACGCTCCAGTTGCCCAACACGAGCGCGATTTGTTCGCGCAACAAGACAAAAAATAACGCGCCGAGAACGGGACCGAGCAGTGTTCCCAAACCGCCGACGAATGTAATGAGCAGTGCGTCGAATGTCCAATGCGGACCGAACGCGGCGGCAGGATAATAACTGACTTGATGAAACGCAAAGACCGCGCCCGCGATGCCCGCGAAAAAACTGCTGATGCCCGACGCGGCGAGTTTGTGCAGCGCGGGACGTACGCCTGTCGCTTGCGCGGCTTCTTCGTCTTCACGAATGGCAAACAAGCCCAAACTCAAACGGGAACGCAGCATCATATACGCCGCGCCCAATGTGATTACCGCGACACCGAGCGCGAGATAATAGCGCGACGTCAATTCGTACTCGGCGATGGCTTGAATCGGCATTGTCGAAATGTTTGGTAAAAGATTGCTGATGGTCAAGCGCAGTGCTTCTGCGAGCGCGAGTGTCCCAATCGAAAAATAAATGCCGCGCAAGCGGAACGTCGGCACACCAATCACGAGCGCGCACAGTCCGGCGACGATTCCCGCAATAGGCAGCGCGAGCAAATAATTCATGCCGCCGAGCCACAGCGTTCGCATCACCAACGCGCCGATGCCAAAAAATGCCGCGTGTCCCAAACTAATTTGTCCCGCAAAGCCCGCGAGCATATTCCAACTCGAACTCAATGTGATAAAAAGATACACGAGAAAAAAAAGATTCAGCGTACTTGTATTGTCCGTGAGCAATGGTAATAACGCCGCCGCAAGAATGACGAGCGCGGTGACAATCCACTTTGGCGAAAAAAGTTTCAATTTCAATTTCGTTTTCCGAATTTCGATTTTCGATTGTTCGAGAGTCATTATTCCCAGGTTATCCCTTTTTCCCAAACAACCCTTGCGGTCTCACCAACAACACCACCAAAAAAATCACCAGCCCCACGATTTCGCGATATTCCGCGCCAATGACGATGCCGCTGACCGATTCCGCGAGTCCGAGCAACAGTCCGGCAGGAAACGCGCCGAGAATGCTGCCGGTGCCTGCGAGAACAACAATAATCAATGCCTTGAGTGTCCAGACCAAACCGATGGTCGGCGTGAAACCGTACGTGACGCCAATTAACGCGCCCGCGATGCCCGCCGCCGCCGCGCCGAGTCCAAATGTGAACAAATAGACTCGATGCACATTGACACCCGCTTGCGTTGCGGCTTCCCAATCTTCTGCCGTCGCGCGAATCGCACGCCCCGTGCGTGTGCGATTCAAAAGATACCAGAGTGCAAAAATAAACAACAACGCAATCGCAAAAGTGGCAAGGCGCGTGTACGGCAGTGCGATGCCGGCGACGAGAAAACCCAAACCCGAATAGACCGTTTGAATCGCGCGCTCGTCGGCAGTGAATGCTTGTGCGGCGGTCTCTTGCAAAATGATGCCCAGACCGAAACTAATGAGCAGCGAATTTTTGATTTTTGTTTCGGGATGCAAGCGCACCACGCGGTCAAACAAAATCAAATCTAACAAAACGCCGAAGGCAAACATCAACGGAATCACAATCAACAATCCCAAAAACGGGTCAATGCCCAAACCCACAAACAACCAAAAACTCGCGTAGGCACCGACCATGACAAGCTCACCGTGCGCGATATTCATCAATTTCAAAACGCCAAAAATCAAAGCGAGTCCTACCGCGCCGATACCATAAATACTGCCGACGAAAAGACCAAAAATCAAATTCTGTACGATAAATTCCATTACGCTGCGCTCTCCACAAAGCCCAAATACGCTTCGCGCACTTGTTCATTTTCCAACATTGCCGCGCCGGTGTCGTGTCCGACGATGCGCCCTTGTTCGAGAATGTACGCGCGGTGCGCGAGCTCGAGCGCGGCGTGCGCGTTTTGTTCGACCAACAGAATCGTCACACCCTCGCCATTCACACGCGTAATCACTTCAAAGATACTTTCGACAATCAACGGCGCGAGTCCCAACGAAGGCTCGTCGAGCAGCAACAAACGCGGAGCGCCCATCAACGCGCGTCCGATGGCAACCATTTGCTGTTGTCCGCCGCTGAGGGTTGACGCTAACGCGTGTTTGCGTTCTGCGAGCGGAGGAAAAATTTCATACACTTCAGCAAGCGATTGCGCGAATTGTTTTTGTGCGCGCGCCGAGTGTGCGCCGACTTGGAGATTTTCCAGCACCGTCATCCCGCCGAACAAACGACGTCCCTCGGGAACAAGAGTGATACCGTGCGCGCTGATTTCATGTGCGGGGATGGTGTGGAGAGGTTTGCCTTCCAACAAAATTTTGCCGGTGGTAGGGCGATGCAGTCCAACAATCGTTCGCAGCAGCGTCGTTTTTCCGGCGCCGTTCGGACCAATCAACGCGACAATTTCGCCTTGCGCGACGTTGAGCGAAACATCCCAGAGCGCGGGCAAATCGCCATAGGCGGCACTGACCGCTTGAACCTCAAGCATGAGCGTTGTTCATTTCCGAAAAGAGTGCGACGCGGCATAACCGTGATGCGTGCCCAAGTACGCTTCGACGACGCGCTCGTTCGTTGCCACTTGCATCGGCGTGCCTTCGGCAATTTTTTCGCCGGCGTCCATTGCAATCACGCGGTCCGAAATTCCAAACAACGGCTTGACCAAATGCTCGACGAGCAGAATGGTGATACCCGACGCGCGCAAACCGCGAATCAATTCAAGCGCCTGATTCACTTCCGAGGGATTCAAGCCCGCGAGCCATTCGTCGAGCAGCAACAAGTACGGCTGCGTTGCGAGCGCGCGCGCCAATTCGAGTCGTTTGCGATTCATCAACGTTAACGAATTGGCGCGCGCGGTGTGATTTTCCGGCAAGCCGACGCGTTCCAACCATTGGTGTGCGTCGGCTTCAGCCAGCGCGCGCGTACGCGCCGGTTCGCGTCCGTACACAGAACCCACCGCGACATTTTCCACGAGCGTCATGTGCGGAAACGGACGCACATGTTGAAACGTGCGCGCGATGCCTTGCTTGCAGCGCGCGGCAGAATCCACACGTGTAATGTCTTGCTTGCGAAACGAAATCTGCCCGGCGGTGGGCGTGTAAAATCCCGTAATAAGATTAAACAGCGTTGTCTTGCCCGCGCCGTTCGGTCCAATGAGTCCGACGATTTCGCCTTCAGCAATGGTGAGACTCAATTGGTTGACTGCGTTCAAGCCGCCGAATGTTTTCGTGATGCCGGTGAGCTGAAGCATTTTGATTTGAAAGTAGGTTGTTCTGTCATTTTGAGCGGAGCGAGAAATCTCTATCGGCGCGAATGAGATTTCTCGCCGCGACATAATTTGTCGCAACTCAAAATGACAATCAAATCAGCGCGCGTTCCACGGCGGCGCGGGATACGCGACCTGGACCACTGCCATGTCCTTGGGCCAAATCAATTTTTGTTTGCCGTCTTGATATTGAGAGACGACAGTGATGACGTTGCCTGTGCCATCCGCGTTGAATGTGACGGGACCTGCAATCGTCGTCATGTTTGTTGCCGCAATTGCGTCGCGGATTTTTGTGGGGTCAAGCGAATTGGCGCGTTTAATCGCGTCCGCGAGAATTTGCACCGTCGCGTAGGCGGGACCTGTCGTGCCTGCTGCCGATTTGTTGAATTTCGCTTGGTGTTTGGCAACCATTTCTGCCATGCCGGGGAATTTCGCTTCGGGATTGCCGCCTGCCGCGAGCAAAACGTAATCACCATCTTTGCCCATACTTTGTGACCAGGTGACGGCGTCCGCACCGCGCAAAAACATGATTGCCGCAGGATTATAATCGAGCTCTTTCATTTGTTTGGCAATCGTCAACGCGTCGGGCGGATTCGGCAGCGCGAGGACCGCTTGCGCGCCGGTTTCTTTGGCTTTCAAGATTGCAGCGGAGAAATCTTTGGAACCGGGCGCGTAGGTTTCATCTACGACAACTTCATAGCCGCGCGCCTTGGCTTGGTCGCGCCAACCACCGCCGAGTTCATTGCCCCAGTCGGTCTTTTCCGCAAAGATTGCGATTTTCGTCGGTTTGGGATTCAGTGTATCAAAAATGTCGAACGTTGCCTTTGCCAAATCGGGAGATTTGGGAAACGGCGAAAACATGTACTTGAAACCTTGCTCGTGGATTTTTTTCAATGCGAACGCGACGCCGAGATAGGGGATTTTATTTTTTTCGGCAATCGCAACGGCAGCAGCATGAAGGTCACTGCCAAAGCCGCCGAGATATGCGACGACTTTATCATTCGTCGCGAGCGTTTCCATGCGCTGTACGGTTTTGGTTGGGTCCGATTCGTCGTCCACAACAATTAATTCGAGCGGAATCTTTTTGCCCAAAACTTCGACACCGCCTGCTGCGTTAATGTCTTCAACCGCAAGCAAATAACCATTGCGAACTTGGTCGCCGCCCGCCGCGTAGCGTCCTGTTAATGGCACAACCGCGCCGACTTTGATAGTGGCGGGCGTTGGCGCGGTCCCCGCACAACCGAGAACCATAACCGCGAGTGTGAGTACGATGGCACATGCGAAAAGCATCGAGACATTCCGTGTCTTCATCTTCTTCCCTCCTTCGGGTGAATCTCACAACATTTTCTTGCGCCTCATCACGCAAACTCTATATCGCTCAAAGAATTTTGTATGGCTTGTAAGAGTGCCTCCTTTCCATTCTTGCAAATCAAAAGAGTCGTCCGACAATTCCATTCCAAACGGGATAGGCGGGTGCGCCGAGGCGAAACGAAATTTCTTGCGCGACTTGACGCACGCGGCGCGCGAGGGTTTCGAGACGTTCCTCGGGCAAACGCGATTTGAAACCGACGATGCCCAACGAGGCAAGCACTTGTCCTTGCATATTCACAATCGGTGCGGCAACGCCGCACAGTCCTTCAATATATTCTTCGCTTTCGGACGCGTATCCTTGCACGCGCACGCGTTCGAGCACTTGAGCGTACTTGTGCAAGTCGCCAACACTTTTGGGCGTAAAGGTTCGAAAGCCGCGTCGGCGTACCAATTCATCCAAATCCGCGCGCGCCAGCGCGGCATTGAACACCATTCCGAACGCGCCCGCGTTGTACGGCATCTGCTGCCCGACGCGCGCGCTCAATTTCAAATCATGCGGCGCTTCTTCCAAATCAATCAACAAAATATGTTCTTGACGAATCGTGGTGAGCATGATGGTTTCTTGCATTTCGTGAGCGAGCTGCGCAACAAACGGATGCGCGACCGCGAGCAAGTCCACCTGCGCGCCCGCACGATTTCCCAGCGCGTACAGCCCAAAACCAAGCCGATAGGTTTTGGATGCCTCATCGCGCTCGAGCCAATGATGATGTACAAGTGTGTTGAGAATTCCATGCAAAGTGCTTTTGTTGATTTTTAAGTTGCGCGCAAGTTCGGAAACACCCAAGTTGTTGCTGCCATTGGTGAACGCGTTCAAGACTTGGACGGTACGGTCAACCGCCGGTACGAGTTTTGGTGTGGAGGTTTTCCACGAATGTGTTTTGGTTCGATTGGGTCGAGTGGGCATAAGGTAGATTGTTATTTTTAGAACGAACGGCGTTCTCTCAAAAGAACATAGATTCGGTGAAGAATTACCGTTGAGCCGGGAAGCATATCTGCGCCGGGAGCCAAGGCGACAGAGTAGAAAAACTATAACGCAAATATCTGAAAAAATCAATAGGTTGCGGTGGAAAATTTTTTCGAGATTGCCTATTGACATGAGGAGTAAAAATCCATAGAATCTGTATGTTTATCATAAAGAATATCGTTCTTTATAGAGAACATATTAAAGAATCTGACCACGGGGTTGTGAGGAGACAAATGTATGCCGTATAAACCGCGCGGACTCTATTTTGAACAATTCAATGTGGGCGACACGTTCGTGTGTCAAGAACGCACAGTGACGGAAACGGATGTTGTCAATTTCGCGGGCATTTCCGGCGATTACAATCCACTGCACACCAGCGAAGAGTACGGCAAAACCACCCCATTCGGCGGACGCATCGCGCACGGCGTCCTCATCCTCGCCATCGCAACCGGACAAATCAATCAACTCGGTTTGTTTGAAGGTACGACGCTCGCGTTGCTGCAACAAACGATCAAGTACACCGGCGCCGTTCGTTTCGGCGACACGATTCATCTCGAATTTAAAATCGCGGACAAAAAAGAAACCTCTAAACCCGACCGTGGAATTCTCACTCTCGAAAATCGCGTCCTCAATCAACGCGGCGAACAGGTGCTTCAAGTAGAAGAAGTGGTGATGATAAAGCGACGGGGGGAGTGAGGAGAGAAACGACAAGCGGGAATTTGTAAAGTAATCAGTCATCAGAAACGTAAGGCGTGAAACGTCAAACATCAAATTCCAACGCTCATCTTCTATCCAAATCCCAACATCCAACTTCCAACGCTCATCTTCTATCCAAATCCCAACATCCAACTTCTAACATCCAACTTCTAACATCCAACTTCCAATCTCTATTCCCAAAAGGAACAACATGAAACTAGCAGACAGAGTAGTCATTGTGACCGGCGCAGGCGGCGGCATTGGACGCGCAACCGCGCTGCGTTTTGCGAACGAAGGCGCGAGTGTTGTCGTTTCTGATATGGACGAAGCGGGCGCGCATGAAACGGTCCGGTTGATTCAAGAGGGGGGGGGGAAAGCGCTCGCGGTGATTGCAAGTGTTGCTGTGCGCGCAGAGGCGCAAAATGTTGTGGATGCGGCGCTCGCGCGTTTTGGTAAATTGGATATTCTCATCAACAACGCGGGGATTACGCGCGATGCGTTGACGGTGCGCGTCAAAGACGGCGACGTGAAAATGATGAGCGATGAACAATGGGACGCGGTGCTGAATGTGAATTTAAAAGGCACGTGGCTCATGTCGCAGCTCGCGGCGGTGTCGTTCATTCAACAAAAACGCGGCGTCATTGTCAACACTGCCTCCATCGCCGCCGAAGGCAATATCGGTCAAGCGAATTATGCCGCGTCGAAAGCAGGCGTGATTGGTTTGACGAAAACGCTCGCGCTCGAATGGGCGCGCTTTAACATCCGTGTCAACTGCATCGCGCCCGGCGGTGTGAAAACGCGCATGACCGCGACGATTCCCGAAAACATTGTCGCGAATTTGATTGAACGCATTCCGCTGAAACGTTTTGCCGAACCGGAAGAAATTGCGGCGACGCATTTGTTTCTTGCGAGCGATGATGCGAGTTATATTACGGGGCAAGTGATTTTTGTGGATGGCGGTGTCACTGTCGGGGGATAGAGTTTATCCGTCCGCACTATCTGTTGAACCGTAATCGGTCTCTCCTCTCCGGTCTCTTGTCACCATTCTTGATTTCTGCAAGGAGGCAAACATGAGCGAAACATTCAAAATGTACATTGGCGGCGAATGGGTGGACGCCGCGAATGGCGAAGCGTTCGACGATTTAAATCCGTACAACGGACAAGTGTACGCGCGTGTGCCAAAAGGAAAACGCGCGGATGCGAAACGCGCGATTGAAGCGGCAGCGCGCGCATTTCCTGCATGGGCGGCGACTCCTCCTGCCGCGCGGCAAAAAATGTTTTTAAAAGCCGCAGACATTTTTGAAAAACGCCAAGACGATTTGGTAAGTACTTTGATGCAAGAGAACGGCTCGACGATTGGGATCGCGATGTTCCAGATGTTTTTCGTTCCCGGACTTTTGCGCCAAGCCGCCGCGGCTGCCTACGATGTCAAAGGCGAGGTGATTCCCGCGGACTATCCCAATTCATTTTTCATGGCGCTGCGCCAACCGGCAGGCGTTGTCGCGGGTTTTGGTCCATTCAACGTGCCGTATATTTTGTGTATGCGCGCGATTGCGCTGCCGATTGCGTACGGCAACACTGCCGTCTTGAAACCGTCGGAAGAAGCACCGATTTCGGGCGGCATTCGCCTCGCCGAAATTTTTGAGGAAGCGGGTTTTCCGCCGGGCGTGTTGAATGTGATTACGAGTACGCGCGAAGATGCGGTGGAAGTGGGCGACGAGATGATTGCGAATCCCGCGACGCGCCGAATCAGTTTTACGGGTTCCACCGAAGTCGGACGCATCATTGCCGAAAAAGCGGGACGCCATCTCAAACGCGCGGTGATGGAATTGGGCGGCAAAGACCCGTTGATTGTGTTGCGCGACGCGGACTTGGATTACGCGGCGGACGCGGCGGCATGGGGCGCGTTCTTGCATCAAGGTCAAATTTGCATGTCCACCGAACGCATCATCGTCGAACGTCCCATCGCGGATGCGTTCATTGAAAAATTGGTGCAGCGCGCGAATGGATTAAAGGTGGGCGACCCGAGCGATTTTTCAACAAACATTGGTCCACTCATCAATCAAGCAGCTATTACTAAAGTTCACTCCCATGTGCAAGAAGCCATTAACGGCGGCGCGAATTTAATTTTGGGCGGCAAGTACGAAAATCTCTTGTACTATCCGACGATTGTGACGAACGTTCAAGATAGTATGAAATTATTTACCGACCAAACGTTCGGACCCGTCGCGCCCATCGTCGTCGTGGACGATGCGGAACACGCGTTGGCGGTTGCGAACAATTCGCGTTATGGACTCTCGTCGGGCATCATCACGAATGATTTTAACAAGGCGCTCGATTTGGCGATGCGTCTCGAAACGGGCATGGTGCATATCGGCGACCAAAGTGTTAATGACGAACCGCAAGTGCCATTCGGCGGCGTCAAAGACAGCGGCTATGGACGCATGGGCGGCAAAGCCGCGCTGGACGAATTTACAGAACTGCGCTGGATTAGCGTACAGCGTACGCCGCGAACGTTTCCGTAACAAGAGACAGGAGACCAGAAACTTAGCTCCGGTCTTTATTCTCCAATTTCCCGCAAAGGAACTAAATCATGAACAACTTTCGCAGTGATGTCATCGGTTCGCTTCTGCGCCCGCAATATCTAAAAGATGCGCGGGCACGACGCGACGAAGGAAACATCAGCGCCGTTGAATTTAAACAAATTGAAGACCGTTCCGTTGATGAAGCGATTGATTTGCAGACGCGCTGTGGCATAGATGTTCTCACCGACGGCGAGATGCGCCGCTATGCGTTTTATGGGCATCTCATTGACGCGGTGGAAGGGTACGACAAGTACGGCGGTTGGGCGATTCCGTTTCGCGATGAACAGGGCAACGAATTGATTTTGAAACGTCCCGTCGTCGTTTCGAAATTGAGACGCGTGCGCCCGATGTGCGAAGAAGAATTTACCTATGTGCGCGCTCGCACGAAACATCCGGGTAAAGTAACACTCATCAGCGCGCAGCAAGCAGCCGCGTATTACGCGCCTGATAAATCACAAGGCGCGTACGCAACGATGGACGCGTATCTCGCGGATGTGGTGGATGTGCTGCGCGAAGAAGTACAAGAGTTGATTCGACTTGGCTGTACGTACATTCAGATTGATGCGCCGCAGTACGCGGGTCTGATTGACCCAAACATTCGCGAAGGATACAAACAGCGCGGCAATGACCCCGATAAATTATTGGACCGCTGCATCGAATTGGATAACGCGGTGATTGGCGACCATCCCGGCATCACATTCGGAATTCATTTGTGTCGCGGCAACAACCAAAGTAAATTCTACGCGAGCGGCGGTTATGACCCGATTGCGGCTGTGTTTGAACGAACAAAGTTTTCAAGATTTTTGCTCGAGTACGACGACGAACGTTCGGGCGGCTTTGAACCCTTGAAACACGTTCCTGAAGACCGCACCGTCGTATTGGGTTTGGTGACAACGAAAAAACCGCGCATGGAATCGAAAGAGGAATTGAAACAGCGGATTCAAGAAGCGGCAAAATATGTTCCCCTCGAACGTTTGGCGTTGAGTACGCAGTGCGGATTCGCGTCAACCGAAGCGGGGAATTTGATTTCCGAAGCGGAGCAAGAAGCGAAATTGCGATTGGTTGCAGAAACCGCGCGTGAGGTGTGGGGATAAAGTTTTGTAATGCGTCTCTACGATTTCCTCGATTTTCGCTCACGCGAACAATCTGACGCGGAATTTGCGGTACACGGTGAACGCCGCGTCACGTACCACGACGCGTTACTGCAAACGAATCGCATTGCGAACGCGTTGGTGAACGCGAATCTGCAAATCGGAGACCGCATCGCGATTCTCTCAAAGAACAGCATCGAGTACATGCTGTTGTATTTTGCGTGCGCGAAAGCGGGCGTCGTGCCTGTGCCGTTGAACTTTCGTCTTGCGCCGACCGAATGGCTGTACATTCTCAACGATTCGGAAGCAAAAATTATTTTTGCCGCGCGCGATTTTTTGAACGATGTGAATTCAATTTGTGATGCCGCGCAATTTATTCAAGAGTACCTTGCGATTGATGGTGAACGCGTCGATGGTTGGCAAGATTTTCGCGCGTGGATTCAAAGCGAGTCTGCGAATTTTTCCGAGCGCGGCATCTCTCCCGACGACGATTTGTTTCAGTTGTACACCAGCGGCACCACAGGGCATCCGAAAGGCGCAATCATCACGCATCGCGCCGCCGTCGCGCATTTACAGCAAATCGGCATGCTGCACGAAATTCCGCGCGGCGAACGCGGTTTGTTGGTTGCGCCGGTGTTTCATGTCGCGGCGGCGAACGCGGGCGCGTTTCCCGTGATCGCGGCGGGCGGTTCGCTCTATATCATGTCTGATTTCAAACCGTCCGAAGTGGTGCGCGCGTTGAGTGAAGAGAAAATTGGATTCGCCGTTCTCATTCCCGCGATGATTCAAATGTGTTTGGTGCAAGTCCCCGATGTGGCGGAACGCGCGTACGATTCACTGCGTTTGATTCATTATGGCGCGTCCGCGATTGCGGAACAAACATTGCGGCGCGCGTTGGAAATTTTTCAATGTGAGTTCAGTCAAGGGTACGGCATGACCGAAATGACGGCGGCGATTACGAATCTCACGCCCGAAGACCATCGCCGCGCACTGCGCGAAAATCCGCAATTGCTTGTATCGGCAGGACGCGCCACACTCGGCACGCAAATCAAAATTGTGGATGTGGACGATAACGTTTTGCCGAACGGAACGATTGGCGAAATCGCGGTGCGCGGTCCGCAGATGATGAAAGGATATTGGAAGCAGCCCGAAGCGACGGCGCACACGCTGCGTGGCGGATGGATGCACACAGGTGACGCGGGCATTTTGGATGACGAAGGATATTTGTTTATTCAAGACCGCGTCAAAGATATGATTGTTTCGGGCGGCGAAAATGTATATCCGCGCGTTGTCGAAGAAGTGTTGTACAAACATCCCGCGATTGCGGATGTCGCGGTGATTGGTGTGCCTGATGAAAAATGGGGCGAGACGGTGAAAGCGATAGTTGTATTGCGCGAAGGAATGAATGTGAGCGAGGACGAACTGGTCGAATTTTGTCGCGGCAAACTCGGCGGGTTTGAACGTCCGCGCTCGGTAGAATTTGTTTCGCAACTCCCGCGCACACCGAGCGGAAAAATTTTGAAACGCGTACTGCGCGAACCGTATTGGAAAAATCAGACGCGGAAAATCGGGTGAGAGGCGAGATGGTAAAATTCATCCTTCTTCCCTCATCCTTCATCCTTTACCAAAATGCGCGCGATTGATGTACACATTCACGTTCCACCACCGATGGGACATCCCGCTTTTCAAGAAATCGAAGACATGGCGGCGTATTTCAAATCGGGGAATTTGCCGCGCACGCCCGAAGAGATGTATGAAATTTATTCGCGGCTCGATTTGTTTGGCGTGATTTTTCACATTGACGCCGAAACGGCGAGCGGCGTGCCGTACATTGGAAACGACTACGTTGCGAGCATCGCAAATAGATACGCGGACCGGTTCATTGGGTTCGCCTCTGTTGACCCGTTGAAAGATGAAATCGCAATCCAAGAAATCGAACGCGCGGTAAAGGAATTGGGACTGCGGGGTTTGAAACTGCATCCGACGACGCAAAAATTTTTTCCGAACGACGAACGCTTTTATCCGTTGTGGGCAAAATGCGCGGAATTAAAAATCCCCGTTCTCTTTCACACGGGGCAAACGGGCGTCGGCGCAGGAACGGCGGGGGGGGGCGGATACAAATTAAAGTACTCACATCCCTTGTTGCTCGACGACGTTGCGGCAGATTTTCCAAATCTCACCATCATCATGGCGCATCCCGCCGTGCCGTGGCAAGAAGAACAACTCGCTGTTGCCTTGCACAAGGCGAATGTTTATATTGATTTGTCGGGTTGGTCGCCGAAATATTTTTTGCCGCGCCTTGTGCAATACATGAATACGTTATTGCAAGACAAAGTGATGTTCGGTTCGGATTACCCCTCTCTCCAACCTGACCGCTGGCTCGCCGCGTTCGACGAATTGGAATTGAAACCGCAGGTGAAGCAAAAAATTTTATTGGAGAACGCGCGGCGGTTGCTCCAACTTGGCGATATCTAAAACCCCAACGCTGCCTGCCTGCCCAATTCTGCGATTTCCATATCCTCTTTTTCCGGCAAACCACTGACGGCGACTGCGCCAATCACTTCCCCTTCGACCATCACAGGCAACCCTCCGCCCCACGTTGTATATTTGAGTTCGCCGAAATTTGTCATCGGGAAACCGCGTTCGGCGTCCCGCGCTTTTTGACCAACCTCATACGACGGCTTGCGCTCACGCGCGGCGGTGTACGCTTTGTTCATTGCAATTTGAATACTCGAAAATGGCGCGCCGTCCATTCGCAATAACGCGATGAGTTCGCCGTGTGCGTCGCTGACGACGAGGACGCCGCCTTTTGCGCGTGTGTTGCATTCCGCACACATTGCGTCAATTGCGCGCTGGGCATCTTGATGAGAGAGCGTGATAAGTTGTCGCATAGTTCTCCTGTGATGTCATTCAATTAAAACGCATTATAGGGATGCGAATAAACGCGCGCAACTTACTGTTCAGTCTGTCGCACGGCGATAAATTTCCAAGCCCGCGTTTCTCAATAATGTCGGAATCGCGCGTACAAATTCGCGATTGTTTTCTTGCGTCGGCGCGTCTAATTTTTCCCACGCGACCAGACGCGGATTTTTTTTGCGCGCTTGGTCATATTCAAAGTTTGATTTCCAGCCCTCGGTGATACGTTCGGTGAGCCAGCGTTCATGCTCCATTTGCGCGAGCGTCTCGATTTCGTGCGCGTGAAATTCAAATTCGGCGCGTTCGCGATGAAGTGAAGGACCGATGTCACATTGAATCGAACGGAGCATGACGCCCACATGGTCGGCTTCGCGCCGACTCGATTCGCGGAACGATTCCGCCAAATCTGCCCACGCGGGCAGGGCAGTGTGTACAACTGCGTTTGGATTATGCTCGATTTGTTTTTGCCGCCAATACTCGTGCAACGCGCGCGCGACGAGTTCGATGGACGTGCCGAGCAAGCGTTCCGGTTGACATGTGATTTCGTACAGTGGAAACGCGTGAAGGTGCGCGCTGGGAATGGTTTGGCGCGCGTTGAGATGCGCAGGCAAGAGCGATGCCAAACCTGCTTGCTGTGAGAGGCGCAAAATAATTTCGACGGAAAAACGCGCGAGTTGATGTTGAAGCGTAAGCGCCGTTCCCAAAGCCAACGCGTCTTGGTCCAAACAAATAAAAATGTGTGTACATGTTGGCTGCTTGTTTGGGTCAAACAAAAATGCAGCGCGTTCAAATTCGGCGGAACGCACATCCATTGTCAAATCAGACAACGCAATACTTGCATCGAATTGTGGAAAACGCGCGCGCAGCCATTCTACGCGTTCGCGTGCTTGCACATCAATCAACCCCACACTCAATTTGTCCTGTGTTTTGCGCGGTTGGTTTGCCCAGCGGCGCGCGATTTGCGCGACAAGACTTTCGCCCAATTGTCCCGCGCCAATCACCAACACACGCGGCGTTTGGTCGCGTGTTTCAAAAAGTTTTGCTTGGTCGAGCATCGCCTGCGCGCCCCATTCGTACAAATTGAAAAGCGAGAGACGAAAGAGGTCGGGTGTCGGGTCATCAAATTCTTTGGGTTTGAGCAATAGGTTGAGTTGCGGGTCAACGATATGGACAATGCAATTGAGCGGCTGTGTGCTTGCACGCGCGAGTTGGCGCGCTTGGACATTGATTTCCGCGTTGATGGCGTCGTTGCCTGTGACGGCAAACAATAGTCCGGCATTGCGAATGCCTGCGGCCGCAAGCAAATTTTGTTCTGCCGCATTGCCGACGAGAACAGGAATGCCCATGTCACGACACGCCGGAATAAATTCACATTCGGGATTGCGCTCGATGACGACCACGTACTGATTTTGATTTTTGTACCCTTTGGCAAGCAGCCAACCTTTGCGTCCCAAACCGGCAATAATGACATGCTTGCGCGCGCGCAAGAGACGCTGCGCTTCCAATTCGTGCGAGAGCAGACGCAACAACGCCGCAATCGCCGCGTACGCGGAAATACCGGGCGCGAGAAAGCGCGCAATTTCCAACGCGGGCGGAATCAATTCTGGTTGAGTGGCGTTGAATTGGAGCACAAAGAGTTGAAACGTTTGGTAAGTGAGTTCATAAACCGAGACAGGTTTTCCGAGCGCCGTATAGTATTGCGCGAGTCCGCCCCATCCGAGCAGATACGCGGCGAGCGCAATGCCGATAATGATAAAGGTCCAATACGGCGCGAAAGGTTTGACAAATTTTCGGAGCGACATGGTGAGGGAAAATGTGGAATGGGAACGCCGTTTCAGTGATTACGTTTCTTGGTGTTTGTCGCAACACGGCGCGGCGCGCGCGAACGGCGGGGTGGTTTTGCCGTTGCGATATTTTTTTCGGGGCGGCGTACTTCGAGTCCCACTTGCGCGAGGAGGTCGGGAATTTTTTTCACCGCGTCGCGGTCATTTTGTTTGATATGTTCGTTGAGGTCAGACCATTTCCGCAGATACGGACTGATTTTTTTGGCGGCATCTTTTTCATCGCCAATGTGCCAACCGTCCACCATGCGTTCGACATTCCAACGCCCATGTTCCATTTCCGCGAGCTGCTCAATTTCTTGCGGCGTAAATTTCAAGCGAATAATTTTCCGATTGGAAACGGGATGCACACTCAAACCGAGTCGGCGCACTTTATCAATCAAGTCGTCCGCTTGGAGCCGATTCGATTCTTGAAAATTTTCCGGTAATTTTTTCCACTCGTTGCGCGCGGGGCTCTCTTGACGCGCGCTGCTGCGCTGCTGCTCCAGATATTCTTGATGAATGTGCCGCGCCAAACGTTCGCGTCGTTTGTCATCGAACGGACGCGGGGATGGACGCACAAACGCGCGCAACGTCATGGCATCTTGCGGGAGCAATATCAAGCGCGGCGAATCATTCCACGCGTCATCGGGGGCGAGGCGCGCGGCGGCGCGTCCACTCTCGCCGAGAATCCCTACGGTTGCGCCCAACGCGAGCGCGGCGCGATATTCAATCGCGGCAATTGCGCCGCCGTTGATGCCTAGTAATTTTACGCGCATCGGAGAAATATCCGACATGAGCAAATCAATCCAACCTTGCAAAGGTTCGAGAGGACTGAAATCATTACCGATGGTGTGTCGCACTTGGCAATAACGATAGTCTTGGTCAACGTGCGGTGGCGACATGTCCGGCACATATCCAATCGTGTACACCGCGCTCGGATACGCTTCTTGCAAATCACCGACAAGCCCCGCAACGCCTGCCGTTGTGCCGCCCGAAAGAATCGTACCGTGAAAATCTGCAAACGCCTGCAACAACAATTCGCGATAGCTCTGCATTTCTTGTTCGACGCGCACATCGGTGCCGCCTGCAATAATGAGGACAGGTTCGGCAATGGGCGTGTGGTTCGCGCTTGCACAAGTTTTGAGCCATTGTTCTGCTTCGTCATGCTGCTTTTGCATTTCGTTCAATTCTTGGCGCAATGTTTCAGCGAGTTCCGCGTCGAGAGTGTTTTGCAATTGCGCGCGCAGTGACGATTCCACTTGGCGAATTTTGACCACCCATCCGACCAGCAAAAGGCGACGCGTCCATTCATAACCGGGCAGTGCACTGTCCAAATCTTTCAGCTGATTCATTGCCAGAAAGGAACTGCGGAGCATCCACGGCGCGCTCGTTTTCTCGATGCCTTTGGTGTATGCCGCGAGCGCGTCATACGGCTGACCGAGAAAAAGTTGAAACTTGCCGAGGTTGAAATATGCCCACGGCATGTTGATGCCGACCTCAATTTGTTCGCGGCAGCGCACTATCGCCGCGTCGAGCGCGGAACGCATCAAGCCAATCAGCGATGCATCGCGGCGATACGCGATTTCCGTCTGCAAAAACATATTGAGCGCGTACGGGTCGGAAGGGTCGGTCTCGAACGCTCGGCGATACAGCTCGCGCATTTTTGCTTGGTCGAGCTTGCGCCACGTACTCGCGTACGATGCCAACGCGTCGGCGTCGTGATATTCGCGCGCGCTTGCGCGTTCGAGAAATTCTTGACCGCGTTCGAATTCTTTGCTGTGTGGCGTCTCTTGAAATTTTTTGGTCAACGCGACGCCGAGCGCCTTGATAAGCGGTTGATGATTCGTATTCGCGTATTCGTTCAAAACATCAATCGCCTTGTCCCAGCGTTCGCGCGTAATGGCGAGTTTGCCGATGGTCAGCGCGAGGTCAACGTTTTGTTTGTCGTACGCCAGAACAATTTCGAGGTGTTGAATTTCGCGGTCCATTTCCGCGTCGGAAAGATACGCGCCGTAATCGGCTTCGTAACTTGCGAGTCCCGCTTCGATGCGTGCAAAATCTTTGTCCGCGTTTTCGAGAACGGCGGAAAGTTCCGCGAGTTGGCGCTGCCATTTCGCCGGAATCGTGAACGCGCTTTTATAAAAGCGGTCATGACCAAAACTTGCCCACGCGTGTTCGAGCAGAGTGCGAACTTGAATTTCTGCTTTTAACCCAAACAACTCATCGGGAATTTTTTCGCCCAACTCGTGCGCGGAATGGGTATCGCGTTTGAATTGGACAATGTAATGCACTGAACGGTATCCAAATTCGGCGGGCTTGAGCCGCTGCAAGACATCTTGCGAATTGGCTTCGTCCACAATGAAATGCTGTTCAATGAATTTTGAAATTGCAATCACTTGTTCTGCTGTATGCGTGATGATGCGCGCGCCGCAGAGGTCTGTGAATTGATGCACGGGGTCGTTGTACTTGTCGCGTTTGCGTTGAATTTTTTCAGCAAAGCTGACAATGGATTTGACGCGCGTTTGTACGATGGCATCGGGCGCGCGAGAACGCGCGACGCGGTGCAAAATATCGTGAAGCGTGCGCGCAAATTCTTGATAGCGCGGATGCAAAGCTTGGTATTGCGAAATCTGAGCGCGCACCCATTGCTCATTCGCGTCCATGTTTGCGCGCGCGGCGCGTTGGTTCGATTTTTTCATAGTGGCTGGGTGCAATCGTTTTGTCTTGAGGGACGGTGCATGTAGATTTGTGAAAATGCTGCAAAAGTTTTGGCGCGCTAGGTATTTGACGGTTCTGTTTTCACGCGTTCAATTTCGCCATCCCACACAAATTCATAGCCCACCGAAAATTCGTTGCGAATACATTGTTTGCCCAACACTTGACGTACGTCTTTGACAAGCGATTGAAGCGCTTGACTGCCGAATGGTTTTTCTTGCGCTGTGCCTTGACCATTCAACAAGACATCATTCTCTAATTGATGATAGAGAAATGTGCTGCGCTGCTGCGTGAGATACGCGACCAATTGAAATTCGAGCGCGCTCAAC
The DNA here is from genome assembly GCA_964469005.1 of uncultured Anaerolineales bacterium. Taxonomy (GTDB): domain Bacteria; phylum Chloroflexota; class Anaerolineae; order UBA4142; family SHND01; genus SHND01. The sequence goes on from CAYXXF010000007.1 coordinate 121,688, forward strand.
TTGACGGGTTTGCCATCCACCAACACGCGCCCGCGCAAAGGAATCTCGCGCTTGGGGCTGCCGACAATTTTTACGCGTTCGATGCGAATCTGTAATTGTTTTGACGATGCCGGTTGATGCGGCTCAGTCGTCGGAATTTTTTGGAGCAAAAATTTTTGCAGCACGGTGGAAAAAAATTTCGGCGACGGTGTTTCTTGAAACATCCGCAATTTTAAAAAAAGCGCGCGCTGCTGCGCCGAAACGTTTTGAATTTTTCCGCGCGCAAGTTGTACGAGCGCGTCTTGGGACGCGGCATCCAATCCTTTCAAGATTTTTCGACAGCGCGCCTGCACATCATTCTCCGCAATCAATTTCTCCAACAATTCTGCTTCAGGCTCGTTCCAATCCAAATTCAACCGCACGCTCGCCGAGACAATGCCGCGCAGCAAGCCCGCGTGTCCGCCACTCATGCGCGCGAGTTTATCTGCTGCTGTTTCGTCGAATCGAATTTGATGCCGTTCTTGATTGTGCGCGAGCGCAATTTTAAAATCGCGCGCGTTGAGTGGTCCGAGATACAAGTGCCGTCCCGCAAACAAACGCTCTTCGGGGTCAATGTCCGCGACGGTGCGCGGTTTGATGGCAATGAGATGGACGACATCTTCGTTCAAGTCGGTCAAGGTTTCGAGGTCACGGTAAAACGAATCTTTGCCAATGTCAGTCAAACCATCGGCTTCGTCAAGGATAACAATGAGGCGACGCTGCGAGTGCGTGCCCGCGCGTTCAAGCAAGTCCGCCAGCCGCGCATAGCCGCGCAAGTGCAAATCGGCTTTGCCCAATTTCTGTTTGATAAATTCGTTGGCGAGCGCTTCGTACAACGAAACGAGGTCAGCGGAAACGGCGGGGGATTCACAATTTACATACGCGCAATACACGTGCAAATCATTCCACACGCGGCGTTCGCGGAGAAAACGGAGCAAACTCGAAATGCCAGTTTGCGGCAAACTCACGAGCACGCGTCCCTCGCGCGCATGAATCGCTTGATACAACGCGGCAACATCCTCGCGGCGATAGTCTTCCGAAAACAGGTTCGCGTTGGGAACAGATTGCGGCGGGCGTTTTGGTTCTTTTTTAGGACGCAAAGGTGAGCGTGACATCCAAACTCCTTGAAGCCATCCAGACAGCCAAAAGTTTCCAGAAGTTACCAGGAACTTGTACAGCGCAGTGCAGCGGGGAACTGCTATAACGAATGTATCCGATGCGTTGCAGGTGCAGGAAATTCTGCCTCAAGTAACGCGAAAGGTCAAGGGGTCGCGTCGAACCCTTGTGGCGAATCCAGTATAAGGAGAAAGCAAAATGAATCGCTCAACATTTGCAAAACTTGAACGCACACACATTTCCATCGCCCTCGCATTGTGTCTCGCGGTAGGCGCGCTTTTTGTGTCGCTGTTGCTCGCGGGCGGAACTCTTGCCGCCGAACTGCCGCCGACATTCAAAACAAGTTGGGGCGGACTGGGCAGCAGCAATGGAAAATTCAACGCGATTCAGGGTATCGCCGTTGATTCACAGGGCAGTGTCTATGTTGCCGACCAACAAAACAATCGGATTCAAAAATTTACGGCGGACGGAACGTACCTGACGCAATGGTACAGCGACCGTCCGTTGGATGTTGCGGTCAATGCGAGTGATGTGGTGTTTGTCACTTCGCTCGACCACAGCATTCGCAAATTTGATACGAATGGCGCGGCGCTCGGACTATTTGCACAATTCGACGACGCGCGCGGTGTGGCGTTTGATGCGGCGGGAAATGTGTATGCGGTGAATCATCATTTCGGTCAAATTCGCAAATACAATTCGAGCGGCGCGTTGCTCGCGACGTGGGGCGCATCACCATTCCCCGTCGGTATCGCGGTAGATTCCGATGGAAACATTTATGTTACCACGGACCGCGGCGGCGGACCGATTTTGAAACTCGCGCCGAACGGTACACAAATTGCATCGCTGAATTTTCAGGCATACAAAATTGCAATTGACGCGGATGGCAATCTCTATGGCGCAGACCCCGTGACTGACCGCGTACGAAAATTCACAACGGATGGAGTACTATTGAGTGAATGGGGTACCCTCGGCACAGGCAACGGCGAATTTACGGACCCCGCCGCAATTGCAATTGGACCGGACGGAGATGTATATGTGGGCGAGTTGCTAAGCACCCCCAACAATCCGCGCGTCCAAGTGTTTGAATATCCCGCGCCGAATCTTTGCAATACGGTGACTCCGCCTACACCATCCTCTCCAAACGGTGTGGTCGTTGTCAGCGATTGTTCCGTGTTGACAATGGATGCAACAAGTGGCGCGCCCGTCGGTTGGGAGCAAGTGAACTTTGATGACAGTGCGTGGGCAAACGCAATTGATACGCCATGCGAAGCATATTCATCGTGGGGCGCGCCGTATGCGAATGCGTTGTGGATTTGGAATCCGGTCTGTATTCAAACGCATCAACACGTTTTGTTCCGAAAAGCATTTGTATTGCCTGCGAGCGGCTATATCGGTGAAATTCGAATTCACGCGGACGATGGCAGTGATGTATATATCAACGGAGTGCATGTCGGCTCGAACAATCTTTGGTCAACAGAATATGTGTACGACTTGACGCCGCATTTGCTTGCAGGCAACAACGTGATTGCAATTTTCGCACGCAACTCGAATACGGTTGGCGGCGGCGGTGGCTCGGCGGGCATTACATTCCGCGCAGAATTTGATTTGCCTGCACCAACGAATACGCCTGAACCGACCAACACACCTGACCCAACGGAAACCATCGAACCCACCAATACGCCCGAACCAACTGCGACGGAAACGGTGGAACCAACGAATACTCCACTGCCAACTGAAACATCGGGACCAACCAACACTCCACAGCCAACTGAAACATTAGAACCGACGAATACTCCACAACCAACCGAAACGTTGGAACCAACCAATACACCGCAGCCAACAGCAACGGAAACGCTGGAACCGACACTTACACCATCGCCAACCGAAACGCAATCGCCAAGTCCAACCGCGACGCTGATGCCGACGGAAACACCGGCACCGACTGCGACACAGCGCGAACTCAAGCAAGGTGTGTTGGACGAAATGACTGCGCTGCGCGCGACGGTGACCAACAAAAAAGATGGCAAGAAACTTGACCAAGCGATTGACCATCTCAACGCATCGCTTGAACCGGAACTCTGGTTGGACGGCAATCACCTTCATTCCAAAAAAGGCAAGACCGTTTTCCAACAAGAAAAAGACACGGTCATCAAGCTGCGCGAATTGTTGGACGACAACAAAAGTACGGTTGACGATGCAGCCCTAAGTGATTTCATCAATCGCCTTGTCGTCATTGACCGCAACCTTGCAGTCATCTCGATTGACGAAGCGGTAGATGGCGATGGCAGCAGCAAAAAGATTGCCAAAGCCAATGCGGAAATTGTCAAAGGCGATGAAGATGCCGCAGCAGGCAGCCCTCACAATGCCATCGAACACTATCGCAACGCGTGGAGTTTTGCCCTTAAAGCGCTCAAGAAAAACAAGTGAACGAATGGGTTGAAAGGAACGGCGAGGAAAATTTATTTCCTCGCCGTTTCCCTTTGGGGAATGGGGTGCGACGAGAGTTGCCAAACGCTTTAATATGACCACTGACTGATTGACGCGTAGAATGTGCAATGTTAAAATTCCCATGCCCCCAAAAATCATTACAATGACAACGTGGTCCCAGCCGCGTTGTCAAATCTGTTGCGAGCAAGTGCAGAATGGACCAAGATGTCAGAGACTGTTATCGGTCCACCTTTTGAAGCATACAAAGGTCCCGAACCTTATATTTTTGTGAGCTATGCTCACGAAGACGCGCCAGCGGTTTTCGCCGATTTGGTGTATCTCGATGGGCAGGGCTACCGCATTTGGTACGATGAGGGAATTGACCCCGGGAATGAATGGCCCGATGAAATTGCGCGCGCACTCGCTTCATGCACTTATTTTGTCGTCTTTATTACAAAAACTTCCGTCCAATCAAACAATGTCAAAAACGAAATCAACTTTGCGCTGAACCGCCGAAAACAATTCTTGGCGATTCGCTATGATGATGCAGAGCTGCCCCCGGGCTTGGAATTGCGGATGGGGGACATTCAGGCGGTGATGAAGCATCGCATCTCGCAAGAGGGGTATCGCCGCAAGCTAGAGCGAACGTTGCCGGCAATATTGAGTGCGGGCAAAAAAGAAATTCCCCCCGACTCGAACACCGAACCAAAAATTGTTGAGTCGCCGCGTCCCATCGTCTCCGGTGCAGCTGAAATTGAAAACACCAAGCCGCGCCAAACCGACAGCGCACCAAAAATTTCGCAATCGCCGCCGCCCTTTGTGACATTCTCGCCGCAAGCAAGCGGACCCGCGCAACCAGAATCTCCACCAGCGCCAAAGCTTTCTCAACCCGCATCGCCAGTTATTCCTCTAACGACTCTAGTTATTGAATCAGCACCGACGCAAAACAATGCACCGACGACTGCAACTGCGCTGACCTTGCCGCGATTCCTCAAGCAGCGCGAAATTCAATTCGCTCTCGCGGGAGTGGTTGGTATCTTGCTTGTGATATTGTACGGACTATTCATTGGTTGTTGGATTCCAAATCAATTTGGTTGTGGTACAACTATTGTTGCGTCGCAAGTGCCGCCAACGGCAACGCGGTTGATTGCGTTGATGCCGACAGCAACTCTCTCAGTCGTGCCGACGAATTTGCCCGTTGCGAAACCAACCGAAACAAAAATTCCTTCGGCAACTCACACGCGCACGCTTGCGCCCTCACTTACGCATACGGCGACACCAACGCGCGCGATTCCTACGTCAACCACTGCGCCAACGCACACGCAAACTCCGACTCCAACACTTGCGATTCCAACGGCAACCTCAAGCACAGTGCCAACCGCTACTCGAACACCAACCGCTGCGAGTACGTCAACGCGTGTCGCGACGCGCGCGGCGAATACAACGGCATCAGCAACCGCGACCCGCGCGGCGACAACGCTTGCGAGCGCGCCCGTACTGGTTGCACCCGCAGGCAACCCCGAATTTACAACGGGTGTGAATCTGCAATGGAGTTGGGCGCAAGAATTGAGCGTTGATGAAATGTTTCAGGTCTTGGCATGGCAAGATGGCAGCGCGACGCGTGATGCCGTCGGGACGACGACAGAGAAATCTTTTTTGCTCGACTTTGATTCGCCCAATTGGAAATTTGGCAGACAAGCCGGAACATATTTTTGGACGGTGCGCGTGATTCGGACCGACAATCGCCAAGTCACTTCTGAGGGCAGTCCGTTTCAATTTCGCATCAAAGAACGCCAGCCGACTTTACCGCCTGAACCCACTTCGGTTCCACAACCCACCGACAGACCGGAGCCAACGGCAAAGCCAACCAAGGAACCTCCGCCAACGCCATAGCTCCGTCATTCTATTTCAAGTTTTTGACTGCACGCTTCATTCGAGGTCAACATGGAACCAACATCTGCTCCTCTTGAAAACTCTTGTTCAAGGCGCCACGCGGTAAAGAAATCTCTCGGTGCGTTTGCGATTATCGCAGCTCTCTTGATTGCACTCTACATCTTTGGCTCGGATGCGAATGCCGCGCGCATATTAAGCTTTCCTTTGTCAGCGCCAAAGGAAATGATGTTTGTCTCCGCACCGAACGCGGAAAAGTATAATTTTGTACTCAAGCGCGGGCGCGGGCTGGGGGGGGAATTTAACAAACCGGTCGGCATTGCGTATGACGCGAACGCGCAGGTGGTTTATGTTGCGGAACTGGAGAATCACCGTATTCAAAAATATGATGCAAACGGAAACTTGCTTGGAACATTTGTCAGCGGGCTAAGCTATCCGTATGGAATTGCAGTCGCGCCGGATGGTTCGGTCTGGGTAACCGAGCCGGGGGAAGATAGCATCAAACGATTTGACAGTTCCGGCACTCTTGCTAAAACCTGTATTGGGGAAGGTACTACCAAAGGCAAATTCAATGAACCGCGCGGTATCGCCGTAGATAAAAAAGGGAACATCTATGTTGCAGAAACGCTCAATCACCGGATTCAAAAGTTGAATGCGAATTGCAAATTCTTGGCATTCTTTGGAAAAGGACAAGGCAGCGGTAACACGCAATTTGAATATCCTTATGGCGTGGCGGTGGATAAAAATCTCAATGTCTATGTGGCAGACACCGGGAATAATCGAATTGTAGTCTATTCTTCCTCTGCCGGGTATATTCAAAAGTGTACGCAATACAGTTCGGGGAAAAGTGGGCAGTTCAAAAATCCGCGTCTCTTGGCAGTGGATTCGTCCGCCAATATCTATATTGCCGACGAAGGCAAGAATCGGGTTGTGAAATTGAAAAAGGATTGCACACCCGTGACCAAGTGGGGGAGCAAATGTGTTCTCGGACCGAACACGGGATGCAAACCCGACCCGGATGGTACGGGTCCTTTGGAAAGTGGAGATGGTCAATTTAATTTGCCGAATGGTGTCGCCGTGGCGGCAAATGGCAAAACAGTTTTTGTCACCGACAAAGACAATGACCGCTATCAACAATTTACCAATCAAGCGCCAACGCCGACACCGACGTTGACGCGTACTCCGAGCAATACCCCAACGATTACTCCGACGCCCACTAACACATTGACGCCAACAAACACGCGCACCTTTACGCCAACTTATACACCAACGAGAACCTTCACGCCATCCAACACACCGACCAACACGCCAACAAAAACGCCGACAAGAACCAACACTGCAACCAACACAGCAACGAAAACATATACTTTTACATCAACCAACACACCGACGAATACGCCAACCAACACACCGACCAATACAGCAACCAACACACCTACGAATACGCCGACAAATACACCGACCAATACGCCAACTTTTACGCGGACGTTCACACCGAGTAATACTCCAACTATCACATTGCCTGCACCATATACACCTCCATCAATGGAAGGTGGCAAAATAGTCTTTTCAAGTCTGCGTGATGGCAATTACGAAATTTATGTGATGGAATCCGGCGGTTCTTCGCAGACCAATTTGACCAACAATTCCGCCACTGATGATTCGCCGAAATGGTCGCCTGACGGAACCAAAATTGCTTTCCAAAGCAACCGTACAGGCAACTATGAAATTTTTGTGATGGACAGCAATGGGGCGAACGTAACGAACGTCACCAATAATTCGGCAAGTGATACATCGCCTGATTGGTCGCCCGATGGGAGTCGCTTGGTTTTTTCTTCGACCCGCGATGGAAACGCCGAACTCTATTCGATGAACGCGAATGGCAGCAATGTTATTCGGCTCACAAATCATTCGGCATCCGATGCCGGTGCAAGTTGGTCTCCCGACGGCACCAAGATTTTGTTCTGGAGCAACCGAACTGTAAATTGGGATATTTTCAAGATGGATGCGAATGGGGGAGGTATCGTTCAGCTCACCAATGATGCGACAGATGATTATGACCCGGTATGGTCATGTGATGGTACCAAAATCTTGTTCTATCGCGGTACCGGCAGCTCGCATGAAGTCTATGTAATGGATGCAGATGGCGGCAACTTGACAAACCTGTCACAGAATGTCGCTGACGATGTTGACCCGGAGTGGTCGCCCGACTGCAACAAAATCGTGTTCAGCAGCAAGCGCGGTGGTGAATACGGCATTTACACAATGGACCCGAATGGAAGTTTTCAATTCGGTCTCACCAATAATATAGACCTAAATCCGTCGTGGCAACCGAGAACCATTCCCAGCAATGGCAAGATTGTATTCAACACCGATTCCGCTGATTCAGAAATTGCCGTGATGGATTCAAATGGAGCGAACCCAACGAATCTAACCAATAACACGACCGATGATGGGGATCCTACATGGTCACGTGATGGGACCAAGATTGTTTTTACCAGTCTTCGTGATGATACTGTCAATGGCGACATCTATTGGATGAATGCAAATGGCAGCAGCCCGACCCGGATTACTACGAATACTAGCTCTGTTGATGCAGTAGCCGATTGGTCACCCGATAGCACGCAAATTGTATTTACAACGAATCGCGATGGCAATGATGAGATCTACAAGAGTAATGTGAATGGAAGCAGCCCGACAAATCTGACGAATGTTGCGTCGTATGGTGATGTCCGATCACATTGGTCAACGGACGGCAGTAAACTCGTCTTTCAAAGTCTGCGGGTTGATGGTACGAACGCGCATATCTATGTAATGAATGCAGATGGTTCTAATCAAACGCGGTTAACCTTCAATGCCACGGGTGGAAATGGTAGTCCCGCTTGGTCGCGCGATGGGTCCAAAATCGCGTTTTTCAGCAATCGTGATGGTACCGGCTATGAAATCTATGTGATGAACGCCGATGGCTCGAATCAAACGCGTCTTACAAATAACTCTGCGAATGACCTAAATCCACGCTGGTCCCCGGATGGAACAAAAATCGTTTTCATGAGCAATCGGGATGGGAATTCTGAAATCTATGTCATGGACGCGGATGGGCAGAACCAAACGCGCTTGACGAATAACAGTGTTTATGATGACCATCCTGATTGGCAGCCACTGTTCCCATAAGTAACCAATCGGATTTCAAACCGCAAGCATCACGATAAAAAAAATTGGAGGTCGCATCAAGCGACCTCCGTTTTTTTATCTCAAGATATTGAACCCATCCACCGCTACATAATCTCGTCTCACGTCTGAACAATTCGAGTGCCCGATAAATTTTATCTCGAGACTGTGTGCGGTGTTGGCGTCGCCACTCAAGATATAAGTGCGAACGCCGAATTTCGGTTTAGCAGATTTTTTGTTGAGACTGCACAAGTCCACGCGCTCAAACACTTTGCCGTCAACCAACACATCCGCTTTCCCAAATGTATTCGCGTACGCAGTTTCCCATTCGATGCGCGTGCCACCGGTAAATTCGATTTTCGCGCTCGCGCCTTTTTGACAGCGATTGTTTGTTTCACAGCGCGCGAAATTTCCATCGCTTGCTTTCGTGTTGTCAACTGTGTTCCAAGCTTGTGTGTACACAATGCGCGCATCGTGATTTGCAATGTGTTCCCAACCTGATGAAGGAATCGTCGGTGAAAGGGTTGGCGTGGGTGTCGGCTGTCCGTGACACACTGTATCAATCTCTGCTTGCATCGCATTGAGGATTCCGCCGCGTCCGGTGATGAATGCCAGTACACCTTTGTCCGTTGTCGTGAGTGCAGGCATCGCGTCGTCTTTTTGCGATTCCGTCAAGCGCAGTGGGTCGGTGAATGTTTCTGTGTTGGGGTCGAACTCGCGATAATAGATATTCCAATCACTCTTGTCCGATTTTTCGCGTTGAAACACAAGATGAAAGTTGCCGCCGCAATCGGTTGCAAGGCGCGGGCGACGCACGGTATCGAATCCGCCTTCGACATTATTTTTGCGAAACACTTCGACGCCATTTTCGAGCAAGACAAACGCGGCGCGGTCATTTTTGCGCGTTTCCCAAATGATGCCGACGCGATTCGTTTCTGCATCAATGCTAAGGTCCGGTGTTTGGTCTTGGTTTTTGTCCGCAACAATTTTTGGCGCAACAAAATTGCCATTGCTATCCTGATACACGTACTTGATCGCGAAGGGACGCTTGGCTGTATTCCATACGACATGCGCGTGATTGTCCCCATCAACCGCGATGCGAACGTTGCGCCCGCTTGCGACCTTATCTTCGGGTTGCAGCAATTCCAATTCCACCAAACGCGGCGGACTGGGCAATTGACTGCTGGGTTCGGTCACGTAATAAATCGCGCGCCCATTGTTTTGGACACTTTCATATACCACTTGCGTTACATCGTCACTGCCGATAGCAATATCGGGCAACACACTTTCCGGTTGATTGGAATACGCAACGGGGTCTGTCCATACTCCCGCGTCGCGGCGCGAAAAATAAATCGTGTGCTTTTTTCCCTTGACCTGTTCCCACACCACGTTCGGGCGATTTTGCGAGTCCAATGCCAGCGCGGGCGATGTAGCATCGCCATCGAGGTTCGGTAATTTTTCTGCGTTATCGCATGTGTCCACTGCCGTGCAGTGACGATACTGTATTGTGCCGCGGTCAGGATTTATCCACACAAAATGGATTTCCCCATTTGCATCTATCGCGACATCGGGACGTTTGGCGGGGTTGGCAATTTCAGCCGGGTCGCTCCACGTTGTTGCTGTAGCACTCATCGTCAGCAGCAACGCAACGGCAAACGCAATCACAAGCGGGGTAAAAATGAGAATGGGTCGTCGCATAATTTTTTCGGACGCACTAACAAAATGGCTGCGGATCTAGTCATCCTCGGCAGATTTGTTTTGTTAGAACATCGTGTGCAAATTTGATAGCACGAGATTCGCGCGGGCGCAATAGTCCGTTTGGAACGAGCCGGGTTCGCGCCCGAGAAATTTATTTTACCCCACAATTGACCGGGCGGTGCAAGCAATTTGAAATCGTGAGTTTCGGATAGATAAAAATTATGCCGCTTTCGCAACACGTTCGCACAGTTCGAGCAATTGCGCGCCAACAGCGCGCGAGGAAAATTGCTGCGCCCATGCTACGCCGCGTTCCCCAAGTTCCGCGCGGCGCACCGGATTGTTTAGTAATTCGCTGAGGCGTGCTGCGAACGCGTCCACATCATTCGGTTCGACAATCTCTCCAATGTTTGCGTGGCTCATCAAATCTGCAATGCCTGCCGTGCGCGTCACAACGGACGGCGTACCCACTGCCGCGCCTTCGACGGCGATTTTGTTCATGCCCTCGAGAACGCTTGGAATTGCAATTACGTCGGCGGCGGCGAGAATCGCGCGCATCGCTTGATGCGGAATCTCGCCCGTAAAAATCACTTTGTCATGCACGCCGCACGCGCGGGCAAGCGCTTCCAATTCTGATTGGTACTTGTTGCGATTGGGTCCGACGAGCAAAAGGCGCGTCTCGCCGGCGCGCACTTGAATTTCGGAGAGCGCGCGCAACAAAATATCGAATCCTTTGATTGGCAATAATCGTCCGACTGCGACGAGAATGTGCGCGTTCGCCAAATTGTATTTTGCGACAAGTTCTGCGCGTTTGTCTTGGCGAAAGAGTTCAAGCGGCGGCGAGGGGGGGGGGAAGCAGTACGCGGCAATGTTGCGCGGAACGCGCGTAATTTTTTCAGGGGGCGCGCCGAGCGCACGGACGCGTTCTTGTACAAGCGGAGTGGTGACGCGAATCGCCGCCGCGTGTTGAAACGCATAACGCATCAAACGACGCGCGGTACGAAAGCGTCCGTAACCGTACTGTGTTGCACGGCTGTCAATGAAATCGCCGCCCGCGACAGTAATGACGAGTTTTTGTTTTGGTGCTGCGAGTGCCGCCATTGCGCCGAACGGATACGCGCCTTCGGCAAGTACCATGTCGTACGGGACGAACGATTTTTGTTTTTCCTGCGCCTTAAAAAATTCGGCGATTGACCAAGCACCGCTCACGAAACGACTGTAATGAAATAGTGGTGTGGTGATGGTATTGATGGCGTCGGTTACGAGCGTGCCTGCTACCGGCGCGCGCAAAACAGGGATATTTTCTTCGACGGTAAAGCTAGGGCGCCCTTGGAGTTCATGTCGGGATGTAAATGCAAATACTTGAAAATCGTGTCCGTATGCTTGCGCGACCTGTCCAATCTCGCGGTGAATCAAATTCCCGGAATGATTCGCGCCGTATTGGGCAATGAGATAAAGCAGCTTCAAGATGCGAGTCCTGAAAAGTGGGGGGCAAAAGCAAAGAGTAGAAACGCGTTTTTCGGAGAGTCGTGCCGTTACTTACGTAATTGAAAGATGACGCCAAACGGCTCACTTGTACGGAGAAATGTTTCCTCGAACGGATAAACGAACCAAGTCAGCAATAAATCCTTGAGGATAAAACGCGTCCAGTAGCGGTTCCAGCGAGTTTCGTGATAACGGTCATTGAGCAACGCGCGTCCAAAAAACTTCTTGTGCGCGATGCGCGCGTGCATTGGTTGCGCAAAGTGAGAATCGAGGTCAGCATCCGTGTAGAAACGCACCAGATTGCCGCGCCCTTGCTGCACAAATTCATTGGGTGCAATTTGCACAAACGATTTGAGTCCTTGAAAAAATCCCTTGCGCTCGCGAAACGTGTATGGCACGCTCAACGCGGCAATGCCGCCTGCTTTGAGGACACGTCCCATTTCTGCACCGACTGCGCGGTCATTGGGGATGTGTTCGATGGCGGAAACAGATGTGATGCGGCTGAATGTATTTGCGGCAAAGGGCAACGCGCAAGCGTCAGCGACGACAGGTTGCACATTCAAGCCGAGTTGGCGCGCTTTGGCTTGCTGCCAAGCCGCGCGGGCGGGTTCTAATTCCACCGCGATGACTGCCGCGCCTTGTTGCGCGAGCATGAGGGGATAGGACGAAGTGCCCGACCCAATGTCGAGGATTTGGTTTCCGGGTTCGGCTTCCAAAAGACGCGTCACCCCGGGATATTCAATGAGCCGCCACAGACTGAAATCATTTACAGTTTTTCGGAGAATTTGCCAGCCGTTGATTTGGACTTCGGCTATAAGAGTACGGAGACTGGAGAGCTGAATGGGCATACTACAATTACGCTGCGTGCTTGCGGGATAGACTTGCACGAGCATCAAATGCCTGCTCCGACGCGGCGCGCCTACATTTTCTTGCGCGCCGCGTCAGTGCAGATTTGAAAGCCGTGCTTTACGGATATATTGTTATCACATCGAGACTGATACGTCCGGTAGAGTTGCTCGCGGGTCGAATTTCGACGGTATGTTCACCGGCAGCAAGGATTTTGGATGTCCATGATTTGCAGAGCGGCGTGTCTCCCCCGTTCATCCTGATGTTGCCGACAACTTTGTCGTCAATCCGAACTTGCGCTGTGCCCATCGAAAGATATTTGACGAACCAAACCTTGACGCGTGTCCCGGTGAAGGTCAACTTGGCGCGGTTTGCGGTGTTGCCTTCGGCATAATGAAACGCGTCCTTGTACAAACACGATGGTGAATTACTTTGAACGGACCAAGAGCCATTGTATTTAATTTCCCGACTCTTGTCATCAACTCGCTTCTTATTGCCGGGAGTTGCAGTTGCGGACGGAGTATTTGTAACCGTGGGTGTGTTAGTCACCGTCGGCGTCTCGCTGGGTGTTGGTGAAGGTCCGTCGGTCGGCGATAACGTCTCGGTTGGCGTATCTGTAACCGTCGGTGTGTCCGTGAATGTGCCAGTTGCAGTGGGCGTTTCGGTGTTAGAGCTGGATTCGCACGTATTGTCTTGTTCGCGAAAATATGCGGCTTTGCCGGCAGCGTTACGATACAGCAGATGGACTCCGCCCGCCACATTCACGAGAGCGTTGTATGTTCCATTTGCCAAGAGTTGAGGTCCACCGAGGTTTTCGGAAACATAGACCGCATTGGCACTCGAATCCATATTGTACCAAGAAAGGTACGGACCGCTGCCACACCATGTTACATCTACCGCACCGGAGTTAGTGTTTGTGTTGATGACCTTTTGAGCACCACAATTTGTCCCACCATTATTGCAACGGCGATAATGCGGACGATATGGCGCAGTTGGACTGGAACGACCTTGCCATGCGATATTGATTTTGCCTTCGACGTCAACCATGATGTCAGGATAAATCGAATGCCCTCCGGTATCGGCGATATCTTGCTCGCCGCCGAGTGAGCCGGTTTTGCTGACTTTGCGGTACTTGACATCGTTATGGTCGGATGTCCCTGCCATATAAACGACATGCGCGTTCCCATTGTCGTCAGTAGCAACTTCCGGTTCAGCATCTCCAAATGTGGTAAGCGTTTTCGTATCTACAACGAGATTGTCGTCCGCATCGTATTTGCGATAAAAGCCACCCACGCCGGTTGTACCGGTGCGATACCAAACGATGTGAACATTGTTTTCATTATCAATTGCAATTCCGCCAACGTAACCACTTGTGGTGACAGTGATGGGGTCATCAAATTGGTTTTGATTCGCGCGCTTGCGTTGATAATAGACAGCATACGGCGCGCCTCCCCCCACTTCGCGGTATGTGATTACAACTTCGCCGGATGGTGAAACATCAATTTTAGGGTCAATCGCTTCAATCGGACCGTCGGGGCTTTCCGTTTGCGGCGGTGGAAGCTCTGCGTCTCCGATTGTGTCTGCTTGCGATGCTTTGGCGGCGCTTGTGTTATTCAAACCGATGCCGCTTGCATTACAACGTCCCGCTTCAAAACGCCAAACACTAATTGCTGCGTTCGGGTCCGCGATGATAGCATAGAGTGTGCCATCGGGTTTTGCGGCAACGTCTCCGGCGAGCATCGTAATGGCAGGGTTCAATTGACAATTCGACCATGCCAGTGTGTTGCCTGGCAGGAACAGCATCGCGGTCAGAATCCCGATGATTGCTACGGAAACCGCCACGACCGACAAATTGGATTTTCTTGCGTGCATTAAACAAACCTCCTACATAATCACAGGTCGTATTTGGAGAAATCTGCCAAATGAGCGACCACTCTTTCTAGCTTTCACATTGTCAGGTCCCAAAGTGACCGAGACAAAAGCTTGTCAATTATATGGAAAAGGGGTAATCGGGCAAAAGCACTTACGCCAAGGCAACTCAGTGCTTGGTATCCTTTTACCCGCCAAATTCTGGATGCTCATTAACACGAATTGGCGCGTGGCGCGTTTTCGTTTCATGTTCATTCACTACATCTGCGCGTGGGCTGCAAGTCAACATGTACAGCAATCCGCCATAGAGTAACAACATGCCAAAGAAACCAACCGAATCGAAAAACGGCGGAGTCCATGTGGCAAGAATAATAATCGGTGCGTATTGCGTACAAACGAAACACAGAATCCCGATTGCCAAACATCCCAGCTGCGCCCCCATTCCTAATTGCCGATTCATCAATCCATTCAGCCATACGAACAATGGCAAGAGCATCCACATCAAATAATGTTCCCAGACCAAAGGAACGCATAGCAACATCAGTACAACAACCAGTCCGTATTCAATTTGGCGTTGACTAACCTCATTGGAACGAAAACGTCGAAACCACCATGCAGCGACCAACACGAGCAGTCCGCTTAACGTCAGCGTCAACGCGCGCATTGCAAATGATTGCGGTCCCTCGAAAGGATTCTCACTGCTTGCGCCCATGGTGTACAAAACGCGTCGCACCGAAGCATTCAGCGATTGATTGAAAAGCGAAGCCCGCACGTCCGTCAATGGTGGAACAATGCGCGTCACGTACGTCACCCAAGCACCAATGCCGGTAAAGAACAGCGACGCGCCGAGCAAGCCAATACTTCCCAAAACGCTCGTAAGCACCGTGCGCCAATCGCGCTTCCATGCAAAGTACGGAAACAATAGCCCGGGAAAAAGTTTGAGAAGGGTGCCGATGATTGCGGTACTTGCCACCAGCCAGGTACGGTGAACGGTCCATGCCCAGATTCCCAACGCGAATAAAAACAAGATGACGACGCCGACCTGTCCGTATTCCAATGAATTTTCCAACGACGCTGACAAAATCAACATTAACGCCAGCCATAAAATACTTGCAGGTTTGCGAAAAGTGCGACGCATCGCGAGTGAGAGAAAAATAGCGCTCCCGACCAGCAAAATAAAATTGAACCATAACCATGCCAGCTTGGCATCTGCAAGTCTCAAACCTGCAAACGGCACCATCCCCAACACAACGGGCGGCGGATAAATAAATGGTGGAATTCGTCGGTCAATCAAATGGTGCGTGACATTAAATTTTTGCAGCGTCGGATAATCATAATAGTCGCCGCCTTGCAGCCAGACTCCCGTTGCCGCATAGTACGAAACAAAATCGCCCATCTCTTGAGTTTGCAATGGGAGCATTTTGGTCCACAAAAAAAATGCGAAAAGGCAAGCAACCAATCCGATTTCAATCATCCCGCGCACGCGCACATTCTGTATGCCGAGCGTGTGCAAAATGTCCAAACCATTCCCTTGACGCGCGTCCTGCCACCAACGCGGCAAAATTAACGCAGCGGCGAGGATAGCGCCCAACCCTAACGCAACATGCCACAAGTACAATGCTGCCCATACGCGCAAAACAATCAAGCCAAACGCAAGCAAGCCCAGTCCAACAGCTGCCGCGATCCAAATCGTGCGTCGCATCTGCACAATTCGAGTGGCGCGCAGTGTGGCATAACCCAAACAGATACAAGTGATGCCTGCTGCGGTTAATGCAAGCGGTGGCAAAGCCAACGGCAGACCCGCGAAACCATTCGGTTTTAAATCGGCGGTACTAAGCATCACACCGAGATTGCGCGCATCTTTGTTCCCCGGAATTGTTTTACTCGGTTGAAATGTTGGTGTAACGAAACTCACGCGCAGCACACGCGCGTTAGCAACAATTTCCGCAGGGATTGTTACAGTGTAATTCGTCCAACTGGGCGCGGCATCCAATTCTTGAAGTTGCGTGCCATTCGCCATGATTTTGACTATAGGTTCCGGCGCGTTCTGCCCGCGTGCTCCGGCGGCGAGTTGCACGTGCAAAACATAGTTCATGTTTTGCACGACGCCGGGAAAATGGAGTGTGGACTCGTCTAAGCTCCATCGAAAGGATGGCTCACCCGTCTCGGCGCCGCCAAAATTTTCGGACACAGCATCAAATAACGGCGCACCCAAATCGTATTGATAGGTATAAGGAACTTGATAGCTTGCAATGATGACCAGCAACGTCAAAAGCGCACACCAGAAAAATGGCGCTGCGAACGCGATGACGCGTTGCCCGCCGCGCGCGCGTTCGGTCTTTACAAAATCTCTGAGCTGCTGAATCATTTCAAAAATTTCACCAACTCAATTTTTCACCAAACGCCGGTACAATAAATAACGGTCAGCGCTCGCTACAAGTTCCCAATCGCGGCTCGTCTTGAGTTGTTCAAATGTTGGGTCGTCTTGGTCGGTTTGTGTGTCCACCAGAATATAGTCCGCGCGGACAAGGGCTTGGTCGGTATAAAATTCGTTGCGCGGCGGAAAAAAATACAACTGTTCGCGTCGTGATACATGTGGTCCAAGCAAGTTGCTCGCGGCGAGTGGCGCATCGGGAGGCACTTGACGAATCAATTCGTTCGCTGCGTTCGCCGACGCAGGAACTCCGCGCTTGTACCAACTCCACACCGGCGAAGCAATCCACAACTGCGCGGACAGACTGCACACAAGAATCAAGACCAAAAGCCCGCGTGTAATAATCTTGGGCGCGATGCGCGTCGTCAGCCATTTCCAGCGCGCGAGCATTGCGATTGCATACACCGTGCCAACAAAATTCACCACGTACAACATCGAAGCATATTGATAGTGTATGTCCCATTGAATGCGTTGCAGCGATAGCAAGCTCAACGCAAACGTCGGCAACCCCACCAACAACACATCGGGTCGCAGCAATGACAGAAATCCAACTTCGCCAAAAACCTGTACAAGAAAATTTAGTTTCGGCAGCGTAACGACATTCTCAATGACATAGAGCGGACGCGTAACAACCGTTGTGATTATTTCTGTTGGAGTTGTTCCTAACCAGCTGTACCAATTCAAGTACTGTAATTTTCCGCCGCGATTAAAGTATGGGACGATGACGAATGCCGCGAGCGCGAACCAACTCAAGCCCAATCCCAGCGCAGAGAAAATAAACGCACGCGGTTTGTGGTGCAGCCACGCAAAAATTCCAACCATTCCCACCAACAACGCAATGTCTGTGCGCGTCGTCAATAACAAAATGATGGTGACGATGAAACCGCGCGTGTTTTGCGAGTCCAAGAAATAAAATACAAGAAACATCAAGCCGATGGCAAACGCGCGCGGTTGAAATTCGTACAAGTTCAAAAAATGGAGCGGCACATACACCAAATACGCAAAAGCAATCCCCAACGCGACGAGCGGTTCCAGATGCCGCCGCGCCAATAGATACAATGGAATCGCACCCATTGCGACGGCGAGCGTTTGCAAAAAAAGTAATGTATAGGTCGTGGGCGCGACAAGATACAATGGCGCGAGCCACGCCTCCATCAAAATTACGTCCGCGCCCAAATGAACATCGGTGTATTTGAAATTCGACGTTTCAAACCATCTGCCGTGCGCCGTATTCCAAATGACTTGCTCATAGACCGCGAGGTCATAGCCCATCCCGTAACCGTCGTACTTGATGAACTGCGCGCGCGTCATGACGATGATGTACGTAATGATAAGGATAGCGAGCAGACTTGTATATTTGCCGTCGCCGCGCAACCGGTCGCGCCATTTACTCATCTGCATCAAGAGGATGCTCCTCACTTGGCGTTTCACGCAACATACGAATAACGCGTGCAGGCACTCCGGCGACCAGTGACCACGGCAAGGTGTTGTCACGTAAGACGCTTCCGGCTGCCACAAAAGTTCCCTCTCCAACTGTCACGCCCGGTAGGATGGTCGAATTCACGCCGATGAACGCGCCACGTTGAATCACCACCGGTTTGGTGAACGCAGGAAAGTACTGTTGCAGCGGATGGTCGGCGTAACCAACATTAGTGTGCGTCAAAATCGTCACGCGTTCTGCCAACGTCACTTCATCGTGCAGAATGATTTGGTCAGCGAGGTCGAGCAAACAATCGTCGCCGATAAAACACTTGTTGCCCAATTCCAAGCCCTTGAACCCCAAACGATAGGCATTAAAAAAGCGCGTCGCGTGGATGACACAATCTTGTCCAATGCGCGCGCCCGCCAAACGCAAGCCCCATCCTCGCAGCGGCGGAAAAATGAGCAAATTGAACAGAATCAAAAATAGAGTACTGAAAAAAAAGCGCAGCGCCTTACGCGCGCCAATTTCGCGGATTGCGTTCATGGCAGCGTGCGCTCCTTGAGCGCGGCGACAGTGCGGCGAAATGCCCACAAGCGTTTGAAATAGTCCAACGTGTCTTGCAGCGCATTCACGGACGATTGCTTGCCATAATTTCGCAAAAACAGTACGGGCACTTGAACAATGCGATAACCGTGCAGCGCGGCGCGCACCATCACTTCCGTATCCCAAAACCAACGTTCGTCTTGAATTTCATCCAACACGGGCAAAATGCGCGCACGATTAAAAAATTTATATCCCGATTCCGTATCCCCAAACGTATCCATTGCCAAAAGTTGCTGCGCGAGCCAGTGATACCCTTTGCTCATCAGCCAGCGGTCAACGGAACGCGGTTGAAAACGGTAAATGCGTTCGCCCACTGCCACATCCGCGCCTTCTTCCACCGCCAGCGCCAGCGACGGAATGTAGCGCGCGTGCACTTCGAGGTCAATGTCAATGTATCCCGCAATCGCGCCGCGCGCCGCGCGAATTCCATCCGCCACCGTTCCGCCGCGTCCTTTGTTTTGCGCGTGAAAAATGCGCGAGAGCTGTTTGTCGGGATGCGCGGCGATGAACGCGTCAATCAAATTTCGCGTCGAATCGCGGCTGCCGTCATCCACAAAAATAATTTCGAACGCGAATGTACAGCGTTCGAGTGTTTTGAGAATCTCGCGCGTACTCGTTTCAAAGACCGGCTCTTCGTTATAACACGGCAGCACCAAACTCAACTCTACCGCATCCGTCATACGCGCACCCGTTCACGAACTTGTACGTACTCGCTTACATTTTCGATAATGTATTCCACTTGCGCGGTGGTCATGTCGGGATACAACGGCAAACGTATGAGCGAACGGCTCGCGCGTTCAGTGACCGGCAACTCGTTGCCTTGATAACCGAGATGTTCAATCCCGAACGGTGACGAGTGCAGTGGGATGTAATGAAACGTCGCGCCAATTCCGCGCGCGCGCAGTGCGTCAATCAAACTGTCGCGTTTTGTGGGGTCAACGCGCAAGGCATAGATATGCCAATTGCTTTCCGCCGCGCGGTCAATCACCGGACGTTTCAATAATTCCGCGCGTTCGAGGGGCGCGAATGCTTCTTGATAGCGCGCCCAAATCGCCGCGCGTTTATTTTGAATCTCGTCCAGCTTGTCGAGTTGTTTTTCCAACACCGCTGCCAACAAGTCCGACAACACAAACGAACTCCCGACATCCACCCACGTGTACTTGTCCACTTGCCCGCGCAAAAATTGCGCGCGATTGGTTCCCTTTTCGTGAATGATTTCCGCGCGCAATGCCATGCCATCGTCATCCGTCAAAAACGCGCCGCCTTCGCCGCACGTGACATTTTTCGTCACATGAAAACTGTACGCGCCCGCATCGCCAAGCGTTCCCAAAAATTTCCCCGCGTATTTTGCCCCGACGCCTTGCGCGGCATCTTCCAACACGCGCAGATTATGACTTTGCGCCAAATCTTGGACACGCTCCATGCGACAGCCAACGCCCGCGTAATGCACCGGCATAATCGCGCGCGTGCGCGCGGTGATGCGCGCCGCCGCGTCTTCTACATCCAAATTAAATGTTTCCTCTTCAATTTCGCAAAACACCGGCACCGCGCCTTGACGGAGGATTGCTGTTGCCGTCGAAGTAAAAGTGAACGAAGGGAGAATCACTTCATCGCCCGGTTTTAAATCGAGCGTCATCAATCCCAATTCCATCGCGTGCGTACCGGATGTGGTCAAGACCGCGTGTTTCACGCCAAACAATTCTTGCAATTTTTTTTCCACACGCCGCGTAATTTCGCCGCCGCCGCCGATATTGCCCGAAAGCAGCACTTGACTCACGACTTCCAGTTCGGCATTTGAAAAATATGGCTTGGTCAGAGGAATGAAATCCGTCATTTTGGCTCCATCTCGATTTTTTTTCCACACACAAATATCGCAACGCACGTAACGCGTTCACTTTCCGCGCAGTGCTTGCAGCGCCTTGAACGGCGCGGTAAATTTGTCCACCGTCATTTCTTGGAGTGTTGGTATGGCGCTGATGTGTCCGATACCGTGCAGCCACAAATTGTACTGCAGCACAAATAAATTATTCCAAATGATAAACGCCGCGAGTCCGCCCCAAAGGAGCGTTTGCATCCATCGTTCAGAGACCTGAAATCTCTCGCGTACTGCGTCAACAAATGCTGCCAGTCCCAACGCGAAAAAAGGCATAAACGAAATAAAGCGCCGCGCCCCGAACGCTTCACCGCCCCACCAATCGTTCACGATACTGTTGACATACGTTTCCAGAATGAAAATCACAAACGTCGAGATGCCGAGCAATTTGTTTCGCTGATACAATGGAATGAACCCAATGACAGCTAGCACAAGCAACGGCGCCCATGTGAACAAACCGCGCTTGGTCGAAAACCACACGTTCAAAATTTCGGGATGAAGCCATTGCAGAAAACCACTGCCCTGCGGAATCACCAATGGAGAACCGTACAACGCGTTCCACGCAAACATTTGCGGCAAAAAGGCAATGAGCGCGCCGCACAAAAAAAGACTCCCCTTGAATATCAACGACAGAAGGTGCGTCCGCGTTCCCGATTCACGCGCACGAAAAATGGAACGCGCATCTGCAAACAACGTGAACAATGCCAACAGTGCAATGAGCCCGTCTTGCCATCGCACGAGCGCCATGATGCCTGCGCTCAAGCCCCACACAAACCAATCGCGTGAGGTGCGTTCGGCGCGCCCGCGCCACCACAAAAAAACAAACAGCGCACTCGCAAACATCGAGAGTACGTGCGAAGCAGAGGGCGAGATGCCCATATAATAGACGACATTGGTCGCAAGCCAAATGCCGAGAATGGCAATGCACGCTGCCAATTTTGAAAACATTTCGGCAGCAACGCGATACATGAGCCATATTCCCACAAAGCCGTACCCGATGCTCAAAAACAAAATCGGCGCTTGATACCAAAATGAAAAGCCGTCACTGGCGTGTCCGAGAACCAATGCCAATCCATGTGCCACAAGATAAAGTGGCGCCCACAACACCGCAGGTCCAACGGAAAAAAAATTCGCGGCGGCGCCGGTCGGCGTCTTGCGTGAGAGCATTTCCTCTTTTTTGCGCTCGCTGTCGCCACTGTATTGTTGATACAGCGTGTAATCGTTGGTGAATTCCAAATCACCGTCCAAGACCGCCGAACGCAAATAGACATAGTAGTAAATACCGTCACCGACAATCCAGCGTCCATAACGATTGGGCATCAAAACAAGTGATGCGCCATAGACCAATACAAATATCGCAAAAATTGCAATCAGCAATGGCAACGGTCGTTCAACGAGAGCAGCAAAGCGGAGTTGAAAACTCTTCATAGAAAACACAAGTTCAGGGTTTCGGCTTGTCGAATTGTCAATTTTCGGACAGACGCCTTGTTTCGCGTGCATAGACGTAGAGCGCCCATCGCAAACGATTTGCGTTATACAACGCGTCGGCGTAATCGAGCGTGGTAGTGAGTGTGGGATATGGACAGGCGGGAGGGGCGAGTTTTGCCGGGTCGAGGTCGCACACATACGCGACGCGGACACCGGGAATTTGTGAAAAATTGTGGATGAGATTCGGACGCGGGTATCCTGCGCCAATCACTGCAAATTGCTTCATAGATTACGTGGGGATTGTAGCATCAGAAACGACCAGCGAGAAACAAGAAAGGTCAACTGTAAAGACGCGACAGATTTTTCGCGTTGTCGAGTGGTGCGATGAATTTCATCGCCTCACGCGCATCAACGCACAAACCTTTCACATCTCTTTAGAACGTGTACAGCGAAAAATCACTTTGACACGGGTTGCCGCGCGTGAGCCACATTTTTTGTTCGGTTAAATCAATCAGCGAAGAAAAGACCGTTACACTTTGACCGGCATGTTTGCAAACGCTCCACGGCGCAAACACGTGGTCACGCACAAAACGCGCACAGATCTCAAAATCTATTTGCCCGCGATATTTTTGAGCGTAATCGAACGCGCGCGCACAGCGCGATGCTGACATGGCGATATGTTGCGCGTCGGCTTCAAAGGGCAGCATGTTTGCATCGAGATAATGATTCGTGTGCGCGAGCGTGCCGCCATTTTCAAAACTCCACGAAAGCGCGGCAGAAGTGGCAGACCCTTCGGCATTCACAATGCGCGAATCACCGGACGAAATGATATTGTTGTAACTTGACGCGCGTTCGGGATGCAACGCGGATGCCAACGCATTGTCTAAATTTGTCTGTGCCAAAATGTCGCGCACGATGAGCAAACGCGGCACGCCGACGCGCGAATCATTCGCATTTAATTGATTGCCGGTCAAACAAATGCCCGCATTGTTCATACCGATACTGATAAATAAACCACCGACAGTGACCGCCAAAATTTCGGGCTCACCGTTTACGCGCAAATGCGTGACAAAGAGTTGATGAATAGAACTCTTGCTCAAATCGTTGTTGTGCGCGAGCCACACATGTCCATCCCACGTCGCAGGCGGCGCGGCAGCGAGGTCGGAACAACCTTTCGGGTTTGATGGAGTGATTCTCTCACTCTCAAAACCCCGCACTTCTTCGTACAACAATTCTTCAATACTCATCAAAAACAAATCATCGAAAGGAATACGCGCGCCGTCCGCGCAGCCGCGCATTTCTTCAAGCACTTTGGGCAAATGTTTTTGCGTCGCTGCCAAGAACGGTGCGCTCGCGCGGAGCAGCGCACTCCACTTGTCACCATACTCGGTGCGCGTTTCCGCGTACATTGCGCCGAGTGCATCACGCGCGGCAACACCAATTTGATATCCGACCTCATAGTGCGTGCCTTGGGTTTCAATCAGAGAAATGGGGAGTGACATACGATTCCTCTTTACGCGGATGCTCTTGCAAAAATATAGACGCGCTGGCTGGGATGTTCTACTTTGGGGTATGGCGCGCGTTCGCTCACTTCTAAAATTTCAAAACCCGCCGCGCGCAAATAACTTTCCACTTCGGCGCGTTCAAAAAAAATAAAATCGAGATTCACAGTTTTATCCCACATGTCTTCGCGATGAACTATCTCTTGTCCGCGATGGAACGCCAGCAACATGACGCCATGGGGAACCAGCACGCGTTTCAATTCGCGCAGCGCGTCCACCATTTGGGCGCGTGGAAGATGGACGATGGAATAAAATGCCGCGATGCCGCCCCACGCGTTGTCGGGAACATCAAGCGCGAGCATATTGCCTTGAAAAAAATCTACCGCCGGCGTGAGTTGTTGCGCGAGCGCGACCATTTGCGGTGACAAATCAATGCCAATCACATGTACGCCGCGCTCGTGCAAATAACGCGCGATTTGTCCGGGACCGCAGCCCAAATCCACCGCGACGCCGAGCGGCTTTACCGCTTCCGCAAAACGATTCAGCAGCGCGCGGTCAAGCGGTTTCGCTTCTAATTCCTCAAAAAGATTGTCTGCATATTCGCGAGCAATGTTGTCATAACTCGCACGCGTCTGCTCTAGCCAAGTGTTCATCGTGCGATAGTATAACAAAAAACCTCGCAGAATATATCTGCGAGGTTCGCTTCTTAGATATTCGATTTTGGTTCTTCGGAATCGCTTGGAGACGTTTCAGGTTTGCTCGTCTCGGGCGCAATGTCCACGATTTTCGTTTCTGCTGCAGGTGGCGTCGGTTCTGTTCTTTGTACCTGGCGTGATTTCTCTTCCCAAGCCGCGACATCCACCGCACTCGGCGTATAGGTTGCGACGGCGCTTGTGCCTGCAGCGGCGACGGCGGGCGTCATCATCATACCCGGCACGGTGGGGTACGCGCGTGTGCCGAAACGTGTAAGGACTACGGCGCCCAAACCAATCAAGCCGACAAGGAACGAAATCAACCAGCCGATGATTGGCACTTGACCAATGAGCATCAAGAGTACGACGCCCAACATGACGGCAACTACCGGCAAAATGTCGCGCGCTTTGAGCGCCTGCAAAATTTTCTCGCCCGCGAGCAGCCCAATGCCGATGCTGCCAAAAATCCATGCGACGGCGGAGAGCAGTCCTAAAACCAACGCGACAGGAATGCCGATAATGGTAATGACCAAGAGCAGTCCAAGAATCGGAAGCAGAATCATGGTCAAACAGCCAACGCCTACCGTTTCGAGAGGTTTTGTTTGCGCGGCATCACTGACGCGTTTCGTTGCATTGGGCGCAAAGATGACGACGAGCGCACCGAGTGCAGCAAACGCGAGTGCGGTAACAATTCCACCGAGCAGGTCAAAACCAAAACCAAAGTTGCGTGGCAAGCGCGGGGTGATAGGTGTGACTGATGGGATGTTGCCACCGTTATTGTTGACGCCGCCGTTGATGGTCGCGCCGGGTTCGTTGCGGACATTTCCGCCCATCGAAGCAATATCACCATTCACCACCGCAGTACTGGTGAGAAGGATGTTGCCGCCAAAGGTTACGATATTGCCACCGACTGTTCCGTTGATGGTGACGTTACCGCCAAAATCGGCGAGGTCGCCGCGCACGATTGCGTCCCGTTCGATGGTGACATTGCAGCCAAAAGCAAGCAAGCTATCAATGCTTTGTCCTGAACCCAGAGTGAAATTGTCGCCCGTGCAGAAGCGTCCGCCCCCTTGTGTGCCATCGGCAAGAGCGGGCGCGGCGCTCGCAAATCCCAGCGCAAGCAATAGAATCAGCGCGAGCAAAACATTTCGGTTAAAGATATTTCGTAACATGATGTACGTTCCTCTACAATGTGTGAATCGGCGCGTTAAATGTGCGCCGGACGCAAGTTGCCGCTTGCGCGCGCCCAGAGCAATGTGAGCATCAAAACAAACAGCGCGGAAACGAGCAACGGTCCTTGTCCAACGAATTGCACCAATGCAAACAAAAATGCCAAGCCCAAGGGAATCAAAATGAGAGCGTTGTTCACGGCAAAAACCAGAGTCGCGAGGATGGCTGACCAATTAAGCGCGAACCAAACCAACGCGGCGAGCGAGCCTAAAAAAAGAACACCGAGCGTCAATAACCACTGTGTGCGATTGCGGCGTTTTTCGAATGCTTCCAGCCGTGCGAGAACGCGTGCCGGAAAACCTTCTTCGGGAATCGCCATGCCCGTGCGTTTGAGCAGCGAATCAAATTCGCGTAAACCTTCGGCGGCGATGCGAATGGCGAGTGATTCTTGCATCGCTTGATTGACTTGTGCTTGTTCCGGCGCGGTCAGTGGTTCATCGAGCGCCTTGGCAATCAGTTCAATAATTCGTTCGTTATCTTGCATGACGTAACTCCAAACGAGGTTTCCCATTCGGCTCGACGCGCAAATGTTTGCCGAGCATCTGGCGGGCGCGGAACAATTTTACTTTGACGGTGCCGACATTATCGCCGGTGATTTGACTGATTTCTTCGAGTGACATTTCGTTCCAGTATTTCAACACCAACACCATGCGATACTGCGGTGGTAATTTCTGTAAACCATTTTGCACTTCTTGTTCGCGTTCACGTGCGAGCGCGCTATGTTCGGGCGAAGGCAAATCGGAAACAAGGGAAGGTGCAGATTCATCCCAACGCGGGTCATCAAACGAGAGCCATTGAAATTTGCGGCGGCGCAAGCGGTCAATGCAATAGTGTGCAGCGACCGACAAAAGCCATGTGCCGAAACTTTGATTGGGGTCGTATGTTTTCAGTTGCGCGTAGGCGCGCAGAAAAGTCTCTTGCGCGGCATCTTCCGCATCATTGCGATTGCCCAACATCCGATACGCGAGGTTATATACGGGTGTTTGAAACTCTGCGACAATTTGGGCGAACGCGAGCTTGTCGCCCGATTGTGCAGCAGTAATGATATGTGGTTCCATGCGGCTTGCTCTGGTGAGTAATACGGCGGTTAAAAGAAAGGGTTACAACGCGAATGGACAATAAACAATGAACAATGGACAAGCTCACCGCTCCATGCTCAATGCGTTTTTTGTAACGGCAGGGTGATTGGTGAGCAGGACCGGCGCGCCGAGACGACGATACAATTTCAAACGCGGTTCGGGCGCGGGGTCGAGCGGGCAGGCAATTTTGCCGCGTCGTTTTGCCCACGCGAAATAAAAGGGATTGAGATAGAGCAGTGGAAAAAACGGTCCGAGCAATTCCGTATCGTACAAGGGCAATGGATTTTTTAACGTAATCATGCCGATGGGAATTTGTGGCGCAATGCGTTTGCAGGCATGAATGCGCGCGCTGTTGAACGAAAGCAGCACGGTGCGTTCCAACGCGTTGTGCTGTGCCAAAGAATCGAGGAGACGTTCCGCATCGGGCGTTGCGATAAAACGGTCATCTTTGAGTTCGAGCGCGATGGGGGTGTTGTGCAATTTTGTAAATTGCAAAAATTCCGCGAGCGTCAAAATTTCCTCGTTGCCTAATCGCAGCGGCGATTCAAACGAACGCTGCGCGCGGAATTTCTTTATTTCCGCGAGTGTCATTTCTGCAACGACGCCCGTGCCATTCGTTGTACGATTCAGCGTCGCGTCGTGCATCAAAATAATTTCGTCGTCGCGTGTGAACCTGATGTCGGTTTCCAAAACATCCGCGCCTTGTTCCAACGCGCGTTCAAATGCCGCGCGCGTGTTTTCGGGCAATTCATCGGACGAGCCGCGATGCGCCATCAAGAGCGGTAATAAATTGCGTGGGCGATTGAGAACGGAAGCCCAAGTGTACGAGCGCACAATTGAAATCCGTAGCAGGTAGTATGTAGTAGGGCGCTCAAAAATCACCTTCCTGCTACATACTGCCTGCTACTCGCTACAGTTTATGCCGTCGCGCCCACCTCTTCCAAGTCCGCCGCTTCTGCTTCTCGAATCGCGCGTGGCACGTTGACAACCAAAAGAATTGCCAAGCCGATAACGAACAGTACGATGAGCGACAGGATGCCATAGCGCAGACTGCCAAAGATTTGGTTGGCGAGACCAAAGAGAAGCGGACCCATAAACGAAGTGGCGCGGTCGCTGACTTCGTAAAACGAAAAGAATTCTGCTTCGCGTCCCTTGGGAATCATTTGCGCGAACAGGGAGCGCGAAAGCGCTTGGCTGCCACCCAGCACCAACGCAATGATGGCGCCCAAAATCCAAAATTCAGTTTGCGTTCGGAGCGCGGCAAACGCATAAATCACGACAGCGGACCAGATGACGAGACTCAACACCAACGCACCTTTCGCGCCGAGCCGCGCCGCCAAAAACGGAAAAAGAAAAAATGCGCCGAGGAACGCCACCGCTTGAATCATCAAAATGACCAAGATTAACTGCTGGTCATCCATGCCCAGCTCGAGACTGGCAAAGATGGCGGCGACGACGATAACCGTCTGAATGCCGTCGTTGTAAATCAAATACCCGATGAGATAGCGTACTGTTTCGGGAAATTTTCGCACTTGGCGAAATGTATTGCCGAGTTGTTTGAAACCGATGGTGAGATACGATTCATTCCGGGGCAATTGACGAACGGCGTGGCGCGGCTTGAGCGTCCGAAACGTGATGAGTGAAAAACCGAGCCACCACAAGCCCGCGCTCGCAATACTGATTCGCGCCGCCAGCGCGCTGTCCAGCCCGAGGCGTTCGCGAAATGAAAACAGAATCAAATTCAACAACAAAAGCAGTCCGCCGCCCGCATACCCCATTGCAAATCCGCGCGAAGAAACTTTGTCGCGTTCATCAGGACCCGCGATATCGGGCAGGTACGCATTGTAAAAAACGATGCTCGCGCCAAAGGAAAGATTGGCGATGATAAAGAGCAGACCGGCGAGCCAATGCAAACCGGGTGTGATGAAAAAAAGCATGAACGTGGCAAGCGCGCCGATAGTACTGAACGCCATCAACATGCTCTTGCGCAAATGCGAATAGTCCGCAATCGCTCCAAGCACCGGCAGAAAAATAACTTGGAGCAGAATAGAGGCGGAGACACAATAGGTGAAAAACGAATCAAAGCGGATGGGAATGCCAAAGAGGTACACCAAACCATTCGCGTCGGCGGCAGCTTTGGTAATGTTGCTGAGGTACGGACCCAAAAAGACAGTCACGACCGTTGTCGAAAATGCAGAATTCGCCCAATCGTACATCGTCCATCCGAAAATTTCGCGGCGGTTGTTCATGCGGACTCCTTCGACCTGAAAGAAAAACGAGGGATAAGAAACGGGAACGAATGCGATTATAAAGGCGCGGCGCGGTGCGCGTCAATGGGGGTGCGGATGGTAGAATGTAAAATGCAAAAGCTGCGAGACAGCTTGCGGCATGCGATTTGCCATTTGCGATAGGCGACTGAATACGCGATAATGCGCGCACGTATTTCATCGGAGGCAAAACTATGGAATGGGATGACCGCTTGACGCCGTTGGGCGTAAATTTTCAAGCCAAACCAAATACGAAATGGCAGGCGACGGATGTGCGCTATCAGGACGACCAAGAAGCGCAAGGGCAGCACCACATTTGGTTCACGGTGTTGGACGATACCAACAAACCCAAATCGAATGTCAAGGTCTTTGTAGATTGGGTCGGACGTGATGTGGACGACCCGCCGACCTCGCGCCTCACAGGGAACGACGGACGCGCGAACATTGACATTTATGCGAACCTTGACCCCGCGAAAAAGAATGGTCCGTATTTCGCGTACGTGGAAGGCGCGGACAAAAGTGATATTGTCGCGGGCATGGGTTTGCCGTTGAAACATCACGTCAATTTTTTGTTGACGTATGCCCCGCGCAGCGCGACACCGCCGCCGCCCCCACCGCCGCAAGATATTCCGACTGCGATTGAACAAAAAGCGCGTTCGGTTCCATGGATGCCTGTCAACAACGGCGCAGCGTTATGGAATTTCGCCAAAGCGAGTGGTTTGCAGGACCAACAAACGGACGAAATGACGGTCAAAATCAACGGCGAAGATTATTTGCTCCAAGTATTTAATCTGGGGATTGTGTATGCCAAAGTAGGAGATTGGGGCAACATCAAAATCATTCGCAAGTAGGACAGCGGACGGCACATGAAATTGACGGCACGCGACGAACAATTGTTGAATGGCGATTTCGGACCCGCGCCGAAAATGGCGATGAACATTCTCGTACAACTCGGCGTGGTGTTGGGCGCGGACGAAATGCTCGATGTCGAACAAGTGCATGTGGACGGCTGCATTTACGAATCGGAAGCGCATCTCGATTTCGCGGAAAAACTCGCGTCGCTCGGTGCGCGCGTCATCGTGCCAACATCGTTGAATGCGACTTCGCTCGATTTGCGACATCCCGACGCGTGGGGATACAGCGCGCAATGGAAATCAAAAGCGCAGCGCATGGCGAACGCGTATCTCTCTATGGGCTGTACGCCAACGTGGACTTGCGCGCCGTACCAAACCGAGTTCGTTCCAAAATTCGGACAACAAATCGCGTGGGCGGAATCGAATGCGATTGTCTTTGCCAATTCCGTCATCGGCGCGCGCACAAATCGTTACGGTGATTTCACCGACATTTGCGCCGCAATCACGGGACGCGTTCCCAAATATGGATTGCATCTCGTGGAGAATCGGCGCGGACAAATTTTGTTTGAATTGAAAAATATCCCCGACGCGCTTCTGCATGACGACGCGTTTTTTCCCGTACTCGGACACTATCTTGGAAAACGCGCGGGCGATAAAATTCCCGTCATTGCGGGTTTGCCACAAAACACCACACAGGACGCGCTGAAAGCATTAGGCGCGGGTGCCGCATCATCGGGCGGTGTTGCCATGTTTCACGCTGTCGGCATCACGCCCGAAGCAAAAACTCTGCAAGACGCGTTTGGTGACAACACATACGAACGCGTCGCCATCACCGTACGCGAATTGAATGACGCGCGCACAGAATTATCTTCCGCCGATGATTCACAACTCGACGCCGTCGTTTTGGGCTCGCCGCATTTTTCCTTGCAAGAAAGTTTGCAACTCGCAGAAATCATTCAAGGGCAAAAGATAAATTCATCCGTCGAATTTATCGTGACGACAAATCGAATTGTAAGCGAAGCACTGCGCGCGCGCGGCGTTTTGCAAACGTTGACTGACGCGGGTGTGCGTGTGTGCGAAGATACTTGCATTTTGTTATCGCCGATGCTGCGCCAAGAAATTCGCGTTCTGATGACCAACAGCGCGAAATACGCGTACTATACGCCGAATCTCATTGACCGCCGCGTTGTGTTTGGAAGTTTGCGCGATTGTGTCACGTCGGCAGTGCAGGGGCGAGTAGTGCGGGACGAGGGGATGTGGCAATAGACAATACAATCCCTCATCGGGGAAAACCATGCTAAAAAATCTAAGTGGACTGGATAAATTTGCTATCGTTACTGGTGTCATAGGGCTTTTTGCGGATACCATTGCTATCGTCGGTTTTGCTACTGGCGCAGGTTTAATAATTCCCAATGTACAAGGATTCTCAACTACGCCTGATGGAATACTTCTCATTACAGGATTAGGTGGGCTATATTCCTTGACCATGATTGTCTGGTTTATGCTGAGACGAAAGCCATTGAATCCTGAAACCAAAATGTTCGGTTTAGATTCTCTTTTACACCCCCCGTGGGAGAAGAAACAAGCGTTCGATACTGAACCAAGCGAAGTGCAAAATCTAATAGTCTGCTTGATCCCATTTTTCGGACCTTTTTTTACGTATTTTGCTAACATTTCTGCGCGTGTTATTTTTTGGATAGGTTATTTCTTCTCTTTGCTCCCGTGCGTTCTATGGCTTTATCTTTCTTCTACCAGTGCTTGGATCGGTTTTCTTGGTGGCGTGTTTGTGAGTTTTCTCCTCGCACAATATTCAACATTTTTTGCACTTGTATTGGACAAGTTCTTCAAATCGATTTACCTCGACTTTACAAACTGATGAGGATTGTGCATATTATTCAAGGACACGCGTTGATTCAAGGCAACGCGCAAGGTGAGGTGATTTTCACTGACGAGCCGCTTTCGTTTTGGGGCGGCTATAACGCGCGTGACGGAATGATTATTGATAAACATCACGGGTTGTACGGCGCGCATGTGGCGGGGAAAATTTTTGTGCTGCCGAGCGCGCGTGGTTCGTCCACAGGTTCCGGCATTTTGCTTGAAGCAATTCGTTTGGGCAACGCGCCCGCCGCGCTGATTCTCAAACGCCGCGATGCGATTCTCGCACTCGGCGCGATTGTGGGACGCCAGTTATATAATAAAATTCTGCCGTTGGTAATCGTATCGGACGAGGATTTTTTCAGGTTACACAAGGCGAGTTTTGTACGGATGGAAGAAAGTGGGTTGATTGAATATGAATAGCACCAAAACAAAAACGCGAACCGCGCGAACTGCAAGCAAAAAACGCGTGGCGCGTGAACGACAAACTGCGTATATCGCGCTGACCGGAAATGGGCGGCACCCACACGCAAAAACGCGCGCGAAAAAACTCGTCGTGGAAATGCAAGGCGATGAACCGTACGAATACTATCCGTTAGGAAAATACATCGTCGCTGCGCCGGGCGTGTGTGGTGGAAGACCGACGTTCAAGTACACGCGTATAGATGTTAAGGTGGTTCTGGAGCAGCTTGCCGGCGGGTGGTCAATTGACCGTGTGATTAATTTTTATCAACGGCAAGAAGTGTCATTTTATGCAATCCGTGAAGCAATGTTACTGGCAAGTGATGCATTGCAAAAAACTTCAACGGTTGCTGTGCTTACCACATGATTGTTCTGGATGAAAATATCGGCAGCGCGGAATTGGTTGAAAAGATTGCCGCATGGTATCCGGGGCAGGTTGCAATTTTGAAGCAACTGCGTACGAACACAACAATCAAGGACGATGCTGTCGAAATGCTCTTGTTACGCGTCTCTGCGCCAACCTTTGTCACGATAAATGTTGATGACTTTTGGAAAAAAATCCGCGCAGACCACCGGTTTGCCGTTGTAAATCTTGAACTCAAGGGAGACCAATTAGATGAGGTCTCGGTTTTATTGCGCAAATTTTTGAATCAACCTAGTTTCAAAACAAAAGCAAAGCGCACGGGAATGGTCGCTCTCGTACGCAGAACACACATTGAGTTTTATCGCGCGAATCGTAAAATCGAAACGTTGAATTGGAAATAAAATTTCGCAAAGGAGCATCACAACATGACCACTCTCGGCATTGACATTGGCGGTTCGGGCATCAAGGGCGCGTTGGTGGACACATTGAAAGGTGAAACCACCAGCGAGCGCGTCCGTCTCAGTACGCCCGACCCATCCACACCCGAAAATTGCGCGCAAGTGGTACGCGAAATTGTAGAGTATCTCAAATACAAAGGACCCTTGGGTGTTACGTTCCCTGCGGTTGTGCAGCACGGCGTTACGCTCACGGCGGCGAATGTGGACAAGAGTTGGATTGACTTTGATGCCGAAGATTTATTGCGCGAGGTCACAGGGCTGCCTGTGATTCTTTTGAATGATGGCGACGCGGCGGGGATTGCAGAAATCACGTTTGGCGCCGGAAAAGGTGTTAACGGCACCGTCGCGATGTTCACGTTCGGCACGGGAATTGGCAGCGCATTTTTTATTGACGGCGTTTTGTTTCCGAATACCGAATTTGGGCATCTGTTGATTCGCGATAAGGATGCCGAAAAGCGCGCATCCGCCAAAGTCAAAGAGGACAAAAATTTGTCGTGGCGGGAATGGGCGGAACGCGTCAATGAATTTTTTGTCGAAATTGATAAATTGTTCACGCCGGACCGGATTATTATTGGCGGCGGCATCAGCAAAAAATTCGACAAGTTTGAAAAATATCTAAAGAGCAACGCCGAGATTGTGCCTGCAAAATTTTTTAACGATGCGGGAATTGTCGGCGCAGCGATGGCGGCGAGCAAACTGCACTAATAAAAAATGGAGGCATTCGCCTCCATTTTTTTTATTGTTCCAACTGCTCAATCGTTTTTTCCATCAACTCGACGGCATCGCGCAATGTCGGCACATCGAATTTGAATTTCGCGCCCGCTGTTTCAAAAAGTTTTGGCAGCGGCGCGGTGCCGCCGAGCGCGAGCGCGCGTTTGTAATCTTGCACTGCACGTTGCTGGTCTCGCAGCGCGTTTGCCCAAACTTGGACTGCACCCAATTGCGCCATGCCATATTCGATGTAATAAAACGGACTCGTAAAAATATGAAGCTTGCGATGCCAACCCGTTACGCGTTCTTGTTCCAATCCGCTCCAGTCCACGCCGAGCATGTACCTGTCCCACAATGCACCCCACTGCGCGTCGCAATTTTCCGTGTCCATTGCGTCTTTCGGATTTTCATAGACCCAATGTTGAAACGCGTCCACGACGGACATGTAGGGCCAAAAGAAAATCGCGCTCTCTAATTTTTCAATGCGCGCACGCGCGGCATCAGCATCATTGTAAAAACCTCCCGCGCGATTCAAGTACGGCGCGCCGAGAAATTCCATGCCCATCGAAGCCACTTCCGCAAATTCCAGTCCCATCATGCGCTGCTGAAGATACGGCAATTGAAATGCCTCGAACGCATGAAAAGCATGTCCCGCCTCGTGCAGCAAAGTCTGCACGTCTTCGTGCGTGCCGACCGCGTTCATAAAAATAAACGGACGTTTCACATTTTCGAATGTGGTGCAATACCCGCCGGGCGCTTTGTTTTTGCGATTCGGCAAATCGAGTAAACTTTCTGCGCGCATCGTGTCAAAGTACGCGCCGAGTTCGGCATCCACATCACGAAAAATCGCGGCGCATTTTTCAATCAATTCGGCGTCGTTTTGATACGGACGCAACGGAGTGACATCGGGCGTATTCGTTGCAATAAAAAAACCTTGCGGTCCCTGCAAGTCCCACGGACGCAAGGTGTCAACGCCCAGCCGTGTGCGATATTTTTCATAAATGCGCGCGGCGACGGGAACAACGACCTCTGCAATCGCCGCGTTGAATTGTTTTGCGTCATCAGGCGTGTAATCGAAACGCAGATATTGCTGCCAACGATACGCGCGATAATCGCCTGTGCCATCGGCTAAAGTAAAACCCGCGTTCTTTGCCATCAGCAGCCGATTCTGCAACATGCGCGTCCACACGTCATTCAATGCCGCGCGATTTTCCAACCGTTTGTTTAGTATGAGATGCCACGCGCGTTCACGCGTCGCGCGGTCAGGGTCTTGGAACACGGGGAGCATCTGCGCGGGCGTTTTTTCTTTGCCGTTCCACATCACCGTTTCGCCGCCGATAATTCTGTCAAACTCTTTTTCGAGTTTTTGGTCCAGCGTTTGCAGCGGCAAATTTTCTGCGCGGAAAATATTCGCTTCCGCCCGCAGATTGCGTAATGGCGTTTCAAAACCGTTCGGGGTCAAGCCGCTCGCGATGAGTTTTTCTTTTAAGGTTTGTTCCGCCGCTTGATATTTCGGATAGATTTCTTCGACATACTGATTGAACGTTGCTTCAATTTCCTTGTCGGCGGTGTTTTGCGTAGTCGCCAATTGCAAACGTTGATAGTGTTCGTCCATCAACGATGCAAGCTGTGACCAATCCGCGAGCCACGCGTTCACGTTCTGCGCGCTCAGTTCGATTTCATTCAAACGCGCATAATACGGTTCGATTTTTGTCCAGTCCCATTTGGAAAATTCCTGAACATCGTTCGGTAAAGGTCGAATTATGTTGTCCATTGCTCGTTGGGTCGAAGCATTTGCTCGCGTTGCGGGCAACGCAGTAAATGCTTCGACCCTACTATTTTGGAATTACCTTGATATTGCCCCAATCGCCCACCTTGACATAGACAATGCCGAGATTGAAAACTTGGGCGATGTAATCTGCGCCGTTGTAGGTGAAATGAATCTCGTCGGTTTGCTGGTCTTGGAGTCCATTCTGTTTGGCAAATTTCCACAATGCCGCGCTGTTGTTCACCGGCATCCATGGAACGGTTTCCGCTGTTTCGACGACCGCTTGTTCCAATGTTTGCGCGGGTGGATGGATGGGCGGTGGAGCGCCGCCCGCGCCAATGTAGTTACGAATTTTTTCTGCTTGGTCAATCGCAAACGAACCTTGAATGCCCCACGGGTTTAATGAAAAAATGGTCGCGCCGAGAATGTAATCATCCGTGAGCAATTCATTGTCGTACCATTGCAGTTCGCTCAAATAACCGTCCTGATTCGTAAAAAACGTCCACCCCTTTTGTGCCATCGCGCCACCCGAAATCACACCGCCGTCAATGCCCGTTTCGGTGATGATGATGGGTTTGCGCGCCTCGGCGGGCAAAATGTTCCAAACATGGCGATAGCGCAAACACAAAAATCCTTGTAATGTTTTCATTAACGGCGCGCTGTATTCGTGCAGTGATAAATAATCACACTCGCGCAAACCGTCCGCGAGAAATTCCCAATAGTTTGGTTCATTGCCGTTCCCGTCGGGATTGGGGAAACCGGCAGAAGGATTGCCGGTGGCAAAAGAATACGCGGCAGATTTCAAATTCGCGTCGCGCATGAGTTTGCCCCACTGCGCGTAAAAACGTGACAAACGGCGCGCTTCCGCGTTGTTGTTAATCACCGTCTCGTTATAGCCCATCCACGCGTCATAAATCCCGCGCATTTTTTCCGCGTCGGGTCTCATCTTGACGAAAAATTCCGTCGCGCGCAATTCGGGTTGGTCAAAATAAATCTGTTCGCCGTCGTCGAGATAATAACGTCCAATGATAAATGTATTGGGCGAGATTTGTTTCACCTGCCGCCAGGTTTCGAGATTGTGGTCCATCGAAAGAATTACGCGCGGCATCGCGCGGCGTACATAATCAATCACATCCACGCCGCCGAGGGAAATG
This sequence comes from uncultured Anaerolineales bacterium, assembly GCA_964469005.1. Classification (GTDB taxonomy): domain Bacteria; phylum Chloroflexota; class Anaerolineae; order UBA4142; family SHND01; genus SHND01. The sequence continues at coordinate 158,379 of CAYXXF010000007.1, forward strand.
ACGTATAGACCGAGTTTGGATTTGGACATTGCCGGTTCATTATGCCATCTCTTGATGAAATAAAAAAATCGCTGCAGCGCAGCGATTTTTTTTGTCAAGCCAGAACTCTTTCCTCTTCGCGGTCTCGTGCTTTTTGCGCGGATTTTTTCAGCTTGCCGCGTTCTTCATTGTTCAGAATCTTTTTCCGCAAACGAATGTTGATGGGCGTCACTTCCATCAACTCGTCTTCCGAAATGTATTCAATCGCATCATCGAGCGACATGTTGCGGGGGGGGGTGAGCTGCACTGCCATATCCGCGTTGGAGGAGCGCATGTTGGTCAAGTGTTTTTTCTTGGCGACATTGACCACCACATCTTCTTCGCGCGGATTCTCGCCCACAATCATTCCTTCGTACACTTCCGTCCCCGGACCGATAAACAAAATCCCGCGCCCCTCGGCGTTGCTCAAACCGAATGTCGTTGCTGTCCCTGCTTCGTGCGCGACGAGCGAGCCGTGCGTGCGCGTGGCAATTTCGCCTGCGAGCGGATGATAGCCCGCGAACAACGCGTGCATGATGCCCGTACCGCGCGTCGCCGTCAAAAATTTACTGCGGAAACCGAGCAAGCCGCGCGTCGGGACGCGATACCGCACGTACGCCGTACCGTCATCGCCGTGACGCATTTCCGTCACTTGTCCGCGTCGCACGCCGAGCATTTCCATCACGTTGCCCATGGATTCTTGCGCGACTTCGATATACACATCTTCATACGGTTCCAATAATTCGCCGCCGTCGCCTTTGTGAAAAATCACTTCGGGTTTGGCAACTTGAAATTCGTATCCCTCGCGCCGCATCGTTTCAATCAAAATCGCCAAATGCAATTCGCCGCGCCCGCTGACAATGAACGTGTCCGCGCTTTCTGTTTCTTCGACGGTCAACGAAACATTCGCTTCCAACTCTTTGAACAAGCGTTCGCGCAATTTACGCGACGTAGAAAATTGTCCTTCGCGACCGCCGAACGGCGATGTGTTCACGCCGAACGTCATACGCACGGTTGGCGCTTCGACGCGAATGGGCGGCAATGCTTTGGGCGATATTGCGTCGGCGATAGTCTCGCCAATATACACTTCGGGAATTCCGGTAATCGCGACGATTTCGCCCGCTTCCGCTTCATCCACCGGAATGCGGTCCAGTCCTTGATGAATAAAGACTTCGGCGATTTTATTTTTTTCCATCTCGCCGTGAACATCAATTCGCATCACTTCTTGCGCTTTGCGAATTTTTCCTGAAAAGATGCGTCCAATCGCGATCCGCCCTTTGTAATCATCATAAGCGAGAGTTGTCACCAACATTTGCAATGGGTCATCGGGCGCGATTTTTGGCGCGGGAATGTATTCGACAATCGTTTCAAAGAGGGGCTGCAAATCGGACGGTACGATATTTCCATCTGCGCCTTTGAACGCGTGCTGCGCGAGATGCGGGTCAAGTGTCGCGCGTCCCGTCAGCGCGTCCGTGTACACAATCGGAAATTCCGCTTGTTCGTCCGTCGCGCCGAGGTCAATGAATAAATCAAACGTTGCGTTCGCCACGTGATTCAAACGCGCGTTCGGGCGGTCCACTTTGTTAATCACTACAATCGCTTTGTGCCCAAGTTCCAACGCTTTGCGTAACACAAAACGCGTTTGCGGCATTGGACCATCAACGGCGTCCACCAAAAGCAAAACGCCGTCTGCCATATTCAAGACGCGTTCCACTTCGCCGCCAAAGTCCGCGTGACCCGGTGTGTCAATGATATTGATTTTCGTATCGTGATAAACGATGGCAGTATTTTTTGCGAGAATCGTAATTCCGCGTTCGCGTTCCAAATCGTTCGAGTCCATGACGCGTTCTTGGACGACTTGGTTGTCGCGAAAGATGTGCGATTGTTTCAACATCGCGTCCACGAGCGTTGTCTTGCCATGGTCAACGTGCGCGATGATGGCGATATTGCGAATGTCGTTGCGAGTAGTCATTTCAGATTTCAGAACACAGATGACAGAACACAGAAACGCTTGTCTGTATTCTGTCATCTGTTGTCTGTCAAAAAGCAAACAAAAACCTCGGCGGCTGCCGAGGTGTCTTTCCTCAAGTGCAAGGACATTATATCAGTGACGCGGTGCAATACAAAATTGCGGCGCGCGGCGGTTTCTGTTGCACATTTTACGCCTCGCAAGCCGCGCCGCCAACCACACATGATGCCACGCCACCATTCGCTACGCAGAGACCGGTGCAGACAGCACAATCAGCAACCACAGTGCCGGCGGTGGGGGTGTTATTGCAGACACAGCAAAATTCCATTACGGATTGCGCATGCGCGGCTGTCGGCGCGACCATTTTTACGACGACGGGAATCGCGGCTGCACCTGCGACGAGTCCTGCGCGTTTCAAAAATTGCCGCCGCGAAATGCCAACCATCGTTTTTGGCATTAGCAGAGGTTCTTGCAGTAAGTCCTCCAATTGTGAAAGGGCGTACCACACTGTTTGTTCATTGGTTGGAGAGGTTTGGTTTAAATAGTCCGCGATTTCTCGCACAGAACGTTTACCGTTGCAGGCGCGCCAGACCGCGGCAGCGGCTGGAGAAAGCACGTACGCTCGGTCGGTTTGTTTGTCAAAGACAAGTACTTCGGTGGCAACGGTCTGTACAATTAGGTCGGCTTGACGGGCAAGGGGTTGATGGTTGTTGAACATAAAGCACCTCATGGTGGGATATAATTGGACGATAATTTACCATACAAGAAAATTGCATGTCAACAGTTATGCTGATTTTCTTGTTTCATTGCCCGCGACGCGGATAAGTGAGCGCGGGCAATCTTTCCAACACCCCGCGCTGCGATTCTACAACTCCCCCTTGTTCGTACACCTCGCCGGTTATGGCATCAAACAAAAGCGCACTCCATAAATCGGGAACGGTTACATCTTTTGACATGATGGTTGGGGTTCGATTCAAGGGGTCGCCGTGTCCACCGGGAATGTGCAGCAACCATTTGCCGCGTGTGACGACGAGCCACACCAATTTTTCGCGCCGACGCGCGAGCGGTGAATTATCCGCGAGCGCTTTTCCATTCACCAACGCGGACGCGTCGGCGAGGGACATGACCTGTCCGCGCAACATGGTTGGCGCGCCAAGCAATCGTCCATACGCGTTGTCGGTATGCAAGGCGTCCAGCGCGAATTGAATCGCGAGCTCGGATGAAATGGGCGCGCGGGTTGGGCGCGAAGTAGGGGACGGTGAGAATGTTCCGCACTGCGCGAGGCAAAGGAGCAACAGCACGAACAAGAGTTTGTGCATGAGCGAAAAATCCCAAAAAATTTTCCGTGAAAATTTTTTGGGATTTGTTTTATTCGGACGGTGGCGGCGTCGGCGTTGGCGCTTGCGGTGTACCTTTTTTTGGAACGGGCGTTGGTTTCACGTCAAAATATTTTTCCAACACTTTGCGAAAAATCGGCGCAGCAACTTTGGAACCTTCGCCGCCGTTTTCGACCATCACACATACGGCGATTTGTGGATTTTCGTACGGCGCGAATCCACCGAACCACGCGTGCGGGTCGTTGTTACCCGGCACTTGGGAAGTGCCGGTTTTACCCGCGGTGGTGATGGGAAATTTATCAAAGACAAATGCCGCCGTTCCTTCTTTGCTTGAAGTGACGCCGTGCATCGCGTCGCGCAAGATTTGCAATGTGTCTGCACTGACGGGCAAGTCGCCGCGCTTTTGTGGTGCAACGGTTTCTTCGGTGCCATTCACAAAATCTTGAATTTTCCCAAGCAAGTTTGGACGCCACAATGTTCCGCCGTTTGCAACCGCCGCAACAAAATCGGCAACTTGAATCGGTGAAACGAGAAACGTGTCTTGCCCAATCGCGGTGTCCGTGCTGTCCGTCGGTTGCCATTCTTGCTTGGTGGGGTCGGGAACATTGCCCGCGCTTTCTTCGAGCCCAATGCCGGTTTCCGAACCGAGACCGAACGCGTAGCAGAAATTGGTCAAAAGCATCGCGTCCTTGTTGTGCAGAATCAGTCCGGTTTCGTAATAGGTGATGTCACACGATTGGGTGAGCGCGTTCTTTAGGGTAATGTTGCCGTGCGTTTTGCCGTACGCATTAATCCAACACGCTTTGGGATAACCGATGCCTTTCCAAATGCCGGTGCAATGAAATGGCGTATGTTGTGAAAGTCCACCGCGTTCGATGGCAGCCGCCGTTGTAATGATTTTTTGCACCGAGCCGTGCGGATACGAACCTTGCGTCGCGCGGTTGAGCATAATTTTTTGCGGACTGGTCAAATAATTCGCGCGTTCTTGTTGCTGCTCGCGGTCCACAAAGGCGTTCGAGTCAAAACCCGGGTTGCTGTACAAACCGAGAATGTTTCCATTGCGAACATCCATCACGACGATGCTGCCGCGTTTTGCGCCAATGAGTGAGGCGAGATGTTTTTGCAATTCGCCGTCAATGGTGGAATAGACACTCGAACTTTGTTCCGTCGCACGTTCGGCGATGACTGCCGCTTGCTTGCCGTCGGTGTCGAGCGCGACCAATTTGCCGCCGCGTCCGCCCGCCAGATATTTTTCGCCGAGATGTTCCAAACCCGCGCGCCCAAACGTTTCGCCTTCGCGATAGCCCTGTGCGTACAGCTCATTCAATTCTTCGGCGGTAATTTGTCCCACGTATCCGGCGACATGTCCTGCCGCCGCCGCGAGCGGATATTGGCGCGCGTCCAATTCTTCAATCACGATGCCGGGCAATGAAAGCGCCTCTGCATGTTCTTGCGCGAGCTCTTGTGAAATCGTTTGAATCGGTATTTTCCATTCCGCGTTTTGTCCCGCGTAGCGTTTTTTGATGTCTGCTTGCGTCATGCCCAAAACTGTTTCGAGCGCGGCGAGAACATCCGCTTCCATTTTTTGCCGACGCATTTCGGCGGGCCATACATTCACCACAATCGCTTTGACACCAATCGCAATCGGCGCGCCGCTGCGGTCATACACATTGCCGCGCGTGGATTTGGTCACATACAATTTCAAACGATTATTATTTTCGAGTTCCTTGAAAATTAGACGCGGCGACCAAATGATGCCCCACTTGCCGCCTTCGCGCACGAGCGAAAAAACATTGTCTTGCTCAATGGTCCCGAGCAGCGCGGTCTCGTATTTCACATGAAATTGTGCAGTGGCAGTCGCGCCTTCCGCGACGATATTGGTGAGCGCGGGAATAATTTTTGTAATCGTCGCTTCGCGCACAATATCGTTATAGCGCGTGACAAAATCTTGTTGTGAAATTTTTGTTTGCGTCGCAGGCGCGAGCGTGGCATACATGACGGGAAAATTATTTTTGCTCCACGCTTCAAAAAAAATACGCGCGGTCACATCGGCGGTTTGCGGCGCGGGTGTTGCGGTGGCGCGCGGCGCGGGTGTGGCAATCCGAATGTCCGAAGGGGGGGGGGCAGTGTCACAGGCGTTGAGCGCAACGAGTACGCCACTCAACGCGATAGTTTTCAAGAACGCGCGTCGGGACAAATGAATCAGTGTACGGTCGTACATGAAAATAAATTGTGGGAGCTGCAAATCGAGGCGGAGCGCACGCGGGACGGCGTGTTGTGAATGCTGACGGTAGAGCAATCGCAGGGCGATTAAAACAATTGCCTGACGATTATAGCAAACACGCGCGCGAGGGACAAATGCGCGCGGCTTAGGCGGAAGCAACGATGGTGTGTGCTGTCAGTTCTGCTTTGGATACGGTATGGTCCAAAAGCGGCAAGGTGAAATAAAACGTGCTGCCGCGCCCCAGTTCGCTTTCGAACCAGATTTTGCCGCCGTGTAATTCGACGAGCGACCGCGCGAGGTGCAGTCCCAAGCCGCTGCCTTTTGCGCCCAGCGTGCCTGCGTTTTGCGCGCGATAGAAATGGCGAAAAATCAGAGGACGGTCTGCCGGAGGAATTCCGATGCCCGTGTCGCGGACACCGATTTGCAGATAACCGTTGTCCTGCGCCTCGGTGGTCAAGGTAATGGTCCCGTCTGCCGGCGTGTACTTGCTCGCGTTGCTCAAGAGATTGGTCAAAATCTGCATGATGCGCACCGCATCACACAAGACCGGCGGCATCGCGGGTTCAAGCTGCAAAACAATTTTTTGTTTTTTCTCGGCGAGCATGGGTTTAAATTCTAGCGCCAAAGTCTGAATCAAATTCGTCAAGTCGGCAGGTTGGAGATTCAATTCAAGGCGTCCCGCTTCCAAGCGCGTCGCGTCGAGTAAATTGTCCGTTAGGTGCATGAGGCGCTGCACACTCTGTAACAATACGGCAAGCATCTCGTGCTGCTGTTCTGTCAGCGTTCCAAAATCTTCATCATCCAACATTTCGACAAAGCCGCGCAAGGGCGTCAACGGCGTTCTCAATTCGTGCGCGGCGAGGGAGATGAACATGGACTTGAGTTCATCCAACCGTTGCAGCTCGCTGTTGGAAATTTGCAGCGCATGATTTTGTTGCGCGAGTTCTTGGCGCAAGAAAATGAGTTCATTTCGTTGTTGCGCCAACTGTTGCTGTTGGCGTCCCAGTGGCGTCAGGTCATGCACAATATACAAAAGCTGGGGCGCGCCACAATCGGCTTGCATTGCAACCAGCGAAAGATTCACATAGCGCGCGCCCGATTCTCGACTCGTGCGACTGACGAGCGGCAATTCCCAATGACTTAGTTTGCCTTGCAGCAGCGCTTGTAAGGTTTCCTGCGCGCCGACGAGCTCGGGCGCAATCGTCAAGAGCGATGCGCCCACGAGCGAATTTCCCGACTGGTCATTCGCCAGCGCGGCGTCATGTTCGATGATTTGTAAATTTGCATCTGCGAGCGCGTACGTGATACCACGTTCGCGCAAGATAGTGGGCATAATCTGCGAATTCATCGGGATATTGGTCATTAGCGCAAAAGGAATGGATTCATTCGCACAGGGTTCAATTCAGCAAGCGCGCGCCCAAATGTTGAAACAAAGTATCTACGTCTGAACCCAGCTTGGCGCTGGTCAGATACGCCGGCGCGCGGAGGGGTGTGGTGTATTTTTCAAGCAGGGAGGGAGAAACGGTTGCCATCAAATCCAGCTTGTTGGCTGCCACCACAAGCTCCGCTTTGGTTGTTGATTCCGCCACAATGTCTGAATAAAAAGTGAGGCGTTCCATCGTTTCGGCGCGCGTGAGGTCACAAACGATAACTACACCGGATGCTCCGCGCAAATAGGTCGCTTGCATTTCTTCAAACTCTTGCGTGCCTGCCAAATCCCAAATCATCATTACCACTTCAATCAATTCTTGTTCCGAAGGTACGACAATTGTTTTGCGACTCACTTTGACGCCGATGGTTGCCAGATACTTGTCATCAAACAAGTTGTACACAAAGCGTCGCACCAAACTTGTTTTGCCCACGCCGAAATCGCCGACAAGGCAAATCTTTTTTGCGAATTGTTTCATTCCGAATCTCCGCGCGGGACGGTCAACGGGCGTCCCGCGTTTGCGCGCAAAATCGAATGCAATTGCAAGCCCGCGCCATGAAACGCCGCCACATCGCCATCAAAGTATCTGAGATTCGCGCCGTACTGGTGCGCGAGTTCCATCACCTGCGCGCGCAACGCGGCGCGAAAACCCGGCGGCTCGATGCCGTGCAAGACAACGGCGAGATACATATATTGCGCCGCTTCAATCACAATGCGAAAATCCCCGTACTGAATTTCATCCAAATCCGTATTGGCTTGATTCCGCAGCGCGTGCGCCGCGAAATCGCGAATCGCGGTCAACATCCCGCTGATGCTTTCGGTGTCTGCTGCGTTTTCGGGGACGCGTGAACGATGCGCCAACTGCAGACCGGTTTCGCGATGAATCATAAAAACTTGTTCCACCTCGAACGGCAGGGCTTGCCGCATCACCAATTCTGTTTTGGAAACGCCGCGCAGCGAAGCGCGCCACTGTTCCCACATTTGGCGAACGTTCAATGAACGCCGCATCTGCGCGTCAATCGAACGCGCAAATTCGCGCATCGCTTCCGACACGGCGCGCACCACCAATTGCCCGATGATGGGATACAACGCCTCGATCATCTCTTGCCGCGATTCGCGAATTTTTGTTTTGAGCGCGTCGCCAATCACCGGCGCAAGCATCGCAACCAGCGCGTCTTTGTCGCGCGTGCGCGCGTCCAATTCCGCCAATTGGGATTCCATGTGTGCGAGCTTTTCTTGTTCGGAATGAAGCAACAAGGCGCGCAACAGGTCCAAGTCCGAATCGGCAGAGGAATTGGCAGAGGTCAATGTCGAAGCGGGACGCGGCGCGGTCATGCGTGTTCGTTTGAATTGTTTGAGGTGCGCGTGAGCTGTTCGAGCAAATCCGAAACCGATGCGCCATCTTTGAGTTGGTTGCCCAATTGAATAAAGAGCTCTGCCAGCACTTGGCGGTCGGCTTTGTCATGCCGCAATTGTTCGGCGCTGAGACGTTGTTCGGCGCGCAGCTCTTCGTCGGCTTGTCGCACATCGCGTTTGAGAGCTTGCAATTTCTTTGTCTGTTCGGCATCGTGCGCGGCGAGCTGCTCGTTCAATTGGTCAATGGCTTGGCGCAGACGTTCCAAATCGCGCGTCACCAAATCAAATTGCTGCGCGTAATCGCGCATTTGTGTGCCGAACAAAATATCGCGGATGCGCTCAACTTCACGCGGTGAATCGCCAGAGACGTTGGTCGCAGATGGTGTGGATGGCATGAGAGGCTCCGTAGGTGCAGACGCGCGCGCGCGACGGGTTCGAGGCAATGGTGATTTCCGCCGCGCTTGGGCGCGGCGTGAAGCGAGGGCGCGTTGTTTCGGTTTTACACTTGGCATCGCAGATGCTCCGTCGCGGCGTGTCCTTTATGGAATGTAACAAACTAGGATTACGAAAGACATTAAGGAAAAAAATAAAGCGGTCCCACCCCGCGCAGATTTCTACTTGGCGATGAAGCGATAACCCATCCCGCGCTCGGTGAGGAGATAGGCGGGCATACCGGGGTCCACTTCGATTTTTTGGCGCACGTGTCGAATATGCACCCGCAGCGCATCTTCAAAAACATCCTGTTGGGGCCACAGCCGCCGCAAGATGAACTCGGTAGCAACCGTATGTCCCGCATTCCGCATCAAGAGATAAAGTAGTTTGCTTTCGGTCGGGGTGAGCTCGACGCTTTCATTGTCCACCCGCGCGCGTTGATTGGCAAAGTCAATCGAAAGACGCTCATCTACGCGCGTTTCTGCCGCGAGCGTGTACTTGAAATCGCCAATGCGCCGCAGGACGCGTTGTGTGCGCGCCAACAGTTCACGCGGACTGAACGGTTTGGTCACATAATCTTCGGCGTATTGTTCAATGCCTTCGACAATCGTGTCTTCGGTTTCCGTTGCCGTCAAAATAATAATTGGCAGGTCAGAAAAACTCTGGACGGCACGACAAAATTCAAAGCCCGTCATGCCCGGCATTTCCAAATCAACAATGGCAAGGTGCGGCAGTCCGCGCTCGCGAATCAGCGCCAATCCTTCGTTGCCGTTAGCAGCAGTCCAAACTTCAAATCCTGCCAATTCGAATTTGAGGCGAATGAGATTGCGGATGACCGGGTCATCGTCCACCGTCAAAATCCGTTGCGGCGTCGTGGCTTCTTGAAAGTGAGCTGACATTACATGCTATTTTGCCTCAATCGAAACTTGTTTGCAACTCCAATTTTCTTACAATCGAATGCCGCGCGTCGTGTTCAAACGCTATGCAAAATTCAGACGAGGAGAATCTGACATGTTGACAGATAGAGTGACAGTCATTGTAGGCGCAACCGGCGACTTGGGGCGGGTGGTGACGCAACAACTCGCTGCGCACGGCAGTAAAGTGGCGTTGCTCGGCTCTGACGCCGAACGCTTGAATACACTTGCGCGGGAATTGCGTTTGGCGGACGGAAAATTTTCGACGCACGCGTTGAATGTTCAAGACCGCGCTGCGGTATTTGAAACGGCGCGCGCTGTCATGGAAAAGTTTGGACGCGTGGACGCGCTGTTCAATTTTATCGGCGGCTGGCTCGGCGGTCAGAATCTGATTGACATTCCGCCGCAAGGTTTTTCAGATATGTTGAATCAACATGTGTGGGCGACAATTCATCTGACGCAAGCGTTCGTGCCGTGCATGCTTGAAAATAAATTTGGTCGGCTTGCCACCATTTCGCCGCCCAATTCGTTATTCCCCGTCCCAAGACGCGCCGCGTATGCCGCCGCCAAAGCCGCGCAAGAAGCATTGATGCTCGGACTCGCGCAAGAGTTGAAGGGCACAGGTGTCACCTCTAACATCATTGTCATTCAGGCGATTGATGCGAAACACGAACGCGACACTGCGCTAACCGAAAAAAACGCGCAGTGGACGACGCCTGAAGAAATCGCGGCGCAGCTGTTGTATCTCTTGTCCGATGAAGCGCACGTGGTGAATGGGCAGCGGATTGTGTTGTATGGTGGTTGATAATTTGACTTTTCCACATACTCCATTTATCATGCGGTTCACATTATGAACCATCGGTTCATAATGAACCACTGTTTCAAAAATGTCTGCTGACGCCTACCCCGGGACGCAAGCCGTTCAGCGCGCGGTTGCCGTCCTCAAAGCATTCACCGACGCACAGCCCGAATTGGGATTGTCCGCGCTCGCGCGCGTCGTCGAACTCAACAAAGCGACAACCTATCGTTTGCTCACCGCGCTCGAACGCGAAGGACTTGTTGCCAAAAATTCGGTGGGCGACCAGTATCATCTCGGACCTGAACTGATCGCGCTTGGGGTGCGCGCCATGCGTTCGAGTGATGTGCGCGCCATGAGTCGTCCCGAACTTGAAACGCTAGCACGCATAACGAGCGAAACGGCGACGCTAGAAGTGTTGGCGGGCAGCGATGTTTTGATTCTCGATGAAGTAACCGGTTCGCATCTCGTCAGCGCGACGCATTGGATTGGGACACGTTGGCACGCCTACGCGACTTCGACGGGCAAGGCGATGCTCGCCCATTTATCCCGCGCACGATTGCGCGATGCGCTCCCCGCGCGCATGGCGATTTCAGGCAAAGGTGTACGCACACGCGCGGATTTCTATCAAGAGTTGGAAAAAATTCGCGCGCAAGGTTTCGCCACAAACGTTGAAGAATTGGAAAGCGGTTTCGCCGCCGTCGGCGCGCCGATTTTTAATCATGACGGAAATGTCATTGCCGCGATTAGTATCGGCGGACCCCGCGCACGTTTCACCGACAAAGTAATCAAAAAACTTGCGCCGCGCGTAAAGCAATCCGCCGCGCGCATTTCGCAACAGCTGGGTTATAGACCATAGATGTCATTTCGAGTGCAACGAGAAATCTCGGTTCGACAAAAAGAGATTTCTCGCTCCGCTCGAAATGACAAACAATGTTAGATGATTCTCCCCGGAACTCCTTTTCACCCGCGCACTTCTGAACTCTGTCAGCCGCACAATTGGCGGCGGTGGGGCAAATATGTTGTCGCGGGTTCGTATGAACTTTCGCCCGAACGCGAGTATTGGGCGATTCGCAATTCGGCGGGACTGCTCGATACGTCGCCGTTGTTCAAGTACACATTTCAGGGTCAAGACGCGGCGCGTGTCGTGAATCGCATCATCACGCGCGATGTTTCAAAATGTGCGGTGGGGCAGGTGCTGTACACAACGTGGTGCAACGAAAACGGCAAAGTGATTGACGACGGCACGGTGCATCGCGTCGAGGAAAATTTATTTTTTGTCACCTCTGCTGACCCAAACTATCGCTGGTTCTGCGAAAACGCGAATGGTTTCAATGTAAATTTGCAAGATGTTTCCGACACCACCGCCGCACTTGCACTGCAAGGTCCGAACGCGCGCAAAATTTTAAAGTTGCTCGCGCGCGACGGAATTGATTCACTGCGCTATTTCCAAGTGATGCCGAATCATTTGCGCGACATTCCCATTATGCTCTCGCGCACGGGGTATACGGGCGATTTGGGTTACGAAATTTGGATGGAAAATAAAGACGCGCTCGCCGTTTGGGATATGTTGCTAGAGGTTGGCGACGATTACGGCATTACGCCGATTGGAATTCTCGCGCTTGATATTGCGCGTGTCGAAGCGGGCTTGATGTTGATTGAAACCGATTACACCTCGGTTCGCAAGGCGGTGATTCCCGACCAAATGTCGTCGCCATACGAATTGGGTTTGGGTTGGACGGTTGCGCTCGACAAAGAAAATTTCGTTGGCAGACGCGCGCTGGTTCAAGAAAACAAACGCGCGGCGGAATGGCGCTTTGTCGGCATTGAAATCGGATGGGACTCGCTCGAAGAAATTTATGCGCGTAAAAATTTGCATCCGCATTTGCCATTGATGACAGTGCGCGAGAGCATTCCCGTGTATGCTGAAGATAAACAAATCGGTTACGTGTCGAGCCGCTGTTGGTCACCCATTTTGAAAAAATACATCGCGCTCGCGCACTTGCGCGCACCATATTTTGAAATCGGCTCGCGCGTCGAAATAGAAGTGACGGTGGAGCATGAGCGACAGCGCGCGCACGCGATAGTAGTCAAGACGCCGTTTTTTAATCCAGAGAGAAAACGCAAGTAGCAAGTAGTAGGTATAGGGTTCCCTTGCTACCTGTTACCTGCTACTTGATACGCTTTCGCAATATGCAAAACAACTACGACATCATCATCATCGGCGGCGGACACAACGGACTCATCAATGCCGCGTATCTCGCGCGCGCGGGGAAAAAAGTTTTGGTGTTGGAAAAACGCCATCTCGTCGGCGGCGCGGCGGTGACCGAAGAAATTTATCCCGGTTTCAAGTTCACCGAATTTTCGTACGTCGTCAGTTTGCTGCGTCCCGAAATCGTGCGCGATTTGAATTTGCCCGCGCACGGTTTGCAAATTTTGCCGCTGCCCAGCACATTCACGCCGATGTTGAACGGCGATTACATTGCGTTTTGGGATGACCACGAAGAAACGCACAACGAAATTGCGCGCCATTCGCTCAAGGACGCGGACGCGTACGACGAATACGGACGCTTGATGTATCACATGGCAAAAGCCGTGCGTCCGATTCTGAGCATGATTCCGTCCGACCCGACTTCGTTGAGTCCAAATGATTTGCGCGGCATGTTGAAATTGGGAATGCACATGCGCGGACTCGGCGAAGAAAAATTTTATCAACTGTATAAATTGATGACGATGAGTTCGGGCGATTATTTGGATGAATGGTTCGAGACCGACGCGTTAAAAGGTACAAAGGCCGCAAGTGGAATTATCGGAACGTTCATGGGACCGCGTTCGCCCGGCACCGCGTATGTTTTGTTACATCACTACATGGGCGAAATTGATGGCGCATTTCGCGCGTGGGGTTTCGCCAAAGGCGGCACGGGCGGCATCAGTGATTCGATTGCGAATGCGGCGCGCGCCCTCGGTGCAGAAATTCGCTGTAACGCGGGCGTTGTGAATGTGATTGTAAAAAATGGACGCGCGGTTGGCGTTGCGCTCGACAACGGCGATGAAATTTACGCGAACGTGATTGTTTCATCGCTCGACCCGAAACGAACATTTCTAAAATTGCTCGACGAAAAAGAATTGCCGAACGATTTTGTCACCGACATCAAACGCTACAAAACGCGTGGCTCATCGGGCAAAGTAAATCTCGCGTTGGATGGACTTCCGAATTTCACGGCGATTCCAAAAAAAGAAATGGTCATGCAAACATTGCGCGGCGCGATTTCCATTTCGCCGAGTGTGGAGTATCTCGAACGCGCGTATGATGATGCCAAGTACGGAAATTTTTCGCAGCGTCCGTACATGGACATGATTATTCCCTCGCTCATTGACCCCGACATGGCGCCGCCCGGCAAACACGTCATGTCCATCTTTGTCCAATACGCGCCGTACAATCTGAACGGCGGTTGGGATGACGCGCAGCGCGAAGCGTTCGGCGATGCCGTCATCAACACGTTGTCTGAATTCGCGCCAAACTTGAAAGAAATTATTTTGCATCGCCAAGTGTTGACGCCGTGGGACATTGAACAAATCACGGGTCTCACCGAAGGCAACATTTTCGCGGGCGAACTCGCGCTCCATCAACTTTTCTTTTTGCGCCCTTCGCCACAGTGGGCAAACTATCGCACGCCATTGCATAATTTTTATCAATGTGGTTCAGGCACGCATCCGGGCGGAGGAATTATGGGCGCGGGGGGGAGACTGGCGGCGTTGGAGATTTTAAAAGACGTAAAAGCATAATATGTCAGCTACTCCCAAACGGTTGGCAGTATTTTATACGGTTCCAATCGCGTGGATTTTTACGGCATTCGTTACTCTGTTTGTCGCTTTGATGGGCTTGGGCGTTCTCATGTCTGGCTCTGCAAACCGCTCACTATTCGCCATTTGTTTTGGTTTGGCCATGATGGCAAGCGGGATTGGTGCAACAATCTTCCATATCTGGATAGCATGGGCGTTCTATATGTTCAACCCAACTGCTTATCAACTCACAAAAGCTTCGCGTTGGACTCCTCAAATTTGGTTGGCTACGGGATTTGGGAAATGGCTAAATAATGAACAAGTACTTGATGCCTTTGGATTCTCACATGCGACATCCAAATAGCTGACCAACAGAACACACAAGAGAACTCGAAGTATGAACAAAGTTGACGCAATCATCATCGGCGCGGGTCTCAATGGACTCACCACTGCCGCGTATCTTGCCAAAGCAGGAAAAAAAGTTTTGGTGTTGGAACGACGCGACATCATCGGCGGCGCGGCGGCGACGGAAGAAATTTTTGCGGGATTCAAATTTGATACCGTCACGCACAACGTCGCGGGGTTCGATTCCAAAATCGCGCGGGATTTGAATTTGGCACAGTACGGTTTGGAATTGATTGAACCCGAGGTCAGCGTGTTCGCACCACAACGCGATGGCGCGGCGCTCACGTTGTGGCGCGATGATGCAAAAACATCCGATTCGATTCGCGCGTTTTCGCAGAACGACGCAAACAAGTGGCACACGTTCCGCGAACGCATGTCAAAACTTGCGCGCGTGTTGGATTCGATTCACGCGTTGACGCCGCCGCGCATCACGACGACGAATCCTGCCGATTTATTTCCGTTGGGGAAATTGGGCTTGCAAGTGCGCGGCTTGGGCAAACGCGACATGCCCGAATTTTTGCGCGCATTACCTATGCCGATTGCAGAATTGCTCGACTATGAATTTGAAAATGATTTGTTGAAAGGCGCGCTCGCGGCGGGCGGAATTCGTGGATTGATGTTGGGACCGCTCGGCGTTGGCACAACGTACAATTTTTTGCGCGGCGTGAATGATGGCATTGTGCGCACGACGACGTTCGTGCGCGGCGGTGTTGGAAAACTGGGGGACGCGTTGGCGAGTGCGGCTAAAGCGCGCGGCGCAGAAATTCGTACGAACGCGCACGTCGTTCAGATTCGCGCGCGTGATGGGCGAGCGTTGGGCATCACGCTCGCGTCGGGTGAGGAAATCAACGCGTCACAAATCATTTCGAGCGCAGACCCGAAGCAAACATTTTTGCAACTGATTGACCCGCTCGAGCTTGACCCAACATTTTCTTCGCGCATCCGTAACATTCGCACACGCGGCGTTTTCGCCAAAATGAATCTCGCGTTGGATGGTCTCCCAAATTTCAAAAACGCGACAGAGGAATTATTGTGCGGAACGATTTCGATTAGTCCAAGCATGATGTATCTCGAACGCGCGTATGATGATTGCAAGTACGGAAACAATTCGCAAACGCCATATCTAGAAATAACAATTCCGTCTTTGTTTGATTCCACTCGCGCGCCGCAAGGAAAACATGTGATGTCGGTGTGGATGCAGTATGCGACGGACAGAGTGGAGAGTGGAGAGCGGAGGGAGGAGAGAGAAAGATTAGGTGATTTGGTGATTAGGGCATTGAGCGAATACGCGCCCAATCTCCAATCTTTAATTCTCCAATCTCAAATTCTCACGCCTTGCGATTTGCAAGAAACGTATTCGTTGCCGAACGGTGACATCAATCATGGACAAACGACGCTCGACCAATTTTTGTTCATGCGTCCCGTCCCGCATTTTTCAAATTATCGTACGCCGCTTGACGGATTGTTTTTGTGTGGGGCAGGCGCGCATCCTGGAGGAATACCATGCGCGGCGGGGCGGAACGCGGCGCGCGAAATTTTGAAATGAAATGGCAAGATGCGCGGCGGCTTGGGTTGCGTATTTTTTCATGGATGCGGATGAAATCGAATCAATTAGAGAGGACGTTCGCCCGAACGTCCTTTTTTAATGCGCTTTTGATTGACACGCGTGGTATAATGTAAAATGATTGTAATAAAATTCACAATTGAGAATTGGTGCGCGAATGATTTATCACGATACGCGAACAGATGAATTGGACTGGGCATTGCACAAGGGCATTGAACGTGCAGCACAAAATGAAAAATCCATTGTCGTCAGTGTTACGGAACGCATTGCGGAATTTGACGCATTAGAAATTTGGAAACGCGGCGCGCAGCTCACGAACGCGCGCACACACTGGGCGCAGCCCAACGGCGAGCTCACGCTCGTTGGTTTGGGAGTCGCATACGTTATTGACGCCGTTGAGTCGCTGCGGTTTCGGCAAGCGGCAGCCGACTGGCGGCGTATGTTGGCGGACGCGATTGTAGGGGACTCGTGCGGGTTGCCGAACGCAAGTCCCCTCCTGCTCGGCGGTTTTGCGTTTGACGCGCAGCGTCCCACCTCGAACGCGTGGAAAAATTTTCCGCACGCGCGTTTGGTTCTCCCCAAATTGCTTTTTACGAAAACAAAAAATGAATTTTGGTTGACGCGCAATATCATCGTGGACGCGGAAAGCGATGCGGCGTTCGAACGTCTGGCGTTGGATGAATTTGCAAATGCCGCGTTGGAAGGCGTTGAGCCTTCTGCGCGCGCGAGTTTTGAAACTCTTGCGTCGCGTGAATTGGTTTCCGCGCGCACATGGCAAAATATCGTCGCGCGCGCGATAGAAACGATTCGCGCACAAGCGCTAGAAAAAGTTGTCGTCGCGCGCGCGGTTGAATTGCGCGCAGCGAACGCGTTCGATGCGACGCGCGCGTTGGACTATTTTTCAAAACACGCGCCCGCGACATATCAATTCGCGTTTGCGTGGGAACGCGATTGTTTTCTCGGCGCAACGCCTGAACAATTGGTGCGTGTGCGCGAAAGAAAATTGGAAACGATGGGCTTGGCGGGAACTCTGCCGCGCGGCGCGACGCGTGAACAAGATGAACTATTGGGCAACGAACTTTTAGCGAGCGCGAAAGACCGCAACGAACAAGAAATTGTCGTGCGCGCGATGCGCGAAGTGTTGGGCGATACGTGCGTGCAATTGCAAATGAGCGCGGAACCGACACTGCTCAAACTCGCCAACATTCAGCATTTGGTGACGCGGTTCAGCGGCAATTTGGCGAACGGCTATTCGGTTTTGGATTTGGTGGAACGTTTGCATCCGACACCAGCCGTCGGCGGGCGTCCGCGCGCGGCGGCATTACAATGGTTACGCGAGAATGAGCAATTGGACCGCGGTTGGTACGCGGGCGCGGTGGGTTGGATGGACGCGCATTTGGAAGGTGAATTTGTCGTGGCGATTCGTTCCGCGCTGCTCCAAGAAAATCGCGCGACATTGTTCGCGGGTTGCGGCATTGTTGCAGACTCGGAACCTGAACGCGAATACGCGGAATCGGAATTGAAATTCAAACCGATGTTGGCGGCATTGGGTAGTTGAGAATGACTCTCTCGCACGTAAACATTACGTGGTTGTACACACGCGCGTTTGTGGATGAATTGGCGCGCAGTGGTGTGCGCCACGTTTGTCTTTGTCCTGGCTCGCGTTCGACGCCGTTAGCGATGACGTTCGCCGAACACGACGCTTTCAAAATGTGGATGCACTTGGATGAACGCTCGTGCGCGTTTTTCGCGTTGGGTTTGGCGAAAGCATCACGCGAACCTGTCGTCCTCGTTTGTACATCGGGAACTGCCGCCGCGAATTTTTTCCCTGCGATTGCCGAAGCGCATCAAGCGCGCGTGCCGTTGATTGTGTTGACCGCTGACCGTCCGCCCGAATTGCGTGATACGGGCGCGCCGCAAACAATTGACCAAATCAAAATGTACGGCGATTATGCGAAATGGTTTGCCGAAATCGCGCTGCCCGAGGCGAACGCGGAAATGCTGCGTTACGCGCGCACAATGGCATGTCGCGCAGTGGCAACCGCGAACGAAACTCCCGCAGGCGTTGTGCATTTCAACATGCCGTTCCGCGAACCGCTTGTGCCGCTTGCAACAGAAATTTCTGTGAGCGAAAATGAACGCGACGCATATTTCGGACGCGCGGAAGGAAAAGCATTTGTCGAAATATCGCGCGCGAAAATTGTTCCCGACGAAGAATTAATTTCATCGCTTGCGGAATCGCTCGCACAAAACGAACGCGGCTTGATTGTCGCGGGGATGCAAAATGATTCTTTGTTTCCCGATGCGGTGACAAAATTGGCGAAAGTGTTGGGTTATCCGATTTTGGCTGACCCATTGTCGCAAGTGCGCTGCGGCGAACACTGCCGCGAAAATATAATTGATTCGTATGACGCGTTTTTGCGTGATGCAAATATGGCGAAACAACTCGCGCCTGACATCGTTTTGCGTTTTGGCGCGATTCCAACATCGAAACCTGTGCTACAGTATTTGCAGCAGCACGCGAACGCGCGGCAGATTTTGATTGATGATGCAAATTGGAACGAACCCGCGCACATTGCAAGCGAAATGATTCGGGGCGATGCTGTTTTGTTTTGCGAATCGTTGATGGAAAAAATTTCTGCACCGCGTCAAAAATCCACATGGCTGACAGAATGGCAAAACATTAACGCGAAAACAAAATCTGCGATGGCGGCGCAACTTGAGAGCTACGACGAATTTTTTGAAGGACGCGTGTTTTTTGAATTGGCAGAATTATTGCCGAGCAACACAACATTTTTTGCGAGCAGCAGCATGCCCGTCCGCGATGCGGATACATTTTTTGCATCGAGCGAACGCAACATTCGCTTTCTCTCGAATCGTGGCGCAAATGGAATTGATGGCGTTGTATCCAGCGCGTTGGGCGCAGGTGCGGCAAGTGATGGGAAATTGGTTTTGGCGATTGGTGACCTTGCGCTGTATCACGACATGAACGGATTGCTTGCGGCGAAATTGCACAAATTGAACGCGCTGATTGTTTTAATCAATAATGACGGCGGCGGAATTTTTTCATTTTTGCCACAAGCGGCGTATCCAGAGCATTTTGAAAAATTGTTTGGCACGCCGCATGGTTTGGATTTTGAACACGCCGCGAAATTGTATGACGCGAATTTTGTGGACGCGAAAAATTGGAATGAATTTCGCGCGGCGGTAAAAGAGAGTATGGCGCGCAAAGGTCTGGATATTGTGCAAGTGAAAACGAATCGCGAGACAAATGTGACGATGCACCGCGCGGTGTGGAAGGCGGTGGCGAATAGAATTCGCAGCCACACGGACACGAATCCTGCCTACGCAGGTTGAAGCAAGCCCAAAAATTCATGCGCCTGAAAATACACGGAGTCGAATACAACATCGAACGCGCGGGGCAAGGCGAGCCGCTTGTTTTGCTGCATGGTTTTTCGGGCAGTATCGAAAATTGGCGCGAACATATTTCCGTTTTGGAAAAACATTTTTCGGTTGTGGCTGTAGATTTGTTAGGACATGGCAAATCGGACGCGCCGCGTGACGCATTGCGTTATCGAATGGAGTGGTGTGTTGCTGATTTGCGCGAAATTTTGGACGAGTTGGAAATTGCAATTGCGGATTTTTTGGGCTATTCGATGGGCGGACGCGTCGCCCTGCATTTTGCGAATGCGTATCCCGAACGCGTAAGAAAATTGATTTTGGAAAGTACGTCGCCTGGCTTGAAAGATGCGACTGAACGAAACACGCGCGCGGCGAGGGATGCGGAACTGGCAGAAAAAATTGAACGCGACGGAATCGAAAAATTTGTCGAGGAGTGGACGAACCTCCCGTTATTCGCAACACAAGCGCGTTTGCCACAAGAGGCGCGTGAGCGCTTGAAACAACAGCGTTTGCAAAACAACGCGCAAGGTTTAGCGAACAGCTTGCGCGGGTTGAGTGTTGGGGTACAAGCGCCATTGTGGAGTGCACTCCCAACAATGCGCGTGCCGACTTTGCTCCTTGCAGGGCAACTCGACGAAAAATTTTCAGAGATTGCGACTCAAATGACGCGCGCAATGCCGAACGCGGAATTGAGAATTGTTGCAGAAGCAGGACATGCAATTCATCTTGAACAGCCGAAACTCTTTGAGGAACATGTTCTCGATTTTCTGAATGAATGAAACCAAAGATCGCGATACGCGAGGATTTCAATGTCAATCAAGTGGACACCCATTAAAGAATATACCGACATTTTGTACGAACACGCGGCGGACGAAGCGATTGCGAAAATTACGATTAATCGCCCAACGCGGCGCAACGCGTTTCGCCCATTGACGGTTAAAGAATTATTGGACGCGTTCACGCACGCGCGCGATGATGCGAATACGGGCGTGATTCTTTTTACGGGCGCGGGTGATAAAGCATTTTGTTCAGGCGGTGACCAAGCGGTGCGCGGCAAAGGCGGTTATGTCGGTGAAGATAAAATTCCGCGCTTGAATGTTTTGGATTTGCAGCGATTGATTCGCGTGATTCCGAAACCTGTCATCGCGGTTGTCGCAGGTTACGCGATTGGCGGAGGACACGTTTTGCATGTCGTTTGCGATTTGACGATTGCGGCAGAGAACGCGATTTTTGGACAGACGGGTCCAAAGGTGGGAAGTTTCGATGGTGGTTACGGCGCGGGGTATTTGGCGCGTATCGTCGGTCATAAAAAAGCGCGCGAGATTTGGTACTTGTGTCGTCAATACAACGCGCAACAGGCGTTGGAAATGGGTTTAGTGAATACGGTGGTGCCGCTCGAAAATTTGGAAACAGAAGCGGTACAATGGGCGCGCGAAATTTTGGAAAAGAGTCCGCTCGCAATTCGATTGCTGAAAGCGGCGTTTAACGCCGATACCGATGGGCTCGCGGGTTTGCAGCAACTCGCGGGTGACGCGACGCTGTTGTATTATTTGAGTGAAGAGGCGCAAGAGGGCAAGAACGCGTATTTGGAAAAACGGAAACCCGATTTTTCCAAATTTCCGCGATTGCCGTGAGAGACGTGACAGGTTTTTGCGTTGATTACAACGCCGAAACCTGTCACGTCTTGGCAAGATAACGATGCAAGATTGGCTCGCCCAACGCGCGATGCGTTCACCCGAACGGATCGCGTTATTTTTTGGAAATGAATTTTGGACATTCCGCGAATTGAACGAACGTGTGAATGAAATCGCGGCGCAACTTGTCGCGCATGGAATTTCACACAATACGCGCGCTGCTGTCCTGATGCGAAACAGCGATGCGTATGTGGCTCTCGTACACGCGCTCGCGCGTATCGGCGCGGTGCTTGTGCCAATCAATACGCGTTTGACGGCGAACGAAATCGAATGGCAATTGAATCACATTCGCGCGCGCGTTTTGATTTACGATGAATCCAATACATCACTTGCGAATGATGTTGTGCGCGGTTCATCCAATCGAAGCGCAATTCCAATTTCCGAATTCCAATCCTTCGATTCTGCTCAGGACAAGTCTCCAACATCCAACATCCAATCTCCAATTTCCAATTTCCAACTTGACGCGTCGCACGCGATACTTTTCACGTCGGGAACAACGGGCAAACCAAAAGGCGCGGTGTTGACGTACGAAAATCATTGGGCGAACGCGATTGGGTCTGCGTTGAATTTGGGTTTGCATGAAAATGATGTGTGGCTCGCGTGTTTGCCGCTGTTTCATATTGGCGGGCTGGCGATTTTGTTGCGAAGTGTGATTTATGGAAATCCTGTGGTGCTGCATGAATCGTTTGACGCGGAGCAGGTGAATCGCGCGTTCGACGAACAACGCGTGACGATTGTTTCGTTGGTGAGTACGATGCTGCAGCGCGTGTTGGATGCGCGAGGGGAGCGAGAATTCCCGTCAACGCTACGCTGCGTATTGTTGGGCGGTGGACCCGCGCCGCGCGAATTGTTGGAACGCTGCGCGAAAAAAAATGTGCCTGTGGTGCAAACGTACGGTTTGACAGAAGCGGCATCGCAAGTAGCAACGCTCGCACCATATGACGCGTTGGGGAAATTGGGTTCGGCGGGGATGCCGTTGTTCGGCGTGGAATTGAAAATTGAACATGAGGCGCGCGAAAACGTTGGGGAAATTTTGATACGTGGCGCGACGGTGATGAAAGAATATGCGGAGGATGCAGAAGCGACGGCGCGCGCGTTTCGCAATGGTTGGTTTCACACGGGCGATTTGGGGTATTTCGATGCGGATGGATATTTGTATATTGTCGCGCGGCGCGATGATTTGATAGTTTCGGGCGGCGAAAATATCTATCCTGCGGAAATTGAAAATGTGCTGCACGCGCATCCCGCGATTTTGGAAGCGGCGGTGGTTGGCGTGGAAGATGCCGAGTGGGGACAAACGCCGATTGCGTACTGTGTGTTGCGCGACAAAAGCGTAAGCGCGGAAGAATTGAAAATGTTTTGTGCGGAAAAATTTGCGCGCTACAAAATTCCGACACGATTTATTTTTGTGGACAACTTGCCGCGTAATGCGTCGGGAAAAATTTTGCGACGCGCGTTGGTGGAGAGGGAGTTGCCAGCGGATAGGTAGCGGATAAGCGGATAAAGCGCTCTTGGTATCCGCTTATCCGCTTTCATCATCCGTTGTCAGGTTACGCGCGCGAGAATCAAGCCCAACGCGAATAGCAGTGCGTACACAAATTCCAAACGCGCGGTGCCTGCGAGAGCGACGTTCAACGCGCGTCCGCGTTCGTTTTGCACAAGGCGAATGAGCGGCAGTGCAAGAGGAATGGAACCCCACGTCAGTACAAGCCAAACATAATCGAAATTCAAAAACACAAATACGAATGGCATCAAATACGCTACTGCGAGTAAAACAAGATATTCGGTTTTTGCTCCTTGCGCGCCGAAGCGCACCGCCAACGTTTTTTTTCCCGCCGCACGGTCTGTGTCAATGTCGCGCAAATTGTTGACGACGAGAATCGCAACGGCAAGCAAGCCAATCGGAATTGCCGCGAACCATGCGAACGGCGTCACTGTCCCCGCTTGCACAAAATACGTCCCACAAACTGCTGCCAAGCCGAAAAATAAAAATACAAAAATTTCGCCCAGCCCGTGATAGCCGAGCGGAAACGGTCCGCCTGTGTACGCAATCGCGGAAAGTATAGACAAAATTCCAATCACTAAAATTGCAACTCCACCGACATAAACCAAATACAAACCAATCAACGCGGCGAGCGCGAACGTGATGCTCATGCCGATTAGAACTTGATTCGGTGTGAGCAATCCCATTTGTGTTACGCGTGGCGGACCTAAACGCTCGTGGGTGTCCGCGCCTTTTTTGAAATCGAAAACATCGTTCGCCAAATTCGCGCCGATTTGTAACAAGAGCGCGCCGAGCAATGCGGCGAGCGCGGGAAAAAGTTGAAACGCGTTGTCGTGAAACGCGAGTGCGCTGCCGACAATCACAGGCGCGGCGGCGGCGGGCAGTGTGCGCGGACGAATCGCGAGCAGCCAGATTTCGAGTAGAGATTTTGTTGAAGAGGCAACCATATTCGTAATAGGACGCGGAGGAACGCGGATAAACGCGGAAAATACAAACGGATTACGGGCTTGAGCCGCGTGTACAGTTTGTTATTTCATTCCCCAGTGTATCGCAATCGTCCCGAAATTTTTTCGCACAAAGCCAACATCGCGAAAACCTGCATTGCGCGCGCGTTCTGCCAATTCTTCGGCACGTAAAAAATTTTCGGTGGAACGCGTGAGATAACTGTACGCGTTGCCATTGCCCGCGATGAGTTTGCCGAGAGCGGGAATAATCGTTTGCAAATGAAATTGAACGAACGGCGAGAAAAAATTTCTTTCGGGACGCGTCGTATCGAGCGAAACAAAGCGTCCGCCTTTTTTCAACACGCGATAATGTTCGTGCAACGCGGCGTCAATATCGGTGACGTTACGCAAAAGAAAACCCGAGACCACCGCGTCGAATGTTTCATCGGCAAAAGGCAAATGCGAAGCGTCGGCGGAATTGAAATTGAGCACGCGCCCTTTTTGTTTGCCCGCGTACATCATCTCAAACGTATAGTCGGCGGCGGCGACGACGCTCGACGGATAGCGCCGCAAAATTTCGCGCGCAATATCGCCCGTGCCAGTACCAATATCCAAGACGTGCGACCGCGCGGACAGTTGCGCGCGTTGAATCAATTCATTGCGCCACGCGCCATCCATGCCCGCCGTCATCAAACGATTCATCAAATCATAACGCGGCGCGATGCGCGCGAACATGGCTTGATTTTCGCGGGCGTGTTGCGAATCCTTTGCGTTGAAACGTGTAGTCATTGATGCCATTCAGTATTGATACGCTGTAACAAGCGCGTGTGATTTTGATTCAACAACAAGATTTATGCAAATTGTTTTGTGTACCAAAAAAAAGAGCGACTCTTGCGAGTCGCTCTAGCTGTTTAGCGATGACTGACCACCGGCGTTCCAATGGGCGCCCATTCGTAAAACCATTTGGCTTCGTTGGTGGGCAAATTGACGCAGCCATGACTCATGGGGTGACCAAAATTCGTGTGCCAATAGGTTCCATGAATCGCATAGCCGCGAAAGAAAAACATGGTGTATGGGACATTGGGCAAATCATAGTAATCAATCCCCGGTGTCCCGCCGGTCATGCGGACCGCAGGATATTTGGACAAAATTTTATAGGTGCCGAGAACGGTTGGAGTGCGCGGAACGCCCGTAGAAACGACAACGGTTTTTATCGCGACGTTGCCTTCGTATGCCGTGATAGTTTGATTGGAAACGTTAATGTCAATCCATTTGCCTTCGGTCGGTGCGTTCGCGGGTGCAGGTGCGGCGACAACGTTTTGTGCGGGGGGGGGAGCAACGGGTTGCGGCGCGGGCATATTTGCGCCGGGAATACGCAAGCGTTGTCCGTACCACACAAAATTCCAATTCGTTAGATTATTTGCTTGCGCGATGGCGGCGACAGAAACACCATAACGCGCGGCAATCGCCGCGAGCGTGTCGCCGGGGCGCACCGTGTAAAAAACATTGTTCGTCGCGACGAGTTGCGCTTGTGGTACATTGTTCGGAGGAGAGGCGGGAAGATTTGGCGCGGGCTGGTCGGTAAAACGCATCAAGGGGTCCGGAATCAAAAGGCGTTGCCCCGAATAGACAAAATTCGCGTTCGGCAAATTGTTGGCGCGCACCAACACTTCGACGGATACGCCATAACGCGATGCAATGGCGAATAGTGTGTCGCCTTGATTTACAACGACCCATTCGGGTCCGGCGGCAGTGGCGGTCCATCCGAATTGTAGGGTTGCGGCAAAGAGGCACGTGATGAATGCTAATACAAGAAGGGTTCGTTTCATTTCATTTCCTCACACGGAAAATACATCGCGCATCTTAACACAAGCCGCGCGCGCTTTCAAGCGATTTGGTCGCGCCGCGCGAAAAAAGGCATTGACTATCCGAAACACGCGGCAATTTCGATGGTGTCGGACAAAGTAAGGTATAATGCGCGCGATCTATTTTTCGAGGATGTCTATGGCAAATCGAACCGATGAATTGAATCAAATTGATGACCAAGTGCGCGCGTGTACGCTTTGTCCATTGTACAAAGGCGCGACGAACGGTGTTCCGGGCGAAGGTCCGGCGAACGCGGACATTATGATGATTGGCGAAGGTCCGGGGTTTCACGAAGACCAACAAGGACGTCCGTTCGTCGGCGCGGCGGGAAAATTTCTGGATGAATTGTTGTCGCACATCCATTTGAAGCGTTCGGATATTTTTATTACGAATGTGGTCAAGCATCGTCCGCCGAACAATCGCGACCCGTTCCCCGAAGAAATCGAAGCGTGTCGTCCGTGGCTCGACCAACAGATTGAATTGATTCAACCGAAAGTGATTGTGACAATTAGTCGCTTTGCGATGGCGCGCTGGTTTCCGAACGCGAAAATTTCCGCGATTCACGGACAGGCGAAGCGCGTAGGCAACATGATGATTGTGCCGATGTTTCATCCCGCCGCCGCGCTGCACAATGTCAATTTGAAACCGGTGTTGATTGAAGATTTCAAAAAGTTGCCCGGCTATATTCAACAAGCGACTCAACCAGCTGCACCGCCTGCACCTGTTGAAGCGCCGAAAAAAAAAGACCCGCCCGCGGAACAGTTAAAAATGTTTTGAAAAAACGGAAGAGGTGACGGGTGACGAGTGACGAGGACAACCATTCCCCGTCACTCGTCACTCGTCACGTTACCCATGAGCAAGTCGCTGAAGATTATTCCCCTCGGTGGTGTTGGTGAAATTGGCAAGAACATGACGGCGTTCGAATACGCGGACGATAGTTCCGTGGACGACGCGATTCTTGTTGTTGACGCGGGCATGATGTTTCCCGAAACACACATGCTCGGCGTGGATTTGGTCATCCCCGATATTTCGTACCTCCTCGAAAATCGCGCAAAAGTTTTAGGCATTATTATCACGCACGGACACGAAGACCATATCGGCGCGCTGCCGTACATTTTGCCGCGCTTGAATGTGCCGTTGTATGCAACGAAATTAACCGCGGGCTTGATTCAAGTGAAATTGAAATTGCACAAGATTCGTGATGCCACAATCAATGTCATTCAAGAACGCGATACGTTTTCGCTCGGACCTTTTACGATTGAAACGTTTCATGTGAGTCATTCCATTCCGGATGGCGTTGGAATGGCGCTCACGACGCCGATTGGGATGGTGGTTCATTCGGGCGATTTCAAGTTTGACCCGAATCCGGTGGACGGCGAAATGAGTGATTTCGCCAAACTCGCGGAATTGGGTACGCGCGGCGTGATGGCGTTGTTGAGTGACAGTACGAACGCGGATTCGCCGGGACATACGCCGAGTGAGCAAGTGATTGCCGATACGTTCGCGCGCGTGTTTGCATTGGCGGATGGCAGAATTATTGTTGCAACGTTTGCGTCAAATATCTCGCGCATTCAGCAAGCGATTGACGCGGCGAAACGATTTGAACGCAAAGTGTGTATCGTGGGGCGTTCGATTCAAGACAATGTGAAAATGTCCGTCGAACTCGGCTATCTGGATGTGGACCCGAATCGTTTTATTCGCGCGGATGAATTGGATGACTATGCGGCGAGTGAAATCTTGATTGTGTGTACGGGCGGGCAAGGTGAACCAACGAGCGCGCTGACCAAGATGGCGAATCGCGAACACAAACAAGTGTCGTTGAAAAAAGGTGATACGGTGATTCTTTCCTCGAGTGCAATTCCGGGCAATGAAGAGATGGTGAACAAGACGCTAAACAATTTGTTTAGAGAAGGCGCGACGGTGTACTATGACCGTTTTCTCGATGTGCATGTTT
Source organism: uncultured Anaerolineales bacterium (assembly GCA_964469005.1). GTDB lineage: Bacteria > Chloroflexota > Anaerolineae > UBA4142 > SHND01 > SHND01. The sequence continues at coordinate 185,970 of CAYXXF010000007.1, forward strand.
CGGGACACGCTAGTCAAGAAGAACAAAAGTGGATGTTGAATCTCGTGCATCCGAAATATTTTATTCCGATTCACGGCGAATATCGGCATCTCGTCATTCATGGACGTTTGGCAGAAGCGCTGGGCTATCGCAGCGACCAAGTGTTGATTGTGGAAAATGGGGATGTCGTCGAATTTGACGCGCAGCAGCGCGCACACATTTTGCGCGAGCAGGTGAACGCGGCGGACGTTTTGGTGGACGGCATTGGCATCGGTGAGATTGGTTCGGTAGTGCTGCGGGACCGACATCATCTCGCGCAGGACGGATTTTTTATCGCGATGTTGGGAATCAATATGCGGACGGGGGAAATTGTGTTTGGTCCTGAAATCGAAACGCGCGGGTTTGTGTATAATCCCGAAGCCGAAAGCACCATCGAAGGCGCGAAACAAATCATTCGCAATGCGGTGGCGGCGAGTGCGCACGACACCGGTTTGAGTACGACTTTGAAACAAGCGTTGAGCGAATATCTTTTTAAAACGACGCGGCGGCGTCCAATGGTGATTCCTGTCGTGACCGAATTGTGAACGTCGGCGTACGCGCGGAACCCGGTTCCGTGTCTTCACCAACGGTTTCTTGATACATTTGGAGTGAACTGTGATACGTAATCTAGTTGAACGCAATGACCACCGCAATTTTTTCGTCACATGCCAATTGCGCAATGGCAGTCAGCATTGCAGCGCACGGACGTATGAGCTCTAAACCGTTGACGGACGCGGACTTGATGACGCGCGTCGCGGCGCGTGACAAGCGCGCGCTCGAAGAATTGTACGACCGCTATTCTGCCGCCGCGCTGGGACTTGCGCTCAAAATGCTGGGCGAACGCAATACCGCCGAAGAAATTGTGCAGGAAGCATTTTGGCGCGTTTGGAAACGCGCGACGACGTTTGAATTGGGACGCGGACAATTTACCGCGTGGCTGTTTGGCATTGTCCACAATTTAGCGATTGATGAAATGCGGCGGCGGCGCGTGCGCCCAAACACAATTTCCACTGATACGGAAGAGGACGCGATTCTGGATTTGCCCGACCGCAATATGGATGTGGCGGAAGCGGCGTTTTCAAGCGTGACGGGGGAACAGGTGCGACTCGCGCTCAAGGGACTTCCCGACGCGCAACGCAACGTCATCGAGCTCGCGTATTTTGAGGGCTTGACGCATCAAGAAATTGCAACGCGACTGAATGAGCCGATTGGGACAATTCATACGCGCGCGCGTTTGGCATTACAAAAATTGCGTGAAACACTTTTACCTCTGCAATTGGATGAAGCATAGGGACAATCAAGGAAATGGTCTGGACCGGGAAATTCTGAAATGGTAGCGCATGAGTATTTTGAAGAATTGATTTCGCTGTACGCACTGGGCAGTTTGCCCGAGGCGGAACGCGCCAAACTGCAAGCGCATTTGGCTGAATGCGCGGCTTGTCGCGAACGCTATCGGCAAGAACGAGCGATTGTGCAAATGTTACCCCGTTCGCTGGACGCGGTTGAACCGTCGCGTGAAACAAAACAAAAATTATTTGCGCGCGTGGATGCGGATTTGGCGCAGGCGCACACGGACGCGCGCGTGGTCAAGCGCGCGACTGTACCGGCACCGCGTCGCAATTGGTTCGCGCAACCCGCGTTTGCGTTTGCCGTCGTAGCATTGATGTTTCTAGTTGGAGTCGGTGGCTGGCTCTGGCTGCAAAATCGCGTGACGCCGGAACAGCAAGCGATTGCGGCAATTATGAATGACCCGAAGGTGCAGCAAGTCGCGCTCGCGGGAACACCGGACGCGCCGAACGCGTGGGGACGTGTGTATATGGTGCCCGGTCATTCGCAAGCGGTTTTAAAAGTGGGCGGCATGCAACCACTCCCGCAAGACATGGGCTATGAGTTTTGGTTTATTCGCGGACAAGAGCCACACGCATCCAATGTCTTTACGGTGAATGCAGATGGAACCATGACAGTGTTGGTCAAAGCGAACGCGGCAGTAGAAAATTTTAACGCGTGGGGTGTGACGATTGAACCGAAACAAGGCGTGCCTTCACCAACGGGCAAATTGGTGATTTTGGGTGGAGGATAAATTTTTTTTGTCTGCATAAAGCAACAGCGCCGAGCAATTTGCTCGGCGCTGTTTTTTTTCATTGAGGAGTGATGCTTATTCGCGTTCGAGTTTGAAATCGAGTTGCGATTGTTTGTCCACTTGCGATGTGACTTCGGCGCTCGCTACTTTATAATCGTCGGCATTCACTTGAATGGTGTATGTTCCCGGACGAAGAGTCCATTGATATTCGCCGTTCGCGTTGGTCAACACGGCGCGTTCAGGGACTGCGGTTGTGCCTTTTGGCACCGTGACGCGCGCCCCTTGAATTGGAGTACCATTTGCATCGGTCACGCGTCCTGCGACGCGCGACATGCCCGCGGGGATTTTTCCTTGATTGTTTGGCGCGACAGGAGTGAATGTATCGCTCGAAACGGAATCGTCATCGCTCGACGTTGGTTGCGGCGCGATGGTTGGTGCGCTGGTGTTGCGTGAACTTGGAGCGGATTGTCCTTCATTGGAAGTGTCCGGTGTGCGTGTGGGGCGCGGCGTGGGTTCTGCGGGCGCGCGCGAGATGCTGCAACTTGCAACTGTAGCTAGTGCCAAAAGTACGCCAAACATCACGCACAAAAATTTGAGGCGGTGAGCGCCGGATAGAGTCTGCATATTTTTATTTCTTTCCCTTGATTCAACCAAGCGCAAACACTTTGAGCGCAAGCAAGGCGAAATTGTTTCAAAAGTATAGTGAGAGAAATTTAGCGTTCGCAGAAATCATCAAACAATGAGGCACAGTGCAGTTTGACAGGTGAGAGTCAATCCAAACTCTCACCTGTCATTTCGTATGCTGCGTTTAGCAGCCGGGGTGGTCACTCTTGGCGCAGATGAAATTATATACAGTTTGTGTGATTCGAACTGCGCTGTTGCGCGTGGTGTAGGGCGTTGCGCCGACACCATAGGCATGAATCCCTACGCCGCACGGATTGCAGGTGGAATTGCCAAAGACGAATTTGCCATAGGCGGGCGCGCCACTTTGACCGCCAAAGGTGTCAATGGAATACCCAAAACGGGTCGAAGTGACTTGTTCGATTGGACCTTTCATTGTCCACATCGTACCGCTGGGCTTGTCGCCCGGATAGCCGCGCACGTTCACCTGCTTGTTTTGGAGCGAGCTGCTTTGCGAATACCAGCCAAAGCCGAACCAGCCAACCGTGTTGCCGAGTGATGTGTTTAGCTTGATGATGCCGTAATCACATTCGGGGCTTGCGGTATTTTTCCAACATTTGGTGGTGATCAACTTGATGCCCGTTGCACTCCCATAGGGCAAGGTATTGCCGTTACGTCCGGGATACACCATCATGTTCGTCGCAAACGTGCCGAGCGAAGGGTCAAACACACAATGTCCGGCAGTCATTACATAGGTCGGAGAAACGAACCAACCTGTGCAAATATAATCGAACCCATCACTTTGATGAAAGACGAGTGAGGCGATGGCGCGGCTCGGATATTTATTGGTAGCAGTGATTTGTGTGCGTCCATCGGCTCCAATTACGCTTTCGGTGCTACTGTCCATCGGACGTCCGTTGCGCGGGGTTTCGGATGGCGCTTGTTCGTTCAACGTGCCACTCCCTTTGAATGCCAGCGCGACGTTGGTCTTGGCATTGGGAATGGCTTCTTCCTTGCCATCATTGCTCACCATGATATTTTCGCCCTTGTCCGGTCCGTCGGCGAAAGCAGGTTGCGTTGCGCCGAAACTTAGGACTGCGGTCAGCAATGCCGCTAGCAAAGCAAAACGCAGCCAGATGTGTTGGGATTGTTGGGTCTTCATTTGATTTGCTCCTTATAACAATTGGAATTGGTTTTTCCCGTAACGTAAAAGTGTCCTACCATGTGTCGCGGGGCGGTCACTGACTCGGTTGCCTCAGACCTCCTAACTGCCGGGGACGGCGATGCACTCTGGAAACTTGGGGACTTACGTTACTATGCAATGGAGGGTTACAGTCGCTGGCAATAAATTTGTATCACCAATCAAAGGCGTGCGCAAATTTTAGCGATTGGAAAACCCTATTGACGAGAGAGTGCAAACCGCATATCATCGAAAACAATCCGGCGAAATTGAGCAATCCTCTTTTTTTCCTCTGACGCAGCTCAAAAATGCTCCAACAGAATGTTGGCTTGCGATTTGCCATCAAGTTACAAGTTATTCATTGGAACGCCATTTTTGAGGTACGTTGTCAAAACCGGCAGCCGGAGCCGCAGCACAATTTTTTTGACCGTCTCGAAAGGAATTCGCAATGCCGCGTCTCTTTTTTGCAACGGATGTTCACGGTTCCGAAATCTGCTGGAAAAAATTTCTCAACGCAGGAAAATTTTATAACGCCGATATTCTCATTCTCGGCGGTGACATGACGGGCAAAGCTCTTGTCCCCATTCAACAACAGCCCGATGGAAAATGGAAAGGCGTTTTGTTGCAGCAAGAGTTTTGGCTGAGCAATGAAGACGAAGTGCGCGATTTTGAAAAACGTGTTGGCTCGCGCGGTTATTATCCCTTTCGCGCGACGGCGGACTTGATGCAAGAATTTCGCGCGGACCCGAAAAAGGTGGACGAGTTTTTCAATAAAGAAATGCTGCGCGTGGTCGCGCAATGGATGGAACTTGCCGACACCAAACTCGCCGACACGAAAATTAAATGTTTTGTTTCTCCGGGCAACGACGACGATTTTTCGGTGGACGATGTGGTAAAGCAAGCGAATCGTGTCACGCTTGCAGAAGGCATCACGGTGGATTTGGGTGATGGCTTTCAAATGATTAGTACCGGTTGGAGCAATGTGACGCCGTGGAAAACGCATCGCGAAGCAACAGAAGCAGATTTGGGCAAACGCATCGAAGCGATGATTCCCGCGAGCGCGAACATGCAAAAAATGGTTTTCAATTTTCATTGTCCGCCGTATGGTTCGAATCTCGACGAAGCCGCAATGCTCGACGACAATTTGAATGTGATTGACGCGGGGCGTTCGCTCGTTCCCGTCGGCAGCAAAGCGGTGCGCGATGCGATTATGAAATATCAACCTGTGTTGTCGTTACATGGACACATTCACGAAGGGAAAGGCACCGCGCGTTTGGGAAAAACGTTAGCCATCAACGCGGGCAGTTTGTACGAACAAGGCGTACTGCAAGGCGCGATTGTTGAATTGGATTCCAAAAAAGGAATCAAGAGTTATCAATTGACAACCGGATGACGAACGACGAAAGACGAAGGACCAATGTGATTTCCTTCGTCGTCCGTCATTCGTCCTTCGTCACACAACAAGGAGGAACTATGGCAATGCAAGGCGTACAAAAAAGTATGGGCGGCGATAACCTGTTTCTCCGCAAGGCAACGGGTCTCGTGCGTTCGTGGTCTGTTTTCGACGCGTTCATTTACGCGTTCTTTTCCATCAATCTCGTCACACTTGGCTTTTACATCATCAGCCAAATGTACTTTTTTGAAGGCGGCTTGATTCCCGCGATTCTCATTAGCGGCGTCATCATTCTCGCAGAATGTGTGGTGTATGCGGGATTGATTGCGGTGATGCCGCGTGCGGGCGGCGATTACGTTTGGCAGTCGCGCATTCTCGGCGGCTTTGTCGGATTTGTGCTCGCGGTCACGGGCTGGTGGTTTATCCTTTGGTTGTGGACGCCAATTTACGCGGACATGCTGCGTCACATTTTCTTTGTGCCGCTGCTCGGCGTGTTCGGGCAAAGTGGTCTCGCAAACTTTTTCGCCGCTGACCCAAATGGGTTCATGCTCGTTTGCGTCATTACCGTCATCTTTGCCGCCATCGTCATCGGTCTTGGGATGCGAACGTACTCGCAGCTCCAAAAGTTTTGTTTTTGGATTGGCAACGCGGGCTTGCTCGTCGTGTGCCTCTTTTTGCTCTTGGGCAATAATCAGGCATTTCAAGCGGGACTAAACGCGCAAGCGCCGCGCATGTTCGGACTTGCCGCAGGTGATTTGTACACCGCAACGATTCAAGCAGGGACCGACGCGGGCGCCGTCACGCCGTTATGGGGCGGTTCGATTTTCGCGATTTTTCTCGTGATGCCGTATCTTGTCTTTTTCAATCTCTGGCCCAACTGGGGCGCGACGTTATATGGCGAAGTGAAAGGCGCGGATGATTTCAAACGCAATTTATACGGCATGGCATCCGCGCTCATAGTGACGACAATTCTCGCAGTGATTTTTTATCTGCTCGTGGACAAGACAATTACATGGGATTGGCTTTCGAAAGCCAATGGCGCGTATTGGAGTCATCGCTGGGGCTTTACGGAGACTGCGCCGCCGCTCGGCGCGATTTGGCCCTATCCCGCGTTGCTCGCCATGTTTCTTACCGACAATCCGATTTTGCAATTTCTCGTATTGCTCGCGATGAGCATGTGGTTTTTCGGTTGGGCAGCGACAGTCTTTCTTTCTTCGACGCGCGTGATTTTCGCCGCCGCGTTTGACCGCTTGCTCCCGGAAAAAATGGCAGAAGTGGATGCGCGCACGCGCACACCGATTTATGCCATGCTCGCGATGATTATTCCGGGACTGATTGTTTCGTTCTTGTACGTGTACAACATTCTCGATTTCGCATCGTTCACGCTTTGCTCCACGCTCGTCATCGCCGTCACGTTTTTGGGAACCACGATTGCGGCAATCGTTTTACCGTACACGAAAAAAGAATTGTACGAAGCGTCGCCGATTGCGAAATATAAAATTGCAGGGATTCCGCTCATCACGGTCGCGGGTGTCATCTTTGCCGCGTTCCTCATCTTTTTGTTGTTCCAATGGATTCTTGACCCGAACGCGCTGTACGGAATTGGCTACAGCATCAACGAGAACGGCTACAAAAACTTGAACTCGTTGATTTTCATGGGCGCGATGTATTTGCTCGCGATTGCGATTTATTTCGGCGCGCGCATCTATCGCAAGAATCAAGGTGTGGATTTGGATAACGTGTACAAGGAAATACCGGTCGAGTAATTCGTAGCAGGTAGCACGTAGCACGGACCCACTTGCTACCTGCTGCCTGCTACTTTTCCCATGCCACTACAAAACATCCAAGACGAAGCCCTGCGAATTGTGCAGACTGCGCAACAGCAGGGCATTACTTTGCGATTGCTCGGTGGACTCGCGGTGCGATTGCATTCGCCGAGCGCGAATCATCGTTCGCTTGCGCGCCCGTACCCCGACATTGATTTTGCCACGCCGCAAAAGCAAGCATCGAAAATTGAAAAATTATTCGGTGAACTCGGCTACACGCCCAACAAAAATTTCAATTTGTTCAATGGCGATGTGCGTTTGCTTTTTTACGATGAAGAGAATCACCGCCAGATAGATATTTTCGTCGCGCAATTCATGATGTGTCACAAAATTCCTATCACGGAACGCATGAATCTCGACACATTGACCATTCCGCTCGCGGAATTGATGTTGACGAAATTGCAGATTTTTGAAATGAACGAAAAAGATATTCGCGATGTATGCGCGTTATTGCTTGACCATCCGATTGGCGAAAACGATGATGAAACCATCAACGTAACGCGCATCATGCAGCTCACGAGCGACGATTGGGGTTTGTGGAAAACGAGCATGTTGAGTATCGGTAAAGTGAAACGCTACTTGCAAACGGTTGAAATGGATTCGGACGAACACGACACGCTGCGCGCGCGGCTCGGAGGTTTGGAAGCCGCGATGCAAACGTCACCGAAAAGTATGAAATGGAAAATGCGTGACAGAGTTGGCGAAAAAATGAAATGGTACGAATTGCCTGAAGAAGTGAGAAGGGGGTAGTATGTAGCAAGTAGCAGGTCATAAGAATTCCTTGTGACTTGCTACATGATACTTGATACCTGAAGGAGCATCATGCCTCACGTTCGCAGTTTTGAAGTACCAACGGTAATGAAACACGGCATCGGCGCGATTCAAACGCTTGCCGATGAAGCGCGCGCACTCGGAATGCGCCGCCCGTTTATTGTGACTGACCCGGGAATTGTAAAAGCAGGATTGCTGCCGCGCGCGACCGACCCGCTGCGCGAAGCGGATATGGATTTTGTCGTATTCGACCGAGTTGCGCCAAATCCGCCGATTGCATTGGTGGACGAAGCGGCTGCCATGTATGTTTCCGAAAAATGTGATGGTGTCATCGGTTTCGGCGGCGGCAGTTCGATGGACACTGCAAAATCCGTCGGCGTCGTCGTCGAGAATGGCGACTCGATTATGAAATACGAATGGGCAGACCCGCAGCCGATTGTGTCAAGAATTCCGCCGACGATTTGTGTTCCAACCACAGCCGGAACGGGCAGCGAAGTTACTTTGTGGGCGGTCATCACAGACCCGAAACGCAAAATCAAATTCAACGTCGGCGGCACCGCAAAAATTGGCGCGTGGCTCGCGTTGATTGACCCTGAACTGACGGTGAATTTGCCCGCACCCGTCACTGCCGGAACGGGCATGGACGCGCTCGCACACGCGATTGAATGTTACACGTGCGCGTACGCGCAGCCGTTTCCCGATTCCACCGCGCTGTTGGCAATGGAATATGTGGGACACTATTTGCGCGTCGCGTACGCGCAAGGACACAATGTTGAAGCGCGTTACAAAATGTCCATGGCAGCAATGCTCGGCGCGTTGTCGTATGGCACGGAAAGCGCGGGCGCGGCGCACGCCATGAGTCAATCGGCGGGCGGTGTGCATGATGTTCCGCACGGCGCGCTTACGGCACGCGTTCTCGGTCCGGTGATGGAATACAATTACATGGGCGAACCGCAAAAATTCGCGCGCATCGCGCAAGCGTTAGGCAAAGACACGCGCGGATTGAACGTGTACGACGCGGCGGAACTCGCGGTGGAAGCCGTGTACGAACTCACCGACGATTTGAACATTCCGACGCTGCAGGATTTGGGATTCGACGAAAGTGAAATTCCAATGCTCGCGCAAATCGCGTTCAACGACCCGCAAACGATTGGCAACCCGCGCGACTTGACGCAAAAAGCATACGAAGGAATTTACAAGCGGACCTTTGACATGGGGAAATGAATTTCGATTTCTTGAAACCCAGTTTCCGCAACACGCCGTTGGACGTTGCCCTTGGTGAAATCGAGCGCAGTGATTTTGTGCGGCGCGTGTCCGAACTCGACGCGGTGTACACTTTCAAGCACGTGCTGGTGCAAGAGACGGCGTACGCGTCGCTGTTGCGTCAAGACCGTCGTGTCTTGCATCGCCACATTGCCGACAGCTGCGAGCAATTATTCGCAGACCAAATTGACGAATATCTTGCGCTGTTGGCATTTCACTATGACGAGGCGGGTGAGACTGCCAAAGCCGTGGATTATTGGATGCGCTATGGGGAACGCGCCATGCAAATCAGCGCGTATCCCGAAGCCATTCACGCGTTTGAACATGCCTTGATGCTTGTGCCTGAATCGCGTTCGGAACGCGCGCGGGCGTTGACGCAATTGGGTGAAGTGTATTGTCGGCGTACCGACCTTCCGCGCGCCGAAGAACATTTTCGAGATGCGCTCGCGACGGCGATTGCAATAGATGATGCGCGCATCGCGGCGATGGCGTTGACAGGCGTCGCGCGGGTTGCCAGTCAACGCGGCGACCATGTGCGCGCGCGGGAATTGGGACAAGAGGCGCTGCGATGGGCAAAAGATTCGCAAGACCAAGAAGCCATTGCGCGCGCGCATCGGCAGCTTGGCGTCGCGTTCAATTACGAAGGCGACAACACACAAGCGCAAACGCATTTGGAAACCGCGCTGGCGCTCTATCGCCAGCTCAATGACTTTGAAGGTGTCGGCAGCTGTCTCAATAGTCTCGGCGTTATTGCGCGCGACCTTAAAGCTTACGCGCGCGCCGAAACGCTCTTTCAAGAAGCGTTGACGCTCGCCCGAAAATTAGGTGACCGTTATGCGCTTGGGGTGCGTTTGGTCAATGTAGGGGTGATTGCGGAACAGCGTGGTGATTACGTGACGGCGGAAAAATGTCAACGCGACGCGCTGGCAATTACGCAAGAGATTGGTGACCGCGAAGGCGAGGCACTGATTCTCATCAATCTGGGCAGCTTGGCATTGACGCGCGGCGAAACACAAACCGCGTTTGAAATGGCAAAGCACGCGCTGCGTGACGTAATGGCGCTCGACTCGTTGGCGCTCGCGTGTTATATCATTGCGTTGCTTGCAAAAATAAATAGCGTTGTGGGTGAATCTGTTCAAGCCGCCGAATTCTTGGGATTGGCGTTCGCGCATCCTTCCAGCACGGCGGACATCAAGACGGATTTTGAAGATGTGCGTGCGGAATTGGAGACGCGATTGGGTGCCGCCGAATTTCAAGTGGCAATGCAGCGCGGCAGTGTTTTTAACTTGAATGCCGTTGCACGCGAAATTACAAACGTATGAAATTGGACGCGTGGCGGCATTATCTCGCGTATTATCGCGGGATGGAGGGGCGGGTTGGATTGAGCATCTTGCTCGCGGCGGGACAGGCACTGCTTGTTCTGCCGCTTGCGTTTTTAGTACGCGCGGCGTTTGATACGCTGATTCCGGCGCGCGATTTTGGGCTGCTGCTCGCGGCGGGGGGGGGGATTTTTGTCGTCTCGCTGCTCAACAATGCCGTGACGCTCGCGGCGCGACACATGACACTTGATGTCACCAAACGCGCGGTTGCTTCTTTCCGCGCTGCGCTGCTTACACAATGTTATGCGCTGTCGCGGCATTTTCATACACACGCAGACCGCGGACGTTTGCATTCGCTGTTGGTGCAAGATACGGAACGCGTGGATGTGATGAGCAACGCGCTGCTCACGGCATTTTTGCCCGGCGCGTGTACCTCGCTGGTGTTGGCGCTGGTGTTGTTGTATTTGTATCCTATTCTGTTTTTGATTATCGCGGTCATTATGCCGCTGCTCATTTACAGCAACAAAGTGTCGGCGACGCGCGTGCGCGCGACGAATGAAAAATTCCATCGTGCGTTTGCCACATTCAGTCAAGGCATTTTTTTTGTATTGCAGACAATGGATTTGCAGCGCATTCAAACAGCGGAACGTTTTGAGCAGCAGCGGCAAGGCGAGGCGCGCGACACATTGCGCGTGACCAGTGGCGAGATGGCGTGGCTTGGCAGCACCCATCGCGCGCAGCAAAATGTGATTGGTGTTTTTTGGGGCGTGATTATTTTGATTGCGGGCGGTTGGGCAGTCGCTCAAAATTGGATGACGTTGGGCGATTTATTGTCGTACTATGTCGCGGTGAGTCTGCTTTCGAACAGTATGGTTAGCACGCTGACGGCGGTCCCGCAAATTGTCGAAGGGAACGCGTCATTGGGTTGGCTGTATGAATTTTTGCAGACGTGCGACCCGCTGCCGTATCACGGCACGCGCGAGATTTCATTTCAAGGTAACGTGCGGTTTGATGATGTATGGTTTCAATATGAAGACGCGCAAATTTTACGCGGCGTAAATTTGGAATTGCGGCGCGGTGTGACCACTGCGATTTTGGGACCGAACGGCGCGGGGAAAAGCACGCTCACGTTTTTGCTGCTCGGTTTGTATCGTCCGACGTGCGGCGCGTTGTTTGCCGAAGGGATTGGGTATGACGAGGTGGCGCTTGAACGATTGCGCGCGCAAATTGGAACGGTGATGCAAGACCCGTTGATTTTTGCGGGGACGGTGCGCGACAATATCATCTATGGTTTGCCGGACGCCAGCGACGCGCAAATTGACCAAGCATGTCGGCGCGCCACCGCCGCCGAATTTATTGGCGCACTGCCGAATGGTTTGGACACGCCCGTAGGCGAAGATGGCAAACTGCTTTCGGGTGGACAGCGGCAGCGCATCGCTTTGGCGCGCGCATTGCTGCGCGAACCTGCCTTGTTGATTTTGGACGAACCGACGAATCATCTTGATGCGGCTTCCATGTCCGCATTGATGGATAATTTGAAAACGCTCGAACCGCCGCCCGCGATTTTGTTGATTAGCCACGACATGCACATTGCGGAACAGGCGGATGAAGTGTACGAGCTGCGCGAGGGCGAATTGATGAAATGGTTACGTTTTGATGCCAAAGCCGCCGCGCGTGCGGTGCGACGCGAGGGTGCGCATGTCAAATAGTTGGAAGCCGTCGGCGGCGCAACAAGAATTGCTGCGCGCAGCGTTGTGGGAAGGTGATGCGGCGCGTGACGCGTGGACGGCGTGGATTGCGCGGCATGGTTCGTTACAGGTGGATGGCGGTTCATATCGCGTGTTGCCGTTGCTCTATCTCAATTTGCTCAAACTCGAAATCCAACATCCTGTGCTGCCACAGCTTCATGAAATCTATCGCGTGGCATGGTACCGCAATCAACTCATCCTGCGGCGCGCGGTGCAGGGGCTGCGGCTCTTGCGCGAGGCAGAAATTCCGACACTAGTACTCAAAGCGTGCGCGTTGATTCCATTGTATTATCGTGATGTAGGCGCGCGTCCCATGAGCGATGCCGATATTTTGGTTCCGACCTCACAAGCGCGCCACGCGTTGAGTGTATTGGGCAAAGCCGGATGGACCCCCCGCGAACGTCCGGCGGAACGGATGAACGAAGGATATTTCGTGCGACTGCACGCACATACGCTCAAGACCGCCGACCATTTTTATTTGGATTTGCATCGGCACGTTTTCCATTTCGAGACGCGCGACAGTGGCGATGAGGCGTTTTGGGCGGCGGCGATGCCGGTGGAATTGCAAAATGAAAAAACGCGCGCGCTCAATCCCACAGACCAATTGCTGCATGTGTTGACGCATGGCGCGGACTGGAACCCAATGCCGCCCATGCGCTGGGTGGCGGACGCCTGTATGATTTTGCGTCATGCCGAAATTGATTGGGAACGTTTCATTCATTTTGCGCGCACGATTCAGGTAGTGTTGGTCGCGGAGCAGGCGCTCGCGTATCTGCAAACGGCAATGTCACAAAACATCCCCGCGCCGGTGCTTGCCACTCTGCGTCAAACAAAAATCACGCGCCGCGAACGTGTGCATTATCATTTGATGGTGCGCCCGCGCAGTGAACACAATACGGTACTAAAACTCTGGTATCATTACGGACAATTTCAACGCGTGATGCAAGTCTATCGCAATGAACCATGGTTGTTGCGCTTTCCTTCTTTTTTGCGCGATACGTGGGATTTGTACGAGACGCGCCAAGTCCCGCAATACATGATGCGTTATACTGCCGATTGGATTTCGCGTCGTTGGAAATTGCCGCTCAAAATTTTATCCAAGGATCAAGGATGATTACACACACCGCGCCCAAGTACGAATATCTGCCGAGCGAAGGCATCGAAAAAATTCATGACACGTCGCTGCGCGTGTTGGAAGAATTTGGTATCGCGTTCAATCATGACGATGCGGTGGACATTTTGGAACGCGCGGGGTGTGAGGTGGACCGCGACGCGCTGCCCGCGCCGCTCGTGAAATTTCCGCGCGCCTTTGTGCTTGAACAAATCGCCAAAGCGCCGAGCGAATTTCCAATTTACGCGCGCAACCCCAAGAACGATATTGTCATGGGCGGCAATCACATGGTGCTTGCGCCGGTGTACGGTCCGCCGAACGTACAAGATTTGGACAAAGGACGCCGCGAAGCAACGCTGCATGATTTTCACAATTTTGTAAAACTCGCGCAGGTTGTGCCCGACCTGCACAACGCCGGCGGCGTGGTGTGCGAACCGAACGATGAACCGCAAGCGACGCGTCATCTCGACATGATTCACGCGTTACTCACATTGAGCGACAAAACGTTCATGGGCAATGTCGTTTCGGCAGAGAACGCGAACGATACGATTGAAATGGCGGCGATGGTTTTTGGCGGACGCGAAAAAATCGCGCAGAACCCCGTGCTGCTTGCATTGGTGAATGTCAACAGCCCGCGTTTGTACGATACGCGCATGTTGGATTCGTTGGTCACGTATGCGCGCGCCCGTCAACCGTTGATTATTACACCGTTCATTCTCGCGGGTGCAATGTCGCCCGTTGCCGTTGGCGGAACATTGGTGCAGCAAAACGCGGAAGCATTGGCGGGAATTGTTTTGACGCAGCTGATAAATCCGGGAACGCCTGTGGTGTACGGTTCATTTTTATCCAACAGTGATATGCAGTCGGGCAGTCCCGCGTTCGGCACACCGGAATCAGCGGCGGCATTGTTTGTGAGCGCGCAGCTCGCGCGTAAATACAAATTGCCGTTTCGCAGTGGCGGCGGTTTGACGTCAAGCAAGGTCGCGGACGCGCAAGCAATGTGGGAGGCAAACAATACCTTTTGGCCCACGTTTCTCGCGTGTACGAATTTTGTTTTGCACGCGGCAGGTTGGCTCGAAAGCGGACTCGTTTCATCGTACGAAAAATTTGTGATGGATGTGGAACAGCTGCGCATCATGCAAGTATTTTTGCGCGGCATCGCGTTGGACGAAGAAGGCATGGCGCTCGACGCGTTTGAAGAAATCGGACCGGGCGGATATTTCTTTGGCGCGGCTCACACGATGCGCCATTTCCGTGATGCGTTTTATCGCCCGCTCATCGCGGATGTGCAAAATTATGTACGCTGGGAACAAAAAGGCGCAGAGACAGCGGACGTGCGCGCAAATCGTGTGTGGAAAAAATGGTTGAAAGAGTATGAACCGCCGCCACTCGATGAAGGCATTGCGGAAGGACTGCGCGAGTACGTCGTCCGTCGCAAGGAGGAAATTCAGCAGCAAGAAATGTTCTAGTGCAAGTTGTTTTTCACTTTTTGTATCAAAGGAGAACAAAGATGAAACGCAAACTTGGCGTACTCGTTATGGTGAGTGCGCTCCTCATTCTCGTCAGTACGACTGCGCTCGCCGCGCCGCTGCCCAAATCCAACCCTGCTGCGGCGATTGCCAATGCGCCGGGCGTACTCGAGACCACCTTTAACATCAATGTCGTCTTTGTCGGTTATGAAGCGGGCGATATTGACATGGGCGATTTTGAAGCCGAATTGCCCACTACGTACGACCCTCTCGTGCGCGCCCCGAACGTGTATTACGGCATCACATTGCCGGTGAATATCCACGGCGATTACGAATTCAATTACACCTTTGCGCCGACGTCCTTTGAGGATGATTTTTTTGGACACTTGCTCTTTATCGGCGAGGGCGGTCCGCTCACAGAGTTGCAAGACGCGTACAATACCCAAGCGAACAAGACGCTCACGATTACCCCCGACGTACTGTACATTGATGCCCAGTCCACCGAAAAATGGTTGATGGACCATGCGCGCAGCGATTTGGGTGTGGACGTCTCCAATTACACTATCTTTTTTGTGAATTGGTACAGCCGTCCCGATTTCCAATTTCATGTGTACACCAAGACCGATGACCCTGACCCCGATACGGGTTTTAATTTTGGCGCCGCGCTGCCCCAGACTAAAATGATTGCGTGGGGCGGCACATACGGACGTTCGTGGTTTTACGATTTGTCCGCAGGACCCGAATCGTGGACAAACAATTATGACATCAACACCGCCGATGTGGATGGCGGCGGCGATGTGGATTATCGAATGCCGCCCGTGTGGGAATACGGGAACATGACGGGCTATCGCCCGTTCGATAATCTTTCCGGCGATTTGGGTAAAGTTGCGCGTTGGGTTGCAATAGATGCGCTCTTTACCACCGCGCCCCTCTATGACCCACTCATTTCCGAGCCGTTTCCCGGTTTTGGCAAGCGCATGTTTATCAACATGTTCGAGGACGACGAAAATTCTAACGGCTTGGATTGGATTGACAAAAAGTACATCGGGAAAACGATGCGCCATTTTCAACCGGATTACAAATGGCGTGTGACGATTCAGGACCAACCGATTGGTTCGGCGCGGCGCGCATTTCGCATTTGGACGGGGCTGAATCCTTCCAACGATTGCTGGAATGATTATGGCGATCCATTTGCGGAACTCTTTTGTCATTTCCAGAACAATCGCAACGCATATCTTCCGCCCATCAAACCTCTGCAAAATTACATTGGCGGTGTCTATGCCTTTAATACAACCAACGCGCGGATAGGACCGTACGGCGGTTTGCTCGGCTATGCGGATGACGATTGGCTGAGCGGCACGCCGAGTTATGTGTTTGCCTTTGAATATCCCTTTGTGCGCAATGCGGGCTTTGGTTTCAGCACAACGACGACGCACGAGTTCGGGCATCATCTCGGGATGTCGCATCCGCACGATGGATATGACTCGACCAGCGGCACAGATTTTGACCCCACCGGCGATTACTATTTTGCATGGTCGGGCGATGAGAGTCACAGCATCATGCAATATATCGCGGTTGCCAACGAATTTGGTTGGTTTGACCGCGACAACATGAATCGCTTTTTAGTCGGACGCTATCTCACGCGCGTGAATGACATTGCGGCGCGGCTCGCACAGCGCGAAACGTCGCGCGAAGCCAATACGCTGCTGCAAGATGCGAACGCGCGTGTGGACGAGGCACGCAGCGCGTTTCGCACAAGGGATTATGCCGGCGCAGCGAAATCCGCGCGCGCCGGTTTTGAACGCGTGTGGCGCGCCGCGCAAGTTTCCGGTCTGAATGTGACAATGACCACACCACTGCCCGCTGGCGTACGCACCAACAAGCCCAAGATGGTGGATACGATTCCGCATCAATTCCAAAAGTAATTTGTCGTACATCGTGCGCGCCGGATGGTCGAATACGTACTGTGGGCATTCGGCGCGCACTTAATCTGCTATGAGTGAACCACTTGAAATCGCCGAAGCATGGCTCGAAAAATTTTGGCGGCGCGGCAAACTCGAAGCCGCGGAACAATTGTGCGCGGAAAATTATACAGACTATACGCTGCCCGAAAGTGAGGACGGCGATATTGTACAAATTCAAGATTTTGCGCGCACACTATCGAACGCGTTTGGAAATTTGCAGGTCGAACTCGCCGATTCGTACGAAGATGTGGACTATGCGATTCTGCGCGTCGAGTGGCGCGGTACACAGCGCGCGGAATATCTCGACGTGCCGCCAACCGAAAAAACAATCGAGTGGTCGAGCATTGAAATTTTGCGCGTCGAGGACAATCAAATCACCGAACGCTGGGCGCAAAATGATTTGCTCGCGCAATTGCTGCAAGCGAGCGAGACAACCAGTGAAACTGATTTTGCCGACTTGCAGCGTGAAACAGAACAAGCCGCATTGATTTCGCAACTGGCAGAAATTCCACAACAAGTGCGCGCCGCCGTGCGCGCGGGCGGTGTGCATCCGGCAACGGAAGATATATGGTCAACGTCCGCGATGGTTGGACATTTATGGCGCACCGAACGTTACATCTGGCAAGCGCGTTTGGAACAATTGCGGAGCCAAGACGAACCGTATTTTGATTTTTGGGAACCTGACCGCATTGCCTGTGAACAAGAATTTGGCGCGTCGGACGTAAATGTGCTGCTCGACGCGTTTGAATTTTTACGCAACGCGACCTGCGATTATTTGCGCGGGCTGTCCGATGAAGATTGGGAGCGACGCGGTGTGCGCCGCACGTTGGGCGATGCGAACGTTGCCGAATTGATGCAAGAAGCATTGCAGCATGACCGCGAGTGGATTGCGAATCTGGTGGGCGCGCAATTGTAGGGAACCATAAAATGAATCTCAAAATCGGACACGTTTACGATTTGATGGGCGAGGTTCCGCGCTCAAGGGCTATTTGGGTGCGAAAGGATACCCGTTTTAAAAGTTGGAAATTGGAAATTAGAAATTGGATGTTAGAAGTTGGAACTCAGCCACCAATTTCTAGCTTCTAACATCCAACATCCAAATTCATGCGCTCTCAAGCTCAAGTTGTCATCATCGGCGCGGGCGTCGTCGGCTGCAGCACCGCGTATTATTTGACCCAAATGGGTTGGCGCGATGTGGTCGTGCTGGAACAGGGACCGTTGTTCAACGTGTACGGTTCGACCTCGCACGCGCCCGGACTCATTTTTCAACACAACAACGCCAAGAGTTTCTGCCAAATCGCGCAATGGACGGTGGAAACGTACAAGCGCGTGAATGATGCGAATGTCGCGCCCGAAAAATGCGCGTGGCAAGTCGGCTCGCTCGAAATCGCGCAAACGCCCGAACGTTGGCATGAAATGAAACGCAAAATTGGCAACGCGAAAGCGTGGGGGCTTGAAGCGCATCTCATCACGCCCGCCGAAATTAAAAAGCTTGTGCCGATAATGCGCGTGGATGATTTGTATGGCGCGTTCTATGTGCCGAGCGATATGGACATCAAAGGCGTCGCGCTGTTACAAGGCATCACCAAACTCGCACAAGACGGCGGCGCGGAATTTTTTGAACACACTCGCGTCACGGGCATTGATATCACGCCCGCGAACCCTTCAACAAGTTCAGGGAGCGCGCCGCGCGTGAGTGCGGTGAAAACAAATCGCGGCGACATTCATTGCGAATACGTGATTTGTGCGGCGGGCTTGTGGGGACCTGTCATTGGAAAAATGGTCGGCGTGGATATTCCGCAAACGCCGTGCGAACATCTTTACGTGCGCGCAACGCCGATTGAGGAGTTGAAAAACGCGCAAGACGAATTGGAAATGCCGATTGTGCGCGCGCAAGACCGCGATTTGTATTTTCGCCAACATCGCAACGCGTGGGGCGGCGGCTCGTACTCGCATCATCCGTTGATAAATTTCGCAGACGAATTGCGCGACGATGACCATCCCGCGCTTACGCCTGCGCCACCGCAAAACGTCGAATCATTCATGTCCGAAATGGCGCAGCGTTTCCCCGCCACGGCGAACGCGCAAATTGCCGACGCGTTCAATGGCATGTTCACCTTTACGCCCGATGCGAATATGAATCTCGGCGAGAGTATGCGCGTGAAAAATTTTTGGTCGGCGGAAGCGGTGTGGGTCACGCATGGTGGTGGAACGGGTCGCGTGATTGCCGAGTGGTTGACGACAGGCACGCCGCCAATTGACACGCGCGAGCATGACATTAACCGGTGGCACAGTTACGCGTTCAACAAAGAGTACATTCGCGCGCGCGCGTCGTATCAATACATCGCGATTTACGACATTATTCATCCGCTCGAACAATCTTCCGCCGCACGCAATATCCGCACCTCACCATTTTACGAACGCGAAAAAGCGTTGGGCGCAGAATTTTTCGAAGCGGCAGGTTGGGAACGCCCGCAGTGGTACAATACGAACGGGTCGCTCCTTACAGGCACAGAGCAAGGGTTGTGCAAAGGTTGGGCAGCGCGCTATTGGTCGCCCATCATCGCGGCGGAACATGTCGCTACACGCGAACGTGTAGGGCTGTTTGATTTGACCGCGTTCACCAAACTGCGCGTCGAGGGCAAAGACGCGCTTCAATTTTTACAACGCGTCGCGGCGAATGAAATGGACCGTCCCATTGGTCACGTCACCTATACCGCAATGTGCAATGAACGCGGCGGCATCGAAACGGATTTGACGGTGACGCGCATCTCGCACCAAGAATTTCTCGTCGTAACAGGCGGCGGAATGGGCATACACGATTTGGCATGGTTGAAAAAGAATTTGCGCGATGATGAGCAAGTCACAATCACCGATGTCACATCGAGTTATGCCACGCTCGGTTTGTGGGGACCGCACGCGCGCGACTTGATTCAAAGAATATCACGCGATGATTTTTCCAACGAAGAATTTCCGTACGTTACCTCTAAAGAAGTGAACATCGGTTATGTTCCCGTGCGCGCGATTCGGATTTCGTACGCAGGCGAACTCGGCTGGGAACTTTACACGCCGACGGAATACGCGTTAAAGTTGTGGGACACGATTTGGGACGTGGGGCAGCAGTTCGGAATCGCAGCAGTAGGTGGCGGCGCATTTGAATCACTCCGCATCGAAAAGGGCTATCGCTTTTGGGGTTCGGACATTCACGCGGAATACAATCCGTACGAAGCGGGATTGGGATTTGCAGTACGATTGAATAAAGGCGATTTTATCGGACGCGATGCGCTCGTAAAAATTAAAGCGTCAAACGTCAAACGTAAATTGGTTTGTATGACGTTCGACAACCCGCAAGTGATTGTGATGGGCAAGGAGCCGATATTGAATGGCGATAAAGTTTTAGGTTATGTCACCAGCGCGAATTTCGGTTACACTGTGGGCAAAAGCATCGCGTATGGCTATGTTCCCATCGAGTACGCGGACGAAGGGACAAAAGTAAAGATTTATTTCTTTGGTGAATTGCATGAGGCGACGGTGACGAAAGAACCGATGTATGATGCGGAGATGGAAAAGTTAAAGGGCTAAACATTATGTCAGAACCCGAACATCTCTCCAAGCTTCAGGAAGGCGTTGACGCGTGGAACGCGTGGCGCAACGAATTTTCGCAAATCATTCCCGATTTGAGCGGCGAGGACCTCGCAGGCATGAATCTCGAACGCGCGAATTTCAGTACAGCGTATCTTGCCGATGTGAATCTAAGTGGCGCGAATTTGCAGCACGCGAATCTAATCGGCGCGGAAATGGCGAACGCGAGTTTCGCGCGCGCGGAATTGTCGTTTGCGCTATTGCGTTTTGCCGAAATGAGCGGCGCAGATTTTGAAAACGCGAACTTGTTTCAGGCAAATCTAATCGAGACCCATGCGCCAAACACAAATTTTTCCAATGCCAACCTGAACATGGCATTTTTCACCAAAGCGAATTTGCGGGGAGCGAATTTTACGCGCGCGAATTTGGCGAGCGCCGCATTCGTGAATGCCGATTTGACCGATGCAATTCTGGACGGTGCGAATTTGGAAGCAATGATTATGCCTGATGGCTCGATGAACGAGTAGCGGTGAGGCATTGGCAGACGCGGATGCGAAAACTGAACAGCTGCAAATGCCCATGCTTCTCCCGAAAAATAAACAATGAACGCACGCGATATTCTCTTTTACGGCAATCGTACGTTGCTCGGAAGTTTGGAACGCGTTCCCCCGAGTGAGCGCAACTCGCCCGGCGTCGTCGGCTGGTGGTCGGCGCGCGAGGCGATGGCACATCTCGCCATTTTTGAAGCGGGTCTCGTTCAGATTCTCGAATCGTTTCTCGGCGGACCCTTTCCCGAATTGTTGTCGAACATGGATTCGTCGAAAAATGACGAACTTGTCGCGCAAAAAGAAGGCAAGTCGTTTGACGATTTGCTCGCAGAATACAATTCGTCTCACGCGCGCGTGATGGAATTGGTTGAAAAAATTTCACCCGAGAAATTGCGCGAGGTCGGAACTATTCCGTGGTACGGCGACGAGTATTCGCTCGACGATTTTTTGGTGTACACGTTTTACGGACACAAACGCGAACATGCCGCGCGGTTCGAGGCGTTTGGGGATCGGTTGCAAGAGGGAAAGTGAGCAAGTATGGCAGTCGCAAAAATCAGAGAAGAAATTCCAATTCAATTAAATAGGGATGGAGTGTATTTAGTAGGAGGTACGCGTGTCACGTTGGACACAATAGTTCGAGCTCACAAGCGTGGACTATCTGCCGAAACGATTGCGCGACAATATCCTGCTTTGCATTTAGCCGATGTCTATTTTGTCATTGGATATTACCTGCACAATCAAGCGACAGTTGAACAATATCTTGAAAAACGCGCACAGCTTGCCAAGCAAGTCCGCAAATTGAACGAAACGCGTTTCCCTCAAAAGGGAATTCGTGCGCGTCTCACGGCGCGCACACAAAAGCAAAAATAAAAATGCTGCGATTTGCTGCCGACGAGAGTTTCAACAACGATATTCTAGACGGGCTGTTGGCGCGCGAACCAAGTATAGATATTGTCCGAATTCAAGACACAGAATTGTATAGTGAAGATGATGCACAAGTTTTGGAATGGACTGCACTTGAGAATCGTCTGTTGTTGACACACGATGCCAATACAATGACGCATTATGCGTACGAACGTGTGCGGACAGGCAAACCGATGCCTGGGGTAATTGAAGTAAGCGATGAATTGGCACTTGGAAGTGTGATTCAAGATTTGTTATTACTTGCAAGCGCAAGCCATGAGAGAGAATGGGAAGGGCAAGTGATTTATTTACCGTTGCGATAGAGGAGAACTAATGGAACGTCGTACTCCACTTTACGATTATCATTTGCGGAATGCGTCAACGCTCGTCAAGGGCGGCGGCGATTTCATGTTTCCGCTCCAATATACGTCGAGTGTTGAAGAACATCTCAACACGCGCGCGAATGTGGGGATGCAAGATTTGTCCACGATGGGCGAAGTGGACATCAAAGGTCCCGGTGCGGAGCGGCTCATCAATCGCCTCATCGTCAATGACATTCGCGATTTGATGCCGGGGCAAGCGCGTTATTCGACGATGGTGAATGAAAACGGCGGCGTGGTGGACGACATCACCGTCTATAAATTTTCCGACGACCATTTCATGATTGTGACGAGTTCGGGTCCGCGCAAGAAAACCGCGCGCTGGATTATGGATTGGGCGGAAGGTTCAAGCGCGTACGCGACAGATGTGACGGCGGCGATTGCGCTGCCCGTGGTGCAAGGTCCGCGTTCGCGCGAATTTTTGAAAACGGTTGTGCAAGGCGCGGACTTGGATAAATTGAGATATTTTCGTTTCGCGCCTGTGACGATTAACGAAACCGAATTGTTGTTGTCGCGTTCGGGTTACACCGGCGAACTCGGTTACGAGTTGTATGCGCCTGCCGAAGAAGCGGGCGTGTTGTGGGAATTTTTGTTGAGTGCGGGCAAAGCGTTCGGGTCGAAACCGTACGGTGTTTCGGCAATGCAAACGCTGCGTTTGGAAAAAGCGTATCCGTTGTACGGCAATGACATTAACGAAGAGGTGACGCCGTTTCATGTCGGGCTTGACCGCTGGATTCGTTTCGACAAACGCGAATTCATCGGACGCGATGCATTATTGCGCGCACAAGAACGCGGGATTGAAGAACGCTTTACGGGATTGATTCTCGAAGGTGATATGCCCGCAAACGTGCGCGACGCGATTTACCCTGCGCGCGAAGTGAATCTTTATAAAGACGAAGAAAAGGAATACGGCGCGGAAGCGGGCAGTAAAGAAGATCAAGTTTTTCCCGGCGCCCAGCAAGTCGGTTACGTCACGTACAGTAACAAGGGTCACAGCGTCGGCAAAACGCTCGCGCTCGCATATTTACGAACATCGCACAATTTCCCCGGCTCGCGTTTGGTGATTCAAACGAACGGCAGATGGATTCCCGCCACCGTCGCGCAAACGCCGTTCTTTGACCCGGGTGGTTTGAGGTTGAGGGCGTGAGAACGTAGCAGGTATCAGGTAGTACGTAGCAAGGAAAACCCTGCTACATGCTACCTACTACGTGATACTTTCGATTCATGAACAATCAACTCTTTAGAAACATACGCGCAAACTCGCTGAATCGCGAATTTCAAACACCGCCCGCGCGCCTGAACGATATTCCAAAACATTACGACGCGATTGTGTTGGGCGTCGGCGCGATGGGCGGCGCGGCGTGTTATCAACTGGCGAAACGCGGCAAACGCGTTTTGGGTCTCGAACAGTTTTCCATTCCACATGACCAAGGTTCGTCGCACGGTATGACGCGCATCATTCGCCTCGCGTATTCTGAACATCCGTCGTACGTGAATTTATTGCGCCGTTCGTATGAATTGTGGGCTGACCTTGAAAACGTCGCGCATGAAAAATTGTTGTACAAAACGGGTTCCATTGACGCGGGTCCCGAAGACAGTTGGGTGTTTCAAGGTTCGTGGCGTTCGTGCAAAGAACACGATTTGCCGCATCAAGTGTTGACGGGCGCGGAACTGCATCGCAAATTCCCCGGCTATAATTTGCCCGATGCGACGATGGCGGTGCTGCAACCCGACGGCGGATTTCTCGCGCCGGAAAAATGTATCGTGTCGTTCGTAACGGCGGCGCAAGCAACAGGCGCGGAAATTCATGGACACGAACCGGTGTTGGGATGGGAGCCGTATCTCGATGGCTTCAAAGTTATCACCACGCGCGACGAATATCACTGCGACAAGTTGATTATTTCGGCGGGCGCGTGGGCGGCGAAAATGATTCCCGAACTACGTGACCTTACTGTGCCTGAGCGTCAAATTCTCGCGTGGCTTCAGCCGAACCGTCCCGAATTTTTTCAGCCCGAAAATTTTCCCGTGTTCAATATCCTCGTCGAAGAGGGACGTTATTACGGTTTTCCAATTCACGGCATCCCCGGTTTCAAATTCGCGCGGTATCATCACTTTCAAGAAATCATTGACCCCGACGAATTTGAACGCGAAGCGAATGATGACGACGAACGCGCGCTGCGCGAATTTTGCGAACGCTATTTTCCGTACGGCGTCGGTCCGACCATGACTTTGAAATCGTGCATCTTTACCAATACGCCCGACCGTCATTTCATCATTGACACGCATCCCGAAATGAAAAATCTCGTCATTGTTTCGCCGTGTTCAGGACACGGTTTCAAATTTGTGAGCGTGATTGGCGAAATCGCCGCCGACCTCGCGCAATACGGCACAACGCGCCACGACATTTCGCTTTTTCAACTCGCGCGTTTTTATGACCCGATGTACATGGCGAGCATCCCACACACGCATCGCGCGATTGGTATCGAAAAACATAGCGCGGGACGTTCACATACACACGGATATTCGACACCGCCGACGGCGCGGGGTACGAGATACGAGAAACGGGAAAGGAGAAATAAAATACGTGAAACGTCAAACGCGAATTGGTCACAAGCGAATGTGATGCAACACGGATTTTCGCAGGGCGTTTCTCGCGCGCAAGCAGAAGAGTGGGGTTATCAATTGCCGGAGGATGTGAGTACGTTTTGGTAGAGGTATCATGCCGGAAGTCAGCCGCTTTCTTGGAATTATCATCACAATCAACTATAACGATCATCCACCGCCTCATTTCCACGCGCGTTACAGCGAACACAAGGCAATCATCGCGATTCACACACTTACTGTGTTGGAAGGGCGATTGCCGCCACGCGTGCTGGGGTTGGTCACGGAATGGGCGGCTTTACATCGTGATGAACTTGCGGCAAATTGGAATTTAGCGCGCCAGGAAACGCCCCTGCACAGGATTGAACCATTGGAGTGAAAATATGTTAAAAGATATTGTAGCGGTCGAACCGCGCGACAACTATCAAGTCTGGTTGCGCTTTGAAGATGGAGTTGAGGGAATTGTTGATATCGCAGCATTGATTCCATTTCGCGGAGTCTTTGCCCCACTTCAAGACAAGTCCTTTTTTGATCGGGTGCGCGTGAACCAAGAGACAGGAACAATTTGTTGGACGAATGAAGCCGACCTCGATCCCGATGTGCTGTATGCTCAAGTGACCGGAAAGCCAATTCCACAATACACGGATGAAGCTGTTGCTGTGTAAGGAGCCAAACCATGCCCGCACCAACTACCCTCACCGATTTTCTTCGCGCCAACAGTTACGCGCGCGTGCCGGATGAAACGCGTCAAGAAGAAGGTTGGACAGAATACAAAAAAGGGTACGAACTCCGCATTGTCGTCAAGACGCAAGACGATTTGAAACGCGTGCGAAAACTTTTACAGGACGTGAGCATCAAACCGGGCAAGGCGTACCGCAAAGCGCAGCAGTGGGTCCAGCCTGTGTATGGCAAGCAAGCGGTCAATTCTCTCGTCGCGCTCAAAGCCAAAAAACGCTGAATGATTTCTCTTCGCATCGGTTCTCTCGAATTTTCCCCTGCGCTCGTAATCTTTGACAAAGACGGCACATTGATTGATTTCAATTTCATGTGGGCGAGTTGGGTTGTGGAACTCGCACAGCGGCTCGAACGCGCCGCAAATGTTTCCCTCGCCCGCGATTTGTTTGCAGCGATGGGTTATGACGCAGTGCGTCATGTCGTCATTGCGGGTTCCCCGCTCGCCGCGCACTCGATGGCGAACTTGTTCACATTGACCGCGCAAATCGCGCACACGGCAGGACTCGTCCCGGACGCCGCGCTGCGTGCAACGAATGAAGCGTGGTTCGTTCCCAATCCGATTACGATGGCGCGCCCGCTTGCCGATTTGCCGCGTTTGTTTTCAACTTTACGCGCGCGCGATATTTTGATTGGCATTGCTACGAGCGATGACCGCGCATCAACCTTGGAAACATTGCGCGCGTTGGGCATTTCCGAAATGGTGAACGCGTTGGTGAGCGCGGACGATGGTTTGCTAAACAAACCTGCGCCGGATATGCTCTTGCGCGTATGTGAGGAATTGAGCATCGCGCCGTCGTCCGCGTTGATGATTGGCGATTCGGTGGCAGATATGGAGGCAGCGCGCGCGGCGGGAATTGGGTTGCGCGTGGGGGTGTTGTCGGGGGTGAGTGATGAGAATGTTTTGCGCGAGTCCGCGGACGTGCTTGTGGAGACGATTGACGCGCTTATGACAATTTGATTTCGGAATCTCAAAAGACCTGTTTACCCTATTCCGAAACGCATGTGGATATGCTATGCTATCTCATGCGTTTTTTTGTTGGAAGCATGTGCGAGGATTCTCGCAAGTTGAATGATTTTCTGTGCGCTCATTTCACGCCGGCGTGACTTGAGCGCGCCAAACAAAAATGTTTAATCGCTCTCTTTTGCTCATGTTGGCTGTGTGTGCGTTGTTGTGCGTTTCATCGGGCGTCGCATTCGCGGCGGCTTCCGTGAATGGAACGATTTGGATTGACAAGAATGGGAACGGCACAATAGATGAAGGCAAACGTGTCCAGCATGTGCCAATCTATTTGCGCGCAAATACCTGCAATGGTGAAATCGTCGCGGCAACCACAACGGCATCGAATGGAACGTATTTGTTTTCAGGTGTGGCGGATGGGAGTACCTATGTTATCCAAGTTGTGAATCCTGCAGCGGGATTTAATTTCACCAATGCGGGACCCGATATGGATGTGAATTCAGGAACCGGATGCAGCGCACCGGAACCATTGAGCAATAACGAAAACTGGACCGTGAATGCGGGATTTCGACGCGTGGCGCGAACACAATTTTCATGCGATAGCGTGGAAATTGATTTTAATGCGCCATCTGAGACTTTTGTACTGAAACAGTTCAATAAACCAAATGCGACGCTCAACTCGGTGACGCTTACGCTGAGTGGATATTTTTCGCATCGGGCGCGTGTAACCAATAATGGGACGGAACCGGGGAATATCACTTTGATTTTTAGTGATACGATGCGTGTTGCATTGCCAAATGCTTCTGACTTTGACTACAAACCTTCACCCGACATCCAAGTTTATTTTGAAAATGTATCCGTAGGCGTGCCAACAGAGTATAAATTTGCAAGTGATGCGTCGCAACTGGAAATTTCCTATCCAATGCCTTTTACGGTGTTTGAAGGTGCCGGGACTGTGAACTTCGACGCAAACGGCTTGTCGAGTTTTACCGGCTTGTTTGATGGGAGCGGACCGGTAAATTTGACGATAGAAGGCGAGTGGGTTGCGCATGGTACCCTCTGCGCGACGTACGGATTCGCCCCACCTGCGCAACTCGGTGGACGGGTCTATGAAGACAAAAACGATAACGGCGTTTTTGATAACGGTGATGTGAACAAGTCTGGCGTGCAAGTGTGCCTTTATCTTTCGGGTGAGGACAATTCGCATCAGTGTAAATATACAAATTCAAACACTAGCAGTGTGAATTTTCGTTTTCGCAAGTTGCCATCGCTGACGTACGATGTTGTTGTTTTGCCACCAAGCGGTTTTGAATGTCGGACGCCGCCGTTGCTTGACCCTTCAGGAATCCGCCCGCCCGGATGTTGGGAATTAGGAATCGTTCTCGACCCCGGCGAAGTAGACCTATCGCACCAATTCGGGCTTCGACGGGCTGTTGAACGCGAACTAAAAGACATTATCTATGACGAAACGAACGAACGGCTCTTTGTCGCAGACCGCGACAATAACATGGTGTTGGTCTATGACGCCAATACATTGGGTGTGACCAATAGTGTGGATGTGGGACAGCAACCATTTGGCATGGCGTTGTTGAATGGACGCGTTTATGCTGCGAACTTTAATTCCAATTCCGTTTCTGTCATCAACGCTTCTACGCTCGCGCTCATCACAACGATTAATCTCAATAGCGGTGCGAATTGCGGCACACAGCCAACACACATCGCCGCGAATCCATCCACGAATAAATTGTACGTCGCGTTGCACGGAAGCGGGCGTGTGGCAGTCTTGGACGGCGCGACCAGTACGTTTTCAAAATGCATTGATGGGGTTGGCGGCGGAACGTTCGGCATCGCCGTGAATTCCGCGTTGAATCGTGTGTATGTCACGGGACGCGATTCAAAAGATTTGCGCGTTATCAATGGCACAACGGATACGCAGCTTGACGGGCAGCGTCAAGAATTTGACGAGAGCAGCCCGTACCAAGTTACCGTTGACCCGAACAATGACCGCGTGTATGTTGCGGTTTCGATTCCCGTTGACCACGAAACCGTGACGCGTTTGTTTGTATATGATGCGGACGCGGGAAACCTGACACCGGTTGCGGGTTCTCCATTCACGATTGGTAACAATCACGATGGCGGTGGGATTGGCGCGAGTGCGTGTTCGGGAAAAATTTATGTGCTTGAACCGGACAACAACACCGTGCGCGTGTTGAACAGCAACCTAACGCTCAACACAACGCACGCGCAAACGGACCCGTTCGGCTTGACATTCGGCGGCGGCAAAGTGTTTATCACCAATCGCGCGCCTGCTACCATCAGTACACTCACGGATTGTCCGTGAGTAAGATTCAAAATGCGCCGCACGAAAATTTGTGTGGCGCATTTTTTTTCTGTGAGACAAAAATTAGAAACGCGCGGCATGTGTGGTAAAATGTCTCGCAGTTTCGCGCAACACCAATGGCGCTATGTTGGCTTGTTGCTCTCACATTCTGTTTGTGAGACACAAGAGCCGCAACTAGCCAGCTCCCATTGGTGTTTTGTTATGAGATGCGCGCACACGCGATGCAATTTTCGGAATCTTTGCAGGCAACGCGTGACGAGTTTCTACCTCGTCACCCATTCCCTGCCACCCTTTCTTATGACGCCTGATGAAATCCTCCAACAAATGTACGACAACACCGTTCTCGGCAAAGTTCCCGACGTGACAAATTTGACCAAAGACGGTCTGGCACAAGGCATGGACCCGCTCGATATGCTGTACGGCGGCGAGAACAAAGAACTGGGCGGACGCGGACTTTTGCCCGCACTCCAAGAAGTGGGACGCCGTTTTGAAGTCGGCGATTTTTTTGTTCCCGAAATGTTAATGTCCGCGCGCGCGATGCAAGGCGCGTTGACAATTTTGCGTCCATTGCTTGCGGCAAAAGGCGAAAAGACGCTCGGCAAAGTGGTGATGGGCACCGTCAAAGGTGATGTGCATGATATTGGCAAAAATTTGTGCAACATCATGATGGAGGGCGCGGGCTTTGAAGTGATTGACCTCGGCGTGAATACCTCGCCCGAAAAATTCGTCAAAGCCGTCCAAGACCATCAACCCGATGTCGTCGGCTTTAGCGCGTTTCTCACGACGACGATGCCGATGATTAAAGTGAACATCGAAGCATTGAAAAAAGCAGGACTGCGTGACCAAGTCAAAGTGATGGCAGGCGGCGCGCCCGTCACTGAACACTACACGCAAATTTCCGGCGCAGACGGTTATGCGCCCGATGCCAGCGCCACCGCGCGACTTGCGAAAAAATTTGTCGGCACGGACGGCGATGCCCCGGGCGGCGCGCTAGCCGACGCGATTGCAGCAGTCGAAAATATGATGAGTGTTGTAGAACCAACATAGGTATCAAGTAGTACGTAGCAAGTAGTAAGGGCAACTCTACTACCTGCTACCTGCTACCTGCTACCTGCTACCTGAATCTTGCAAACCATTCTCGAATCCAAAACCAAAACCGTCATTATCGGCGACGATGTGCCGTTCGTGATGATTGGCGAAAAAATCAATCCGAGCGGACGCAAAAAACTCGGCGTCGAAATGGCGGAAGGAAATTTTGAACGCGTCAAGAGTGATGCGATTGCCCAAGTCGCGTGCGGCGCACACATGCTCGATGTGAACGCGGGCTATCCGATGGGCGACGAACCTGCGATGCTTGTGCAGGCAATTAAAACGGTACAAAGTGTAGTTGACGTGCCGTTGTGCATTGACTCGTCCGTCTTTGAAGCATTGGAAGCCGCGCTCGGCGCGTATCAAGGCAAACCGCTCGTCAATTCCGTGACAGGCGAAGACGAACGCCTCGAATTGATTCTGCCCCTCATCAAAAAATACAACTGCGCGGTCATTGGCATGGCGAACGACGAAACGGGCATTTCGATGGACCCCGAATATCGTTTGATGATTGCAAAAAAAATTGTCGAACGCGCGGCGGATTACGGCATCCCCAAAGAAAACATTGTCATTGACCCGCTTGCGCTCACCGTCGCCGCTGACCCCGCCGCGATTACCGTCACCCTCGAAACGATTAAATTGATTCGCCAAGAACTCGGCGTGAATTTCACGTGTGGCGCGGGCAACACGTCATTCGGGCTGCCGCACCGCGCGCCACTCACCGCCGCGTATTTGAATATGGCAATGTACTGCGGACTCACATCGGCAATCACCGATGCGATGAACGATACAATTCGCATGGGCGTTATGGCAGGCGATGTGATGTTGGGACATGATGCGTACGCGGTGAATTGGATTGCGGATTTTCGCGCGCAACAAAAAAAGGGTACAGGGAAATAGGGAAACAGGCACGGGAACGCTTATTCTCGCGACGTGGAGGTTGTGATGAAGCAACTTTTTCAATTGCGAAATATATTTGTGATGTGGCTCGCGCTTGTCGCAATCGTTTTCGTTTGGGGCAGCGCATCGCCTGAATTTGTCGCGGAGAATGAAGGGAAAGCGAAACGTTTATACGCAATCCCGCGTGCAGACGTCATCCACGCGCCGCGCGACAATCCTGTGACGATTCCGGTGTCTGCCGCGCCCAACGCCGCGTTCACCGCGCAGACGCGTTTGGGATTCACGAGCGGCGACCAATGGGAACCTGCGATTGCGGCAGACCGCTTTGGACACGTTTATATGTTGTATCCGCAATATCTCGGCGTGCCGGGTTGTCCGTCTTGTGCCAATCCGACAATGATTTTGCAGGTGAGCAACAATCGTGGCGCGGCGTGGAATTCGCCAACGGTAATTTATCCCACAGGCGCGGCGAGCGGCGGACAATGGGACGCGCAAATCGCGGTTGACCCTATGGATGGTCGAACAGTCTATGCCGCGTGGATGCAAGACAACAAGAGTGATATCGTCGTGGGCAAATCCACCGACTTTGGCGTGACGTGGAATGTAGTCGTTGCGGACGCGACGAATTCGTCAACGGACAAACCAATTCTCGCGGTGCGCGGGCAGGATGTGTACGTCGGCTACAACCACACGCAAACAGTTTGGGTTTCTGCTTCGCATGATGGCGGCGCGACGTGGAATTCGTACAAAGTGAATCCGAACGGCAAATTGGGTTGGTCCCTCGCCGGTGGCGGAACCGTTGCACCAAATGGTCAGGTGTTTTTTTCGTGGGCAGGTTATAAACAGAATGGTGGCGCAAAAGGTCCAGTCAATTTGTATATTTCCAAATCTACAGACGGCGGACAAACGTGGAGTACTACGACGCTCGATGTTTCGGGGGCGCCCCCTGACTGCTCCGCGTATTTATGCGGCTGGGCGTACTTGGGCGCGCAGGTGGTCATGACTTCGGACGCGCAAGGAACGTTATACGCACTGTGGAATTCCAACGCGACGGATAAAGCACCGAACCGCATTTATTTTGCCAAGTCAACAAACGCGGGCGCGTCGTGGACCACCAAAGTCGAAGTTTCCACCGCGCCGCAGAACACGGCGCACGCGTTCCCCGCGATTGCGGCAACGGGCAATGGCGATGTACGCATTGCATGGATGGACGCGCGCGCAGGAAATTTGTGGAACACGTACTATCGCCGCTCGACGAACGGCGGTTCAAGTTGGAGCGCCGAAACAGATTTGTCCACGTACGTTGCGGGCTTTTCATACATTCAACCAAACGGTTTCAATTATCCCTTTGGCGATTATTTTGAAATGGACATTGACGACCAAGGCAAGACCCATTTGATTTGGGGCG
Source organism: uncultured Anaerolineales bacterium (assembly GCA_964469005.1). Taxonomy (GTDB): domain Bacteria; phylum Chloroflexota; class Anaerolineae; order UBA4142; family SHND01; genus SHND01. Next base: position 218,178 of record CAYXXF010000007.1, read on the forward strand.
AAGCATTGAATTACGATTCGCCCGGTTCGATTTGGTATAGTCAGGGGCAGTAGCCTTGAAGCGATACACGAAAACAGGTAAGCAGGGAAACAGGTAACACCTTTACTTGTTTCCCTGTTTTCTTGTATCTGAATATACTGTTGCATCGTGAAATACGAGATTCGCTTTCTTCCTAGTGAAACCACAACGCGTGCGCCTGAAGGCACGACGATTTTTAATGCCGCGAATTGGGCAGGACTCGCGATTGATTCTACCTGCGGCGGACGCGGAACGTGCGGTAAATGCAAAGTGCGCGTGACGCAAGGCAACGCGCCCATTCGCGAAGCCGACCGCAAATTTATTTCTCCATCAGAATTGGAACAAGGTTGGCGTTTGTCTTGCCGCGCGGTACTTCATTCCGATTGCGTCGTTGACATTCCGCGTTTGATGGGCAACCCTAAAGCCGCTCTCCTCGGTTATGGGCATCACGTCATTCTCAATCCCAACGTCGCAAAAATTTATTTGGAATTGTCCGAGCCAAATTTGGAAGACCAAGTTTCCGATTTAGCGCGCATTCACGCGGCACTCGATAAAGAGGGGTACGACGTTCATTCGAATATCACGTTGTGGCGTTCGCTTCCCAACATTTTGCGCGGCAGTGATTTTCAAGTGACGGCGGTTGTCGTCGGCGATGAATTGATTGCGCTCGAGCCGGGCGACACGCGCGCAAAAAATTATGGCATCGCGGTGGATGTGGGAACAACGTCTGTTGTGTGTGCGATAGTGAATTTGAACACGGGCGCGGTGGAAGCGGTCAAGTCCGATTTGAATCGCCAAGCCCCGTTCGGCGCAGATGTGATTTCGCGCGTTTCGCATACGATGATGGAAAAAGATGGTCTCGTCGAGCTGCAGGCGCGCATTATCGAAACGCTGAACGATTTGCTGGAACAACTCACAACGCAGTCGGGCATTGGGCGCGAAAACATTTACGAAGCGGTCATTGTCGGCAACGCGACGATGCTGCATCTCTTGCTCGGCATTGACCCCGAACCCATTTCTGTCGCGCCATTTATTCCGACGATTTCACAACCCGTCTCATTTCGCGCGGCGGACATTGGTTTGCGTTTGCATCCCGAAGCGCGCGTGTCAACGCTGCCGCATCTCGGTGCATATGTCGGCGCGGATATTGTCGCTGGCATTCTGGCAACGGACTTGACGCGCAATAAAGATGGCAAATTGCGTTTGTTGATTGATGTGGGAACGAACGGCGAAATTGTTTTGGGTTCAGTGAATGGGACACTCACTACTGCTGCGCCTGCGGGTCCCGCGTTTGAAGGCGCGCAAATCAAAAATGGAATGCGCGCGAGTACGGGCGCAATCGAGGGCATTCAAATCACGCCCGATGGTGACGTGCTTTTGCAAATCATTGGCGAGACGAACGGAGTTCGTCAGAAACCAATCGGCATCGCGGGTTCAGGTTTAGTAGATGCAGTTGCGGAAATGGTGCGCGCGGGAATTGTGGACGCGTCGGGCAGAATGATTCGCGTCGAAGATGCGCGCGGAAAATTACCTGACGCGTTGGTCGAACGATTGGTGACAATTGAAGGTGTGCGCTGTTTTCGCCTCAGCGATGAGGAATCCAACATTGTCCTCTCACAACAAGATATTCGCGCATTGCAATTTGCCAAAGGTTCAATTGCGGCAGGCGTTGAGGTTTTGATGCAGCAGATGGGTGTCACCGCGAACGATTTGCACGAAGTGTTGCTCGCAGGTTCATTTGGCAGTTACATCAACCCCGCGAGCGCGCGCACGATTGGACTCGTGCCATGGGTGCCTGTCGAAAAAATTATCGCGGTCGGCAACAGTGCGGGCGAAGGCGCGAAAATCGCGCTCCTCTCTTTCCGCGAACGCGAAGCCGCTAATCGTATTCCCGAATTTATTGAATATGTGGAATTGTCAGGGCGTGGCGAGTTCAATGATATTTTTACGGACGCATTAGCGTTTCCGAAATTGATGACCGACGAAGGACCAATGACGAATGACCAATCACTCGTTTTAGAAATTCCTTCGTCCTTTGCCGTTCGTCCTTCCTCATGAAATCTTTTCTCCTCGAACGTGTGCGCGCGGAAGGCACGCCATTGATTGATGGTCGTGTCACGCGCGACGGTGTGCCATTTTCTGCGGACGGTCCTGATTGTCATGCTACGTTTGTATGGCAGGGCAAAAAGCCGCCCGCGCTGACCGGCGACTTTAATTTTTGGGCGGGCGATGGTGGGGGGCAATCTTCCAATGCGCCCCTTTTGTTAGAGCAGGTCGAGCCGAATGTTTGGGCAACAACCTTAAAATTTCCGCGCAACGCGTATGTAGAATACATTTTTTTGAAAAACAAAAAACGCGTCAATGACCCTTTCAATGCGCGTAAATCGCCAAACGGCATCGGCGGCATCAACAATTATTTCTACGCGCCGCATGCACAGCCAACGCTGTTTCTCAAAACCTCGCGCAAAATTCAGCGCGGACGCGTAACCTCGCACATGCTCCAAGTCGGTCCGCTGGTGATTGGGAATGAACGCCAAGTTCATTTGTATCAGCCGCCAACACAAGAACCCGCCGCGCTCATCGTCGCGCTCGATGGGCAGGATTATTTGCGCCGCGCGAAATTGCCCACACTGCTCGACAATCTGTTCGCGCAAAATAAAATTCCACCGCTTGCGGTAGTAATGCTCGAGAGTTCGACGGCGGGCAAGGGCAGTGCGCGTATGAGCGAATACGCATGCAATGAATTGACATTGATTTTTCTTTTGAAATTTGTTGTGCCGTTCGCGCAAGAACACCTGAAACTGATGGATTGGAAAAAGCAAAAAGGCGCGTACGGCATTATGGGCGCGAGCATGGGCGGTTTGATGTCGCTATTTACGGGACTGCGCGCACCCGAAGTTTTTGGTCACGTCATCAGTCATGCGGGGGCGTTTGAATTTTTGGATTTTCCGACCTCGACGTTTACTTGGCTCACGCAAACAAAGACGCAGCCGCGCGTGTGGCTCGACGTCGGGCAAATGGATTGGCTCCTCGAACCGAATCGGCGGATGCACAAAGCATTGCGGCGAAACAAGTTCGACGTGAAATATCGCGAGTATTACGCTTATCACAATTGGCCCGCGTGGCGTAATGTGTTGCCCGACGCGTTGACGTGGGCGTTTCCGCCAAAATAATCATTTCAAAAACCGCTTGACACACCGCGCGCAACAGTGCTACACTCTCGCCATCCTCATATGACCTGACATTTCTCCGGTCACTTGGTTATGTCCCCTCAAGTTCTCGGCAACACTCGCAAAGGGGCTAGTGTTTGTAATGAACGAATTAAGAATCCTTAACCTGTCCTTGACCACAACTTGATAGGCGCTTTAGTTTTTCTTAACGCGCAACTTGTAGAGTGATACAGTTTGCCAATTTTGCAAACAAAGGGGGTGAGCGTCAAAACAGAAAGCACATACGATTCTTTTTCACGACAAATTGTAAGGAATCTCTCAGGAGGAGAAGAATGAAAGCGATTGTACGTGTATTGCCCCTCACGGTGGTTTTGCTGATTGCTTTAGCAATCATTGCGTGTGCCCCCGCCCCCCAACCGACAGCAGTCCCGCCAACAGCTGCTCCGCAGCCAACTGCCGCGCAGGCACAGCCAACCGCAGCGCCCGCGATGAGCGAGCTGGATAAATTGTATGCTGCGGCGAAAGCGGAAGGGATGTTGACGACGATAGCGCTGCCGCATGACTGGTGCAATTATGCGGGCATCTTTGAAGGGTTCAAAAAGAAATACCCCGGCATCACGGTGAACGAATTGAATCCGGATGCGGGTTCGGGCGACGAAATCGAAGCCATCAAAGCCAACAAAGACAACAAAGGACCACAAGCGCCCGATGTTGTGGACGTTGGGTTCGCCTTTGGCGAATCGGGTAAAAAAGATGGTCTGTTCCAACCGTACAAAGTTTCGACATGGGCAGACATTCCCGATGGGGCGAAAGACGCCGAAGGGTATTGGTATGGTGACTATTACGGCGTCATGGCGTTCATGGTCAACAGCGATGTGGTCAAGACCATTCCCACCGATTGGGCAGACCTGTTGAAACCGGAATACAAAGGACAAATCGGGATGTCGGGCGACCCGCGCACGTCGAATCAAGCGATTCAGACGGTGCAAGGCGCATCGTTGGCGAACGGCGGCACAGTCGCTGACCCCGCGAAAGGTTTGGAATACTTTGCCGCGATGAACAAAGCCGGCAACCTCGTGCCATTGATTGCGAATAACGGCACGGTGGCGAAAGGCGAAACGCCCATTCGCATGACCTGGGATTACAATGCCCTCGCCGGACGCGATGGCATGCAAGGCAATCCCAAAATCGAAGTCGTCGTGCCCAAGAGTGGCAAAATCGCCGGTGTGTATGTGCAAGCGATTAGTGCGTATGCGCCACATCCGAACGCGGCGAAACTGTGGATGGAATACTTGTATTCCGACGAAGGACAATTGATTTGGCTTTCGCCGCCGGGCTATTGCCATCCGATTCGTCAAGACGCGATGGACAAGGCAGGGAAAATTCCCGCTGACCTGAAGGCGAAACTCCCCAGCACCGAAGGCGCCGTGTTCCCTGCGAACGCAGACCTCGTTGCCGGTAAAGAAGTCATCGTCAAAGGTTGGGATGCCGCTGTCGGCGCAGATATTAAAGCGGCTGGTGCCCCACCTGCACAACCAACGGCTGCACCATCAAGCAGTGCGGTAGATCTCGATGCGCTGTATGCTGCGGCGAAAGCGGAAGGGATGTTGACGACGATAGCGCTGCCGCATGACTGGTGCAATTATGCGGGCATCTTTGAAGGGTTCAAAAAGAAATACCCCGGCATCACGGTGAACGAATTGAATCCGGATGCGGGTTCGGGCGACGAAATCGAAGCCATCAAAGCCAACAAAGACAACAAAGGACCACAAGCGCCCGATGTTGTGGACGTTGGGTTCGCCTTTGGCGAATCGGGTAAAAAAGATGGTCTGTTCCAACCGTACAAAGTTTCGACATGGGCAGACATTCCCGATGGGGCGAAAGACGCCGAAGGGTATTGGTATGGTGACTATTACGGCGTCATGGCGTTCATGGTCAACAGCGATGTGGTCAAGACCATTCCCACCGATTGGGCAGACCTGTTGAAACCGGAATACAAAGGACAAATCGGGATGTCGGGCGACCCGCGCACGTCGAATCAAGCGATTCAGACGGTGCAAGGCGCATCGTTGGCGAACGGCGGCACAGTCGCTGACCCCGCGAAAGGTTTGGAATACTTTGCCGCGATGAACAAAGCCGGCAACCTCGTGCCATTGATTGCGAATAACGGCACGGTGGCGAAAGGCGAAACGCCCATTCGCATGACCTGGGATTACAATGCCCTCGCCGGACGCGATGGCATGCAAGGCAATCCCAAAATCGAAGTCGTCGTGCCCAAGAGTGGCAAAATCGCCGGTGTGTATGTGCAAGCGATTAGTGCGTATGCGCCACATCCGAACGCGGCGAAACTGTGGATGGAATACTTGTATTCCGACGAAGGACAATTGATTTGGCTTTCGCCGCCGGGCTATTGCCATCCGATTCGTCAAGACGCGATGGACAAGGCAGGGAAAATTCCCGCTGACCTGAAGGCGAAACTCCCCAGCACCGAAGGCGCCGTGTTCCCTGCGAACGCAGACCTCGTTGCCGGTAAAGAAGTCATCGTCAAAGGTTGGGATGCCGCTGTCGGCGCAGATATTAAAGCAGGACAGTAGAAAGTAAACTCATTGCCGCGCCCTTTTGAAAAACAAAGGGCGCGGCAATCTCGAATTGTGAGGGTGTGATGGCACAGACTGCAGTCGTAGGCAAATCCGAAAACGCGTTCGCCTTACCCCGCGTGCGGCAAATTGCCGTAACCTGGATGGGAGTCATTCCTTTTTTTATTTTCGTCGTTCTCTTTTTATTGCTACCGTCCACTTCGATTTTTATAGAGAGCTTTCAAGACAACAAAGGAAATTTTACGCTGGCAAATATCGTTGGACTGTTTAACGAACCGATTCGTTCCGGTTATATTGCAAGCATTGAAATCAGCGCGTTCACCGCGCTCATCGGCGGCATCTTTGGGTTTTTGCTTGCTTACGCAGTCACATTGGGCGGATTGCCAAAATGGGTGCGCTCGAGCTATGTGACATTTAGCGGCGTCGCATCAAATTTTGCGGGCGTGCCATTGGCATTCGCGTTTGTTGCCGTACTTGGACGAACGGGTGCGATTACGGCATTGCTCAAAAATGTTGGAATCAATTTGTACGACATCGGTTTCAACTTGTACGATTTTTGGGGCTTGAGTTTGGTGTATCTGTTTTTTCAATTTCCGCTGATGCTGCTGATTATGATTCCGTCGCTCGAAGGATTAAAACGCGAGTGGCGCGAAGCCGCCTCAAATTTAGGCGCGTCGCACTTTGAGTATTGGCGGCGCATCGCGTTTCCAATCATTTTGCCATCGTTGTTGGGCACAATGATTCTGCTTTTTGGAAACGCGTTCGGCGCGTACGCGACTGCGTTCGCCTTGACCGGTGGACGTTTGAATTTGGTCACGATTCAAATTGGCGCACAGATTCGCGGCGATGTTTTGCACAATCCGAATCTCGGTTTCGCAATGGCATTGGGCATGGTGTTTATCATGTTCGTTTCCATCATCGGCTACACGCTGCTGCAACGACAAACGGAAAGGTGGCTGCGATGAACGCAAGTGTCCGTCGCAACATTTCGTGGTTCAGTTGGATTATTGTCATTCTCGGGGCGATTTATTTCATCTCGCCGCTGTTTGGCACATTCATCTATTCACTGACCGCGCTGCGCGACCAATTGAGTTTCGCCGCGTATCAACGCGCGTTTGCAGACCCCAAATTCATAGAGTCGTTTGTCTATTCCAATTTCCTTGCCATCGCCACGATTATTGTCAGCGTACTGTTGATTGTGCCGACAACCTATTGGGTGCATCTCTATTTGCCCCAATTGCGTCCGGTGGTCGAAGCGATTTCACTTTTGCCCTTTGTCATTCCCGCGATTACGCTCGTGTTTGGCTATATTCGGGTCTATAGTCGCCCGCTTGATGTTTTTGGCTTTGACCTGATACCGCCGTTATTAAGCACCAGCGCCAGCACCAACATTGTGCTTGTTGCAGGATACACCGTGCTGGCAATGCCGTACATGTATCGCGCGGTGGACAATGGTTTGCGCGCGATTGATGTGCGTCGTCTCACCGAAGCGGCGCAGAGTTTGGGCGCAGGTTGGGGCACGATTTTGTTTCGTATCATTTTGCCGAATTTGCGGACTGCGTTATTGAGCGGCGCGCTGTTGACGTTTGCGATTGTCGTCGGCGAATTAACGCTCGCGACGTTCTTGGGCATTCCCGCGTTCGGTCCCTATTTGCAATTGCTCGGACAACACAAGGCGTACGAACCGTCTGCTTTGACCATTGTCAGCTTTTTATTGACGTGGGTGGCGATGATGATTATCAGTTTTGTCACGCGTGGCAATGCGAGCTCGGCGGCTGGAACACACTAACTGTGGCATGTGACAAGTAGCAAGAGGCAAGCGTGAAACCTCAAACGTGATACCTGCTTCGTGTCACTCGTCACCCGTCACCTTACACTCTCACATGGCATTTGTTGAATTACACGCCGTACAAAAAAAGTTTGCGACATCCATCGCGGTTGAAAACTTCAATCTCGATGTCGAACGCGGTGAATTCGTTTCGTTTCTCGGTCCTTCGGGCTGCGGCAAAACGACGACCCTGCGAATGATTGCAGGTTTTGAAACGCCGACGAGCGGTTCCATTCGTTTGAATGGCGCGGACGTGACGAACCTGCCGCCGAACAAACGTAACGTTGGCATGGTCTTTCAATCGTACGCGCTCTTTCCCAACATGACCGTCGCGGAAAATATCGCGTTCGGCATGACCGTCACGCACAAACCGAAAGAGGAAATCAGCAAACGCGTTGACGAGATGCTGAAATTGATTCACTTGCCACAAATGGCAACTCGGTATCCGTATCAACTTTCGGGTGGACAACAACAGCGCATTGCGCTTGCGCGTGCGTTGGCAATTAAACCGCAAGTGCTATTGCTCGATGAACCACTGTCGGCGCTTGACGCGAAAATTCGCGTTTCGCTTCGCCAAGAAATTCGTTCCATTCAACGCACTCTGGGCATCACGACGATTTACGTTACACATGACCAAGAAGAAGCCATGTCCCTTTCCGATAGAATCGTCGTGATGAGTGAAGGACGGATGGAACAAGTCGGCACGCCGTTCGAAATTTACAATTTTCCCAAGACACAATTTGTCGCATCGTTCGTTGGAACGTTGAATCAATTGACCGCGCGGTTAGTTGACCCCGCGACAGGAAAACTGGAACTCGAAGGGCAAATGATTCATACGGCACAGCCAACCAACACGATGATGACGGGCGAAACCGTCCCGATTGCGTTACGCCCCGAAATGCTTGGCATCAATGGCAAAGGCGAAGGGGAACAAAATCAATTGCAAGTCACCGTAGAGGACACAATGTTTCTCGGCGCGATTGTGCGGACGCGCGTGCGTCTGGGAGAAAGTATCATTTCTTTCGATACGTTCAACAATCCGCATCTTGCACTCCCGCGCCACGACGAAAAAATTACGCTGCGTTTTCCGCGCGAAGCAGTTTTGATTTTGCAGTCGAGTGCCGCGCTGCCGAAAACAACCTAGCAACACGCGCACAAAATTTCGTCTCGCATCAAGGGAAGGCGCTCTGTCGCCTTCTCTTTTTATTTCGGTAGCGCAAATCTGTAATTTGCGTGCGGGACAAGCGCAAATTACAGATTTGCGCTACACTATCATGTTCAACTCTTTTATCAACGGCGCAATCGCGGGCTATGCGATTGCCATTCCCGTCGGCGCTATCGCGATTCTCATTTTGGAAACAGGATTACAGCGCGGTTTCTGGCACGCGTTCGCCGCCGGTTCAGGAACGGCGACGGCGGATTTGATTTACGCGACGATTGCGGCGACACTTGGCACGCTCGTCGCGCATTTTCTTGAACCCATCGCGCCCATTTTGAAAATTGTGAGCGCGGCATTTCTCATCGCGCTCGGACTGCGCGGTCTATACAAAACATGGCAAGCGCGCAAGAATCAAAACGACGCGCAAGTAAAAACCCTCAACGCGAGCATTCTGCAAACGTACATCACGCTGCTCGGTCTGACGATTTTGAATCCCGCGACGATTGCGTATTTCGCCGCGTTGATTTTGGGCGGCACGGTCGGCGCAACACCGACGCTTGCGGATAAAGGCGCGTTTGTTCTCGGCGCGGCGCTCTCGTCATGGTCATGGCAGTCACTCATCGCCGCCATCGGCGCGCTCGCGCACAAACATCTCCCGCCCAGTTTTCGCGTGTGGACAAGCGTGGTGGGGAATTTTATAATTATGGTGTTGGGGGTGAGGATTTTGTTTTGAGGACTAACGTGCGCGCGGATTTAGGGCGAGGTTTGTTTTGCCAATTGTTCAATCTTTTTTTTCAAAAAGAAACGCACATCAGGATTTTCTAGGTCTTGATTCACAAACGCGCGCGCAATGTTTTCAAACCATTCACCAGGATGAAAAATCAGCGCGCCGATGACACGCTCGGTTTCCAAATCATAGCGCAAATAAATCCCGTGTTCATCGTCGGCAAGCACATTGCGTGCGGCGTGCGGCTCGTCATCGTTTATAGCGATGATCAACTCGTTCGCATCCGCATCGGTCTCGGCGCGAATTTCGTGAATCTCTAATTCTTTTTCCATTGTAACACCAACCTTGTAAGCGGCTTATCAATCGGTAACGCAGTCGAAACGTAACCCTGCTTCGAATCATTCTCGACTATAACTTTGACGACGACCCCGAGCAAATCATCCTTTAATGCACCGCTCAGCAAATTTCGCTCCACGTACCAATATACGGTTGCGCCCGTATCGCGGCTCTCGGTTGATTTTGGGTCATAATAAATCGCGTCAGGGTCCTGAATCGTCATTTGAACTTGTGGCAAGTAATCGGCTATTTCGCGATGATGTAAAATTGCATGTTGCCATGAATCTTTGGCTAGGATTACACTTAACCCACGCGGGTCGGTCACTTGCCAAAGAATCGGGCGTGATGGTGTATCCATATTGCCAATGACAGCAACATGATACCACATTGTCTTGGTCATTGCGAAAGAAATTTCGTACAATCATGATCTCACTTACACCCGAACTCCTCACCCTCCTCCGTTCCCTCGACAAAATCGAACATCAACCCGCGCCACGCGAATTTCTAAAACGCGCGCCGAAATACGCGCTGCACATTCTCACCGACGGCATCACGCCGCAAGCATTACAGCGCGCGCATACCCCAACCTTTGACGCGCTCGCCCAACGCGGCGTTTCGGCAAGCGACGCGCGCGGCGTCTTCCCGACGATTACGGGACCGTCGCATACATCCATGCTCACGGGCGCGCGGGTTGGCACGCACGGCTTTTTGTATCCGAAAATGTTGGACGCGTTCGGAAATCGCTTATTGGAATTTTCCGAAGGACTGATGCGCGCGGAAACAATTGCCGAAGCGTGGCGTCCGCGCGGGATTACGACGGCGGGAATCGGTTCGCGTTTTTTGCGCGGCGCGGACATGCTGCAGACCGAAGGCGTATTCGGCGAAGATTATATTGACATCACACAGCGTGCTATCGCCGCGCTGAACGAATGGACGCCGCATTATCTGCACGTCGTCTTTTATGTCGCGGACTCCGCCGGACATTTGTACGGACCCGATGCGGACGAAACATTGTTTGCGATTCAGCAGATGGACGAGATGACCGCGCGTTTGTTGAACGCGTATGCGGACAAAAATCTTGACGATGAGTTGGTCATTCTCGTCAATGCCGACCACGGCATGGTTCCCGTGAACGAAACAATTTCCCATTCGTTCGCGGAAAATGTTGGCGCGCTCGCGCATGGACGCGTCGCGTTGTCGCCGCGCGGGTTTGATGATGCAACGTTTGACGCGTTGATGAATGATCCGCGCGTGGATGATATTTTCGCGCGCGATGAATTGGAATTGCTCGGCGCGTACGGTCCTCGTTGGGGCGAACACGTTCTGCAATTACGCGAAGGATGGATGTTTGAAGCGCGCCACGCGATGGCAGGTTTTCACGGCGCGTGGAGTGAAACCGACCGTCACATTCCTTTAATTTTGAGCGGCGCGGGGATTCGCGCGGGTGCGCAACTCGACGCGTGCGAATTGATTGATATTGCGCCAACCCTTGCCGTTTTGCTCGGCGGCGCGATTCCCGAAAACAATCAAGGCAGAATTTTGTGGGACGCACTGGATACGCTAAACACCGCGCCCAACGTCGGCAACTACATTGATTTGTTGCTGCAGCGCGATAGCGCGTTGGAGGAATTGAAACAATTGAAACGCGAACGCGCGGGCGGGGCGATGTATCGTTCGGAATACGAGAGCGAACGTGCGGAAATTTTGATGCGCGCGCGCATGAATTTGACCGCGATGGAGGAGGAAAGAAAGAGTTTGGAGATTGGAGCTTAGGGATAGGGTGTTGGAGTGGGCAGTAATCAGTTGTCGGTTATGAGTGAGTTTGCAGCTCACGCAATCACTATCACACTATCGCACTTATGTCATTACACGGACGTTGGTCGAATGAAAATCGCGCGGCATTGGAAAAATTGCTCGGGCGAAAATTTTCGTACACACCCATTGCGATTTTTGATTGGGACTATACATGCGTCGCAGGCGACACGGCGAATTTGGTGTTTCACCAGCAGTGCCGCGATTTGGCGTTTCAATTCGAGCATCCCGAGTTTGTAAATTGGGTCGAGGAAATCCCAATCCCTTCGCGCATTTTGGAGTGTGTCGAAATGTTTTGGGCGCGTGATACGCGCGAAACGCGCGCGGCATTGCGTTTTGAATTGGAACGCACGCGCTGGGCATTGCACGAAAGCGAAGACCACAATCAAGCGTGGGCGTGGGACACGGGCGCGTTCGTTGGTTGGACGCCGCAGCAAGTAAGAGAATACACGCGCCGTGTCATTGCGCGCGAATTGGCGCAGCCGTTGCGCGTGGAATTTTTGACTCATCCCGCGTTTATGCGTGCGGAAAACATTGGCGCGGGTGCAGTGAAACATGACTTGGTCGGTTTGCATTATTTGGAACGTGCTCAACAAATGCGTGCGATGGAACTCGACGCGGATATGACATTGCCGCTTGCGCGCGGATTACGCGTACGCGATGAAATGCGCGAGTTGACGTATGAATTTCGCAGTGCAGGTTGGAAAGTGTTTGTCATCACCGCGTCACCACAGTGGGAAATCGAAGCGTTTGCGGAACGCTATTTTCTTCCGCCGCAAAACGTGATTGGAATGCGTCGCACAATTTTGAACGGGCGCATCACCACCGCGTTCGAGCCGCCGTGTTCGTGGGGCGATGGAAAATTGGACGCCTACACTTTATTTGTCTCGCGCGAACGTCCGCCAAATTTTTGCGCGGGCGATAGCGTTGGGGATTGGAAATTGCTAGAGTGGGCGACGGATTGCACGCTCGTTGTCGAACCTACCACCGATGCGTTGCGTGATTTCGCACAGTGGGAAAAATCCATCGGGAAAAATTGGTTGATTCAACAGTTTGAGTAAATTGGCATTGACGTATGCCCCTTGCACAAGATTTTTTGCGCGTCTATAATCGTTTCCACAAACACAAATTCTTTCGTGAATCTGTGATTCAGACCCGAATCACCCAATCACCCAATCACCTATGTTAATCTGTCGCGTCGTCGGCACGGTCGTCTCGACTATCAAAGACGAAAAACTCACCGGCAAAAAAATTCTCATTGTCCGCGAAACCACTACCGAAAACGAACTCGTCGGCAAACCGATTGCGGCGATTGATACGGTGGATGCGGGCATCGGCGATTTGGTCCTCATTGCGCAAGGTTCGAGCGCGCGTCAAACCTCCTTCACCAAAGAAACGCCCACCGATGCCGTCATCATGGCAATCATTGACGAACTCGCGGTGGATGGAAAAATCACGTTCAAGAAATGATGGTATCCACGAATAACACGAATACCGCGAATGAAATTCTTTTGATTCGAGTTATTTGTGTTATTGGTGGATTCTCTGAATGGCTGACTCGCGCACGCTCTTGAGTGTTGGTCTCGACGTTGGCACGACGACCACGCAAATTGTTTTTTCGCGGATTCATTTGCGAAACATTGCGCCGTCCTCGCAGGTGCCGCGCATCGGCATCGGCGATCGCGACATTCTTTACCAATCGCAAATTTATTACACGCCGCTGGCGACGCGTGACCGCGTGGACGTAATGGCGCTGGAGCATATCGTTGACAAGGAATATGCAAAGGCAAACATTTCGCCATCGCAAGTGGAAACGGGCGCAGTGATTGTCACGGGCGAAATTGCAAAAAAAGAAAACGCGTCGGAAATTTTGCAATCATTGGGAAAATACGCGGGTGAGTTTGTCGTCACGGTTGCGGGTCCGCGTTTGGAAGCGCAAATGGCGGGACGCGGCAGCGGCGCGGCGGCGTATTCGCGCGAACATTATGCGCGCGCGACGAACGTTGACATTGGCGGCGGCACGGCAAACAGCGCCGTGTTTGAATTGGGCAACACACTCGCGGCGGCGGCGATGAATGTGGGCGGGCGCATCATCGAGATTGACCGCAACACGATGCAAATTCGTCACATTGCCGAACCCGCGCGGAAAATTATTCAACATCACAATTTGCCCATCGCCGTCGGACGCGACGCAGAATTGGGACCGCTGCGCGAATTTTGCAACATCCTCGCTGACTTGACGGTTGAACTCATCGAAGGGCGCGAGTCCGCGCTGGGACATCAAGTCATGCTCACACCGCCGATGAGCGTGAGTGGACGCAATACGAAATTATTTATCAGCGGCGGCGTCGGGCATTATTTTTATCATCCGATTCAAAACGTAACATTGGAAAATGTTACAACACATGATGACATTGGTCCGTTGTTCGGACTTGCGCTGCGCGAAAACAAAACGCTTCAGGAAATGGAAGCAGTTGAGCCGCCCGAAACGATTCGCGCGACGGTGATTGGCGCGAGTTCGCAGACAGTGACATTGAGCGGTTCGACGATTTGGGCAGAGAAACAAATTTTGCCGATTAAAAATGTTCCCGTCGTGCGTCCGAATTTGGGAACGACGGCAAACATTCCCGACGCGCTGCGCGACGCGATGGCACGCATGGAAATTGACGCGCGGAACGAAAATGCCGCGATTGCGTTGGACATTCACGGGGCGTTGGATTTCACACAGTTACAAAATTTAGCAAAAGGTTTGTCCGAATACGCCGCGCGCGAATTGCCAAACGAACGTCCATTGATTTTGATTTTGGGACGCGATTACGCGCAGAGTTTGGGACAGGCAGTCAAAGCATTGTCGCCGCAGCGCGCATTACTTTCGATTGACCAAGTTGGTTTGGACGAGGGCGATTACATTGATATTGGTCTGCCGATGATGGATGGACGCGTTGTGCCGTTGAGTGTGAAAACGCTCGTGTTCTATCGTTAGGTACGACAAATTTTAAATTTGTCGTACCTTTTCAAGGAGGAATGAAATGACGCTCCGCAATCTCGTGTACGTGACAGGTGTCGCCGCGCTTGTGTTTGTGTTGGGCGATTTGTTCGGGGCAGTGCCGCTCGGCGCAATGTTGAACCACGAACCGTTAGGCGCGTTTGCGCTTGCCAATATCCATGTGCGCGGCGCAGTGGGAATGTTGTATGTATTTCTTGCATATTTTTCGCGCCACGCGGACGAAAATATGCTCAAGCGCGTCGTCGGTCCGACAATGATGCTTGGCTTTGTCGCGCAGTCTGTTGGAATTTTGTACGAATTGGTTGTGTCGCGGCAATACGGACCGAGCGGTTGGATTTTCATCGTCCTCGGCATCCTGTTCATTTCCGCGTACGCGTACTTTTTGTACCTCAAAAAATAAATGCTTCTCGTCGCCTCAACCAACGCGGAACTTGGTTTCGCACAAGGGATAGAAATTTTGCGCGCGGGCGGCAGTGCGCTCGACGCAGTGGAAGCGATGATTCGTTTGGTGGAATCGAATCCCGAAGACCACAGCGTCGGTTACAGCGGCTTGCCCAACATTCTCGGTCAAGTGGAATTGGACGCGAGCATCATGGACGGCAAAACGCTTGCGGCGGGCGCGGTGTGCGCGGTAAAAAATTACGAGCATCCAATTTCGATTGCGCGCGAAGTGATGGAACGATTGCCGCACGTGATGTTGGCGGGCGCGGGCGCGGAACGTTTTGCCCGCGAGCTGGGAATGAAAAGGAAAAATCTGTTGAGTGATGAAGCGCGCGCAATTTATGAAAACAAAGTGAGTGATTATCCGCGTTACAACATCTTGCGCGAATTGGTTTCCCGCGCAACGCATGACCCCGAAATTGCTGCGAGCAATGACGATTATGGCGATGAGACGCCGCATGGCACGACGAATGTGATTGCGATTGATGATGCGGGAAATTTTGCGAGCGGTGTCAGCACAAGCGGCTGGGCGTGGAAGTATCCGGGACGCGTCGGCGATTCACCCATCATCGGCGCGGGGAACTATTGCGACAATCGTTATGGTGCGTGCGCATGTACGGGTTATGGCGAAATGGCGATGCGCGCAAATACAGCTCATTCGGTTGTCTTGTACATGAAAATGGGAATGACGCTGCAACGCGCGGCATGTGAAGCGATGAAAGATTTGCGCGCGCTCACGGTTCCGTTTCCACCGGGAATGAATTTGGTTGCAGTGGATGCAAATGGCAAGCATGTTGGTTTTACAACGGAAACAGACCGCGTTGTGGAATATGTATTTCAAACAGAAACGATGATAGCGCCGCGTAGGAAAAAGCGTACAGTCGTTCCACTTGAGAGCAAAAAAGGGAATTGAAGGATATGGACCAACAACTCGTCGCGCAATTTGTAGGCAACGCACATGGCAATTTTGATGTTGTCAAGGAAATGTTGCGTGAGCATCCCGAACTGTTAAACGCGGTGTGGGATCAAGTACACGAAACGGCGATTCAAGCCGCGACGCAAACGGGACAGCGCGAGATTGCGGAATTTTTGATTGCACAAGGCGCGCCCGTTGACATTTGCACCGCCGCGATGTTGGGCGATGTAAAACGGGTGGACGCGATGCTTCAAGCGGACCCTTCGCTCGCACACGCGAAAGGTTCACACGATTATCCCGTTTTGTATCACGCGTGCTTGAGCGGCAACCCCGACATTGCGGAATTGCTACAACAATATGGTGGTGGCGAGGGCAAAGAATTTGCGATGCACGCGGCGGTGCAATCCGGTTCTGCGGAAATGGTGACGTGGCTTTTGGCGAACGGCGTCAGCGATGTGAACATGCCAAATTACGAAAACAAAACGCCGCTCACCGTCGCGCTCGAAAAGGGATATTTTGATATTGCGGATATGTTGCAGAGTGAGGGTGGAGTGGAGAATTAGAGGAACAAAAAAGCCGCGCTAGGCGGCTTGGGGTTCGAGCGATTCTGTTTCGGATTCAAGTTCGTCACGGTGACGCTGCGCGTACAGTTCCAATTTCTTTTCGAGAAAGAAACGCACGTCGGGATGATTGAGGTCCATGGATGCAAAGGCGCGCGCGAGGTCATCAAAAAAGTTGTTTGCATTCAAGACAGATGCTGTAACAATTTCGCGCGTGTCAGGATTGACGCCAATATGAACGTGATAAGGCTCAGTCGTCTCATCATTCGCAGGAACCATCACACTTGATTGTGGCGGCTCGCAGTTTAACCATACAAATAACTCTCGGAAATCATCATCACCATCGAGGCGCCATTGTGTAATTTTCAAGTCGTTTATTTTTTCCATTGCCTCACCAACCTTGGCAGAATACGCTCGGACGGATATGCTGTCTGAACATAACCTTGTTCGCCGTTCTGCTCGATAACAACTTTTACCACTACTGCCGTTCGCTTGTCTGCAAGTTTTCCACTCAACAGACCACTGCGATAATACAGAAACATTCTAATGCCTTCAGGGCGTTGTGGTGTAGAGTCCGGGTCAAAATAAATCGCTTCAGGCTCTTGGATTGTCGTTGCAATAGCATTGAAAAATTCGCCAAAGTCGGGATGCTTTGCAAGAACCGCCAACCAAACATCACTAGTGAAGGTGACATTCAACCCACGTGGGTCCGTAACCGTCCAGAGTATCGTGCGTTCTGCCATGTTCGACGGGGGAATTATAGCATGGATGAATCGAGAGCGCGGAGGGAAATCGCCCCTCACCGTCGCGCTCGAACGCGGTTATTTTGATATTGCGAATATGTTGCAGAGTGAGGGGGGAATGGAGAATTCATGAATCACAAGCGCATTTCACACGAATCATCGCAAGACGCCGCAACCCATTCACCGTACAAAGGCACTGCGCAAGAATTTGAAGGTGATGTAACATTACAGCGCATTGTTTGGGCGGAGGACAGCAATCAAGTCGAGCTCCTCGGCGTGTGGTTCAAGGATGGCGCGCGGACGCGTCCGCATATTCACGATGTTGACCAAGTTCTGCATATCGTCGAAGGCGATGGAGTTGTCGCGGACGAAAAAGAAACGCTGCTTGTGCAAGCGGGTGATGTCGTCACTGTGCACGCGGGCAAATGGCATTGGCACGGCGCGCAGCCGCATCGCGACATGATGCACATTTCCATTCGCAAACACGGACACACAACCAATTGGCAAGTGGAGGAAAAGAATTGGGCGAGCGAGTACGAGAGATTAACAGGCGAATGAAAAGTAAAAACGCGTGAGCAGCGGAATCTATTTTTTGGCGAATGATGTTGTACTCGAATGGCTCATTGCCGCCGTTTCGAGTGTGCGGGCAAAGGGCTGCATGCTCCCGATTTGCATCATTCCCTATGATGAACGGATAGAAAGGACGCGCGCGTTTGCAAAAAGAGTTGGAAGCGAAATCCTCGACCCCAATGCGTTCGCAGAATGGGATGCGCTGGCGCGAGAATTTTTGCAAGGCAACACGCGCAACATGTTTCGCAAGTTTGCTTGTTTTGGCGGAGTCTTTGAAAATTTTATGTATGCCGATGTGGATGTTGTGGCTTTAATGAATTGGGACGAGATATTGCAATTCTATATTGGGCATGAGAATGAATTTTGGTATTTTGGTTTGTCACGCGATGAGGTGTACAAACCGGGCGCGTTTTTGAATGCGTTGCGCGCGCGGGGGCGCGGGAATTGTATCAATGCCGGCGTGTTCGTCTCCTCGCGCGATGTGTTGAATTCCGAACGCGTCCATGCGTTGGCACACGCGGCACGCGCAGACATTGCAGAATTGATTCCCGAAAACGGTGACCAATCGTTTCTCAATTACTGTATTGACCACATTGAAAACCCGGTTCGACCGGCGGCGGACGTGGTTCCCAAGCTGTATGATTGGAATTGGGCGGCATCCGAATATTTGGGCAGAAAAGATTTTTTCACCATTGCCGACGAAGCGGGCGTTTTTGGCGACAAGCGATTTCCCTTTGTGCATTGGGCGGGTTTTTCCCTGCGTTCCTACATGCCACAACGCGAGCTCTTTCTCAAATATCGCTTGCGCGACGCGCCGCTGACTGACAAATTGTATTACTTGTGGGCGTGGCGCGTTCGTCCGTTTTTTGGTAACATACTGCGTGGATTCAAGGCAATGCGCACACAACCGCAATAGGAATTCCACTATGCTTTTACGCTGCAAACTTTTCGGCAAAACGTACGAGTTCCGCGACATTCGCGAACTCATGGGCAAGGCGAACGAGGACAAATCGGGTGACCATCTCGCCGGCGTCGCCGCGTCGTCAGCGATTGAACGCGCGGCGGCGAAATATGTTTTGAGCGAAGTGCCGCTGTCCGTTTTGTACGACAATCCCGTTGTGCCGTACGAACAAGATGAAGTCACGCGCGTCATCATGGACGCGATTGACCAAAACGCGTACGCGCAAATCAAAGGTTGGACAGTCGGACAATTGCGCGAGTGGTTGCTCGACAACAAGACGACTAACGACGACATCAAGAAAATTCAAAACGGTCTCACAAGCGAAATGATTTCTGCCGTCGCGAAGTTGATGTCGAATATGGATTTGGTTCTCGCCGCGTCGAAAATTCGCGTCGTCACTCATGCCGCCAACACCATGGGCGAAATGGGACGGCTCGCCTCGCGCAATCAGCCGAATCATCCCACTGACGACCCCGACGGCATTCGCGCGGAAATTTACGAAGGGCTTTCGTACGGTTCGGGCGATTCTGTCATCGGCATCAATCCCGTGGATGATTCTCTCGCGAGCGTGCAGCGTTTGCTCGACATGAGCTACAAGGTCATCACCGATTGGAAAATTCCGACGCAGAATTGTGTGCTCGCGCATGTGACGACGCAGATGGAAGCAATGAAGCGCGGTTCGCCTGCGGGTCTCGTGTTTCAATCGCTCGCGGGTTCGCAAAAAGGAAACGAGTCATTTGGAATTTCCGTTGGCATGTTGGATGAAGCGTACGAGATTGCAAAAAAATACGCGGTTGTCCCCGGACCCAATTACATGTATTTTGAAACCGGCGAAGGCGCAGAACTTTCCGCCGACGCGCATCACGGTTGGGATCAACTCACGCTCGAAGTGCGTTGCTACGGATTGGCAAAACGTTACGCGCCGTATCAACTCAATTCCGTTGTCGGTTTCATCGGACCTGAATATCTGTACGATGCGCGGCAAATTACGCGCGCAGGTTTAGAAGACCACTTCTGCGCGAAACTCACGGGCATCTCAATGGGCTGCGACGCGTGTTATACAAATCATGCGCGCGCCGACCAAAACTCGCTCGAAAATCTTTCCATCCTCCTCGCCGCCGCGGGCTGCAATTATTTCATGGGCGTACCGATGGGCGATGACCCAATGCTTTCGTACCAATCCAATTCGTTTCACGATGCGCCATCACTGCGTCAAATTTTGAAACTGCGCCCACTGCCCGAATTTGAAAATTGGTTGGTCGAGATGGGACTGTGGGACAAGGAAAAAATGTTGTTGACGGATAAAGCGGGGGATGCGACGATGTTTGTCCGCTAAGGCTTCGGAAAATTTGAAATGGAATCAACTTGGCGAAATCTCCTCTGGCGTCAGTTCGGCGCGGCGATTGATATGTTGGAAAATTCTATACGCGCGTGTCCCGACGAACTTTGGCAAGCGCGTTTGTGGGAAGAAAAGGACCAACCCGAATTCGCCGCGTTTTGGTATCTCTGCTTTCACGCGTTGTTTTGGCTCGACTATTACTTGGCAGAAGACCCCGAAATGTTTTCAACGCCTTTGCCATTTACAATGACCGAAACCGATATGGATGGCGCACTGCCCGAACGCATGTACACGCGCGATGAATTGCTAACGTATTTGCAGTACGGGCGCCAGAGATCTCGCGCACGAATCGCATCGGCAAACCTTTTGGGTCCACAACTTTGCAGACCGAATAATCCTGATATGACGGTTGCTGAATTGCTGATTTACAACTTGAGGCACGTTCACGAACACGCCGCGCAATTAAGTCTCTTTCTTGGTCAACAAACAGGTTCCGCCCCCGGATGGGTTGGAAGAACACAGAGCGCACTATGATTACTCAACAACAAATTGACGCCATCATTGATGCAGTGGTCGCGGAATTGCAGCGACAAGGCGTAGGGAACGCGGCGATGTATACATCGCACCGCAGCGTTCCAGCAGGGGGGGGGGAAATCAATCTCGATCTCCCTGACATCACCACGCCCGCGTATCGCACGCGTTCGTATGTGGAAAATGTTCGCAAGCCCGATGTGCTGCGCGCGTTGATGCAAACGACGCCCGCGCGCATCGGCATCGGACACGCGGGTCCTCGTTATCGCAACATTCCGCAATTTATTTTTTGGGCAGACCACGCGGTCACTCAAGATGCGCTGTTCAAAGAAATTGACCCCGCGCTGCTGCAGCAATTCAATTTGTTCGAGGTGCAAACGCAAGCGAGCAATCGTCAAGAATATCTGTTGCGTCCCGATTTGGGCAGAAAACTTTCGGACGCCGCGCGCAAAACATTGCGAGAACGCTGCGTGAAAAATCCTGACGTGCAAGTGTACGTTTCCGACGGACTTTCTGCTGCCGCGATTGAACACAATTTGCGCGACATGTTTCCCGTGATTCAACAAGGTCTCGCACAAGCGGGTTTGAAAATGGGCACACCGTTCTATGTAAAATACGGACGCGTTGGATTATTGAACGATGTGAATTCCGTTGTGGATGCTCAAGTCGTTGTGACATTGATTGGTGAACGTCCAGGGCTTGGACGCGCGGAAGCGATGAGCGCGTACATGGGTTACAAGCCGCAGCCCGATTCGACGGACGCCGACCGCGATGTGGTATGCAACATTTTCAACGGTGGCACCAATCCGCTCGAAGCGGGCGCGTACGTGGTAGAATATATCAAGCGCATGTTGAAACATCAGGCGAGCGGAATTAAATTGAAATTGATAGAGCAGGGGAGCAAGTAGTGCCAAGTCTCTCTGATTTTGGAAACATCTTTAATACGATTCGCGAAGTGGATTTGACGCCGATTCGCGAAGCCGCCGAAATGCAAACGTGGCTCGCGTTGGTGGGCGATGTCAAAGGCGGCGCGCGCGATTTGGCGACGGCGTTTTATCTCGCGCCGCGTCCACTGCCAATGGATGATGCGAGCTATGATATGGCGGGTCCGATATTGATTGCGATTGAAAACGCGGACATGGCGGAACGTGCGGATTTGATTGTGTTTGTATTCGATGAAGGACACGCGCCGAATGACGCCGAACGCGCGGCATTTCAAAAATGGACGGCGGCAGGCAAAAGAATAGTCGTTCTTTTCAATCGCGCAGCGCCGAGCAATGGTATGTTGCCGCGCAGTGATTGGGTTGGCGCGCGCATCTTGGAAGGGCAAGTGACCTCGCGCGAATTTTTGGAAAAACATTTCGTCCCCGCTGTGTTGACGCTGCTGCCTGAAAATAAATTGTCCCTCGCGCGCAATTTTCCATTGTTCCGTTCCGCCGTCGCGCGCGATGTGATTAACGAAACGTCCTTTGCCAACGCGAGTTATTCCTTTAGCACGGGACTCGCGGAAATTATTCCCGCGTTGAATATCCCGTTCAATGTCGCAGATATGGTGATTCTCACCAAAGCGCAAGCGTTCATGGTCTATCGCCTCGGTATGATTTTTGGACTCTCGACGCGTTGGCAAGAGCATCTCGCCGCGTTCGGTTCAACGGTCGGCTTTGGTTTTGTGTGGCGCACCATCGCGCGGCAGTTAGTCGGCTTGATTCCCGCGTTCGGCATCTTGCCCAAAGTGGCGATTGCGTATGCTGGCACGTATGCGATGGGACGCGGCGCGCTGCAATGGTACGAAACGGGACGCGATGTAAAACGCGCCGACATTGAAAAATTTTTCCAAGAGGCATTAGAACGCGGAAAAAATTTAGCCACAACACTTGCCGAAAAAGCGCCCAAAGTGCAAGCGCCAAAATTACCCTTGCCCAAATTACCTTTCGGAAAAAAGCAAGACGAGTCGCTCGCATTACCTTCGGGTGAAACCAATTCATAAAAAATTTTCGCAGAAAATTTTTTATGAATTGGTTCGTACATATTCATGGCAGTCCTCGACCCCATCAAAGCAAACGTTCTCGCTATCCGAATCATTCCCAATGTGGACCACGGCTTTGCGGAAAAAATGAACTTGAGAGAAAACGAGCGCAGCATCGGGTTTCTCACCGCCGATATTGACGACGCCACGTACACGGCGATTGACGAAGCGACGAAACAAGCCGATGTGCGCGTCGCGTACGCGAAAAGTTTTTACGCAGGTTCGGGGCACGCATCGGGTCCGTTGTCAGGTGAAATCATCGCGATTCTCGCAGGACCTGACCCTGCCGAAGTGCGCGCGGGTTTGAACGCGGCACTCGCGTACATTCGCGACGAAGCATATTTTTATTCCGCGAATGACAACAACAGCATCGCGTTTTTTCCGCATCTCATTTCGCGCACGGGCGCGTACTTGAGTGAAACCGCAGGTGTCCCACTCGGTACGCCAATGGCGTATC
The DNA here is from genome assembly GCA_964469005.1 of uncultured Anaerolineales bacterium. Lineage (GTDB taxonomy): Bacteria > Chloroflexota > Anaerolineae > UBA4142 > SHND01 > SHND01. The sequence continues at coordinate 241,376 of CAYXXF010000007.1, forward strand.
TCATCGCGCCGCCGCTCGAAGCGACATTTGGTATTGATGCCGCATTGAAAGCGGCGAATGTGACAATGCGCGTGTGGTTCAATCCGCCGAGCGAGACAAACTTTTCGGGCGCGCTGCTCACGGGTTCGCAAGCCGCCTGCCGCGCCGCGTGCGCCGCGTTTCAAGATGCTGTTTTGGATGTTGCGCGTAATCCATTAAAGTTTTGAGCATCAAGTAGCAAGTAGCAAGTAGCAGGGCTGTCCCTACTACCTACTACCTGCTACCTACTACCAACACAATGCCCGAACTCGACACTGACCTCCGTTCGATTCAAGAAGTCCGCAATCTTTGCGTCGCCGCGCGCAATGCACAGCGCGAGTTTTTTCATTTCTCGCAAGAGCAAGTGGACCAAGTGTGCGCGGCGATGGCGGACGCGGCGTACCGTGAATCCGCGCGACTTGGACAAATGGCGACGGATGAAACAACGTACGGTGTGCCCGCGCACAAGCGCGTCAAGAATGAATTTAGCAGCAAATTCTTGTGGGACTCGCTTAGAGATATAAAAACCGTTGGCGTGATTCGACGCGACGACGCGAAAAAGATTGTTGAAATCGGTTGGCCCGTCGGCGTTCTCGCAGGCTTCACGCCTTCGACGAATCCTACTTCAACGGCGATGTTCAAAGTACTCATTGCCGTCAAAGCGCGTAATGCGATGATTATTTCGCCGCATCCGTCCGCCGTAAAATGTACAAGTGAAACGGTGCGCGTGATGGCAGAAGCGGGCGAACGCGCGGGAATGCCGAAAGGTTTGATTGCGAGTTTGACGACGGTGACGATGCCCGCGCTCAATGAATTGATGAAACATTGGGCGGTGAGCATGTTGATTGCGACGGGCGGCGAAGCGGTAGTGCGCGCGGCGCACAGTTCAGGCAAACCCGCGATTGGTGTCGGTCCCGGCAACGTTCCCGTGTACGTTGACCGCAGCGCGGACATTCCGCAAGCCGCCGATTTGATTGTGAAATCGAAATCGTTCGATTGGTCAACGATTTGCGCGAGCGAACAATCCGTTGTCGCCGACGCGCCGATTGCGGCACAACTGCAAGCGGAAATGGAAAAACGCGGCGCGTATTTTATGGACGACGCGCAAATCGCGGCGATGAGCAAAATCATTCACCAGCCAAATGGTTTGCCAAATCCAAAAGCGGTCGGTAAATCGCCGCAAGCGCTCGCACAAATGGCAGGCATCAGCGTTCCTTCCGACGCGCGCGTTTTGATTGCGCGACTCAAAGGTGTCGGACCCGATTATCCTTTGTCGCGCGAAAAACTCACGAGTGTTCTCGGTTGGTATGTTGCGGACGGTTGGGAAAAAGGTTGCGAACGCTGCATCGAACTGCTAAAGTTCGGCGGCGACGGACATACACTTTCGATTCACTGCCGCGATGAAAATGTCATCATGGCGTTCGGTTTAGAAAAACCTGCGTTCCGCATTGTCGTCAACACGATGGCAACACTCGGCGCGGTCGGTTTCACCACGAACCTTGACCCTTCCATGACACTTGCAACAGGCGGCATAGGCGGCGGCGTATTCAGCGAAAACATTTCCGTCAAGCATGTATTGAATATCAAGCGCGTCGCGTGGGGCGTGCGCGATTGGAATCCTGATGCGAACAATCAAACGTCAAACGTCACTGCGTCAAGTGCGAGCGACGCGCAGATTGAAGAGATTGTAAGAAGGGTGTTGGCGGAGATTAGAGGAAAGTAGACTGATAGATGCAACAGGAAAGTCTGTCAATTGCCAAAGTAGTCATTAGGTTCATGGCATCAAAAAATTCAATCCGAAATTATCGTTTGACTGACCACGCGAAACTAGAGCTGGTGCAATGAAACTCATTTATGACCGTGAGACGGACACTTTGACAATTATCCTTTTGGATGTGCCTGTAATGGAAAGCGATAAAGACAAACCAGGCGTCATCTTGGATTATGATGTCCTGGGTAATCTCGTCTCACTGGAAATACTTGACGCTTCACGACGAGTAAAAGCGCCAAGCCAGATTGATTATCAGGTGGCACCCGTTGCTCTGTAAGAAAAATGCCTCGCAAGAAATCGCAAACCAAACCTGTCAAGCGTGTGGTTGGCGAGCGAATGCTAGAATTGCCAAGTTATGTGCAGATTGAAGAAATTGTGACACGGGTGTTGGAAGAGTTGAGAAAATAGCACGGAGGAATGAAATGTCAGATGCAATCGCCACGATGGTCAAGCTCATGGAGACGCTTCCTGAACCCACGCAGAATCGTATAGTTGACTTTGTGCAAGAATATCTTGAAGAAATAGACGATGAAATGCGGTGGGATGAATTGTTTGAGCAAAAACAAGATCAACTTGTGGCAGCAGCAAAACACGCGCGTCGGCAGATTGCCGAAGGTCTTGCGGAACCGATGGATTATGATCGGTTATGAAATCTGCAACGCTGCCGTCATTTTGGGAAAAATACGAAAAGCTAGACGACTCAATGCGTAAGCAGGCTCGAAAAGCATATCGGCTTTGGCGCGAGAATCCCTTTCACCCATCATTGCATTTCAAATGTATCAATCGGAGTGAAGACATTTGGGCAGTGAGAATTACTCTGGGCTTTCGCGCGGTGGGTGTTTTGGACGGACAAACCGTAACGTGGTTTTGGATTGGCAAGCATGATAAATACGAGGACTTTTTCTAAAGATGCCTCGTCCAAAATCGCAAGACAAACCCGCGCGGGCGGTGCGCGCGGGGAAACGAAAAACAAAATCGAATGAAAGCGCGGTTGCCGTTTCTGTACCGCAAGAAACGCTCGCGCCAAATCTCTCAGAGGAGAGCAAGAACATGGCAGACCCCAACATGATTGCCCTCGGCATGGTCGAAACCAAAGGGCTCGTCGGTTCGATTGAAGCGGCGGACGCAATGGTCAAAGCCGCGAATGTCGTACTCATCGGCAGTGAATACATCGGCGGCGGATTCGTCACCGTTATGGTGCGCGGCGATGTCGGCGCGGTGAAAGCGGCGACGGACGCAGGCGCGGCGGCGGCGAAACGCGTCGGCGAACTGGTGAGCGTTCACGTCATCCCGCGCCCGCACGAAAGCGTCGAGTTGATTCTCCCGCAAAACACTAAAGGCGCAGTTGGCGGACGCGGCGGCTAGTTCACAGAGCAGCGTTTCCGTTTCACAATTCCTGTGCACAGATTGTGCATGAAACGTGCAGAGGCGCGGGTTCGAAAAACCGCGCCTCTGAAACGCGTTTCATTTTCTTCGCGTGAACGGTGTAATTACGCTCGAACGCGAATGGAACTTGTAGTCCTGTCCACCGATTTTCAAATAGATGACGCGCCGCGCGTGTTGGAACAAGCGCGCCCCGTTTTGAAATTGCCGCCCGATGCGAAACTGCGCGTAGAGAACGTTTCGAAAACCACGCGCGGCACGCGTATCGAATTTTCGTACATGCACACGGTCGCATTGGATGATGGCGATTTGAGCGTCGTCGCGGGCGTGCGCGTGGATGTAAGCGCGCACGGCGAACTGAGATTCAATTCGCGCGGCACATTGATTTCCTATCACGTTGAACCCGCCGACCCGCGTCAATTGCGCGCCATGTCAGACCATCTTTCCAAATTGGTCGCGAATGGGCAAGTGTATGTTGCCAAACCCGGCGAACGCATTGACCCCGAACAATTGCGCCAACAAGGGAAAGCGTGGTATGTCGAGCAAGACGCGCAAGGCAACAAACATCTCAAGCGCGCGTGGATCTCTTAGCGGCGCAATTTTTTTTCTATGCCTCCTCAGCGAAAACTCATCGCATTCCTGAATGACCCGGGCGCCAACGGTGATGTACCCGAAATTGCCGAAGCAGGCGCGAGCGCAGCGCGTTTTTCGATTCCTGGGTTCCCCGAGACAGGCGACCTTGACACCACCAAACCGGGTTCGGCAGAATTTCAAGCCGCGCATTTGCTCGTCATCCTCTCCCACGCGTACGATATTTGGGAACGGTATTTCGGCGCGCCGTATGAATGGCAAATGGGTGCAGTGTTACCTGTGCAGCCGCGCGCAGGCCGCGACCTCAACGCCTATTATGACCGCGTTGCACTAAAATTCTTTTATACCACCGATTCGTTAACCAACCGCACGTTATACACATGCGAATCGTCTGACGTTGCGGCGCACGAATGCGGACACGCGATTCTCGACGCGCATCATCCCGATTATTGGTCATCGCTGCATCCCGAAACGGGCGCGTTTCACGAAGCGTTCGGCGACATTACCGCGCTACTCACCACATTACAATTTCCTTCTGTACGCGCGCGGTTGCTCAAAGAGACGAACGAAAATTTGCGCGCGAGCAGCAACGTCACGCGACTGGCAGAACAATTGGGCAAGGCGTTGTACGTCGAATTTGGCAAAGAGGTCGCGGGTGCGACGTTCTTGCGCGACTTGGTGAACACGTTTCGTTACAAAGAAACGTGGCTGCTGCCCGCGTCCGCGCCTTCAACTCGGCTTTCTTCGGAATCGCACAGCTTTTCGCGCGTCTTTAGCGGCGCAGTGTATCAAATCCTCGTTGGCATGTACGAATTGAAACGCCGCGCCAACGAAAAATTATCTGCCGATGATGCGTTGAGTCAGGCGCGCGATGCGTTGGGAAAAATGTTGGCGACCGCACTTGTGCTTGCGCCGCCGGGCGATGCGGTGTTTCGCGTCATGGCAATTTCGCTGTTCAAAGCCGAGCAGCAATTGTTTCGAGGTGCCTATTTTGAAATTCTCAAAAGAGTTTTTTCGAATCGTCGCATTTTACGTGTGCAGGATGTGAACATGTTCAAGCCGCATACGAAAACGATTGGTGCAAAATCATCCAGTGTGAATCTTGGCTTGTTGAGCATGGCTGGCACTACGGCTGAGCCGATGCCGCCTGAAGAATTACAGCGCGCGCTGCGTTTACGCGGCGAAGAATTAATTTTCGCGCGCGAGTTAGGACGACTGGACGATGACAAAGTCGTGCAGTATCGCGCGCAACGCATGATTCCGCTGAAAGGCAAACAGTACGGACCTGCGAATGGGGCCATGGTCCCGCTGCAGGGCGGTTTGACTTTGAATGTGAACCCAACCGGCGTGGTCGCGTTTTCAGGATTTTATCGCGCGGGCGTGGACGATGTGCGCGCGATTCGTGACCATGTTGAAAAGCTTGCGGACAACAAACGCATTTATGATGCGTGTCCGGGTGACGAAGCCGATATTTCACATCTCATCACGCGCAAGCAGCCGTACTATATCGCCTACGACGAACAAGGCAATAAAATTTTGCGCCGCGCGTATGTGGCGTGTTCAGACCTGACAGGTTTTTGAAAACCTGTCAGGTCTCGTCCAGTACCCCATGCCCGACCTCGATATTACTCATCCAAAAATTTACGAGTACCTCGAAAAAACATTGCCCGAAGAAACAGAAATTTTGCGCGAGATGGGCGATTATGGACGCGCGCAAGGATTTCCGATCATCGGTGTTCAACCCGGACGCATGTTGCATTTTCTCGCGCGCGCAATTGGCGCGAAAAATGTTTTGGAACTCGGTTCGGGGTTTGGCTATTCCGCGATGTGGTTCGCACTTGCCGTCGGTGATGGCGGCAAAGTCATTATGACGGAAGGCAAACAATCGAATCAAGACCGCGCGCGCGATTATTTTTCGCGCGCGGGTTTGCTCGAACGCGTCGAGTTCAATGTCGGCAACGCGTTAGAGATTGCAAAAAAATATTCGGGTCCATTCGACATTATCTTTTGCGATATTGATAAACACGATTACCCGAAAGCGATTGCGATTGCGCACGAAAAGTTGCGCGTCGGCGGTATTTTGATTTACGACAACATGTTGTGGCACGGGCGCGTCGTGAGTCAAACGGACGCGGATACGAACGCGGTGTTGGAAACGACGCGCGCATTATTCAACGACGACGAATTTTTTACCACGCTCGTGCCGTTGCGCGATGGGCAATCGCTTTCTTTGAGGGTCAAATAATATGGACGACCAAAACCGCGGACGAATGATTGCAGGCGCAGTCCTAATTCTGCTGGGCGTCGCGTTTTTTGCAATGCAATTTTTTGGCGGACTGGGCGCGTCGGCAATTCTCTTTGTGGTGGGGTTAATTTTTCTCGTCGCATATTTTTACACGCGCACATATGGGTTTCTCATCCCCGGTTGCATTCTAGCGGGGCTGGCGTTAGGGCAGGTCGCGGCGCGGGGCGGACTCTTTGCCGTCAATGGCTTGAGCGGCATCGGTTTGGGCATCGGCTTTCTTGCGATTTTTGTGATTGATTGGCTTTACACGCGCAACATGCGGTGGTGGCCCCTCATTCCCGGCGGGATTATTACACTCGGCGGCATCGCGTCGGCGAATGAAAAACTCCAAGAGCTTTTGTCCAAGGGCTGGCCCCTCATCCTCGTTGCCATTGGGTTGGTTATCCTCGCAGGCGCGTTCGGTCTCACGGGACGCAAGCAGAGTTAATGGACCTATCGCAAATCCTCGCGCAAATTTTCGCGGCGGCGGGTGTTTCGGCTGGACAAATTCCCGCCGACATGGACTTGTCGCTCGGCAACATCCTGCGCTCGCTTTTGATTCTCGTCGTTGTTTATTTTCTTGCGCGCTTGCTGCGCGGCTTGTTGCAGCGCGGGTTGCGGCAAGCAAAATTCGATGCGCGCGTCGAACAACTGATTGTCCAAGTTGCGTATTACGGCGTCATTGGTTTGGGCATTATTTGGATTCTCGGCGGCTTTGGTTTGTCCGTTGTTATTCTCGGTGTCGCAGTTGGTTTTGCGTTCAAAGATTTGATTCAGAATTTTGCGGCGGGGTTGCTCATCATGGGGACGCGTCCGTTTTCGCAAGGCGATTGGATTGTGGTGGGAACGAGCGAAGGACGCGTCGCCCAAATCGGTTGGCGCGGCACATTTCTCGATACGTTCGACGGCAGACGTGTCATCATTCCCAACTCCAACATTATTACGAATGTCGTCACCAACAATTCACTCGGCACGCAGCTTCGCAGTGAAATTAAATTGACGCTCGACGTAAAAAGCGACGTGGCGATGACAGAGGAAAAAATTTTGCGCGCGATGGAAACTATACAGGGCATTTCCAAAAATCCGCCGCCGCACGTTTTGGTGGAATCACTGACGTCCAACGCGCTGAATATCGCTGTCCAGTTTTGGATTCTGGATGCCGTGAATCAACAACCGCGCGTCATTTCCGAAGTGCTGCGCGCGGTGAAACAAGTTTTGCATCCGTTGGATGCGAGCGCATGAAACGCGTTTTGAAATGGCTTGGCATCGGCGTTCTCGCCGCGTTTCTGATTATTGTGATTGCCAATTGGAATAGTTGGGACGATGGCATTTTGTACTTGCAAGACATGGTGGCGTACCGCGAAACACCCGCAGAGCCGTTGAATGAAAATGGACGCTTTGGTTTTTGCAAACAATTTGTGACCTTACGCAACGCGCAGCGCGCACAGTTTATTGAAAATTATTTGGATGCGCGCGGAATTAAAATTCAACGCTTGCCCATTTACGATACCAAGTTCGATAATCTGTTTGTGCCATTTGACGAACGCGGACCCTACACAATTTTTTCCGCGCATTACGACAAACTGATTGACGCGCCCGATTATCAAGGCGCGTCCGACAATTCGGCGGCGGTGTGTATGCTGCTCGTCGCGGCAGAGGACCTGAACAACCAGCGTCCTGCAAAAGCCATCGCGTTTTTGTTCACGGGCGAAGAAGAACGCGGCATCGTCGGCGCACGCGCGTTTTACGAATACGCGACACAAAACAATTTACAAATCGCGCAAGTTTTGAATTTCGACAGCATGGGACGCGCGGGGATTGCCGCACGCGCGGCGGGTGAACGCAGCGGTTTTGTGTTCACGATTCCATTGATGGGCGAATATGTTTATGATGGACGCGAACTTGCGCCCGCCTCACCTTATCGCCAACCCGATGCGAAAATTTTGGAACGTGTTGGAAGAATTGTGCCGCTCGCGAACTTTGACCGCATGGTCGCAAATTCGGACGGAACGTATTGGCAGAGTCGCGGCTGGAACGCGGTCAACTTTACGAGTGACGATATTTTTTATCTCGATGAAACATGGCACACGTATCGCGACCGTGTGGAATTGTTGGACGAAAATAATTTTGAACGCGCAGTGGAATTGATGATTGGCTATGCCACACAGAATCAGTGAGGGACAGGTTGCAAAATTTTGACGAGTATCAAAAACTCTCGCGCCGCACATGGAATCTCGTACACACGGACCATCCGATTGTGTATCCGACGCTCGGCTTGGTGAATGAAGCGGGCGAACTCGCGGGCAAAGTGAAAAAAATTTTCCGCGACAAGAACGGCGAAATTTCAGAGGCAGACCGCGACGCGTTGAAATACGAATTGGGCGATGTGTTGTGGTATCTCGCGCAAATTGCGACGGAATTGAATTTGTCGCTCGACGAAATCGCGCAAGCGAACATTGATAAATTGATGTCACGTTTGGAGCGCAATCAAATTCGCGGCGAAGGGGATTATCGATAAACACTCATGGACGCCAAAGAATACATCATCCGCCAATTTCGTTGGGCGCGGCGACAATCGGACAGCGTGCTGTTGGACGTTTCCGAAGAACAATTCAATTGGACGCCGCCCGGCACCGTCAGTTCTATCAGCGCGATTTTTTTGCATGTCGTGACGATTGAAGACGCGTACATTCAAGAAGTGATTTTGAACAAATCGCGTTTGTGGGAAACGGGCGGCTGGGAAGATAAAATCGGTTCGCGCGCGCCGTGGCGCGGCGAAAATTGGGACGACTTGCGCGGCAAGCAATTAACGCTCGACGATGTGGCGCAATTCCAAGAAGTGGTGCGCGCGGCGACGGACGCGTATTTAGAATCCTTAACGCCCGAAGAATTGGACCGCCGCGTAGAATTTGAAGGACGCGTACGACGCATTGGCGATGTGTTATCCATGCTCGTCGTTCACAATCTTTCACACGCGGGCGAAATCGCGGCGTTGAAAGGTGTGCAAGGCGCGGCGGGATTGTCGTTTTGATTTTGTAGGGGCAGCGCTTTGTGCTTGTTCGCAAGCGAGCTTGCCCATCACTCGGAGAAATGAATGGCAAAAGTCTTTGACAGCATTGATGATTCGTTACGCGAATGGATTGAACAACAAAAAATGTTTTTCGTGGCAACTGCGCCATTGTCCAAAGAGGGGTTGGTAAATTGCTCGCCGAAAGGGTACGACGCGTTTCGGATTTTGAATGAGCATGAGGTCGCATATTTGGATTTGACGGGCAGCGGCGTCGAAACCGTCGCGCATCTTCAAGAGAACGGGCGCATCGTGTTTTTGTTTTGCTCGTTCGAGCAGCGCCCCCGCATTGTGCGTTTGCACGGCAAAGGTTTTGTCCACGAACGCGGCACGCCCGAATTTGAAAAGCTGATGGAGCATTTCGAGCCGCGTCCCGGGATGCGCTCCATTATTCGCGTCGAGGTGACGCGCATTTCCGATTCGTGCGGCTACGGCGTGCCGCGCTATGAATACCTCGGCGAACGCGATACGCTGGTGAATTATTGGAACAACAAGGGCGAAGCAGAAAACGAAACGTATCGCAAAACGCGCAACACGACGAGTTTGGATGGACTGCAAGGAATCATTGTGCATTAGGCATTTAGCATTGTGCATTGCTCCCCATGTTCATTGACCCAATCAGTGTTATACTCGCGCTCGGCGCGGGGTTATTGTTTCTCGCAATCTATTTTTATTTTTGGAATCGGTGGCTTGCGTCACGACGAGCGAACGTCTTGCAGCACAGCGCGATAGATTCTCTCGACGGCGCGGGGTTTGAAGCATACGTCGAAACATTGTTGACAAGGCGCGGCTATCGCGTGACCCACACGGGCAAATCGGGCGATTTGGGCGTGGATTTGATTGCGGAAAAAGCGCCTTATAAATTCGCGGTGCAGGTGAAACGCCAAAGCAATCCCGTTTCGCGCAGCGCGGTCAGCGACGCTGTGGCAGGCAAAGCGCATTACAAATGCAACGCCGCGATGGTTGTCACCAATAATTTATTTTCTCCCGGCGCGCAAGAACTCGCGCGTTCCAATGGCTGCAAGTTGGTTGACAGGAATGTTTTGGCAGATTGGATGTTAGAAATTAGAAATTAGAAAATAGAAGTTGGATGTTGGAATCCAACTTCCAACCTCCAACCTCCAATTTATGAAACGTTTATTCACTGCCGCCGACATTCGCATTTGGAAAGAATGTGGCGAAACGAAAATTGATTTAGCGCCCGACGACATTGTGACGCCCGAGGCGGAAGATGTCGCGCGCGCGTTGAAAATTGCGCTGGTGCGCGCGTCCACCGACCCGCTCGCAGACCAAGTACGCAATGTGGTGCGCGAAATGCAAAATCGGACGGTGGACAAACGCGCGCCCGATGTGCGCGGGACGCGCGTGCAGTTGATTCATCCCAACCGCGTCGAACTTGGACCGTTTCCATTTGATGTGAAACGTCCCGACATGAACATTCGCGCGACGGATGTGATTATAGACCGCGATGGTTCGCCGATGGGCGTTGGCTTTATGCGTTTTGAAAATGGTTCGTTCCCGTGGACATTGAATTATGATGAAGTCGAGTATGTGATTGACGGTGAATTGGAAATTCGCGCTGGCGATGAAAGTTTCATCGGACACGCGGGCGACGTGATTTTTATTCCGCACGGCACAAGCATTTTGTTTTGCACGCGCACGTTCGCACATTTCATGTACGTTACATATCCCGCAAATTGGACCACGCAATAATTCAATTTGCGCGTACTAGATGAGGAGGAAAAATGTTGAAAGAATTTCGTGAATTTATCGAACGCGGCAATGTGATTGATTTGGCAGTTGCCGTTGTGATTGGCGCGGCGTTCGGTGCGGTGGTGAATTCGTTCGTACAAGATATTTTGATGCCGATTCTCGGTCTGCTCACAGGCGGCATCAATTTCAACAGTTTGTACATCAATCTTTCGGGCAAATCATTTGAATCGTACGAAGCGGCAAAGGCGGCAGGCGCAGCCGTGATAGGTTACGGCGCGTTGATTCAATCCATCATCACGTTTTTGATTATTGCATGGGCGGTCTTTCTCATTGTCAAAGCCGTGAATATGGCAGCGAAAAAGAAAGAGGACGCGCCCGCGCCGCCACCCGCGCCGACCAAAGAAGAAGTCCTGCTCACCGAAATTCGTGATTTGCTCGCGAAACAAAATCGTTGAGTACGTGAGAATCCATTTTTCAAATGACTGACGCGACCTCGAAACATGACAACTGGTCTCAAGGCGCACTCTATGAACCCTACATCGGACGTTGGAGTCGTCTTGTCGCACGTGAGTTTATTCAATGGCTTGGCGTTCGAAATGGGCTGCGCTGGCTCGATGTTGGCTGCGGCACGGGCGCAGTGACACAAACAATTCTTGAGGTGGCTTCGCCCCAAGCTGTCGTCGCCGTGGATAAATCGGAAGGATACGTAGAATACGCGCGTGAGCATACGCCCGATGCGCGCGCGACATTTCAAGTTGGCGACGCGCAAGATTTGAAAACAGAACGCGGCGCGTATGATGCGGTGGTGTCGGGTCTCGTGTTGAATTTTGTGCCAAGCCCCGAACGCATGGTTACCGAAATGGCGCGCGCATGTCGTTTGAATGGCAAAGTCGCAACATACATTTGGGATTACGCAGACAAGATGCAATTGATTCGTTACTTTTGGGATGCGGCTGTGCAATTGGATCCCAATGCACGCGCCCTCGATGAAGGCGTGCGATTCCCAATGGCGAACGCAAAAGGGTTATGGAATTTGTTCCTCGATGCGAACTTGAATGATGTGACGACGCGCGCGATTGATGTGCCGATGCATTTTGAAAATTTCGACGCGTTGTGGACGCCATTTTTATCGGGTCAAGGCGCCGCGCCGGGGTATGTCATGTCGCTGACCGAAGCACAACGCGACGCGCTGCGTGAACGCTACGCTCAAATTCTGCCGCGTAACGCGGATGGTTCGATTGATTTAATCGCGCGTGCGTGGGCGGTGCGCGGAACGCGATGAATTCTGATTTGGAGCGATTGCTCGACGCAACGGAACGCGCGATGCGGACGCGCCGCGTCGAATATCGCGGACGCGTTCACGTCGGCGTAGATTTGGGAACGGCGTACACTGTCGTTCTCGTACTCGACGAAAATTTTCAACCGCTCGTCGGCACGTATCGTTTCGCGCAAGTGGTACGCGATGGACTCGTGGTTGATTTCATCGGCGCGATTGATTTATTAAAAGAATTGAAACGCGAGGTCGAAGCGCGACTCGGCTTTGAACTCACGCACAGCGCGACAGGATTTCCGCCGGGCGTGCCGCGCGCCGAAGTCCGCGCGACGGGAAACGTGTTGCGCGCCGCGGGTCTTGAATGTACGAATGAAGTGGACGAACCGAGCGCAGCCAATTCTGTTTTGCAAATTCGCGATGGCGCGGTGGTGGACGTTGGCGGCGGAACGACGGGCGTTGCGATTTTGCGCGATGGACAAGTGATTTACACTGCGGACGAAGCAACAGGCGGCACCCATTTTTCGCTCGTCATTGCGGGCGCGCTAAACATTTCCTTCGAGGACGCGGAAGAATTGAAAACGGACGCGCGCGAACAAGCGCGACTGTTTCCTCTCGTTCAACCCGTGATGGAAAAAGTAGGCAGCATCATCGCGCGTCATATTGCGCGCTATAATGTACGCGAAATTTATCTCGTCGGTGGAACAAGCATGTTTCCGAATATGGGACAAGTGATTGAACGCGTGACAGGCGTCAAAACGATTGTTCCTCCGAAACCGCTTTTCATTACACCACTCGGTATTGCGATGAACGACAAAATCTAGTTGATAGTTGACAGTCAATAGTCGAGAGTATTTTCGACTGGAGACTGTTGACTGTTGACTGGCGACTGAACTCATGGCAGACACAAAATTTGAACTTCGCGCGTATTGTTATTTGGACCGCATGCAGCCGCAGTACGCGGCGTTTGTCGGCACGATTACGCAAGGCGATTTGCCGATTGAAGGCATGGCTTCGCTGTACGTCGAAGTCGCGCCGGGTAATGATGTGTTTCGTTTGGTGGATATTGCGGTAAAGTCCACCGATGCGAAACCGGGCGCGCAAATTGTCGAACGCGAATTTGGCATGTTCGAAGTTCATTCGCTCAAGCAAGCCGAAGTGTTGGAGGCGGGGCGCATTGTTTTGGAGCGTTTGAATCTGAAACCCGAAGACCGCATCAAGCCCACCGTTGCGTCGCTCCAAATCATCACGCACGTCAACACGTACCAAGTGCAATTGCTCAATCGCTTTCGACGCGGCGCGATGTTGGTCGCGGGCGAAACGCTATTCATCATGGAAGTCGCACCCGCCGCGTACATCAACCTCGCTGCGAACGAAGCGGAAAAATATGCGAGCGTGAAATTGATTCACGTTTCGTCTGTCGGACGTTTTGGGCGCATGTGGATGTCGGGCAGTGAAGCGGAAATGATGGCAGCACAAAAAGCCGCCGTCGCGGCGATTGAAAATTTGCAGGGCAAATAAATTTTTTTGTCATTTCGAGCGGAGCGAGAAATCTCTTTCTGACTGTCCGAGATGTCTCACTCCGTTCGACATGACAGTTCAAACTTATGTCCCGTACCTTTTACACCGAACGCGATATTGAAGACATGGCGAAACGCGGTGTCACCGAAATCGAAATCAATGATTCGGTGTATATCACGGACGTTGCGCGCGAGATGATGGACAAACTCGGCATCAAACGCAAGGTAACAAGCAGCGCGCCCGCGTCGTCATCTGTTTTGAAATCACCCGACGTGGCGAATCTTCACAATAGCGCACCCGCGTCGAGTAACGCGCCACTAACCGATTCTGAAAAACAAGAGGTCATCGAAAAAGTAAAAAGCGGAGTGATTGCGCGACTCGGCGCGGGCGTGGACAGCGCAGTGGTGGAACAGATTGTGAAGCGTGTAGTAGGGAAATTGTGATACTCGGTCAGGTTGTCGGTACTGTCGTCGCCACTATCAAAGACGAACAACTCGCTGGGGAAAAATTGTTGCTCGTGCAGTTGCTCAATCGCAAGCGCGAAAAAATTGGGCGTCCCCAAGCAGCGATTGATGTGGTGGACGCAGGACAAAATGATTTCGTCTTTCTCGTCCGCGCGCGTGAAGCCGCGCTGGCAACGTATCCCGTTGTCGGTCCCGTTGATTTGGCGATTGTGGGCATTGTGGAGACAGCGGACGCCATTGAGAATGTCGAGTTGGAATTGCCGGAAGGTGAAAGTTATTTCGCGTGAACGCTCATGATACTTGGTAAAGTCGTCGGCACGGTTGTCTCCACGATCAAGCATCCCGCGTATGCGGGAAAAAAACTTTTGCTCGTGCGTCCTCTCCATCTCGCAAACGAAAAACCCGAAGATGATTTTATCGCGGTTGACGCGGCGCACGCGGGAATTGGCGATACTGTGCTTGTGTGTCAAGAAGGCAACTCGACGCGTCAAGTGATTGGTGTGCCAAACGCGCCCGTGCGTTCCTCCATTGTCGGCGTGATTGATTCCATTTCGTTGCGTTAAAAAAACTCCAGTCTCCAATCTCTAATCTCCTCTCTTTTCCCCGCATGTTATCTTTTCCAAAAAATTTCCTCTGGGGCGCTGCCACCGCCGCGCATCAAGTCGAAGGACAAAACTTCAATAACGAATGGTGGGATTGGGAACAAACGCCCGGTCACATCAAAAACGGCGATTCGTCGCGCGTGGCGAACGATTGGTGGAATGGACGCTTCCTGGAGGATTTTGACCGCGCACAAGCAATGGGACACAACGCGCATCGGTTGTCCATCGAATGGAGTCGTCTTGAACCTCGCGAAGGAGAATGGGACAACGCGGCAGTTGCGCGCTATCGTGAGATATTGACCGCGTTGCGCGAACGTAACATCGAGCCAATGGTGACGCTCGTGCATTTCACACACCCGCGTTGGTTCATGGAAAAAGGTGGTTGGCTCGCGGACAATTCGCCCGAAATTTTGGAACGTCATGCCACGCGCGTCGTAGAAGCACTCGGCGACTTGTGCAATGTTTGGATTACCATAAACGAGCCGAATGTGTACATGGTGTTGAGTTATGTGTGGAAGGGGCGTCCGCCGGGGGCTGGAAATCTCACACAAGCATTTCGCGTCGCGCGCAATATGATTTTCGCGCATTACAGGGCATACGCGGCGATTCATCGTGTTCAAGCGAATGCACAAGTTTCGCTCGCGCATCAATGGCGTACTCTTGCGCCCGCGAATCCGCGCTCGCGGCTTGACCGTTTTGCGACATGGCAAGGCAATTATGTGGCGAACGAAATGTTTGTCCGCGCCTTGACCACAGGCAAAATGCCGTTTCCACTTGGACGCGGCGAAACCATCGGCGACGGGAAAATTCCACTTGATTATTTTGCAGTCAATTATTATTTTCAAAGCCATGTCGAGTTTGATGTATCGCGTCCGGGTTCTGTGTTCGCGCGACTCTTGCCGCCTATTTGGCTCAAAGGAACCGCGTTTCAAGAATTAACCGATGCGGGGGACCTCGCGCCAAACGCGCTATATGATTTCCTGAAACGTTTTGCGCGATTCAATTTGCCATTTTACATTACCGAGAGCGGCACGTTCGATATTGGCAACGACAATCAATCGCCGTATCTCGTGACGCATCTGCGCGCGCTGCACCGCGCGATGCAAGAGGGCGTCAAAATCAACGGTTACTTTTGGTGGACGCTTGTGGACAATTTTGAATGGGACGCGGGATACTGGATGCGGTTTGGTTTGTATCATTTGGACGTTGCGACTCAAACGCGCACCAAACGTCCCGTTGCGGATACGTACGCGGAAATCATTCGCGCGAATGGAATTTCGGATGAACTGGCTAAGAAATATCTTTAGGAGTTGTCATTTCGAGCGCAGCGAGAAATCTCTCTTGGCGCGCGGGGAGATTTCTCACTCTGTTCGAAATGACAATATGGTGTATGGACGCGCGGACTGAATACGCCTTGCGCGAAGAAATCGTCCGCATCGGCAAATTGATGTGGGAGAAAAATTTCATCGCGGCAGGCGACGGCAATTTGAGCGTGCGTCTCGGCAGTGACCGATTGCTCTGTACGCCGAGCGGCTTGAGCAAAGGTTTTTTGAACGCGGAACAATTGCTCGTGATTGACATGCAGGGGAACAAAATCGGGGCGAATTTTGGCGCGGCGCGCGAACTGATTCCGTCTTCGGAAATAAAATTGCATCTCGAATGTTATCGCCAACGCGCGGACATTCAAGCCGTCGTTCACGCGCATCCACCGTCCGCGATTTCTTGTACGTTGGTTGGCATCTCTCTCGCAAAATGTATTTTGCCCGAAGTGGTGTACGATTTAGGTACGATTCCCACATTACCCTATGCGACGCCGACGAGCATCGAAGGACCCGAACGCATTCGCGAACTCATTCCGCAATATGATGCGTTGATGTTGGAACGACACGGCTCGGTGACAGTGGGAAAAAATTTGTGGGAAGCGTACATGCGGCTCGAACGCTTGGAACATTCCGCCCTGATTGCCTTGCAAGCGAACGCGGTGCAACCTGTCATGCCACTTACGGATTCCCAAATTCAAAAACTTGCAACCATGCGAAAAAATGTTTTTGCTCAACGCGGACGCGATGTGTGCGCGGAATGTAACGCGTGTATGGTGAGCGAGAATCACGCCTCGCGTCAAAAGCAGTAATGTTCAATTTATGATTGTTGATTTCTGATTTATGATTTAAAGAATGTTGAATGTAAATCCAAAATCATAAATCAAAAATCGTAAATCCCCACGTGGTCGTCGGCGTTTGCACCGTCCAACTCGAAATTTTCGGCAACGATTCACTAAAAGGCAAGCGGCATGTCGTCAAGCCGATTCTCGCGCGCGTGCGAAACCATTTCAATGTGTCCGCCGCCGAAGTGGACGATTTGGATTCGTGGGAGCGCGCGACGATTGCGTTTGTGTGTGTTTCGAATGATGCGGGGTACGCACATGGACTCTTGGAAAAAGTGGTAGATTGGATTGAACGCAATCGTTTTGACGCCAACATTTTAGATTATCAGATTGAACTCTTGTAGCGCAATTTTGTAAATTGCCCGTTGAAGGACAATTCGCGAACCTTGTTCGCAAAAAATTTATCCTCCCGTAACATCGTGTTCTCTCGTCTCCTCTCGTACCATCTCTCCGCGCTCGCGCTCGTTCGCCCTCCCTCTCTCCCTCTCTCAATCTCTCTATCTCTCCTTCTCCTCCACGCGCTCGGTCTCGTTCTCCTCGCGCAACTCGCGCACGCGCCGCTGTGGATTGTCGGCGTTGTCATCGCGCTTTTCGTACTCGCGCAATTTTTTTCGCGTGGACGCGAACTCATTTCGCCCGCGTTGCTTGCGCCATTTTTCATTGTCTATATTTTTATCGCGCTGCGTTTTGTGTGGCTGCGCGCGTTGGGTGGCGAGATTGAGGGTTATTTTGATTACACGCTGCCTGACCCGCGCGTGTTGTTGGATTTTCAATTTTTCATCGGCGCGGCGATTCTATACAGCGCGCTGATTCTCTTCTCGTTTCTCGTTTCTCGACACGGGCGCGCGATTTCCATCGGCGCAAGTGTTACCGCACTCGCGATTCTTGTTTGGGCAATGGCAGAGTATGTCGGACATCGCACATTTGGCGCGACAGGGAGCGACCCGTTCGCGTATGTGCAAATGGGAATAGATTTGGCGACGCGTGGAACAGCCGCGCATCGGTTTGAATTGTTTCCATTGATTGCAAACACGAAAATTTCTTGGTTTCCCATTGTGCACGTCGGCTATCGTCTACCATTCAATCTCGGCGGTGATGCCATCACTGTTTGGTCAATCGGTGGTTCCCTTGCGTACGCGCTCGCATATCGCGTGGCGGGTGAACAGGCGCTATATTTTGTGAACCCATTTTTTTCACTCGCGAGTATTTTTGTTTCGAGTTTGCTCGCGTGGGAATTGACGCGCGACGAATCGCGCACAATCCGCATCGTGACGACTTGCTCAGTTCTTTTTCTTGTTGCCACGTCGAACGAAATTGTGAATTGGGCGGGTGTGACGATGGTGGACACACAAGCGTTGGTGTTTTCCACGCTTGCGTTTTATTGCGTGTTGCGCGTGTACCATCAAAATAGCTCAATCGAGAATAAGCATTTCGAGCCGTCTTGGCGAGAAATTTCTCACGTCCCGAAAGAGATTTCGAGCGGAGCGAGAAATGACAAACATAGAATATGGATTTGGGCGATTGGCGCGGGAGTGTGTTGGGGCAGCGCGTATTTTGTGCGGCACACACAATTGGTCATTGTTCTCGCATTCCTCCCCCTCATTATTTCTTCGAATACGGCACGCCTCCATAAAATTCGCGATTTTATTTTGGTTGGCGTCAGCGCATTTCTCATGGCACTTCCTGACTTGTGGTATCATCAGCTTTATCTTGGCAGTTGGTTCACGCCCGAATCGCAAGAACTCGCGTTGTTTTCATTGAACGCGATTCCGCACACGCTCGGCGCGATAGGGCAAAGCGCGTTGATTGGTTCAGAGTTTGGCTGGTTGGCGTTCTTTATCATTCTCGGAATCATTTTTTACACGCGCCGCGAAAAAATTTCGAGCATCGCGTTACTGTTGTGGCTCGGCGCGGTGTTGACAATTCATTTGCCGTATGCAGCATTACGTTTGCGCGATTTGATTCCACAATTTCCTATCCTCGCGTTTTTTGCAAGTTATGGAATCGCGGCGACGGTTGCGGCATTGTGGCAAAAGCAAAACGCGTGGGCAAAATTCGCTACGCCGTTGTTGATTTTTCTCGCGTTGGAATTGATGCTTGTGCGCGTTTGGAATACACTGCCGCGTGTGACCCAAGACGCGCAGCCGCGTTTCGGTACAATGACGCAAGCGCAGCGCGCATCGTTTCAAGAACTCGCGCACCTCGCGCCGCAAAACGCCATCATCGGGGCGTCGCTCAATTCGGGCGCGATTGAATTGTATGCACAGCGGAACGCGTTTCGTCCTGCCGATTGGTGCATTGAAAAACAATGCGGCGGACTGCGTGAATTTGTGGACATTGCACGTGGCAACGGTTACGAAATCTATTTGCTCCAAGACAACGCGTCGCTCGCGAATGTTTTTAATGCACTGCGGGATGAATATCAAATAGAGCGTGTAGCGACGCTGGACGTGCCTTTATTCGGAAATGAACCCGTGATTGATGCGGGCGCGTTGTGGAAAATTACGCGGCGCTAGAGAACGCCTCCACCGCAATACTTGTCGTTTCATGATTCACGCATCTCGTTTCTCGTTTCTCGCATCTCGCATGTAACAATCCAATCTCTAATCTCCACCCATGCCTTCCAAACCTATTCTCGCTATCGTCGGACGCCCGAATGTAGGCAAGTCCACTTTGTTTAATCGGCTCGTCGGTGAACGACTTGCGATTGTTTCCGAAATTGCGGGAACGACGCGTGACCGTTTGTATGCGGACGCGGATTTTGCAGGACGCGAATTTACGGTTGTGGATACCGGCGGCATCGTCGGCGAACGCGAAGCGATTGCCGAAAATGATACGTCGAAATTTTTCGCGTTGGCGCGCGCACAGGCGCAGCTGGCAATTGAGCAGGCGGACGCGATTTTATTTCTCACTGATGTTGAAGCGGGCGTAATGCCCGGTGATTATGAAATCGCAGAGATTCTGCGGAGGTCCGACAAACCGGTTTATCTCGCGGTGAACAAAGCGGACAATGAAAAACGCGCGGCGGACGCGGTGGAATTTTTCGCGCTTGGACTTGGCGAACCGTATCCAATTTCGGCGCTGCATGGTGTTGGCACGGGCGATTTGCTGGACCAAATCATTTCAAACTTTCCGCCTGTCCAAGAGGAACCCGAAACCGAAATTCCGCAGCTTGCGATTATTGGGCGTCCAAATGTTGGCAAGTCGTCGTTGCTGAATGCGATTCTCGGGCAAGAGCGCGCGATTGTTTCAGAAATTCCCGGTACCACGCGTGACGCGATTGACACGCAAGTGTTGTGGCGCGAGGAACCTGTCACTCTAATAGATACAGCGGGAATTCGGCGGCGCGGCAAAATTGAACCGGGGATTGAAAAATTTTCGAGTCTGCGCGCGCTGAAAGCGATTCAACGCGCGGATGTTGTCTTGTTGTTGCTGGATGCAGAGGATGGACCGACGACGCAAGACGCGCACGTTGCCGCGTATGCGTTGGAGGAAAACAAAGGCATCGTGTTGGTTGTGAATAAATGGGACACGGTAGAAAAAGACACCGATACGATGAGATTGTACGAGGAACGCGTGCGCGCGGCATTCAATTTTATTCCGTATGCGCCCGTCGTTTTTTGTTCCGCGAAATTTCGCCAGCGCATCCCGGCAGTGATGGATACTGCCTTACGCGTGCGTCAAGAATTGCGCACTCGCATCTCAACCGCAGACTTGAATGAAATTTTACGCGATGCGGTCGCGCAAAATTCGCCGCCCACGCACGGCAAAATCCAATTGAAATTTTATTACGCCACCCAAATCGGTGTCATTCCGCCGACGTTTGTATTTTTTGTAAATCGCAAAGACATGGTGCATTTTTCGTACCAACGTTATTTGGAAAACAAATTGCGCGAACGCTTCAAATTGACCGGCGCACCCATCCGAATGATTTTTCGCGCACGGCGTAAAAAGGACGAGTAATAAAAAAATCCGCTCTCTCACGAGAGCGGATTTTTTTTCCTAACCTTCTTGATTCGCAAGGTTCTGGACTTGTTCGGTGTTGCGTAGGCGGAGCGCTTTTTGCGCGCCTTCAAGCGTGTCTTTGCCTTGCTGCAAAATTCCGATAAGCGAATGAACAGGCGTCGAACCCGTGCCAATCGCAATGCCCGTAATCAAAATGTCAATGCGTGTGTTGGCATTGATGCCCAAGAGCGCAAACATTTGCAGACCGACGACGGTGGCGATGACAATTCCCAAAACGAGACATGTGACAATCGAAATGACGCGTTTCGCGTCGCGGTATTGCGCGGTAGAGGTGAGGGACGAGAGCCGTAACTCTGCGAGCGCGACATCATTCGCCGCGCGTTCAATCAATTGCGACAACGCATCTTGACTCGTCGGCAGCATGTCACTCACGCGTTCGGTTGGGTCGCCTTCTTGCGCCAATGTTTCGAGGCGTTCGCGCGCTGCGCGCAATTCATCATTTGCCCAGCGCAGCCATTCACTGCGTCCCGCGAGAAACGCGACGAGCGAACGAATGTAACTCTCGATGAGATTCCACATCATTTCAATCATGCGTTCGACACCCAATGCCGCAATCGCAATCGGCGCAAGCACGGTAGCGAGGTCAGCACCTTCAGCAAGCGGTTTGGGAATGACCGCTTGCACGGGATAGACGAGTGCGAACGAAATCGTTCCCGCAAAAATGCCGAGCAATAGCGCGGTGCCACCATAGACGAGCATTCTGCCGCGTTGTTTGACGACGCGCGTTTTGGGTGAAAGGGGGATTGGGGTGGGTGAGGGAGGAGTCGTTTCGGGAACGTGAGATGACATGCTTGCCTCGTAATGTAAGGGCGAAGCATTTGCAACCGAATCAGGCAACTTGAAACTATCGTTTCTGCAAATGCTTCGCCCTTACACGCGCGCTTAATTTTTGTTTGCACTCTTGCCGTGTCCGCGTTTCCATTGCGGATTAGGATGCGAAATTTTTTTACCGCGTTCGACTTTGATTTTTTTGCGTTTGGGTTTTTCTGCCGCGTCTGCGTTTGGTTCAATGGAATCTACCATGCCGCGAATCAATTCCGTTTCTGCATCTTGAGAGGATTCATCATCCAGCGCGTTTTCCAAACGGTCCATCACATCGTCGAGATAATCAATGGTTTGGTCTGCGCGTGCGGCATTGCCCGATTCAAAATAATTCGCTTCGTCGTACACATGCAAGCCGGGAAAATAATTGTCTTGGAGATAATGCAAAAACTCGCAGACGGCAATGTGCGTTTCCGTTCCGGCGAATTGCGTTTTGGTGAACAGTGCTTTCATTTCCCAGTACTCGCCCACATCATTGAGCGGCATGTAATACGCGAGTTCGCCCGCTTCGTTGAACGTGAGCCAAACGGGTTCGGCTTTGGGGTGAACGGTGATGAGAATGCCGTGCAGCGTGTCATCAATCGGAAATAGTTTTGTCACCGCTTCGACTTCTGTGCCTTTGAAACTTTCGATATCAATTTTGGTTTCGCGATGTTCGATGACGCGTTCCACGTGTCCGATGATGCGTTCGTCCACATCGCGATACATCCATCGTTGTTCCGCGCAATACAAACGCGCCGCGTCCAGCATTTCCGCCAGACGGGCGCGGTCCATCGTGCCGTTATAGTGAATCGTCACGCCCACTACATAACCTCACCAATCATTGACCACGGACCCGTCCAATTGATTTTCACTTGCGCGAGTTGTCCTTTCCACTCGCGCGTGTTGTCTTCAAAAAAGACGAGCTTGTTGGTGCGTGTGCGTCCCTTCCAACGGTTTTTATTTTTTTCTTCGACCAACACCTCCACCGTTTGTCCCGAGTATTTCTCGTTGATTTTGGCGACGACCTCGCCTTGCAATGCATCGAGAACTTGGCGGCGGCGTTCTTTTTCTTCCGGTGAAACGTCATCGGGAAAACGCGACGCGGACGCGGTGTTTGGGCGCGGTGAATACATCGCCAAGTGCGCGACATCCAATTTCAATTCCTGCAAAATATCGTATGTGCCTTGAAATTGTTTTTCGGTTTCGCCGGGAAAACCCACGATGATGTCAGTGGCAATACTGACGTTCGGAATACGCGCTCGAATTTTTTCAATCAGCAAGCGATACTCGTCAACCGTATAACCGCGCTTCATGCGTTTCAATACCTCATCGTCGCCCGCTTGAATCGGCACTTCGATATGCTCCATCACTTTGGGCAATTCGGCAACAGTGTCGAGCAATTCATCATTCATGTAATTTGGATGCGACGTGAGAAAGCGTATGCGCTGCAATCCGTCAATCTCATGAATCGCGCGCAAGAGCTGAGGCAAGCGTGGTCCATCAGGAACCTCGTACCCGTAACGGTCAACGATTTGTCCGAGCAGCGTCACTTCTTGGACGCCTTGCGCAACGAGTGAACGGACGTGCGCGGCAATTTCGCCAATCGAACGCGAACGTTCCGTGCCGCGACGATAGGGGATGATGCAAAACGTGCAAACGTGATTACAGCCGAAAATGATTGGCACGTGCGCGCTGATGAGTTGTCCGCGTTCGTGCGCGGGCAAAATGAAATCGGCGTCTTGGAGCGCATAACGATTTTCGGTTTCGTCGCGTTCAATCCAATAATCGTCGCGTCCGGTTTCTGCCTGCACTCCGCGCATTTGTAGCAATTCCACTAACGCACTCGGGTCGGATGGCGGCAGAAAAGTATCAACGAACGGAAATTTTTCGCGCAATGCTTTTGGTTCGCGCACGCCGACCATACAGCCCATCACGCCAAAAACAACGTCAGGATTTTTTTGCTTGAGTGGTTTCAACGACAATAAACGCGATACGGCTTTGTCTTCGGGACCTTGCCGCACCACGCACGTATTCAACACAATCACATCCGCGTCTTCGGCAATTGGCGTCGCGCGCAGCCCGAGTTTTTCCATCTCGGACGCGAGCTTTTGCGAATCGGCGGTGTTCATTTGACAACCGTACGTCGTAATATGGTATTTCATAATATATCGGAAAAATGCTTTGTGATTGACCCAGCTATTTTACTCAAAAATCGCAGATGGCTATTGTATGTCGAGTGAGAATGGCTGTCAAAGCAAATTGTAAAAAATGCGTCCCGGTGGCGTGAAACCAATTTGGCGTAAAGAACGTCTATGCAGTGTTGTCGGCTCTTTCCGCTTCTGGAGGCGTCGGGGCGCGTATTTTTGAATACGTCCATTCGGCGCAAGGAGAAAACATGAACGCACTCGAAACTGCTTTCACCCGCAATGGTTCCACCAATCGCGTGAACTCTGCCGTCTTTCGTCCGCCGCGCGCGCGTCCGCAACATCAAGTGGTCACCTTGGAAAACGCGGAACGTGGAATTATCCTACGCGTAGGCGAACGCTTTACGCTCGATTTGGGGAATGGCGCATGGCGTATTCGGGTTGGCAACGCGTCCATCGTCAAATGTGTGGATACTCAATCTTCTTTCGAGGGGCAAGGCACATTCGAGGCATTATTTGCAGGCAAAACAAAATTGTGTGCGACAACCGACCCGCCGCGCACAAATGAGAGTCCGCCGTTATCCAGAATTTTTTTAGAAATTCAAGTGACTGTGCAATGTTAAACGAGCTGCGCCCAATGTTGGGCGCAGCTCTTACATTTTACGCGCAATCAGAATTGTCTCACGAATCGAAAACATTAACTTGTCATTCTCAAAGCGCGGTTTGAAAAAATCGCGCGCGTCAGGTGGCGCAGTGTCCAATAGGCGAAGCAATTCTTTCTTTGTTTCTTCCGTGCAACCCATACGATTCGCCCACGCTTCAAATTCCATTTCTTTGAGCATGTTCGCTTCGGTCTGTTCAACCACAAAACCTACTTCCTCAAAATATCTCTGCAACCGTTCAATCGGATAACACCAGTGGTGCGAAGGGTCGCGCAGTTTTTCAAAGTGATTGATGTAGCCCGCGAGCTGTTTGTTCGGCGGAACCGTGTTATCGGTGAATCCGAGAACCCCGCCTTGTTTCAAGACACGCGCAAATTCGTGAATTGCTTTTGGCGCGTCGGGATAGTGATGCAGCGCGATGCGGTTCGTCACCAAATCAAATTCTCCGTCAGCGAACGGTAAATTTTCTGCGTCTGCAATTTTGAAGTCAACATTTGTTACGCCTTTGCCGCGAATATATTTTTCGGCGACCTCTAACATTTGCGGCGTTAAATCCGATGCGACAATCTCGCGGACGAATGGCGCGAACGCGAGCGCAGTGTGCCCACCGCCCGTTGAAACGTCCAAGACGCGCCAATCTTTTTGCGGTTGGATCAATTCGACGAGCCGTTTTAAACTTTCGCCTTGCGCGTGGACGGTGCTGGTGACGTACCCTTGCGCGTGTGCGCCGTACTGTTGTTTGACCAAATCTTTGGTGTCTGCCATTTCATTTCTCCGATACAAGATAGACTGCGCCGCCAAACTGCGGCAAACGAGACAATCCTTCCGCCCATTTTTCACTTGGCGCATCGAGTGCTTGCGCCAGCGTTGCATCACCCATGATGACGAGCCCTTCGGCATAGCGTTCGCGCAAAAACTTTAAGGTGTCTGTGTCGAGGTCGTTTGCAGGTGATACGACGATAAAGTGCGAAGCGTTGAGCGCGACTTCGAGCGATTGCGGCGATGAAACGAAAACTGCCCAACGCTCACCAAAGGCGCGCGCATAACGCGTCGCGTCGAACCAATTCGGCGGAATGTCTGCGGCATGTGTTTCCGCTAACGCATTATACAGTGTGCGCGGCGCGACGACGAGCGCGATTTCGTGCAAGTACGGCGGCGAAAATTTTTCGCGTGTTCGCAAAAGCGGAAACGCGCGCTCGACGGCAATTTGCATCGTGCGTACATCATACGTTGTCGGACGTGTGTAATTTTCCAAACCTTGCTGCTTGACATTGTAATTCCACGCAAAGACGCCCCACACATTTCCGCCCGCGCGTGTCGGCAAATCATAAAGCAATAAAAGATTCGTTACTGCGTCGGGGATTTCAAGGGGCGCGGATGATTCTTGGGCGAGACCCCACGCGTTCACCCCCCCCCACAACGCGAGCGGTTTTTTATAGATGTTTGAATAGCGCCCTAACGTGGTCAAAAATAATTTCAATTGCGCGGCTTCGTCACTCGTCGCCGGTTTCGTCGCCAAATCATCGTGCAAATACGCGTCGAACGTGACAATAAAATTCTTTGGCGTTTGCGAAAATAATTTTTCCACTTCGGGCAAACCCCACACGCGCCGCGCCGTGTCGCCGCCGTGAAAAGACATGGTAGTCAAGATATTCGGGTTGAGGCGTTGCCATTCGTTCGCACTCCATGCAGCGTAATCGGCAATCACACCCGCTTGAAATTCTCCAATCTTCCATATCTCATCTCGAGATAACGCGTCCATTGTTTTTCCGTACCGAACTGCAAACGCTTTTTTTGCATGTTCGGAATAATCGCCGCCCATCGGTTCATCCGCGAGTGACAACATCACAATGACGTCCTGATATGGTTCAACGTATTCGTGCTGAATCCATTCGTAATAACGCGTAATGTCCGCGCGATATTGTGGCGAGTATGGGGACGCGGTGTAGCCGCTGTGGTAGAGATTCAACGGTTGTCCGTCAAACGTCAAACGCAAATCGTTTGGATGTGCTTGATTCCACACATCGCCCATTTGGATTTGATACCCGATGGGGAGAATCACTTGGAGTTTTGTCTCGCGCGCCGCGTCCAACGCACGCGTTATTGCATCTGCCATCCCGCGCGCGTCCTCATACAACGCGTTATTTTCATTTTGTAATGCCGCGTACATGGCGTAAGACATGCCGGGTTCCACTTTGGTCGCGTCCACTTGTCCCGGATTGTTATGTCCAATCCATACCGCATTCGCGCCGTTCGCGCGCATCATCGCAAAATCATCGCGCATTTTTTCAAATGATGCTTCGGGATATGCTTCGTATGCCCATCCGACGCGGATGTTGGAGATTGGAGATTGGAAACTAGAGATTGGTGTGGGCGATGGAGATGGGGTGATGGAGAGAGGGAGAGAGGGAGAGGTAGAGTTGCAAGCAACAAGAAAAAGCAGAGAGACTAGGACTGCGCGGAACATAACGCGGGAGATTATAGCAGAGGACGCGTGGGATTATTTTTTGCGTGTGCGTCCGCGTGGGCGCTTGTGGAGTTTTGCGCGTTCGTACGCGGCAGCGCGTTTTGGATCAAAGCTGTTTCGATGATACGCGTCAAAGGAGAGGGTTAGGTCAATCTGCGAAACGTCGGAAAATTTGTGGCGAAAGCGGCGGCACAGGTCAATCATTGTTTTGGAATAGCCCACGTCGCGCGCAAGATGGTCACTCAATTTATCCACAAAGACGAGCGTGTCAGCGGTCTGCAATTCAAATTCATTCACCACATCGCCAAACATCCAGTACCGCAACACATTGCCTTCGTGCAAGTGCGGCAGCATTGCGCGCAATCTTGTCACTAGTGCGCGGTAGTTTTCTTCCAACGCGCTTCGCGCGCGTTCCACCTCATCCTTGTCGAGCGATTTTTCAAACCATACGCCCATCGGTAGCGCGGCGCGAAATATCATGTGACCGTTTTCGTCACGTTGCGCCTGCATGTTGACGGCGATGCGGATTAGTGACATCAGTAATCAGTAATCAGTGAACAGTAACCAGACTGAATACTGATTACTGATTACTGAATACTCTTTAACGACTTCCCCACAACGCGAAAAATTTTCTTTGCAATTCCAACACATCGCGCCACGTCGCGCCTTCTTTGTTTTCCATCGTAAATTCGATGACGCTCAGGCAAACGCATTTGAACACATGATATTGCAGCGTATTCGAATTAGCGGCTTTGCGATACGCAGGATGCGCGATATTGAGAACGACGGTGGTGCCGTCGAACCATGACTCTTCGGATTTATCATCGCGCGCCTCTTCCAAAATATGGACGCCGCCGCGAATGACGCGCGGACGCAATTCACCAGTCATCGCTTCGCCGAGCGACATGAGCAATTCGCGCTGCTGTTCTTCAAACGTGCGTTCGCTTACCTTTTGCTCTTGCTCGCGCGCTTCTAATTCCTCCGCGTCGAGTTTGATTTGCACGCGGTCTTCGTCCGCGACGAGTTCGCCGTTCGGATTCAATGCCGCCGCGTCTTGGCGTCCGTGCGAGGCGAACATGGCGAGTTCGGGCATGTTGCGCAAAATCGAATTGATTTCTTTTTCCGTTCCCGCAAAATGATTTTCGGAGCGGCGCGGCGCGCGTTCAATCAATTTATTTTTTTCGAGCCACAATGTGAATTCATTTTGCGCGCGTTTGAAAAAGGTTTCCCAACGCCCGTTGCCTTTGATGAAACGCCCTTTGTCGGTTGTGACCGCTTCAATCAAATAGGGCGCTTCAATCCAGCCAAAAATTTGTTCCTTGTCGCGCGGCTCTTTTTTCAAATACGCGCGCTCGATGACTTTGCCATACGTGCAAAGCATGATGCCGGGCGGAATCGGCGGCTCGTCGGTGCCCGTATAGACGCCGAACCAGCCGAATGCTTTGGTCTGATTTTGAATCTTGACGCTCATTTCTTGGAAATGAGCGAGTTTGTTTTCGATGGCGGTTTCGAGCAATTGCTTGCTGTCCAATTCGAGCGTGACGCCATTCGAATAGCGATTGATTATGTCGGGATATTGTTTGCGGATGCCGCGATCTATCAAGGGATAAAAGTGTTCAAACATCCAGCGTTGAATGAGTTTGCGCGAATAAAAATGCTTCGACTCGCTGCCCAAATACAAAGTTACCTTTGTTCCTTGATGGTCGAGCGAAGGCAATTCGTGTTCGAACCCCTAATACGGTGCGTCGTCACCCTTTAGATGCCAATCGGAATACCCGCGCCATTCTTTGCTGCATGTTTCGGTGACGACGTGCGTACAAAAATTCAGCGGGAGTTTCGCGCCTTGACCCGCAAAGCCAATGCCCGTCCCGCGCCGTTTCGATGAAGAAGCAAAGTCGTGATAATTTTTGAACTGCGCTTCATTCATCCCATTGCCATCATCTTCCACAATCACGCGCCCGTGTTCACTGTCGTACTGAATGTTAATTTTCGTCGCGTGCGCGTCCAACGCGTTCGCCACCAACTCGAGCAGTGTCGCAATCTGCGGCGCGAAATCGTATTGGTCTTGGATGTTTTGGACAAGGCGGCGGACATTGACGCCGGATTTGGAGGTGTAGGACATGGGAGAGATTAGAGATTGGGGATTGGAGATTGGAATTTCGATTTTTGAATTTCGATTTTCGATTGGCGGCGCGCGTAGGAAGCGTTCTCTAACGCGCCTACGCAGCTTTTAGCAACTCTTGCGCGTAGGGTCTCATGTCGGGCGGTTGAAAACCTAGAACAATGTCTTGGGGTGGCACGCCTGCTTTGAGCAAATCGCGCGCGATGCCATCCTCTGTGCGGTCTTGTTCAATCCAGATTTTACCGTCGTGAATGTGCAAATGCATGATAACGGAATGAATCCGTCGCGTTGGCAACCATCCAATATCGAGAAGAAGATAGTGGTTGTTCGTTGTGTCGGAAATCGCGATAGTTGTGATGTCGTCTTCCTTTGGGACAAATTCCAAATAGTCTGCAAACAGCCGCTCGATGATCTGACGATAATTGTTTATTCGATCCATTTCGTCACCTCTCGTTTGGTTAGCGCAACCAGAAGCAGTTTGATTTTTAACCTTTCAATGAGAACGCGTCCACCGATGGTATCGAACACATCGTTAAACGTTGTTTCGCTGACAGCGAGATACACTGTGCGCTCTGGGTCTGTCTCGGCAACCCACGCCTTGTACAACTCGAATTTCCCAATTGCTTTTTCCAATTCATCCATCATCGAGAGACCGATGAAACTTTTTATCTCGACGACAATCTTGCGCGTACCTTTCTCCGCCGCGATGACTTTTTCCGCGCCAAGGTCAGCAAACACATTTGTATCACCCATACGAATTGTATATGGGTCATGCGTAATTTTCCAACCGTCTTTGATGAGCGCGGTTTTTACCGTTTCGTGGATGACGTCTTTGGCGGGCATAAATGACCTTATTTGGGAAGTATCTTTCGTGCTTCTTCGCATTCTGCCACCCAAAGAAAATGATCGATTGCATTTCTGAGTTTTTGTTTATTTAGACTATCTTCAGAATTTGCATCCCATTTGATGCGTTGCCATGCCGCTCGGTGCGCATTCAATTGAACAAAAAATGTGATGAGTCCTTTGGTCTCATAGCAAATTGCCACCCATCCTTTTCTAGACGGGTAAAGGCGCGTTTCTTTTGCGGTTTTACGAGGGTCAAATGGGTTTTTGTTAGTTGAGAGATTATTTGGATTGCAGAGAGTGCACGTATCCGAATAATGAATGATAATGCCCAATTCCCCGGGATCAGTATCCTTGAAGTTATGACCGTGAGTTATTGGGTCTCGCATAAATGGTTGCCTGTCCATATCAATCTCGTTCCTCCCTTGGCCCAACCGCTTCTTGAATCAGAAAATCCAGTTTACCTGTGTCCGCGTCGCGCGCAATCTGTTTGTCCCATTCTGCCCAATCTCGCTCTAGAAACCATTCGCGCAATCGCGCATATTCTTTTTTGGGAGGCGATTCAATTGCCGCTTGAATTTCTTAAACCTTGACCATTTCTACCTCCGCGCGCAATTATACCGCGCTTTATTTCCCGTTTAATACGTGTTTCAACCACTGCCCCGTATAACTTTCTTTTACCTTCGCTACATCTTCGGGTGTGCCTTCGGCAATCACGCGTCCGCCTGCGTTGCCGCCTTCGGGACCCATATCAATAATCCAGTCGGCAGTTTTGATGACATCCAAATTGTGTTCAATGACGACGACAGTGTTGCCTGTGTCAACGAGTCTCTGCAACACGCCGAGCAATTTGTCCACGTCCGCCGCGTGCAAGCCGACGGTTGGTTCATCGAGAATGTAGAGCGTGCGTCCCGTTGCGCGGCGCGAAAGTTCTTTGGCAAGTTTCACGCGCTGCGCTTCACCTCCGCTCAACGTGGTCGCGGGTTGTCCGAGTCGAATGTAACCGAGTCCCACATCATTCAACGTTTCGATTTTGCGATTGATGCTCGGAATGTTTTGGAAAAAGTCCATCGCTTCCGCAACCGTCATTTCCAAGACTTCGGAAATGTTTTTGCCGCGATAGTGAATTTCCAACGCTTCGCGATTGTAACGTTTGCCGTGACAAATTTCGCATGGGACGTACACGTCGGGCAAAAATTGCATTTCAATTTTGATGATGCCGTCGCCTTCGCACGCTTCACAGCGTCCGCCTTTGACATTGAAGGAAAAGCGTCCTGCTTTGTAACCGCGCGTTTTCGCCTCGTTCGTCATCGCAAATACATCGCGAATGTCGCCGAACGCGCCGGTGTATGTAGCGGGGTTGGAACGCGGCGTGCGTCCGATGGGCGATTGGTCAATGTCAATCACTTTGTCGAGTGCGTCCACGCCCAAAAGCGAATCGTGTTTGCCTGCGGCTTCATGCGCGCCATTGAGGACCTGCGCGAGTTTTTTGTACAAAATATCAACGGTGAGCGAAGACTTGCCCGAACCCGAAACGCCTGTGATGCACACAAATTTGCCGAGCGGAATTTTTACGTCAATGCTTTTGAGATTATTTTCGCGCGCGCCTTTCACGGTCAAAACTTTGCCGTTGCCTTGACGGCGTTTTTCGGGAATCGCGATTTTGCGTTTGCCGCTGATGAATTGTCCCGTGATAGATTTTGGATTTTTTGCGATTTGGTCGCGCGTGCCTGCCGCAATAATTTCGCCGCCGTGTTCGCCTGCACCCGGTCCCAAGTCCACAATAAAGTCCGCGTGATTGATGGTGTCTTCATCATGTTCGACGACCAACACGGTGTTGCCCAAATCGCGCAAGTGCATTAACGTTTCCAACAAACGCGCGTTATCGCGTTGATGCAAGCCGATGCTCGGTTCGTCGAGAATGTACAACACGCCCATCAACTGCGAACCGATTTGGGTGGCGAGACGAATGCGTTGTCCTTCGCCGCCGCTCAATGTGTTGGCAGCGCGGTCAATCGTCAAATAATCGAGACCGACATTGACGAGAAATCCCAAACGTGCGCGAATCTCTTTGAGGATTTGACTGGCAATCGTCATTTCTTTAGCGTTTAATTTTTTTGGCAGCGCTTCAAAAAATTCGCGCGCTTCGCCAATGCTCATCCGCGTAATGTCAACGATATTTTTCTTGTCAATGGTTACTGCCAGCGCTTCGGGTTTCAAGCGTTGTCCTTTGCAAACAGGGCAGGGCAGCGCGGTCATGTATTGCTCGATGTTTTGACGAATGTAATCGGAATCAGTTTCTTTATAGCGCCGCATCAAGTTCGGAATGACACCCTCGAAACTCGTTTCGTATTCGCGTTTCGCGCCGAATTGATTTTCGTACTGCACGCGAATGCGTTCGCCATTCGTGCCGTATAAAATTTTGTCGAGGTCACCGCGCCTGAGTTCGCGCACGGGCGCGTCCAAATTGAATTTGTATTTGCGCGCGACGGCTTCCAACAATTTTCCAAAATAACTGTCGCCGCCACTGTCCATGCCGTTTGTGCGAATCGCGCCTTCGCTCAACGACAATTCGCGGTTCGGAATAATCAAGTCGGGGTCAATTTCCAATTTTGTGCCGAGTCCCATGCACGCGGGACACGCGCCATGCGGCGTATTGAACGAAAACGTGCGCGGCTCGATTTCACCCAACGAAACATGACCGAGCGGACACGCGAAATTTTCAGAAAAAATTACATCGTCCTCTTCGCGTCCCTCGTCGCCCGTATCTCCCTTCTTCCCGTTCGGCAATTGTTTGTTCACCAACACAACGCCTTCGCCCAACTTGAGCGCGGTTTCCAACGAATCGGCTAAACGTGTGTCGTCATTATTTTCTGATTTGACTACCAGACGGTCCACCACTGCTTCAATGCTTGTCTGTTTGTAGCGGTCCATCTTGAGGTCTTCGTTGACATCGTAAATTTCGCCGTTGACGCGCACGCGGACGAATCCGGCTTTGCGAATATCTTCAAACACTTTTTTGTGTTCGCCCTTGCGGTCTTTGATGAGCGGCGCGAGGACCATAATTTTGGTGCCGTCCGGAAATTGTTTGATGGTGTCAACCATCTGCTCGATGCTTTGACGTTGAATCACGCGTCCGCAAACGGGACAATGGGGAATGCCCGCGCGCGCAAACAACAGACGCAAATGGTCGTACACTTCAGTCACGGTGCCGACGGTGGAACGCGGATTGTGGCTCGTGCCTTTTTGGTCAATCGAAATCGCGGGTGAGAGACCTTCAATCAAATCTACATCGGGCTTTTCCATCAGACCGAGAAACTGCCGCGCGTAGGCGGACAACGATTCCACATAGCGTCGCTGTCCTTCGGCATAAATCGTGTCGAATGCAAGCGACGATTTGCCAGAACCCGAAAGTCCGGTGATGACGACGAGCTGGTCGCGCGGAATTTCCACGCTGATATTTTTTAAATTGTGTTCGCGCGCGCCGCGCACGACGAGTTTATCTTGTGACATAGAGATTTGATGTTAGAAATCGGAAACTGGAAATTAGCAAGACACGAACGGAACAAATGTTCCGAACATGTATTGTACACAGGTTGTCAAGTGGGCGCAAATAATTTTCGACGTTTCGCGCGATAATAAAAGAAAAGATTTCGGAGGTAATGAAATGTCTCAACGAATGGTGCGCAGTGGCGCATTCGCCGCGTTTGCTGCCGCATTTCTGCTCATCTGGCAATTTTTGATAGCGCTGGGCATCGGCGATGAAATCGCACTCTTGTCCAAATCGGTTGACCCCGCGCGCATGACCTCTTTTTTTCAGATTGACGTGCGCGCGCTGACTCAATTGATGACGGCGGACGACATGTTCGCGCTGGCGTATGCAATTGCGTTTATTGTGTTGGCGCTATGCCTGATGCCGCGCGCGAAATTCGTGTCAACGCTCGCGCTTGTGTTTGCTGTGTTGACCGCGCTGATTGATTTGATGGAAAATTCGCTGCTGCTCGCGTCGGTTGAACAAGTCGCGCAAAATCAATCGCTCGATGCGCACGCGCTCGTCGTGCTGTTTTGGTTGGGGCAAATCAAATATCTCGCGATTTATCTCGCGTCAATTTTATTTGCGCTCGTGCTGTGGGAAGTTGGCGCGACGGGGAAAATTCTTGCCGCGCTTTTGATTTTGTTCGTGCTGCTTGGCGTGGGTTCTATTACGCTTGACGCGTTGACTCTGGTCAAGGTGGCGTGGATGGAATTGCTGCTTATCGTCGGCGGAATTTTCTTGGTACTCGAAGCGAAAAAAAATCAAGCGTAAAGGCGCGGTACACGCGCGGAAATGGTCGTAACCGCTTCGTAGTTGTTGGTGCCCAGCTGTGCGCCAATTTCTTCGGCGGTGATTTCGGCGTCACCTTGTTTGCCAATCAACACTACCTCATCGCCCGTTTGCGCGTCGGAAATTTCAGTGAGGTCAATCATCGTTTGGTCCATGCACACACGCCCGATGATGGGCGCGCGCTGACCGCGCACTAACACACTGCCGTAATTTTTTGGTCCACGGCGAAAGCCATCGGCGTAACCAACCATCAACACACCGACGCGCGACGCGCGTTTTGTTTCAAACGTTGCGCCGTAACTGACGAATCGCCCAATGGGAACGTCACGCACGAGCGCAATTCTTGTTTTGAACGCGAGCGCGGGCTCAAACCCATCGGGGCGCACTGCGTCGGACGAAGGATAAAGTCCGTACAATAAAATGCCGGCACGCGCGAGGTTCAAGCGCGGATGTTGATAGTGAATCGAGGCAGGGCTGTTCGCCGCGTGAAGATATTGCAGCGCCAAGCCGGCGTGTTCGAGTTCGTCTGCGACGCGCAAAAGTTTTTCAAGTTGCGCGCGCGTAAATTCGTTTCCCCAATTTTCGATGCCGCGCGCGTGCGGGTCGTCTGCGACGGCAAAGTGGGTAAAGATGCCTTGATTGTCGAGTTCGGTATTTCTAGAGAATTGTAAAATTTCTTGTGCGGCAGTTTCAGCGTTCAAACCCAAACGCGTCATGCCTGTATCAATTTTGATGTGTACGCGCGCACGTTGATTGAGCGCGCGGGACGCGTCGAGAATGGGCTGCACGTAATCCGCTGAAGGAATGGTCAACGTTAAATCGTGTGCAAGCGCGTCGCGCGTCCATTCCGCCATAGTTGGTCCGAGTACGAGAATGGGCGCGGCGATGCCCGCATCGCGCAGTTCGATACCTTCACCGGCGGCGTACACACCGAGCCACGTTGCTCCTCCGCGCAAAATTGCGCGCGCCGCTTGAACCGCGCCGTGTCCATACGCATTTGCCTTAACCATGCCCATCAGTTCCGTGTTCGCACCGACAATTTTTTTCAAACGACGCGTATTGTTTTCGATATGCTGCGTTGAAATTTCAACCCACGCGGGACGAAGGGGAATTGAATTCATAGGTCAGAAAAAAACTGGAAGGTCACACGACCTTCCAGTTTTTGAATTTACGGCGCAGGAATCGTTTTACAGACCAACTCGCTGCCGCTCTTGCCGACGATACACGCTTGGAATTGCACCACAGTGCGATTGCCATTCACTTTGACGTTCACGGTAGAACTGTGAAACTTTTTCCAAGGAATATCCACCGCGGCATTGCCGGTCACAATCTTGCTGTCTTTGTTGAGTCCATAGACTTGGAGTTGCGCCGGAGAATCGTCGCCGCGCCAATAGTATTCGACCGTGACGCGGTACGCTTGATTGCCACTCGCAACTGCTTTGACGCTTTTAATCTGCGTGTTGGGCAGTGGTGTTGGCGGCGGCGGCGTTGCGGTCGGCTTGGGATTGTTCACCGTGACGGTAACGGAAAGCTGCGCCGAATTATTAAAGCAGTATGCAATCAACGTGTAGGTTGTAGTGGATTGTGGACTGACCGTTAATTGGTTTGGTGTGCTTACCCCGCTATTGCCCTGTGGCGTTTTCAAAACAACAGAGGTCGCGTTTGTCACAAGTCCCCAGCTCAACACGGACGATTGTCCTTTGTTGATGGTGCCGGGATCCGCCGTAAAGCCGTTAAAGTTTGGTGTGCCGTTGCATCCGCCGTTCACATTCACCGTCAACGAGATGGATGCTTTGTTGTTGCCGCAATAGGCGACGAGTGAATATGTGGTGTTGACATTGGGCTTGACGGTACGCGAGCCGGGCGAGGCAACACCTTCGCTCCTGTCCGGGAACTGCAAATAGACTGCATTCGCGTTTTGAACGAGTCCCCAATTCAAAGTGGTCTGTTGTCCGGCGTTGATGGTTTGCGGATTGGCGGAAAAACCGTTAAAGACCGGTGTGCCATTGCATCCGCCGCCGCCGCCGTTCACAATGACTGTGACTTGAACTTGGTTCGGAACATTGTTGCAGTACGCAGTCAGCGTGTATGTTGTCGTTTGCGAGGGCTGCACCTGCAATGCACCCGGTGTGCCGACGCCTTGTGTTCCGCTGGGCGAGGTGAGATACACCGCGCTTGCATTTTGCACCGCGCCCCAGTTCAATGTCGAGATTTGTCCGGCATTGATAGTTTGCGGATTGGCGGTAAAGCCGCCCATGCTCGGCGTGCCATTGCATCCCGAAGGCGGTTGCGCTGTAGGTGGAATGGGTGTGGGCGGACGCGCTGTCGGCGCGCCCGGAACATTGATAACTACATCAAACCTTGTTCCAAACACGACACCGTTCGATGCTTGTATTTGCCAAACACTGTTGTGCGAACCGGGCGTTGTCGGCGCGACCATGTTGATTGAAATGTTGATAATGTCGCCGGGACCCGCTGACGGAATCGGTTGCGGTGATGCCGCACCGAGTTGTAGTCCGCCGACAAAAACGGCATTGTAACCACCGCCCCATGAACACGTTCCCGAATTTTGAATTGCCCACGTTTTCACGAACGAGCCACCGGGCGCAATGGTTGTGCCGTCGGGAATTGTGACATCACTGATAAAGGTGGATGCGAGTGTACAAGTCGTCGGACCGGAAGGTGTGGCAGGCGCATTGGGTGTCGCAGTTTTAGCGAGTGGCGTTGCGGTAGAAATGACGGCGGTAGGATTGATGACAAGTGTCGCGGTTGCTTGTGCGATTTTTTGGGCGACGTTAATAGTGATACTTGCTTCACCGGTGCCAAGACGATTGTTCGTTGCACGGACCGTGATGACATGGGTTCCGGGCGTCGTGGCAGTCCAGCTTTGGATGACCGAAAATTGCTGCTGCGGTTGACCATTTGGTGTTGGACTGTTTTGCAACGGTTGTCCGTCAACGAGCAATTCGACGAGGACGACGCCTTCGGTATCCACAGAGGTAGATTGCACCTGTACCGCGTCACCGGTTTGCACCGTCGCGTTGCTGGCAGGTGAGACAATGACCACATTCGGTTTGCTCGCGCCGGGCGTGGGTGTGGGTGTGCCAGAAGGACCTTGTTGGCACGCCGCAACCAACGCGACCAGCGTGAGAGAAAATAAAAATAAAATTTGTTTCATGCCACCGCTCCTTGAAGAGTCCGAGTTGGATGCCGGGGTTAGTGCGCCGATGACGCCATTCTAAAGCATTTGGCGCGTCAATGCAAAGAACCATGCGCCGGAGCATGGTCTTGCGCAAAATAGACGCCAAACCCGCCGCGCAAGTTCCGCCGCGCGGCGGGTTTGGTATGATTTGAGAATTATTTTCTTGCTAGGGAATCGTGAAAGTTGACCACGCCGAACGTTTGCACTGACCAGCCGCACATGCTTTGACCTGCCAGTAATAGGTTTTGCCGCGCTCCAATTTCTTTGTGATAAAAGTGGGCGTGAGCAATTTTTTCCTGCCATCCACACGCGGTCCAGTTTGCGCGTCCGCGCGCACGATGACTTTGTACTTGGGTACGCAAAACGATGGACTCCAATGCAGAGTGACGCGGCGTTTGGAAACGGAGCTTCCGTCAGCCGGCGCCAGCGCGCTTGGTTTTTCCAAAACAATACACCTGCCGTCGCCGGTCGGTGCAAGCGGCGTGGAACAATTTGTATTGCCGCCCGCGTTGCTGCTGCACACCGCATAATAATTTGTTGCGTTCGTTCCTTCGGCAGGAGAGGGCGGACTGGTATCGGTCCAAGTGACTTTGCCGTTCGATGTGCCGAATGCAGCAGGCGAAATGGTTGTGATGAGGTTACCCGCGCCGGGTGTAAAGCCGGACGTTTGCGAACGATGAATCGTGTACGCGTTTGCCAATTCGCGCTGCCCACCGGTATCTGTTACGGATGGATTCCACTGCAAAACATTTTGTGCGCCGTTTTGAGTGACGGTGAAATTTTGCGGCGCGACGGGTGTGGTGATTTTGTTTTGTTCAAGCAGCACTTCGCCCCACGTTGCCGTGACATTGACGGTTACGCTTCCACCACTAACCGTAACTGTGCCGCCATTGATAACTTTTTTGAGGATGGTGCCGTCGGGCAAATTATACGGCGCGGCATTTAGTCCGGTGAGCGTCGCGTCGTGCGCGCTGCTATCGCGATTCAAAACAATGAGCGCGGTCTGTGAACCATTCGTGCGCGCAAAGCCGTACATTTTATTTGCATCATCAATCAAGATGCCATGTTGCACATCACCGTCTTGCAACGCGGGATATGCCAAACGAAGCGAAGCCATCTTGCGTTGGAACGCTAAAAGGTCTGTTGTATCTGCGGCAAAGTAACCGGGCGTATCATCCCACGGATATGGCGCGCGATTGTACGGGTCATCTTGATACGTTCCGCTCGCGGCGATACCGTCTTGCGTCAAGCCCACTTCGTCGCCGTAGTAAAGTGTTGGCGCGCCCGCGTAGGTGAACGCAAACATCCACCATTCTTTCATGCGTTGCACGGCTGCGCTGTCACTGTCGTTATTGATTTTGTACAAAAGAAAACGCACGCGTTGTGTGTCATGCGAACCCGGTAAATTCATCATCGCTTTCCACGCCATTGGCGGATAATCTTCTTGAATGGAACGCAAACGCGCGTTGAATTGCGATGGACTGACATATTGAATCGCGCCACTGGAACTGCCATAGTTGCTGTCATTTTCTTGAAAGACTGTCCCGCCGGTGCAGCCCGTACCCGAACAGCCGGTAAAGAACCAATTCAACAGCGCAGAGCGAAAACGATAATTCATCAAGCTGTCCCACTCGTTGCCAAGCAGCCACGCCGAACCGTCGCCCCATTCTTCACCCAACGTCAACGCTTGCGAATTGATGGCGCGCACCGTCGTGCGAAAACCTTCCCAATAATCGTTGCTGGAATTGTGCGTGCGACCCGGATCTACATCCGCGCCCACATCAAAGCGCCAACCATCCGCGCCCAACGCGGTCCAGTATTTCGCCACAGGACAATTCGCGGGAGTCGGACTGTTCACGTTGCACGTATTCCCCGAATCGGACCAAATCAATTCGCGCACAGCGGTTATATTGGCTTGCAGCTTTGGCAGAGACGAATAGCCGTACCATGCTTCGTACGGCGTGTTCATGGCGCAGAGAACTTTGGTGTTTTGGTTGCCCGGCGTATCCAAGCCCGGTGTGCCATTGTCCGGCAAATAGTACCAACTGCGATACGGCGAGTTCACGTCTTCACATGCGCCGTTATCGCCAAAACGCGCATAGCGGTCAAAATATTTGCTGTCCGATGACGTGTGATTGAACACACCGTCGAGAATGATTTTGATATCGTGTGCGTCCGCACTGGTGACTAGATTGTTCCAATCGGACAATGAACCGAAATCGGGGTCAATCGTTTTGTAATCGTCGGTATCGTATTTGTGATTCGATGGCGATTTGAAAATTGGATTCAGGTACAAGACGGTCACGCCCAAGTTGTCAAAAAATCCTTGGTCAATTTTGTCTTTGATGCCCTTTAAATCGCCGCCGTAAAAATTGTTGCTATAGTAACCGGGACAATCCACATTAGGCACGCCGCGCGGGTCGCAAATTTTTGTATTCCATGCCGATGCTCCCGAACGAAAAAGCGTTTGCCCTGCTTCATTGTAGAAAAAGCGCGGCGATGATGGATTGTTGCTTGCATCGCCATCGCGGAAACGGTCGGGAAAAATTTGATAGACAATCCCTTGTTTCATCCAATCAGGCGTTGTGAAATTCGAATCGTACACGGTGAGTTGATACGAATTGGAATCGGCAACCGCTTGGGTTGCTTCCGCTTGTCCATAACCCCCGCCGGTAAACGTTGGATTATCGTCGCGATAATACGCTGTCGCGCCGCCGTTGATGATGCGAAAATAGTAATAATAAATCGTCGCGGACGCGGGAACCGTCAAATCATATTTCCAGTACGTAAAACCACTGCTGCTCGAATCCACCGTCATGTTGTAAAAATTGCCCGTGTTCGCCACATCGTCATACAAACGAATCTCGACACTCGAAACATCATTTTCGCAAGTGCGAAATTTGAGTGTCACGGTTCCAGAATTGGTCGCAACCGCGCCGAGTGGATTGCGATATTCCGTCGCGAACGAGTCATGCAGCAAGCCCGCCCAGAAAATGTTATTGTCACTCGTGGACGCGCCATTGCAGATTGCGCCGGCGGTGTTGACGGTCAATTTTCCGTTCGCGCCTGCACCAACCCACACGGTATAACCGTTGGTTTGGTTCTCGCCGATGGGTGTAATGTCGGTGCAATTCGCGGTGTATTCGTACAACCCGGGGGATGGGGTAATCGTCGCTACATAGCGGTCATTGTTCCCCACATCATTCGCATACGCCATTGGCGTATCTGTGACATTCGTCCATGTTCCGCCAAACGACGACACCTTGCCCCAATGCAGCGTACATTCGATATTTTGACCGCGTCCCGATGCTTCGGTCACGCCGCTCTTGAATACTTGAACATAAATCGTGAGCCCGCTGCCTTCGGTGCGCGTTTGCGGACTGTTGGTATCCGGGTCAAGCACACCCACAAAATTCAAGCCGACACCATAGCGGAATCTGCTGCCGCTGTTGTCGTTGTACGAAATCGTGTACAAATCCGCGTCGCTTGACGCAATGGACGCGGTGTTTGCAGACGTGAACACATAATAGACAACGGTGTTTCCATTCACATTTGCACTCGCGGGGATGGCGGCAGTGTACTGCGTCCCCGAACCTGTCATTTGCACAACGGTAGAACTTGCAAAATTATCTGTCGTGTAACGCAGCCACACGGATTGTTCGGCAGGCGGTGTGCCGCTCAACGTCGCGGTAACGGAAACACTTGTAGATGGAGGAACTGCGTACACTGCCGGGGATTGTGAAACGGAAGGTACATTTACGGGCGCGCCGGATAATTGAAAGACGATTCCTCTGGAATTGCCGTCCCATTTGAAGGCATAGTAATTTCCGGACGTGTGATTGAACGACATGTTTCCACCCGCCGCATTTATTCCCGTCCGAATGTCGCCAAAGTTTGCTGACGCGCCATTACCGTACCATTGATTGCTGTCTTTGAAAAACTTGAATGCCGAAGATGGATTGGACGCGTCGTTGATTTGTCCTGAAGTGTAAATAAATGTGCCGCCCAATGTAGAGGACATGTTCCATGCAGTCGCGCCCCAGTTATTCAGTTCCCCGCGCACTTGTTCGCTACTGGCATACACAGTTGGCACAATCAACAGCAGCAAACTCGAAGCGACGAGTGTGACGAAAAAGGATTTCAATTGCTTGGGCATGAGGATACTCCGTTCCGGAGAGATGGAGGGCGACGGAGAAAGTGGCGATGAGGTTTGAAAAGAATACGAACGTGAAATTTCAAAATATCTATTTGCTCTTGCGATTCAACTCGTAAATCAACTGCAACCCGCGCAGTGTCAACTGTTCGTCCAAAATGTCTGCGATGTGTGTTTCGGACATGACGAGTGAAATCTGTTCACCGGTTGCAATCACTTGTGCGTGTTGTCCCAATTCTTTTTTAAAGCGCGCGACCATGCCTTCGACCATGCTTACATAGCCGTAGAGAATTCCCGAACGTAACGCGTTAATCGTATTTTTTCCAATCGGCGATTCGGGGTGGGGCGGGGCGAGTTCGACGCGGAGCAATTGCGCGGCGGCACGAAACAACGCGTCCGCGCTGATATTCAAACCGGGCGCGATGGCAGAGCCAACGTATTCGCCTTGCGCGTTCACCGCGTCGAAAATCGTAATCGGCGAAAAATCAATGATGATGGCGGGCGCGCCGTGCAATGTTTTTGCCGCGAGCGCGTTCGCTACGCGGTCCGCGCCGACCTCGCGCGGATTGTCCGTGCGAATTTTGATGCCGGTCTTGATGCCTGTGCCGACGACCAACGGCGTCCAACCGAATTGTGCGCGACACAATTCGGTGAAGGTGGGAATCATCGGTGGCACAGATGACGCGATGACGCCGCCGTCGAACGCGTATGTTTGTTTCGATTGGCGCAGCAGCGTATTCAACAACACCGCGTATTCATCGGGCGTGCCTTCCACACGCGTCGAAATGCGCCACGATGCGCGCAGCGCGTCCTTTTCAAACACGCCGATATTGATGTGTTGATTGCCGATGTCAAAGACAAGAATGGATGACATGGAAGTTGGAAGTTGGAGGTAGAAACGTTTCGGTGGAACGTGTCCTATTCCCACGTCCGTACACCACCGAGCGACGTTGCCATTTTTACGCCGCGCACAATCGCGTCGGCAACACATTCGGCGGCGGCATGACCGAGTAGTGTGACATCGCCGGCGCCGCGCGTGCCGCTTGCCAAGACGAACAATGTATCACCGTCGTACAACGTGTGCGATGGGCGTGTCGCGCGCGCAATGCCATCGTGCGCCATCATCGCGACGAGATTCGCTTGTTCCACATTCAAGGTCGCGTTCGTGAGAACGACGCCGATGGTTGTATTTTGCATCAAGAATTCTTGTGTGCGCGCATCATCGTTCAAGAGCAGCGCGCCGCTGTCTGCCCACATTCCATCCGCGTTGCGCGCACCCCCCACAATTTTTCCATTCGACGGGTCAATCACATCGCCCAAAGCATTCACGGCGACGAGTGCGCTGACGATGATTTCATTTTTCAAAATGCGTTCGCTGTAACCAATGCCGCCTTTGGTCGCGTTTTCCATCTCCAACATTTTGCCGACAACCGCGCCCGTGCCTGCGCCAACACTACCTTCGGCGACCACATCATTGCGCGCAAACAAACACGCTTTCAAGCCAGCTGCTGCGTTCGGATACACGTTTGCGCTGCCGATGGCAAGGTCAAACAGGACCGCGCTTGGCACAAGCGGCACGCGCGCGACGCCGACATCGTAGCCAATGTCTTGGTCGCGCAGATATTCCATCACGCCTGTTGCCGCATCGAGTCCGAACGCGCTGCCGCCCGACAAGACAATCGCGTGTACGCGTTCAATCAAATGTCCCGTGCCCAACAATTCGGTATCGCGCGTGCCGGGTGCAGGACCGCGCACATCTACGCCGCCGATGGCTCCGTCACGCGGCGCGAGAATGACAGTGCAGCCGGTGATGTTTTCAAGGTCGGTGTAATGTCCGATGGAAAATTCTGGAATCAACTTGGGTTGCCTCTGTTACTTGTTTCATCACAAAACGCGCGTATAATCTGACGCGTGAATTTTACATTTCTGATTTTGATCGCCCTGCCGCTCGGCGCGTACTTGGTTGTCATTTTATTTCAAACGCGCGACATTGGCGCGGATGAATCGCTGACGGAGCAGGCGGCGCATGAAATTCCGGCGCTATCGCGCGACGCGGTGGCAGATTCCATCGAACCACTTGCCGCGTCGGAAATTGTCTCCGTCGAACCGTTTGACCCTGTCATTGAAACCATTTCGCCGGTGCCAAGTGAAGCGAGTGTTGTCGCTGCTGAACCCGCGCCTGCAGTGCAACTCGATACACCAACTTTGTTTCAAAAAGATGAATCGCAATTGCGAGCCAGTGTTGCGGAAACGACGGCGACACCTGAAGCACAAGCAGAAACAAAAATTCCAATCGCCGAAACGGTTTCGCCGAATCAAGATGCTTTGGTTAATGTGTCAGAAACAAAAGCACTGGAGGCGGACGAACCGGAACCCATTCTCCCCGAAGGACCTATTCAACTTCCCGAAAAAGGTTCGCCGAAATACGCCTTTGATTATCGCGGTCGCTTGTGGGTGGAAAAAAAGAACAAGGGCTTTTTTCGCCAACTGCGCCGTCCCTTGCTCCCGCCGGACGACCCGCAAAACAATTCCAACCGTTAATCAGAGCGGCACGATTGTGGCGACAATGAGAATTGCCGTCAAAACAATCAACACGATTGTAATTCCCCAACCCAGCGCGTTCACGACAGGTGAATTGATGTGCTTGCCCATCAAGCGTTTGTTGTTGGCGAGTCGTAACATCAAAATCAACAGCACGGGCAGCAAGATACCATTCAGC
This sequence comes from uncultured Anaerolineales bacterium, assembly GCA_964469005.1. GTDB lineage: Bacteria > Chloroflexota > Anaerolineae > UBA4142 > SHND01 > SHND01. Next base: position 285,690 of record CAYXXF010000007.1, read on the forward strand.
AAATACACATAGACAAAAATTTCAAATAGTGGCAGTCCCGGGATGAGCGCGACGATTGCGCCAATGACAATCAACGCGGTATAGAGACCGTAAAAAATCGGCGCGTCCTCGCGCTCTTGATTGACGCCGCGTTCCCATCCAAATGCTTCGCAAATTGCATAGGTAGTCGAAAGCGGCAAAATGGACGCGGCGAGAAACGATGCGCCCAACAAACCAACGCCAAACAGTACTTCGGCAAGGGGACCCGCAATCGGAGCCAACGCTTGCGCCGCTTGTTCCGCCGACTCGATTTGTGTAACGCCATTCAGATGCAGCGTTGCGCCTGTCGCAACGATAATGAAATAGCCGAACGCGCCGCTCAAGACCACCCCAATCACTGTTTCCCACACAACAAAACCGTACTCGTTTGGTTTCGTGCCTTTGTCCAACGTTGTCGCGGACAATGTGAACTGCATGTACGGACTAATCGTGGTACCGATGACCGCAATCATCAACAGAATATAATCGCGGTCTGCATGGATGGTGGGAATAAACGTGCCGCGCGCGACGGAGTTCCAATCGGGCTGCGCGAGAAACGCGGCAAAAATATACACGCCCAGCACGGCGGACAGGGCGAGGAAAATTTTTTCGGCGACACGATAATTGCCGCGTGTGACAATGTACCACACGGCAATTGCCGAGAGTGGCACGCTGAAATAGCGATTGACGCCAAAGAGTTCACTCGCGGCAGCAATACCGACAAATTCACTGATGGTCACTGCACTGTTGGCGATAAATAAACAAAGCATCGCGAACGCAGTGGTGCGGACCCCAAATTCTTCGCGAATTAAATCGGCAAGTCCTTTGCCGGTCACGACGGCGAGGCGCGCCGTCATTTCTTGAACGACAGCCAGACCGATAATGATAATGACCATCGCCCACAGCAAATCGTAACCGTATTTTGCGCCGACGACGGAATAGGTGCCAATGCCGCCCGCGTCATCGCCCGCAATTGCCGAGACGAGACCGGGACCGAGAATTGCCAGAAACGCGAGAATGGGGATGCGCGGAAGGGCGCGACGCTTGGATAGAGCGCGTCGCGGCAAAAGCCGTTGAAGAAGATTCCGCAACTGCAACATGTACGTGCGCCAACAAAAAATTTTCGGTGGCGAAAAATTTTGTTAGCGAAAGAGACGCGGGAGTTTCACTTTCCATTCTTGCGGTAAAATCATTTCGAGCGCGTCGTCGGCGGTGACAATCCCTTGCAGTTGATTGTCCTCATTGACGACGGGAACTGCCAACAAATTGTATTTTGAAATTTCTTCCAAGACCTCGTCGCGCGGCGTAGCCAATTCCACATACACCGGGTCGGCGTGCATAATTTTTTCAATCGGCATCGCGGGGTCTGCCAAAACCAAATCGCTCAGCGAACACACACCCAACAATTTTTCGTCACTGTCCAAAACATACACGTAATAAATTGTTTCCGCCTCGCGCGCGTCGGGGTCATTCCGCAAATGCTCTAGCGCTTCGCCGACGGTGAGGTTGGGCGGAACGCAGACATAACTGTTGGTCATCAAGCCGCCTGCCGTATCTTGTTCATGTTCCAATAATTCTTGTACGTCTTCGCGTTCCTCGCGCTCCATCAAATTCAAGACCGCTTGACGTTTTTCGGGCTCGAGTTCGTTCAACAAATCGGCGGCTTCGTCGGGTTCCATTTCTTCAACAATGTCCGCCGCGCGTTCTTCGGGAAACGATTCCAACACTGCTGCTTGAAATTCCGTTTCGAGCTCCATCAACGTGTCCGCGATTTTTTCATCGCCCAACGCGCGAATCAAATCGCCTGCCATACGCGGACCGACATCCTCTAAAATTTCGGCAATGTCGGCGGGATGCAATTCATTCAAGTTTTGACGCGGCACATTCACGCGCACACCGACATCAGGCAAAAACGAAAGGTCACTCCATGAGACGGAATTGCTCGGCAGATGCACATTCATTCGGTCGGCGATGCGTTCGGCAATATCCTCCATCCCCAAGCGCCGCAACAAGCCGCGCCCGCCAATGTCCACATTGATTAAACGATAATCGCTGCCGATGCGTCCGAGTTCCAAATCGTTCACGCGCACCATGCGATGGTCTTCGACATCAATCACCTGTTTGTCCATCACATCGCGCGCGAGAAAAATTTCGTGTCCGCTTTCCGCATACGCTTGGGATTGCGTTTGCAAAACAATTGTGTTCCCCGCCAAATCTTCTGTGCCGCGCCATGCGAGCAGCGTCTGTGCGTTGCCGCCATTCTGCAACGCGAGCGCGACGACGCGCGGATAGTCCGATTGCTCTTCCGGTAGAATGAGTAAATCGTTCAAGCGTCCAAGCGTTGTGCCGCGATGGTCACGCACCGCGCGCCCAATCAGTTCAGATAAATATGCCATATACCGCGCGTTGGGGCGATGCGATTGAGTTCATCGCCGCATTCACACTCACAATTGCGAATTGAGTCGCAGACGCGTCTGTGAATGCTTTGCCCCTCCTGCCACTGCGCCATTTTACTCCGCAAAGATGAAAAGGCAAGGGGGAAAAATTGGATTGTGGATTGGGGACTTTTCATTTATGATTCCTGACAATTCCAAACTATACTGTACATTGTGTGTCTGAAAATAGACATACCGTGTCACTCATCGTCAGTTCCCTTCGCTATCCCGGCGGCAAATCGCGCGCGTTGCAAAAAATTGCGCGGCAGCTTCCTGAACATTTTGCCGAGTATCGCGAACCATTTGTCGGCGGTGGCTCGGTGTTTGTGTATTTGCGCCAACAGTTTCCAAACGCGCGGATGTGGATAAACGATTTGAATTTTGATCTGTTTTGCTTTTGGCGCGAGACACAGCGCGATGCACAACAAGTCGCCGCGGCGATTCAACAGGTCAAAGATGAAACAAAAGATGGGCGCGAATTATTTGAGCGATTGCGCGGAAAAGCGGTCACAACCCTTTCCGATTTTGAACGTGCCGTACGCTTCTTTGTCCTCAATCGCATTTCATTTTCAGGAACGGTGGACTCGGGCGGCTATTCCGAGGGTGCGTTTCGGGGACGTTTCACCGATTCCTCCATCGTGCGTGTCGCGCAACTCGGCGCGCTTTTGGAAAATGTAAAAATCACGCATCAAGATTATGCCGAGTTGATTCACGCGCGTGGGCAAGACGTGTTCATTTTTCTCGACCCGCCTTATCTCATGGCAACAAAATCGCGCTTGTACGGTTTGAACGGCGCGCTGCATACGTTGTTTGACCACAAACGCTTTGCACGCGAAATGGAGCACTGTGTTCATTCATGGCTGCTGACGTATGATGACTCGCCCGAAATTCGCGCGAATTTTCCCTTTGCCTTTCAAACGGAATGGAAGTTGCAGTACGGGATGAATAATTACAAACGCAGTTACGCGGCGAAAGGCAACGAATTGTTTATCACCAATTACACGAACCAATCGCGCCGCGCAAAACAACTCGTTTTGCTTGAACAAAAAAGCAAACTCCAAAAAGGATAAATCAATGTTATGAACCTCCTCATCCTCGGCGGCACAAAATTTGTGGGGCGCCATATTACTTCAACCGCGTTGATGCGCGGGCATCATGTCACGTTGTTTAATCGCGGACAGACGAACGCGAACTTATTTTCTGATGCGGAAAAAATTTCCGGAAATCGCGATGGCGGACTGGATGCCTTGTTTTCCAAAGGCAAGCGCAAATGGGACGCGGTGATTGATGTCAATGGTTATTTACCGCGCGTTGTCGGCGCATCGGCTGAATTGTTGCAAGACGCGGCTGAGCGTTATGTGTTTGTTTCCACGTTGTCTGTCTTTGCCGGTTTTTCACAACAAGGACAAAACGAAGATTCGCCGCTCGCAGCATTGCGGGACGAAACGACTGAGGTGATTGACGGCGACACGTACGGCGGATTAAAAGTGTTGTGCGAACGCGCGGTGCAAAACGCGTTTCCCGAACGTGCGTTGATTTTGCGTCCGGGCTATGTGGTCGGTCCGTATGACCACACTGACCGCATGACCGCGTGGTGGCGACGTATCACGCGCGGCGGTGAAATGCTCGCGCCCGTGAGTCCCGACGCGCCGTTGCAATTTATTGATGGACGCGACCTCGCTGCGTTCGCGATTGATCTGGTGGAACGGCACGCGGTTGGAATTTACAATACGCATGGTTTGGGTTCGCATCTCACGTGGGGCGAATGTTTTGAGAAAGCGCAGCTCGTGACGGGAACGGATACTACATTCACGTGGGTGAACGAAGCATTTTTGAAACAGCAAAATTTCAGCGAGGGCGACTTGCCAATGGTGGCGTTTTCAGAGGATGTCGGAATTTTTACGTTCAACAATCACAAGGCGATTGCTGCGGGATTGCATTTTCGCCCGATTGCGGAAACGATTCGTGATACGCTGCTGTGGGATGCGAGCGAAGGTGTACACAAGTTGGGTTTGAACGCCGAACGCGAACAGGAATTGTTGCGCGCGTGGCGGGCGAGTCAATAAAATGCCAACACCACTTTATGAAGCCAAGTCCGCGGAATTTCTCGCGCTCGATAAAAATTTTTACACGCGTATTGCGAATGAAACCAGCGCGCGTACGCGCGTCAATGAATTTGTCATTCCGATGCGTTCGGGACGCGCGTGGGAGGTACGCGCGGGGCAAGTGTGCCGCATTGTCGCGGTCGAAGGCGCGCAAGTAGGTGATTTGAATTTGTGGAATTTACACAATCCGCGCGAACGTTTTTGGGCATCGCGCACGAAACAATTGCACAGCGCGCACATGCGCGTGCATGACCGCTTTTGGTCAACCTTGCCGTACTTGCGTCCCATGGCGACGATTACGGCAGAAACAATTCAATACAATTATGATGAGGACGGCGCAGGTTGTCATGATTTGTTGGGGACACGCTGCGACCCCTATGTACACAAAATGTTGACGGGGGAGGAATTGGACTGCTGTTGCCATTCCAATTTAACACGCGCGATTGCCCCATATCGTTTGAACGAACTCGACGTACATGATGTGTTGAATGTTTTCCAAGTGACGGGACTAACAGCAGACGGACATCAATACTATTGCAAACCATGTCCGGCAAAACGCGGCGACTATTTTGAATTTTTTGCGGAAATTGATTTGTTGTGCGCGTTGTCAACCTGTCCGCACGGCGACATGACGCTGCCGATTTGGGGACCGAACGCCGTTGACCCGATTCAGATTTGTCGTCCGCTTGGGGTTGAGGTGTATGACGTTGACGAAAAAATTTTGGAGGGCTGGAGTACGCCGCGTGTCGCGGACTATCACGGCTTGCATGGATTTCATTCTTGAGAAATCGCCGTCGCACGGCGATTTTTTGTTCCGCGATTGTAATTTACCGTCGCGGCACGGTCGTTTATAATCTTGGGGTCACTGGTAGGCAATGTCTGATTTGATTGTAACCGGCAATATGGAAAGGTGAGAACGCATGAAATTAATCGCGCGACTAGTATTGTTTTTTGGATTGTTCACTGCCATGCACATTCTTGGCGGTGGGCGCGTGTTTGCGGGCGGAACTGTCACCAATTGCACGAATGATACGCAATTCAGTTCGATGCTTGCCGGCGGCGGCACGGTCACTTTTAATTGCGGCACCGCGACGATTGTTTTGACAAGCGCGAAAAGTATTAGCGCGAACACGACGATTGACGGCGGCGGAAATATCACGTTGAGTGGTGACACGACCTATCGTCATTTTGTAGTGAATGGCGGCGCGACATTGACGCTGCAAAACATCACGCTGTCGAGCGGATATGCAAATGGCGACGGCGGTTCGATTTACAACAACGGCACACTCAATGTTACCAACACAACATTTTATGACAATCATACCGAGTCTGCCTACAGCGGTGGCGCGATTGTCTCGTACGGCACGTTGAACATTACCAACAGCACGTTTGCGAGTAATACGGGGGGCAACGGTGGCGCAGTGTATCCGCGTTGGAGCGCGACCATCACAATTAAGGGCAGTTCATTTCATGAGAATGAAACAACGAATGCGTCGAGTGGCTGGGGCGGCGCGATTTTGACGTGGGATGGTCCAACGGTCACAATTGAGGACAGCACGTTCGCGAGTAACAAAGCACTTTACGGCGGCGCCATTTTCAACACCACAAATTCGACAGTGGATATTTTGCGCTCGACATTTTTCTCGAATCGAACAACGGGGGCACAAGGCGCGGGGGGAGCGATATACACCAATAGCACAGTCACGGTTGCGAGCAGTTCATTTCTTGGCAATGGTGCGTTCAATGGCGGCGCGTTGGCAAATTACAGCGGCACCATCAACGCAACCAATGTAACCCTTCATGGAAACTATTCGGGTGCCTATGGTAACGCACTCTACAACAACAAGGGCAACACAACGTTGACGAATGCAACCATCTTTAGTGACGGCAATGGCACCAGCTATGGACAAATTGTGCATTATGGATTGAACAATGCACAGCGCGTCCGCCTCAAGAATACACTGATTGACGCGTCCGATTCAACGCCAAATCCGCAATCTTCGTGTTACAACGAAAGCGGCACCACTTCGACCATTATTTCGGATGGCAACAATTTATTCACGGATGGCGGTTGTGGAAATTTGCAGTTGAGCGACAAAATCAATACGCCTTCGCTGCTGGGACCGCCGGACAACAACGGCGGCGCCACGGTTACGCTTGTGCCACAAGCAAACAGCCAAGCATTGAACAATGGAACATCCTCGGGCGCGCCAACGGATGACCAGCGCGGCATCACGCGCCCGCAAGGCGCGGCAGTGGACATTGGCGCGGTGGAACGTTGTCCAAAACCGAGCAAGCCAACCCTCGTTGCTCCGGCGAACGGCGCGCTCGTTGGCAAAAAACCAAAATTGGATTGGAGTGATGCGTCGTGTTTTGCGAAATATACTCTCCAAGTCCGACAAGGTTCCAAAAAAGGGAGCATCATTTTGAACGCGAACGAGTTGCAAGTCTCGCAATACAAAATGCCAAAATTGAAAAGCGGCGAGCTGTATTATTGGCGCGTGTCTGTAACCGTTGAAGGAGAGTCCGTTAATTCGGCGTGGCGAATGTTCAGCGTAGAATGAATTGCGGGGATTTGAAACCATCCGCCTTTTTGTTATCCAACTGAAATTTTCAAAGCGTATTGTTCCGCGTACAATGCAAGGGTCGTGTAACCCTTCATTCCACTCTGCGTAGTTACCCAAGTTTTCTGTCGCGCAAAACCACCAGCGCGCGGCAGCGATTCCCCGGCACAATCAACAAAGGAGAGTCCCATGTCTCGCAAGTTTTCGTTTCCCCGTTGGGTATTAGTTATCACCGTTTTATGCTTTGCCGTTGCTTTGGTTGGAACCCGTCCCGCGCTCGCGGCGGGTGTTGTTGGCAATGGCACGGCGGCGAGTTGCACCGAATCGGCGTTTGATACGGCGCTCGCCGGTGGCGGCAGCGTCACCTTTAACTGTGGTGCGGTCGGCGTCGTGATTACGCTCACGACCAACAAGCAGCCCGCGTTCGATACCACCATTGACGGCGGCAACAAGATTACGCTAAAGGCGCCAAACATTTACCACTTTTTGGTCAACCCCGGAATTACACTCACTTTGAAAAACATCCAACTCATTCAGGGGAATACCTCTTCCGGCGGTTCGATTCACAATTATGGAACGTTCAAAGCCATCAATGTGAAATTTCACAACAATCGTTCTACCGATTACGGTGGCGCGATTTATAGTGAAGGAACTCTTGTCATCAAGCAATCCACCTTCACCAAAAATCGCGCGACTTTTGCAGGCGGCGCAATTTACAACAACGGCGGCAATGCGACCATCAAAGCCAGTACGTTCACAAGCAACAAAGCAACGAACGCATCGGCGACCGGCGGAGCGGTCGCAAACCAAGATGGCGACGTTCGCATCATCAACAGCACGCTGAACAACAATTCGGGCGACGAAGGCGGCGCGTTCTGGACGCAATTCAATTCTACCAACACGCTCAAGAACTCTGTCTTGTCGGGTAATAAAGGTGTGAACGGCGCGGGACTGGAGAATTTTGGCGGAATCGAAGTCGTCAATTCCAAAATCATGAACAATACCGCGACGGGGCAAGGCGGTGGAATTTATCACGGTGGTTTTATGAGCATTTCAAAATCCACCATCAGCGGTAACAAAGCAGCCACAGGCGGCGGAATGCGCGATTTTGGTAACAGCACTGACATTCAACAATCCACCTTTAGCAGCAATCAAGCAACGGGCGACGGCGGCGGAATTTACACCAGCGCCTCGCTCGGCGTGCGCAATTCCACCTTTAGCGGTAATAGCGCGGGCGCGGGACATTTCGGCGGCGCAATCTTTGCGTACAACAACGACATTTCGCTTGAATATGTCACCGTTGCCAATAACACCGCGCCCACGTATGGCGGCGTCTATTCGGATGGTGTCTCCAACGCCAGCATTTATATGCAAAACACTGCGCTCTCGAACAACACAAACGGGAATTGTGGTGGGGCTACAATTGTTTCCGGAGGTTTCAATCTCTCCAGTGATAACAGCTGCTCGAGCGAACTAAACCAGAACGGCGACCAAAATAACAAGAACGCAAAATTGGGCGCGCTTGCCAGCAATGGCGGACCCACGCAAACGCATTTACCCCTTGCCGGAAGTCCGCTCATCAACAAAGGCAAGACGGACAACCACATCAATTTTGACCAGCGCGGTTTCACGCGCCCCGTCGGTCCAAAAGCCGATATTGGCGCAGTCGAAGTGCAATAAGTCTCCTTGTCGGACCCAAAGTGTTTCGAGGCACACAATATCTCGAAACCCTTTGGGTCTCCAATTTTTTTTGGACGCGACAAAAATGAAATTTTGTGGTATAGTGCGCGTGTAACCCGACGACTTTCGCCCTGCGCGTCCTGACGCCAGCACGCAGAAAGGAGTTTTGTATGTACCGTAAAGCAATCGTTTTAACAAGCACATTGGCATTGGCGCTCTTGTTCACCGTTGCGCTCGCGTCAAGTGCGAACGCCAGTCCATCCCAACAGACCGGTGTGTTTCAAACGCGTTATTTCAATTACTTTGATGCAGGCGGGCGCGAATGTCCCGATGCGAATGCCGCCTACGTGACGAGCGATACGGAAATTTGGAAGTATTGGCCCGAAGGTTCTTCGCCTGTTCCCGGCATCATCAACACCACCAACTATATGGTATGTTGGCGCGGCACGGTGTACTTTCCAAGTGCGGGAACCTATACCGTCTATACCCTGAATGATGATGGCATGAATGTTTGGGTGGACGGCAAAATCGCCATGAACGCTTGGTATAATCAAGGACCCACATGGCATCAAGGCGATTTCAACATCCGCGCGCCGGGATATTACAACTTTGAAGTAAAGTACTATAACGCGCCGAACGCAGGGACCGCGTGTGTGTCGTGGGCGCTAAAGGGTCAACCGTACACGTGGAAATGTCCATATCCGCCTGCGCCTCCGCCACCGACAGTTATTCCCACACCGTATCCGATTTGTCCCGGTTGTCCGCCGTGTCAAGGTTGTCCGCCCATCACGCCGATTCCGCAGCCGCCTTGTCAACCCTGGCCCTATTGCGCGCAGCCGTTGCCGCCGTGCCAACCGTGGCCCAATTGCCAATATCCGCCGCAGCCGCCACCGCCGCAGCCAACGTGTTGGTATCGCGTTCGTTACGGTGACACTTTGTATGGCATCGCGTGGAAGTTTGGTGTGACGACGTGGCAGCTGCAACAATGGAACGGAATAAGAAATCCGAATTACATTTATGCAGGCACGTTACTCAAAGTGTGTGCGTGGTAAATCAAAACCTACGAGGATTCAAATTCCTCGTAGGTTTTTTTTCGGAACATGTGCGTTTAGAATAGCGTCTTGAAACTAATGGCGCGTTCGGACGCGTTGCCTTTCGAGGATTGCATGTCGCCCAGAAAATTTCTTGTGTGTTGTTTGCTTTTGCTTATACCATTTCTCCTTTTCAACTCTGCCGCGCACGCGCAAGTCCCCACCAATGGTTTTCAGGCTACATACTTTTTAGGAAAAAAATTTCAAGGTGCGCCGCTTGTGTCGCGTCTTGAACCGGTCATCAATTGGTCGTACAACGCGGGTGGCTCGCCCGCACCGGGCAGTGTGCCTTCGACAGATTTTTCGGCGCGGTGGGAAGGTTGGTACCTGATTGACCGCGCGGGCGCGTGGACGTTTACCTATACTTCGGATGACGCGGGGCGCGTGTGGCTCGACAACGAACTCGTCATTGATATGTGGTACGACCACGGTCCGCTCACGCGCGTCAAAACCCAAGAACTTGCGGAAGGGTATCATCTCTTGCGCGTCGAGTACTATCAAGCGGCGGGCGGCATGACTTCGCAATTAACGATTACACCGCCCGGCATGTTTCCCGATTGGCTCGGCGAATACTTTGACAATCCGTACTTGCTCGGCGAACCGCGCTATCGCGTCAACAATGTTGACATCAATTTCAATTGGGGCAGTGGCGCGCCCGACCCGCGCATTCCTTCTGAAAATTTTTCTGTGCGCTGGACGCGTTTGTACAATTTCGCGGCAGGGAGTTATACCTTTACCGCGACGGCGGACGATGGAATCCGCGTGTGGGTTGGTGACACGCTGGCGATTGATGGTTGGATGCCACAGCAAGCCAAGACGTACACCAACACATTATATTTAAGTGGAACGTATCCGGTGCGCGTCGAATATTTTGAAGAGGGCGGACAAGCCGTCGTCAACTTTGTTTTCAGCAGCGCGCAACTTGCCCCCCCCCCCTCCGCGTCGAACGAACTTTGGCGCGGCGAGTTTTTCAACAACATTCAACTCATCCCTCCGTCCATCTGTGAACAAAATACCGCGCAGTTGAATTTCAATTGGGCTGGCAATTTGCCGAGCAATCTGCCGAGCAATCTGCCGAGCAATTCGCCGGGCTGCAATCTCGCGGGACAACTTTATTCTGCGCGTTGGGAATCTACGCAAGACGCGCCCGCGACGGGATTCTATACGGTGCTGCTTACCGTTGACGACGGCGCGCGCATTTTTCTCGACGACAATCTCATTCTCGACGCGTGGCGCGAACAACCGCCTACAAATTTTTCGACCACCGTTTATTTGAGCGCAGGCGCACATAATTGGCGCGTCGAATATTTTCAAAGCACCGGCGGCGCGCAGATTTCGCTCAACGTTGTTGCAGGCGTAATTCCTCAAGCGCAAGGCAACAGTTCACCCCCCCCCACTGCAAATGAAATTATCGTTGACGCGTTGGGCGAAGGTTGGACGCAAGGCGGCAGCGGCGCGGCATGGCGCACCGCGTCAAGCGGTTACAACGGCAGCGCGTTATGGGCAAATAACAACGCGTTCATTCAACCGCTCTACAACTGGGGACGTTGGTATCCGAAATTGCAAGCGCGGAATTATGAACTGTTTGCGTACATTCCGAAAGGTCTCGCAACGACGACGAACGCGCGGTATTGGATTTATCACGCAGGACAGTATGATTCGATTGCGGTTGCGCAAGCTGCGTATCAAGATAGTTGGGTCTCGCTCGGCACGTATAATTTTTCCGCGCAAGGCGGTGAATACATTTCGCTTTCGGATGTGACGTACGAGCCGTTTGGGTCCACTGTTGTTGTATGGGATGCTGTTAAATTTGTTGCGCGCTAGCATAATCGTTCTGAATTTCAGTGGAATAAACTTTGCGTCTTTGCGTGAAAAACAATCGCGCTCACAAGTTGTGGTAAAATCGTTTTCGTTCCGCGCAGGTTCAATCCCACATTTGTAATCAATGGCTGACCAAGAATTTCAACCGTTTCAATCGCTGCCACCGCGTGGCAAACGCGCGTCGCGTTCCATAAAACCCGCGCCCGTTGCTCCGCCACCGCCACCGAATCTGACGCCCGAAGCGCGTATCGAATTGCGCCGCGCGCGCCGTTCGCAAAACCGCGCGCTGCCAAAAATTGGCGCGCCCGTTTTGGTTTTGCTGCTCGCGCTGTTCGGACTTGTCGGCGCGTTTTTGACGTATCAGTGGTACTTTACCGAACGCGCGGTGCCGGGCGTGCGCGTTTTGGGAGAGGAAATTGGCGGCATGACGCGTCCGCAAGCTGAAACGCACATCCGCGAAAAATTAGGCGACCCAAATGTTTTGCTCGAACGTTTTGGCGGCGAACAAATTGTCTTGCGCGATGGTTCAAATGTGTATCGCGCATGGCCTTGGGAACTCGGTTTTCGCAGCGATTTGAAACCCGCGCTCGACGCCGCGTTCCAAATCGGACATCGCGGCGATTTCAGTTTGTCGGTGACGGAACAAGCGCGCGCGTTGATTGTCGGCGCGGATGTGAACGCTTCTGCCGCGTTTGACGAAAGCGTGGCGAAACAATATGTCAGTGTCCTCGCTTCACAAATTGACCGTCAACCGCGCGATGCTTCGTATCGTCTCGAAGGAATGAAACTCGTCGAAACGCGCGCACAAGCAGGACGCCGCCTCGACGGTGACGAAACATTCAAGCGCATCAAAACGTTTGCGGCTAACCCGCGCGGCGAAGTAGCATTGCCGATTCAAGACCTCGCGCCGCACGCGGTGGATGCCGCCCAAGCGCAAAAACAAATCAACGCGTTTCTCGCCGCGCCGCTTGTGTTGCAATTTCAAGAACGCGCGTGGGCAATTGACCAAGCCGCGCTCGCGCAAATGTTGACGCTGCAGCCCGTTGCGAACGCGGACAGTTCTATGAGTTATCAAGTAACGTTGAACGAAGCTGCGATTCGGACCAAAGTTGACGCGCTCGCGCGCGAAATCAATCAAGCCCCGCGCGACGCGCGTTTTCATTTCACCGATGGAGTTCTGACGCCGACAGTGATGAGTCAAGAAGGTCGCGCGTTGAACGTTGATGCGACAGTGCAAGCGATTACGACAAAATTTCAACAAGCCACCGCGCAGCGCCGCGTGAATGGCAACGCGTCGCCCAACGATTCGCCCATCAATGCGCTGCGCGCAAACACGATTGAACTTGCGGTGAACATTACAAAACCGGAAGTGGACGCGCGCGATGCAGATAAACTCGGTATCAAAGAATTGGTGTCGAGCGGCACGAGTCAATTTCGCGGTTCGATTCCCAATCGCATCGCGAATATCAAAACCGCGCAAGCATCATTTGATGGTGTGGTGATTCCGCCCGGCGCGACCTTTTCGTTTATCAAGTATTTGACTGAAATTGTCGAAGCGAACGGTTACGAGGACGCGTACGTTATTTTTGGAGACCGCACCGTGTTGGGACCGGGCGGCGGCGTGTGCCAAGTTTCGACGACGATGTTTCGCGCGGCGTTCTTTGCGGGTTTTCCGATTACGGAACGTTGGGAACACGCCTATCGTGTCGGTTATTATGAACCGCCGAAAGGTTTGGACGCAGCAGTGTTTGTGCCGAGCGCGGACATGAAATTTGTGAACGATACGCCGAATTACATTTTGATTGAACCGGAGATTGATGTAAAAAATCTGCGGCTCACATTCAATTTCTATGGTACCAAACCAAACGGGCGCGAAGTAAAGATGACCGAACCGGTGAGTTCGAATCCGGTGCCGCGTCCGCCTGTGAAATACATTGACGACCCAAATTTGCCGCGCGGCACGACGAAACAAATTGATTTCGCGGCAGACGGCGAAGATGTAACCCTCTATCGTGAAATTTATCAGAACGGACAATTGGTGTCACGCCAAAAATTTTCCAGTCACTATGACCCGTGGCAAGCCGTATTCTTGAGGGGAACAAAATAGAAAAAATAAAACTGCGCCGAATGTTCGGCGCAGTTTTATTTTTTATAACATTCCGTACATCTCTATCAAGACAGCTTCGCGCGCGGGGTGAGATGAATTTTTTGCGCGAGTTGATTCAAAAAATAACGCGGTGCGTGGCGCAACGATTTTCCAATGACGGTGTGATAGTCCATGTCCGCGTGCGCGATTTCTTGCGTAAAGCGATGGAGCAGTTTGGATTGCGCGTAAATTTTCAACAGCGTTGTCGGAGCGCGATAAAAAACGGTGCCGAGTTTTTCCGCGTATTTGTAATCGCGCGTGAATTCGTTTTGAATCTGTGTGGTGTATGCAGAAAATTCCAAATCGCCCGCGTTCAAATCGCGCGCTATATGTTCGGCTGCAAGTTTGCCGCTTTTGATTGCAGCGTAAATGCCTTCGCCCGAAAACGGGTCAACGAGATTCGCCGCGTCGCCGACCAACACGACGCGTTTTTTGCTCACCTGTCGCAGCGTGCCGCCGAGCGGTAATGTGTGTCCGTGCAGCGCGATATGTTTGGCATTGCGCAAGGTTGGCTCGGACGCGATGTATTGATTCAACAGTTCGCGAAAATTCAATTTTTGTTTGGCATTGACAAACGCGCCGACGCCGACGGATAAATGTTCCGCTTTGGGAAAAATCCACGCGTAACCGTGCGGCACCGCGCCAAAATCCAAATGCCACACGCCGCGCCAATGTTCGACAGAATCGTTTGGCAATTCCATTTCTGCTTCGAGCGCCGCACCGAGCCGTCGTTCACTGTGCAAGTCCGCCGCGCGCGCGACCAATCCATTCGCGCCATCCGCGCCGATAATCACTTGGGCGCGAATTTTTTCCTTGTTCACTTGGACGTGTACGCCATCCTCTTCAATCGCGATGTGATTGACACTGGACGCATCACGTACCTCCGCGCCCGCGTTCGCTGCTTGATTCGCCAACAACAAATCAAATTTATCGCGCATCACCGACCAGCCGACGGGTCCATCAAATTGCACGGGAAAGCGCAGCACATCACGATAGGCAACAGAGGCGCGCGCAATGGTATCTTCAACCGTCGGTGAAAAATCTACATCAAGAACATTTTTCACTTTGGCAGTCACGCCGCCGCCGCACGGTTTGTAACGCGGCATTTTTTCTTTTTCGAGCAACAACGTTTTCACGCCCGCACGCGCAAGATGCCGCGCGGCTGTTGTACCGCTTGGACCTGAACCGACGACAATCACATCGTACTCGTTCATTTATGATTTTTGATTTTTCAACTCTGCGAAATCACAAATCGCAAATTTGAAATCAGAAATTACCCTCCCAAGTATTGCAGCGCCGCGCGCAATTTTTCTTCAAGCGTTACGCCGCGCACGGAACGCGCCGCGCGTTGTGCTTCAGCCGCGCTGTAACCCAAGTTGATGAGCGTCGCGGCAACTTCACCGTCGAGTGGTGACAATTCTGCAATCTCTTCCCCCACTTCGACTTTGCCTTTGAGTTCGAGGACAAGACGCTGCGCGGTTTTTTTGCCGATGCCTTTGATGCCGCTCAAAATTTCCAGATTCCCTTGTCCGATGGCGCTGCGAATTTCATTCGGCGGCGCGGACGAAAGAATGCCGAGTCCGACTTTGGGACCGATGCCCGAAACACTCAACAGCATTTCAAATAAATCGAGTTCGTCTTGTGTCGCGAAACCAAACAGCGACATATCATCTTCGCGTACATGCAGATGCGTGTACAGTTCTACGCTCGTGCCCAAATCGCCGAGTGAGGCAAGCGTCGTAGTAGGAATACGCACGCGATAGCCGACGCCATTTACGTCGAGGATGATGGAATCAGTGGTGCGTTGGAGTAAAGTGCCACGAAGAAAGGCAATCATAATATTAACTCTGTGAATCAATCAATTCGCGCAACCGCGCGCCTTGCAAATGACAAATCGCGATGGCAACGGCATCCGCCGCGTCGTCGGGTTTTGGTACGGCGTCGAGACGGAGCAACATCTTTACCATTTGCTGCATTTGATGTTTATCCGCGCCGCCGTAACCGGAGACGGCTTGTTTAATTTCATTGGGTGTGTATTCGGCGAGAGGAATGTTGGCTTGCGCGACGGCGAGCATTGCGACACCGCGCGCGTGTCCAACGGAAATGGCAGTAGTGATGTTGCGCGCGAAAAATAGTTTTTCAATCGCGGCTTGGTCGGGTTTGTATTCGCGAATCAACTCTACCAAATCCGCGTGAATTTTGACGAGACGTTGGTCGAGTGGCGTTTTGGCGGGAGTTGAAATCGCGCCGCAGGTGACAAGTTCATAGTCGTCACCAACGGCGCGCACAATTCCATAACCGCACAGCGCGGTGCCGGGGTCAATGCCGAGGGCGATCAAGTATCAGGTATCGAGTATCAGGTATCAAGTCATACGCGGCACTTGATACCTGACACTTGCACTCATGCCAAAGTCTTTTCAAACTCTGCCATCGCTTCTTCTGTAATATCCAGATTGGTGATGACCTTTTGCACGTCGTCGAGTTCTTCGAGGTCTTCAATCAGCTGCATTGTTTTCGCAGCGTCTTCGGGGCTTACAGCGGCATGATTTTTGGCAATGAGCGAAACTTGTGCATCTTCGATGGGGATGTGGCGTTTCTGCAATTCTTCGCGCACGGGGCGCAAATGTTCGGGCGCGACGTACGCTTCGACATGTTCATCTTCGGCTTTAATATCATCCACGCCCGCGTCAATCAATTCCAATTCCAAATCTTCCGCGCTCTTGCCTTGTACGGGAATTGTAAAGATACCGCGTTTTTCAAACATCCACGCGACAGAACCGGTGGACGCGAAAGTCGCGCCGGCGCGCGTAATAATGCGACGCACTTCGGCGGCGGCGCGATTGCGATTGTCGGTGAGGACTTGGACAATAATCGCGGTGCCGCCGGGACCGTATGCTTCGTACGAAATATCGTCGAGCTGTCCACCTTCGCCCGTGTTACCGAGACCGCGTTGAATGGCGCGTTCGATATTTTCTTTAGGCATGTTCGCACCGCGCGCTTTGTCCCACGCGAGCCGTAGCGCGAAATTGGCTTCGGGGTCGCCGCCGCCTTCGCGCACTGCAATCGTAATGTCGCGCGCGAGCCGCGTAAAGATCTGTCCGCGTTTCGCGTCCGCCGCGCCCTTTTTGCGTTTTATCGTTGACCATTTGGAATGACCTGACATGTTAACCTCCGGTTATCAGAAATCAGTGAACAGTGTTCAGACAAAAAAATACGCGCGTGATTTTTGAATCGGGAAATCAAAAATCACAACGCGCCGCTTGGAGGTTTACGAAAACGCAGTCCGCGACGTTGTTGTGGCTTGAATAAAATCACGATGGAGTTCATTACGACACAATTATACCACGCGGCAATAGAATCTTGGAAAGCGCCAAACAACGGCGTGGGTTTTTCCTATGCTACAATGCTAATCTCGTTTTCACCAAACTTTCCAAAAGGATTTGTACAAAACGGGAAAGCTTGTATGAGTGCGCGCCAAAAACGTTGGATTTTGATTCTCTTTGTGCTGAACGCCATTCTATTCTGTGCGCTCGTACCCGCGTTTTTGTTGCAGCGAGACGCGTTGCGTCAAACGTTGGCGGATGTGACGGGCGAAGAGGATTTTTCGTACCAAATCCGCGCGTTGGGATTCCTCGCGCTCTCGCTTTTTCAAGCGCCGCGTGACACCGCCGATTACGCGCCGACGCCGTACACCGATGCGCCGCCGTTTGGGGTAAATACATTTTTTGAACAAGAAGTCGAAGAAGCAAAAATTCGCAAGGGGATGGAATTGATTCGCGACGCGGGATTCAAATTCATCCGTCAAGAATTTCCGTGGGAAGATTTGGAGCAGCCGCGCAAGGGCGAATTTTTTGATACAAAATTCAACAAGAGTACGTGGGAAAAATATGACCGCCTCGTCGCGTTGGCGCAAGAATATGATTTAGAAATTATCGCGCGCCTCGACCATCCGCCCGCGTGGACGCGCGCCGATGGACACGCGCGCGGTTTTTTTGCGCCGCCGGATAATTATGACGATTACGGCGATTTCGTTCACGCGGTTGTTTCACGCTATCGCGGCAAAATCAAATTTTATCAGTTGTGGAACGAACCAAACATTTATCCCGAATGGGGCGAGCAAGCGGTCAACGCGAAGGATTACACCCGCTTGTTGAAAATTGGTTACACAAGGGCAAAAGAGGCAGACCCAAACGCGGTGATTATCAGCGCGGGACTCGCGCAAACATTGGAAACGGGTCCGCGCAATGTGAGCGATTTGATTTTTTTGCGGCAGATGTACGATGCGGGTGCAAAAAACTATTTTGATATTCTTGCGGTGATGAACTATGGATTGTTCACCGGACCCGGCGACCATCGCGCCGACGCTTCGCGCACAAATTTTTCGCGTCCGATTCTCATTCGCGAAATCATGGTAAAAAATGGCGATGCGAGCAAACCGATGTGGGCAATGGAAATTGGTTGGAACGCGCTCCCGTTGAGTTTTGAAAACGCGCCCTATGGACGCGTGACAGAGCAGCAGCAGGGCACGTATGCGGCGCAAGCGTACGAACGCGCGCAATCCGAATGGGGCTGGATGGGCGTGATGAATTATTGGTTTTTCAAACGCGCGTATGACAATGAACGCGAGCAGCCATTTTTTTATTTCCGCTTGTTTGACCCTGACTTTACGCCGCGTCCCGCGTATGATGCCATCAAAAACTATACACCCACCGCGCGCTGGCTCGGCAAAGGATTTCATCAAGAGACGAATTGGACACTCGACTATTTGGGAGCGTGGGGCAGTGGGGCATTTGGCGATAAGGTGATTGATAAATATGTAGTTGGGATTCCGAACGATATTTTGCGGTTCACGTTTCGCGGAAACGCGGCGGAGCTCGCTTTAGCGCCGAATCCGTATTATGGTGTGATTGAAGCGCGTGTAGATGAGGGCGAATTTCAAACATTTGATTTGCGCGCAACAGACTCCAATTCACAGCATCGCATTACGCTCGCGAAAAATGTATTGCCGGGTGAGTATCGCGTGGAAGTGCGCGTCTTGCAGGGCGAATTGTGGCTGGATGGAATTGTGGTGAAACAATCAAATGAGTGGTTAGTGCAATATGTGCTTTGGATTGTGTTGGGGGTTGGGGTGATTGTTTTGCTGATGGTTAGAGTCAGATATTTCTTGCGCGTCACTCAACGTTCCCCGTTCCACATTCCACCACAGGAGACTGCATGACGGCGCGTCCGCTTTTTCGTCTCTCGCGTTCGTACGCCGGGCAAGCGTTCGACGACGAATGGTTGTCGTTAAAAAATCGCGTGTGGTTGTTGATTGCACTCGCGGTCGGATTTTTTGTGCGCGTGAATACATTGGGCGCGCAAAGTTTGTGGAACGACGAAGGCACGTCTGTCGCGCTCGCGCAGTTGAGCGCGAACGCAATCATCAACGCGGCAGCGCGCGACATTCACCCCCCCCTCTATTATTTATTGTTGAGCGCGTGGATTCCGTTCGCGGGTATCAGTGAATTTGCAATTCGTTTTCTTTCCGTGTTTGCAGGCGTGTTGGTGGTTGCGGTGACGTTCCGCGTTGCGCGCGAATTTTTTGACCAAGACGTCGCAGTGATTGCGGCTGTGTTGTCGGCGCTCAATCCCTTTCAAACGTATTACGCGCAAGAGACGCGGATGTATATTTGGGTGACACTGTTTGCGTGTTTCTCGGTTTGGATGTTCATTGTAATGTTCAAGCCGCCCCGCGAATTCAATCCCCCCTCCCTCGCACAACGAATGCGCGCGCGTTTGCTCGCCGTCGCGGGGTATGTGTTCTTTACGCTCGCCGCGTTGTACACCAATTATTACGCGTTCACCCTCGTTCTGTTTGAAAATTTCGCGTTTGTCGCGTGGCTCGTGTGGGCATTTCGCAATCAACGTCCGCGCATAGGACATTCGGCTGCATTTTGGATTGGTACACAAATTGTCGTTGCGTTCGCGTATCTGCCGTGGTTGAATTTTGCGCGGCAATCGTTGACGAGTTGGCCCGGCATCAGCGAGCCAATGTCATTGTTGGAAATGGCGTGGAAAATAACGAGCGCGTTTGTGACGGGCGCGGATGCGCCGCTTTCTGCACAAGTCTTGCTTGTCGCGTTGTACGCGTTGTTGTTTGTCGGTGGGTTGCTGCCCTCGCGCGATTTGTTCAAACAAAGCGCGTGGGGCATTGTGACCTGCGCGGTCTGGGCAATTGTGCCGCTGCTCGCGATGTATTTCGTTTCCCTCTCGCGTCCCGCATACAATCCAAAATTTCTATTGCTTGCCACGCCGGGTTTTTTGATTTGTGTTGCGCGCGGCGTTTCGGTGTTTTATCCCGGACTATTTTTGCGCGAACGCGCGCCGTATGGTCCTTCGCAGACCGCGACGGAAAATCGGCATGTGCGACAATTTGTGAACATTTCAAAATTGTTTGTCGGCGCATTGTTCGCGGCGGGGACGGTGTTGGCTCTGCAAAATTTATACTCTGACCCGCGTTTGCAGCGCGATGATTATCGCGGCATCGTCAATTACATCAACGCGGTGGCGACAGAACGCGACGCAGTAATTATCAACGCGCCGGGGCAAATGGACGTGGTGCGATATTATTTCCACAGTCCCGCGCCATTGGTCGGTTTGCCGATTGGGCGTCCGATGCAGCGCGAGCAAACGCAAACGGTGTTGAATGAACTGCGCACACGCGAAAATTTGTTTGGCGTTTTTTGGGCGACCGAACAAGCTGACCCCGAAAATTTTGTTGAGCGTGCGTTGGCGGAATCGTCGTTCAAAGCGAGTGATGAATGGCACGGCAACGTGCGGTTGACACAATACGCGGCAGCCGCCGCATTGACGGAGTTTGAGGGACGTATCCGTTTCGGCGACGAAATTTTTTTGCGGCGCTTTGCTTTGGCGGACAAACAACTCGCGGGTGGTGATGTGCTGCCTTTGGAACTCGTGTGGGTAGGGGTGCGTCCCTTTTTGCCGAGTTATAAAATTTTTGTGCATCTGTTGAACGCGCAAGGACAAATCATTGCGCAGCACGATGGCGAACCGCAGAACGGCTTTCGCCCGACGAGTCAATGGCAAACGGGTGATGAAATTTTGGACAAGGTGGGCGTGGTGATTCCACCGGGAACGCCGCCCGGCGAATATGCGTTGGTGATCGGTGTGTATCGCGCAGATAACGGCGAACGTTTGAAATTGGTGGACGGAATGGACGCGCTCACGCTTGGCGCGTTGACCATACACAAACGCATCGTGTCGCCGAACGCAATTTTTCTTGAACCGCTTGCCGATGCGAATTTTGCATCGGTGGATTTGATTGGGTATCAGTTGGCGCGAATGGTGTACGCACACGGCGAGTTCGTTCCGCTCGTGCTATACTTTCAAACGCGTGAAAAACCGACGCAGGATTTAGACCTCCAAGTCCAATTGCGCGACCAAGGAGAAAATGTCATTGCGTCCGCGCGCGCATTTGAAAATTACCCGTTGTCCCGTTGGGATGCAAAGGAAATTGTCCGCGATATTCATACATTGATGATTCCACAAAACGCATTGCTCGGCGAATACAAAATTGTTGTGACGGATGGAGTACAGGTGGTTCAAGTAACGCAGGTGCAAGTTCGCTAATGGCAAATCGCAGATAACAAATGGCAAGCTCCATGACTTGTCGTGGCTATCTGCATTCGGCTATCGGCTATTGGTTTAGTTCATGTACATCGGTCGGAAACCGCAGCGACTGCCTTGGCTGCGCAGTTGTTTGCTGATTGTGATTATTGTAATCGGTACAGCGTACGCGAGTTTTCTTTTGCTCGCAACGCGCGGTGTGTACGTCGCGCCTGCCGCGTGGCTGCCTGAAGCACTTCATCCGACTCCGACGATTACGCCGACGCCGACCGAACCTGCGGTCAACATTGTGAATCGCGCCGACGGTTATTTTCAAAATGGACAGGTGGACCGCGCGATTGCGGAATATCGCCGCGTGGTGGAATTGGACCCGGGGAATGACACCGCGCTGGCGCGTTTGGCGCGGCTGTTGATTATTCGCCGCAAGTACGGGGAAGCCGAAGAGAACGCGCGCCTCGCGGTGGAATTGAATCCCGATGACGCGTACAACAACGCCGTGTTGGGACTCGCACTCGATTGGCAAGGACAGTACGACGAAGCATTGCCACACGCGCTGCGCGCGATTGAATTAGACGAAAATAACGTGTACGCCCAAGCGTATTTGAGCGAGTTGTATTCGGATATTGGACGCGTGGATAAATCGGTCCCCACCGCGCGGCTTGCGGTACAACTCGACGACAACAATTGGGAAGCGCATCGCGTATATGGTTATGCGTACGAAACGTCGGGCAAGTATCGCAACGCAATCACGGAATATCAACGCGCGATTCAGATTCAACCGAATTTGGGATTTTTATACGTTGCTGCCGCACGCAATATGCGAGCGATTGGACAATATCGCAACGCGCTCGCGTTGATTCAACAGGCGATTCAAGCCGACCCGAATTCTGCCGAAGTGTATGACGAGTTTGGATGGATTTATTATTTTCTCGGCGATTACGACGCTGCGATTTCGCAATTGCGCCGCGCGGTGCAAATTGATGAAACGTACGCGCCCGCGCACGGACATTTGGGCATTATTTATTTTGTTTTGCAAAATTGGGAAAATGCCGTGCCAAGTTTTGAAAAAGCGATTGCGCTCGGCGGAGACCGCGCAGAATACTATTATTCGTTGGGGCTGTCGTACGTAAATTTGGACAATTGTCCAAAGGGACGCGAGTGGCTCGACAAAGCGTTGGACGTGAATCCCGACGATACCGCAGTCCAAGCGGCAGAACAATACTACAACGAAAATTGTCTCGGCAGCCAGGCGCCGCCGACAAGGAGACCCGCGACGGCGGTGCCGCAACCTTGATTTGTTATGGAGTTTCAAAACCTCACCAGCTTTTTAGCATGTGTGTTCTTGTATGTCGCAGTTGTTGCAGTTGGCTTTTATCTGCGGCATATCAACTTTTGGGAAAAGTGGTGGCTGCGGCGTGCGGAAGAATCACGGTTGTCAAAGAAAATCAAAATTGAGACAGAATTGACGAACGATGAAAGCGATTCGCGTCGAAGTATCTAACAATGAATTCCGACAAAAAAAATTCGTGACCAGCGTCACGAATTTTTTTTGTCGAATCCTTTTCACACCGGCGGCGCCTTTGTATCCCTTTGCTCCATCTGCTGCACCACCTTTGCCACTTCTTGAATCGCGACGCGTTGTTTGCGGTACAAATCGCTTTCGCTCATGGCGAGTTTTTGCGCGATTTCGCGGATTTTCATGCCTTGAATCACTTTGAGTTCGAGAATATTGTACAAGACCCATTCGGGCGCAGTGAGCGAACGAGTGCCGTCGGGACGCAATCCTTCAATCGCCTCCGCGAGAATCGCGCGCAAGGCGCGGGTGGCGTTTTGGTCATAGTCGTCGAGCGACTGTTGAACGATGTTCAGTTGCAACAACGGCGAGTGCGCAAGTTTCGGTCCCCCCCAATAATGCGCGAGGGCATCTTGCACGGCGCGGTTGAAATCGGGGGACGCAACAATTTCTTCTTCGACGCGTTCCTGTACCGTGCCGCCGACGACGCGTTGTTTCGATTGCACGCGCTGTAACGCTTCCACTTCACTGCCGATTTGTTCCAACGCGTCAAACACATTTTTTTGCAGCGCGCGGTCTTCGAGCGCGATCTCTGCTTGCGAGGCGAACGCGTCCACAAGTTCGCGTTCGTGTTCGGTCAATTCAGGTTCGGGTGACCGCGCGGCAACGCCGATGACGCCGACAAGCGTATCACTCCCATTTACTTTTAACGGATACAACCAATAGTCGCCGTTCGCAAAAAAGTGGGGTGTGTTGTCCCCGTTCGTGAGCGAGGGGGGGGTGTTTTGTGTGGTAATGAATTTCTGAATCTCGTCGCGCGCTCCGACCATTGCTTCCAATTTCCATTCGTCCGCGTCGGCGGCGAGAACGAAACCACTTTCCACGCGCAAGAGGTCGCACATTGCCGCAAGAATGTTTTCCAAAATTTGACGTAGGTCGCTCGTGGTCAACAAACGCGCGTCGAGTTCTTGAATCTGTTTCACTTCACGGCGGTCTTGCCAAAATAACACGCGGTCCAGGTACGGCTTGCTGCGGCTGATGAGCATTTCAAAAACAATGATGCCGACAATCACCGTCGCCGCGAGCAATGTTTCACGTGTAACGTGCAGCCAATTTTCAAAAATCGGAACAATCGCGAGCGCAGTGACAACGCCTACTGCAACAATCGGACCGCGCAGCATAAAGTGAATAAATTTTTGTTTGATGATGCGGTCTGATTGGAGCGCGCCTTGATACGTGACCGTGTATGCCATGACAATCAGCATCACAATCAAACCAATCGTTCCGAAAAAGGTGAGCAGTACCAAAACAATCGGCGGAATGAGCGCGGGGAATCCTGAAAAAACGAGATAGGGGAAAACGCCGAACGCGGGCGCGAGAAAGGCAAAGCCCAAGCGGCGCAAACGGCGACGCGATGTTGGCGTCAAGGTACGGCGGCGCGCGAGTTCGATATTGTAAATGCCCCACGCCGTTGTGGCGAAAAAATATAACGCGAACAAATAAAACAAGGGTCCCGCGCGCAACTGCGTCGCAAAGGGATAATTGAACGGGTCGCCGACAACAAAATCCGTGAACACGACGAGCATAAGAAAAATCATGCCGAGTACATAGGAAATGGCTGTCGCGGCGCGGCGCAATTTTGTATCGTAAAACGTCGAGCGCAGCACTGCGTTGGAAAAGTGAACGTACGCGGCAGGCACGAACGCGATGCCAATCCATTTAAACCGCAGCCAAATTTCCGCCGCTTCTAAATTTGTCGTGCGAAGCAAAAACACTTGCCCAATGTACACAATGCCGACAAAGGTGAGGAGTGCGCTAAACGCGCGTTGAACGGGATTGCGCCAACTTTGTGGAAAGAGCCACAGTAACAGGGCAAAGGTGATGATGACGAGGGCAGCCGCGAGGAGAAAATTCCAAAAAGAGAAAAGTTGTAGAAACAATTCCAGCATGATTGCAAGTATATATGGAGAGTGGGAAACAATGAAACAGGTAAAACATTGCAAAATCGTTACGTGTTTTCCTGTTTTCGTATTTCCTTTTTACTTGTATCCCAACACTAAAGTGAAATAAAAATATGCGAACGTCAACGGGATGAACATGCTGTCCAAACGGTCAAAGACGCCGCCATGTCCTGCTATGAGCGTGCCGCTATCCTTGACGCCGAGATTGCGTTTGATAAGCGATTCGGTGAGGTCGCCTGCGGTGGTCAACAAGGCAATGATGATACCGCCGAGAAACGCGAGCAAAGGATTCATTCCAAAAATGGAACCGAGAATTCCCACCGTCAATGTTCCCGCGACAATTCCGCCAATCGCGCCTTGCCGCGTTTTCTTGGGGCTGATGTCGGGGAAAAATTTATCCTTGCCCCAGATGCGCCCGGAGAGGTACGCAAAAATATCAGTGAGCCACGTGGCGAGCAGGGGAATGAACAACAATTGTACGCCATCTTGTAAATTGCGGAGCGCAAAGAGATACGAACCCAGACCGCCGATATACATGACGCCCAAAATCATCACCGCCCAATCGAGCAAGAAACTTTCGTGATTTTTCCGCAAGAGTTCCCACAGCGCAGGCAGTGCAATAATGATTGCCAAAATGAGTGGCGCGAAATCAATAGGCAGTACCGGTTTCCACAACGCGTTCAAGTACAACAGCGCAATCGCAATGAGCGCGGGAATCCACAACGGGCGATGCTCCCCGATGCGTGTCATGTTGAAATATTCGTACGCTGCAATCAACATGCCGCCGCCGTACAAAGCAAAAAGCCACCATCCGCCCAATATGACCGTGATGATGGCGAGTGAAGAGAGGATTACTGCAGAGATGAGGCGGGCAAGCACGAGAAAGGACGAAACTGTCATGTCGAACAAAGTGAGATTTCTCGCTCCGCTCGAAACAACTGTCTTGATTGTCAAGGGGCAAATCGAA
>CAYXXF010000008.1:0-276152 GCA_964469005.1 uncultured Anaerolineales bacterium
CGAGTTTTTCCTGCTCCCAAGCATTGTCCACGCCCGCCCACACGCAGGTAACGCACACCGTTAGCCCGTTGTTGAAACCTGCGCTGTCGCACAAGGCAGGTTTCATTTTTTGTACTCGCGCGTAAAATATATCCACAATCACATTTACGCGCGTTTTCATTTATGCTATACTCCGCGCACGATGAGCGCAATTGACTCTCCGGTTGTTTTTTTTCGCACCGACCATGATCCTCCACAGGAAACACCTTTCATTTGATTGCGTAATCCAGGATTGACGCATGACGAGTGACCCCTCAATTCTTCGCGGCAGGCTGTTTCACTCGACGCGTCACTCGTCATCTGAATTTTCTTTTGGAGGATACAAGATGAAACGTGAATTTCCGTCCAAGCGCGCCAAATTTTATCAGGACGTTCCCGACGAAAAATGGAACGACTGGCGCTGGCAGCTCTCGAACCGACTCAACACTGTCCAAGAACTCGCGAATGTTCTCGATTTGAATGAAAGTGAAAAAGACGCCCTCCGGGCAAAAAATCTTTTTCGCGTGGACATTACCCCGTACTTTGCCTCGCTGATTGACCCGCACGACCCGCGCGACCCCATTCGCCAACAAGTCGTCCCCACCGCGCACGAACTCGCGCCGTTTACGGCAATGATGGAAGATTCGCTCGCCGAAGACGCGCACTCGCCCGTCCCCGGTCTCGTCCATCGTTATCCTGACCGCGTATTGATGCTCATTACAACACAATGCGCCACGTACTGCCGCTACTGCACGCGCTCGCGCATTGTCGGCGACCCCACTGCAACATTTTCGCGCAAAGATTTCGACGCGCAGATTGAATATCTGCAGCGCACGCCGCAAGTCCGTGATGTTTTACTTTCGGGAGGCGACCCATTGGTGCTTGCGCCAAAACTCTTGGAAGAAATTTTGTCGCGGCTGCGCGCGATTCCACACATCGAAATCATTCGCATTGGTTCGCGGGTGCCTGTCTTTATGCCGATGCGCGTCACGCAAGAATTGTGCGACATGCTCGGCAAATTTCATCCGTTGTGGTTGAACATTCACGTCAATCACTCGAACGAAATTACTAAAGAATTGGACGAAGCGTGTGACCGCTTGACGCGCGCGGGCATTCCATTGGGCAATCAATCGGTACTACTCGCGGGCGTGAATGATTGCCCACATGTGCAGCGTCAACTCGTGCACGATTTGGTGCGGATGCGCGTGCGCCCGTACTATTTGTATCAATGCGATTTGGTACACGGCGCGGGACATTTTCGCACACCCGTTGCCAAAGGCATTGAAATCATGGAAGCATTGCGCGGACACACATCGGGGTATTCCATTCCAACATTCGTAGTGGACGCGCCCGGCGGCGGCGGAAAAATTCCCGTGATGCCGCAATATCAAATCAGTGCGAGCGACCACAAAGTCATACTGCGAAATTTTGAAGGATACATTACCACCTACGAAGAACCGCTCGACTATCAACCGCACGACCCGCGCACGTGCAAGTTCTGTCAAGAAAAACGCGCGGAACCCGGACAAAGCGGCGTGTTCGGATTGCTCGAAGGCGAGCGCATCAGCATCGAACCCGAAGGTTTTGAGCAAACGCACAAACGCGGCGGCACCAAACATCGTCTCAACAGTGACGAACACAAATGGGAACCGTTCGGCATCGGCACAGACACCAAACCCGAATACACTATGGGCGAACCGATTGCGGTGGTGAATGGGGAAGTGATTTGAAACAAAAAGGAATCTCCACGGCGCGTGGAGATTCCTTTTTTCCAAGAATGAACTATAAATTTTTAAATTCACAACTCGAACAGCACGCGCGCGCGATTGAATCGCTCACGCGCGGCATCTCTCTCGAACACTCGCGTTGGAAACCGAGCGCGGATTCATGGTCTATCCTCGAAGTCATCAATCATCTCTATGACGAAGAACGCCGCGACTTTCGCCCACGCCTCGACATCATTCTGCATCGTCCCGACGAGGCGTTCACACCGATTAATCCGCCGCAATGGGTGGTTGAGGAAAAATACAACGAGCGCGATTTGGAAACGTCGGTACAAAATTTTCTAAACGAGCGCGCAAATTCATTAAGGTGGTTACAAAGTTTGAACGCGCCAAATTGGGAAGCGTCCAAAACGGACCAATGGGGAACGGTGACCGCCGCCGAAATGTTGTGCGCGTGGGTCGCGCATGATGTTTTGCATTTACGGCAATTGGTGGAATTGCATTACGCGTTGGTTAAAGAGGATGCGCTGCCGTATCCTGTCGAGTACGCCGGAGAATGGTAGAAATAAAAAAAGCGGTTTGAGAAAATTTCTCAAACCGCTTTTTAGTGGCTCGATTTTCTTAGCGCATCGCGACGCCAAAAATTTGTGCGCCGTGTGTTGCAAGATTGAACAATGGTGTGGGGAACAACATGATGAGCAAAGTCATTACTGCTGCAACGATGAGACCGGCGCGCAGCCACGCACTATACGTAATCGGGGTCGCCCCTTCGGGCGCGGGGTCGAAAAACATCGGGCGCAAAATGCGAAAATAGTAAAAGACACTGATGATGCTGTTGATGACGCCGATGGCGGCAAGCCAACCGAGTCCATTATTAATCGCCGCACCAAAGACGAAAAATTTGCCGAGGAATCCTGCCGT
Source organism: uncultured Anaerolineales bacterium (assembly GCA_964469005.1). GTDB lineage: Bacteria > Chloroflexota > Anaerolineae > UBA4142 > SHND01 > SHND01. Next base: position 2,664 of record CAYXXF010000008.1, read on the forward strand.
TGGCGGTATGCCCGCGAGCGATAACATGAAAAAGATAGTCAGCGCGGCGAGCAGTGGCGCGCGTTTAATCATTCCACCATATTGTGAAATGTCCACTGCGCCTGTTTTGTTTTCAATGGCAATGACGACAAGGAACGCGCCGAGATTCGTGAACAAGTACGCGGCGATGTAAATCAGCACGGCATTGACGCCATCGAGCGGACTGTTGTTGTTGGCAATCCCAGCAAGACCGACGAGCATATAGCCCGCTTGCGCGATGGACGAATACGCGAGCAGACGTTTCACATTCGATTCTGCCAATGCAATCACATTACCGAGCGTCATGGTCAACACCGCGACAATTGCATAGAGCGCGACCCAATCGGCTTTGTACACCAAAATGACTTGGAGTGTGAGCCGCAACAAAACTGCAAAGCCAGCGACTTTGGGTCCTACCGAAAGGAACGCGGTGACAGGAGTCGGTGCGCCTTCGTACGCGTCAGGCGCCCATTGATGAAACGGCACGAGCGCGATTTTGAAACCGATGCCTGCCAACACCAACGCCATGGCAAAGAGCGCCAGCACTTCAAAATTCGTATCGCCCGTGATGATGGTTCCGATTTCGCCGAGATTGAGCGAACTCGTCGCACCATAAAAGAGTGACATGCCGTACAACATGATGGCGGACGTAATCGAGCCAAACAAAAAGTATTTCATGGCGGCTTCGTTCGACTTTTTGTTTTCGCGCAGATAGCCCGTCAAGATGTATGACACGAGACTCAAGAATTCAAGCGAAACGAAAATCATGATGAGGTTCGTGGAACCTGCAAGCATAATCATCGAAGCGACGGCGAGCAAAAAGAGCGCGTAAAACTCGCCACTGTATTTCCGTCCGCGCATGTAATCAAAGGAAGCAAAGAGAATGATGATGCCCGTGACACAAGCGATGAGACGGAAAAAGTTGGTGAGATTGTCCGATACATAAATCGCGTCAGCAATTTGCTGCGGAGTAAAGAGCGCCAAATCGGCAACAGTCGCATTCCCGTCTATGAAGCACGCCCTGCAAAACAAAGCCACTTGATTGCCCCACGCCATTCCAAGCGGGTCCGTGGGCGACGCGCGCAGCGAAACCAACAGCGTAACTACAAAGGCAACGACCAGCGACGCCAACGCGATCCACCCGATAGAGCGATTTTCGCGCCCGCGCCAAAGCAAGTCGAGCCCAAAAATCAGCATCGCGGCGACAATTAAAATCAACTCAGGGGCGAGATATTGAAGTACGAGTCCGTTCATTGAAAGTCAAAAGTAAAAAGTTAAAAGCGAAAAGTGTTGCAGGTTACTTTACTTTTCGCTTTTTACTTTTCATTTTTTGTTACACCGCGCCTACCGCTTGCAAAATGACTTGGGTTGCGGCGTTGATGGTATCGAGAATCCAATTCGGATAAATGCCGATGAGAATCATCAGCACGGCGAGCGGCACGAGAGTCAGGATTTCATATCCTTTGAGGTCGGACAATTTTGCCCACTTTTCGTCGGCTTTGCCAAGCAGCACCTTTTGGACAATTTTCCACAAGATGTAGGCAGCCGTCAGGACAACACCAATCACCGCGATAAAGGTGAGCAGCGTAAGTGTGGTGTACGATCCGCGCAGCACCAAAAATTCACCGACAAATCCGGCAAGCCCCGGCAAACCGAGCGAGGCGAACGCGGTCAAGAGCAACAGTCCGCCATACACCGGCAGCTGCGCCATGAACCCGCCAAACTGCGCCAAGTCGCGCGTGTGGGTGCGTTCATACAACATGCCGACCAAAAAGAACAAGCCGCCTGTAATCACACCGTGCGAAATCATTGCCATGACTGCGCCGTTGATTGCGGTTGCACCACTGTTCACATAGTTGCCCAACGCCGGGTCAGTCAATTGTTCGTTCGTTATGGCAGCGGCAGCAGCGAAACCGAGAATGACGAACCCCATGTGACCAACGGACGAGTACGCAATCAGACGCTTGAAATCGGTCTGCGCCATTGCGACGAGTGCGCCATAGACAATCGAAATCACGGCAAGAACGCCAATCCAAAAGGCGAGCGCTTGAAACGTGCCGGGGAACATCGGAATCAAAATGCGAATGAAACCATAGCCACCGAGTTTCAACAGGATGCCCGCCAGAATCACGGAACCGGCAGTCGGTGCGGCAGTATGCGCGTCAGGCAGCCACGTGTGAAACGGGAACAACGGCATCTTGATAGAGAACGCGAGAAAGAATCCCAAGAACGCGGCAGTGGAAATCAACGCGGACTGTGCCCACGCCATCGAGTCACGGTTCGCCGTTAGCAATGTAATGTCAAAGGTGTTGTTTGGACCGGAATAGAGATAGAGCGCGATGATGCCCAACAACATGAACACGGAACCCGCGAGCGTGTAAATGAAAAACTTGATGGCAGCGTACTGCGGGCGGTCTTCGTCGTGTCCCCAAATGCCAATGAGAAAATACATCGGCACGAGACCAATTTCCCAAAAGATGTAAAAGAGAAAGAGGTCGAGCGAAACAAACACGCCCATCATGCCGACTTCCAAAAGCAGGAACAGGGCGAAAAATTCCTTGACGCGCGTATTGATGACGCGCGCGGAATAGAAAAGCGAGAGCGTCGTGAGCAGCGCGGTGAGCCAAATGAGCGGCATCGAAATGCCATCCACGCCGAGGTGATATTGAATACCCAAGACCGGAATCCACGGCGCGCATTCACCCAAATAATAATTCCTGCTCGCATCCCAAATTTCGGGACTGCAATACGAGCCCATCATGGTAAAGTCGGGCCACGTCGGGAAAATCACCCACGCAATGGTCGCGAGGACGAGCGGAATGATGCTCCACACAATCGCAAAGCGTTTGATCGCGTTGTCATTGGGCAGAAACAAAATAATGATTGCGCCCAAAAGGGGAATAAACGTAATAGCACTAAGCATCGAGCAACTCCTGAATAGAGTGACGACTGACAGGTTACGTTTGACACATCACGCGTCAAACGTGAAACATCTAAGTAAAGGAACGCAGTAAAAAGAGAATCGCAAACGCCATCGCACCTGCGGCAGCGAGCAGCGCGTAATTTTGCACATTGCCCGTTTGCATCGTGCGCCACCAGCCCGCAATTTCGCCGGTGACACTGCCCGTCGTATTGACAAGCCCGTCAACGATATTCTTGTCAATCCAACCATTCAGACGCGCCAGCATTCGTCCGATAAAGCCCGCGAGATTGACCAAGCCGTCCACTACATTGCGGTCAAACCAATACGATGCGGTGCTGAGCGCGCCTACAAAGCGAATCAACAACCCGGCACGCGCTGACCCATCGAGATTGATTTTGTAGCCGTACAATTCGTCCAGCCAATACTTGTTACTAAAGATATTCCACACCAGCGGCAAGCGCGCTAATGGGTCACGTTGTCCCACGCCAACCGGGCGGAATCCGTAAATGAGATACGCGACGACGAAACCGGAAATCGCAATCGCCAGCGAAAGAATCGCCGAGTTCTGCGCGAGCCAATCGAATTCGTGATGCTCAAAAGGCGTTGGCAATCCGACCAAACCACCTTCGCCCACAAAATGCGCAAACGACGGACCGAATGGCGTATTCCACAAACCGATGAACGTTGTGAACGTTGCCAGAATCGCAAGTGGAATCCACATCGCCGCCGGTGATTCATGCGCGTGGTCGTACGCGTGTTGGTCGCGCGGCTTGCCAAAGAACGTTAGGAAAATTTGGCGTCCGGTGTAGAGAGCAGTAAGAAACGCGGCAATGATGAGCGCATAGTACACGAAATTAAATACCCAAAGCGCGCCGCCCTCGTGCATGGGTCCTGCGCGCAAACTTTCGAGCAAAATTTCGTCTTTGCTCCAGAAACCCGCAAACGGAAAAATCCCCATGAGCGAGAGCGCGCCAATCATGAACGTAATAAACGTAATGGGCATCTTGCGCCACAAGCCGCCCATTTTCAACATGTCATTCGTGCCGGTCGCGTGAAGCACTGCGCCTGCCGCAAGGAATAACAACGCTTTGAAAAACGCGTGCGTGATGAGGTGAAACGAACCTGCTACAAACGCGCCAATGCCCAACGCCGCGAGCATATAACCGAGTTGTGAAATGGTCGAATACGCGAGCACGCGCTTAATGTCATTTTGCGCGAGCCCCATCGTCGCCGCGAAAATTGCCGTGAACGCTCCGACGACGGCCACAACCGCCATCGAATTGCCACCGGTTTGTGAATCAAACACAAACAACGGGAACATGCGAATGACGAGAAAGATACCGGCAGAAACCATCGTCGCTGCATGAATCAATGCGCTGACAGGTGTCGGACCTTCCATTGCATCGGGAAGCCAGATGTGCAACGGGAATTGTGCAGACTTGCCGATGGTGCCGCCAAAAATCAATAGCGCAATCAATGTGGTCCATTGCAGCCCGGCGATGGGCGGGTCGCCCGCCAACATATTGTTCAAGCCATCGGGATTGAACATTTTCGTAAAATCGAGTGTCCCGGCGGTGATGAACAACAAAATCATACCCGACATCAAAAGAATGTCGCCGACGCGGGTTGTGAGAAATGCTTTGATACTCGCCGCACGCGCCCGTCCGACTTGGGCATCGTCAATGTGATGTTCTTTTAAACCGCGAAACGACCAGAAACCGATGAGCGCATACGAACAAAAGCCCATGACTTCCCATGCAATGAAGAATTGCAGGAGGTTTGAGGAAACCACAAGGAGCAGCATCATCGCTGTAAAGAGCGAAATGTACGCAAAGAAACGTGAATACCGCGGGTCGTCTTCGGTGATGTGATGTCCGTCTTTGTCCGTGTGACTGTGGCGCATGTACGCGACAGAGTATATGAAAATCATCAAACAAACTGTCGGCACCATAAATAACATCGCCGCGCCAATCGGGTCAACGAGCCAGCCAAAATCCAGCGTCGCGTTGCCATAGGGAAACCACACAATCGGCGTGGCATAGAACGGATTCTGCGCCAGTTCGGGACCTTCTGCGAGGGATTCTAAAAAGACGCCGAGCGAAATCGCGAGCGCAATCACGATTCCACCAATGGCTACCATTGCGCTCAATTGATTTTTGCCGCGCGTAAATAGCACGATGATGGCAAACGCCAATAGTGGAAAGGCGGGAATAAAAAGCGTGAACTGTTCGACAAGATTCATAAGCGCATCACCACTTGAGCAAGTCTATCTCTTCCACATTCACTGTATCGCGCGAACGATAAATGGCAATCACCAACGCGAGACCAACCGCCGCTTCCGCAGCCGCAAGCGTTATAACGAAAAGCGCAAAGACGATGCCCGCTTGGTCTCCCACCGCGTCGTGCGAACCATACCGCCAGAACGCGACCAAATTGATATTTACCGCGTTCAACATCAATTCAATGCCCATCAAGACCGCGATGGCATTGCGCCGCGCCAACGCGCCAAACAGTCCGATGCAAAACAGCGCGGCGGCAAGCGAGAGATAATAATTGAGAGGAATATCGGAAATCATTTCACAATGCAAAATGCGCAATGCACAATGCAAAATGCACGTTGAACTCGCTCATGCATTCGGCATCAGGCATTAGGCATTTTATTCCCTTGCAATGATAAACGCGCCAATGAGCGCGGCGAGCAGCAACACCGAAACAATTTCAAATGGCAAAACATACGTCGTTAGCAGCGCGGTGCCGAGGTGCGGCACGAGGTCGGTGTACACCGCCGTTGGATTGATTTGCCACGGTACTTGGAGAATGACCAAAAACATACCGAGGAACAAAGTCACAATCACGCCCGCAACCCATGCCCACTGCTTGTTGATATTGCTGTCTTCGTTTTTCATCAAACTGCGCGTCAACATGATGGCAAACAAAATCAACACCGCAATCGCGCCGATGTACACCAGAATCTGCACGACTGCAAGAAATTCTGCTTCGAGCATCAAATAAATCGCGGCGACGCCAAAAAATGTGCCGACCAATGCAAGCCCCGCGTGAAACACATTTCGCAAAAGCACCGTCGCGAACGCGGCAGTCAGCGTCAACGCCGCAATCAGAAAGAACAACAGTTGAGAGATAATCCCGAACAAATCCATCTCAACCTCCCAACCCGTTCAAGAGCGACATCCACCATCGCCAGAACCAAAGCGTTGCCGCCGTAATCAAAATCAGTCCCAACGTGGCAGGCACCAGGCGCTTCCACCCAAAGTTCATCAGTTGGTCCACACGAATGCGCGGCAGCGTTCCGCGAAACCACAATTGAACAATGATGAGCAGAATGGTCTTGCCGAAAAAGTACACGATGCCGAGCGCGGGAATTTGCTGCACAAACGGACCTTGCCATCCGCCAAAGAAAATGGATGCGCCGACTGCGCTGATGAGGAACGTATTCAAAAATTCCGCGAGATAAAACAGCCCGAACTTCATGCCCGAATATTCGGTGTGATACCCCGCGACCAATTCTGATTCCGCTTCGGGCAAATCGAACGGCACGCGATTAATTTCCGCCGTTGCCGCAAGCAGATAAATGAAAAACGCAATCGGTCCAATCGGAATGTAGAAAAAGAACCATCCCAAACCAAACAGACCGCGTTGCGCTTCAATCACACCTGTCAACGAAATGGAACCGGCGAGCATCACCGGAATCGCCACCGCGAGGATTTGTGGAATTTCGTAACTGATGATTTGAGCGGCGGCGCGCATTCCACCGATGAGTGCGAATTTGTTGTGCGAACCAAAGCCCGCCATAAACACACCAATCGTCGCCATCGAACCCATCGCCATCAAATACAACAGCCCCAAATTCAAATCCACCGCGCCCATGCCGACGCCAAACTGAATCACCGCGAACGAAAGAATGACGGGAATCACCACCACAATCGGCGCAAGCAAATGTACAGGACCGTCAACGCCTTCGGGAACAATATCTTCCTTTGTTAGAAACTTTACCATGTCCGCAATGGGCTGCAACAAACCAAACGGTCCAACGCGATTCGGACCGAGGCGGTCTTGCATGCGCGCAACGACTTTGCGTTCGAGCCAGGTCATGTACATCATCATCACGGGTGCGACAATCAACAACACCGTCACGACAATGCCACCCATCACGAGGAAAACAATGAGGCGCGTCACATCGGCGGGCAAGCCCAGCGACGCGAGCAATCCGCTTAAACCGTTGCGGATTAAATCATAAATGGAAACAAAGGGATTGGTGATAAAAGACCAAATGTCCATGAAACCTTTTCACCTGCGCTTAAAGTGAGAGGGAATGAGGTGTAAGGCTCACACCCATTCCAATAAATTCTTGCGCCACGCATACGCCAACGCGCCGACAAGAATCAACATGAAAATCGCCATCTCGACGACCCAAAACACGCTCATTTGATTGGTTGCCACTGCCCACGGATAGACAAACACCACTTCAATGTCAAACACGACAAAAAGAATCGCGTAAATATAATATTGCACGCGAAACTGCACCCAAATCGCTTCCGCTTCGGGCGCCTCGTTTTGAATCTCAATTCCGCACTCGTACGTAGATTTCTTGAGTCGAGTGGGTTTTTTGGGGCGAAAGAGAAATGCTAGAACCAGAGGTAGAATCGGAAACGTAATAGCAGCAAAACCGAACAGTCCTATCAGCGCATAACGTTCCAACATAATCACTACTCCTGACGCAGCATCGCGCAGATGGTTCGAGCGGCGCATAGTGCGCGATGATGTTTCACTGTGATGAGGTAGGACAAAGTTGATTCCAAAAATTTGGTCATTTGTCCATTGCGAACACGGTCAGATGAGAGGATGATTAAAAAAACAGCCGTTTCGTTCGCAAAAAAATCGGTACGGCATTCATTTGTGCCGTACTGAACGAATGAGATATTAGCACAAGTTAAAAGATAATGCAAACGAAATTTTTATAGCCCGACATCTGTCATTTATCATTATAGATTGGTCATTCCTCACTTGGCCTTTATAATCGCTTGCGTGTCCTCCGGCTTGCAATACATCACGAACGCGTCAGCATGGGACGCGTTTCTGGAATCGCAAAACGCCCACCTGCTCCAAACCTACGCGTGGGGCGAACTCAAAAGTCAATTCGGCTGGCGCGCCGAACGCGTCGCCCGAATAGATTCCGACAAGATTCTTGCCGCCGCGCAAATTTTGTATCGCCGCCTCGCCCCTGCCCTGACACTGGCGTATGTGCCGCGCGGACCCGTCACCGGTGACGCGGAACAGCTCGCACCGTTTCTTGAACAGCTCAAACAGCATGCCCGCACGCGCGGCGCATTTGTCCTCAAACTCGAACCCGATTGGCAATCGAACAGTGTGGGCGATACTCCGCTGCACGAAACGAAATTCCAAACAACGCTCGAAACCATCCAGCCGCCCGCGACCATTCACCTTGACCTTACCGCCGATTTGGAAACCATTCTCGCGCGCATGAAATCGAAATGGCGTTACAACATTCGTCTGTCCGAGAAAAAAAATATCCGCGTGCGCGCGGGCGATGTATCCGACTTTGACGCGTTCTACGCGTTAATGCAGCTCACCGGCGAACGCGACCACTTTGCCATACACAGCAAAAATTATTACCGCACCGCGTTTGAATTACTGCAAGCGCGCGACCATGTTTGTTTATTTATCGCCGAGTACGAAAAGACTCCGCTCGCGATGATTTTCGTCACCGCGCTCGCGCACGAAGCGATTTATTTGTACGGCGCATCAAGCAATGAGGAACGGAATCGGATGCCGAACCACGCGCTGCACTGGGCGGCGATTCAGTGGGCAAAAGCGCGCGGTTGTACGCATTATGACTTGTGGGGCATTCCGGAAAACGTCTCGCAAACAAATGACGACGCGAACTTGCCATCGTCGCTCTATCAGTTCAAACAAGGATTCGGCGGAAGTATTGTCAGGTACATCGGTGCGTGGGATTACGTGTTCAACACCGGGCTCCATAAATTGTATCGGCTTGCGCGGCGCTCAAGAAAATCAAGTTTGGGCTAAACAAAAATCCAAAAAAATTTTCTTTGAAAATTTTTTTGGATTTTTGTTTGGTGTGTTTTTAGAATATCTGATGTGTCATCACCCCGCCATCCACCAATAAACTCGCGCCCGTAATCCAGCGCGCCGCATCCGACGCAAAAAACAAACACGCGTCCGCCACATCTTCGGGCATCCCTAAACGTTTCAACGGCGCGCGCGCCAACCACCGCTCGACGCCCTCACGCCAATTCTCTTCCAACGTTTCACTCCAAATCAATCCCGGTGCGACACTATTGACACGAATGTTGTACTGCGCCAATTCAAACGCCGAAGCGCGCGTGAGCATTTCCATACCGCCCTTTGCCGCGTCGTAATGCGTGTGCCCCGGCGCGGGATTCGTCGCCTCAATGCTCGTGATGTTCACAATCGCGTAGGTAGATTTTTCTAAAGGTTCTTGGACGCGCATTTGCCGCGCGAATGCTTGTGTGCAGAGAAACGCGCTTTTCAAATTCGCGTCCACCACCGCGTCCCATTCCGCTATAGACATTTCAATTAAATTCGTCACAGGATAAATCCCCGCATTGTTAATCAAAACATCCGCGCGTCCAAACGCGTTCACGGTTTCTTGAATCAACCGCGCCGCATCCTCCTCGCGCGTCAAATCGCCTTGCACCGCAATCGCCTCGCGTCCCAGCGCGCGAGTTTCGTCCACCACGCGCCGCGCGCCTTCTTCACTTTTTTGATAATGCACCACAACCCGCGCGCCCGCTTCCGCGAACCGTTTTGCAATTCCGCGCCCCAACCCACTTCCACTACCCGTGACAACCACTACGCGCTTTGAAAAATCCAACAACGATGCAACACTCGGCATATTCACCATCTTGGCGTTTCTCGCTTCACGTCTCTCGCTTCTCGTTCCGCGCCGCTTGCTCCAATTTCAACAGCGCGCGTCTATCTCGCCTCGCTGAAATTTTAACTGCTTGTCGAATCAGATTCGCAAAATCGCGTTTACGAATTTCGCGCACACGTCGAATCGTGAGATAACGCACTTGCTTCAATTCATGTCCCTCCAATAATTTCTTCGGGTCATGCAACAAAATCCCGTACATAAATCCCAAATGCGCGTGGTCTCCATCCGCACCAATCCATGCCCAATACGCGCTCTTTTTTCCAATCTGCACTCGATACGCGAGCAAGCCCCATCCACTCACACCTTCCGTCGCGTCCGGCACAATTTCCTTCACCAACGCGCGCAGCGCGTTTATCAACTCTTGATGCGGCGGCGGATACCGTTCAATGAATTCTTGCGGTGTCATCTCAATTTTCTCGACACCTCGCGTTCTTTTGGCTCAAAGCGTTCCTCGTAACTCAATGTCTTTTCCTCACTTACAGGTTCCCCATCACAATTTCCTCTAACGCTCGCTACATCGCGTTTGCGCTCATACACCAAAACGCAATGTTGATACCCCGTCACATCCACAATCAATTTCATACGGTCACGCGCGAATTGATACGTTCCCAAACCATTCATGACAAACCCATTCGAGAACGCACAATCGCTCACCGTGAACTCGGCGCGATTCTCTACTGCTTTGAAACGCAGCCAGCCGCTAACAGGACAACCGACGCGCGTCGTCGTCGTGTAATCCCAATACCAATATTCGGGCAAATAATTAATTTCCGTTTCCACCGATTGCAGCGCAGCAAGCAGGGTCGGAAATTCGCTTGCATCGCGCGGCGCGAGCGGAACATATTTCGTCATCACTTTTCCGCCACATTCCGTTTCGCGTTGTGGGGGCAACACATCATTCACCAAAAATTGGTTAATCGGTTCATCAATACAAGTATTGCCGCGCGCCCAAATCACATGCGGACCGCCGCGCTGCGTAATCAAATAGCCATCCTCCAAATGCTCGTACACCGCACGCGCGCCTTGAATCGGCGTAATGGGGTCGGCTTCCGCGTTCAACACAAAAGTCGGCACACCCGGCGCATTCCAATACGGCGGACGCGTTGTATCTTGCGACGAATCGCGCCAGTACACACACGGCAAGTCGCCCCATATCAACGCGCTCAAACGTAATGGACTCAATTCAATCGGCAGCGCGTCCGCGACATATTGGTCTGCGCGAATCTCGTTCGTTCCCGAAAAATAACCATAGTCCTGACATTCCACCCCGTAATAGTACGCGTCCGACCAAGTAGAATCGTAAATCGGTTCGAGCGTTGCTTCATCCACACCGAGATTCGGATACAGCAATCGTGTCAATGGAACCAAATCACCATCACGCGCGTGTGCTGCCAATGCGCGCACAAACAACATGCGCGAACTTTGTCCATACGTTTGTCCTTCGCCCGTCGTATCCAAATCATCCAAGCCAAATTTGCGTTTCACGCGCGAACCATCACCCAACGGAAACGCGACAGTTTGTTTTTTCCCTTCCAACAGTTTCGCCAGTTTGTCGTACGCGCGCAATGGTTTCGTCCCAAAATCATTCGCGCATTTTTCATTCGCTTCGCACTGCGCGAGCGATGCCACGAGCGTATCAGTGAACGATTGTGCGGCTGCCGCGTAATATGGAATCCCTGCAGGCGTCAAGTCAACCGTCCCATCCAAAATCATTCCCGCGAGATGTTCCGGATGCGCGTGGGCGTACGCTTGCGCGTATTGTGTCCCATAACTTTCGCCATACAACCAAAATTTTTCGTCGCCAAGCATTTGCCGAAACAATTCCAAATCTTGCACCGCTTGCTCCGTTCCAAGATACGGCAAAATTTCGGGATGCCCCATTTCCGCATCGCAATCATCCGCGAATTTTTTCGCCGCCGCGCGCAATTTTTGTTCGCGCAATGATGTATCCGCGCGCCAGTCCGCTTGATAAAATGGCGCGGCAGATTGAAAACAATCCAGTCCGCCGGACAAGCCAATTCCGCGTTGGTCGAAAAACACAATATCGAATTTTTCCGGAATCGCGGGCGCGAAAAATGTCGTGTAATAATCCGCGCAACATTCGATGCCTGCGGAACCCGGTCCACCTGTCGCCGTCACAAACATTCCTTTGCGCGTGCCCGTCGCAGGCAACACCGCAAACACCACATCAATCGTTCGCGTATCTTGCGGATTAAAATGGTCGAGTGGGACCGTTAACGTAACACACGTGAACGCGCTGTTGGGACATGGCACTGCGCCCAATTCTTTTAAACGTTCGCGCGTATCAGGGCGCGCGGCATAAGTTGATGGCGTAACCGCCAAAACGAGCGACAACATCACAACCAAAAAGATGCCGCGCAAAAATTTTCGCCTCATACTGATTCCTTTGCGCCTTTGCGTGAGATTTTCACTCACGTCAACTTTTCAATCCACTCGCGCGCATCAGGATATTTTTTCAACAGTGCATCGCGTTCGCCCAGCTCAAAATCATCCTCATCGAATGCGGGCGCAAGCGTTGTCCCCATCAATGCCCATGCGCCATTTTCCAACAAACACGAACCTTGCCACACGCCGCGTGGCACCACGAAAAACGGTACTTGCCCCGCCGCGTAATTTTGTCCCAACGTAACAACTTGAGAAGTTCCATCTTCGTACAACAACACCAACGCAACCGCATCACCATTGTAAAAATGATACATCTCGTCCGTCTTGAGCCGATGCATCAACGAACGTGTCTGCGCGGTGTGCATATAACAAATCGCGCTGCCCAATAATTTCGCGTGTGTGTAACGCACGGGCAGCGCGTCGCGCGCAATCGTTTCCTCCGCCGCGTAATGTCGTCGAAACAATCCGCCTTCGACGGGCAAGGGTTCGAGTTGAAATTTTTCGATGATGAATTCGGGAGTCATTCACTATTTGTCATTCCGAACGGAGTGAGGAATCTCTATGCGGGACTGAGATTTCTCGCTCCGCTCGAAATGACACTCAATCAATTACAATCTCAACAACGCTTCCAACGCAATCTCTATCATCGTTCCCTTTGCCTTTTCTACCACGCCGCGATGCGGGTCATAATCTTCCATGTTCTCTGACGCTGCTTCGTTCGGATTCCCATCCGCGACAAAAATTCCACCCGCGCGAATTTTTCGCAGCGACGCGATGATACACAGTGTTGCCAATTCCATCTCAATTCCCACCGCGCCCGCGTCCGCCCAATACTGATGCGGATTCGGCGCGAGTCCGTGATAGAACGCCGCGTCGCTTCGCACCACGCCCAATGCGAATTTCACGTCACCGCGCGCGCGTGCTGCATCACGCAACGCGTTCGTCACATCCAAATCGCACAGCGCGGGAAACGCCATGTCCACCAACACATTTGACGTGCCTTCTTCACGCGTCGCGCCCGTGCCAATCAACAAATCGCCCGAACGAATCTCACGCAGATACGAGCCGCACGTGCCGACGCGAATAATCGTCTGCGCGCCAATGCGAATCAATTCCTCAAAACAAATCGCCGCACCCGCGCCGCCGATGCCATGCGAAATCGCCGTCACGCGCCGTCCTTTGTAATCGCCCGTGTACGTGTGATATTCGCGGAACGCGCCCACTTGTTTCGCGTCCGTCAGATATTCCGAAATCTGTTTCGCGCGCGCGGGGTCACCACAGGTGAGAATGAATGGGGAAATGTCTTCAGGTTCGAGGCGAATGTGCGGAGTGTTTATGTTCATGCGGAGATTATACACAGACCCGACGAGTTTTTGAATACCCCTATATCTCGCGCGGTTGTCATCATGGCATTCTCGATTAAAATGTCCGCCATGCTATTTTCATCGCAACATGAAACCCAACACGTTGCTGCAACTCAAACCGTTGCCAAAAACATTCGCCGCCGCGTTCTCGATTACGTTATTCGCAACAAAGGCGGCTATTTGTCGCAAGCGTGTTCCAGCGCGGAAATTCTCGCGACGCTTTATGCGCGTGTGATGAATCTCGGTCCGTCGCTCGCGCCAATGATTCCCCTCCCCTTTCGCGGCGTTCCCTCCGCGCACAATGCAAATTTTTTCAATGGCTCGCTATACAACGGCGCGCATGAACCGCATCTTGACTGTTTCTTTTTCTCGCCCGCGCATTACGCGCTCGTGTTGTACGCAACGCTGATTGAGCTGGGACGCATGGACGCGCAAGGTTTAGAACAATTCAATCAAGACGGCAGCACCGTTGAAATGATTGGTGCGGAACATTCGCCCGGTATGGAAACGACAACGGGTTCGCTGGCGCAATGTTTATCACAAGCGGGTGGCGTCGCGCTCGCACGCAAATTAAAAAAGGAAACGGGACGCGTGTGGGTCTTTATGTCCGATGGAGAATTGCAAGAAGGACAAACGTGGGAAGCGTTCGCCGCGCTCGCGTTTTATAAATTGGATAACGTCGGCGTGTATATGGACGTGAACGCGCATCAATGCGACGGCTTGATGACCGATGTAATGAGCGTCGAACCGATTCGCGCGCGTTTGGAAAGTTTCGGCGCGAGTGTGTTTGAGGTGGACGGACACGATGTTGACGCGTTGGTGTATCCATCAACGATTGAACATCACAACAAACCGCTCGTCGTCATTGCTCGCACCGACCCCGCGCGCGGCATAGAAATTTTACGCGCGCGCGCGCCCAAATATCATTATGTACGTTTCAAAGATGAACAGGAGCGCGAACAATATCGCGAATGGTTTGAGGAAATGAAATAATCATGACGAATCCTTTTGCACAAGCGACGCCTCAAGAATTATTGACTACACTCGAAAACGCGGGACGCGCGCCATCACTCGATTTGATTCGCGCGTGTATGAATCGGCGCGGTGAATTGACGCCCGGTCTTTTGGATATGCTCGCCGCGCCCAGTGACCCAACTTGGGACAACGATGACCCGCGTTGGTATGCGCCAATTCACGCGGGACATTTGCTCATTCATTTTCGCGAACCGCAAGCGATTCCCATTTTTATGCGCTTGCTGCGCGAACCGGATAATGATAGCCATGTCGAATGGTTTGAAATCAAACTCGCGTCGTATGGCATGGGCATTTTGCCGCCCCTTGCAGAATTGCTCAATGACGCGGATGCGCCGGAATACGCGCGTGCAATGTCTTGCGAAACGTTCAAACAGATTGCCGTCGAGTTTCCAACCGAGCGCGCGCGTGTCATGCAAATTTTGCGTGAGGCATTGCCGCCCCTCGATGCCAACAACAAGTTAGTGATTCCCAAACCGCGACCGGACAAGCCAAATTTGGTGTGGACAGACATTGCCGTCGCGCTCGCCGAGTTGAGCGATTTTTCCAGTCGCCCGCAGATTGAGAGACTTTATCGGGATGGATGGATGGACGAATCCATCATGGGCGATGAAAAAAAATATCTCCACCTTCTGTTGCATCCTGAACCGTTGCGTTCTGAACCATTCAATTTGTTGGAAACATACGAGCATTTAGGCGATGAAAAAACTTCGCCTCTCTTGAGCGACCCGGAGTTTCAACATCGTCTCTCGAAACAACTCTCGGAATTGAACGCGTCCAAGCCCGAGACCGATGTCGTTGACGCCACCGTCGTTTCTTCCTCCATACAAGAATCCGCGAAAATTGAAAGCCAAACGTCCGCGCGTCAAATCGCAGACGGAAGCCAAACCTATCGCCGCGCGCAGCCCAAAATCGGACGCAATGACCCGTGCTATTGCGGCAGTGGAAAAAAGTTCAAGCATTGTCATGGAAAATAATTTGGAAATTGTTTCGCGTCCACATGCGCGCAATCTCATCGAATGGGCAAAAGACAAACCGCGCGTTATCATCCTCTCCGCCGACCTCACTTCATCCTGCGAAGTGGACACATTCCGCGACACGTATCCCGAACGATTTTTTTCAATGGGCATGGCGGAACAAAACATGCTCGGTTTCGCGGCAGGACTCGCGCGCGAAGGATTCTTTCCGTACATTCACACGTTCGCCGTATTCATCACGCGTCGTCCGTTCGACCAACTCGCCATGTCCATCGCGTATCCGAATTTGCCCGTGCGCTTTATCGGATTTTTGCCCGGCATCACCACACCGGGCGGCGTAACGCATCAAGCGATTGATGATATTGCGCTAATGCGAATCGTGCCGAACCTGACCGTTTTGGAAGTTGGCGATGCCACCGAAGTCGAAAGCGTTTTGGATGTCGCGCAAAATATCAACGGTCCTGTATATGTGCGAATGTTGCGCGGCGAAGTGCCGCGGCTCTTTCCAAAATCGGAACCGATGCAATTCAATCGCGCGCGCGCGTTATCAAAAGGCAATGACGTAACAATTCTTTCCAGCGGCATTTGCACCGAAGAAGCGTTGCGCGCAACGAACGCGCTCGCGGCGCGCGGCGTTTCGATTCAACACTTGCATATATCAACACACAAACCATTCACCGACTCGCAAATTCTCGATGCACTGAACTCATCGCGACATGGAATTATCACAATGGAAAATCATCTCATCACAGGCGGCTTGGGTTCGGCAACCGCAGAGTTGCTCGCAGAACAAGGCATCGGCAAAAAATTATTTCGCATCGGATTACGCGATACCTACGCGCATGGCGCGAGCCGCGCGTATTTGATGAAAAAATATCAACTCGATGCAATGGCGCTCGTGCGCGCGGTGGAAAATCTCACGGACGAAAAAATTGATTTGACCGAACAAGATTTGGCGCAAGTGCGTTTAACCCCGATGCACAGCGCGGCAAAGGCAGAAGCGTTATGAGTTTCGGATTCATGGGCGAGCGCTTCATTGCAACATACCGCTTGACGGGTGATGAATCTGAAGCGTATGCGAAAGCGCAAGACATTTGTCTCGAACAAACCGTCGAGTTGCCCGACGCGCTCGTCACTACGCCGTACATTCGCGAACATGTCTTGGGGCGTATCGAATCATTCGAGCACTCAAGTGAAAATGTTTTTAGCGCGCGCATTTCGTTCGCCGTTGAAATTGTCGCGGGCGAATTGACGCAATTGCTCAATGTGTTATTTGGCAACATTTCGCTCAAGCCCGGCATTCGTCTCGAAAAATTTGAACTGCCGCCGAGCATGTTGGAAAAATTTCGCGGACCACGTTACGGACGTGCGGGCTTGCGCGAACGTTTGCAGATTCCCGAACGTCCGTTGTTGTGTACGGCATTGAAACCGATGGGCTTGCTCGCGCGCGAACTTGCCGAACTCGCGTACCAATTCGCGCTCGGGGGAATTGACATTATCAAAGACGACCACGGACTCGCGGAACAACACACCGCCGAATTTAACGAACGTGTCGAACGCTGTGCGGAAGCCGTCGCGCGCGCGAATCAAACAACGGGCGGCAATTCGATTTACGCGCCCAACATTACCGCGCCCTCGGGTTACGAATACGGCAGCGCGCTCGAAGCAAAAAAACACGGCGCGGGCGCGGTGCTGCTTTGTCCCGGCATTGCAGGTTTGAGCGTAATGCAAATGCTTGCGAACGACACGGATTTTGATTTACCAATTTTGAGTCATCCCGCATTTCAAGGCAGTTTTGTTACGTCGCCCGAAAACGGGATTTCCCATTTTTGTCTGTTTGGTCAATTGAATCGCCTCGCGGGCGCGGACGCAGCCATCTTTCCAAATTTCGGCGGGCGCTTTTCATTTTCGCAAGCCGAGTGCCGCGCGATTGTGGAAGGTTGCAGTATCGAAATGGGAAACGTTGCGCCGATTTTTCCAACACCCGCAGGCGGCATGAGTTTGGAACGCGTTCCCGAAATGCACGCAATGTACGGACGCGATGTGATATTTCTCATCGGTGCGGGACTGCGTTCTCATTCAACGGACCTCGTTGCGAATTGCAGATATTTTCGAGAGATGGTGGAAAAATTTGACGCATGACGTTTGACGAATGACGAACGACGAATGCAACAACAAGTAGCACAGAATGAAAATGAATGGAACTCCGCGCTGGAGCGAATTCCTTACGCCCACGTTCTACAGTCGTGGGCGTGGGGTGAAATCAAAGCGCGGCATGGTTGGACGCCGACGCGCGTTTTGTTTTATCAAAATGACGCGCCTGTTGCTGCCGCGCAAATTTTGCGTCGTCCCCTGCCGCGCACACCGTTCGGCGTACTGTATGTGCCAAAAGGACCCGCACTCGATTTTGAAAATGCAGAATTGTTTGCGCGCGTGTTACATGAATTGGAAAACATTGCGCGTGAGCAGCGCGCGATTTTTATTAAGGTTGACCCCGACATTCGCACAACCCAAAACGCCGCGCAATCTCTCGCACAACGCGGTTGGCGCGTCTCGAACGAACAGATTCAATTTCACAATACCGTCACCCTCGACCTTACGCGCAGCGAAAGCGAAATTCTCGCGGCGATGAAACCGAAATGGAGATACAACATTCGACTCGCGGAAAAGAAGGGCGTCCGCGTCGAACACGGCGAGATGCGAGATGCGAGAATTTTTTACGAGCTGTATGCCGAGACCAGCGCGCGCGATGGGTTTTTGATTCGTCCGTTTGAATACTATCGCGATGTGTGGGAGACCATGTTGAATGCGCTACAAGCGAAATTATTTTTCGCGCGTCTTTCGACTCCGCTACGCTCCGCTCAAGACGATGTACTTGCAGGAATTATTTTATTTTTGTTCGGCAAACGCGCGTGGTATTTTTACGGCGCGTCCCGCAACACACACCGCGACTTGATGCCGAATCATTTATTGCAATGGGAGGCGATGCGTTGGGCAGAACAGCATGGCGTGACCGAATATGATTTTTGGGGCGCGCCGAATGTATTGTCCGATGAAGGACATCCGAATGAAAGTGATTCGATGTTCGGCGTTTATAAATTCAAAATGGGATTCGGCGGCGAATTCGTAGAACGCATTCCCGCGCACGATTTTATTGTGAACCGCGCGTTGTATTGGCTGTACGCCGTGGCGCGTCCGAGATATTTGGCGCGGTTGAGAAGGATGCCAAACGCGGAGCAGGTAGATGGGTAATTTCCAAAAATTAATGGCGAAGCGAACAATACGTGTTGGCATACTCTGGATAGTGACATCCGTACTCGCATTGTGCGTCGGTTCTTGGTTGTATTATTGGATTCCAGAGAATTCCGCCTTTATGCAAGCCAAGGAAAGGATTGACTCTCTGAACAATGATTTACCAGTGCAAAATGGCATGACCTTGATTAATCAGCGTACAGAGAAATTCGATGCGGGGGGAATTGATTGGTGCCGCGCCTACGGCACTCATCAATTGTACGGCACGAATGATTCAACGATTGAACAAGTAGTTACATTCTATAAATCGGCATTAGACGCGCGGCATTGGGCAGAAAAACGTGGGCGGAGCAACTATGCACATTTCGTCTCCAGCGACAATGTCTTTTTGCATGTTGAACAGGCGGGTTATTCAAATACAGACAGTAGAGATGTTGACCGTGCACGGAGCCAATTCAAGACCGCAATTGCGATTGAGTTTTTTACCTATTGGCATGATAACTTGCGGCGTTATTGCGGTGATATGTAAGGCGTAATAATACATTTCGATCAACAATCAGACTAACCATGTTACCACTTGAACACTTTCAAAAACGCGGCGAAGGACGCTTGCCGGGATTTATCGGCATCGAATTTTTAGAGGTCGTTCCGAAACGTGCGGTGGCGCGGGTTGAATTGCGCGAACATCATCTTGCGCCGAATGGATTTTTGCACGCGGCAACACTCGTCGCGCTTGCGGATACGGCGTGTGGTTACGGCTGTATCGCGTCAATGCCTGAAGGCGCGGAAAATTTTACGACGATTGAATTGAAAACGAATTTTATGGGAACCGCCCGTAGCGGAGCAATTCGCGTGGAAGCGAGTCTAGTTCACGGCGGACGCACGACGCAAGTGTGGGATGCGACAGTGCGCGATGAGGTGACTGATAAAGTGATTGCGCTGTTTCGGTGCACACAGATAATTTTGTATCCCCGCGCATAGGGGCGAAGCATTTGCATTGACAAATGTTCCTCGATACTCAAACGCGTCTGCAAATGCTTCGCCCCTACCTCAACGCCTCGCGCACAAACTCAACCGCCTCTTTCAATTTCCTCTCGACGCGCCATGGCGTCAACGCATCCACCGCCAACGGCGAAAGTTCGTACGTAATCGTTCCATCGAATCCGCGCAGTTTCAATTCGCGCAGCAATTGTTTTAATGGCAGTGTGCCTGTACCGGGAAATTGATGTTGGCGATAATAACTGTGCAAGCGCGGTTGACTCATCAGCCAATGCGGAACGTCGCGCAAATCCGAGAGATGCACATTCGCGACGCGCCCGTCAAAAAATTCCAGCGACGATAACAAATCCAAATCAAAGGTACCAAGATGCGCGGTATCGAGAGTCATGGCAAAATCGTGTTTGTCGGCGAACTCGCGCAGTTCGGGCAGCGCGCGCAAAATGTATTTGTCGTCGCGTCCGTTAAATTTCGCGCCATTTTCCAAACCGAGTTTCGGTCCGCTTCCGTTAATCGAGTTGCGCGATGCAACCACCTGCTCGACAAATTCTTTGCCGACGCCGTACGCGTAGTCATTCGCGCGCGGGGGATGCACTACCATCAATTGCGCGCCGACAGCGTGGGTCAGTGCAATGGCTTGTTCCATGTACGGCGCGTAGGTGATATTGATATTGCGCCATTTGCCGTACCCGTAAAGGGGGGGGTGTACGGTGAGGACAGGGAGTTGAAATTCTTGCGAGAGTTTTTGGATATAGTCTGCGCCGCGCCAGTCCACTTCGGGACCAATCACCAATTCGATGCCGTCAAAGCCCGCACGCTTCGCTAATGCAAATGTCCAACGCAGAGGATAAAGATACAACGAACCTGTTGATAAAGAAACGCGCATCCCCTTACCAATTCTCCATTTCTAAAATTCCCAACTCGATACTCTTTTGCAGAATGCGCTCGCCTAACCCGGTTGTCGCGGGTGACGGGTTGAGCCCCATCACCCCATCAGGAAATTTTTCGCGAAAGCGCGTGGGGCTGTCAAACTCGCGCGCGGGAATGACGGGCGCGTCGCGCTTTGCAATTCGTTCGACGTGAACTGCGTGAGGCGCGACGGCGAGCATGAACGCCGTTTCGTGATTCGACGCATGGGTGCCCTGTTGTGCGCCAAGCGTTTCATCCACAATATGCGTGATTTCTGAATCCAACCACCATTCGAAAAATTTTACGCGCAAATCGGGAAACTGATTTTGTACAATCGCTGCTGCCGATAGCAGCGCGGGATGATTGCCGCCGTGTCCGTTCACCACCAGCACACGCCGAAAACCGTGCCGATACAGCGATTGAAAAATGTCTTGCAGCACCGCGCTCAACGACGCCGGCGAAAGCGAAACAGTTCCCGAAAATTCCAAATGAAAATGCGACATGCCATAAGAGAGAGTGGGCGCGACGAGCGTATTCGTTTGTTCGCCGATGCGCCGCGCAATTTCATCTGCAATCAAATAATCCGTGCCGAGTCCGAGATGACGACCGTGTTGCTCTGTCGCGCCAATCGGCAGAATGATGCGCTTGTCGCGTGCGAGATATTCCGCGCATTGTTCCCAAGAGATGTCAGCAAGTAGGGGCGAAGCATTTGCGTTCGTCCCCGGTTGATTTGTCATGTGTCACCTTAAAATGCTTCGCCCTTACAAAGCACGGTAGAGCCGATGCGACTCGATATAGTCGGCGACGAGTCGCGGCACAAATTCGCGGATGGATTCACCGCGCCGCACGCGTTCACGAATCTCGCTGGATGAGATATTCATTTCGGCGGCAGGAATCAATTTCAGACTTGCTTTTACGCCGGGCACTTGGCGTTCGAGGGCATCCACGTCAAGGTCATAACCGGGACGCTGCAGCACCGCGAGCTTGCACAATTTTACAATCTCTTGCGGCTGATGCCACGTTGGAAAATTGACGAGCGAGTCTTCGCCCATGACAAAAAAAATTTCCGTGTCGTCGCCAAATTCGCGCCGCAGTTCGCGCAACGTGTCCACCGAATAGGAAGGACCGGTGCGTTTGGTTTCAATCAAAGAGATGACGAACGCAGGTTTGTCGGACAACGCGCGCTCGAGCATTTCAAGCCGCGCCGCGAGCGGACTTACGGGGTCGTCGAGCTTATGGGGCGGCTGTTTCGCAAGCACGAAAACAATTTCTGCCAACCCGAGGGCGCGCATTGCAAATTCGGCAATGTGCAAATGTCCATAGTGCGGTGGGTCGAAGGTGCCGCCCAAAATTCCGAGTTTCATGTAAGCGCAAGTGACGGTTCGACAGGTGTGACGCGCGGACGAAAATAGTACATGATGCCGAAACTCAACGGCAGCAACAACGTCAACGCCGCTTCGGTCCACAACGCGCCGACTTGGCGCGCCAAAAGAATCGCGGCAAAATCAACGGCAGCGTGAATGACAATGGCGCCAATCAACCACCACAATGAGTTTCGCAAAAATGTTTGCAGTACGAGAATCGAAAGCGCGATGTGAAAAAAAATCGTGACAAAGCGTTCATACGCACCGAGCAGCGGCATCCACCATTCGAGCGCGGCGATTTGTTGCCGCGCGGCTTGAATTTGCGCGAGTTGTTCGGCTGGCAAATTCAATTGCGAAAAATCCGTCGTCGAAATGACGATAACATTCACCAGTCCCAATATTGCCAAACCGCCGATGAGCAGCATGGATTCCAAACCGCCATGTCCCGCACCAAACATGAGACCCACTTGCCAGGTTTTGTCATTCTTGACCAAGAACCGATAACCGAGATACCGCCCGATTTCTTCAAACAGTCCGGCGGTGACTGCAAGCACCACAAACCAAACATACAAAAATGTTTGCGACGCCTGCAGGGTCGGTGCGAGCAATGATTGCGCGACTTGAACGAGTGGAATGCGCGTAATGATTTGCGAAAGAAAAAAGACGAGCGCACCGTACAAGAAAATTTTCCACCGCACGCCATAACGCCGATGGATGAAATAACCGATGACGAGCGGAAAAATAATTTCAAAGACAATCGCAATACCAAACGTTGCGAGTAAGCGTGGGTCAAGGTTCATTTTGTATCATGAAAAGGTAGAACAAATTTGAAATTTGTTCTACACAATCCTGTCACCCCATTCCAGTTCTACGTCACCAAGACGCACAAAATCGCCGTCTTGTACGCCTGCCGCGCGCAACGCGTCATTCACACCCATCGCTTGCAAAACGCGATGGGTGCGCTGCACACCTTCTTCTTGGTCCCAGTTCGTCATTTGCGCGACGCGTTCGACTTTGATGCCGCGCACGCGAAAAATTTGCGTGTCGCCATCTTTGCCTTCGCGTTCCACTGCGAACGCGTCTTCATCCGGCGCGGGACGAAAAACGGGAATCGTTTCCTGTGCGATGATTTTTTCTTGCGGCGGCAGCGCGTCGAGAATGGCAAGCGCGCCGCGTAACAATTCGCGCACGCCTTCGCCCGTCGCGGCAGAAATGGGAATCACTTGCGCGACGCGTTTGGACAATTTTGTTTTTATTTTTTTGAAATTTTTCTCTGCGTCGGGCAAATCCATTTTGTTGAATCCAACAATTTGCGGCTCGTCGGCGAGCGTGGGACTGTATTGTTGCAACTCGGCGTTGATAGAATCAAAATCTTGCAATGGATTCTCGGCAGAGCCGTCGAGCAAGTGAATCAAGACGCGCGTGCGTTCGATATGTTTGAGAAAACGGTCGCCGAGTCCCGCGCCTTCGTGCGCGCCTTCGATGAGTCCGGGTATATCCGCCAACACAACACTGCGTTCGTCAATGTCGGCAACACCCAAATTCGGAATCAATGTCGTGAACGGATAGTCCGCGATTTTTGGACGCGCGGCGGTGATGGACGCGAGAAACGTTGACTTGCCCGCGTTCGGTTTTCCGATGATACCAATGTCCGCAATCAACTTTAGTTCCAAACGCAAACGGCGTTCTTGTCCCTTTTCGCCTTTTTCGGAAAAGTGTGGCGCGCGATTCGTCGGCGAGGTGAATGCCGCATTGCCGCGTCCGCCGCGTCCGCCGCGCGCGACCGTCAATTCCTGATTGGGGGCAAGCAAGTCCGCGAGAAATTCGCCGGTGTCCGCGTCGCGCACTACTGTACCGGGTGGCACGTGAATAATTTCGTCTTTACCATACGCGCCGTTTTGGTCTTTGCCACTGCCATGTTTGCCTTTGTCCGCTTTGAAATGTTTGGCGCGACGAAAGGGTTGCAGCGTGTTCAAACGTTTGTCCACGCGCAGCAGCACATCACCACCGCGTCCACCCGAACCGCCATTCGGTCCGCCGCGCGGAATGTACGCCTCACGGCGAAACGCAACCGCGCCGTTTCCGCCGTCGCCCGCTTGGACGGTGATGGTTACCTCGTCAAACAAAAATTCGTCAGTGCGTTCAGGCATGTTTGCTCCAGATCAAGCATCATTATAGTCGTTGCGCGCACACAAACCAATTTTCCGAATGACATGCGTTCACGCGTGATTGAGTTATAATCGCAAAATACAAACTCCGAATCGAGGAAAATTCATGAGGCGAAAATTTTTTTACGCGTGCGTTGGATTGATGATGGTGTTTGCGCTTGGCGCGTGTGCATCAACGCCAACATCTACCCCAATGCCCGCGCCAACACTTGCGTTGCCCACACCTGCGCTCGCGAACGATGTTTTGGTGATGTATTTCAAAAGCGGCGGCATTGCCGGAGTGAGCGATGTCTTGGTGGTGCATCAAGGCGGTTTGTTGGAATTGACAACACGCAGCGGTCAAAAAAGTGTTCAAGCCGACGAGCCGATGATTCAACCGCTGCGCCGCATGTTGGAACAAAAAGATTTTTCGCAACTCGCGCCGCGTTATCAAGCGATGGGCGCGGATTTATTTTCCTATACGATTACGGCGCGCGACGCAAATGGGAATGTGAAAACCGTGACGACAATGGACACGGCGACACATCCTGCGTATCTGGGACAGTTGATTGCGATGTTGGAGCAATTGCGCGCGCAGGTGAGATAACAATATGCGACTGACGAATTTGGTTCAAGCGATTGACTTGCACGCGGCGGGTGAACACGGACGCGTGATTGTTGGCGGTGTGTTGGATGTGCCGGGCAAAACGATGTTTGAAAAGATGCAGTATTTTCAAACCCGGCGCGACGATTTGCGTTTGCGAATGTTGCGCGAGCCGCGCGGGTATCCCGCCGCGAATTGCAATTTGATTTTGCCGCCGACAGACCCGCGCGCCGACGCGGGTTTTATCATCATGGAGCAAACGGAATACGTGCCAATGTCGGGAACGAATACAATTTGTACGACGACGGCATTGTTGGAAACAGGAATGCTGCCGATGCGCGAACCGTACACCGACATTGTGCTTGAAGCACCTGCGGGACTTGTACCTGTACGCGCGCATTGTGCGAACGGCAAAGTCACGGGCGTGACGTTCACCAATGTTCCCGCGTTCGCGGTGCATCTCGATACGCCGGTTGAAGTTCCGCATCTTGGTACCGTGAACGTTGATGTCGCGTGGGGCGGCATGTTCTATTTTGTTGCCGAAGCCGCGCAGTTCGGCTTGAAAATTTCGCCGGATGAAGGCAAAGATATTGTGCGAATCGGAGAGATGATTAAAGCGGCAGTGCGCGAACAATTGCCGGTGGCGCATCCCGAAAATCCCGACATCAAAGATGTGACAATTGGTATTTTGTCTGCCCCGCCCTCTTCAAGCGACGCGGATTCAAAAAACGCCGCGATTGTTTCCACAAACATTTTGGATTGGAACAATCCTGCGACGTGGACGGGTGCGATTGACCGTTCGCCGTGCGGCACAGGCACGTGCGCGAAAATGGCGACATTGTTCGCCAAAGGAAAATTACCATTGCATCAAGATTTTCGTCACGAAGGAATTTTGGGAACCGTGTTCACCGGCAGATTGATTGAGGAAACGCGCGTGGGAAATTATCGCGCGGTGGTGCCGACCATTACAGGCACGGCATGGATAACGGGAATTGCTACTTATGGGATTGACCCTGATGACCCGTTTCCAAATGGATTCACCGTCGGCGACATTTGGGGCGCGGCATGACCGAACGCCCGTTACGCTTTTGTCACATCACCACATTTTATCCGCCATACTCATTTGGTGGCGATGCGGTCTATGTGCAACAACTTGCGAACGCGCTCGCGGCGCGCGGGCATCACGTCGAAATTATTCACTGTCTTGATTCCTACCGCCTGCTGGCGCACGGGGAAACGTTGCGCGCCGCGCCCGACCATCCCAATGTGATTGTGCATCGTCTCGAAAGCGGCGTCGGCGCGTTGTCACCGTTGGCAACGCAGCAGACCGGTTATCCCTTCTTCAAAACAAAACAGATTGAAAAAATTCTCGCGCAGGGTTTTGATGTCATTCATTATCACAATATCTCGCTCGTCGGTGGACCAAACGTCTTGTCACTGCACGCACCTTCACCGCGCGCAGGCGTTGACGCGGTGAAATTGTATTCCACGCACGAGTACTGGCTCGTGTGTCCAATGAATGTTTTGTTTCGTTATGACGGCGTCGCGTGTACCGAAAAAAAATGTTTGCGCTGCACGCTCGCCAACAAGCGTCCGCCGCAATGGTGGCGTTATACCTCGATGCTCGATGATGCGCTCAAACATCTTGACATGCTCATTCATCCGAGCAAATTCAGCCAAGCGCAGCATTCCGGTATGGGATTTCAACCGCCGACGACGCTGCTCCGTTATTTTCATTTGCCCGCGCGTGACTCGGAATTTGCCCAACAGATTGAAATCCAGCAACCGTATTTTTTGTTTGTGGGACGTTTCGAGCCGCTCAAAGGCGCGCATACGTTGATTTCATTTTTTCGCGCGTATCCGCGCGCGCGTCTCGTGTTGGTCGGGGACGGCAACCAGTTTGCCGAGCTCAAGCAGTTGGCAGGCGACAGTCCAAATATCGAATTTACGGGCTGGCTGAATCATTCGCAAATGACAACCCTTTTGCGCGATGCGACGGCTCTGATTATTCCCTCATTATGTTTTGAAGGCGGTCCGCTTGTGGTGTTGGAAGCATACCTGCAACGAACTCCGACGATTGGACGCGCGATTGGCTCGATTCCTGATTTACTGGAATCCACGGGCGGCGGTCTCACCTACACCGATGACGCCTCGCTCCGCGCGGTGCTGGATGAATTATTGGACAATCCCGCGCGGCGGAATGAACTGGGGAACAACGGGTATGCGGCGTATCAAGAACAATTCACGCCGGACGCGCATCTGAAAAACTATTTTCAAATCATCGAGCCGCTTTTGGCAAACAAAGCGCGGAAATCCACTTGACCTTTCAGTCGCTTACAAGTATCATTTGTCAAGTTCTGCGGAATTTCATCACAAGTTCGTCACAACCGTTTCACAATCAAAATCCAGACGTGACAGGTTTGGGCGTTGATGCGAGTGAGGCGATGAATTGCATCGCACCACTCGACAACGCGAAAAACCTGTCACGTCTCTCGCAAAGAATGTCTAATCTGAATCATCACGTCCCTGCGATTGTAATCGGACGATTGCCCCTTTATTTACGCGCGCTGACACAATTATCGAATGAAGGACGGCGCGTTACTTCGTCGCAAGAACTTTCAGAAAAACTCGGGTTCTCTTCGGCACAAATCCGTAAAGATCTTTCGTATTTTGGCGAATTTGGCAAGCAAGGCACTGGTTACGAAATTGAATTTTTGGAAAAGTCGCTGCGCGAAATTCTCCAAGTCCATCATGTGTGGGATATGGCGCTCATCGGCGCGGGTGACCTCGGACATGCGCTCGCCAATTACAACGGCTTTGAGGCGCGCGGCTTTCGCATCGTCGCCATCTTTGACGCCGACCCGAACAAAATCGGGACGATGATGGGCGAATGGCGCGTGCAGCCCATCACAGAGATGCGCGAGACTCTACGCGAGAAAAAAATTCACGTCGCGATCATCGCCGTCCCCGCCACCGCCGGGCAGCAAGTTGCGGATGAATTGGTCGAAGGCGGCGTGCGCGCGATTTTGAATTACGCGCCGACGACGTTGAGCGTGCCGTCAAAAGTTAAAGTGTACCATATTGACCCGGTCGCGGGGTTGCAGAGTATGACGTACTATCTTTGATCGCGCCATGGACACACCGCTTCAACCCGCGCTCGCGCTTGTCCCCCCGTTCAATAATCAATTCCTCTTTTCAGACCATTACCTCGACAGTCTTTTGCCACAAGAACCACGTTGGGACGCCGCGCTACCTGAAGCGCAAGCGTTTGCAAATTTTTTGAGTGAACTCTACACGCGCGAAAAGAAACAACTACCCCACTACAACGAAGCGCAGTTGGAGCAAAACTGGCTGCGAAAAATTTTCGCCCAACTCGGACACGTTTTTGAAATTCAAGCGAGCGTGCCGGGACTCGACGCACATATTTCGCGACCTGATTATGTTTTCTTTGGCGCCGACGCAGAACGGCAAGCGGCGACGCGTGAACAAAAAACACACGAATATGCGCAGCACGCGCTTGCAGTCGGTGAAGTCAAAGCGTGGAATGTGCCGTTGGGGAAAAAACTAAAAGGCGGCGGACCCAGTTTTGACGCGCAAAATCCGAGTTGGCAAATTGCCCAGTACGTCAGCGCGATGGGTTTGACGTGGGGCATTTTGTCGAATGGGCGCGAATGGCGTCTCGTGCAAAAGGACTCGAGCGGACGACTGGCGATTTATTATCAAGTGGATTTGGTGGAATTGCTCGCGCGTGGCGACGCGAGCGCGTTCCGCTATTTCACTCTGTTCTTTTCGCAAGCGGCATTTCGTCCCGACGCGCAAGGGCGCGTATTTCTCGACGATGCGTTGCGTGAGAGTACTGCCTATGCGCGCGCCTTGGAACAAGATTTGCGCGTGAATGTGTACCGCGCGTTGGAACGTTTGATGCAAGGTTTTTTGGATTTGCCTGCGAATCATTTGGACGAAAAGAATCTGCGCGAAATTTATGACAATAGTTTGTATCTTTTGTATCGTCTGCTTTTTATCCTCTATGGCGAAAGTCGCGGGCTGCTGCCGCTGCAAAATGACCGCTATCGCGCGAACTATGCGCTGGACACACTGAAACGTGAAATTGCGGAACTGAAACACAAACCCGCGCAGCGCACCACCAATTATTGGGGACGGCTGAAAAATTTATTTCAAATTATCAATGGCGATGACGCGGAATTGAACCGCGAACTCGGCGTGCCGCGTTATAACGGCGGACTGTTTAGTCCGATACTTCATCCGTTTTTGGAAAACAACGCGGTCGGTGACCGCGCGCTGGTGGAAGCGATTGATTTGTTGAGTCGGCGCAATGGCGAATTTGTGGACTATCGCACACTCGGCGTGCGGCAGCTCGGTTCGATTTACGAAGGTCTTTTGGAATCGCAGCCGCGTTACGCCGCGCAAAATATGATTGCCGTGCGCGAAGGAAAAACGACCAAGTGGATTGCGGAACATGACGCGCCAACACACGCGCAAATTCAAGAACGACGCACGGCACAAGAAATTTTTCTTGAAAATGACCGGGGCGAACGCAAGGCAACGGGTTCGTATTACACGCCCGAATATATTGTGCAATACATTGTCAAAAACACGCTCGCTCCATTGGTGGCGGACGCTCGCACGCACATTGAATCGCGCGGCGATGGACGACAACGCGGGTTATCGCTCGCGGACGAGGTGTTGAAGTTACGTGTCCTCGACCCGGCGATGGGCAGCGGACATTTTCTCGTGGACGCGATGGAATTTCTCGCGCTGGAATTGGCGAACGACCCGCACTTGCAAGAAGAAATTCCGGGCGACGAAGATTTGTTGTATTGGAAACGGCGCGTGGTGGAACGCTGCATCTATGGCGTGGATAAAAATCCGCTCGCCGTTGAATTGGCAAAATTGTCGTTGTGGCTCGCCACCGTCGCCGCCGACCAACCACTTTCATTTCTCGACCATCATCTCAAACACGGCGATTCGCTCATTGGCGCGCGCGTCAAGGATTTGGGCAACGCGCCGCCGATTCTGTTGACGAAAAAACAATTGGCGCAGCAGCAAGCGGGACAAATCAATTTGTTTGAATATCGGCTCGCGCAACAATTGCCAATCGTGTTGGGAAAAATTTTGGAAATTACGGAAACCGCAAGCGACACGTACGAACGCGTGCAGACCAAAGAAGTGGTGAATGAGGCGCTGGAAAAACTTCAAGCGCCGTTCGAGCAAGTGGCGAATTTGTGGACGAGCGCGTATTTTGGAAATCAATTTACGTTGAGCGAATATGACGACGCGCTGAATTCGATTTCGACGCCCGAAAAATTGTCCGCGCTCCCCGCGTTACAACGCGCGCAAGAGCTTGCGCGGGAACGCGATTTCTTTCATTGGGCACTCGCCTTTCCCGAAGTGTTTTATGACGCCAACGGACATTCGCTAGGCGAACGCGCGGGCTTTGACGCGGTGATTGGAAATCCGCCTTATGTACGCGTGCGAACCCTAAAAGAGGCAAATGACGCGTCGGTAAAATTTCTCGAAGAGGATAGTAACTACAAATCGGCGGTACATGTTTGGGATTTGTATATGCTTTTTGCAGAACAAGCACTGCGTCTTGCGCGAATCGGAGGCAATTGTTGTTTTATAGTTCCGATTCAAGTATTGCATCAACCAAATGCACTGGCATTGCGAAAGTTACTTGTTGAGAATGGACAAGTGCGACAAATCGTTGATTTGGGTAAGCTCGAAATATTTGAATCAGCGATTGTAAAAACATGTATTTTGCATTACAGCCCCTCACTCACCAGAAATGTGGATTCGATGTTTATCCGCGTTCCAACAGACGAGGATTTATATTCAACACCTTCAGTTGAAATTGACTACACGGAAATTCTTGAGTCTCCTGACCACAGTTTCAAACCAGACTTGCTTGAAGCAAAACCGCTTCTGAATCGCATCGAGACGGGAACGATTCCTCTGAACAAAGAATTCTACGTGACCTTTGGCTTGCGTTCGTCTGCGCGCAAAAAAGGAGAAGGAGATAAAAGTCGTTTGATTCTTGCAAAAGCAAATACGAAACGAGCCAAGCCGTACATCGAAGGGCGCGAGATTGGAAGGTACGAAACAAATTGGGGACTCCGCTACATTGATTACGCGCCAGAGAAAATGTACAGTCCGCGTACTCCAGAACTTTTTGAACAACCAAAGATTGTTTCACAAACAATGCTTTCCACGAAACGTCTTGTTGCAACCTATGACCCTGATTTCAAATACGTTGAACAAAGCTTGTTGTGCATTGTCCCGCTAGATGCGAGTAATCAAGAACACTCACTATTGTATATTCTTGCAATTTTAAACAGCACTCTTGCGAGTTTTTATTTCGCTCGGCGGATTATTGGTGATTCACTTGGAGGCGGTCTAGTTCACGCTACGCCTGGGTCACAAGAAAAAATTCCTATCTGCAAAATTTATTTCACTACTGCTGCTAACGAACGCGCGCGTCTTGCCGCCGAACTCGCGCGAATGTACGAACAAGGATTTGCGGAAAACGACATGCGCGACATTTTGGAACGCGTCGCGCAGCATCTCGCGGCATCGCCCGCACAAAACGATGTCGTCCATGATTTCCTCGCGCAGCTCGCCGCGCAGATGCTCGAAACCAACAAGCAAAAACAAAACGTTACACGCGCGTTCTGGGATGACCTTGACGGCGTGAGCGATGCCGCCACATTCAAAGCATTGCAAAAAGGAAAACAAGAAGCATCGCTCTTGAACGCGAGCGACGTATTTGAACCATTTCTCCGCGCCGAGAGTCACGCCACGCGCTCATTGGATGAATCGCTCGCGTGGAACGAGGACGCGTTCAAAGCGTTCGCCAAAACGCTCGCGTCGAAAATCAAAAACTTGTCGGAACTCGTCAGCGTCTATCGCAAACACAATGCGCGCTATTCCGAAATCAGCGCGCGATTGAAATTCACCGACGCGTTAATAGATGAAATTGTGTATCGGTTGTACGGCTTGACCGAGCAAGAACGCGCGGTGGTGGCAGGCGGTTAAACCAAGTATCCGTGCGTGGAGAAATGCCCAGAATAAAAAATCAAGCCCTCCAAATGGAGGGCGTTTTTTATCCAATCATCCGAAACCCCATCACGCGAAAATGATGGTCGTAGGTGAATGCATCAATAATGCCGCGCTGTTTCATTACAGCAAAACTCACCGCGTCGGCGTAACTGAATGCTTGGTCGTTGTACCTGCGAAGAATTGCTTCGGCTTGAGCGTCAAATTCCGATGTTGCAAAAACGCGCTCCACACGTGGACTGGTGCGTGTGGATTCGAGAAAACGTAACGAAAGAGGATGTCCCATGCGATACCGCAACAGCGCATGTGCTTCGGCAATCACCAAATCTGTTGTCACAAAGCGCTGGTACGCTTGCGTGAGACGCGGGTAGATTTTTTTTGCCGCTTGGTGGTTATTGTCTTGGCTGTGCGCGAGGGCGACCCACGCCGACGCGTCGACAAAGATTTCTTTTGCCATCGTGTACTCTCCGCAGCATAAATCTCTACGAGATACTTGTCATGATTTTCGGATAAATCGGGCGGACCGCCATCGCCCATCCCGATAATCCCCAGAAGCGGATCTTGTTCTGGTGGAAGCGCGGCAATCATTTGGTCAACACTCCGCCGCACTAATTCTGCGATGGAAATTTTTTGTTCGCCAGCTAGAAAGCGCAAAGTATCATCTTGGTCGGGGCGCAAATACACTTGCAAAGGACGTTCGCGCAACTTTCGCATACATCACCTCCAGTTACACATATACGTAGCCAAATTATACATCACTTTTTTCGGTGTGAAGCACAACAAAAAAGAGAGTCGAGGCGATGTTCGCATCACCTCGACTCTATTCATTTGGGAACGTTCCTCCGCGATTGCATTCTTAACGAATGCCGAGACTGCGCGCGATATTGACGCGCGCGATATTCAAATCAAATTGCGTTGGGGCAATCACCGCTTTCGTGTTCCATTCGCCGACGCGTTGCTCATACAGTCCGCGTTGTGCGGGCGTGAGCGCAGACAAATTCACAGTCCATTCGCCGCGCCGTTGCTCGATGAGCGCATTCGCAGCCGCAATCGGGACTGCGCTTGGAACCGCCTGCGTTCGATTTATTGTGTCAACGGCGAGCCATGCCAATACCAGAATCACGCCGACGACCAACACAAGCACAACGCTCTCAATCACAATATCCCAGCGCACATGAGGAGGCATTCCCAACCTTGCACGAAAGGCAGACATGGTGACCCTCCTTCCATCAAAACGCAAGGTTATTTCTCCTTGCACTTCAAGTAAATCACAAACCCGTCTCGCGATTGTCTCGCCCGCGTCTCGTTCCGACGAGACACGCGAACCTGATTTCAACCAAATTTAGACGACGCGAAATTCCACCCCGTGTTATGCTTTGAGTACAAGCGAATGGGCACATTCTCAATTCGCAGGGGGACGCAATGCTTCAGGTACGATTGCTCGGTCAATTTGACGTGCGCGCGAACGGCAAACGCATTGTGATTCATTCGCGCAAAGCGCAAGCATTGTTCGCGTATCTGGCGCTCACCGTCGGTCAGACGCATCGGCGCGAACGCGTCTTGGGAATTTTGTGGGCAGAATTGAGTGAAGCGGAAGCGCGGCATCATTTGCGGCAAGAGTTGTGGCGCATTCGACAAGCACTGACCGAACACAATCTCAACGCCGATGAAATCATCTTGGCAGATGAATTTACGTGTGCGATGAACGGCGAAGCGGAGCTTTGGCTCGACACGCGCGAATTTGAACGCGAGCTGTCGGAGAATCAATCTCTCGCCGACCTCATTACCAAAGCGTCACTGTATCGCGGAGAATTGTTACCGGGGTTTTATGAAGATTGGATTGCGCCCGAACGCGAACGCTTTAACGCGTTGTTTGAAGCGACCATGTGCGATTTGTTGAATCAACTCGTCGAAGCAGAACATTGGCACAGTGTTATCGAATGGGCAGAAAATTGGATTGCGCTTTCGCAATCGCCCGAACCCGCGTTCTGCGCGCTCATGCTCGCGTATCGCGCACTGCACGACCCATCAAAAATTTTCGTCACCTTTGCGCGTTGTCGTACGGCACTGCAAGAGTTCGGCGTTACTCCGTCCGATGAAACAACTGCGCTTTATACGCGCCTTGTCGAATCGTCTCATCCAACGGCGATTGGTTCAGTGCGAACCATTCTCAAACGCCACCGCGAGAATATCAATTCCAACGCGCACGCGCCCAAGCATTAATCTGTTTTTGCCGGAAACACGTTGTGTGTGCGTGCGCGCAAATAAACAATGAGCGCGCCCAATACCACACCAATGCCTCCGCCGACGGGTCCCAAAAGCATCGCCAAAAAGATTGCCCCCAATGACCACAAATCGCGTTGATAATTCGCGAGTCCGGGACGAAATTGATTCAAGTAGGCAAGGGCAACACTCGCGAGAACGCCCAAGACACAACCGAACATTCCGCCAAGCACTGCAGCCGCAAGAATTTTTTGAATCATTTTTGTCCTCCAAAAACAAAACGCCGCAGCAATTTTGCTACGGCATTTCAATCGGCGATCTGCAATCCGCAATGTTCTACACTTGCACCATACTCTTGCGTACCAATTCCAGTTGCTCCAGTGCGCGTCCCGCGCCAATCGCCACACATGCAATCGGATTTTCGGCAGGATAACATGGCACGCCTGTTTCGCGCGTGAGAAAGCGGTCCAGGTTTCGCAAGAGCGCGCCGCCGCCGGTCAACACCATGCCGCGATCAATAATATCCGCCGCGAGTTCGGGCGGTGTTTTTTCAAGAACGGAACGCGTCACCCCTGCAATTGCCGCGAGCGGTTCCGAAATCGCGTCCGTGATCTCGCCCGCGCCAACGCGAATCGTCCGCGGCAAACCCGCGACTTGGTCGCGTCCGCGCACTTCCATTTGTACATCTTCTTCGAGTGGTAACGCCGAGCCGATTTGAATTTTGATGTCTTCGGCAGTCTGTTCGCCAATCATCAAATTGTATTTCTTGCGAATGTAATTTGTGATGGCTTCGTCAATTTTCAAACCCGCGACGCGCACGGACGATGAAACAACAATCCCGTTCACTGCAATCACGGCTGCTTCACTCGCGCCACCGCCAATGTCAACGACCATGTTGCCCGTTGGTGTATGCACAGGCAGTCCCGCGCCCATTGCCGCCGCGAGCGGTTCGGGAATGAGATGCGCGATGCGTCCACCTGCCGCAATTGCCGCGTCATGCACCGCGCGCGATTCAACCGTCGTCACGCCAACCGGAACTGAAATCGCAATTTCTGGTTTTTGTCCGAGTGACATTTGAAAACGTCCGCACACTTTTTCGATAAAGTAGCGGAGCATCGCTTCTGTCACCATGTAATCGGCAATGACCCCATCGCGCATCGGACGCATCACTTCGATATTTTCCGGCGTACGTCCCAACATCGCTTTCGCTTCTTCGCCAAGCGCGACAATTTTATTGTCCACCGGCGAAACAGCGACCAAGGACGGTTCTTGCAACACAATTCCGCGCCCGCGCACATACACGAGCACATTCATCGTGCCGAGGTCAATTCCGATTTGTCGAACGAATACTGCCACTGTTGTAGGTATCAGGTATTAGGTATCAGGTATCAGGTGGAATGCAGACGCAACCTACTACTTGCTACCTACTACCAGCCAACTCATTCCTGCGTTCCACTCCGTCGTCGACGCGCGACTTTGAGGCGAAGTTCCGCGCGGCGCACGGTTTGTTCGAGCAGCAGCGCTTGAACCGCGCCTGAATCGCCTTGCACTTTTTGTGCCATCAATTCTTGGGCACGTTTGCGTGCGGCTTCGGCGCGTTGTTCGTCAATTTCGTCCGCGCTTTCGGCAACGTCCGCGAGAACAGTCACTTTGTCGGGGCGCACTTCCATAAAACCACCGCCGATAGCATACGCGGTTTCTTGATTTCCTTTTTTGTAACGCAATTCACCAATCGCAAGCGCGGTGAGCAACGGTTCGTGTTTTGGTAAAACGCCAATGACGCCGTCAATGCCCGGCGCGCTGACGTAATCCACGTCTTCGCTGACAACGACGCGTTCGATGGTGACAATATCGAGATGAATGCTCATGCGTTGCAGGTAGCAGGTAGTAAGTAGTAGGGAACATGACCTGCTACTTGCTTACTGCTACTTGTTTATCCTTGCTCTTTTTTCAAATCCGCATCATACGCTTCGCGCACTTCGTCAATGCCGCCGCGCATGTAGAAATACGGTTCGGGAACGTCGTCCATTTGCCCGTCGAGAATCATGCGAAAACCGCGCACGGTTTCGGCGATGGGAACGTATTTACCGGGACGCCCCGTGAATTGTTCCGCGACGCGCATCGGCTGCGAAAGGAAGCGTTCAATTTTGCGCGCACGCGCGACAGTGAGTTTGTCGTCTTCGCTCAATTCTTCGACGCCGAGAATCGCGATAATGTCTTGCAAATCTTTGTAACGTTGTAACACGCGTTGCACCGCGCGCGCGGTGTTGTAATGTTCATCACCCACGATGAGCGGGTCGAGAATACGCGAGGTGGACGCGAGCGGGTCAACGGCGGGGAACAATGCTTTTTCTGCAATCGAGCGTTCGAGTGAAATCGTCGCGTCGAGATGTGCGAACGTGGCAACAGGCGCGGG
The DNA here is from genome assembly GCA_964469005.1 of uncultured Anaerolineales bacterium. Taxonomy (GTDB): domain Bacteria; phylum Chloroflexota; class Anaerolineae; order UBA4142; family SHND01; genus SHND01. The sequence continues at coordinate 39,324 of CAYXXF010000008.1, forward strand.
GTCAGAGTAATCGTCCGCCGGAACATAAATCGCTTGCATCGAAGTAATCGAACCGCGTTTCGTGGACGTGATGCGTTCCTGCAATTCGCCCATTTCTTGCGCGAGCGTTGGTTGATAACCTACCGCGCTCGGCATACGTCCGAGCAACGCGGATACTTCAGAACCGCTCATGACGAAACGGAAAATGTTGTCAATAAACAACAATACGTCGCGTCCTTCATCGCGGAAATATTCTGCCATCGTCAAACCTGTGAGCGCGACGCGCAAGCGCACGCCCGGTGGTTCGTTCATCTGACCAAAGACCATGACAACGTTGTTGATAACGCCTGACTCTTTCATTTCGAGCCAAAGGTCATTGCCTTCGCGTGAACGTTCGCCGACGCCGCAGAAAACGGAAAAGCCCGCGTGTTCCGTTGCGACGGAACGAATGAGTTCTTGAATAATAACCGTCTTGCCCACGCCCGCGCCGCCAAACACGCCAATTTTGCCGCCTTTGGTGAAGGGCGCGATGAGGTCAACGACCTTCATGCCTGTTTCAAAAAACTGCGGTGTGGTAACTTGGTCTTCAAAATTCGGTGCATGACGATGAATCGGCGCGCGCTGTCCGGTAGTCACTTGTTCGCCGTAATCAATCGTTTCGCCAATCACGTTAAAGATACGACCGAGCGTTTCCGGACCAACAGGAACAGCGATAGGCGCGCCGGTATCTTTGGCTTCCATCCCGCGGCGAATGCCGTCCGTTGTATCCATCACGACGCAGCGCACGCGGTCATTCCCCAATTGCTGCTGCGCTTCCGCGATGACAATCGTTCCGTCGCGGTCAATCTCGACCGCATGATAAATTTCGGGCTGTTGTTCGGGCGGGAATTCAATGTCCACCACTGCGCCCGTGACTTGGACCACGCGTCCGATGTTTCCTTTTGCCATGTTGAAACCCCACTGTTCCGTTATTCAATGGCAGTGCGATTCTCTACCGCCTGTGAATAACCAAAACTGTATTTTAGTTATAACCCTTGTATTGAAATTCTGCCCGCGACGCGGGACGAAAGAACAAATCCATCTGCCAGAGAAAATAATCTTTGGGGCGATACGCCGGGTCAACCAAATCCGAGCAGCGAAAACCGTGTTCTTCCATATACGCGCACAGCTCGTGAAAACGGACTGACCGGTTCGCGCGATTCATTTCAAAATTGTATGCTTCGACAACAATCAACTCGGTCTGCTTGAGCGTTTCTACGGCTCCATCAAAAATTGGCAGTTCAAAGCCGTGTGTGTCCAGCTTGAGCAGATACGGTGGGAGCAAGTTTCGCTGTTCTACCAGAGCATCTACCGTCATCATTGGCACAAGCGTATCGTGCGTACGAAACGGTGCGGTGGATACTGCCCCACCAAAGAGGTCACCCGTAAAATGGAGATGTGCATCCCCGTTGTACGGTCCGGCAGCTGCCATGACATATTGAATCTTTTCAGACTCTTTGCACAGTTCCTGCAATTTGGGCTCGTGCAGGTCCAGCGCCTCAATCAAAAGATAATGTGCCGTTGGAAATGCTTTCAAACACAGCTGCGTCCATTGTCCGTCAGACGCTCCCACATCAATGACTGTTGCGATCGGGATCTTTTGTAAATGCGCTCGCGCCAAGCCGGCGAGCATGTGTGTTTCTTGACTGTGTTTTTGCAGCGCGTCCTCGGATAGAGCATCCGCTTTGGGAATTTTCTGGATTTGGTACCCGGCGGACCAAAACAGATGATGAATAAAATTTTTGAGCGCGCGCTGCATACCTCTATTTGCTCGCTTGCCGCAAGGCTTCGGCACCGCCCACGATATCCAGAATTTCTTTGGTGATGGATGCTTGACGCACTTTGTTGCGCAAGAGCGTCAAACTCTCAATCAATTCTTTGGCGTTGTCGGTGGCATTTCGCATCGCCACCATGCGCGCGGCTTGTTCCGATGCGATAGATTCGAGCAACGCCTGATAAATTTGCACTTCGACAAAACGCGGCAAGACCTCTGCCAAAATTTGCTCCGCATTTGGTTCGTACAAATACACTTGTGGCGGACCTTCGCGCTTGATTTCTGCTTGTTCAATCGGAAGGATTTGTTTAATCGTCGGCGTTTGCTTCAACACGTTGACGAAATCGGTGTACGCCAAATGCACTTGGTCCGCGCGTCCGCTCAAAAATTCATCCAACGCGGCACGCGCCAATGCACTCACCTGGACAATTTCGGGACGCGTTCCCATGTCGCTGAAATCAGCAACGACATCTTTTCCAAAGCGCCGCATCAAATCGCGTCCGCGTTTCCCAACGGTAATGAAATGAACGGGTTTGCTCTCTTTTTCAAACGGGCGGATGAAATCCGTTGCTTTCCGAATGACGTTGACATTATACGCGCCTGCCAAACCGCGATCTGCCGTGTAAAGTACAACCGTCATGGCATTGACTTGGGTGCGTTCCTCAAGGAGCGGATGCAAATTTTTGCCGCGTCCCGGTTCCGTCGCAACGTATTGCATCACCATGCGCGCTTTTTCGGAATAGTTGCGGCTTGCAAGCGTCGCTTGTTGGGCGCGGCGCATTTCGGCGGCAGCAATCATTTCCATTGCGCGCGTCACTTGCGAGATATTTTTTACGCTGCGAATGCGTTGACGAATTTGACGAAGAGTAGCCATTATACAAAGGATGAAGGATGAGGGATGAAGGATGAATCATTCCTCATCGCCAGATTCATTGATTCAACAACCGAAATTCACTGATTGCGCTGGTCGGGCTGATTGGAATGAGTGTGCCGTCTTGATTGACCACAACGGTCACATCCCATTGCACGAGATATTCTTGACTTTCAATGCCGCTTGCTTTCCCATCGGCTTCCGCGACAAGACCATCATAGTTGGGCGCAGGCGCGCGCCCGTTCACCACAAATTCAACTACGCCACCGGCAACAGTCGAATTGCACGAACCTTCGACCAAGTACGTATTTTCGCCATAGTGGTCTTGTCCGGGGTCAACGAGACTTTTGATGCGGAGGCGCAATGCATAACACTCGTTCGCTTCCAAATCTCCAACCGGATTCCAACGAAACACAAAAGCATCCCGCCGCACGCGACGCGTATCCCCTTGTCTGGGTTCAATCAATTCAGGTGCGCTGTACTTGACCGCGACAGTGGTTACGGTTGGCGTGATAACAGCGGTCGGTTGTCGCGTGACCGGAACGCGCGTATTGGTTGCCGTCGGCGCGGGGGTTGTAGGAATCGGTGTGTTTGTCGCGGGCGGCGGCGTAATCGTCGGCGCACGGGTTGGTGTAGGCGGCAATGCAGTGTTGGTCGGTGCGACGGTCGGTTTTGGTATTTCGGTCGGAATTGCAGTCGGTGCCACAATCGTTGGCGCGGGAGTTGGCGTAGAAGCACACCCCGCGAAAAGAACGAGACCGACGAAAAGCGCAAGAAATTTTTTCATGGTTGAAAATCAAACTCGATGACCGGGCTATCGGGACCTAACGCGACCGTTTTGAAATGGACGCCGTCGTCGGCGCGCCCATTGTTTTGCACCACACGTACGCGCCATGTCATTTTCAAAAGACGCGCTTCGGGTGCAAGCTCATGCGTTTGGGCGAGTATCGTTCCGTAATTTGGCGAATTGGTAAATTTGCCACGATACAAGACAAACGTCAATTCTTTGCCGGCGGGACCTTGCTCACCGCACTGCGCGGGGTCAAGAAAATCATCTCCGCGATTGCCTTTGGGCAAATTCGGCACCGCCAGCTCAATGTGCAATAGATAACACTGATTCGGCTCTAGTCGCCCGACGGAGGCAAACGTAAATTGAATGTCATTGCCATCTTTGAACAACGCCGTCGGTTGTGGCGAAATCAATGTGGGTGCCGGAAAGCGGACAGCTGGTTTGGGACTCGTCGCGGCACCGGGCGTGAACGTTGGTTGAATGGTTACTGTCGGTTCAACCACAACTGTCACGGCGGGAACTGCTTCGCCGGTGACAGTGGGAAGAAAGGTTGGAATTGGTACGACGGTTGCAATCGAGCTGGTCGGTTCGGGACTGCTTACAGGTGTCGCTGTCGGTTGCGTTGAACATGCAGTAATAAAGACAACCACCGCAAGCATCAGCCATCGTTTCATTCCGTATCTTGCCTCTCTGCCCCCCTTGATTGACCAAAAGCCCATCATCGGAAAAATGAATTTTGGAGCGACGCACTTGCCGGACTCAATGCCTGCACGTTCGGGTGAACTGGGTCGGTCTCGTCAATCTTTTGCACAACCGTAACAAACCACTGCATCACATATTGTGGTGTGGGCGGAATGACACTGTCCGCCGAAACAAGCAGCGTGCCATAATTCGGCTCATCACGAAAACGTCCCGGCTTGACCTCAAAAACTAAACGGTCTCCCGCGTTGCTCTGGTTTCCGCACAAGCCAACCCAATAATCACCAACGCCGCCGGGTCCGGTTGGATTTCCGAGCGTCATATCAAAACGATAACACTGGTCGGACGCAAGCGGTCCAACGGAAGCAAATTCAAATTTCAGTGTATCGCCATCGCGAAACGCTTTGTCTTCAGGCGAAAAAACTGCGGGCGCCGGAAAATTTGAAGGTGCGGTTGTTGCGGATGGCGCGTCGTTTGTCGCGCGAGGCGTCGGCGGTTGCGATGCTATAGTTGCCGGTGGACGCGTTGCCTGCGCGGCACTTGTTGCACGTACCGTCGCCGTAACCGTTTCTGTTACAACCGGCGTCAGTGTTGGAATCGGCGTAATCGTTGCTTCAACAGTGTTTGTGGGCATCAACGTTGGTTGACTCGTCGCCGTGACGACAATGACCACAACCGGGTCCGTCGGCAATGGTGCAACCGTCGGCACAACCGGACGCTGTTGACAGCCGAAAAGCGCCGTCAGGCAGACAATGCCAATGAGAATGAAAGCAAGCGAGTGAGTGCGATTCATTTGAATTCTTTGGTGAATTTTGTATTCTTCTTTTGACACTTTTTCGATTTCGGCGATTGCTTGTTTCAATAATCGTGTTATTTGAATTTCACTGATGCCTTACTCATCCACCGCGAGCTCAATGGTAAATGTTGGAGACGTCGGACCGCATACCGTGACTGTTCCCAGTGGCGGCTGCGAGTCATCACCGGCATCATTAAATTCGCCCGACGCCATAATCACATCCACAGACCACGAAGCGTTCATGTCATCGCCTTGGGTCAAACCATACGTCGCTTGTTGATTCAATATGACAACTTGCTCTTTAAGATACGTGTTGTGTGAAATATACAATGCTTGACTGTTGCGCGGTGTACTAACATTCACCCGATACCCAATTTTCGGGTCAATCTCAAACGCAACGACAGGGTCAAATTTGAATTGAATGGTCGCTCCGGCACCCGAGCCACCCTTGGCGCGGCGCTTGGCGCCGTTTTCCGGAAAAGTCAGAGTCGTAACTTGATATGCTTGTCCACAGCTCGGCGCGGCTGTTGCAGTAGGTGGCGCAGGCGTCGCCGATTCGGGTGCGGCTGTCGGCTGTGGCGGTTTCGTTGGTTGCGGTGGCGCGTCAGTTATAGGTCGACGAGTATTGGTTGGTGGTGGCGGCGGATTGGTCGGTGGTGCATTTGGCGTACTGGTCGCTTCCAACGTAGCCGTTGCAGGTCCCGGTGTTACTGTAACCGGCAAATAAATGATCCAAGGCGTCTGCGTTGGTTGGGCTTCGGCTACACGTGTCCGTGTAGGGGTTGCATCACTACCACTGCACGCCGCGCTCACGATAGCAAGCGCGCTCAACAGAAAAAATGCTATAGTTTTTTTAACGTTCACGTACAAATTGGAAATTGGAGGTTAGAAGCTGGAAAATAGATTTATCATCTACCATCCAACTTCTAACTTCTAAATTCTAGTAACTCCCCGCCCGTTTGAAATCTTCGATCGCGCGTTTCAATCCTTCTTCGGTTTCGCCGGCGATGTCTTTTGATTCCGCTATTTGGCGACTGATGTTCGGATGCGAAGCATCCATATAACGTTGGAATGCGACTTCAAACGCGCGAATTTTTTCAAGCGGCACATCATCCAAATAACCGTTGGTCGCGGCGTAGAGAATCATCACTTCGTTCGACAAGGAAACGGGTTGGTACTGCGGTTGTTTCAAAAGTTCGGTCATGCGCTGACCGCGTTCCAATTGGTCGCGCGTTGCCTTGTCGAGTGAAGAACCAAACTGCGCGAACGCAGCGAGCGAACGATACTGAGCGAGGTCAAGTTTCAGACGACCCGCGACTTTTTTCATCGCTTTGGTCTGCGCGTTCGAACCGACGCGTGAAACGGAAATGCCTACGTCGAGCGCGGGACGAATGCCCGCGTAAAACAAATCGGCGAGCAGATAAATTTGTCCATCGGTGATAGAAATGACGTTCGTCGGAATAAACGCGGAAACGTCACCGCCCTGCGTCTCAATGATTGGGAGCGAGGTGAGCGAGCCGCCGCCGAGTTCATTGTTCAAACGCGCGGAACGTTCGAGCAAACGCGAATGGAGATAAAAAATATCACCCGGATATGCTTCGCGTCCCGGAGGGCGTCGCAGCAACAACGAAATTTGGCGATAAGCCCACGCGTGTTTCGAGAGGTCATCGTAAATGATGAGCGCGTCGCGGATGTTTCTGCCGCCGACGGTGACGCCATTTTCCATAATCTCTTCGCCCATCGCCGTTCCCGAGTACGGGGCGAGATATTGCAGCGGTGCGGGGTCGGATGCGGACGCGCTGACGACGATGGTGTAATCCATCGCACCATATTTTTCCAATGTCGCGACCACTTGGGCAATGGTGGACTGTTTCTGTCCAATCGCGACATAGATGCAAATCATGTCCTGCCCTTTTTGATTGATGATTGCATCCAAACAAAGCGCGGTCTTGCCGGTTTGGCGGTCTCCAATGACAAGTTCGCGTTGTCCGCGTCCAATCGGAATCATCGAGTCAACCGCTTTGACGCCGGTCTGCACCGGAGATTTTACAGGTTGGCGCATAACGACAGACGGCGCAATGCGTTCGACGGGGCGGAACGCAGTTGTATCAATCGGACCCTTGCCATCAATCGGTTGACCGACAGCATTTACGACGCGTCCGACCAAACCCGCGCCAACGGGAACGGAAGCGAGACGTCCGGTGCTTTTTACGAGGTCGCCTTCTTGCAAATCCTCGTAATCGCCCATAATGACGACGCCGACGTTACTGTCTTCCAAATTCAGCGCAAGCGCGAGTGTGCCATTTTTTGGAAACTCGACCAGCTCACCCGCCATGACATTGGAGAGACCGGATACACGCGCGATGCCGTCGCCGATTTCGATCACTTGCCCCACATCCATTTTTTGGATGGGTGCTTCAAACGTTTCAAGCTGCCGTTTGATTTGTTCGGTAATATCAAGAACGTTGATTGCCATAAAAGTCAATGCACAATGCACAATGCACAATGCACAATTTTACCAATCATTGTGCATTAGGCATTGTGCATTTGGCATTATCTTGCGGTTTCCATTTTCTGTTTGAGTGCGGCGAGTTTGCCGGACACACTGCCATCAATGACGATATCGCCGATACGGACCACGACACCACCGAGAATTGCAGGGTCGAGCCGATATTCGAAAGCAAGGTCTGCGCCGTATTGCGCGCGCAATTTCGATTCAAGTTTCGCGCGTTCTTCGCCGGTTAGTTCGACAGTTGTGGTCACGCGCGCTTGGTTGCCCGGCGCGCCTGCCGCAACGATTCTATCAAACGCGGCGACGACATCATTCAATGTGTGGACTTGATTTTTGCTCGCGAGCAAGTACGCCAGATTGCGAACTTCACTATCGGCATTTGGCGGCAGCAGCCCATTGAGCAAAGCTTTTTTGCCGTCAAACGATTCGCTCGGATTGTCGAGCCGCGTCAAGAGATTGCTTTTTTCAAGCGCGTTGTTGAGCGTGTGCAAGTCGCGCACATATTTCTCTACCGCTTTTTCAAAAAGCGCGCGCGCGTAATTGGATGCGTCGGACATGTTATGCCCCCGCTTTAACGCCGAAATCGGCTTCGTTCAAAAAGTTCTCGACGAGTTGGCGCGATTTGCGTTCGTCGAGATTGCCGCCAATCACGCGTTGTGCGCCAAGCAAAGAAAGGTCAATGACCTGTTGGCGCAATTCTGAAACCATTTGCTTGCGTTCGTATTCAAGTTCGCCACGTGCCGCTTGTCGAATTTTTTCGGCATCTTCTTGTGCTTCGGCAAGAATGCGCTGGCGTTCCTTTTCGGCGGCTTGTTGTGCCGACGCGGCAGCGGATTGTGCTTCGCGTCGCGCTTCGTCGAGACGACGGTCAAATTCTTTTTGTTGATTTGCCGCGTCCGCTTTTACTTTATCCGCGTACTCGAGCGATTCCTGAATTTTTTTCTTGCGCGTGTCGAGCATGTTGAGCACCGGCTTGTACACCAACATGCGTAAAAGCACCAGCGCGAGAATAAAATTAATCAGATACGCGAGGAGCCACGGGAGATTGATTCCAAGTTTTTCCATTGCGGTTTCCTTTGATAGGGTGACAAGTGGCATGTGACGGGTGACAATTTAATTGTCCCTGCCTGTCACTTTTGCTTGTCCCATGTCACCTTAAAAGATGCCGAAACCGATCAGGAAGGAAATGACCAGACCGAAAATTGCCAACGCTTCGGCAAACACGATCCCAATGAACATGGTCGTGGTCAACGTGCCTGCGGCTTCGGGATTGCGCCCAATCGCTTGGAGCGCGCCATTCGCGACGAGACCCACACCGATACCCGGTCCGATTGCCGCGAGACCGATTGCGAGCGCTGCGCCGACGAGACGTAATCCTTCACTGTCAGCCGCTTGAAGAATGGGGAAAAATTCCATTGAAATCCTCCGTGATTGGATGTTGGAAGTGGGAGGTCAGAAGTTTGAACCAACATCTAGACTCCGACTTCTAATTTCTAACTTTTAATGGTGTGCTTCGGCGCCTTGCGCTTCGCCGTGTCCTTCACCGCCATGTTCGGCGGTAGCGATTCGCATAAACGCCATCGTGAGTACTGCAAACACGAATGCCTGAATGAACGCGACAAAGAACTCGAACAAGACGAACGGGAACGGCAAGATAAAGAACAAGAACGCCATAATGAGCAGGATGATTTCACCTGCAAACACGTTGCCAAAAAGACGAAAGGTGAATGAAACGATTTTGCCGATTTCGCTGATGAACTCGACGAGCCCGACAAACACATCAATCAATCCGAACGCGATATCACCTTTGAGCAAACGTCCGAAACTGAAAAAACGCGTCCAGTATTTCAGACCTTGCTTTTGCATTCCGTACACTTGCGTCATGATGACGGAAACGAGCGCGAGCGCAAGCGGCAAATTGATGTCAGAGCTCGGTGCGCGCAAGAACGGCGCGAGTGCCGCATGTTCTTCGGGATGTTCGCCGCGCGCTTCGGCATTTTTGTTCGCGAGCGAAATCGGCTTGAGAAATTCCGGCGCATCACCCACAATAAAGATACCGCTGGGATTGCAGGTGTGTGTCTCTTCGTTTTCAAAACACACTTGCCCGTTCTCAATCTTGGAATGTGTTTCTTCGCCGACTTTGATGACGCCAATCGAACCGGCGCCGGGAATCAGACCGACAAAATTGGAAACAAGAACGAGCAAAAAAATCGTGGCGGCAATCGTAAAAAATTTGCGCCACATCGGACCTGCAATGCCCTCAAACAAATTCACCATCTGCTCGATGATGACTTCAATCACATTTTGCGCGCCGCTCGGAATATCTTGCATGTTGCGCGTGGAGAGAAAGCCGAACCCAATCAGAATTATAAACACAATCACCGATGTGATGAGTGTGGGTGTGACATCAAAGCCCGCGACGCTGAATAGAATTTCGGGTGCGATGGCAACAGACGCGCGGACGGCTTCGGCGGAAAAGGGAAAGAAAATTTTGACGGCAATGCCCAACGCGACAAACGCGATAATTGCAATCCATAGGCGGGGATTTTTCACTTGGAATCCTCCGAGGTATTTGTGTTGCCCTGTTCGTCAAGGGGAGAGATTTGCATGTATATAACCGCAATGCGGCGATAAATCATAACGATGCCCGCATTGAATCCTAAAAACATGGCAGCCAATGTAAAAACGGGTGTGGTATGCAAGCGATGGTCAATGAGAATGGCAATGATGACGGGCAAGATGGTGATGCCTAAAAGCATAAGCATCATTTGTCCAATCCAGCGCCATTGAATCCCTTGAACTTGCATAGGACTCGGTTGCGAATTTTTCATGCGCCGGTTACATCACTTGCGCTTGGCACAAAATTGCGCGCCATACGCGCGCAAGAATTTTGGCGATAGAGTTCATCGCAGCGCGCTCCAGTGCGCTTGTCCAGCAATTCCGCGTGCATTCAAGCGGCTCATGCCGACTCTTTCATTTGTGCAATCTGGAACAATTATACGCGGAAAAATTAGAAACGCAAAATAATTGTTATAAACCCATTGCGCTATGCGAATACCACATATCACCATTTTACGCAAATTCATTCGCCCTGCGCATGCAAATACCGCGCCAATTCCGCGCGCCCCACACTGCCAATCACCTGCCCCGCGTCCATCACCACCACATCATCGCGGTCTTGGTCGTTAATCAACTTTAGAGCGCGCAACGCAACATCGCTGGGCGCAACCATTAGCTCCTTTGCGAGCGGCAGCATTGCTTGACGCACACGCGTTGTGTCCCATTTGGCGCGCTCGATTTTTTTCACTTGCTCGATGCCAATCAATCCCACCGCGCTCCCGTTCAAATCAATTGCCAGCGCGAGCGGACGCAACGAAGACGCAAATGCTTCCGCCAATTCGCGCAAACTCAACGCTTCGCTCACGCGCTGCAATGGCGCGCGCATAATTTCGCCTACCGTAATCTGTTTCAACATTTCGCGCGCACGCAACGCGTGATAAGCTTCGCCCGCCGCGCGCCACAAAAACCACGCCATCAAAATTAACCAACCACCTTCAAATTCGGCGCGCGCAATAAAATAAATTCCGACGCTCGCCAACAAGAATGCGACAACGCGACCACTCACCATACCCCAAAACGTCGCGCGTTGTTGATTTTTCAAAAATGCCCAAACCGTTGCGCGCAGCACGCGTCCGCCATCGAGCGGAAAGCCGGGCAATAGATTAAAAACGGCGAGCAGCAAATTTGCTTGCGCGAGATAAAACGCGACGACGGAAACATACAGCAGTACGGGCGTTCGCTGTAACGCCCCAAGAGTTCCCAACGCTTGCAGCCAAATCCAAATTCCCGCCGCGAGAATTGCAATCACAAACGAAATCAACGGACCAACAATCGCAATCAAAAATTCTGTTGCGGGCGAATCGGGTTCGTCACCAATTTGTGCGACGCCGCCAAAAATAAAAAGCGTGATGCCCAACACGGAAACACCGCGCGCGCGCGCCATCAACGCGTGCGCGAGTTCATGTGCGACGACGCTCGCAAACAACAAAAAACTCGCAATCACCGCGAGCGCGATAACATCGAACGAAACCGCGCGTCGAAAACGCAAACCAAGTTCAAAGGGAAAGATGATGGTGGCAAGTTGATAGGTGAGGAGCAAAAAAATCAGAATCCAACTCGGGTCAATGCGAATGGGAATTCCGAAAAGTTTGAGGATTTGGAGTGGGCGAGAAAAGGGAAACATAAAATAAAGCGCGGGGTTGTTCGCCCCGCGCATTGGTTTTACCGATAACACCGCCCCGGCGTATTGCCTTTCAAGATGCCGACAGGGTTGCGATGTACGCCGTTGACTATCAATTCAAAGTGCAAGTGCGGACCCGTCGAGCGTCCCGTGCTGCCGATGCGTCCGATGAGCTGTCCTTTTTTCACCGACGCGCCAGATTCGACAGCGAACGCGCTCAAATGCGCGTACCGCGTAATCGCGCCGTTGCCGTGATTCACCAAAATCATGTTGCCGTAACCCGAATTGTCCCAGCCGACAAATTCGACATACCCCGCGTCAGATGCGACAACGGCGGTACCTTTCGAGTTTGCCAAATCAATTCCCGGATGCCGCGCCCAATAAAATTGACTGATGCACGCGGCAGTCGGCCATTGAAAATTCGACGTGCCTTTAATCGCGTTTGATGGTGTAGTCGAACTGTACGAAACTTTTTTCACCACAATCGGTTTGCTTCCACCCGGAACCATAATGTACGCGTTCACTGCCAGCACCGGCGGCGACGATTTGAAATCGTGAATCGTTTGATTGAACGGGTCATTGAAAATTGCCGCGCCATCGGCTTTGAAACGCGCCGCAATGGATTGGACTGTCTCGCCTTTTGCCACTTGATGCAGCACACCGCTCACCGGTGGAATCACCAACTCTTGTCCAATCGTCAACGCGTCGGGATTGTCTTCCAACGTTGCATTCGCCCAAATCACGGAATCAGGTGTGACGCCAAAACGCGCGGCGATAACACTGACGTTATCACCTGCCTTGACAGCATACTTGGTCACATCGCGTCTTTCTTTTTTGGGTTGAATGGTGAACGGAACGGCGGAAAGGATTAAATCGTTTTGTGTATTCGCGGAAGGGTCGAGATTAACGTCAGGTAAATCTTGTTCTGCAACAGGTTCGTCGTAATTGCGCGGTTGCTGCTGCGCTTGAATTTGAATGCCACTCAACAACAACGCGATGAGCACAAGCGCAATGACGCCGAGATGCGCGGTCAAACGCGTAAACAGTGAAACGTTGTTCGCATTTTCGATACGCAAATTTTCGACGCGTTCAAAAATCTGATTCGCGAGCGCGTTGACGCGCGTAGTTAAAGCAGTGGTCGGGTCTTGCATAGAAATGATTTTTATTTCAAAAATCGTCGCGGTTCAATTTTTCCAAGAACTCGCGATTGTTGCGCGTTTTCGCCATGCGTTCGACGACGAGTTCGATTTCTTCCGCGCCGCCGCCCATTTGCGACAACATGCGCCGCAACGTCCACACGCGCGGCAACAAATCTTCGGCAATCAATAATTCTTCGCGTCGCGTGCTGCTGCGTTCCCAATCGATCGCGGGATAGATGCGGCGGTCAGCAAGTTTGCGATTCATGTGCGCTTCCATGTTGCCGGTGCCTTTGAACTCTTCAAAAATCAAATCGTCCATACGGCTGCCGGTGTCCACGAGGCACGTTGCAATTATCGTCAAACTTCCGCCCTCTTCCAAATTGCGCGCCGCGCCAAAAAACCGTTTTGGCGGGAATAAAGCGGCAGGGTCGAAACCGCCTGTCAACGTGCGTCCGCTCGGCGGCACCACGAGATTGTACGCGCGCGCCAAACGCGTAATTGAATCGAGCATGATGACGACATCCTTGCCACCTTCGACCAACCGTTTCGCTCGCTGTAACGACATTTCCGCGACGCGCGTTTGATTTTCAATTTCATCGTCAAAGGTTGAGGCAAAGACTTCCGCGTCCACCGAACGGTCCACGTCGGTCACTTCTTCGGGGCGCTCGCCAATCAGCACAATCATTAGATGCGCTTCGGGGTAATTTTCCGAAATCGCGTTCGCGATTTGTTTGAGCAGCGTCGTCTTGCCTGCTTTCGGCGGCGACACAATCAAACCGCGCTGTCCTTTGCCAATCGGCGCGAGCAAATCGAGAACGCGCGTTGCCAAGATATTCGGTTTCGTTTCGAGTTTGAATTGGACGTTTGGAAAAATCGGAGTGAGTTTATCAAAATCGGGGCGCTGTTTGGCAGATTCAGGGTCAATGCCGTTGACGGCTTCAACGCGCAAGAGACCGTAATATTTTTCGGTATCTTTGGGCGGACGCACTTGCCCAATCACCATATCGCCCGTGCGAAGTCCAAAGCGGCGGATTTGCGATTGCGATACATACACATCTTCATCGCCGGGCAGCAAGTGGTCGGAGCGCAAAAATCCGATGCCGTCTTGAACAATTTCTAAAACGCCGCCGCCAAAAATTAAACCTTCGCGTTCCGCTTTGGCGCGGAGCAAGCGAAAAATCAAATCACTCTTTTTGAGTTTCGAGTAGCCGCTGACACTTGATTCTTTGGCAAGGTCACGGAGTTCGCCTAATGATTTTTGGTCGAGGACCGAATAATTGATGTGGTCATTGACGATAATGTCGGGAGTGCGAGGCATACGAATAAATGTTCCTTTGAGGAGTTTGAAACGCGAATAACGCGTTTCTGTACAAGTAACGCCGCGTGGAAAAAATGTGACGACGAATGTGTCACGGGAAGGGTGCGCGTGAGACAATCCTCACGAGAGAATAAAGTCACGTCAAATTTGACGCAATGCGAGATGGATGCAAATGATAGTACAAGTGATGGATTTGAGAATTGTGTGGGGCTGGAACGTTCACAACAGCGGACTGTTGTGACAACACCAATGCGTTGAAACGAGAGGTCGTACCGTAGCCATACTTCGTCGAGTGGGCGACGAATTTCTTACGGGCAAGAGTATAGCAGGTTTTGAAAACTGCGTCAATTTGAATTTTTCAAGTTGCGCCGCACCAGTTCGATGCGGCGCAACCAATCTGCCTATTTCGTCTTTATTTCCCTCAACGGCGAGCTGCTCTGCCCAAATTCGTTCACCGCAATCACCTTCCAACGGTAGGTGTGTCCGGGTTCAAGCTTGCTCGTTTGGTACTCGAGCGCGGTCAAACCTGTTTGCTTTTCGATTTGTTTTTTCGTTGCTATATCTGTAATGACGATACTGTAAGAGGTTGCACACTCAACTGCTTGCCACTTGAGCGTTGCTTGTCCTTTCCGCAGTGTTACACCATCCTTCGGAGCCAAAGCAAGCGGCTGCACAGGTTTTGTTGTGCAAGCTGCCGCACTATTCTTTGTGGGAGTAAATGTTCGTGTGGGCGTGAATGTTCGAGTCGGCGTAAAGGTTGGCGTTGGCGCGTTTGCATTCGCGCTATAGTAGCAGTGTTTTGCCACGCCCGGCAATGGGTCAACCCCGAACGTTGCGGCTTGACACAAGAACGCGCCACTGAGTGTTCTAAAGATGTAAGCATTGTTCGCCCCAAACCGCACGAGCCGCGTGCCGGGGACAGAACAAGAACCATTTTCGTTCGCACAGAAAATCCAGTTGGGGTCGGGCGTGAAGGTTGCAGTCGGTGTGCGCGTGTTTGTTGCCGTTTTGGTCGGTGTGAGGGTCGTCGTGGAGGTGATGGTAAATGTAGAAGAAGCAGTCGTTACAATGTTGTAGGTTACAGTCAGTGTTACTGTGTACGTGCCCGGGCAGGTACCGAGCGGAATCGGAAATGTTTCGACTGAGGATTCGACTCCCCAGAGACCGGGAAAGGGTTCTTCCGGTCCCCATGTCTGCTGGTTTGAATATAACAGACCGCATGGTCCCTCTGCCCTCCACTCCAGCAGCGCGTTCGAACTCGTCCCTACACCATTCAAGACCCATCCGGCAAAACGAATTCCCTCGCCGGGTACAAAGATGGTTTCGGGTCTCCCGCGCAGCGATTTCTCTGCCCATGCCTTGTCAGCAGTCACACTGCCCGGCT
Organism: uncultured Anaerolineales bacterium; assembly: GCA_964469005.1. Lineage (GTDB taxonomy): Bacteria > Chloroflexota > Anaerolineae > UBA4142 > SHND01 > SHND01. The sequence goes on from CAYXXF010000008.1 coordinate 54,865, forward strand.
TGCGCGTCGGCGTAAAAGTCGCGGTGGGACCATACGAGCTGTCGTCATAGTCGCAGTGTTTTGCCACACCGGGCAATGGGTCCCCACCAAACGTCGCGGCGTTGCAGGCAACATTACCCGCTAGTGTTTTGTATTTGTAGACATTGTTTGCGCCAAAGCGCACCGGGCGCAAACCCGGCAACGCGCAGGTTTTATTTTCACTCGCGCAAAAAACCCACTTGGGCGTGAGTGTCTTTGTCGCAGTCGCTGTGGGTGTCAACGTTCGCGTAGGCGTTTTGGTGCGCGTTGCTGTCGCAGTCGCGCTGCTGCATGTCGGTGTAACACCCGAAGCAACGGTCACCACATAACCGGTATTTGTCACCGAGAGTACGCAGACCGTAATGTTGTTTGTCGCGTCGGTAAATTTTTCTCCCGGCAGCCACATTGCTCCGGCATCATCGGGGTTGCCATTATTATCTGCATCTACGACGCGCAGCCACTTGGTTGATTGGGACTGGTTCACATCATGAAGAATCACACCATTTCCCGGCAGCCCGGCATCGTAGCCAACGCGGCGGCGCGCTTCGACGGTGTAAAAGCGCGTTGTGGAACCGCCAATTGGAATCCGAATCAGCTTGTAGTTACCTGTCGCGGGCTGTGCCAAACGTTCCAACGTGATTGTTGCTTGGCTATTCGCGCCGAGGACATATTTTTGCGCGTCCGGCAGCCACCCGAGCATATCTTTGTCAAGCGCGATGGTGTGTTGTCCCAAACATCCATAGACTGCGTCGGGCTGACTGCAATTGTTTCCGGCATTGCTCATCAGATCCCAGCCACTGAGAGCGCCGGTCGCGCTGGTGGAGCGTTGCAAGAGTCCAAACGCGCGCCCCATGATTTGTTCCACATTCGCCAAAGTCCGAAACCGGTCCGCAGGTGTCCATGCGAGCAGCCAAGTCTTGGTCACACCGTCAAGGGTCGTGGATTTTTGTGCGGAACCGGTAGAATCGCCGACAAACCCATCGTACGAATTCACCGGAAAAAAGATGCCCGCATATTTGCCGAAATCAACACTTGCGTTTGCGGCGTTGATGCAATCACTTGTGAATTTCGCCCACTTGAGTCCGGGTGGAATATCGGGCGCTTCCCAGACTTGATATGTTCCCAGCGCGCCAATCTGAAACCATCCGGCAGCAGTGCTGCCTGCCAGATTCATTTTTGTGTACGAAAGTTCGCGCCAGAAATGGTCCAAACCCGGTTTCGTGTTTGCGTACATCCCTTGCGCGTAAGTAAGCGTAGTCAGTTGCTCCGGATGGTCTGAAAACTTGCAGAGCAAAGTAACCCACGGCTTGTTGCCTACAATCGCTTCGGCGGAATCAGTTTCATCCGCCCATCTGACACTGTCATTCGTTTGCACTGTCGAAGCAGCATGACTAATTGCTGTCGGAAGCAAGAGCGTGCAAACGAACGCGAGCGCAACCAAGGTATTTCTAACTTGCGACATAGTACCTCCCAATCTGAAACAGCGAGCAGAAAGAGGAGAGCTGTTTCTTGCTATCAATAAAACTTGTTGCTCGATTTTCGCATGTTCAAGTGGCAATTTCCATTCAAATTTTGGAAATATTTTTGACGGACTTTTGACCGCGTTTAGAAAATCTTGTCTTTTGAACTCGACATGATAAAAAATATGCCGAACCATTCGAGTTCGGCACATTCATGTCGTTCCGCGTCCTCCGTTCTGCGCGTGCACAGCTCACTTGGTAGTAAATACACGCGTTATAGAACTCGCGCGTCCAAATTCATTCACCGCAAGCACTTGCCATTCATACAAATTTCCGCTTTTAAGTTTGGTGGTCTTGTAATCCAACGTCGTCAAGCCCGCTTGCTTTTCAATTCGTTTGTTGGTTGCTAAATCTTTTATCACAACGGTGTAGGTTGCCGCGCATTCGACAGGTTGCCATTTGAGATTTGCTTGCGCTTTGCGAATCACCGCGCCATCTTTGGGCGAAAGCAACAACGGGCGTGCCGGTTTGTCTGTGCACACAAATTCAGTCGGTGTCGCCGTCGCGGTGCTTGTCGGCGAGAACGTCGCCGTACTTGTCGGAGTCGCGGTCGCTGTGCTTGTCGGCGTGAACGTCGCGCTAGGAACTCGAGTGCGTGTTGATGTCGGCGTCGGCGATGGCTCATCTGGATTGACGTTATAGTCACAATGTTTCACGACACCGGGCAACGGGTCGCCCCCAAAATTCGCGCTGGTGCAAACAAAACTATTGCTAAAGGTGGCGTAATTGTAGAATCCGTTTGCGCCAAAGCGTGCGAGCCGCGTTCCCGGCAGCGCACACGTTTTGTTTTCAAACGCACAGAATGTCCAATTCCCGTCAGGTGTAAAGGTTGCAGTCGGCGTAGGGGTGGGAGTTTTCGTTCGTGTCCCTGTCGGTGTAACAAATCCGTGCATTGTAAAGTTCGAGGATGTGGAAGATATGGTGTTGTAGGTTACACGAAACTTTAGCGTGTATTGTCCGGCGCAGATATTGCCTGGGATATTAAAGTAGCCGGGCGCAAGCACAAATCCCAAACCGGGTTCAACTTGGGATACAAAGTTTGTAGAGTAAAACGTGCCGCATGGACCACTCACCTCAAAACTGAATTCGACCATTTGAGTTGACGGAATATCTGCATCGAAATCACCTCGATAAGAAATCCAATCGCCCGGACCTACATTCGTCATTGGTTCACCAGTGAGACCAACAACCTGTGTGGACACTGCCGTCACATCCCCTTCCTTGACCGCACAGTCCGGCATAGCGCCTTTTGCAATCGTGACGTTGTAGCCACTCGCGGTTTCGGAGTTGACACAGACATAGATAGAGTGCGCATGGTCGGTGAAAGCTTCGCCGGGCTCCCAAATCGCACCGTCATCCCCTGTGTTTCCATTTCTATCCACATCAATCACGTGCGCAATGAGCCCGTACGCCTCATTTACATCGTGAATGATGACTCCTTCGCCGGGCAGCTTGACATCGTACCCCACACGACGGCGCACTTCAAGCGTGTAATAATGTGTCGCCGGTCCAATTGGAATTCGCACCTCTTTGTAGTTCGATGTCTGTGGCAGGGCGAGGCGTTCAAGCGTCAATGTAATTTGCGAATTGTTGTTGATGATCAAACTTGTTAGCCACCCAAGGCGATTCTTGAACTGCGAAATCGTGTGTTGTCCGAGACAATGATAGACCTCATCATAGGACCTATCGCAATTGGCGGACAAGTTACTCATCACATCCCATTGATTGTCATAGACACTCCCATAGTCTCCCGAAGAATGCGGCAGCCCGAACCCATGCCCCATTTCATGTTCCACTACCGCAATATCCCAATAGCCCCATGGCGGAAACCAGGTCATCGGATATGTTCTACTGACACCATCGCGCGTGAGCGGATATCCGGCGGTACCCCACGCAGCCCACCCAATTTCCCCGTTGACCATGAGATTGATGCCCGAATAATTTGGAAAAAAAATATCCGCATCGGCAACTTGAGTACAGTCATTCGCAGTGAGTCCGAGATTCCATGAACCATCCGAGTTCGTATAATACGTTTTTGGATGTGGCAAGGTGTACCACGCGACGGCATTGCTCCCATTGAGATTGATATTGTCGTACGACAATTCGCGCCAATAGTGGTCCAGTCCCGGATAATCACTCTTGTACATATTTTGCAGATACGCAAGCGTTTGCGGTTCCTCTAAAATGTCTGCAAATTTACAGCCAATTGAAATCCACGGCTGCGCGCCGGTGATGCTTGGGCTCGCGATTGTTTCCATTGATTGAATTGTCTGAACGCGAAACAAAGCAGGTTGTCTATCGCCTTGCGGGCGCGCGACCATTGTGCCCACGAAGGTTACGCGCTGTCGGTCCAATGCCAACACGCCACCTGCCCCGCGCGCAATCGCTTCATCCAACAAAACTTCGGTGATGTTGCCCCGCGCATCTGCCACGTAATACTTTAGCGTTGGCTGTAGATTCGAATCGGGTTTGGGGTCACCCCACAGAATTGTAAATGTGCCGGTGAGCGTACTCTCTTGCTCCGTCGGCGCGGCGTTGAGAAACCCGTTGCTTCCGAACAAGACAACCACAATTACCAACAACCATAAAAAAAATCTCGTGCGTCTCATTCTGTTCCACCTTTCTGACAAAACGCATTACCACCAATGCGAGTACACGATTCTCGCATCTCCAAGTCCAATGTTCGTTCCAATTTTCAAAAATATTCAGACTCTGCTTTGACTGCCGCACACGCGCGAAAATAAAAATGCGCTGAATGAAAATTCAGCGCATTTTCTATCATCCGTGTTTTTCGCGTTCCGCCATTCGTTCCCGTTGGTCACTTAATATCTGTTGCAACTTTTCCGCGCGATGCGTCGCAATGATTCGCCGTATCGTGCCTGATGACGAACGCATCGCCAGCGATTCCGTCGTTGCGCCTTGCGAAGAATAATGCACCCCGCGCAACAATTCCCCATCGGTGATGCCCGTCGCCGCGAAAAATACATTGTCGCTTGTTACCAATTCCGCGCTCGTGTACACCCGATTCGTATCATAACCCAATTCTTCCGCGAGTTTTTTTTCTTTTTCATCGCGCGGATACAAACGCGCGTGAATCTCACCGTGCAAACATTTTAACGCGCTCGCGGACACGACCGCTTCCGGCGCGCCGCCCGCGCCCATCACGGCATCTACTCCCGTATCGGGCAAACACGACGCAATGCTCGGCGCCACATCGCCATCCGTAATCAATTTCAAACGCGCGCCCGTCGCGCGAATTTCGGCAATCAATTGTTCGTGACGCGGACGGTCAAGCACAACGACGACGAGCTCGGTAACACTCTTGCCTTTTGCTTTCGCGATGGCTTGCAAATTTGTTGCTACGGGTGCATTCAAATCAATCACGCCGGCGGCTTCAGGACCCACCGCGAGTTTGTCCATGTAAACTATCGGTCCGGGAAAAAACATCGAGCCGCGTGCCGCGAGGGCAACCACCGCAATCGAATTTGGCATCCCGAGCGCGAGCGGACGCGTCCCGTCAATCGGGTCAACTGCCAAATCACATTTCGGCACATCCCAACTCACATTGTAATTGCCGATGCGTTCGCCGTTAAACAACATTGGCGCTTTGTCTTTTTCGCCTTCGCCAATGACAATCACGCCGTCCATTTCAACGGTATTGAGCATGAGACGCATGGCGTCCACTGCCGCGCCATCCGCTTCAATTTTTTTGTTGCGTCCCATCCACGGCGCAGCCGCGAGCGCGGCAGATTCTGTGACGCGTACAAGTTCCAGTCCAATGTTGCGGTCGGGTGCGTTTGACATCTGGTGCTCTCCTTTGAGTCGGGGTAGCGAGGATAGGTTAACGTTCAGTAGCTTCTAGTGTCACACCATCCAACAGGATCGTGTGCCCATACGACACAGGCGTACAGTTGGGTGGCATTAATTCTGTTGCCTGGCCGTCCACCTCTGCATAAAAAAATGTCTTGCCAGCGCGCACGGCTCGCACTTGCAACAGCATCTGAGTTTCGCCAGCTTCGCTGGAAACGATTTCGAAATTATACACTTTTTCAGAAGTGTGCGTCGGATCGCCTTGTCTAAACATACTCAGGAGTATTCGCTGCTGAAACATACCCTCGTCTGCCGCGCGGATAGTATATGCAGGGATACCCAAATTGCGAACTTGGATGCGAAGCATCACGGTCGAACCTATAGGCACAGTCTTTCCATCTGCAGCGAAATGGGCAAACGGAATACGCTTTCCACAAGAGTTGACCGCCGAAACTGGATTCGGTTCACGCGGAACAGGTAGATATTCGAGTGCCTCGCAGCCCAAGAGCAGGAGCAGACTTCCAAGAACGAGAATGAACTGCAATGTACACCGCATAGATTTTTTACAATGCTCTAATTGGCTGCAACCATAAATCGTCTGCGCGACAAATACCACAACACGCTCGCTTCCGCGCAAACTCCGATTGCATACGCGAGTGCCAACCCCGCCGCGCCAAATGGTTCGCGCAGCAAAAACATCAACGCGACGCGCAAAACAACGCCGCCCATAATCACAAACATCGGCGTCTTGCTGTCTTTGTTTGCATAAAACACGCGCGACACCAATTCCAACACCGCTTCGCCCACAATTGCCAACGCGTAAAATTGCAGCACGCGCGCGACAAGAGCTGCGGAATCCGCGTCGAACGCGCCACTGCGTAACACCAAACTCACAATCGGCGACGCAAACAAAATTGCCACGAGCGTCGCGGGAACTGCCAGCGCAAGAATCGTCAACAACGCGATGCGATACAATTGTTGAAAGCCGCGCGTGTCATTCGCCGCGACGCGCTGCGCGAGACGCGGAAAGACTGCCACCGCAATCGCCGTGCCAATCAACGTTTCCGGAAATTGCCACAACAGATACGCGTAATCCAACGCGCCGATGCTGCCCACCATGAGAAACGACGCGAGATTATTCGTCAACAAACGCGTCACACTTCCCAAATTCGTCGTCACAATGCGCGGAATCAACAAGCGAATCAATTCACTCATGCCGCCCTTGACGCTCACATGTCCCAACCCCACCGTCGGAAACCAAATCATGCCTGCGCGCACCAACGCGGGAATTTGAATTCCCAAATGCAGCAGTGAACCCAACACCACGCCCCATGCCAATCCAAAAATTCCCATCTGCGGCACGAGAAACAGAATCGCAAAAATGACGCCGATGTTATTCAATGGACTTGCCAGTGACGCCAACACAAAACGATTTTGCGCGTGCAAAATTCCCGTAATCGTTCCGCTAACACCAAATACAATCGCGGCTAACAAAACAATTCTCATCAATTGCGTTGCAAGTTCCTGTTGTGCTGCATCAAAACCCGGCGCAATAATTCCACCGACCAGCCACGGCGCCAACACAATGCCAAGTCCTGCCACCACTGTCACAAGCAAAAACATGTCATTCAACACCGCGCTTGCAAAACGCCATCCTTCGCGCTGCTGCGCTTTATCGTGCGCCATGTACGTACTAAACACGGGAATAAAAACTGCCGCAATCGTCGCGCCCGCAATCACCGAATCGAGCATATCCGAAAATGTGTTGGCAACTTTGAACGCGTCATACGCCGCCGACGTGCCAAATGCTTGCGCGGTCATCCGCACGCGCACGAGTCCCAAAATTTTGCTCAACAAAAATCCGCCCGCGACGACAATGGTCGAAAGCGTAATCGCGCGTTCCGACAACAGCGATGCTGCAAGCACGCGCCGCCAAATGGAAATATCAGGAGGTGTATCCGAAAGGGGTGTCGCCATTATGCTGTGTAAAAAAATAAATGTGCGTTGTTCGCACATTTATTTTCATCCTCACAATTCCGCTAACGCTCGTTGCGCCGCAACATAATGGGAATTGTACTTGAGCGCAAGTTGAAACGCTTCGCGCGCTTGCTCGATGCGTCCCAATTTTTTTAGCGCCAATCCTTTGTAATAGTACGATTCTTCCAAATCGCCGGTTGGTTTCAAAGTCGCGTCCGCCAAAGCAATCACTTCCGTATAACGTTCCGCTTGATAGTACGCTTCATATGGACCGAATTGATACCATAACATGCGCCATGGCAATTTCAAAACGCGCGCTTGGTCGAATGCTTGTGCGGCGGCTTGATATTCTCTTAAGCCAACGAGCGACGAACCAAGATTGAACGCGGCGAACGCGTCATTTGGATTCGCGTTCCATTCTTCTTGCGCGCGCTGCGCAGCGAACGCATACATCGTATCATCGTCCATGTCATCGCCGAGAATCGCGCGCACCATTGGTTCCTGCGCGTCCGTATAGACCAAGATGTATGTGCGATTGAAATGTTTCCAAAACGTTTCCACTTCATCCCACGCGACAAATTGGTCGGGTCCGTTGTACGAATCTTGCGCGGTGATGCCGCGTTCGTCGTATCCGGTAATCAGCCGATAATGTCCCATCCAGCCCTGTTTTGCGCGCGGCGGGTCATACCCCGTTTCAATAATCACCGGCAAGTCATTCGACAAAAAAAGTTTGAGGCGTTCCAAATTTCCATTTACGCGCGTTAACGCGTGAAATCCTTTTGCCTGCGCGTACCCCACCAGTTCATCGGGTCCAACATTGCGGTCATCTTTATTCGGTTTCAAAACATTTGCAATTTGGACCTGCGTGTCTTGTTTGTATCCGAAAAATGAAAGATACATTCGCAGCGTCGTCGGTCCGCAATTGTTGAACCGCTGCGCTTCATGCACCACCCCGGTCAATTGAACTGCAGATTGAATTGGTTTCAACGTGAACGCTTGAACGGAATGAGGTATAGGCGACGGAACCAGCGTGGGGCTTGCGATGGCGACTTGAGGCGCAGTTGCATTTTCAACGCGCGGCGTTTCGGTTGGAACCAGTGTTACAGTTGGTCGCGGCGTTTCCGTTGCCACGCGTTCCAAAACGTTTTTGCTCCAATCCACTGTGGGCGCACTCGCGTTTGCAGCAACGAGAATAGGTGTGGGGACAAAATCAGGACGTTCGGGCTCGGGCAACAATTCCATCACGCGATAACGCGCGGAATCCAATTTCAATTCGAGCCAATCCCCCATCGTCGCCTGCACAACCAAAAAACCAACCACACCAATTGCCAACAGCAACAGCGTTACGGTGAGCCACATCAACGCGGGACGCACATCAGTCCGCCGCGAACGCCGTCGTACATACAAATCACGATTCATTCGAACACAATCCATTCAAGCGGAGCAATCATTGCGACGATTCACGCTGCAGCGCCAACACGCTCACGTAAAACACAAACAACATCGCGCTGAATACAATAATAATGGCGACGGGCTGCCGATTCGCAATCGGATGCAAAAAGGGTGTAATCGCATCTTGCAGCACCGCGAGCGGGTCCGTGACCACATCCCAACTGTTCCAACGCAAAAAGCGTCCGAGATAAATTCCGACGCCGTTCAAGCCGACGACAATCAAAACGACAAACCAACTCCACACGACGCCAAACGATTGTTTCACCATACGCTGTACGATTTGTAATGAAGCGACCGCGAGCAGCAGACCCGTCCATGCCAACGTTGCAAAAAATCCAATGTCGTACCAAAACGGCACGGGCGGCATGTTCTGTAAATTGTATAAATCGGTGACGAGATACGCGGCGTTCGGAAAAAAGAGCAGCCACACCATTGACGGAAAAATATAGAGCCACGCGGACGCGCGCCGTTTGTACATCGAAGCCATCCACAACGCGCACACAAACGGAATCCACGCGAGAAATAAATTCCACATCAAAAACCGATGCAGTGTTGAATCACTCCACAACACGCGCACGGCAAAAAACGCAACGCCGAGCAAACTCGACAAGACAACCGGATAAAACAGTTGTGCTTGGAGAAACCGATGAAATTGTAAAACGCGTGTTTGTAAATGAGCCATGTTCCACCCCTTCTGTCGCTGTGAAATTCCCAAGATAGACGAAATTTTTCTAGCATTTGTTGCACGGTCAAAACGCGCCCAAGGCGCTGTGTTACGTTTCTCGTTTCTCGTTTCCCGCTTCTCGCTTCCCCATCTTTTCCCGCCACACTCGCAACCGTTCTGCAATTTTCACTTCATCCCCCAATGCGCCGGGCTTGAAATAAATTTTATCGCGCACCTCGTCGGGAAGATATTGCTGCACCACAAAATGATTCTCAAAATCGTGCGGATATTTATAGCCCTTGCCATGTCCCAATGCTTGAGAATCGCGCGACGCATCTTTTAGATGATTTGGAATGTCGAGATTGCCTAAACGCTCAATGTCCGACAATGCTGCGCCGATGCCGAGTGTGGAATTGGATTTGGGCGCGCACGCGAGATAAATCGCGCACTGCGCCAAGTTCAATTGTGCTTCGGGCAGACCAACAAACTGTAATGCTTGCATCGCGGTCACGGCAACAACCAACGCGAGCGGCGCGGCATTGCCAATATCCTCCGACGCAAATATCACCATGCGCCGCGCGATGAATTCCGGGTCTTCGCCCGCGTACAACATTTTCGCCAAATAATACAACGCCGCGTCGGGGTCGCTGCCGCGCATACTTTTGATAAACGCACTGATGGTATCGTAATGTTCGTCCGACGATTTGTCGTAACGCAAAATTCTTTTTTGAATAGACTCTTGCGCCACCTCCAAATTTACGCGAATGACGCCATCTGCTTTGGGCATTGTAGATTCCACCGCGAGTTCGAGCGCGTTCAATGCCGTGCGCGCGTCGCCGCCGGAAACATCCGCGAGATGCTCTAATGCGTCTTGCGTAATCTCAATGTTTCGCGCGCCATAGCCGCGTTCCTCGTCGCGCAGCGCGCGCTGCATCAGCGCGAGCGTGGATTCCGTGCTCAACGACTTGAATTGAAAAATCCGTGAACGGGAAAGTAACGCGCTGTTGACTTCAAAATACGGGTTCTCTGTCGTTGCGCCAATCAACGTTATCGTTCCACTTTCCACATGCGGCAATAACGCGTCTTGCTGGGCTTTGTTAAAGCGATGAATTTCATCCACCAACAGAATTGTGCGCTGTCCATACAAATTGAAACGTTCGCGCGCTTCTTCCACCACGCGGCGAATGTCCGCCACACCTGCCAACACCGCGCTCAAGGTTTCAAAATGTGACGCGGTGCGATTCGCAATAATTGTTGCCAGTGTTGTTTTGCCGACGCCGGGGGGTCCCCACAAAATAATCGAAGAAAATAACTTATCGCTTTCAATCGCGCGGCGCAGTAATTTACCCGCGCCCAAAATTTCTTCTTGTCCTTCAAATTCATCCAACGCGCGCGGACGCATCCGCGCAGCGAGCGGCTGGGCGCGCGTACGTTCCTCTTCTCGCGCGGCTTCAAACATATCGCGTGCGGCGGCTTTTCTTCCGGTGAGTTGTTTGTTGGACATAGAATTGGAGCTTGTAGCTTAGAGACTAGAGATTAGGTTAACGTTAAACGATTCTAACATACGCATAATGGCGGGTCAAAGAAAAAAATGGGTAGCAACGGAACCCGGTTCCGTTGCTACCCATTAACTTTTCCAATTTCAGATTTCTACTCGACAACCACCGCCGTCCCACTCGCGGTCACCATCAACATTCCGCCACCGCCGTTGATGTTAATCGTTTCGTAATCCAAGTCCACGCCGACGACGGCATTCCCGCCAAGTCGCCGCGCGTCGTCCGTCATTTCTCGCATCGCAATCTCGCGCGCCTTGCGTAATTCGCCTTCGTACGCGCCGCTGCGTCCGCCGACAATATCAGTAATGCCCGCGAAAAAATCGCGAAAAATGTTTGCGCCCAAAATCGCTTCGCCGGTTACCACGCCTTTGTATTCGCGTGTGCGTCTGCCATCAATTGTAGGTGTTGTTGTAACAATCATGTTCGTTGCCTCCGCCGAGCTCTACGTTGCAAGCCGTGACAGGTTTCAAAAACCTGTCACGGCTACCCCTGTCACGTCTCAGCCATTCCGCAAAATGCGCGCCACCGTTTGCGGATAAAACAAAATCGTCGGCGGACGCAACAAATTCAACACTTCGCCAAAGCGGTCATACACATACGCGTCACGCAGCACCGCGCGATGAATCCGCGCGACATACGCGTTCAAAAATTTTGTTTCGGGCGGGCGCGTGCCTTGTACTTGCGGATACCGAAAATCTTCGCCGGTTGCCAATTGCCAAATCGTTTTCAATTGACTCGCCGTGCTGCCATAAAATTTGCGCGGCAGTTCGTCGAGCGAATTGTGCGTCGCGTGCGCGCGCAACACATTTGCCAACGCGTCCGCTTGCAAAATGCTGCTCGTCATCCCTTGCCCATAAATCGGATTGAAACTGCACACGGCATCACCCAACGCGACAAATCCTTCAGGCACGCGCGCCAATTTTTCATAATGGCGACGCAGGTTGGATGGAAACCGATGCACCGAAATTTCCGACAGCGGTTCCAATTTTTGCACAATCGGAAATAAATCGGGCGCGGGCAAATTGCGAATGTAATCCATAAAACCCGCTTCGTCGCGCGGCGGATGGTCGCCAATCCAACCGCCCAACGTCACAATCCATCTGTCGCCTTCCAATGGACTCAGTACGCCCAAACGCGTTTCGCGCGGCGCTTGCGGATAAATGACAAACAATTTCGCGTCGGGCAAATCATTCGGCTTGCGCGCGTAAATGCGGCTCGCGTATGCCACATCCACCTCAACCAATTCTTCTATCGGTTTCGGATACCCCAGCGCATCGAGCCATTTCACCGCTTGCCCACTGCGTCCCGTCGCGTCAATGACAAAATCCGCGTTCAGAATTTCCGCGTCGCCGCCGCGCATTTGAACGTTCGCGCCCGTGACGCGACCCGCGTTATCGGCGACGAGTCCAAGAATATCTGTCTCCGCGCGCACTTGCACACTCGGAATTTTCAAAACGCGCGTACGAATGTTTTGTTCCAAAAATGGGCGGCTCATCAAATGCGCGTAGATGCTGCCCTGATGTCGCAATTTCCATCCGCCGTAATGATACCAACACGTCTCTTGCGTTGTGTTGATTTTCGTCGCGCCTTGCGCAACGAGGTCATTCATCAAGTTCGGAAAAAACTGGTCGAGCAGTTGACTGCCTTTTGCCAGGAGAACGTGAATGTGTTTGCCTTGCGGCACACCTTTGCGCGGTTCGTAATCGGTTGGCACAGCATCGCGTTCGACAAGCGTGACGTTTTGAAAAAATTCGGAAGCGGCGCGCGCGGCGAGCAGCCCCGCGAGACTGCCGCCCAAAACGATGGCATGTGAAAATGGTTTGTGCATCAAATTTTATTTCCCGTTAATCGCGCGCTTCAACGTTGTGTAACATTTTTCGAGTTCCGCTTGCTCTTGCGCGATGAGTGGACTGCCCGATAATTTACCTTGTTTAATCCATTCATCGGAATACACCATCGCCTGCGTGCGATATTCTGCCGCCTCACGCGCGCCCTGTGGTTCTGCGCCGTACAAAATGTTTAAATCGTACAACGCTTCCACAAGCGGTTGCTTGTCCTCACTGTTGAACAGTTCGCGATGCACAATCCACCATTTCACTTCGCGTTTCGCCGCGTCGGCAACATCGTAATCCAGATGATGTTTGGCTTTGATATATCCATACACGCGGCGCATGTACGCTTCGGCAGTCGGAATATCATTATCGGGAAAAGGCGCGGCGGCAATTTCTGCGCGTGCCACAAGATACGCCACGTAGATGGCTTGCGGCAGATTGAGGGAAAACGCTTCCTGCACCATGCCGATTGACGCGCGCAATAACACAAACCATTGTTTTTGATAATACGCGACCCAGTTCACCGTTTCGTAGCGCGCGAGTTTGAGCGGGTCAAAACGCGCGAACGGACTCGAACGCGCATTTTGATTTTCCATTGTTGCTGATGCAGTCGTCATCTTCGCCTCCACTGCCATTGTAAAACAAAATCGAAGATTATTTTCGTCGCGCAACAACCAACACGCGCCGTGAGCGTTCCAAATAATCAGTCCCATCCACCAACCCCGTCACGAATGCGGCTTCATTAATCATGAAACTTGCGTCATGCGGTCCGCGCTCTTGAATCAATTCACCTTGGCGCGCCAAGATGCCTTCATACACGCCGCGTTGATGTTTTTCCCAATTTGGGAGTTCGTCGCAGTGTTCTACTTGAAACCCTGCCGCGTGCAGCAACGGCTGATGGTCTTGGACTTGCGGCGGAAAATTTGGAATTGGAATTTCGGACTCCCATGTTGTACACACGAACCGCGCGCCGACACGTAACACCCGCGCGACTTCCTGCAACGCTGCCATTTTATCAAAGGTCAACCAGAACGCGTCCACTGACATTGCGCCGTCGAGCGATGCATCTTCCAAACCCGTCGCCGCGAAATCGCCCACGCGAAAATTTGCTTTGTCACTCCAACCAAATTGTTTGGCACGCTCTTTTGCTTGTGCAACAGCCACAGACGAAATATCTACCCCAATCAAGCAGGCATCAAGTTCGCGCGCGACCCACAAACCGGGACCACCACCGCCACACGCCAAATCCGCCATCGTTTGATTCGCGCTCAATTTCAATTCACGCGCAATGCGTTCCAATTCACTGCGCGAGATAAAACTGAATGCTTGAACTTCTGACGGCGGATAATCGTCACCATACACGTCACGCCAAATTTGTTCCATCACCGAGCTTGGCTTGGCGCTATAAATCGCATTGAAGGTATTCGCCAAACTCGGAGCCGCAGGATTCTGCGGCTCTTGAACATTTGCCATTTCTAGTTCGTTCATGGTTTGTTTCATTTTTCAATTCTCTTGCTATGGAATGAGGAATATCAATTTTGTCGTCACCGCTTATTTACCTTGCCGCTGCAATGTGATGAATGAACCGATTGTTGCAACCACAGTCACCAACAACACCACCGCGAGTAACAGAATCGGGTCGCCCGACACAATCGCTACAATCGTTGCAACCAAACTCGCGCCATTGAACAACAACGCGTTCATGCTCGGCAACCGAATTTCACTCCAGGCGCGCGAACGCAATTCAAACACACCCATCACGGCAAAACCCAAGGTCGCCGCACCGCCCTGTCGAAACACAAATTCATCCGTGCCGTTGAACCCAAACAATTGACTCACTTGCATTGGCGCGAACGTGAACAACGTGCCAGTGCCAAACGCGGCGGCGGTGAGAAACACAATCAAGTACACGACCCATTGTGCAATGTCGGCGGCAGGTCGCGGCGCGCCGCGATGCTTGTTCAACAGCCACGCCATACTTGCGGCAATGATGATGGACGCGACGAGGATGAGATAGACAACGGGCTTGGCAGTGCCTGTCAAAATTGCAACGGCAATTGCAAACAACGAGCCGATATTGAACACGAGTGTGGCAATCACCACGAGTCGCACCGGCGTCCACTGTCCCTGCAAAATGGCGAGCAACAATCCCGGCACATAACCGAGTGTCACTGCGCCCGCCAGCCGATACAAATAGGTATCGTTGCCCACGTATCCGGTCAATGCCGCGAATTGCGTCGGAAAGAAAAGCGGCATGATTCCAAAAACAAGTCCGCCTAACATTGGAATCACCAACAAAATTTTTTCGAGCGTGGTCAATTCCTCTGCGGCACTTTGCATGTGGGACGCGGCAGAATTGAGAGCATTACTTTTTGCGTTCATGATTTCTCCTTATGCTGGCTGCATAGATTTGTACATATAGAAACCGAACCCAACGGTCATGGCAATTGCCACAAGCAAAATCGCAATCAGCCCGGGGGTTGCAACACCGAGCAGGACGACATAGTAAAACGCGCCGATGGCTGTTAAAACAAAAACGACGAACGACGCGACAACGCTGATACGAACCTCATTCCACATCGTCGCGCGCCAACACAACGCGCCCGCGACAAAAAATCCCAACGCCAACGCGCCTGCTTGTTGAATCACCGGCACGGTTTGCGGACTCAAACCCGTCGCGCCCACGACAACCTCCGGCGTCAGCACACTCGGCAATCCGGCAGCCAACGCGCCCACCGCGCCGAGAATAAAAAGATACCGCAGTCCATTCGGATACATTGTTGCTTTCATAGTTTCACTCCACAGGCAAGGCAAACTTTAAATTTGCCCTACGATTTATTTTGCGCGCGCCAATTTTGGTGCGCCCTGTTTTTGCGCGGAAGGTTCCGCATGTTTGAGTAAATCGAGTCCTGCCAAAATCCAGAATGCAGGTCCACCGATGGCTCCGGCAATGCCTGCTGTGTAACGCGCAACTTCGGGAAAACCCGCGAGCGGCGCGAGAAAACCGACGAGCAAATCCGCGAACGCGATGAACGAAACAATCGCGAGCAATTTGTTGGCGTCCGTTTTCAACAGCATCAAGCCCGTGAGCAAAAACCAAATCGAAATGAATCCACCCGCAACGCCGTTAAAGGGATTCAAAATCTGCGGCGCTTCAAATTGGAGCAGTGCAGCTTGCGGATTCAACGTGTAGAGCGTTGCGAGAAAACGAAACTGCTCCATTTGTTGAAAACCAAACACCATCCAAAAGAACGCGCCAACCATGCCGAGCAGCAGCGCAAACAACGACCACATTTCGCTTGTGTGCCGCAAACGAAAATAAATCGCGGCGATGGGCAAAAGGTTCAACACCGGATTCAACGCATACAACAAATAATACAATTGCAGCGGTCGCGAATTTTGCGCGAGGGACGCGAGAAATGGTTCTGCCCCTGCGAACGGAATCAAGCGCTGCGCGGCAGGAACCATTGTGAAATAAACGAGGACGGCAAGCAGCGCATCTACGGCAATCGCAATTCCCAAAAATCCGCCGAGTCGCATAAACGAACGGTCATTCATGATGTGATTCTCCTTTTTTGGTGTCCGACAAATTTGAAATTTGTCATGCGCTGCGTTTCGATTCTTGCATCCAAACGTACGCGATAACGGGAATATAAATCACCGAGAGTACGAGATACGGATACGCGATGATTTGCAAGCCACCGCCCGCGTTGATGAGCGTGACAACCACTGCCAACGCGACAAAAATTCCTGCGTTCAACAAATAGGTGCGCGCCGCAATCCAATTGTCCTGGCGAAACGCGTAAAGCGATGCCGCCGCGCCCGCCAAATAAAATCCGGCAATGTACTGCGTTGCCATTTGTGTCCAACCGCCCCCCGGAGCGAGAAGTGACGCCGCTAACGCGGGTGCGAAAAATCCTGCCACTGCCATCACGATTTGGACAACCGCCGTGACGATGAGGGTGAGTTTGGTGAACGGTAAAAGTGATGTTTTCATTTTTTCCTCCGGTTCAAATGTGACAGGTCTCCAAAGACCTGTCACGTTTGGAAATTACGCGTGTGAATGCCACAACGCGTCATGTTGAGATTGTGTTTCGCTCAATGCATCAGAACGATAAAAGCGTTCATAAAAATCCAAATCCAGATGATGCGCCTGAAAAGCAATCAAGGTTCGAAACGGACCACTCGCGGCGGGAAAACGTCCGTAACGATTGAAAATGTATTCGCAGTACGCAATTGTCGCTTCCACCGTTTGCGCGGAATAATATGGAATCTTGTTTTGCACCGCCGCGCCATCGCGCCACGCCGTTGTTTTGCCGCCATCGCGCAAACTGCCCGTGCCGTCCGCGTATTTGAATTCGAGAAACGCATACACCGCTTCGCGCATGTTTTTGTAGTACGGCGGAGAAAATGGTTTGAGCAAAATTTCGCCGTCGCGTTCCAATCCGACAGCCGATGGAATTTCAAACTCTTGACGCAGCACCCGCGCAATGTTTCCGATGAAATTGCCCAAGCCCGCCACGCGCGACGCGGCGAGCGATTCCATTCGAAAGCCGAGCGCGTGAAACCATTGATAGGGATGCGCGACAAAATGCGGAAAGCCGCCCAAACCCAACGCTTGTGTCATCAACGCCAAGTTTTGCGCAATCGCGCCCAACTCCACCGCGCAGATTTCAAACAGCCACGACTCGATATAACTCACGGGTCCGACGCGTCCGCCTTTCAAATCATCGTGCAAATGTCCACCGCGCGATTTTCGGAATTTTCCGACGCCTGCAGGCAGATACGCGCGATGGTCGTCGAGCGGAAAGCCGCCAAATTCTTCGCCGAGCATGTACAACAAACCGTTGATGTAACCTGCGCTCAATTCGGCAACGGGCAAAAAATAGGTTGTGCCGCGCACATTCGCATCCCATTTGTTGAACGCTTGCGTGTACGGCGCTTGGCGCGGAATTTCAACGCGCGTATCCGCAATTTGAATCCGCATTTTTTTGTACGCATCCACCAAACGAAATTCGCGCGCATCACTTATCAATGCCGCGAGTTCGCGGCGTTCAAAATCTTGCGGACGTTTTAGCAGCCACACTCCATCGTCATTAATGACAAACACCGCGTACGCATGAATTCCATCCGCGCTCGCCGCTGTGCGTCCCACAAATTGCAGCATCTTGTTCCCGCCGCCCGATTCGGGTCCGTCCCCGTTTTGATATGGCAATTCACCCAGCGCAAAGCCGTTGATGCCGCAGGCGGCGAACGCCAGTGCCGCTTCTTCTTCCATGCTCAAAGGTTCAGGCGCGTGCGCGCTCGCGTATTCAAGTGGTCCGCCTTTTAATTCCATTCCTTTGCCAAAACGACGCGAACGACGATTGAGCATCGCATCGAGCAGCGGATAGGTCGCCAAAAAATCAAAACCCGTCGGCGCAACTTGCAATTCGATTTCGTGTTTCGTTTGAAATGGAATGGATTCGAGCATCGTTCAATGTTCCTTACGCGTTTGCGGCGTCAACACCATCACGGGAATGACGCGCGTTTTGATACGTTCGCGATACGCGGCGTAACCGTTGAAATACCAAACGGCTTTGTGCCACGCACGCGCATATTCACTGCCGCGTGCCTCGTGCGCCAAATACGTTTTCGTTTCTCCGTTCACGACCACCTGCGCGTGTGGATGCGCGCGCAGATTCCAATACCACGCGGGAAATTTTTCTCTGCCGCCATTCGACGCCACCAACAAGATATTTTTGCCATCGCGAATGTACAAAAGCGGAATGGCGCGCGGCGCGCCACTTTTAGCGCCAATCGTTGTGAGCAAAAGCATGTCCCAACCGCCTGCAAGAAAAACGCGTCCGCGCGAAATTTTCATCAATGCGCCGTCGAGACGAAATAGCATCGTGACAATGAACCACGCGCCTGAACGCCATGTCGCAAAACGCGCGACAAAATTTTTCCAATCACTCGCCATGACCATTGCGCGCCTCGAACATTTGCTGGATACGTTCCGTCGCAAGCCGCGAATCGGAATCCATTTGTTGCGCGAGTGCCGCCGCGATTTCTTGGGGAAACGCGCTCGCGTCATAAATCAACTCGCGCGAAAATTCAACGCCATCATTATTTTCGACAAAGGAATAAGTGATTTGTAAATCCCCGAGCCGCGTGTTGGGCATCGAAAGAACGACGCGTTTGTTTTGTTCCCATGCCGTCACCGTCCAATCGTTCTCGCCAATCGCTTGACCGATTTTTGCGCGCTCGCGTACCACATCGCCGAGCCGCATCGGATTTTCGATTTGACCGCCTACGCCAACTGTTGCAGGATGCCATCGCGTCCAATACTTGGCAGTCGTCACGAAATCAAAAATCGCGCGCGGTTCGCCGCGAATGAAAATGGTGTTGGTAATTTGAGACATTGTGTTTATACGCGTTTCGAGTTGCGACGCTGTAAGAGAATCGTGACGAGCAAATCAAGAACGTAGGCGATGCGCAGACCGAGCGGATTGTCGAAAATCATAGCGTCCTCCATTCGGTACGACAAATTTCAAATTCGTCGTACCGCACTCGAAAAAAAATCGGACTCGTCAATTCCTGACAGCCCGATTATGCGATAAAACTGCTATTCACTTCCAGACCAACAACTGCTCACTTTTTGTTCACTTTAGCGGCGCAGAACATACGCCAGACCCAACGCCCAGAGAATAGCGAGTACCGGCGAAATCAAGTTAAAGGGGAAGAACAGAACGCGGTCCAGAATAAAGAGGATTCCCAAAACAATACCGCTATACGCGAGAACCGACGGAACAATTCGCCCGCGCACGAATCCCAACGAAAGCGTCAACGCAAACACGCCGCTCGCAAAAATCCCCGCTTCAAACAACGCGATAGTCACAGAACGAAGCAGAATCGTGGCGATGGCTTCGGAAGGATTCGTCGCAAACGTATCTTGCGCGACTTGAAGAATTCGCAGTCCCATCATGCCGCTCGCCACAAACAACGTGAACGCCGCGATGCCGCTGATATTTGCCAATTGTCCAAGCAGCGCTGATGCTTCGAGAACGCGCGCACCAAGTCCGACGAGGATTAGCGCCAGACCAACCGCGTAGCCGAATTTGAGAATGTGACCGACGCGCAACGTGTTTGCGCCGGCAACAATGACACCAAAATCATCCGTCGGAAATCCCGCGCCGGGATAAAGCACCAATTGATAAACCAAAAAGCCGCTCAAGGTCAGCGCAAGGACAATTCCGCCGATAGTCGCGCTGCGATTCAAGTCACGCATCATGCACCCCGCGCAGTTCCAAATTTTGCCGCGTCAACGCAATCGCAATGCACGCGGGACACGCGGCATCCGTCCATTCCACAAATGCTTCGCGCGCGGAAATTTCCTCGCCGCGTTGTTTGGAACGTTTGCGCGCGTAACGCCAGCCGACGATGCCCAAAACAATTACGGCGACGAGAATCGCAGCCAAAACAAGCGGCGACAAACTCAAAAGCGCGATGAGCAGTCCGCCGAGAAAACCGAGCGCAAAATGCCAGCCGAGAAAAAAGAAACTGCCCAGCAGCAGCCCCGGCACATACGCGCCGAGCGAAAGATTCGCGAGTCCCGACGCGGGCGTTGTTGCAATGCGCAATCCGGGCGTAGTGAGTCCAATCGTCACTGCCGTCGCGCCGCCTTTGCGAACCGCGTCCATTGCTTTATCGAGTCGCGTTTCGGTGAGTCCGATATATTTTCCCACGCGATAGACGAACGCGCGTCCCGGTCCCTTGGCGAGAGAATATTGAAAAAAGCCGCCAATGAACATCGGAATCAAAAAGGCGATAAAGACTGCGATGATACCGCCTTGCGCATCAAAATTTCCTGCTGCCGTGCTGGCTGCCGCGCCAAGCATGATGAGGTCGGCGGGAATCGGCACGGGAAAACCAATTTCTTTCAACATCATCACGACAAAAATGGCGATGAGTCCGTACTGAGTCAAAAATTGATTGGCGAGTTCGGCAAGTTGGGACATGTTTTCTCTCCTTGAAAATCTTAACGCATTTTCGCTCAAACGCGATTTTTTCCAGACCACTTGGTGTTCATTTTCTGCTCATTGCTGATAAAAAGCGCGCATTCATGTCCCAACGTTCTACCGCACACGAATTGTTTCTTGTTGCTTTATACCATCGCCGGCGCGACGTGCGTGCGCTGCGCGTGACGTTTGTAAATCACCCACTCCGCTACGGCAAGATTTATGACCCAGCCCGCGCCCATGAGCATCGCACGTGTAAATTCGTCCGGTGCGCCAAAGAGCAGCATCCAAGGAATGTGAGTCAAAACTTGTGTACCTGCGCCCATCCCAGTCGCATACGCGCGCGTCATCCACGCGCTGTGTGCGGTAAAGTCGCGTCGCAGAATCGCGGTGAATCCAAATACGATAGACAACACCATCATTGTCCCAAACACAATTCGAATCCAATACAGCAACTCACCATCACCAACGGGACGTGGATAAAATTGATTCATCCAAAGACCAAAGAGCGCGGCGGTAAGCCCGCACACGACCAACACCCGTCCAACAACGCGATGCCAGCGATGTTTGCGCGAACGTAGTGTGGGAACGAATTGGAACGCGCCGAGTGTGGCATACAACGTCGCGCCGATTATGTGCAGCATCACAGGAATTGGCGATGCAAAAAAGCGCGCGTTGTCCGGTGTGACCGCGCCGCCGCCGGTTAGTTCGGCAATGCGAAACGCGCCTGCGATAACGGGAACTGCGCTCAACAAGACAAGCCCGAAAGGTCCGAGCCACGCTTTTCTATTCTTACCAACAATTGAATTCATATTTTTCTCCTTGTTCGTTTTCGATATTTTTTGGTTTGTAGTTTATTTCGCTTTCGCTTCTTCATCGTATGAAAAAACTTGCTCCAGCGGCACGTTAAAGGCGAGCGCAATGCGAAACGCCAATTCCAACGAAGGCGAATACTTGCCTTGTTCCATCGCGATAATGGTCTGACGCGTTACACCTACTTTTTCCGCCAACTCTTGTTGCGTCATTTCACCGTTCATAAATCGCAACGTCCGAATTTTGTTGTTGAGTCGTCGTTTGCTCATCTTAGAATCCCCTTCGATACAGATAGAGCCGCGCAATGTCGCCGACAACCTGCCCCACAAGTCCGAACAAGATGAGTAGTGTGAACATCACCAACGGCGGCTGACCAAACACAAACGTCAACATGGAAATCGCGCTGCCGATGGAGGTAATGAGATATGTGACCTTTGTGCCGCGCAGGTTAATCAATTTATCGCGTTCGTCTTCAATATCCTCAATCTTGGGTTCTTGCTGTGTTTTGATGGCTTCAAGAATGCCGGAACCAATGTGTGTGAGAATCGTGGCGACGATTGTGACGATGATTCCCAAGACGATGACGATGCCCCAAAGCCAAAAGACATTTTCCGCATTGAAACTTCCGTCCTGATTCATTTGAAATAGCCGGAACAAAAAGAATCCGAGAATCAGGGAAAAGTTGACCAACGTGACGCTAATGTTTTTTTCTTGATATGACATAGTTACCTCTTTGTTTGATTGTCTTTACATTCAGTAAAGTTTATTGAACATATTGTAATATATTTTCTACTCAATGTCAAGTATTTTTTACATCAATTTTTTGGAAATTTCCAACAAAAAACCCACGTAACGTGGGTTTCTGTTCCTGCGATTTTCTTTTGACGGTGGGAGTTATCTCGTTGCGTCAATCACTAGGTGTGTTCAACCGTAATAGTTACATTTCCCTTTTTGTGTCCCGCATCCACATAGCGATGCGCTTCGGCGGTCTGTTCCAATGGATAGCGCCGGTCAATCACCGCTTTCAATTTTCCTGCTTCAATCTGCTGTTTGAGCAAAGCAAAATGTTCAGGTTGATAATTTGCCGTATCAAAAATCACCCGCTTGTCCGTCGTCCGATTCGTCCACGCACCGCGCATCATTCCGACGAAACTCGGATTGCCCAACACATAACGCCCGTTCGGTTTCAACGCGTGGATGCTCTTTGAAAATGAACTCTTGCCAACAATATCAATGATGACATCATACGTTTCGCCGCGTTTCGTAAAATCCTCGCGCGCGTAATCAATCACAGCGTCCGCGCCAACCGCGCGCAGCATTTCCAATTTTTCCGCGCTGTCCACACACGTCACCTTTGCGCCGAGATTTTTCGCCATCTGCAACGCGTACGTGCCAATGCTTCCGCCCGCGCCGTTGAGCAAAACGTGTTCGCCCGATTTCACATTCGCACGTTGAATAAAATGCAGCGCGTTGATTCCACCAGTCGGAATCGTCGCGGCTTCGTCATACGTCATGTTCGTTGGTTTGCGTATCGGATTGCTTTCAGGCAAACAAATGTACTCGGCATACGCGCCAAACTGAAAACCAGTTGGCGCAAATACTTGGTCTCCCACTCGAAATGACTTCACATCACTGCCAAGCGCTTCAATTTCGCCCGCGAGTTCTTGCCCAAGAATCCTGATGCGCGTTGGTTTTCCGAGACCTACATAGAATCGCAGAATAACGCGA
This sequence comes from uncultured Anaerolineales bacterium, assembly GCA_964469005.1. Taxonomy (GTDB): domain Bacteria; phylum Chloroflexota; class Anaerolineae; order UBA4142; family SHND01; genus SHND01. The sequence continues at coordinate 78,235 of CAYXXF010000008.1, forward strand.
TACAACAAAGAGAGTTTCAGATTTCGGAGTTCGCAGTCGCCTTGCGTTACGGTGGCTGCACAAATTTTTATGAGGACTTGTTTCTCTTTCGGGGACGGTTTTTCTACTTGCTGGAGCTGCAAAACCTCCGGTGGTCCATAGTTCGTCCAAACAATCGCTTTCATGATTCCGTTCATTCTGCCACAGTGAGTACAACTTTGCCCCTGGCGCGTCCTTCGAGAATATACCGCATCGCTTCCGGCGCCTCGCGCAATAGAAATTGTTTGTCAATTTTCGGAACGATTTGCCCAGAGGTAATAAATTCCGCAATCGAATTTGCAGCCGCGCGCCCTTGCGGAACGAACAGAACGCGCACATTTTTGTTTTGAAATTTTTTGATGAGAGGTCCTAGAATCAAAATCTGCAAGAGTGTGCCAACCGAACCGCCGACGAAAAAATATGTTCCATCCGGCTTGAGCGCGCGAGCGTAAGCAAACGGCGAACGATGCGCGATGACATCCAAAATCAAATCGTACTGTTTTCCGTTTTTCGTAAAATCCTCGCGCGTGTAATCAATCACATCGTCGGCGCCGAGTGAACGCAAATATTCTGATTTGTAGCTGTTATCCACTCCCGTCACTTGCGCGCCGTAGAGCTTGGCGAGCTGTACCGCAAACATTCCCGCGCTGCCGCCCGCGCCATTGATTAAAACCTGCTGCCCCGCTTGGACATGTCCTTCGTCATGCATCGCCCGCAACGCAATCCCGCCTGCTTGCGGAATTGTCGCGGCTTGTTCAAACGTCAATTCAGTTGGCTTGTGCGACAGATTTTTTTCAGGCACGCACGCGTATTCTGCAAAACCGCCGTGGTACCCGGGAATTTCTCCAAACACCTCGTCGCCAACTTGAAACTCTGTAACATTATTGCCAATCTCTTGGACGCGCCCGGCAATGTCCGAGCCGAGAATCGAGGTTCCCGGTCTAAAGAGCCCGCCGATGCGTACATACCCCGGACTGCCGACCAATGATTCCTTGTCCGCGCCATTTATGGATACCGCATGAATTTTGACGAGAACTTCTTCGTCGTTCGGAACAGGTTTCGCAACCTCCGCCATTTGAAGAGCATCGGGGGTCCCGTACTGCGAGTACACAATCGCTTTCATCGGTTCACTTTGTGATTACAAAGAATTAAGTTTCAGTAATTGCGCGCCACAACTCTTCCGCCACCAACTCGGCAATGTCTTGGCGCGCGATTTATTCGTTCGCGGGGGACAAGAGCTAGGATTGAGGAGAACTTGTGTTTTGAGAGTATATTGTTTGTCCTTAACAATGAGAAATCCTATTCCCCTAATAAAAGCGCTTTGAACCCTCCAGAGAGTTTTGTGACATCGCGCAGGTAGAGAAAGAAAGCAGGCAACCAAATCAAATCATTTGTCAGGATCGTCAAACCAAATGCAAGCGGTAACGTACCAATAAGTACAGACCAAGCAAACCCGATAGGTCCTAAAACTTTACCTAACAGCCCAATCAAAACGATATGCCGAAATTGAAACGGATGACGGGCAGCCCACCAATACGCGGGGGCGTACACCAACACAAACATGCCTGTCACTTGCCACAACGCATCATAGTTGGGACGTGGTATGCCAACAATGTCAAAAAATAATGAAGGGAACAAGACATTGATTGTGCCCCATATCAAGTTGTAGAGTGCAGCGGCATAAAACCAGACACGATAACGCGTCAAAAGCTCATCCGAGTTTTTCTTTATTCGTTGGGTTTGAGCCATCTGCTACCTTGGGATACCTTACGGTTTGAAATGTTCCAACATATCCAAACACTTCACCAAAGAGGGGATGTAAGATCCGCAAATCAACATCCACAATCCGGTCATCCTCAACACGAGCTTGTTGGATAAATCTCACTCGCCCAAAGCAAAAGAGCCAAAGCCACTTGGGTAAGTACCAAAGATGACTACCAAGTTGAATTGCATTGGTCACAGTATCCAAAGTGAAACTGCGCGGCGGAATGAATTGGCCCTTCCAAACCATATGCAAAAAATGATTGATCCCTACCTCATCGGCTAGATTATCCATATATTGATCGTAAACCACTCGCGTATTAAAGTGAATCGGAACGCCAAAATCGAATGTTCGATTCCACTCATGAAATGGCTCGCCATTTGGTAAATACCCGGGAACTACAACCAACTTGGTAGGAATTTCGTTGCCTGTCTTGGGCACTAGAATTCCAAACCAACCCAAGAAAACAAAGAGGGGTTTTAGCCAAACAGGACGATGCCAGATTTTGTGCATTACTCCTTCCAACACCACTTGATAATCACGTTCGGGTGATGCTAAAAACTGCTCGCGGAATGCGAAAGGGAGTTGAGTTTCATGACCGACAAAAACGCGAGCTAATGGTGTGTTTGCATTCATAGATTCTCCTTAGCGTGTAAAAAACGCGGAACACACCGGTCCCCTGTTTTTTGTTACAACGCCTCCGCGACCAACTCTGCAATATCCTTGCGCGCGATTTGTTCGTCCACGCCTTTTGCTTTCGCGCCGTCCTCCAACATCGTCATACAAAACGGACACGCGGATGCAACGGTTTTTGCTTGTACATCAATCACATCTTGCATTCGCAAATTGTTGATGCGCTCGCCTGTATTTTCTTCGAGCCACATGCGCCCGCCGCCGCCGCCACAGCACAAACCATTTTCGCGTGAACGCGTCATTTCGACGAGGTTGCCATTCGCGCCAAGCGATTTCAAAATATCGCGCTGCGGTTCAAAGATATTGTTGTAACGTCCCAGATAACACGAGTCGTGATAGGTTATCGTGTCGGTGATGTTTTGTTTTGGATTGATGACGCGATTGCCGATGAGTTCCGCGATGAGTTGCGTGTGATGAATGACCGAATAATTTCCGTCGAATTGCGGATATTCATTTTTGATGGTGTTGAAACAATGCGGACACTGCGTCATGATGCGTTTGAAATTTAACGACGAAAGATTTTCGACATTTTCGAGCGTTGCCATTTGGTACAAATACTCGTTGCCCAAACGCCGCGCGCTTTCGCACGTGCAGCGTTCCGCGCGCATCACCGCAAATTTCAATCCCGCCGCTTGCATAATTTTCACCATTGCGCGCACTACTTTTTGATTGCGCGCATCGTACGCGCCTGCACAGCCAACCCAATACAACACATCGTATTCAACGCCGGGCTGCGCGAATTCCACACCCAAATCTTTCATCGAGTCCCAACGCGATGCTTTCGGCAAACCATACGGATTGCCTTGCCGTTCCATCGAACTCATCGCTTTGTCCGAAGGCGCTTGCGGCGCGCCTTCAGTGAGCGTGAGGTAGCGGCGCAAATCAATAATCGTCGAGAGTTGGTCAATCCCGACAGGACACGCGTTCACGCACGCCATACAACTCGTACAGTCCCACAATTCTTGCGCGGTGATTGTTTCGCCGTGAATTGGCTTTGGCTCCGCTCCGCCACCGTTCGCAGCAGAAACCTTAAGAAATGGAAGCACAGGAATCATGTACTGCTTGGAATAGTCCTGCAATTTCACTTCAATCATCTTTGGCGACAATGCTTTGTTCGTACTCGACGCGGGACACGCGGCTTGACACCTGCCACAACGCGTGCACGCGTCAAAATCCATCACCTGTTTCCACGAAAATTCCTCGAACTTGGCGATGCCGAATGTTTCCTGCTCTTCGATATTGCGAATTGGCGCAATCGCGTTCGGCAAAGGTTTTTTGAAAAATGTATTTGTGGAACTTGCGAAAACGTGGAACCATTTCGACAATGGAAAATACGCGATGAGGAACAGTGTGAGTCCACCATGAAAGACCCATGTGCCAAGATGAAGCGGTTCAATGATTCCAAGCGGAAGCGGACGCCAAATGTACGAAAGCGTGTTGCCGATAACCGAATAATATGACCACCAATCGGTATCCACACGCGCGGCGATGCGTAACGATTCAATCACAAAGCCCGTGAACACGAGCAGCGCGAACGAACCCGTCACAAACAAATCATCGTCGAAATGCAATTTGCCATCTTCATAGCCCCACAAGCGGCGCGGTTTTTTCACGTAACGAATGTACAGTGCGACGCACAACGCGACGAACGCGAGCAAGCCCGCGATGTCGAGAACGAACTTGTAAATAAAATAAAAACCGCCCTGCAGCAAACGCACATGAAAAATGAGACGGAAAATTTCCCAGTCGAGCGTTGCGAGCGCGGTGCCAATGAAAAGCAAAACCATGCCCCACATTAAATTCGCGTGCATGATTCCGGCAGGTTGATTTTCCGTTACAACTTTTTTCGTGAGAACGCCAAAGGTGAAAAAATTTTTGAACTTGCGCGCCAATTCCGTAGTGACTTGTTTCAGGTCAAGTTTGCCTTGCCCCACGCGCCACAACATGACATGGCGATAGACGCCGTACGCGAAAATCAACGCGGCGACGAAACCGCCTACATACAAAACAATTTGCAACCAGCCGGGGATATTCCAAAACGTGGGGCGACAAATTACGTCAGGGGGACAAAATGCTTCTTCGAACATCGCAACCTCGCGTATCGCTTATCGCGTATTGCAAAAATCGCGCATCGCAAATTGTGTTTTACGATACGCGATAAGCGATGTGCTATTTTGCTTTCGCCATTTCGACGATATTTACAGGTTCGATGCCGCCTTTGACAGGAGGAATCGCAGCATAAAGATTTCCGGGGTCAGGCATTGGGCGCGGTGTGCCAAAATTTGGTTTCGGCGGCGCAACAAGCAATTGCTCTTTGGTGATGATTGCGCTGCGGCGGTCATAGTACGCCAATTCGTAATCGTGTTCCAAAACAATCGCGCCCGTCGGACATGCCTCTTCACAAAAGCCGCAAAAGATACAGCGTAGCAAATTGATTTCGTAATTCGCCGCGTAACGTTCGCCGGGCGAATAGCGTTCCGCGTCAGTGTTCGCCGCGGGTTTCACATAAATGGCATCGGCAGGACATGCCGCCGCGCACAACGAACAGCCGATACATTTTTCCAAACCGTTCTCGTGCCGCTTCAATTCATGCCGTCCGCGAAAACGCGGCGGCACCGGTTTTTTCACTTCGGGATATTGATACGTCACCGGTGGGCTGACCATCTCGCGTCCGGTGGTCAACATCCCTTTGACGAGTGCGAAAATTCCAGACAACATGATGAGATACCTCGCCCCTACGCCTTTTCCACTTTTACCCGCGCGCCCATCGGCAAATTCATTGTGCCTTCCAAATTATTCGCGACGGCAATGACACCTTGCGGTACTTGTCCGTCCACGTGCGCGTTCAAGTCAAGCACGCGCGGCGGTTTCAAATCGAATGTAATTTTTACTGCTTCGTCATTTGCGATATTCCACGCTTCGGCGTCATGCGAATTGATTTCGACAGTCGCGTTCGGAACACGCGGTTGAACGATTTGCGAAAATTGCATCGCGCTCCCGCGGTCTAACAACGAACGCGTCACGGCGAGATACGTGCCCTCACTTGACCCTTGCGTTTTCGGTTCAACATACTTGACATCAAATTTCGCGTCCGCGTTCGTTTCGGATACCGTCGCCCACTGCACACCACTAATGTCGCCAAACAATTCACCCAACGCGATTTGCACAGGTTCCGCCGAATCGCCGCCAACCGTCTGCACGGACGAGCGACGACGCGCGGTCACACGCAAACGTTCGTGCGACATTTTCGCATACTGCGGAATCGTTTGTGTGATTTCGTTCATCACGTCCGACGCAGAATTGTAATTCCATTTCGCGCCGAGTTGTTTTGCAACGTCTTGAATAATTTCCCAATCGGCGTGCGAGTTTTGCATTGGAGCGAGCGCGCGCGTGAAATACTGGACGCGGCGTTCAGTGTTGGTGAATGTGCCATCGCGTTCCGCCCAGGATGCAGCAGGGAAAACCACATCGGCTTTTTGCGCGGTCTCGGTGAGGAACAAATCTTGAACAATCATGAATCCCGGATTGCGGAATTTTGCATCTTCGCGCGCAGGGTCTGCGCCGATGATGTAAAGGACTTTGGATTTCAAGCCAAAATCTTTCGCAGACAATCCGCCGCTCGTCGGCACAACATTCATATCCACTGCGCCGAGCGAATTGTTGTGCGGATACAGCGCGATGACGCCGTTGTTCTTTTTGCCAAAATGTCCGCTCAACACGACGAGCGCGTTCAATGCGGCTTCGAGCGCAGGTTCGTTTTGCATCGCATACATGAACTCGCGTCCAAACAACACGATTCCATTTTCGGCAGCTGCAAAACTCGAGGCGACATCTTTCAACGCGGCTTCATTCACGCCCGCGCGTTCGGCGTAGTCGGCAACAGAAAGATTCAAGCCCAGCGCGAAATTTGTATCAACGTTCGCGCGTTCCGTTTTTTCCATTTGTCCGTCGAGCATCGCGCGCAAAATGCCAAAGAGGAAATTTACTTCGGCGCCGTATTTGTACACGAACGATTGTTTAGCAGAATCGTTCAGTTTTGTCACACGTCCATTCGCGACAATTAAATTCGCGCCCTGTTTAGCGGCTTTGGACAAACGCAAACGCAACACGGGTTGTTCATTCTGCGGGTCTGCGCCAAGAACGAGAATCGTCGTTCCCTTGCCCAACTCGCCGAGATTCGTTCCAACACCCGCGCCAAAATTTTTCACGAGTTCATCGCCCGCGTTCCATTGTGACCAACCGACGCGATGGTCGAGATTGTTCGAGCCGAAAACCTCGCGGAATAATTTTTGGAACAAGTACAAATCTTCATTCGAAACGCGGTCGCCCGCGAGACCCGCAATTGTTTTGCCGCCGCCTTCGGCAATCGTCGGGCGCAAACGATTCGCAAGAAATGTTAATGCTTCGTACCACGACACGGGTTTCAAGTCGGTTTCGGCGCGAATCATCGGCGTCGTCAATCGTTCAGGCGCATTGACCGCTTGATGCACAAAGCGTCCTTTGTCGCACAACCAAATTTCATTCACCGCTTCGTTCTCGCGCGGCGTGATGCGTTTGATTTCGTTGTCACGTTCGCCAATGTTGATGTTGCAGCCGACGGAACATTGCGTACACACGGACGCTTGGTCATTCAATTCAAACACGCGCGCGGTGAAACGAAAATCGCGCGAAGTGAGCGCGCCGACGGGACAAATGTCAATCGTGTTGCCCGAAAAATTGGAATTGAACGGCGGGTCATCGAACGTGGTTATTTCCAAACCGCGTCCTCTGTCCGCAAAACCCAAAACAGGTTCGCCCGCGATTTCATCTTGAAAACGGATACAGCGCGCGCATTGAATACAGCGTTCGCGGTCAAGCATTATCAATGGCGAAAGTGGCACCGATTTTTCGTTATGAAATTTTGATTCGGCGTAGAAACGCGATTTGCCCGGACCGTAATGCAGCGTGTGGTCTTGCAGCGGACATTCACCGCCCTTGTCACAAATGGGACAATCGAGCGGGTGACTTGTCAACAAAAATTCAATCACGCTTTTGCGCGCGTCAACGACTTGTGGCGTTGTTGTGCGTACCGCCATTCCTTCGGACACAATCGTCGCGCAGCCCGCCTGCAGTTTCGGCATCCAGTTGATGATGGGCGCGCCGTTTTCATCTAGCAGGGGTTGTTTCGTCGCGGGGTCAATGCGCGGCGTGCCGACATCCACCAAACACATGCGGCACATGCCGACGGGCTGCATTTTCGGGTGATAACAAAAAACAGGAATATGCACGCCAAGCGGTTTCGCCGCTTCGACCACAAGCGTTCCTGCAGGAACTTCAATCGTTTGTCCGTCAATCGTTATTTTGGGCATAGTAATTTTCTAATGCGCGTCGTTCGTTTTTATTTTGGCTTCGTATTCGGCTTTGAACCACTTGAGCGAACCTGTTACAGGTGAGGTTGCAAAATCACCGAGTGGACAAAGAGTCCGTCCCGTCATTTGCGTTGTGACAACAGGCAACATTTCAATATCTTGCATGGACGCTTTCCCTTCATTGACGCGCTGCAAAAGTGTGAGCAGCCAATACGTTCCCTCGCGGCATGGTGTACATTTTCCGCACGACTCGTGTTTGAAAAATTCAATCATCTTTTGCGTTGCCCACGGAATGTCCGTGTCTTGGTCAAGAACAATGATTGACGCCGAACCGAGAATCGAACCTGCCGCCGCAATCGCTTCGTAATCGAGTTTCGTGTCGAGATGCTGCGCGGTGAGCATTGGTGCGCTCGCGCCTGCGGTCAAAATCGCTTTGACGTTTTTGTTGCCGCGTACGCCTTGTGCGTACTCTTTGCCAAAAATCAAATCGCGCAACGTGATGGAACCGAGCGGCGCTTCGTAATTGCCCGGACGATTGACATGACCGCTCACGCAAAACACTTTTGGACCCGTTGATTTTTCTGTGCCGATGGTTTTGTACCAGTCCGCGCCTTTTTCAATAATCGGCGGAATGTTTGCGAGCGTTTCGACATTGTTGATGACGGTGGGTTTTCCGTACAAGCCGACGACGGCGGGGAACGGTGGTTTCACGCGCGGCATTCCCAATTTTCCTTCGAGCGAATCGAGGAGCGCGGTTTCTTCGCCGCAAATGTACGCACCCGCGCCGCGATGCACTGTGATTTCGAGTTTGTAATCGCCGCCCAAAACTTTGTCGCCAACGTAACCGCGCGCTCGCGCCGCTTCAATCGCTTCTTCTAAAATCCGCGCGGCAATAGGATATTCGCCGCGAATGTAAATGAACGCGTGATTGCATTGAATCGCGTACGCAGAAATGATGATGCCTTCGATAAACTGGTGCGGATTTTTTTCCATGATTTCGCGGTCTTTGAATGTGCCGGGTTCGGACTCATCCGCGTTGACCACGAGATAGCGCGGGAAAACACCCTTCGGCAAGAAACTCCATTTCAGCCCCGTCGGAAAACCCGCACCGCCGCGTCCTTTCAACCCGGACGCTTTCACGGCATCCGTCACCTGGTCGGGCGTCATACCTTGCACAGCGCGTTTCAACGCTTCATATCCTCCATTTCGTTCGTACACATCAATGTCGGAAATGTCGGGAATGTCTTGGTTGCGAAGAATAATTTTGTCCATTATCTATCAACATCTCCCAACACAATATCCGTCATCGCAATCAAACCCACTATATCCGAAATCGTGTAGCCGGGCGCGACGTGTCCGAGTAATTGCAGATTCGCAAACGAGGGCGTGCGGACGCGGACGCGATGTGGTTTGTTGGTGCCGTCGGAAGAAATCAGAAAACCCAATTCGCCGCGCGGTGATTCAACCGCTTGATAGACAAACCCGACGGGTGGCTTGAATCCTTCCGTCCACAGTTTAAAGTGATGAATCAAACTTTCCATGCTCACGTTCAATTCTTCTTTGGGCGGAGGGGCGACTTTGCGGTCATTCGTAATCACAGGACCCGGCGTTATGTTCAAACGTTCCAACGCTTGCTCGATGATGCGAAGCGATTGTCCCATTTCCAAAATTTTCAAACGGTACAATTCGTAAATGTCGCCGACGTTTGATTTTTCGTTGATAGGAACATCAAATTCGTACGTTTCGTAACCGCAGTATGGTTGATGCTTACGCAAGTCCCAATTCACACCCGTCGCGCGCAACAGCGGTCCCGTCAATGACAATTGCAGTGCGTCCGCGCGCGTGTATTCGCCAACGCCGCGCGTGCGTTCAATCCAAATCGGATTCTTGTCGAGCAGCGCGCGGTATTCCTCAATGCGCTCGTACATCATTTTTACAAACTCGCGCACTTTGTCGGAAAAACCCATCGGCACATCGAGCGCGCAGCCGCCGACCCGAAAATAACTGGTCATCATGCGTGCGCCGCTCACCATTTCAAAAATATCAAGCGCGTATTCGCGTTCACGGAACGCATAGGTGAACATGCTCACCGCGCCAATGTCCATCGCGTTTGTGCCAACCGCGACGAGATGCGACGAGATGCGATTGATTTCGCACAACAGCACGCGCAATATGTTCGCGCGTGCGGGAACATCCACCTCCATCAAACGTTCAACGGCGAGACAATAACCGAGATTGTTGAACAGCGGCGCGAGATAGTCCATGCGGTCGGTGAGCGCGATGGCTTTGGTGTACGTTTTGTACTCCATGTTCTTTTCGATGCCCGTGTGCAAATAACCAACATCGGGCATCGCGCCCACAATTTTTTCTCCCGCCATTTGCATGCCGACGCGCAATACGCCATGTGTTGAAGGATGATGCGGACCCAAGTTAATGAGCATCGTTTCATTCGACGGGTCTTGAAATTCTTGCAGCGCGGAAGGAGTGACGGTCAACCCACCGCCAATCGGAATTTCCGCGCTCGCGCCTTCGATTTCAAAAATTGCCCCCGCGGGACGCGACGGCGGAATCGCTTTGGGCTTGCGCGCTTCAATTGCTTCAATGTTGTGTGTGAACTCGACGGCTTCGTAACCGAGCGCGTAATCTTTGCGATGCGGATGCCCCTTCCAGTCATCGGGCATCAAGATACGGTGCATGAACGGATGTCCGACAAAGTTTATTCCCATCATGTCATACACTTCGCGTTCAAAAAAATTCGCGCCGGAATAAAGCGGCGTCAGGGATGGAACATGCGCGTCGGATTCTTTAAGACGAACGGTCAGACGAAGGCGCGCGTTGAGGGAATGGGAAAGAAAATGATAGAGGACTTGAAAGCGCGCAGGCGGTTCGATTTCGTCGAGCGTATCGTCGTTGAACAAGATTTCGTTCGGGTTCGGCGCGTTCTTTGCCTGTAAATGCCAGTCGAGCGCGGACACATCCACCAACTGGTCAAAGCCAATTTCATCGCGCAGCATCGCGGCAACATCCACCAAATTTTCGCGCGCAAGTGTGACGGTCACTTCGCCGCGAAATTCGGATACGTTCAAAATTTTGTCGCCAAATTTTTCGCGCAAGCGCGCAGCAGGGTCATTAACGAGGAAAGTCGTTGTTTTTGTGAGGGGAGTTGCAATTGCCATAATCAACCTCGCAGTCCCCAATTTTCGATTTTGATTTGTCCGCGCGGCTCGCCCGATTTGATTTTTTCGTGCAATTGCAAAATGCCGTACATCAACGCTTCTGGACGCGGTGGACAGCCCGAGATATAAACGTCAACGGGAACGATTTCGTCAACGCCTTGCAAAATCGCGTAATTGTTATAGACGCCGCCGCTCGACGCGCAGTCGCCCATCGCAATCACCCATTTCGGTTCGGGCATTTGGTCATAGAGCTGCCGCACAACGGGCGCCATTTTGCGCGAGACGCGACCCGCCACAATCATCAAGTCCGCTTGACGCGGCGACGCGCGATACACTTCCATCCCAAAACGCGCGAGGTCAAAATGCGAAGCGAAGGTTGCCATCATTTCAATCGCGCAGCACGCCAGCCCAAACAAAAGGGGCCACATGGATTTTGTACGCGCCCACCGCACGGCATCTTCTAATTTGAAGAACACCGCGCCCATTGCGCCTGTTTTGTCGTCGGTCGTGCGGATTTGATTTGCGGGGATAACCTGATTCGACATAGATCACCTAGTCAACAAAAAGCATACGAATGGCGAGAATGCGGTGATTATATCATTGCCCATTTTGATTGTAAAGCGATTCACAAATAAGGGAGGTTAAAAGCGGAAGCAAGCTTGCCATCTTGTTACAGGAACACGACACACGTGTTTGACGTGTGCCGTTGGAACATGCTAAGATTTTTGACAGACAGTGAGAGACATTGAGCAATCAAAAGTGTCGGGTACGGCTTGGGCATAGGATTTGGTGGTCACCTGAAACGCACTTGCAATAAAGGAGGCATCTGATGAATTTGCTTGGCAGAAAGAAAAAACTGAGCGAAAGAGGTTATCGTGCGCAGAGCGCATTCACAGATGACGAACGAACCAAACGCGAAATGAGGCAAAGGAAGGAAGCGGAAATCAAAATGATTCTGAACCGCTTGAATGACCGCATGAAAACCTTCCGACCAATGATGGAAAAAATGTTTGCGCAACTCGAAAGCGTCGCGGATGTAACTGTCCTCCATCCCACGAGCGTGACGTATGGCGATGGCAACCCCTATTTTCCAACCTACGAATGGAAAATTTATCCAAACCGAAATTTATCCGATGCTTCAACTGACCCACGAAATGTTACGCTCCAATTGCGCGCTTCACTTGGCAGAGACCTTACGGTCATCTTGGTATATTACCTCCTCTCGTACGTAGATTCGTCGGGCAATGACCACCCCATTCATCAGCAACCAACTAATATCCAGAACGAAACATTGATCAAGGCATTGTTGTGGGAGGGAATGCAACGCGCCGGATTCTGGTGAACCCGATGCCCAAACACCAAGCTGAGCTTCATCAAGAACTCTTTGCGTTGGCACGCACTTGGTTTCACAAGCTCAAATTTTGTTGAATAAGAGAACGCGAACCTTCAAAACCATTTTCGGCTAGAAAGCTCGCGTCCCCATTTTCCGGCAGTTTTCTAATTCACCAACTCTATCGGCGCTCCGCCGCCATGTATCTCTAGCGGCACATTTGGACGCGTCAGCAATTCACGCGCGACTTGGAGAATTGTTGGCGGATGCAAGAGCATGTTTGCATAACTCGCGTTCGCCATTGGACACGCACACTCGTTGTTCTTGATACTTTTTCTTAAGGTTCGCATCGTGCCCACTTCTTCGAACCAAATCGGTTTCAAATCATAATTTGTGCGCCGCACATTTCCAACGGGTTGCGCGCGGATACAGCATGACCACACATCCCCATTTGGTGCAATGTGTCCGCTTGCCCAGCCCGCGAAACACGGAATCGCCTGTGTCTGTTCAAACAGCGTGCGTTTCGCCAATTGATAATACTGCGCGCGAAACGACTGCGTGAATCGCGCAAAACCGCGCGCAGGGGTATTGCGCGCGTGTTCGCTCAAAAAATCTGCGACGGGTCCGTACTCTTGCGCCATTGGCGTAATGTCCATGCCAACGGTATCGAGTTCCACGCGTTCTTCGGCAACTTCGGTAATGTACGAATCGGGTTTGAGTGGCTGCAACCCCGCGTAAATATCGCGGAAACGTTTGATGTTGTATTTGGAGATGACGCTGTGAATCGAGAGAACGAGGTTCTTGTGTTTGGTTTGCAACTCTTTTAATCCCGCCCACGTTTTCATTGCGCGTTCCCAATTCCCCGGCACCATACGAATTTCGTCATGCTCTTGACCAATCCCGTCGAGCGAGAGATTGATGCCGATACGCGATTTCGGCGCGTTCGTACAAATTTTGTCAACGCCTTCCAAAATGCGGGGCGTCAAAATTCCATTCGTCGGAATCGTGATGTATTCGGGTCGGCAATGGGTGTACGCCGCGATGACCATCTCGGGCAAATCCTTTCTTTGAAATGGTTCACCGCCGGTGAACGTCATGTAAATCGGACCGCGCCCAATGTTCTGAAATGTTTTCGTCCACTCGTCGAGTGTCATGTCGTCATTGGGTTTGCGCCACACATCACACGTTTTACATTTTGAATTGCAGCGATACGAAATAGAAATGACAATACTGAACGGCAGCAGCTTGGGATAGCCGTTGCGATAGAACGACCAGTAGAGCGGGATTTTAGGTAAAAGCGAAGTCAACATGTTACGGTTTCACATCCCACAACTTTAAAATAGATTGTTCATTCTCATCCGTCAACAATTTTTTCAAATACGCGTACTGATATTGATGTAAATCTTTTTCGGGAAACGTTCCGTACCATGTTTGAATCGCTTTCAAATCATTTTTCGCAATCGCGTCGGACGGAATTCCCAATTCCATCAGTGCGAGCAAAACTGCTGTGCGCGCGATGTCTTGCAATCCCGCACTGCCCGCTTGAAACGAAATGGTTTGTGCGTACACCAACGGCACACGTACCGTGACGGAACCATCCGCATTGATTGTATTTTTAATACTCAAGCCCGGGTCCGATTGTGAACCGGGAAACGTGACGAATCCATCATGGCGCGGAATGAGCAAAATATCCATGTCCGCGATGGGATTGATTTTTTCAATGTGCGCGTTTGCTCCACCTGCTCGCGTATCCATCGCGGGATAACTCAAATCTTCTCCCGCCGCCAAACGCGTTTTGAAATCATCGTACTTGACTTGCGAGCGCGTCGCCCAATCCACTTCTTGCCAGCGAAAAAAATGATTGTATGTAATCGCTTCAAAGAGTCGTTCCGCGAATTTCTCATCCGTGAGCGACAAACCATAAAACGGCAAAACGGGGCGCGTCGCAAAATCGGGACTGACGCCGAGCCGAATGGTTTGGGTGCGATTCCCGATTTGCCGCGAGTACGCTGACGGCGCGTTGTAAAAAATATCAATCGCGGTTGGAAAAACAAACGGCGTAGCGGTTGGACTGACAGTAGTTGGTAAAGGTGGCGGTAACGGTGTTGGCGTGGCTGACGCGCAAGAGACGCACAGGAGGACAATCGCAAGCATCAACAAAAATTTCATAGCAAGAATTATAACGCGCGCTTTCACGCCTTCAAATTTGTCCCAAAGAAAAACAGGTAGACACGAACAAATCTTGTCTACCTGTTTCCGTGTTTCCAAAATCACCATCACCCCAAATTATGCACATGCTTTTGCAGTTCGCGCTGCGGAATTTTGATGTATTTCTCTTTGAGAACCAACGCGATTTCCCAGTCACTCAAACGCAAACGCAAACTTTCATACGCGTCTTCAGGCGTCGAACCATATGCCAGCTTTTGCTTGCCGTTGGTCATTTCAAAAAGAAAAATGTGGTGCGGATTGTTAAACGAACTCATGATGTGACAGGTGACAAGTGACAGGTTACAAATGACGTTTCTCGTTTCTCGTCTCTCGTTTCACGCCTTTATCAACTGTCCCGCGTACACTTCCGCGCCGCGTGCGTTGCCGTTCATCCCCTTGTTGATTTCCGCGTCGAATTTTCCCGCCATCAAGTCGTTGTAAAACTTGTAGTCAATGCCCTTTAACTTTTCATCGTTGGGATAGCGATGATAATTTTCTTTGGACATTAAACTTTTGCCCTCTGCAATGAGTTGATACCCGAGCAGCGAACCGGGGTACGGCGCGTAATAGGAAATCGAAGGCAGCACGCGCTTCATGCGTTTCAGCATCCGCATCGTTTCGTACGCGTCCTCGGGACGTTCGCCCGGCACACCGAGCATAATGTTCGCCCAAAATTTTGGCGGGTCTTGTCCTGCACGTTCCATCGAATCGCCAATGCGATTGAGATGTTCAATTGCAACAAGATTGTCTTCGGCGGTGCATTCTTTGTTTAAAATTTTCAACACGCGGTCACTGCCCGATTCAAAACCAATCGAAATGATATTCCAATTTGTTTCTCGCACGAGCGCTTCAAACAATTCGGGCCATTGTCGCACCGTGTCACTGCGTCCCGCCGCCCAATAGGGCCAAATTTTATTTGCCTTGCGCGGATATTTTTCGAGCCATTCGTGTAACCACGATGGTTGTTGAAAAAACATCGAATCGTGAATGACAACGGAACCGAGCGGACCATGATGTGTATCGAGAAAGTTCAATTCGTCAATCACTTGGTCAACGCTCTTGCGTCCCATGTTGGGAATGTACGATGCCTCGTTGCAAAACACGCACTGCCACGGACACACGCGTGATGTAATCACCGTCGCGACAGGTCCCGGTCCCCAGCCACATTCGGGTTCGAGGGGCCACGGAAAATCTTTGAGTTTCGGATTGGGCCACATCGTTCGGTCCATCATGGGCCATTCCGACATGCTTTTCGCGCCAACGCCCATCACTTTGCGCGGAAACGATTTCGGTTCGCGCACCAAATCCACAATCGTATTTTCGCCCGGTCCGCCGCAGATGTAATCGAACTCGGGAACGTTCTCCATTTCATCGGGCGCAACCGTCGCGTGCATTCCGCCTGTGATGACTAATCCATTTGGATTCACTTGCTTGAACATTTGCGCAGACTTGTACGCGAACGGATATGTATAACTCCGCACGTTCATCAGCAGTTGGTCATAGCCCTGCAAACGTTTCGGCAGTTCATCCCATTTTTTCAACGAACGCAACGAGAACATGTCCGTCTCGATGCCGTTATCGCGCATGATGGTTCGCAACAAAGCAAGTCCATGGTCTTGCCAACGGTCATGCGCGCCGGACGGATAGACGAAAACGCCCGGGTCGCCCATGTCGAGCCACAGACGTTTAATGCCGTGACTGCTCGCTTTGGGAGTCCCGTTGGATTTTCCGAAATTGAAAAAGGATTTCATAATTTAAGCGGGTTGTTTCTCTGCAGCGACATGAGCACTCCTCACAGTCGCGCTAATCTGCTCAAATGAAAACGAAGAAATCTTGACGCGCGCTTGTGCGTGTTCGATAGTCAACCCAACAAGGTTTCCGTCGCGGTCCAGATCGAGCAACGTATTCTCATCGAGGTCCCGCGTTTCATTCACAGTGTTATCATTCAACAAAATGTACAGCGTATCAGTGTTGGCAAAATATTGAATTCGCATTTTTATTCCTTGAATCTTCGGTCAAAGAAGGCAAAGTATTGAGTGAATTTCATTATCGCAAAAAATATTATGCCGGAATTGACAAAGACGCTTCTGCCAAATTGACACGCGCTCGATATGCAATCCGCGTCGGCGTAGGGCGCGGCGCACCGAGTCCGTAATTGATGCCGGGATTTTTGTCGAGCAATTCCAAATCCAAGCGCTGTAATGTCAACGCGACAAACGCCGCCATTTCATTCATGGCAAAATTATAACCCGAACAGCGATGTCTGCCGCCGCCAAAGCCAATTAACGTGTGTTCTGCGACTTTATCTTCCGCGCGTTCCGGTGAAAAACGCATCGGGTCGTAATCATCCACCTGCGTAAAAATTTCGCGGTTCACATGCGAGACGCGAGGGGCGAGCATCGTCAACCAATCTTTCGGCACATAATAATCGCCGATTTCGTATCCCTCAAGATTGTACCGAAAAATAACATCCGCCGACGGACGCAAGCGTTCCGTTTCTTTGAGCGCCCAATCCAGATGTGGCAGATTTCGCATAACATGATGGGTGAACGGCGTACCGGGCGGAAAATGTTCGTCGAGTTCTGCGCGCAGTTTGAAAAGATAATCCGGATGTTGCAGTAAAAGAATCAACGCCCAACTGCCCTGCCCCGCCGTCGTTTCATGTCCCGCAAACACCAGACCGAGAATGATATTGACAATCAATTCGTCGGGCAAACGTCTTCCATCTTTGTATTTCGCATCCACAAAATCTTGCAAGAAATCTTGATGCGCTTGCGGATTCGCACGGCGTTCCGCAATCACTTTTTCAATAATTGCCGAGAGTCTCGCTTTGGCGCGGTCACGCTTGATAAATTTTGGCAATGGCAGATGCGGCGGCAATATCGGGTCAATCCCGCCCGAAAGTTCCGCGTACAAATTCCAAAACTCGTCATTCAATTCATCGCGAAATGCTTTGCCCATCAACGCGTGCGCGCCGACGAGCTGCGTGATGCGTTGAAACGAAGAAACGATTTCAAATTCACCGCGTTCGTCCAAACTATCCAGCCACGCGGAAATTTCTTGCACCATGATTTCCACATAGCCGGGCATCTTTTTTCCGGCGAACGGGGCGAGAATCACATGCCGCTGCGCGTCATACTCGGCGGGTCCTGCCGTAAATGCCGCGCCTTCAAACATCGCGCTCAAAAATCCGTACGCCTTGTCCATCGAAAGAATCTTGTCGGTCTCGCGAAAAAAGAAATCGTGATATTCAGGACCGACAAGGACGACAACGGGTTTTGGTCCGAGATGAACTGTAAAAATCGGACCGAGTGTTTCATAACCGCGTCGCAACAAAGTGAAACGGTCTTGCTGAAATTCTAAAAGATTGCCAATAACGGGCAAGCCCGGCAGCGAAGGAGGAGTTGGTAAAGGCATCAGCACGCCACCTGCTGTGTCTCTTCAATAATCGCTTTCACCTTTTCGTCTTTGGTCTTTTTCGGCAACACAATTTTTGCTGCCATACTCAAGGTGCGCGGGAAATTTTTCCACGTGGATTCACGTTTGAGCGTGTTGACGATGCGATGCGGACGCAGATAGAAACGGCGATACGCTTCTTTCCATTTGCGTTCTTGCGCTTCTGCCGTCGTCGGTCCCATTTCGTAGCGCGCTTTGCCTTCAAAGAAAACGTAATCTTGCCAATCTTTGACGAGCATCCGTCCGCCGTTACGATGCACTTGTTCCCACACTTTGGTTCCCGGATACGGCGTCATCATCGAAAAATTTGCGACGAGCGGGTCGAGTTCGCAGGCAAATTTGATTGTCTTTTCCATCGTCTCTTCGGTATCACCGGGCAAGCCGATAATGAAAAAGCCGACGGTTTCAAGTCCGACCGTACGCGCATTTTTGAACGCGGTGCGAATTTGGTCATGGGTCACGCGTTTGTCAATGCTTTCCAAAATATCTTCGTCGCCGGTTTCCACACCGAACGCGACACGTTTGCAGCCCGCCTCTTTCATTTTGCCCAAGAGGTCCGTATCCGCGAGATTCGCGCGAATGCCGTTAATCATCACCCACTGCGCTTTGTTGTGCAGATTCTCTTGAATCAAGAGCTCGCTCATCCGATAAATCCGTTTGCGGTCAATGTTCGCGCTGTCGTCGAGCAGACCAATTTCTTGCGCGCCAAAGTTTTCGACAAGGTAATGCCATTCTTTGACCACATGTTCGGGCGAACGCGCGCGCCATTTTTCCGCCATCACCGATTGCGAACAAAACGTGCAGCGATACGGACAACCGCGCGACGTCATCATCGAAAATGATTTGCCTTTGTCAATCGCATCAATCGCGGGTTGCAAGGACGAGTACCGTTCCATTTTGAAATACTTGTACGCGGGAAACGGGAGCGTATCCAAATCATTGATGGGCGGACGTTCGTGCGTGTGCTTGATTTTGCCTTCGGGCGTCATGTACGTGATGCCCAGGACTTTGTCCAAAATTTTCGCAGAGGGGTCGAGCATCTCTTTGACGCGAAAATTTGTATTTCCACTTTTTACGCGTTCCAGTGTATTGCACAAATCAATCCACGTCTCTTCGCCTTCGCCGCGCGCGACCACATCAATTTCGGGACGCGCCGCCGCTTCTTCGGGCAACGCGGAAACGTGTGGACCGCCCTGCACGATAAACGTGTCCGGCTTGACCGCTTTGATTTCGCGCGCCGCGAGCCAACCTTGTTTTACTTGCGGCGTATTGGAGGTGATGCCAACAATATCCGGCTGATATTCGCGCACCACATCGCGCAGTGGCACATCTTCGATGTCCTGGTCAAAGACGCGCACCTCGTCGCCGCGATTTTCGCTGAACGCGGCGAGGTACGCAATGCCGAGATGGGGCGTGGTGCGAGTGTCAATGGGTAACTGAAAACGTGGGTTGATAAGTAAAACGCGCAAGGCGAACCTCCGTGACAAAATTCCGTGAATTGTCCATCGTGAAACGTCAATTTCGTGTGAACTGTTTAACCGCTCAACGCTGAGGGGAAAATTGAGGCAATGCAAAATTCATTATAACGAGTGGGTTGGGGACGGTCAAATCAAATTTTCATTAACTCGTGGACAAGTATGCCATTTTTGCAGCCCACCTGCTGTGATGCAAGTCACATTAGGCATTAAAACGATATTTGAATAATGCCAGCAATGATTTCGTACCATCGCGCACGCGCCGCAATTTTTTGTCCTTGCGCGGTTGATACGAAACCGGCGCTTGGAAAAAATTCACGCGGCGTTTTGCCAATTTCACAGTGATTTCCGGTTCAATTTCAAACCCGCGCGATTTTAATTGCAAGTCCCGCATCAATTGTGTCGGTACGAGTTTGTAACATGTTTCCATGTCGCGCAAATTCGTGCCGCACAAAACGTTTGTGACAAAAGTAAGTCCCCAATTCCCAAGATGTCCCATCAAGGGCTGCGACGATAAATCACGCACCCCATAGACGGCAATCCGCGCGTTTGGGTTCCGCGCGCTTTCATTGCGATACAACGCGACGAGCTTGTCCCAATCGCGCGGGTCGTACTCGGTATCCGCATCTTGAATAATCACAACTTCGCCGCGTGCGTGTTCCAACGCAGTTTGAATCCCCCCCCCCTTGCCGCGATTTTGTTCGTGCCGAATCACGCGCAACCGCGGGTCCGTTTGGCGCGCGAGAATTTGCGGCGTCGCATCCGTCGAACAATCATCCACTGCAATAATTTCGTACGGCGTTTGGGACGCAAACACCATTTGCAAACAATGTTCCAGTTCGCGTTCTTCGTTATAGATGGGGAGGAGGACAGAGAGTTTGAGAGACAAAAGACGAATGACGAATGGCGAATGACGAATGACGAATCAGTTTTGCTTTCGTCTTTGGTCGTTCGTCCTTCGGCGCCTACGCGGACCGATACGAATACGTACGACGATATCCGAAATCGGTGCTAAAGGATGAGAATAATTTTTTGTGTGCGACTTGTAACGGATGACGACGCAAGGTGCGGACACCGCGCGTGGCGATGGACGGCAGCGAATATGCTTTGCGGCAAATCCAATCATATCCTTCGCGCAATTGGTCGGCGGTCATACTCACCGGGTCAAACACAACATGCGATGTATCGTATTTGCTCCACGGCACGTTTGTATGCAAACGTCCATCCCGAATGTATTCGTCGCGTGCGGGCGTACCGGGATACGGTGTCATGATGGTGAAACTCACATTGTCGAGTCCACTCTCTTTTACAAAATTCCATGTGTTTTGAAAAACATCGGGCGTATCGGCGTCCAAACCAAAAACGAAAAGACCAACAACGCCGACACCAAATTTTTGCACCGTGCGAATCACGCGTTTGTATTCTTCGATATTGCCTTTCGATTTTCCGCCGAGGTCGCGGCGATTGCCCGCATTGATAGATTCAAAGCCGATAAAGAATTTATCCATGTGCGCTTCGCGTCCCAACTTGATGAGGTCGGGAAAATCGCCCACCATCATTTCCGCTTGATTCGTCCAACCATTCAACGGCAATTTTTTCAACGCGCGAAAAACTAGTTCGATGTATTCGGGGTCCGTGCGAAAGTTCAAACCAAAATTATCATCGGTGAGAAAAAAACGTTTGATGTCGCGGCGTTCAATTTCTTCGACCACTTCATCCACCGGACGATGGCGCATCACGCGTCCCGAAACGCGAATCGCAGTACAAAACGAACAGTTACGCGGACAGCCGCGCGTGATTTCCATATACGGCGTCCAATAATCGCGTTTCTCATTCACCATTTTCAACACGCGGTCCGTCAAGCGCGCGACGCCCGCGAGATTCGCCCATGATTCATCCACATACACTTTTTCCGCGCGGTCATCGGTTACATCTTGAATAATTTGGGGCCACGTAAAGTACGCTTCACCGACAACAGTAATATCTGCCCACGCACTCACCTCCTCCGGTGCGAGCGTTGCATGTGTTCCGCCGACCGCGACGCGTGCCCCGCGACTGCGCGCGTGATCCGCGATTTCGCGTGCGCGGTCAATCGAGAGCGTTTTGCTCGTAATGCCCATTAAAGTATTTTTTGTGATTTTATGAAACGGAATGGGCGCAAGGTCTTCGTCCCAAATTTCGACAGGCAATTCTTCGGGCACCAGTGAGGCGAGCCGCATCAACGTATAAGGCGAACCTTGCGCCTTGCCCAAAATTCTGCCGTCGCGTTTTGGATACACGAGTACAACCTTGTCAATGTTCATGCGATTTTCTCCGCGCGATGTCGCGAAAATATGTTTTCACTGCGTTGAATGAAACGGTCAGCGTCTGCCTCATAACCCATCACTTGTACGGACAATTGATTTGGTGAAATCACAATGCGATTATACGCGTTACCGTGTCCATGCCGCACGCGCCCCGACATGGACGTTCCCGCTTGGGCGATGACAATGCCTTGTGCGGTCTGCAATGTCAATGGAACGTGCGTGTGTCCGTTCAAAATCAATTCGACGCCGAGACGCGCGAGCCAAGTCAATTGCGCGGTGGGAAACCAAGTGCCGAACGGACGGTATTTTCCATTCCATTCGAGATGATGATGCGTCACGAAAATTTTGCAAACATTTTTTGGCACCCGCGAAAATTCTTGTTCAATAAACGCGCGCTGCTGACTCGACCAAATGCCCCCGGGGATAATGCGATGATTGCTATTGACACCGACGACAAACAAATCACCGATGGCGATACTCGAGTCAACCGTGTTGTGAATAAATTTTTTGTAACGGTTCCACGGATTCGTCAAGCGTTCGGGCAAACCGCTCGGATGCAGCGGCTGGTCATGATTTCCCGGAATTGTAAAAATCGGTTTGGGCAATTGTTCAATATACGCGTGTGCTTGTTCGTATTCATTCACGCGTCCGCGCATTGTGAAATCACCGGACAGAATCGTCAAATCAGGTTTTGCATCACAAACATCTTGCAAAATCAATTCCGATAAACGCGTATTAAATTTGGGACCGAAATGGAGGTCAGAGAGATGAAAGAGTAATGACATGGTTCAAGTAGCAAGTAGTAAGTAGCAGGGAAATCCTTACTACATACTACTTGCTACCTACTACCCTACCAAAGCATCCGTATCAATCTGCGCGCGTTGCAATTTTCCCGAATAGTCAACATAAATGGATTTCCATTCCGTGAACACTTCCAAGACGGGTGGACCGCCACCTTCGCGGTGTCCGTTGCCGGTGCCGCGTGTGCCGCCGAATGGAAGTTGTACTTCGCTCCCAATTGTTCCCGCATTGATATACACAATGCCGGTTGCAATATCGCGCATCGCTTCAAATGCTTTGTTCACGTTCGACGTATAAACGGACGCGCTCAGACCAAAGTTGACGCCGTTATTGATTTTAATTGCATCCTCAATCGAATTCGCCCGAATGATGGAAAGCGATGGACCAAAAATTTCTTCTTGCGCCAAACGCATCGTTGGTGTTACGCGGTCAAACACTGTCGGCTTGTAAAAATGTCCGCGCGCCAATTCGCCGTCTGTCGCGTAATCGCCGCCGACGAGCAATGCTGCGCCTTCGCCTTTGCCAATTTCGCTATAGTCGTGAACTTTATTAACCGCCGCGCGATTTATCAACGGACCAACATCGGTCGTTGGCAGCAACCCATTGCCCAATCGCAGTTGCGCGGCGCGTTCCGCGACGCGTTCGGCAATTGTTTTGTGAACGGCAGGCGTTACGATGACGCGACTGGTGGCAGTACAACGCTGCCCACTTGTCCCGAACGCACTCCAAATAATTCCATCGGTTGCCAAATCCACATCCGCGTCGTCGAGAACAATAATCGCATTCTTGCCGCCGAGTTCGAGCGACACGCGTTTGCCCAATTGCGCGCATTGCACGGAAATCAATTTTCCAATTTCGTTGGAACCCGTGAACGAAATCAATTTCACGCGCGGGTCTTGCACTAACGCTTCACCCGCGGGAACGCCGTAACCCGTTACCAAATTCAAAACGCCGGGCGGCAGTCCCGCCTCTTCAAAAATTTTTACAAATTCAATCGCGAGGACAGGCGTATCTTCGGCGGGCTTCCAAACAATCGTATTGCCGCAAACAAGCGCGGGGAAAATTTTCCACGACGGTACGGCAATCGGAAAATTCCACGGCGTAATAATTCCCACCACTCCCAATGGGTCGCGCACAGCCATCGCCCATTTGTTGGGCAATTCCGACGGCACGAGCAATCCGTTCAAGCGGCGACCTTCGCCTGCCATGTACATGCCCATGTCCACCGCTTCTTGCACATCGCCCAACGCTTCGGGTAAGACTTTGCCCATTTCGCGGGTCAAAAGTTCGCCCAGTTGCTGCTTGCGTGTTCGAATGATGTCCGCGACATTGTGCAAAATTTCCGCGCGATGCGGTGCGGGTGTCTTGCGCCATTTTTCAAACGCGCGCGCGGCAGCATCCACTGCGTTCGAAATATCTTGTGCGTCGGATTGCGGCACAACGCCAATCATGTCGCCTGTGGCGGGATTGAAACTCTCGAACGTTTTGCCGCTCATCGCGGGAATCCATTTGCCGTCAATGTAATTCATTTCGTTGGCAACAGACGTGACAGGTTTGGGTGTTGCCCGACAAAGCGCGAAACCTGTCACGTCTTGTAACTTTTTCCAGTGTAAAAACGTTTAGTCATTGTACCTAAAACTTGTATTCGTTCAAATCACGCAATAGAAAATTGCCAAAAAAGTCTTATGCAATTTTAAGGACATGCACAGCGATTCAGCTGATACTATATGTAAGGGAAAGAGGAAAGCAGGTTCGACATGGACAGAACAGAATTGTTGTTTGCCCACTGGGCAACGCGCTCGCTGCAAAACGCCCGCGATGCCAAGTGGAAAAAATTGGTACAAGAAATCCAAGCACTGCCCGAAACGCATCCCGACGCGCTCGCGTTTCAATTGATGATGGTGCGGCTCAACAGCTGCGTTACGTGCGACGCGCGCAAGTATGTCGAAAAAGGTGGCTGCGCGCGGTGCAGTGTCAGCACATTGAATTTTTCCAAAGATTCGGAAGAAGCATTGCTCGCGCGTTTTCGCGCGGCGCGCAAAGAAGTGGCGCAAGCGCTCAAAGAACAGAATCGCGAATTGGAACAAGCAGCTTGAAAAACCTTCGAGGTCTTGGAGACCTCGAAGGTTTCAGAACGAAATGAAAGTACGCTCCAGCGGCATCAGTGAATTGGAACATACGGTGAATGGCGAAAAACTTTCGCTGCTCGCCGTTTTTGCGCGTCCCGAGGAAGAAGCATTCGGACCTTCAGGTACGCTTGCAAAATATGCGGGCGAAGGCGTGCGCGTTTCGTTGATTACGGCGGCGCGCGAACTCGCCAACCTGATGACGCTGCATGTTGCCGACCCGACCTTGGTGATGTTGAACGCGCGTTCGCGTGAGACTTCTTGTTCGTGTCGCGCGGCGGGCATCAGCCGCATGTGCCTCGACCATGCCTCCTCGTACATTCCCAACAACCAGCGGCGCGTCCTGCAAGAACGCCTCGTGCGCTTGATTCGTGAAGTGCAGCCGCAAGTGATTGTGACGTACGGACCCGATGGACTTTCGGGCGAATCGGAACAAAAATTATTGAATGAACTCGCAACTTTTGCGTTTGAGCGCGCGGGTGATTATACGGAATACACAGAACATTTTCGCGACGGACTGAACCCCTATCTACCAAGCAAATTGTATTACTCGGTCTTGCCGCAAAGTGTAATTTCGCAATGGGGTTTGCGCGGCTTGAACGGCGTGCCGGATGAGCAAATCACAACGGTCCTCGATGTTTCACCCTATTCCGAAATGAAACTCAAAGCCGTGTACTGTCAACGCCATCATTCTCAAGATTACGCGCGCTGGCGCGAGACGAATGGCGGGATGCAGTGGAACGAGGAACATTTCATTCTCGCCGCCACCCATCTCGGCAAACGAACGAAAAAAGAAAAAGATTTATTTGCAGGGTTGAGATAACAAAATCGAATCGTCGGAGACGATTCGATTTTTCTTTTTCAACAGGTGATATAATCGTGCGCGTGCGTAATTTGCATACAACCTCAGCGAAGAGGAAACTTTATGCCTTCCATGATGAAAGCAGTTGTGAAAACAAAAGCAGGACCCGGTTTTGAATTGTGCGAGGTCCCGATTCCCCAAATCGGGCATCACGATATTTTGATTCGCACGCGTGCCACCTCCATCTGCGGCACAGACATTCACATTTACAATTGGGATACGTGGGCGGCGAATCGCATCAAGCCGCCTATCATCATCGGTCATGAATTTTGCGGTGATGTGGTAGAAATTGGCGAGCAGGTCACAGATGTTCATGTCGGCGATTTTATTTCTGCCGAAAGTCACATCGTTGACCATACCTGCGATTTGTGCCGCACCGGCATGGCGCACATTTGTCGCAACACCCAAATTATCGGCGTTGACCGCGACGGCAGTTTTGCCGAATACGTTGCCCTCCCCGCCGCGAACGCGTGGCACAATCCACCAAACATGCCCGCCGAAATCGCCGCGCTCGAAGAAAATTTTGGCAATGCCGTACATACCGCGCTGGAAACCCCCGTCGTCGCGCGTAAAGTGTTGGTGACGGGTTGCGGACCCGTTGGTGTGATGACGATTGCAGTGACAAAAGCGGCGGGCGCGCGTTCGATTTACGCGAGCGACATTTCCGAATATCGTCTCGGGCTTGCAAAAAAAATGGGCGCGGACATTTCCATTAATCCGTCGCGCGAAAATTTGCGCGAAATTATTTTGGAAGCGACGAACGGCGAAGGCGTTGATGTTTTGTTGGAAATGTCCGGCGCGCCGAGCGCGATACGCGACGGCTTGACATTACTAAAATCGGGCGGACACGCGGTCTTGCTCGGACTTCCGTCGAAACCATTTGAATTTGATTTGGCGAATTTGGTGATAATGAAGGGTATCACCGTTCACGGCATCGCGGGACGCAAACTTTGGGAAACGTGGTACGAAATTCGCGGACTCTTGAGAAGCGGAGCCGTGAATCTCGAACCTGTCATTACGCATCGTTTCAAGTTGGAAGAATTTCAAAAAGCGTTCGAGACGATGATGAGTGGCGATAGCGGAAAGGTTGTTTTGTTTCCCTGAATTGGTTTAGCGTACGTGCGTTCTCGCCCTTTCTGAAACACGCGCATGACTGTCACATTGCCTGCAAAACCAGCTCACACGCGACGCGAAAAATTGCAGATTGTTCTCGTCGCGCTCATCAGCGGCTTAGCCGTGTCAGCGCTGGTCGTCTTTTTCGCGGCGCGTCTCACCGCACCGGGCGACGGCACGCAAGTGATATTCCCGCAATCAGGATTTGTCCCCGAAGGATTGCCCGTCAAACCATTTGTTCCCACGCCGAACGGGTTGCAGGCAAATGATGTTGTTATCGTGATTGAAAAGTACACCGTCAACGAATTGCTCCGCGATGCGTTCACGGGCAAGTGGGACAAGGCGGCATTATTAGAAAAACCCACACTTGAATATTCAGCATTGCGCGATGGCAGACCTCTTTCGATTCAAGTCGAGTCCGCAACCTTCCCCATCGTCCCCGCACTGCAAGACGGCTGGAGCTCGTACTTGACATATCTCAGCGTGGCAGTGATTGGACTGTTTGTCTTTTTGCGTCGTCCTTATCTCCTCTCGGCGCAACTGGTCTTTGTTGCAGCAACCTCCATTTCGGCTGCCGTAGTCATGTACGTAATGCAGCATCAAGCAAGCGACCTACTTCGCGGTTGGGTGTTTCCGTTCGAGGTCGCCGCGCACATTCTATTTTACTTTTTAGCCATCAGCGCGCTCCTGCATTTTGCACTCGTCTTTCCGCGACGGCATCCGCTCGTCACGCGTCATCCGCGCCTCATCCTTTGGAACTATCTCGGACTGTGGATCCTTTTCGCCGCCGCATTTTTGGTTGGATTGCCCGCTGCGACAACTCCTGCTGCGCTCCTTCAACTCCGTCTGCAAAGCAACAATGTTAGTCTTTTATATTCTTTGCTCGTCATCCTTGCGCTTTTCACAAACGCGCGACAGCTGAAGGATGAGACCGAACGACGCCAACTGCGTTGGATTGCATGGGGCATCTCTGTGGGCTTGAGTGTGGGTGCCATTGCGACCCTATTACCCATTGCCCTTTCCCTTCCCCTCAACTCTTTTAATCTCCTGGCGGGGCTATTTACACTCCTAATTCCCATTTCTTTCGCTATCGCCATCGTGCGCGAGAATCTCTTTGACATTGACCTGATTATCAATCGCACCTTGATTTATGCTCCGCTCACTGCGTTGCTTGCCATTCTCTTTGCGCTCACAAATTCTTTGCTCAATTTTCTGCTCTCGGGTATCGCGGGGGGAAATTCTCAAATCTCTCTTGTCGTCAATACGGCGGTGGTCGTTATCGCGTTCAATCCACTCAAAGATAAATTGCAAGAGATTGTGGACAAACGTTTCAAAGCGAAACCGAATCCTGCGAAACAACTCGAAGCGTTTTCCGCCCAGCTGCGCGCGGAAATGACCCCACTGGATGTGCCGCGCGTGACGCGTTCGTTTCTCAGAACCATCGTCGAAGGATATGATGCGGACGGCGCACAACTCGATTTGAATTATCACGACCTTCATCTCACAAATTCGTTCGGTAAAAATGGCGACGCGCCGAACCAACAAATTCCACTGCTGATTCAAAAGGAACAGGTGGGACAAGTCAATCTCGGCGCGCGACGCAAGGAACGCGCGTGGGAAGCCAAAGACATCAAAGCAATTTCCGACGCGGCGAATGTTCTCGCCGAAGAAATTCTCGCTTCCACGACCGCACTCAAATAGGAAACAATAATGTCAACAAAACTCAATTGGATTCACGACGAACTCGATTCGCTCAAGCAACAAAATCTCTACAACACCATTCGCACCATCGAATCACCACAGGGCGCGTGGATTGTGGTGGATGGAAAACGCGTGCTCAATTTTTGTTCCAACAATTATTTGGGACTCGCCAATGATGCGCGTTTGAAAGAGGCGGCTCAAACCGCCATTACAAATTTTGGTGTCGGTCCTGCCGCCGTGCGTTCGATTGCGGGGACGTTGTCACTGCACAACGAATTGGAAAAACGGCTCGCGGAATTCAAAGGCGTCGAGGCGACGATTTCTTTGCAATCGGGATTCAATTCCAACGGCGCGGTCATTCCCGCGCTCGTCGGTAAAGAGGATGTGATTTTTTCTGATGAATTGAATCACGCGAGCATCATTGATGGGGCACGTTTGAGTGGTGCGAAAATTGCGCGTTATACGCACAACGACGCGGAAGCGTTGGAAGACGCGATTACTAAAAGCGCGGGAACGTACCGCCGCGCGCTCATTATCACCGATGGCGTGTTTTCGATGGACGGGGATATTGCGCCATTGCCGCAAATCGTTGAGGTCGCGGAGCGTCATGACATTATGCTGATGGTGGACGACGCGCACGGCGAAGGCGTGCTCGGACGCGGGGGACGCGGCATCGTTGACCATTTCGGAATGCACGGACGCGTGGACGTTGAGGTTGGCACAATGTCGAAAGCGTTCGGCGTTGTCGGCGGGTACATCGCGGGGAGACAAGAAATCGTCGAGTGGCTGCGTCAACGCGGGCGTCCATTTTTGTTTTCCAGCGCGGTTACGGCGGCGGACGCGGCGGCGTGTTTACGCGCGGTAGATATTTTGGAAGAATCTACAGAACTCGTCGAACGTTTGTGGGAGAACGCGCGCTATTTCAAAAAAGAAATGCAGCGTCTCGGTTTCGACACGGGAGCGAGCGAAACACCTATTACACCAGTCATGCTCGGCGACGCGCAGCTCGCGCAGAACTTTTCACGCGCGTTATTTGACAATGACGTGTTCGCAATGGCAATCAAATATCCGACGGTGCCGCAAGGCAAAGCGCGCATTCGTGTGATGATTAGCGCAGCTCATTCGCGCGAGGATTTGGACAAGGGGCTGGAGGTGTTTGGTAAAGTGGGAAAAGAGTTGGAGGTAATTCGATGAGACTTGGCGTACACGTATCCATCGCAGGCGGTGTAGATTTAGCGATTGAACGCGGCGTGGCGTTGAAATGCGATGCGATTCAAATTTTCAACAAAAATAATAATCAGTGGAAAGCATTTGCGATTGCGGATGAAGTGGTTGCGCGTTACAAACAAAACTTGAAAAATTGTGAGATTCATCCTGTCGTTTCGCACGCGTCGTATCTCATCAATCTCGCGACGAGTGATCAAGCATTGTGGGAAAAATCGCGAGATTCATTTGCGGAAGAATTGGAACGCTGTGACCGTTTGACGATTCCGTATCTTGTAGTGCATCCCGGTTCGCACATGGGCGCAGGGGAAGACTATGGCTGCGCGCGCGTGGCAGAAGCATTAACCGAAATTTACGCGCGTAAAAAAATAAAGTGCGTGACGACGATTGAACACACCGCAGGTCAAGGCAATCACATCGGTTACAAATTTGAACACCTCGCCGCAATTCGCAAAGGAATGAACGACAAGAAAAAATTCGCGGTGTGCTTTGATACGTGCCATCTCGTCGCGGCGGGGTATGATTATTCAACTCCTGAAAAATACGCGGCGATGATGGATGCGTTCAACAAAATTGTCGGATTGAAAACGCTCAAGGTCGTACATTTCAACGACAGCAAAACGCCGCTTGGTTCCCGCGTGGACCGGCACGACCACATTGGCAAAGGCACCGTCGGCAAAAGCGGCTTCCGTTCCTTTCTCACGGACCCTCGTCTCGCCGAAATTCCGGGACTCATCGAAACGCCAACCGACGGCACAGGAAATGACGAAAAACGGAACCTCGCCGCGCTGCGAAAACTTGCCGCGTAAATTTCCAAAAAAGAATCTCTCTCCGCACCGCATACGTAATCACTTATAATGAGCCGGAGAGTTTGAGGTTTCACGCAAGTTTTTCCACCCTCCTTCTCGGCTCCGCTCCGCAGAAAGGATTGCGTATGTCCACACGTAATTCAGTATTCGTTTTCATCGGCGCGCTCGCGAGTTGTTTTCTGCTCGCGGTTTGCGTCGCATTCATCGGCGGCGGTTATTACTTCTTTTCCACAAACTCCAATCCCATCGCGTCACTCTCGCTCAATGCGCCTGCCGCGCTCAATCGCATCGTTTTTGTCGGCAACGATTTCAACATTTATCTCGTTGACCCAAGCGACGGCAAACCAACAGCACTCACAACCGACGGCGGAAGTGACCACGCGTACAATTATCCAACGTGGTCGCCCGACAACGCGCGGCTCGCGTTCGTGGGATACACGTTTGAAAACGGCAATCCAAAGGAAGGCGCGCTCTATTCCATTTCGCCCAACGGCGAAAACTTGACGCCTCTGTACAAGACGGCGCAAAATTTTCCTTTTTATCTCTACTGGTCGCCCGACAGTCGCGTTGTCGGATTTTTAGCCAACAAAGATTCGCAAAATATCGCGCTCAATATCGCACGCCGCGACCAAGCAGACTCAAAACAAGAAATTGATTTCGGCGCGCCATTCTATTGGGCGTGGTCGCCGGACAGTTCGCAATTGTTCACACATGTGGGCGGCACGCGTTCCAATGGAAATGATGCGCGCCTCGCGTTGCTCCCTTTTAGCGGCACGACAACGAAACGTCCCCTCGAAGCCGCACCCGGTGATTTTCAAGCGCCGCAGTGGAATAGCACCGGAACTATTTTGTATTCCGCCGAAGAGGGTTCGGCGCAAGCGATTGCACTGCGTGCCGCGCTCGACCAAGAACCCAAAAAATTGGTGACGTATCGCGGACGCGCATCCTTTGCACTTGCGCCCGATGCGAAAAACGTTGCGTATATTCTCACTGAATCTGCCGCGCGTTTGCCGCATCTCGGTCCGTTGCGCGTCATTGATGCCAATGGCGAAAATATACGCGTTGTCTCACAAGACCCGACCATCGCGTTTTTGTGGTCGCCGGACAGCACCAAACTCGCATATCTCACTGCAAGCGTTGGCGACAATCAGTCCAATTTTCATTTCGATTCACTTGCGCCAAATGTAGTGGCACGCGCGAATATCACAACCGCGAATGACTTGCTCGCCACAACCCAGCCGGAAAAATTTATCACAACGCTTGACCATGCACAGGGCGGCGAATTGCAGCTGCAATTGCATTGGCACATCTGGGAGCGCGCGACGAATACCTCACGCGTCATTGCCACTTTTGTCCCGACGATTAGTTTCTTGGGTGTGATTCCCTATTTCGACCAATATGCCAACTCGTCCACATTTTGGTCGCCCGACAGTCAAGCCTTTGTGTACACGTCACGCGAAACCGAAACGGGCGGCGCGGTCTTTGTCGCAGACGTCGTTGGTAACAGTCCGCCGCGCAAAATCGGTGAGGGCGTCATCGCGTATTGGTCGTGGAGATAACGATGGGTCAAGGATAAAGGCGGAAGAATAAATTCCCTTTTTGTCTTTATCCTTCATCTCCCATCCCTCAATCTTTGTTTCGCGCTGTCATTATTCACAATCCCACTTCGGGTACGCAGACGCATCGCGCGGCGCTTGACGCGGCGATGGATTGTTTGCGCGCGGCAGGATGGCACGTCGAGGCGCGCGAAACACAAGCGGGTGGTGACGCGATGAGTTTGGCGCGCACGGCGGCGGAACAAAAATTCGATGTCGTGTTTGCGATGGGAGGCGATGGAACGTTGAACGAAGTGGCAAACGGCGTTCTGGATTCGCAAACTGCCATCGGCGTCTTGCCCCTCGGCACGGCAAATGTGTGGGCGCTCGAAATGGGACTGCCGTTGGATGACTTGACACGCGCGGCACAATTGCAAGCGGACGCATCTATCCGTTTGATTGATGTGGGCATTGCCAAGGGCAACGGGTTTGCGCCGCGTGCGTTTCTCTTGAGCTGCGGTGCGGGTTTGGATGCGGCAGTAATAAAGCAAGTGGAATTGGACCGCGCCAACAAACGGCGATTTGGAAAATTATTTTTTCTCGCGATTGGTTTCCGCGAAGCATTGCAATATCGCGGACGCCGCGTCAAGGTTCATGTGGATGGCGTGACCTATCGCCGCCGCGTGCTGCTCGCGCTCACAAGCAATACGCAACTCTATGGCGCGATGGTACGCATTCCGCCCGACGCGCGCATTGACGATGGGCTGCTGGATGTTACACTTTTGCATGGCGATAACGCATTGCATACGTTGTGGCATTTTTTTCGACTCGGCGTCGGTTTCTTTGAACGCGAACCCGACATCGAACATCATCGCGGACGCGCGATTGAAATTGGCGGCGACACCGTCCCTGTTCACGTGGACGCCGAACCCGTCGGCACAACGCCCGTGCAAATTCGCATCAAGCCACGCGCATTACGCGTGTTGGTGCCACAAACGGCGAATCGAGATTTGTTCACGACAAATGACCAAAGACAAAGGACGAACGAACCTTCGTCTTTGGTCGTTCGTCCTTTGTCAAAATGAGTGAATTAAAACCGCTCGCTCCCATCCGCCGCTTTGACGTGTTCGCCGAATTCAATCGGCTCGACGCGTTGAAAAAAGGCGAAAGCGCCGCGCAAGCCAAAGGGTATGGCATTTGGCTCGCCAAAGTCGTCGCCGCGAAAAAATTTCGCAAGAGCGAAGGAGCAAAAGAGAAAACGCGCGAAGGAGAAAAAGAAAAAAAGGTCACGCGCAAGAAAAAATGGCGTGACCTTTCGGGGATTTCACAAACGGACAAATTGTTTGACAAAGAAATTGTCAATCGTATGGGCAAAGAGTTTTACGCGAATGTCTTTTCGCCCGCGATCAAACAAGCATTCGACGAGCAAAAAGAATATCGCGATATACGCGATGTGTTGCGGAGAGAGTGGAAACCTGTCAAGTGATTTGTCATGCAGGAACTTTGTCTGAGCGCGCGGCAGGTCTGTCAGCCTGTGTGGGCGTTCGCAAGTAACTGCCGGGGACGGTAACGACAGCCACAGTATTTCCCAACATATCAAAAAATTCGACGCTGTATCCTGTTTCCATGCCGCGAACATCATGTCGCTCAACGACTGTACCAATATCGTCCGCGCGCAAGTTATCGTCAAGCATGTCACGTAATAGAATCACATCTTTGTAAAGTGGAAAATCCATTTTATCTTCCTCCCCTAGTCAGGGAACAACGTAATCAGTCGCGGAAAATCGGTTCCCTTGTCCACCTGCCAAATCGTTCGCACACGTAATTTCCTTCCGTTCGGCGTTTCAATTAGTTCGCTGATTTCATAACGCGTGCCGTAATCGCTTTCTCGAATCAACTGAATATCAGCAAGCAAGTGAAATCTGCGAATGTCGGCTGCCAAACGCTGCGGGGATTCGCGCCGATAACCAAATTCAATCAACAATTGCGCCTTTGAACCTCCGCGTTCATGCTCAATGTTCAATAAATATTTTTCGAGTTTATCTGTAGCAATGAACGCGCGTTCCGCATTTGGCAATTTCATCGCCAGCAATTATACCGCGAATTACCTACCCAATCCCCACTCTTTCCTCTCGTTTCTCGCCTCTCGTTTCTCGTTTCTCTAATCTCCAACTTCCAATTTCTACTCATACCTCAACACTTCTTTCACCTTCATCCGCGCCGCTGCCAGCGCGGGAATCAAACTTGCGCCAACGGTGATGAGCAACGCAAAGCCCAAACTCGTCAAAATCATTTGTGGTGTAAAAACATAATTCAAATGAAACAGCACTGCTTCCATCACGCGCGTTAGAATCAAACCGAGCGGAAAACCCAAAACAATTCCGATGAGCCAACCGCCGATGCCAAACGCGAGCCCTTCGGTCAGAAATGTTTGCATCACATTGGAATCGCTCGCGCCGACGGAACGCAACACGCCGATTTCGCGGCGGCGTTCCAACACATTCAACGTAATCGTGTTCACCACACCGAGCGCGCCGATGAGACCGACCAAAACACTCATCGCGCCCAAGGCAATCGTCAAAATGCGCGTCTGTTCTTTTGCGCCCTTGACTTCGCGCACCGCGCTGTCACTGCCCATCTGATAACGTTTGAATTTTTGTGAAATCGCGTCGAGTTGCGCTTCCACGCCTTCCACATCGTGCTGTGTAAATCCCACCGCAAAAAAAGTTGCCCATCCTTCACGCCCTTGCATTTTTGCTACAACCGTTTCAGGAATGAAAACTTTGCCCGCGACTTGACTGCCGAGAAACACTGAATTGTCAATCGTGATGCCCACAATGCGAAACGTTCGCAACTCGTCGTCCGTATCCACTTGAATCGTATCACCCAAGCGCACACCGAGCGATTCCACAAAATCGGTTGAAATCACCGTTTCATCACTCGCGCCCGCATCGTACCAACGTCCCTGCTGCAGATTCGCCACATACAATTCCGTGTGCGCAGGCAATCCCCAAATGCGCGCCCGCGCCGCTTTCGCGCCTTTCGATTCTTTCGCGTCCTTTCGTGTTACCCACGCGTTTTGCAATGACCAAACCTCCGCGCGTTCTACGCCTTCCACAGTTGTCAACGCTGCGGTCATATTGTCGCTGATGTATTCGCCGAACCACACCCACGCGTCCGCGCGATATGTGTGAAACAAATCGTCAATCGCAAAATCAACGGACGCGCTCACCGCTTGCGCCGCGAGCGATGTCGCCACCGCCACTCCAATCACCAACATCGTCACCAACGCGCGCGATTTACGTCGCGCGAGATTGCGAACGGACATTGCGGCGAGCGGCGGCAGCGCGATTATTTTTTGTAACGCGCGGTCCAATCTGCCCGCGCCATAGGTTGGTGTAATGCCGTATGCTTCGAGCGCGCGTTTGACGGGAATGCGTGTTGCCGCAAATGCGGGAATCATTCCCGCAAGCAGCGTGATGAAAATTCCAACAAACGCGCCCAGCCCGATGCCGAGCGGCGAAATTTGGAACGTTACCGACAAATTCAGCAACGTGCCGATAAACGCCATCAAGCGCCAACTTGCAAACATTCCAATGAGCAAGCCCAACAGTGTTCCGACGATTCCGTACACCAACGCGGACATGAGATATACCAACATCACTTGCCCGCGCGTCGCGCCCACCGCTTTGAGCGCGCCGATTTCACTCACTTGTTCCGTCACGATTGCGGCAAGTGTATTCGCCACCAAAAAACCACTTGTCACCAAACCCACCGCCGAAAAAATCGCCAACACGGCGAGCAGCGCATCGAGTTCGCGTTTGCCCAAATAATTTTCGGGGTCGCGCACTGTCGCGCTGCCATGTTGAATTTGGCGGCGGTCAAGCAATTGTGAAATTGCGCGCGCGGTATCATTCGCACGCGCGCTGTCGTTCACTTTGAGCAGCAATCCATTCGCGCCCGACGCGCCGAGCAGGCGAATGACTTCGGACGACGGTGCATACATCGTCGCGTAATCGAGCAGCGACGCGCTCGGATAATTCGGCGTCTGAATCGCGCCGACAAGCGTGAATGTACGGTCCGGTTCGCCGCTATTGCCTCTACACGTTAGCGTGTCACCAAATTGCACGGGCAGCAATGCCCGCGCGGATTGTTCAATGACAATTTCGCCGTCGCGCGGAAAACGTCCCGCGCGCAAAAAGATTTGGTCCACGCGCATGTTTTCAAAATCCGCGACGCCGTGCAAATACACATCCCGCGCGCCATTGTCCCAACGACAACGCGTAAAAAAATCAGCACGCAATTCGGCGACGCGGACATTTTCAATTTCGCCGAGCGCGCGCGGCAAAGACGCGGGCGCGTTCCATGTCCAGTACGAAATGTCCGCTTGCGACGCGTCGGCGTACGCCGCTTGCTGTGCGCGCGCTAAATTTTGTCCCGTCGAAACAATCGCGACAACGCCGCCGACGCCAATCAAAATTCCCAACAGCGTCAACAGGGAACGCACGCGTCGTTTGGTGACATCGCGGTATGCTTTGCGGAAGAGGGCAAAAAACATTTCGGATTGGAAACTGCAAATTTGGAAACGGGCTTTTCGCAAATTCGCAATCGCAAATTTCAAATGCGCATTCTGTTATAATAGCCGCATTATGCGCGAACTCTTGTTACAATTTTCCACACCCGCGCTCGTTCTGTTGATTGTCGGCGGCGGCGCGCTCTTTGCGATGGGGACAACGTTTTTGGTGCGCCGCGTGGTGGACGAAAAGATGCATCAAGCCAATAACGAAGTGGCGGGCTTTATGTTCGCCGGAGTCGCCGCGATTTATGGTGTCTTGTTGGCGTTTATGGTCTTGGTGGTTTGGCAAGAGTATGAAGAGGCGCGGGTGAATGTCGAAGAGGAAGCAAATACTGTTGTCAACATTTTTCGATTGGGACAGGAATTGCCCGAACCCGCTGCGACCTTGGTGCAAACCAGCGCGATGGAATACACACGCAATGTCATCAATGACGAATGGACTGCAATGCAGAATGGGCAAAGCAGTAAAAGCGTAGATGTCGCCGTTGAAAAATTATGGGAGCTGCATCGCCAACTCGATGACGCGAATGCGCAACCCTTATTGCATCAAGAACAATTTTTCAAATTGCTTGACGAGCTGGGCAACACGCGTCGCATTCGTCTTCTCGCGAGTCGCTCCGAGATTCCGCCGCTCTTGTATCTTTTGCTCATCAGCGGCGCATTCGTGACCATTGGGTTCACACTTTTTTTTCGCGCTCCCAACTTTCGCGCGCACCTCATGATGTCCGGTTTGTTCGCGGGACTGGTCGCGTTCGTGTTGCTATTAATCATCGAACTCGACAATCCGTTTCTGGGAGAAATTCGCGTTCACCCTGTCGCGTTTGAACAAACCCTCGACTTGTTGAATGAATTAAGCGGGAAATAAGTTCACACAGGTCAAGTTCCAGCTCCATCCTCCGTCCGCCCTTATTCCTCACCCTTTCCTCTATGGCTGCGGCGTAAAACCGGGACGCGGTGTCGCGTTCGGTGAACCTTGCTGCGCGTTGCGCGCGAGCAAACGCGCATACGCAATCACATCCAAAATTTGGTCTTGGGAAAGGCGACTGCCAAACGCAGGCATGTATCCGCGCCCGTTCAAAATTGTTGCATAGAGATATTGTTCGTCATGCAGCAACACATGCGTCGTCAAATCAAATGGCTGCACCGGCAGCGACGCCGCACCGGGTCCGTCGCCATACCCTTTTTGTCCATGACACACGACGCAATTTTGTTCATAAATTGTTTGTCCCGTTGACGCGCGCACTGTATTGACGGGAACGTTTTGTGTTGCCGCCGTCGTGCCATTCACTGCATCAATAAACAACCCGATACCCAACACAACCGACGCGGCGCCAATGCCTAATGAAACGAGGCGCGCGTTGCGCGGACGATTTCCGCCACTGCCAATGAGCAAAACGATGACACCGACCACAACCATAATCAACGCGCCATCGCCTTCCAAATCGCCGGTGATGATTCCTTTGGGGCGCGGTGAACCTTGCACTGCCGTTTGCAGCGGGTTCCCCCCCCCGTCCACACTCGGCGCCGCGGTCGGCGCGGGCAAAACATTCGCGGGCGCGGCAATCGCAATCTCTGCGCTGTTGAAGTCGCGGTATGTCTGAATCATGTAATGGCTTGACGTCACCATCGCCAATTGCAGCACGCGTTTGTCATCGTTGGCAATCCAGTACGCATAATGAATCAATTCCGTACCGCTCGTATTCGGCGTGTTGAATAAAATAATTTGCGCGTCCGTGTTGTCAAGCCTGTCCGAGCGTCCCGCGCGCGTTGATTGCGCGATGTCGGCAAAATCAAATTTCGGGAAAACAAAATTTTCTACGCGCGCGCGCTGCGTCCATTGCCCGTCTTTGTTTTGATAGTATTGGTCTGCGCCAATAGCAATAGATTGTCCTTGTCCCACAATTTCAAATTTTGTCCTGTCAGGGGCTTGATAATCATACAACGAAATCGCGACGCCGTTCGCACCATCATTCAATTCTTGGCGCGAGCGGAGTGAAGTGAGCGCATTCATTTTTTCCTGTGCGCTTTTCAATTCGAGTTGCACAGTCATCACCGGAGTTATATTTGTATCGGCGAAACGCGGCGCGATATAGTACGGAAAATCAACTGTCGTATCATCTTTGCCTTGTTGGCGCACGCGTACTTGGATTTTCCACATCCCTTCGAGCGACAAATAATTTCCCTCCGCGACATATTGATTTTCGCCGCGCAGTTCGGCATTTACATTTTGCGCGCCCGTATCCTCATTCAAATACATGAAATTGAAAATGACGCGCTGCAGATTCGGCAGCACCCTGCCGTTGCGGTCCGTGACGCGCGCGTTAAAAGTCGTCGGCGCGTTCGGCGCGGGTCCAATTTCGAGTTGCACTTGGACATCTTCTGATGGATAGCCGACGAGAAGCACAGGACGTTCCGATGGTGCTTGAACAATTGGTACCGCATTTGGCGTTTGTTCGGAACGAGGGGGGAGGGAAAGCGTCAAAATGCCTGCCAGAAAAATCGCGCTTACGCCGAGCAGTACTTCTACCGCGACAGTGATACGAAAACGCGACAAGAGTCGCGCGCTTTTTTCGGGTTCGGAAATAAACGCGCGAAAACGCGGCGAGAGGAAAAGCAAATTGAACGCGCCCAACAAAATCATGACGCCAAAGACAATGACTTTGATGAGCAATGAATTGTTGTAGGTGCCTTGCGTAAGTTGCGTGAACGTTGGCAACACTTGCGTTGTGATTACATCGAGCGCAGGGATTTGTTGAACGGAATTGTAAAATCCCGTCAACGCAATCACAATCGTCGCGCCGATGGCGATGCCGGAAAATTGCGGCACGAGCCACGCAATCCACGCACTGCGCGTTTTCGGGTCAAGCGCGCGCCACACAAACGGCATCAGCCACGCCAGACTAAAAAGTCCCCCAACCCAGACCGCAACGCCGAGCAAATGGAGCCAGTCCGCAAAGACCGGCAGCGACAAGTTTCCGGCAACCGCCGAATGACTCAAGAGCGAACGCGTAATGAGCGCGACGTTGCCCAACACAATCAACGCGTAATCATAGTACGGCAGGCGTTTGCCGCGCGCCTCCAAAATGACCAAAACCGCGCAAACGCCAATCAAGCCCACGCGCAACAGCCACAACATGCCAAACCGCGAATTGAGCAGCACTGTGACAATGGAAGTAAAAGAAATTTGGTCCGCGACCAGATTGACTTGGAGCGCAAGCTCGCTCAAGTTGGAAAGGAAAAAAATAATCAACGCCGTCGCACAAAATTGCAGCCAACGCGTGTACGCGATTTTGCGGGCGTGCTTGTTGGCATCTACATGGTCAAGGGAACGTTCGAGCAAGAAAAAACGAAAGAGGAATGCGCCGACAACAGCAAGCAAGGCGAGCAAACTCACCCAGCGCGACGCGGCAGAAACGGGTGTCAATTCGGTTGGCGTCCCATTTGCCCCCGAATCAATCGGCGCGGAAATCACGCCTGCCGTGTTGCCAACACCAAACGCAAACACGCCGCGCGTAATATGTCCGTCCGCTGCTGACAACACTTTCCAAATGACGTTGTACGTGCCGTCGCCAATCGGTTTCAATGGCACGACAACGGAATACGGGTCTCCCGCAACGGGTTGCAATTCCCCCGTATCCACGCGTTGACGTTTCTGGTCGAAAACTTGAACTTCGCTAAAATTTAATTCGAGCGGTTCGTCATACGACAATTGCACTTGGGTCGGCGCGCTGCCCAACACTGAATTTGG
This sequence comes from uncultured Anaerolineales bacterium, assembly GCA_964469005.1. Classification (GTDB taxonomy): domain Bacteria; phylum Chloroflexota; class Anaerolineae; order UBA4142; family SHND01; genus SHND01. The sequence goes on from CAYXXF010000008.1 coordinate 118,502, forward strand.
CGCGGGCGTTGCACGCACCAATTTCGCGTGCGCGGAAACAACGCTGACCGTCAACAGCACCAGCAACAAGACGATACCGGAACGTAACAAAACTTTCATCTCAAATCCTTCAAAGAAGGCAGGTACAAGGCACAGCCCGTGCGCTTTCTGTTTGACGTGTCGGTTTCATTTCTCATCCTTCTTACCTTCACTCGCGCGCACGCGCCAAAACAAAACTCCGACAGCGACCAAAACAATAACACCAACCCCAATCAAAAAGCGCGCGACTAAATCCGATGCCGCGTTCGTCTGCGGCGCGACGGGCGTCGGCGTCATGACCACCCCCGGCAAAACGGGCGTCGGCGTCGGCGGAACATTCGTATTCACACCGAATTGAAATTCGCCGTTCGTGATGCCCCGGTCCAGTGTGTCTTGCACTTGCCATTTCACCGTATAAATCCCGCGCGGCATTTTTGTTGTGTCGAGCGAAACGACGAGCGTGTGGTCATCTTGTTCGTAAAAACGCACATCGTTTTTGTCCACACGCGTCCCATTCGTATCGGTCACGGTCATCGAAAGATTGGATGGATTCAATGGGTCGCTAAATTGACAAATCAATTGTGCGGGCGGCGCGGTTACATTGATACCGATGCGCGGCAAACATGCCAACGGAATCGCATGTGCAGAGACGATGCGCGTTGAAGTGAACAATGCGAGTGTGAAGACGAGGAATGCGAAAATTTTTTTCATGTCGTTTGGCGCGGACGCAATCGCAGACCAAAAAGAATAATCCCGATAATCGTCAAGGTAAAGACCGCCATTGTCGGGGCGAACCACGCACGATTAAAAATCGGGTCGCGGTTTTCGACTGGCGCGGCGATTACCAAAATATCATGCGCTGAAATGATGTTGCCTTGTGAATCATACAATTGCGCAGTCAAGTGATGCGGTCCCGTTGGTTTGCCGACATTGATGCGCGTCGTCAGCGTGTCGCGCACAATCCCTTGCGGTACACTGTCAATGAACATTTGCCAGCTGTATCCGTCACTCAATGCGACGCCCGCAATTTCAACCGTGACATCTATTTCACCCAATTCGATATTGCGTCGGTCACCGGGTTTGATAATTTTAATGGACGCGTTTGTTTGGGCATGTGCGAACGACGGCAGCACAAACAAAACTAACAACGCGCAAAAAATCAATCGCTTCATTTACAAACTCCTGAATCCTACAACTGCCATTACAATTGCGCTTATGAAAAACAAAATTGCAGTGCTTTGAATCACACGACGTCCGATTCCTCTGGGCGCGTCAGCGGGCAACAGAAATGAATAAGCAATCACTGCAAAAAAAACGAGCGCAATCGCTAAATCAAATTCCCAATGTCCCGTTAATACGCCGCCGTGCGCGTTCCGAATCGAGACGTGCGGCGTCGGCGGAAGAGTACGCCAAAAATTCATTTGCATTTATGGAGGGGAAAAAAATTTCCCCTCCACATTTTTTCCTTAACGTCGCGCGCGTGAAATTCCAAACGCGCCAACGCCCAACACGATGACTCCCAGCAACGCGAGCAAACCAAACAGCGCGTAATTTTCAATGCCGCCGGTTGCAGGCAACGTCGTTGCAGGTGCGGCGGGAGTTGCCGTGGCGGCAGGCGCCGTTGTTGCTGCTGCCGTTGGGGCAGGAGCGGTCGCGGTTGCTTGTGCTGCAGCACCAACCGTCACGTGAACGCGCGCTTTCAAAGCATCTTCGTGTCCGCCTGTTGCCAAACCGACTTGAAGGTCGTACGTGCCGGGTTCCAGATTCACCGTCATGGTGGTCTGTGCGCCCTCCCCCATACCCGCGAGTTTATCGTTCACGTAAAAATGGAGGTGCGTGTCATTTTCGCCGAGCGTGATACCCTCGATCTTTGCTTCGATTTTCACATCGCCCGCTGTCAGCATTGCATCTTTAACAGGCGCGAGAATTTGCAAGGTCACCTCTTTGCCGTCAATTGTGGCGCTCGCTATACTGTGGTCATCGTCATGCGTGCCGCCTGCAGTATGTTCATCCGTTGCCGCCGGCGTTGCTTGTTCCATCATGGCATGACCAACTGTAAATTTAAATTCACCGCTCGCTTCATCCGCATCATCAGCCGAAACGGTTGTCCATTTTACAGTGTACACGCCGTCTTTCATCTTGGCGGTATCGAGCGAAACAGAAATGGTAACGCGGTCAGGGTCATTCAAATCAACGGCAGAGTCGCCCTTGTCCACTTGTGCACCATTCGCATCAAAGACCTTGAGCGATGAACCTTCTGCTTTCATACCTTGCGACGCTTTGCAAGTCAACTTTTCAGGCGCGGCTTCCACCATACCATCCATCGGCGGCGTGCATTCTTGAATTTCGGCATGGGCGCGCGCCACCGGCACAAAGACAACAGACACAAGCGCGACGACAAGCAGCGCGCTGCTGACCAACGCGATAATTTTTCTCACGAAAATTCCTCCCCAAATGAAATGTAAATTGAATTGTAGAACGACGAGATGAATGAGGAATTAGAAATTGGGCGGAGGTTCTGGCGGAGAATACACCAGCTCGCGGCTATGAATTGCAGCTACCCGCCACGTTGCGACAGGCATACGCGGCGATGGAATCTGTGTCAGTTCATCGCCCACGAGCGCGTTCAAAAATCCTGTAACCGAAAGCGCGCTTGCGCCATTGGGGAACGAAGCAATGACCGAGTTTGTTGTTTTCACTCCGTCACATTTGCTGTCATAGAAAACGGTAGTGTGTGCGCGATGCGCGCGTAGATGTTCTTGCCACTGCGCTTGATTCAAAGCGCCGCGCGTGAGATGTTCATGCGGCAAAACAAAACCCCACGCCGGTGAAATTCCAACAAGCAACATTTGGAAACTCAACCACAAGGCAAATGCCAATGTCAACGCAACGCGACGCGGGTCACCGTCACAAAACACAATGTCTGTCATTATACCGATTGCATCCGCGGTGTGAAAATAAACATTCCATCGTTCCTGCGGCGGACAACCATCCCAAATTCATCGCCAATCCACTTTGATATTTCTACGCTCGTCTTCAAAATCTACAAAAAAGACGCGCCGATTTTGCGCGCCGTACTCAAACACTTGGCGTACGAGTTGCACATCGGTTGCGCAATAGCGTTCCAAGCGTGCTTGATAATACGCGCCCAGTTCATGCGCGCGGTCCGCGCCTTCGTGGTCGTTCGCCTCGCGCAACGCATACGCGTATTTTTGTTTCAATTGCGCGGCGAGGCGATACCAAATGACGGCGAGCGCGGCAGTTCCCTGTTTTTCGCGGCGCAAGGTTCCTTGCGCCAACGCGTTCAATGCCAACCGATAGCCGATGCGATTTTCCAAATCAATCTGCAAATCAAACGTGCGCGAATCAAACAAGCGTTTCAATTCTTCCGGCTGCGTGGGAATTTCAACTCTGTCAATTTTTTTCGCAGGCGCGCGTTTTTCGTTTTTCAGCAAAGGCGTTTCGGCGCGCGTCCAAATATAATTGTACGCCAGCACGGCATTATCAAATTGCCGACTGCTAAAACCAATCATTCGTTCATGCAACAGAATATGGTCGCCCATTGCATCGGCGCGATAAAAAATTTGTTCCTTGTGACATTCACACCACGTCACACCGATAGAAAAATGCAGCGCACGAATCGCAGAGGACTGGTCTTCGAGGGTGAGGTCGAGGAGCTCTTTGGTTTCGAGGTCGTAAAAGATGTCGGACACACAGGGAATTATACACCCTTGCGCGCTCGCGCTAACAAAAGTAAAATGCTTTCCGAATGGACGCCATCCTCACTCACGAAAACGCCGATTTTGACGCGCTCGCGTCACTCGCTGCTGCCAAGAAATTGTATCCCGGCGCGGTAGCGCTGTTGCCGCGCCGTTTGAATCGCAATGCGCGCGATTTCCTCACGCTGTACGGTGAACCGTTTCCATTCACCTTACAAGAGCAAGCGCCGCGCCGACGCTTCAAGCGCATCCTCTTGGTGGACACGCAAACGCTTCCATCCGCGCGCGGGATTGCGGATTCGCCGAGCGTGTTCATCGTTGACCATCATCCGCTCGCGCGTCCGCTCGACGAACAGACCACATTCAGCGGCGGCGATGTCGGCGCGACGACCACACTTTTGGTTGAAACCCTGCGCGAGAAAAACGTTTCGCTCACGCGGCTTGAAGCAACCTTGTTAGCGCTCGGAATTTACGAAGACACCGGCTCGCTCGCGTATTCTTCGACTACCGCGCGCGATTTGAACGCGGCGGCGTATCTCGTCGAACATGGCGCGTCGTTTGACCTCATCGGTGAATTTTTGCGTCAGCCCCTTGCGGACGACCAACGCGCGCTGTACAACCAATTGCTCAAGCGCGTCGAGACCCACGAAATCGGCGGGCAAACAATTTTGATTGCAGCGGTGCGCGTACAAGAGTACGTCGAGGAAATTTCTACGCTTGCGCATCAACTCATGTCGCTGTATGACCCGAATGCGTTATTCTTTCTCGTTCAAATGCGCAACGAGATTCAACTCGTCGCGCGTTCCAAAACCGAAGCGATTGATGTGGCGGAAATTGCGCGCGCGTTCGGGGGGGGGGGACATGCGACGGCGGCGGCGGCGTTGATTCATTCGCGCGGCTTGAAAACACAGCAGAAAAAATTGTTGCAGTTGTTGAACGAACACATTCATCCGCACACCACCGTTCACGACATCATGTCGTACGGCGTGCGCGTATTGACGCCGAGCGACACTATCGCGCACGCGGCGGAACAAGCCCGCCGTTGGGGACACGAAGGATTTCCCGTCGTTTCAAAAAAGAAATTGGTCGGCGTGCTGACGCGGCGCGAGATTGACCGCGCGCTGCATCACAAACTGCAAAAGCAGCCCGTCGCACGTTTCATGAGCGAACCGGTGTTTGTCACGCCGTCGGATTCGATTGAGCAATTGCAGCGCGCCATGACTCAACACAGTTTGGGGCAGTTACCTGTGGTCGAAGAGGGCAACATCGTCGGCATCGTCACCCGCACCGACTTGTTGAAATTATATTCGGCGACGGCGCGTCCTGCGCGCAACACGGAATTTATCGCGCGCCTCGAACGCGCGCTGCCGCGCGATGTGTTGCTCATGGTGCAGAACGCCGCGCGCATGGCGCGCGAGCTTGGTTATTCGTTGTACGTGGTCGGTGGCTTTGTGCGCGATTTACTCATCGGCGAAGCAAATCTCGATATTGATTTGGTCGTCGAAGGCGATGCGATTCCGCTGGCGCAGCGTTTGGCAGAACAGTACGGCGGACGCGTGCATACCCACGCGCGGTTCGGCACCGCGAAATGGATTTTCGACGACGACGAAAAATTGCATCTTGATTTTGCCACTGCCCGCACAGAATTTTACGAATATCCTTCCGCGCTCCCCGATGTGGAACGCAGCTCTATCAAACTCGATTTGCATCGCCGCGATTTCACCATCAACGCCCTCGCGCTCTGTCTCGACCCCGAACGCTACGGCGCGCTCCTCGACCCGTACGGCGGTGAATTGGATTTGCAGCGCGGCATCATTCGCGTCCTGCACAATCTTTCGTTCATCGAAGACCCGACGCGCATTTTGCGCGCGGTGCGTTTTGAACAACGTTTCGGTTTTGAAATTGAGGCGCGCACCGCGCAATTGATTGACGACGCGCGCAATCTATTAAACAAAGTCAGCGGACAGCGTTTGCGGAATGAACTTGATTTGATTTTCACCGAAGCCGCGCCCGAACGCGCGCTCGCGCGCTTGCAGCAATTGGGCGTGTTGGAAAAAATTCAAACTTCGCTTCAGGCAGACAATTGGCTCGAACAAAAATTTCATCACTTGCGCGAGGCATACACGCCGACGCCCATGTTGTATCTCGGCGTGCTCGCGTATCGCTTGCGCACTTCCGAAGCGCGCACGTTAGCAAAACGGTTGAAATTGAGTCGCGGTGAAACCGAAATTCTGGTGCAGATGGTGACACTGCGCTTGTTGGAACGTCAATTGAACAATGCAAATCTCGCACCGAGCCGTGTGGCGGAACTGCTGGAACGCTTTGACGATGCCGCGCTCGCTGTGTTTGCCATCGCGTCCGATTCCCTGCAAGCATCGAGTTATGTGGACCGTTACCGTGAAGAATGGCGCGCCGTGCAAACAGAATTGACGGGCAACGATTTGAAAGCGTTGGGCTTGCCGCCCGGTCCGCGCTACAAAGAAATTTTGGGTTCGCTGCGCGCGCAAAGATTGGATGGACAGATTGCGACGCGTGAGGATGAAGAAAATTTTGTGCGCGCACAAATGGTGTAACAATTTTCAACTTTCATCGTAAAATGATTTTGACCGCGTAAGCGCGTAGGACAAAGGCGATGCACGCGAGTGAACTCCACTCGACATCGCAGTAATTTGTCCCACACCACCATGACAAATTACAAATTTGTCGTACCATTTCAAAGAGAGGCAAAAATGAGCACCGAAGAAGCACGTATGGACCCTGTAGGCGAACCGATGAGCGAAGCGCCTTCTGCCGAACAGCCCACAACAGGCGCTACCACCGGCGCCAAGACCACCGACGCCGTTCTCGCGGATGAGCTGCGCGAATTTGGAAAACAAATCGAGGCAATGTTTCACGCTGCGCGCACGTCCACGCGCGGTCAGGAAATTGAAGCGCAATTGACTTCTGCATGGCGCGATGTAGAAAAAGGCGTCAACAACGCCATCAACAAAGCGCAATCGTCGGACCTCAAAGGCACCGTACAAGGCACCGCACAATACGCTGCTGATGAAATTCAGACAGGACTGGCAAAGGGTTTGAAAAATTTGAATCAGTGGCTTGACCAAAAACGCAACGAAATGGAAGAGAAGCGCAAAGCGCGCGGAGCCGCCGAATCCGCCGCCACCATGAGCGGCACGGCGGACAATGAAGTGGCTGACCGTTTCGGCAACGATGCGCCCGTGTTTGGACAAGATATTCAAGTGCCAATAGAGCCGGACCCGAAAGCAATCACGCAAGACAATCCGATTGCGGACCGCTTCAACAATTGAAAAATGACGGAGCAAATATGCTCCGTCATTTTTTTTATGTTACAATCTCCATCGCACACGCGTTCTGTACGCGCACAAAAATTCCCCAAGCTAGAAAGTTTTCTCCATGCCTCGCGTCTATGTCGCACTTGATTTGGAATTTACGGGACTCAATCCCGAACACGATGCCATCCTCGAAGTCGGCGCGGTAAAATTTCGCGGCGACGAAATTCTCGATACGTGGGCGTGTCTCATCAATCCCGGGCGCGCTCTCTCCACCAAAGTTGAACGTCTCACCGGCATCACGCGCGCGGATATTGAACGCGCGCCGTCCTTCAATTCTCTCATTCCTTCACTCGGACGTTTCATCGGCGAAAATCCCATCGTCGGTCACACCGTTTGGCTCGACATGCAATTTCTGCAACGCGGCGGCATGCGTCTACAAAATCCAACGCTCGACACGTTTGAACTCGCTTCGATTTTAATTCCGTACGCCGCGCGCTATTCGCTCGCCCAACTCGCGCGTGAATTGAAAATCGAATACGCGACCAAACATCGCGCCTTGGAAGACGCGAAAGCGACGCATCAACTTTTTATCGCGCTGCTTGACCGCGCGGAACAATTGAATCCCAAGACGATTCAAGAAATTGCGCGCCTCTCGGCAAAAAGTGATTGGTCGTTGCGTTATGTGTGGCAAGACATTCAACGCGACGCCGCGCGCAACGCATTCGCAGGCGGCTCGATTGGCGCGCAACTCAAAGCCAAAGGCTTGGCGAATGACGACGAACAATTCGGCGTGTTGTTTTCGCGCGATAAAGATGTGCGTCCGCTCAAAGCCAAAGCGACGAAAACGTTGTTGGATACGGATGCGCTGCAAGCCATGATTTCGCCCGACGGGTTGTTTGAAAAAGATTTTCCGGGTTTTGAATATCGCGCGGAACAAGTGGAAATGCTGCGCGCCGTCGCGACCGCGTTCAATGACAGCGGTGTTTTGTTGGTCGAAGCGGGAACGGGAACGGGCAAATCACTCGCTTATCTTTTGCCCGCGATTTCGTGGGCGGCGCAAAACAATGACCGCGTGATAGTTTCCACCAACACCATCAATTTGCAAGACCAACTCTTTCAAAAAGATATTCCTGCGATTCAAAAAGTTCTGCCGCTCGAATTCAAGTACACCGTGTTGAAAGGACGCAGCAATTATTTATGTCTGCGCCGTTTCGACGCGCTGCGCCGTCAAGAATCGCACACGCCGGAAGAAATTCGCGTGCTCGCAAAAATTCTCGCGTGGCTCCCCTCGACGACGACGGGCGACATGGCAGAACTCACGTTCACACCGCCTGAACTCAAGGTGTGGGCGCGGCTCGCCAGCGACCCCGAACATTGCACCGTCGAACGCTGCGCGAATCGTCCCGACAAATGTTTCTTTTTTCGCGCGCGCGAAAAAGCCGAAAGCGCGCATTTGGTGATTGTGAATCACGCGCTGCTGCTTTCTGACATGGCGCTCGAAAATCGCGTCCTGCCCGAATTTCAATATCTCATTGTGGACGAAGCGCATCACCTCGAAGCGCGCGCCACCGACGCGCTCGCGTTCGACGCGACGCGTTCCTCTATTGATGCACTCTTGCGCCAAATTGCAGGTGAACGCACAGGACTGATTTACAATCTCGGCGCGACCGTACGCCATTCCAAAAAAGCATCGAGCGCGCGCGATTTTCAACAAACGCTCGACCAAATTGAACGCGACGCGTTCGGCGCAGGACGCGCGGCATATGCGTTGTTCGACGTGTTGGAAAAATTTCTGTCGCAGCAACAAGACGGCGGCGAAAGTGACGCGGGCGGCGGCGACAAACAATTTCGCATCACGCCTTCGCGGCGAATGCAGCCCGGTTGGAGCGGCATCGAACTCGAATGGGAAAATCTCGCGACCAAATTCTTGACGCTCACGGAAGGCTTGGAAAAAATTTATCGCGCGTGGCAAGAATTGGAAAACGCGGACTTGGTCGGTTACGCGGATTTGCTCCAAGACATCATGTCCGCACAACGACGCGTGCTTGAAACTCACGGCGCGATGGAACGCATTCTCATCAAACCCGCGCAGAGCGATATTTATTGGGGGAGCGTGAATCGGCAGACGCAAGACATTGGCATTCACGCCGCGCCGCTGCACGTCGGCGACATGCTGCACAAAAATTTATTTGCGACGCGCGAAACGGTGATTCTCACGAGCGCAACGATGAGCATTGGCGGCTCGTTCAACTTTATCGAAAATCGTCTCGGTATCGGCGAATGGGCAGACCATCTGATGGTTGGCTCACCGTTCGATTACGAACAAGCCGCCCTTGTGTACGTACCAAACGACATGCCTGAACCCGGACAGCAAGGTTATCAAAAAGCGATTGAAACCGGACTCGGCGATTTGTTGCGCGCGACGCGCGGACGCGCGCTCGTGCTTTTTACTTCGCACTCGCAATTGCAATCCACCTATCGCGCACTCGCGCGACCATTGGAACAAGATGATGTGCTGGTCCTCGCGCAAGGGCTCGATGGTTCGCGCCGTCAAGTTCTCGACACCTTCAAAACGCAAGAACGCATGGCGCTCTTTGGCACAAAATCGTTTTGGGAAGGGATTGATGTTGTTGGTGAAGCATTGTCCTGTTTGGCGATTACGCGCTTGCCGTTCAATGTGCCGAGCGACCCGATTTTCGCGGCGCGTTCAGAAACATTCGATGACCCGTTCGCGCAATATGCAGTCCCCGAAGCGGTGCTGCGTTTTCGTCAAGGATTCGGCAGATTGATTCGCAGCAAAACGGATCGCGGCGTCGTCGTCATTTTGGATAAACGTGTTCTCACAAAAAATTACGGCAGACTGTTTTTGGAATCATTGCCGAAATGTACGAAACAACAAGGACCAATGAAGGAATTGGCAAAACGCGCGGCATCATGGATTGATGCTAGAATTGACGGGAATGGAGAATAGGAATGGATTGTGCGCGTTGGCAAGAAATTGGCAGAGGAAGCACGCGTAAAAGGTGTTACTCTGGACAAGCTTGTCAACCGAGTGTTGCAGGAACACTTTTGACATGCTGCATAAGCCAAAGGGAACAATTATTTTGAGAATGTTCTTCCCCGCGCTATAATCTCTCTTTGCAAAAAATTTTGCATAACTTTATCACCGCACGGAGAAATTTGAAATGATTGGCGTACAGGATTTACGCAAAGGCACGACCTTTATTGACGACGACGGGAATTTATTCGTCGTCACCGATTTTTCGCACAACAAACAGGGACGCGGCAACGCGACCATCAACATCAAAGCGCGCAATTTACGCACCGGCTCGAATGTTCAAAAAAGTTATCAATCGGGCGGAAAAGTTCAAGATGTCAGTCTCGAAACAAAAAAAGTTCAGTATTTGTACAAAGATGGGACCAATTTTGTTTTTATGGACCAAGAGACGTACGAACAACCCATCTTGTCCGAAGAGGTTTTGAGCGACCACGCGCAATGGTTGAAAGAAGGCACAACCGTCGAGCTGTTGGTCTATGGCGACGAAGCGCTCGATGTCGAATTACCAACTACCGTTGATTTAATCGTCACCGAAACGGCACCGTCCTTCAAAGGCAACACCGCGTCGGGCGGCGGAAAGCCGGCGACGCTCGAAACGGGCGCTGTCGTTCAAGTACCATTTTTCGTCAACAACGGCGATACGGTGCGCGTCAACACCGAAAGCGGTGAATATCTGACGCGCGTCTAGGTCCCGCATTTTCCATGTAGGGGCGAAGCATTGACATTTCCATACGCGTCACGATTCATCGTTTCGCCGTGCGAAACAACGCGTCTGTCAATGCTTCGCCCCTACACTATTGATGCAATTCTCACTTTTCACTCCCACGATTCTGCGCGTCAGCGACCTCACCGCGCATTTACGGCGCGTCGTCGAGTCCGATGACGTGATGTCGGATGTGTGGGTGCAAGGTGAAATCTCGAACGCGAATCGCTATGCGTCGGGACATTTTTATTTTTCGTTAAAAGATGAAAACGCGTCCATGCGCTGTGTGATGTGGAAAGGTCAAGTTGCGCGCTTGCCGCGTTTGCCGCGCGAAGGTGAAGCAGTGAACGCGCACGGACACGTTTCCGTGTATGACGCGCGCGGCGAAGTGCAGTTGTACGTGGATGTGATGGAATTGTTGGGTGCGGGCGCGCTGTGGCAAGAATTTGAAAAACTAAAAACAAAATTGGCGAACGAAGGACTGTTTGATCAAGCGCGCAAACGTCCCTTGCCAAAATTTCCACAACGCATCGGCATTGTGACCTCGCGTTCCGGCGCAGTGATTCAAGATATTCGGCACATCCTCGAACGCCGCTACCCACTGCCCCAAGTCTTTCTCGCCAACACTGCCGTACAAGGCGCAGACGCACCGCAACAAATTGTCGCGGCATTGAAACAAGTTCAACAGATTCCAAATCTGGATGTCCTCATTCTCGCGCGCGGCGGCGGTTCGATTGAAGATTTGTGGGCATTCAATGACGAACGTGTGGCGCGTGCGATTATCAATTCGCGGGTACCCGTCGTTTGCGGCGTAGGACACGAGACCGATTTCACCATCGCGGATTTTTGTGCCGACCTGCGCGCGCCGACTCCAACTGCCGCCGCGCAATTTTGCACGCCCGACCAAAATGAATTGCGCGCAAATATTTTATTGTACGAACAACGTTTGCAACGCGCCATGCAGGAACAAATCGTTCAAACACGGCGAAATTTGATTCACTCGACCAACGCGCTGCACCGCGTTTCGCCGCGCGCCCAAATCGAAAATCGGCGACAACGTCTTGATGATGCGTCGCGTAACGCGACCCGACACTTGCAGCGCCGCATCGAAATCGCACGCGCACAATTGGCGAGCGCGACGCGGCAACTCAACACGTTGAATCCGTTAGCGACGCTCGAACGCGGATATGCGATTGTCCGTAAAGAGAACATTGTGGTGACGGATGCGGCGCAAGTGGCGGCAAACGAGGTGGTGAGTGTGCGCGTGCGCGCCGGAGAATTTTCTGCGCGCGTCGAATGATGCGCGCGAGACAGCAGACAACGCGGATATTTCAGCATGGCAAAAAAATCTATTCCGTCCGAACTCTCGTTTGAAGACCTTTACACCGAACTCGAAACCACCATTGACAAATTGGAAGCGGGGAATTTGTCCTTGGACGATGCGCTCGCATTGTACGAACGCGGAATGGACTTGACGAAAAAATGCAGCGCACTGCTTGACCGCGCGGAATTGCGAATCCAAGAACTCGCACCAAACGCCACCGGCTATGCCGACGAAAACGGCGAACTACGAATGTTTGGTGAGGATGACGATGAGTAAGGCAGCAATCCAAAATGAATGAGTTGCTCGGCAATCGCGTTTTGCAAGCGTCCATCATCGCCTGGGCAACCGCGCAAATTGCAAAATTTTTCATTGACCTGTTATGGCGGCGTAAAATCAATTTCCGCGCATTAACGACGATGGGCGGTATGCCATCGTCCCATTCGGCAGCGGTGAGTTCGTTGGCAACGGGCATCGCGCTCGTAGATGGTTTGGGTTCGACGATTTTCGCGCTTGCATTGTGGTTCGCCGCTGTTACGATGTACGACGCGGCGGGCATTCGCCGCGCGGCAATGATTCAGGCGCGCATTTTGAATCAAATCATTCAAGAATTGTTTGAAGGACATCCCATCTCGGATACCAAATTACGCGAACTGTTGGGACACACGCCCGTCGAAGTTTTGGTCGGAATGTTTCTAGGAATCAGCGTCGCGTATTATTGGATGACACGATAGCAGAGCAAAGCACACTACACAAAGGAGAGGCATGTCGAAACAAGTCATTCGCACACCGAACGCGCCCAACCCTGTCGGTCCATACAATCAAGCCATTGTCGCGGGCAATACAATGTATGTCGCGGGGCAGGGACCCATTGACGCCCAGACCGGAAAAATTGTCATTGGCACGATTGAAGAACAAACCACACTCACACTCGAAAATATCAAAGCGATTTTGGAAGCGGCAGGATATTCGCTGCGCGACGTGGTGCAGGTCACGACGTATCTCGCAGATTTGGGCGACTTTACAAAATACAACGAAATCTATAAACGATATTTCACCGAACCCTATCCCGCGCGCGCGACAGTGGGCTGTCAATTATTGATGCACACCTTTATCGAAATCGCGTGTATCGCGGTCAAAGAATAATATACAATGGACGATGAACAACGCTCACCTTTGTTCATTGTCCATTGTTCATTGTCCATTCATGAGAATCATCACCTTCCAAGTTCACGGCAAGACGCATTGGGGCGCGCTGCAAAATGGACGCGCCGTTGATTTGAACAATGCCCACGCGGCGCGCGGACTCGATATGTTTCTGGCGCCAACCGTATTGGATTTTTTGCGCGCAGGCGAGACTGCATGGATTAAAGCGCGCGAAACGTTAGAGTGGTTGGCGTACCGCGAATTGCCCGAAGTCACCTTTGCGCTGGAAGAAGTAAAATTGCTCGCTCCGATTCCGCGTCCCGGCAAAATTATCGGCATCGGTTTGAATTACGTTGACCACGCGCGCGAAACGGGCGTACCAATTCCGACCAAACCGATTATGTTTGCAAAGTTTTCGTCGTCTGTAATCGGTCCGTATGACACAATTCACATTATTCCTGATGTCTCGCAGCGTGTGGATTACGAAGCGGAACTCGGCGTCGTGATTGGCAAAGCGGCGTCGCGCGTTGCAGTGGAAGACGCGCTGAATTATGTTTTCGGCTACACCGTGATTAATGACGTGAGCGCGCGCGATATTCAAAAAGGCGCGGAATATGGCAATCAATGGGTGCGCGGTAAATCGTTCGATACGTTTTGTCCGATGGGTCCGAGCGTCACCTCCGGCAACGAAATCAACGACGTACAAAATCTGTCCGTGCGCGCGACCCTGAACGGAGAACTATTGCAAGATGGCAATACCCGCGATATGATTTTCAACGTGGCGACGCTCATCTCGTACATTTCGCAAGGCATCACGCTGGAACCCGGTGATATAATTGCCACCGGCACACCGAATGGCGTCGGTGATGCGCGCAAACCGCCATTGTATTTGAAAAATGGCGACCTCATTGAAATTGAAGTCGGCAACCTCGGAAAACTGATTAACCCTGTGGAGGATTGAGCCGCCCTCGCAAAACGCACACTTGCTGTGCAATATCTCTTTTTGCGAGCGCGACCAAAAAGTTATGGCGAACGATTCTCGACCTGTCATCGGCATTCCCGCGCGTTCCGTTGTAGATTCCAACAACGGGTTTCGCTATTCGGGCATTCCCCTCACCTATTCGAACGCCGTCGAACGCGCGGGCGGCGCACCCATTTTGATTCCACTGCATCTCTCGGAAGAGACTCTGCAAGCGATTTACTCACGCATTGACGGACTATTGCTCGCGGGTGGCGTTGACGTTCATCCCAAAGAATTTGGCGAAGAGGTGGAACCGTTCTGTGGGGAAATTGACACGGCGCGCGATGAAACGGAATTGCGCGTCACGCGCTGGGCGCTCGCGGACGGACATCCCATTTTTGGAATTTGTCGCGGCATTCAAATGTTGAACGTCGCGGCAGGCGGCAGTTTGTATCAAGACATTCCCTCACAACTCCAAACCGAACAAAATCATTCCTATCGGCAAGGCGACCCGTACAATCTGCGCGCGCATCCGGTGGAATTGGAACCAAACTCGCGCATCGCACAATGGCTCGGCACTCCGAAAATCCAAGTCAACTCACTGCATCATCAATCCTTAAAGCAAGTGGCACCGGGCTTGCGCGTCATTGCGCGTTCGCCCGATGGAATTGTCGAAGCGGTAGAGTCTGAAGATGAACGCTTTCTCCTCGGTGTCCAATGGCATCCCGAACTGTTGGACGACGATACGCGCTTTGGAAAATTGTTTGAAGCATTCGTTGACAGCGCGCGCGCGTATCGTACCAAGAAATGACCTCACGCTCTAACTCCCTCTCCCAATGGGAGAGGGGGAAGATTGGTTTATTTGATTCGGGCGTTGGTGGTTTGTCTGTCTTGCGCGCAGTCGCGCGTGAACTGCCCGAGCATGACCTCGTTTATTTCGCCGACCAAAAATACTGCCCTTACGGTCCGCGTCCTCCGCAAGAAATTCGCGCCTTGTCCGCGCGCCTCACAACATTTTTGATTCAACAAAATTGCCGCATCATCGTCGTCGCGTGCAATACCGCGTCGGCAGCCGCGTTGTATTTTTTGCGCGAAACATTTCCCGATGTGTCCATTGTGGGCATGGAACCGTCGGTGAAACCTGCCGCGAGCGCGACGCGTTCAGGAAAAATCGCGGTGCTGGCAACGCGCGGCACCTTGGAAGGCGAATTGTTCGCGCACACGCGCGAGGAATTTGCGCGCGATGTTCAAGTAATGACCGTGTATCCAATAGATTGGGTCGCGCGCGTCGAACGGGGCGAAATAGATTCTGCTGAAACGTCCGAGAGCGTGCGCGCAGTGATTGAACCCTTACTCGACGCAGGCGTAGATGAAATCGCGTTGGGCTGCACCCATTACCCATTTCTCGCGCCATTGATTGAAACAATCGCGCAGGGACGCGCAACGGTCCTCGACCCGAGCGCTGCTGTCGCGCGCCAAACCGCGCGAATCGTCCAAGAAGTTGCTTTGGAAAAAACACACGCACCCGCGCATTCGTTTTACACCAGTGGCGCAACAAATGAATTCGCACGGGTGTTGCAGAAATTGTTGAGAGATGAAAACGCGCGCGTACTTTATTCTGAGGTCTAGGCGCAAGAAAAAGTGTGCGCTCGAAATGTATTGTTGACAGGCGCGTTCATGCGTGATAGCTTGAGATTGCAAGTCCATCGCCGACAAGTTCTGCCCATGCCAGAGACTTGTTGGCGTTTTGTTTTGAAAGTGTGAACGAGATGAATATCGAAAAACAATCCAAACGCACAGACCGCGCAGACGCTGATTTGATACGCGACATTTCTGTTCGAAATCCTATTGCGGGCGATGGCGCGTTGGTGTCTGCCGTCAACGCGATGGTGCGCGTAGGTGATTTGTATGAAAAATTGTCAAACAACCGCGTGCATTGTTTCGCGTGCGCGCACCACTGCAAAATCAATGATGGTGGACGCGGCATTTGCCAAGTGCGTTACAACGTGGGTGGAAAATTATTTGTCCCGCGTGGTTACGTCGCCGCGCTGCAATGTGACCCTATCGAGAAAAAACCATTCTTTCATGTATTGCCATCGAGCGATGCGTTGACGTTTGGAATGTTGGGCTGTGATTTGCATTGTGGATATTGTCAAAACTGGGACATCTCACAGGCATTACGCGATGGAAACGCGGGACGTCCGCCGTCATTGGTGACACCGCAAGAGCTGGTAGAAATCGGCAACACCCAAAGGGCGCGCGTATTCGCGAGTTCGTACAATGAGCCGTTGATTACGAGTGAATGGGCGGTGGAAATTTTTCGCGAGGCGCAGCGCGCGGGTTTTTTGTGCGCGTATGTTTCAAACGGCAATGCAACGCGCGAGGTATTGGAATATATAAAACCCTATGTGCGCGCCTACAAGATTGATTTGAAAACCATGCGCGATAAAAATTATCGGCAACTCGGCGCACCGTTACAGCACATTTTGGATGGAATTAAAATGGTGCATGACTTGGGCTTTTGGTTGGAAATTGTCACGCTCGTCATTCCCGGCTTTAACGATTCCAAACAAGAACTGCGTGATGCAGCACAATTTCTCGCGTCGCTTTCAAAAGATATTCCTTGGCACGTCACCGCGTTCCATCAAGATTACAAAATGTTGGACAAGGACAATACGACGGTGCGCGATTTACTGCGCGCGTGCGAGATTGGCAAAGAGGCGGGCTTGAATTTTGTGTATGCAGGCAACGCCCCGGGACGCGTAGGCGAATGGGAAAATACATATTGCCCCAATTGTCGCGCGCTGTTGATTGAACGCTACGGCTATTTGATTGCCGCATACAACTTGACCGACGAAGGTACGTGTCCAAAATGTGATGCGGGCATTCCCGGCATCTGGCACACGAATCGCAACGATGTACGTTCGGGCGATGCAAACACGTGGTGGACGCGGCGACCGCGCGCGGTATAACAATGCTTGATGGAAATAACAAATAGGATAGAATAGGCAGAGACGCCTATTCTTTTTTTTGTCTCGCCATTCTCACTCACGAGTTCCCCCTTGCTTAACCAACGCTCCCTCGAATCGAATCCCTATCTCAAAATGCGCGGTGAATCGCAACTGCGCGCGAAACATGCATTTGAGCGCAGCGCGGGCTGGCGCTTTGGCTTGACGTTTGGCGCGCTCATTCTCGTGATGGGATATGGTTGGGACGCGTTCCAGCTTTATCTCATTCACACCGAATTTTGGTGGGCGAAATTCGCGCTGGCTTTTATCACCATTCTGCCGTTAGCGCTTTTCGTCGGTGGCTTGGGTGGCTATGTGAATTGGTTGTTGAAAATTCCACTGTGGAGTATCTTTGCAATTGTCGCCGGCTGGTGCGCCATTCACATTCCTTTTGACGGGGCGCGGGTCGCGCTCCAAAATTTTGATTCGACGTTACGCGTTGTAGAATTTTTGCCTATCCCCGACGCTGCGACTGATTCGTACGGAATGTTGGCAACGCTCGGCGTATGTCTCGGCATCCTCGTCGGTTTGATGCAGAGCGTGACTGTGAATTGGGCATGGGAACGCTCGACAGAGAACTATCAAATTACGCCGGGTGGTTGGGCAATGTTTTTGATTGCATTCCCCTTTGCCTTTGCGTATGCGTTTTTGTTTGACGGCACCGCGCATCTGCCGTTGCGCACACCACAGCAACTCATTCACAATGTCATTCAAAGCGGTTTGAACGACGCCCCCGACCAAGACCAATCGCAAATGGAAATTCATCGCGCGTTGGTGTATCTCACGGGACAGCGTTGGAAAAAAATTTTTACGCCCGAATACACCTTGCGCCTCGCGTCGTCCGAGCCGAGTGTCGTCGGCGAATCGTACGTAGATGTCACCTTTACCAATGAATATAACTGGCGTTGCCGCATCACCACGTATGGTGAATTTGCAGGAGCATGTTACGATTTGAATGCCGAATACACGCGTTACATTACAGAATTTATTCCGCGCGGCAGTTTTCGTTGTAATGATTGTGAAGCGCGTGTCACACGCCAAGCCGCGCAGTGGCGCGCCGAACACGCGCGCGAATTGACCAGCACCGACAAGTTTCGTGTCCTGCATCACGCGGGCAGCGGCATCACCATTCAGGTGCAATCGCAAAATGAAAATAGTTTTGAATGTTTGATTTCGGGTGCAAATCCGGTCATTGTGCAAGAGTGCAAAAATTTATAGAGGAGCCAATACGATGTCTGTCATTGAAGATATTCTCGCGCGTGAAATTCTGGATTCACGCGGGAATCCAACCGTTGAAGTAGATGTGTACTTGAGCGATGGCAAAATGGGACGCGCTGCCGTGCCGAGCGGCGCGTCAACGGGTGTCCATGAAGCATTGGAATTACGCGATGGTGATGCGTCGCGCTACAACGGCAAGGGTGTCGAACACGCGGTGCAAAATGTCAATACGGTCATCGCCGAAGAACTGGTCGGTTGGGACCCCACGGACCAAATCGCAATTGACGAGATGATGTTGAATCTGGACAACACGCCAAACAAATCTGCGCTCGGCGCGAACGCGATTCTGGGCGTTTCGCTCGCGGTGGCAAAAGCCGCCGCCGCCTCACTCGACTTGCCACTCTATCGTTACATCGGCGGCGTCAACGCGCGTACGCTGCCCGTGCCGATGATGAACATTATGAACGGCGGCGAACATACATCATGGCAATCGTCCGACTTTCAAGAATTTATGATTGTGCCTGCGGGCGCGGCAGATTTTCCGACAGCAGTGGAATGGGGCGCAGAAATTTATCATGCGCTCAAAGCGTTGTTGAAAAAACGCGGCTTTAGTGTTCAGGTCGGCGACGAAGGCGGTTTTGCGCCCGTTGTGAAATCAAACACCGAAGCGCTCGATTTGGTGATGGAAGCAATTTCCAGCGCGGGTTACAAACCGGGCGAACAAGTGTATCTCGCGCTCGACGTTGCCGCGTCGGAATTTTACGAGGGCGACGCCTACAAATTGCCGAAAGAAGGCAAAACACTTTCGTCCACAGAATTGATTGATTGGTACGCGTGGATGGTTGAAAAATATCCCATCGTCTCGATTGAAGATGGACTCGCCGAAGACGATTGGGATAATTGGGTGCAACTCAACGCGCGGCTCGGTTCGCGCATTCAACTCGTCGGCGATGATTTTCTTGTAACCAATGTCGAAAGGCTCCAGCGCGCGATTTCAAGCAAAGCCGCGAACTCGATTCTCATCAAGCTGAATCAAATCGGCTCGCTCACGGAAACATTGAACGCGGTGGACATGGCGCATCGCGCGGGCTGGACGACAATGACTTCGCATCGTTCGGGCGAAACGGAAGACGCGACGATAGCTGACCTCGCCGTCGCAACGAATTCGGGTCAAATCAAGACCGGCGCGCCCGCGCGCACGGACCGCGTTGCCAAATACAATCAACTCCTTCGTATTGACGAAGAACTCGGCGAAACGGCAATTTACGCGGGTAAGCACGCGTTTCGCGGGTTAAAGTAACAAGTAGCAAGTGGTAGGTAGCAAGGTAACCCTACTTCTTGCTATTTGATACCTACTACATTACACATGCCATACCAACCACGCGGCAAGTACTTTGAAGAATTGAATGTCGGCGATGAAATTTTCACGGCGGGACGCACTATCACCGAAAGCGATATTGTTCAATTCGCGAATCTGACGGGCGACACGAACCCGATGCACACGGACGCGGAATTTTGCAAAACAACAATGTTTGGCGAACGCATCGCGCACGGACTTTTGGGATTGTCTTACACACTCGGTTTGTTGTGGCCTCTCGGATTCATGGAAGGCACCGTTCTCGCGTTTATGGGACTCGAAGCGAAATTCAAAGCGCCGATAAAAATTGGCGACACGATTCGCGCAACTTCCAAAATCAAACAGAAAAAAGAAATGAAAGCAATGGGCGGCGGCATCGTCGTTCTCGAAACGCGTTTGTACAATCAACGCGATGAAGTGGCGCAGCAAGCGGATTTGACCGTGTTGATTAAAGCGCGCGGCGAAACTGCTTGAACCGCAAAGCTAGGCGAATCTACGCGAAGGAGAGGGTTCACGGAGATTTGCGGTCACATCATTGCACGCGCAAGTTTTGAGCAAGCAGGACAGCGTTGACGCAAATCCGTTGACGTTCCGTGACATTCCACTACCAATTCCGCGCGCGAACGAAATTCGCATCAAAATTTCCGCGTGCGGTGTGTGTCACACGGACATGCACATTTGCGAAGGCGACATTCATCCCGCGTTTTTACCGCTTGTGCCGGGGCATCAGATTGTCGGAATCGTCCAACAGCAAGGCAGAGGCGCAGAACGCTTTGCAGTCGGAGCGCGTGTTGGGGTGCCATGGTTGAATTTCATTGATGCGGATTGCAAATGGTTCGACACCGACCGCGAAAATTTGTGCGAGGATATTCGCTTTACGGGATTCGACACGAACGGCGGTTTTGCAGAATATATTTGCGTCAATGAAAATTTTGCGTACGTGATTCCCGACGCGTTCGACGACGCTCATGCCGCGCCACTGCTCTGTGCGGGCGTCATCGGTTATCGTGCGCTGCGATTGAGTGAAATTAAACTAGGCGAAACCATCGGGCTTTTCGGTTTTGGCGCGAGCGCGCACATCGTTTTACAAATCGCGCGGTTTTGGAACAAGCGCGTTTTTGTTTTCACACGCAGCGAACAACATCAACGGCACGCGCGCGAACTTGGCGCGGAATGGGTTGGCAGAGCAAATGAAACGCCGCCGCAAAAATTAGACAGCGCGATTATTTTTGCGCCCGTCGGCGACTTGGCGGTGCGCGCGTTGGAATTGAGCGAGCGCGGTGCAACGATTGTTCACGCGGGCGTACATGCGAGCGCGATTCCTTCGTTCGATTATGCGCTTTTGTATCACGAGCGCACGCTTCGCAGCGCGGCAAATTCGACGCGGCGCGATGTGCAAGAATTGTTACAACTCGCCGCGCAAATTCTGATTCATACAGAAATCACAACATATCCGTACACGGATGCAAATCGCGCATTGCAAGATGTAAAACATTCGCGCGTGAACGGCGCGGCAGTGTTGCAGCTTTGAACGTATTTCCGTTTTGAAAACTCGTCCGGGGACTCGCATGAAAGAATATCTCAAATTTCTCTATGCCTACAACCATTGGGCGAACCAACGCATTCTCGATACGTGCGAACAATTGACGCAAGACGAATTTTTGGGCGGTCAAGGTTCCTCAACGGCGAATCCATCCATCCGCGATACGCTCGTACATACAATGGGCGCGCAAGAAATTTGGCTGGCGCGTTGGGGCGGAGTGTCGCCGACGCGCCTGCTCGACCCAAATGATTTTGGCACACTCGCGCTCGTGCGCGAGTATTGGGAACAAGTAGAACGACATACGCAAGGATTTCTCACAGCCGTTGAAGAAAACGTTTTGCAAGAAATGATGCACTATACGAACACACGCGGACAACCGTTTGCCTATCTGCGCTGGCAAACCATGGTGCATCAGGTCAATCATGCCACACAACACCGCAGCGAAATCGCGCTGTTGCTTACACAGTTGAATCATTCGCCGGGCGATTTGGATTTGTTGGTGTATATGGATTTGGTAAAGTAGCAGGTAGCAGGTAGCAGGGAATTTTTACTTGCTACTTACTACTTGCTACCCCAATCATGCTCGAACAACTCGACCTCACGCGTGAATTGTCCCAAGACGAATATCGCGCGCGGATGAAACCGCTCAAATTTGAAATGTACGAAATTGGGCGCGCGGTGCATGACAGCAAGACGCCTGTCATTGTCGTCTTTGAAGGTTGGGGCGCGGCAGGCAAAGGACGCGCGATTACGGAATTGACCGCGCGTCTCGACCCGCGCGGTTTTCGTGTGCATCCCATCAATCCCCCGAGTACGCGCGAAATTCGTTATCCATGGCTGCATCGCTTTTGGTCAAAAATTCCCGCGCGCGGCGAGATTGCGATTTTTCACGGCAGTTGGTATCGCCGCGTATTGATTGACCGCGTTGCAAAAAATATCTCGAAAGCGGAATGGCGCGAGGGATTTCGGGACATTCAAGATTTTGAACGGACGCTCGCGGACGACGGTGTGGTGATTCAAAAATTCTGGCTGCACATTCCTGAAAAGGAGCAGAAACGCCGCATCAAAAAATTGCTTGAGAGCAAAACAACCGCGTGGCGAGTGAGCGAGGAAGCGAAAATCGAAACCAAAGAGTACGACGCATACGCCTTCGCCGCCGAAGAAATGTTTGGCTACACCCAAGCGGAATACGCGCCGTGGACATTGGTGAGCGCGATGGACCGCCGTTGGCTCAACGCGCAGATTTTTCAAGCCCTGATTGCGCGACTGAAACCATTTGTCCAAACGCATTTGTTTGAAATTCACACGGTGCGCGATGAGGATATAGATGTAATCGAAAGCGAAATTGAAGATGCTTGAGAATACAGACCTCACGCAAACGCTTGACGACGCAACATACAAAGAAAAAATGGACACGCTGCAAGACAAGTTGCGAACGTTGTGTTATGAAACCTATCGCGCCGAGCGTCCCGTCGTGATGGTCTTTGAGGGATGGGACGCGGCGGGTAAAGGCGGCACAATTCGTCGCATCGCGGAATCACTCGACCCGCGTGATTACATTGTTTATCCCATCGCCGCGCCCGAAGGCGAAGATAAAACACATCACTATTTGTATCGCTTTTGGCGACGGTTGCCGCCGACGGGACACTTTGCAATTTTTGACCGTTCGTGGTACGGGCGCGTCTTGGTGGAACGCGTCGAAGGTTTCGCCCAAGAACACGAATGGCAGCGCGCGTATCGCGAAATCAATGACTTTGAACGCGAGCTTACAGAATTTGGGATGATTCTTTTTAAATTCTGGCTGCACATTTCAGCAGAAGAACAATTGCGCCGTTTCCAAGCGCGGGCAGCGGTGTTATATAAACAGTGGAAATTGACCGACGAAGATTGGCGCAATCGCGAAAAATGGCAGCCGTATCACGACGCGGTGAATGACATGCTTTTGAAAACGTCGCCGCCCAATGCGCCGTGGAGTGTCGTCCCCGCGAACGATAAAAATTTTGGACGCGTGTTCACGTTGCAGACAATTGTAGAAAAATTAGAGTCGGAATTGCAGTAGCAAGTAGTATGTAGCAGGGCGTTCCTTACTACCTGCTACTTTTTCCCTGATACCTCAATACAAGGAGCAAACATGTCACATCACGACAAAGGTTGGGTACTTGTTCTCGGTTCATCCTCCGGTTTCGGCGCAGCATGTTCCAAGGCACTCGCCGAAGCAGGCTTTAACATTTTTGGCGTGCATCTCGACCGCGCGGGTGCGATGCCGCGCGTGAACGAATTGATTCAAGAAATCGCGGCGACGGGCGTACAAGTAAAATTTTGGAATAAAAATATCGCGCGCGATGAAAATCGGCTCGAAGTGTTGTCGGGCATTGCGGAAACGTTGACCGGCAAGCCCGTTGATTTCGGCGGCTTGAGTCTCGCCGATGAAAACAATCGCGATGCCGCGCTCACGATTTTGTCTGAAGCATTAAAAGAACATCACGGCGCAGTCAAGGCAATGCTCCATTCCGTCGCGTTCGGTTCGTTACAGCCCTTTGTCACGGACGATCTGAAACAACAAACATCGCGCAAGCAAATGGAAATGACGCTCGACGTGATGGCAAACTCGATGGTGTATTGGGTTCAGGATTTATGCCGCGTGCGATTGCTCGACCGCGGGTCAAAAGTTTTCTCGATGACGAGCGCGGGTTCACGGCGCGCGTGGTACGGTTATGGACCTGTGTCTGCCGCCAAAGCCGCGTTGGAAGCGCACACGCGTCAACTCGCGCGCGAACTTGGTCCGCGCGGCATTTTGGTCAATTGTTTTGAAGCCGGTGTAACGGATACCCCCGCGATGCGTTTGATTCCCGGCGCAGACGTTATCAAGAGTGAAGCACTGCGCCGCAATCCCGGCGAACGTCTCACCACCACCGAAGACATTGCCGCCACCTTTGTCGCTTTGATGGACCCGCGCGTGAAATGGATTAGTGGAACGACGGTGCGCGTGGATGGGGGCGAAGATACACTCTAAATCAAGGATGAGGGATGAAGGATGAAGGATGAAGCAAAATGCTTTATCCTTTTTTCATCCTTCATCCTTCCGCCTTCATCTTTCAAACGATGGCTCTCGACTGGTACTCGACCGCAGAGAAATTCGAAACCACAAAACTTTATCCGGGCAATCAAGGACGCCGCGCCGTTGTCATTCACATCGCGCAGGGCGGTTACAGCGCGGCAATTCGTTGGCTCCAAGACGCGCAGTTGAATCCGAATTCCTCCGCGCATTTTGTGTTGGCTAAAGATGGACGCGTCGCGCAATTGGTTTCGGTGAACGATGGCGCGTGGGCAAATGGTTTGCGGTGGAATGTTGACGCGTCACAACCCAACGGCGGCTATTGGACGAATGCGCGCGGCGTGCGCGTGACGCCTTCGTGGCAAGATATTGTCCCCGGACAAAATCCAAATTTTTATACCATCAGCATCGAGCATGAAGGCTTTTATCAAGAAACGTGGACGCCGGAAATGTACACGGCGAACAATGATTTGCTCGTGTGGCTGGCGGAACAATTTGATATTTGGTGGGTGCCGTATCGCAATTTGATTGGGCATTATGCGATTGACAACATTGACCGTCCGAATTGTCCGGGTCCGACGGTGAATTTGGAAACGATGGCGGCAGACGCGAACACCACGCGTCTTTTGAAAATGGTTGTGCCGCAAGCGAGTACGAAACACATTTACGGAACCACTGCACTGTTGTCATTGCCCACGAAAAACATCATCACACAACTGCGCGACATTGACGTTGACATTTACGGCTATCTCGATTTCAACAACAAACGTTGGTACATCACACCGTTCAGTTTCAATAACAAACAGCCAAACTTTTTTGAAGCCGCGTCAACACAGCAAACACCCGCGCTCTTTCCTTCGCTCTGTCTGAATCCCGGTTTCCGCGATTCGGTTGTACCAGGCGCGTCTGAATTGCGTGACCTCGCGCCGCAATGGGTTCGCGTTCTGCTATTCTCCCAACATCAGAATTTCAATACAGGACAAAATACGGAACTCGATTGGTTGATTGAACGCGTCAATGCGGCGAATCCCAACATCAAAATTCTTGCGCTCGTCAATCCCGAAACGCTCGGCGAAATTCCACCACCGACGGGCAGCGCGAATTGGGCGAGTTACATCACCAAAGCGTCGAATCTCGCGCAGCGCGTCGCGCAATTTTATCGCGGCAAAATTCACGCGCTTCAAGTGTGGAACGAACCCGACGTACAACAAATTCTGCCCGAAAATTACGCGTCATTGCTGAGCGCGTCATATCCAAAAATCAAAGCGGTGAATCCTGACTTGCCCGTGATTTCGGCGGGGATTTGCTGCGGCGAAGCATTCGAATATCTGCGCCGCGTGGTTTCTGCCGCGCCGAACGCGTTCGATTTCGCGGGCTGGCACATGTACGCGGAACGCGCGGACGGATACCCGTTCGCGAATTGGGGCTTTGGTGAGATTCGCAATTCCATCAATCAAGCGCGCGCCATCGCGGGCAAACCGTTGTGGATTACTGAAGTCGGCGCGCAGTTGGATTACAACTGGGGCAGTCTGCAACCGCCGCAAGCCGTCGCGGAATACATAAAACGCGCGTTTGCAATCATGAACGAGGTCGGGCGAAATCAAGTCGCGCACGCGTTTTGGTTCACATGGAAAATTGCGGGCGAATCGTGGGGCATGGTGGACGATGCAAGCAACAAACGTCCCGCGTGGTTCACATTCCGCGAACTCGCGCAAAACGCGCCACCGCCGCCAACAGGCACTGTCGAAATCACAAACGTTTCGCTCACGCCGACAACGCTCGACATCGGTCAAGTGTTGAATGTGAGCATCACCATTCGCAACGGCACGAACGCGACGCTCTCAACACAAGCGCCCGCACCAAATTTTCTGTATAACGAAGGCGAAACATTTTTGTCGCGCGGTTTCCCGGAAGTGCGCGACGCCTATCGCGTCGGAATTGATTTTGACGCGCGCAGCGGCATTGACCATCCGTGTCGTTGGGGTCTCGGCAGCGCGCTCGCGCCGAACGAAACGCGAACGATTACCGGACAAATTCGTTTGAACAATGCCGCGACGAAAAATTATTGGGCGGGGTTGGTGCAAGAACAAATCGCGTGGAAACAAGACAACGTCGGCAAAACTCTCATCACGGTTCGCCAATTTTCACCCCCCCCCGACGGCAAAGCGAGTATCATTGCCGCATCGTTCACACCGACACAATTGAATTCTGGGCAATTACTCAACGTGAGCATCACCGTTCGCAATGATACGAATGTTGTTATCACCACGCAGGGACCGAATCCGGGTTTTACATATCTCGAAGGCGAGTCGTTTTTGTCGCATGGCTTTACGGAACATCGTGACGCGTTTCGCGTTGGTGCGGAATTTGACGGACGCGCGGCGAATATGATTGACCATCCGTATCGTTGGGGTTTGGGTTCGCCGCTCAATCCCGGCGAAACGCGCATCATCAACGGCGCGATTCGATTAAACACACTTGGCACGAAACGCTATTGGGCAGGACTTGTGCGCGAACAAGTGGTATGGCTCCAAGACAATCAGGCGACGACAAACATCACCGTCAGTTCCACCACACCGCCGCCCCCCCCCCCACCATCGCGCAAACCCATCATCACCGCCGTTCAATTCACGCCGACGAATTTGGAGCAAGGACAGATCGTCCAAGTCAAAGTGACGGTGAAAAATGATTCGTCGCAAACATTGACAACACAAGGACCCGCTGCGGGCTTTTTGTACAACGAGGGCGACAATTATTTGACGAAAGGCAATCCGTCCATAAATGGCGCGTGGCGCATCGGCGTTGATTATTTTGACCGCCAAGGCATCGCGTATCCATATCGCTGGAGTTTGGGAAATAATCTCGCGCCGGGACAATCAACAGTAATTGTAGGATTCATTCGGTTGAATCGGCGACAGAGTGTGGACTATTGGGCGGGCTTGATTCAAGAAGAAAATAATGTGGTAGTAGACCGCGCGGGCGTGACGCGAATCAACGTAGTCAGAGCATGACGCGGCGTTTTTTGTTTAGCACAACGCCCGGCGTGGGTCATCTGCATCCGCTCATTCCGCTTGCGGGCGCGCTTCAAGACGCGGGACATGCGGTTGCGTTCGCCGCGCGCGAATTTGTTCGTCTGCGCATCGAGCAAGCTGGTTTTGAATTTTTCCCCATCGGCAGTGACCGCGAACTCGACCCCGAATATCAACAATTCAAACAGGCGCGCGACGCGATGCCTGTCAGCTTTGAAGGTGAGTTGTTCATTTACACGCAACTCTTTTGCGGCATCACTCCGCGTTTGAATCTGCCTGCGTTAATCGAGATTGGAAAAACATGGAAGCCCGACATGTTTATTCGCGAAGGCGCGGAATACGGCGCGGTGATTGCGGCGGAACATTTGGGGCTACCGCACGCGACGGTTGCATTCACTACCGCGTTAAGAGGAATGAACGTTTTCGAGCGCGACGCGGCGCAGCGATTGAATCCACTGCGCGAACAGTGGGGGCTTGCACCTGACCACGATTTGAATTCGCTTTACCGTTATCTCTATCTTGCATTCGCGCCGTCGCGTTTTGCCACGCACGATGTCGGCATTTCATCACCGCGTTCAATTCCCCCCACAACGCGTTTTATTCGTCCGCAAGTTTTCGACAGTGCAAACCGCGAAACATTACCCGAATGGATTTCACAATTGCCCGCGCAGCCGACGGTCTATCTCACTCTCGGCACCGAAGTCAACAATGAACCGGACTTGTATCCGCGCGTGATGCAATCCATCATCGCGGGACTACGCGAGTTGCCAATCAATTTAATTGTCACACTCGGACGCGATAAGGACCCGCGGGATTTCGGCGCGCAGCCGATCAATGTCCATATCGAACGGTACATTCCGCAAACGCTGTTATTGCCGCACTGCGATTTGATGGTGATGCACGGCGGGAGCAATAGTTTGCTCGCCGCGTTCGATGTCGGATTGCCGTTGGTGCTTGTGCCATTGATTGCTGACCAATTTTTCAACGCGCACATTGTGGAGCAACAAAATCTCGGACGCGTGATTCAACTCGACGCGTTGACACCGGAAAGCATTCGCGCAGCAGTGCAAGACGTTTTACAAACTCCAACATATCGGCAAAACATCGCGCGCGTGAAACAAGAAATGCACGCGCTGCCGAATCTTGACAAGGCAGTTGAGTGGATTGAACAAGTTGCGCGTGAACGGAAACCAATCGAAAACGCGGAAACAAAAAATCGGGCGTGATGCCCGATTTCTTTTGTTTTCAGATTTAATGTCCCACCACAAACGCAATCGCGTGTTCATGCGTGTGTGAAAACGATAATGCGATTTCTTGGATTCCCAATTCCCTCGCGCGTCGTTCCGCTTTGCCGTACAATTTCAAACTTGGGTCGCCGTTTTCAGCCGAGACCACTTCGATTTCGCGCCAGTCTACACCGTCGCGATGTTGAATGCCGACGCCGAGCAATTTGCTCACCGCTTCTTTTGCCGCGAAACGCGCGGCGAGCGAGGTGACGCGTCCCGCACAATAAATCAATTCGCGTTCGGTGTACACGCGCCGCGTGAATCGTTCCCCATACTGTGCGATGGACGATTCGATGCGCGTGACTTCAATCAAATCAATTCCCGTGCGTAACATGAAAACAGAGGTGAAATTGTAGGGGCGAAGCATTTGGAGACACTTATGCGACTCGATTCACATGCGCGAATCCAAATGCTTCGCCCCTACTCGACCATTCAATTCTTTTGCCAGTCGCGCTGCGAATTTTGGCGCATCGCGTTTTGCCCATTCGTTTGCGCCGACGCGATTTTGATGTACGCTCACAACGATTTGATTTTCGCGCGGGTGCCACGTCACTTCGAGCGTCCCGCTAACTTTTGCGCGTTTCCAGTGCCAATGCTGCATTGCGTTTTTCGCAATGCCACGCGTCGGTTTTTCTTCCACTATTCCCTTGTGTAACCCAAAATCCTTGGCACAATTCTCTACACTTGCTACCACGCGCGCACGCGTCAACGGCGCATCAAAATTCGCAACGACATACGTGAGCATTGCGCGCGTTTATGCCACCGACAGCGCGGGCGCTTGAACATTTTCCGACGGTTCAACCGACGCATCCCCATTCAGCGGACGCCCTACGCCGCGATATTCAAAACCGTGCGCGCGCATTTCGCTCGGTTCATACACGTTGCGCCCATCGAGAAATACTTTGCGGCGCATCGAAGTGTACAGACGCGGCATGTCGAGTTGTTTGAATTCATTCCATTCGGTGACAAGAATCACCGCATCCGCGCCTGCCGCGACTTCGTACGCATCCACGCAAAATTTTACGCCGTCGAGAATGCGATGCGCGTTGTCCATTGCAACGGGGTCATACGCACGCAAATTCGCGCCTTCGTTCGAGAGCATGTGCGCGAGGTCAATCGCGGCGGCTTCACGAATGTCATCCGTGTTCGGTTTGAATGCAAGACCGAGCAAGCCAACTGTTTTGCCGCGCAAATTGCCGATGAGTTCGCGCAAATGCAAAACAACGCGGCGGCGTTGGTCGCGGTTAATGTCCATCACCGCGCGCAAGAGTTGCGGATGCAAGCCGTTCACCTCTGCCATGTACGTCAACGCTTTTACATCTTTCGGGAAACAACTGCCGCCGAATCCCAAGCCCGCGTTGAGAAATGCCGCGCCAATGCGCGCGTCCTGTCCCATGCCCGCCGCGACATCTTTGACATCCGCGCCAAGTTTTTCGCAGATGGACGCGATTTCGTTAATGAACGAAATCTTCATTGCAAGAAACGCGTTCGACGCGTATTTAATCATCTCTGCCGTTCGCAAATCCGTAATCATGATTTTTTCAGTGAACGCGCGATACAAATCGGCGACGGCTTCGGCGGCTTCCTTGTCCACTGAACCCAGCACGACGCGGTCAGGATTGAGAAAATCATAAATCGCGGAACCTTCGCGCGTAAATTCGGGATTCGAAACGACTTGGAAATCAATCCCTTGCTTTTTGCCGCGCTCAATCAACGTTTGCGCGGTAGAGTCCCCTGTGCCGACGGGAACGGTGCTGCGATTCACAATAATCGTGTAACTGTCGAGATGCGCGGCGATATTCTCCACGGCGTTGCGAATGTATTTCAAGTCGGCTTCGCCATCCACACCGGACGGTGTACCAACCGCGACAAAAATAAATTCCGCGTGGGGAATCGCTTGCGCATAATCGGTGGTGAACGTCAAACGTCCCGCCGCCGCGTTGCGCTGCACCATCTCTTCCAAACCGGGTTCATAAATCGGCATTTCGCCGCGTTTCAATTTTTCAATTTTTTCGGGAATCACGTCCAGACAAATAACTTGATTTCCCAAATCTGCAAAACATGCGCCGGTGACGAGTCCAACATAACCAACGCCGAGAACGGTGATTCGACGCACAATAAAACTCCTTGAAAGATGAGGTGGTGAAAGGGTGAAGGGGTGAGCGGGTGACAAATTCACCCCTTCACCTCTTCACCCCGTCACCCCTTCTTGTTCTAAATTCAGAATTTCCTGCTCACTCTTCCCCAACTCGCGCAAAATTTCCTCATTGTGTTCGCCGAGGAGGGGGGGGTGTTTTTGATACGTGACGGCAGTTTCGGAAAAGTGAATTGGGTTGCCAACGCTTTTCGCAATGCCGATAAGCGGATGTTCGATTTCAACAATCATGCCGCGCGCGCGCGTTTGCGCGTCGTTCAATGCTTCGGCGGCAGAATTGATGGGACCGCACGGAATTTCTTGCGCGCGCAATTCGTCCACCCAATACGCGGCGGGTTTGGTTTCGAGAATTTTTTGAATGTGCGCGATGAGTTCGCGGCGATGCTCATTGCGTCCGCGATTATTAGCATAACGTTCATCCGCGCCCAACGATTCTTCCGCGTTCAACACGCGCACAAATTTTTTCCACAGCGCTTCACTGCCGACGGCAATGATAATGTATTTATCTTGCGCGCGAAATACTTGGTACGGCACGATGCTCGCATGGGTGTTGCCGATTTTTTGTGGCTCAACGTTGGCGTTCAAATAATTGCTGCCGATGTGATTGAGCCACGTGAGTTGCGAATCGAGCAGCGCCATATCGAGAAATTGCCCGATGCCGTTTTGTTCACGCGCGCGTAACGCGACGAGAACGCCGAGTGCGGAATAAATGCCCGTCGTAATGTCCGCAATCGGAATCGGATAACGCATCGGTTCCCAATTTTCATCGCCGGTAAAACTCATCAGTCCCGCTTCGCCTTGCGCGACCAAATCATAACCGGCAAGTCCGGCTTTGGGTCCGGTGAACCCATAGCCCGTTATCGAAACATAAATCAAACGCGGATTGAGCGCGCGTAAGGTTTCATAATCGTGCTTGCGTTTTTGCAAGGACGCGAGCGAAGGTTGATTCACCAAAAAAACATCCGCACCGCGCGCGAGTTCATGCAAAATTTCAATCGCTTCAGGCTTGTCGAGATTGAGCGTGAGGGAACGCTTGTTGCGATTGGCGGAAAGAAAATACGCGGATTCGGTTTGGACGAACGGTGGACCCCAGCCGCGCGATTGGTCGCCGCTGCCGGGGCGTTCGATCTTAACAACATCCGCGCCAAAATCGCCGAGCAGCATCCCGCAAATGGGACCTGCCATCGCTTGCGTCAAATCGAGGACGCGAATGTCAGAGAGAACGTTGTTCATGTGCAAATTTATGGCGTCTCGTTCTCACGCCAACCTTCTGCCAAAAGCTCTTCTGCAATTATCATTGCTTCGTCACGCGAATTGGGTACAAAACCAAAACGATTCAAGAGATTCATCAAAATCCAATGCTGCCCGCCCTCGCCTGTCCCTTCGGCAATGGATGGCGTGTTAGCATACTGCGCGTTCAATTCATCATATTGCCATTTGGTCAGACGCGGTTCGCTCATACAAAAGATTATAGCGTGTTACGAATGAAACTTGAAACTCGCATTACGCGTCCAACGCGTTTCGCAATCGCCGCATCGCCTCTTGCAATTCTGCCGGGGAATACAAACTGAACGCAACGCGCAAGGAATTGGTTCCGCCGCCTTCGACAAAGAAACGCGCACCGTGAATGAAATCTACGCCGTATTCGGGGGCGCGCCCGCGTAAAACTTGCGTATCCGTACGGTCCGGAAAATTGAGCCAAATGAAAAAGCCGCCGCCGGGTTTCACAAAATTAGTCTTGGGTAACTCATGGACGATTGCGTCGCACAACGCGTCGCGGCGTTCGCGATATTCGCGTTTCAAATTTTCCACTTGCTCGTCGTACATGCCCTCTTGACAAAACGCGGCGATGGTCATTGCCGTAAAATGATTCACTCCCCCGCCGCTGTCGCGCAAACCGCCAAGTGCAATCCGCTGAATATGTTCACCTTTGCCGGTGAGCCAACCGAGCCGGATGCCCGGCGCGAGCGATTTCGCAAACGAGCCCATGCGCAGTACAACGCCGTCCGGCGCAAGCGACCAAAGCGACGGGGACGCGGGTTCATCATACGCGAGTTCGCGATATACATCATCTTCCACAATCAACAAATGTTCTTGCGCCGCAATTTTTACAAGTCCACGTCGGCGTCCTTCGCTCAAACTCACGCCCGTCGGATTGTGAAACGTGGGAATGGTGTATAAAAATTTTACGCGTCTGCCCGCACGTTTCAGTTCCGCCAATTCCTCTTGCAGCGCGTTGATGCGCAAACCTTCCTCGTCCGTTTCAATCGGCACAATGTCGAGGTGATGGTCGCGCAAAATTCGCACGGCGAGATGATACGTGGGCGCTTCGACAAGAACGGTATCACCCGGTTCGGTAAAGTGCGTGGCAATTTGGTCGAGGGCATCAGAATTGCCCCCGGTAATCATGATTTGTTCGTGCGTCAACACGCGTCTTTCATTTTTTTCAATGCGCGCGCGCAAAAAATCAAGCAGCGGTCCTGCACCCGCATCCGCGCCGTATGCCAATGTGTCAGCGCCGAATCTTTGCAATGCAATTTCTGTTGCACGTTGCATTGCAACAACAGGCAACAATTTTGGGTCGGGTTGTCCCCACGCGAGGTCAATGACTCCGGGTTTGGTGGAGAGTTGAATCGTCGGAAAGTTTGAATTCATCGGTTACTTTCTTGAACAAGATAGCGCGTTGCATTATACGCGATTCAGAAAAATCCGCGTGTCACGCGCCAAAATATTTCGCGCGCAAAAAACCGAGTGCGTTTGCCATTTGCGAAAGCGCCACTAGAAGCATGACGCGCCGGCGCGCGCGCGGCGTGTATTGAAAAGGATAGCGCAGCATTTGAAAATAAAACTGCGGTGGCTCAAGCCGCACGTTGCGTCCATGCGCCAACGTGCGCTTGCGATGAAAATGAAACGCGCCCTCGCCATACAACTGATGCTGACGCAAAAAACTCTGGAAATTCAATTCACGATAATGCAGCACGCGCGCCAAGGGGATGTATCGCAGTACATATCCTGTTTCGAGCAAGCGCGCACAAATGTCGCGGTCTTCGGCATAACGCATCGTTTCATCGAAACCATTGACCGCGTGATAGGCAGACTGCGAGACGGCAAGATTGTTGGATGTGAAATACGGCAGCTGCCTGCGTTTGAAAGAACATTGATGATAATACGCGTACAAATACGCAAACAAACATTGGCTCGCTTCCGAAAAAATATTTTCGTTCAAGCCATTGCGCGTTTCGCCGCCGAGAACAGCATTGGGAAATTGTTGCGCGGCGCGCGCGTAGTGTGTCAGCCAATCGGGCGTAGGCACACAATCGTCATCCAAAAAAACAAGCCATGCAAAACGCGCGTGGTTAACACCATTGTTGCGGGCGGCGCTCGGTCCGCGATTGTTTTGGCACACTACCGCGAGTTCAAAATTTTTTTCGTACGTGTGAACGAGCTCTTTTGGAATTGCCGTACCGCCATCATTCACCACAATCACTTGGAATAATTCACGCGGATATTCTAACGCGGCGATACCTTGCAAACAATCCGCCAGTCTTTGGGAACGATTGTAGGTGGGAATGATAATCGAAAAAGCTTGAGCCAAAATCATTCGATGGAAAATGTCGGTTTGTGCAAAAGTGTTTCCGCGCGATGAAATTCATATTCACCCCCGCGCAATTCCCAATGCTGTCGTCCCAGCGCGTAACCGATGCCCTGCCCCAATGCATCGGCGCCCAGCCCTAGCATAATCGCGCCATACAACGCGATGCGGGAACGCCGCGGCATTTTCGCGCGCAGCACATCGCGGCGTATGCGCACAAACCGAACGAGTGGTATCAAAGGCGACGCCAACGTGTACAGCGCGCGTTTGCCACTGGACCAATTCCACGCGCGATACGCGCCAAACATGCGTCCGCTAAAAAACATGGCAGACAGGTACGGACGCCAGCGGTCGAAATTCAGATGCGCGGTGTACGTGGTGGCTTCAAGCCAAAAGGTATGTCCGCGCCGCTTGAGTTCGAAATGCAGCGCAGTTTCGGACGCCAGCATTTCCTCCAACGCCGTGCCAAATTCGAGCAACACCGCGCGTTTGTACGAATCGTTGTGCGCCATCAAAAAATCGTGTTGTCCTGATTCAATCGGTTCTGCCCATTTCCCATAGCCCACATAAAAATCTGCCCAACTTACCCACGACGTTGGATTTCCATTCCGCATCTTCGGTCCCACAACGGCGTGCGGTTCGCGGTGCGCGGCAACGAGACGCTCTGCCCAATTCGACGCGGGGAACGCGTGGTCTTCAGTGAGTGCCACAATCGGCGCACGCGCATGACGAATACCTTGCGCCATCGCGCCCGCGTAATTCAAGTTCGGCATTTCGATGAGCTGCACACTGTGAAACATCTCGAGTTCGGCAAATGGAATTTCGCCTGTGGCGCGCGAGGGAACGACCAACACCATTTCGATTTGTGCAACGATGGTTTGCTTTTTTAGAAATTCGATTGTGCGTGCGACGGTAGCATATTCGTCGGGGGTGGCAACAATGGCAGTGAGTGCGGGTAAATTTTCAGAGTGTGTCATTGCCGGAATTCTTGAAATGAGATAAATCATCGAGTAGCACGGGCGCGTTCGTTTCCAAAGAGGCGCGCACGGCGAGCGCGGTTTGAGTTGCAGCGAGTCCATCATACACATTTGGTTCGTACTCTATTGAGTCCAGCACCTCTGCGAGGTGCTCCCATTCCGCCGCATAACACAATTCATAATCACCACCGCGCGCAACTCGCCGCGCAATCACACCACTTTCCAAGAGCAAAGCGCCGACGCGTTTGGCGCGCGCCGCGACGCTTCCATCCAATGCGCCGCGCGCACTAAATTCCAGTCCATCAAAACGATACAGGGATAACGCGAGCCGCCCGCGTTCGCCAAAAATTTCCAGCGTATCCTGTTCGTTCGTTGCCTCCGCGAGCACCGCCGTTATCGGAATCCCATTGCGCGTTTGCGCGAGCAAGGTGAGTGACTCGGCATGGTCTGCACGTCGCGTCTGCTGTGCCGTCACTGATGCAATGTCACTGCCCAAAAGATAACGCCACAAATCGTAATGATGCACCGCGACATCAAAGTTCAAGTCACCGCCTTGCGCCGAGCTGCTCTGCCAGCCGTTACGATGAGCGGGGTCGTGGTTGTTGGTCAGGGTCGAATGAAGCGCAGAGATTTCCCCCAGCCGATTCTCTTGCAACCACTGCCGCGCTTGCTGCACGAGCCGATGTCGTCGTTGATTGAAACCGACAAAAAGTTTTTTCCCGGACCGGTTGACGTGCGCAACCAATTCCTGCGCTTCGGTCAGCGAGAGCGTTAACGGCTTTTCGACAAAAACGTGTTTGCCCGCATCGAGCGCGGCGTGCGCGAGCGCGGCATGTGTTGTCGGCGGCGTGAAAATCAAAATCAAATCGAGCTGTGGGGATTGCAACACCTCCTCCGCGTTTGGCGATACACGCGGAAGCTGAAAGCGTCGTGCCATGTTTTCCGCACGCGTTTTATCCAAATCATACGCAGCCACAATTTGATAATGCGGAGATTTTGTCAGGTGAGGCAGATGGCGTGTTTCTGCAATTTTGCCGAGACCGAGAATGCCAACGCGAATATAAGAGAGCCGTTGCATGAGTACGGCGATTATATTACAACCTTCTTGTACGGCGGTATGCGGACCGGCGCGTCAAAGTTGTATCGCGTCTTGTATCACTTTTTCTAATGACTTGCTCGCCATTTCATGTCACAATCCTGACTGCATCGGGTCGGTCCGATGCCATTAGTTGTTCTGTAAAGGAGAAAAAAATGCCACGCCCAAAACTCTTACTCAAAAAAGGCAAGCCCGTCAAAGAGTGGTTGGCTGCCGCAACGGCAAGCAAAGCACAAGCTCTTCCAAAACCCGGCAAGCCGGTGAAAATGAAACGTGTGCCGCTTCGGGTTGCCAAGAGCCGGCTGCGCGTCATGCCAAAACAATTTGCCGCGCGCGAGTTGATGCTCCCCGATTGGTGGTGGCGCACATACTTTTGCACGCCGCGTTACCGCGTTCGCAAAAACCAAAAAGACCTCACGCCTATAGAATGGCAGCGTTACATTCACGCGATTGAAGCCCTTGCCGAAAATGGGATGCCCAGCCCAACGTATTCTGAATTTGTGCAAATCCATATTGACGCAATGGATACGCACGGAGGACATGTCTGGGGTGCTCACACGATGGGCGGTCACAATGGGCGGAATTTCCTCGCGTGGCATCGCGAGTACCTCGCCAAACTTGAGGCGCGTCTAACTGCAATCAACCCACTCGTCACCATTCCATATTGGGATTGGGTCACGGACCGTGCGGCGATTCCCACAGCACTCACGGATGCCAAGGACTTGAGCGACTGGAACATTACGCGCGGCAGCACATTCAACGGCAGCAGCTTGGCGACTGCGGCTCAACTCAACACCTTACTCGCAGAACCGAATTTTGATACTTTCCAAGCCACCCTTGAGGCGTCGCCCTTTCACAATCTGCTGCATGGACTGGTCGGAGGCACAATGGTAACAAGCGGCTCACCTGCCGATCCGATTTTTTGGCTCCATCACGCCTTTATTGACAAGATTTGGGCGGATTGGCAGGTGCTTCACACAGGCACAAACCCATCGAACCCAACAGAAACCCTCGCGCCCTCGCCAATCATGACGCGCACTATTGACCAAGTGCTAAACACGCTTTCGCTCGGTTACGTGTATGCACCATAACAAATAACTTGGCAAGAAAAAAGGTGTCAGGGTTTTCACCTTGACACCTTTTTGAGTTTCTCAAATTCTCAATCCCGACTTGGTCGAAACTTGTATCCATACACCAACAAGCCGCGCTCGCCTTCTTCTTCGCGAATTTTGCGCGTCACCATTTCCATCCTCATCCCAATTTCCAATTCGTCCGCGTTCACGTCGGTCAACATTGCTTCGACAAGTGGTCCTTCGTCCAATTTAATCATGCCAACAGAGTACGGCGCGTAACTTTCAAACCCGGCGGGCGCGGACCGTAGGGTAGTGAACGAATACAATTCACCTTTACCGCTGAATCGAAACGATTCAAATTCCGTGCCGCGACATTTTGTGCAAACTTGGCGCGGCGGAAAAAATTTCGTGCCGCATTTCAAACACGCGTTGCCAACGAGCTGGTAACGTTGTTCGCGCAAGCGCCAATTGGGAGCGAGATTTTCAGCCATCGAATCCAAAACAGAAGGATGATGATTTCACAAAGTGAAATCGAGATGAAGGATGAATTCAAGAAACTTTTTCATCCTTCATCCTTTCGCCTTCATCCTTTGCCTTTCAAAATATGTGTCACTGCTGTTGCCGCAACGCCGCCGAGTGATTGGGTCATGGCGATGCGCGCGTTTGGCACTTGAACTTTTCCCGCTTCGCCGCGCAATTGTTGAACGGCTTCGGCGACTTGGTACACGCCGCTCGCGCCGATGGGATGTCCGCGCGCTTTCAAGCCGCCCATTGTGCTGATGGGCAATTTTCCGTGAATCGAAATTCCACCGTCGCGCGCGAGATACGCGCCGGTGCCGCGTTGTGCGAATCCGGCAGCTTCGAGCGACATGGGTGCAACAATCGAGAACGCGTCGTGCAATTCAAACAAATCAACGTCTTGCGGCGTGATGCCCGCTTGTGCGTATGCTTTGATAGAAGAGAGTTCGACGGCGCGTAACCACAATGGGTCTTGGCGGTCATGCAGCGCAAGCGTATCCGTCGCGCTCGTGCTTGCAGCAATAGAAATCGCGCGTGCCGCACTGCCGTTCAAATTTTCACTGCGCGACAAAATCAATGCTGCCGCGCCATCACAAATCGGCGACGAATCAAACAACGAAATCGGGTCCGCCACTTTTTTCGCTTTGGTGAATTGGTCGAGCGTCACGGCTTTGCGGAACATCGCGTTCGGATTGTGAACCGCGTTCGCGTGCGCGTTGAGCGCAAAGGGCGCAAAATCTTCTTCGACCAAATCGTATTCGTACATGTAACGGCGCATCATCATTGCGTTAAGTCCGACGAACGAAATTCCATTCGCCGCTTCGTATTCACCATCGGCTGCCATCGCCAAACCGGCAGTGACACTGCCGTTCCACAAGTCGGTCATTTTTTCCACGCCGACAACCGCAACGCGGCGATACTGTCCCGACGCGACCGCGAGATGCGCGGCGTGAACGGCACTGCCGCCCGCGCCACACGCCGCTTCAATTTTCATCGCGGCGATGCCCGTCAGTCCGAGTTGGTCTGCAATCAACGCGCCGAGATGTTCTTGGCGCGTGAGTTCACCGCTCAACATGTTGCCCACAAACAACGCGTCAATGTCTTGTACATGCGCGTCTTGCATCGCGAAGAGAATTGCTTCCACCGCAAGCTCGCGCAAACTCTTGTCCCAATGCTCACGCACGGGCGTTTGTCCCACTCCAATAATTGAAACGTCTCTCATGTCCACTATTCAGTAGTCAGAGGTCAGTCATCAGCAAAGAGCCATCAGGAATCATTGTCGTTCTACTGTTCACTGATGACTGAATACTGATTTACTGTTCACTACCTACTTGTTCTTCTCCCAAAGCTGCAAGGTC
Source organism: uncultured Anaerolineales bacterium (assembly GCA_964469005.1). Lineage (GTDB taxonomy): Bacteria > Chloroflexota > Anaerolineae > UBA4142 > SHND01 > SHND01. The sequence continues at coordinate 157,987 of CAYXXF010000008.1, forward strand.
AGTTCCATCTGTCCCAAATGTTCGGATGAATGTTCGATGACATGCAAAATAATCCACCGCACGCTCACATCACCGTGTGATTCGCGATAGCGCGTCGTCGTCAAATCGTGTTCCGTCAAATTTTCAAAAATTTCGCGCGTTTCATTGCCAACGCGTTCATACTCCGCACGCAGTGCATCGAGTGATTCATCTTTTGCCGCGATATCTGCCATCGCTCGAAATTCTGCCGGGCGATTGCGCGTTTCGGCGCCGCGTCCGAGAATTTCAAAAATCCATCCGTGTTCGGAACCGATGACATGCGTGGCGAGAACAAACAAGGAATTGGTTTCATCCCCTGCCGGAATCCAGTTCCACGCGTCACGCGGCGCGCTTTCCAATGTCGAAAAAATTTTCGCGCGTTGGCGTTCGATGGAATTTAGATATTCGGAAACTTTGTGAATCATAAATTTGGATTTTGGACGATAGATGTCAAAAGTTGGAAATCCAATTTCTAACTTCCAACTTCTGACTTTCAATTTCTAGTTCATCACCAACTTATTCCGATACCGCGCATACCGCGCATAATCAATCATCTCGCGGCGTCCCAAATAGAACGCGGTGCGCTTTGCCAAATCGCGACGTTCCAAAATCTTATCGGTAACAACATACGAAAATACATCACTGCCCGCGCCGGAGCCGAAGGAGACGAGCAAAATGCGGTCATTCGGTTTCGCATTGTCCAAAACGTTTGTCATTCCAATGAGTGACGCGCCCGCGTACGTATTGCCGATTTTTCCAACGAGTAATCCGTGTATCACTTGGTCGCGCGTAAAACCCAATTGTTGCGCGGCTTGCAGCGGAAATTTTACATTCGGCTGATGAAGAATCACATAATGAAAATCGCGCGCTGTCAGATTCATCAACTCTAGAAAATTCCGTGTCGCGGTCAAAGTGTGTTCAAAATACGCGGGTTCGCCGGTGAAACGATTGCCGTGTTCGGGATAGTGTTGATAGGCGCGGCGAAAAAAATCGGGCGTGTCGGTGACATACGAATACGATGCTTCAAGAACTGCCAACGCGTTTTCGGCAGAACCCATCACATACGCCGCGCCGCCTGCGCCCGCGGTGTACTCGAGCGCGTCGTGCGGGCGACCTTGTGCGGTGTCCATTCCAATCGCGAGCGCGTACTCTGCCATTTCACTTCCTACGAGCGCAATCGCGGCTTGCATCGCTTCGGTGCCTGCTTTGCATGCGAATTGCCAATCGCCTGCCAGCACTGCACCGCTCGCGCCCAATGCTTCGGCGACGAGCGTTGACGACGGTTTCACTGCGTACGGATGCGATTCACTGCCGACCCACACAGCGCGTAAATTTTGCGGTTCAATTTGTGCGCGCGCCATTGCGTTGCGCGCGGCTTCGATGCTCATCGTGATTGTGTCTTCGTCGAGACCCGGAACGGCTTTTTCGTCAATCGGGAGTCCTTCGTCTGCCCCGCCCCACACCCGCGCGATTTCTTGCGCCTTGATGCGATAGCGCGGCACATACGCGCCGTAACCGACAATGCCGACATCACGTTTTGGTTTCATAACATTCATAGTAATTTGTATTTGGAGTTCAATCGTTTGTCACTAGACATACGTTGTTTTGAAACCGAATGATTCTCAAGTTTGACTCGCGATATTTTCCAAGCGGCGCGCATGCAATTTCATGTGTCCCTTTTGAATTCCATCCGTCGCCAGCGCGCGCAGCGCCGCGAGATTTTGGGCGAGACCGACGCTCGCCATGACGGCGGCGAGTTCCGGTCCTGATTTCACATCGAGGATTCGCAAAGCAATTTGCGCGACGCGATGAGTTTTGGTGAGACCCCCCACGATTCCAACTGCAAGCGGCAGTTCGATGCTGCCAATCAAATCACCGTTCGATGCTTGCTCCCAATGAGTCAACGGACGATAACCACCCTCACGCGCTGCATACGCGTGCGCCCCCGCTTCAATCGCGCGAAAATCATTTCCCGTTGCGAGTGCGAGCGAATCAATCCCATTCATAATGCCCTTGTTGTGCGTGGCGGCGCGATAGCGGTCCACTTCGGCAAGCACTTGGGCTTCAACAATCAATTTGGCGACATCTTCACCACCCAACGCCTCTGCCGCCACGCGACAGGTTGCGCGCGCGATGCGTCGGTCCGAAAGATTGGTCAAGATTCGCAAATTGACGCGTCCGCCGGTCAATTCGGCAATGCGCGGCGCAATTTTTTCGCACGCGGTATTGACCAAGTTTGCGCCCATCGCATCACGCGTATCAAATGCCAGATACAGCACAAGCATCGGTCCGATGCGCGTATGAAAAAATTCGCGCACCGAAATGTCACGTGCGCCACCGCCTCGTTTGAGCAGATTGGGGTGCGGCTCGTTCGCCAAACGAAGCAACTCCTCACGCGCGGACATGATTTTGCGATGACTTTCGCGCAATTTTTCAATGGTTTCGAGCAGTTTCGCGGATTCTTCCAGCGGCTCATCCACCGACTCGAAAATTACTTGAATCTGTCCGACCAAAATCGGGTCTTCGGCGCGGGCGTGAAAACCACCTGACGCGCGGACAATTTTCGCCGCATTGCTGCACGCCGCGACGACGGAAGGTTCCTCCGTGACCATTGGAACCAAATAGTCGCGCTCATTTATTGTAAAGTTCGCCGCGAGTCCTAACGGAAGACTGTACAAACCGACGACGTTTTCAATCAATTGGTCGGCTTGTTCCAGCGTCAATCCACCTCCCAGCAGGTCGTCCACCTGGGCTGTATCGAGATTCGTGATTTCCGCTAACCATTCTATCCGTTGACCGGGCGAGAGTTTATAAAACCCTTCCAATCGTGACGAATAATTCATGGCTGAAACCTCATCCATGATACGCCTGTCCCCCTCTAAAAATCTCCAAAGCCCCTGTCAAAAACTATCAACTTTGTGAAAAGAACCACAAATTGCCCGTTGGGAATGGCAATGGGCGGTTACAAACCGCCCATTGGTCAAAAAACTCTACATAATCAGAAAGTCGCTATGCGCTCAGGATTTCGTTCAATTTTTCCCCCAAGTCTTGGGGAGTGTATGGCTTTTGCATAAATGCCGCAACCCCCTTACCGTTAAAGCGATTGCTCGCTTCCTGTTCGGAATAACCGCTCATCAGCAGCACGCGCACATCGGGATTGATCTTTTTCAGGTGACCAAGCGTTTCTTCGCCACTCATGCGAGGCATCGTCATGTCCAGCAGAATGCAAACGACTTCATCTTGATGTTTTTTATACGTTTCCACACCTTGTGGTCCGTCGTCCGCCAAAATCGGCGTATAACCGAGCCGCGTCAACATCCGCTTGGTAACGTTCCGCACCACTTCTTCGTCGTCAATCACCAGCACGGTGCCATTGCCTTTTTGTTTCAAGGCATCGTTCGGCGCTTTTTCGATTTCGTGCGGCACGTCTTTGATGGGGAACAACACGCGAAAGACGGAACCTTGCCCCGGCTCGCTATAAACCTTGATTGCGCCACCATGCCCGCGCACAATGCCAAGAACTGCGGCGAGTCCCAAACCGCGTCCCGTAAATTTGGTGGTAAAGAATGGGTCAAAGATTTTGTTTTGGGTCTCTTTATCCATGCCAACGCCATCATCCGCGACTTCGACAAAGGCATAGTGTCCCTCCGGCAATTCGGGAGCCATAAAGCTGCCTGCGAGATATTCCTTGTCGGCGTTCACTGTGCCTGTTGTCAGACCAATCGTCCCTTGCTTTTCTCCTATCGCATCCGACGCGTTGACAATCAGGTTCATCAGCACTTGACGAACCTGCGTCACATCGCCCTCGATGGGAGGCAAATTTTGCAACAAGTTGAAACGCAGCGCGGCATTTTTGCTAATGGAAACTTGAAGCAGCTGAGTGATTTCGGTAATGACACTGTTGAGATTGATGCGCTGCATCACAAAGCGTCCCTTGCCGGAATACGCAAGCATCTGCCGCGTTAAATCTGCGGCGCGCTGTGCGGCAACTTTGATTTGTTCCACCGGCTCGCGCACAGGCGAATCGGGCTCGAGGTCAACGAGGACAAGACCGACGTTCCCCAAAATGGAAACGAGCAAGTTGTTGAAATCGTGCGCGATGCCGCCAGCGAGAACGCCGAGCGATTCCAACTTTTGTGTTTCTTGCAGCTTTCGTTCGAACGCGCGCTGACGTTCTTCTTCCAGCTTGCGTTCGGTAATGTCTTCGGCGATAGCTACCAAGTAACGCGGCTGACCGTCCGCATCAATCACCGGAATTTTTTTCGTGTGCAAATAACGCTTGCCATTAGGCGTGTTGATTGGCTCTTCGGGAATATCAACAATTTTTCCCACCGCCAACGTTTCGCGGTCTTTTTTCTCAAAGAACTGTGCCTCGTCAATCGGCACAACATCGTAATCATTTTTGCCGATCAATGAACCACTCGAGACACCAAGCAGTTGTTCGCCTGCTTTGTTCAAGCGCACAAAACGCAAATCTTGCGCGTCTTTGACAAAAATCATGTACGGCAGATTGTCCACCACCGTATTGAGAAAATTTTCCGCGCGGCGCACATTTTCTTCGGCGCGTTTACGCTCGCCCAATTCGGACTGGACGGCTTCGTACAAACGCGCATTGTCCAAGGAAATGGATGCGAGCTCAGCAAAGCGTGTGAGCGCTTGCATTTCCTCTTTGCCAAAGTGCCGTCCCTCTTCCAAATATGCCAACCCGATAACGCCGACTGATTGCGAACCCGATTTCAATGGCACACCGGCGACGGCGCGCAAAATGTCGCGCGAGGATAACGCGAGACGCCCTGACCAGTTGCGATAATCATCAACGACCAATGGTTCACCCGTTTGCCAAACCGTTCCCGCGAGACCGACGCCGCGATTCGCTTTGGTACCTTTAAAGCCATTGTATGCGCCGATGCCGACGCGCATGATCATTTCCTGTTCGCCATTGGCATTCCGTTGGGGGGAAAGCAAAAACACATAGCCGTGTTCGGTGCCAACCAACGCCGCCGCGCGCGCAATAATTTGTTCGAGCAAATCTTCAAGGTCGAGCCGGCTCATCAAGCCGAGCGTTGTTTCGTGCAGCGCGGTGAGGTACGCATTTTGATCGCGCAGCACTTGCTCGACGCGCAAGCGGTCCGTCACATCGGCGGCGTGTGCCAAAATGTACGGCGGGCGCCCGGGTTCATCGTGGCGCACATTCCGATACTGCAAAACGTGCGTGTCGCCTGAACGCCCAATAATTTGCACGATGCCATCATCGCTTTCTTGGTCGCCCATACGCGCGAGATATTGTTCCAGTTCTGCGTGATGCGTGCTGGGTACAAATTCAGTAAGCGCGTGCCCAATAATATCGCGCGGCTCGTATCCAAGCAGATGCGCGGCAGCCGGATTAATCGAGAGCAAATGACCTTCGAGGTCATGCGTCCAAATCAGCCCTTGACTGTTGTCAACGAGCGAACGATAGCGCCGTTCACTATCGCGCAAGCGTTGCTCTGCCTTGTGACGATAGAGCGCGATTTCAATAGTGGATTGCAGCTCGCGTTCTTCAAACGGTTTGAGAATATACCCGAATGGTTCGGTAATTTTCGCGCGCGCCAACGTTGCTTGGTCAGCATACGCGGTGAGAAACACTACCGGAATATCGAGTTGTGCGCGAATCTGTTCCGCCGCTTCGATTCCATCCATCCCATTTTCGAGACGAATATCCATCAACACCAGATTGGGGCGTGAAGATGACGCTTTGGCAATCGCATCGTGTCCTTCGGATGCCATTGCCGCAACCTGATAGCCCAAGCCCTGCAAGCGGAACTGCAAGTCTTTGGCGACAATGCGTTCATCTTCAACGATCATAATCCGCGTATCATTCATAGCTACCTGCCTCTCCAATGTTTGCGCCGGGTCCTCGCATGAGCGCCACGTCGCGATCCTATCATGCAATTGAGTCTAGATGTCCTTACCCTGTTTCAGCCCAACCCTATTTGGCTCGATACTTACTTTCGCACATAAACCTAACGATTCAGATTAACGCGCCGCGCCTGTCCTCCACCATTACGCGCTATCCGGGAAACGTAATTTTGAAACTCGTTCCGCCCTTGCCATTTACATCAATCGTCCCGTGCAATTGTGACGACAGTGTACTCACCAACTGCAAACCGAGCGAATCACTTTCGCGCCAATTGAACCCTTCACGAAAACCAACCCCATCGTCTTTGACCAAAAGGGTCAAGTGTCCATCATCTTCCGGTCCGACGCCCACATACAAATTCCCGCGCCTGCCCTCGGGGAAAGCGTACTTGACCGTGTTCGTCACCAATTCGCTGATGATAAGACCGCATGGAATTGCGGTATCAATCCCAAGGAACATGTTGTGCGTTTCGATGTGCGTACGAATCTGGTCGGGGTTCGCCCCATACGAACGGAACAAATACACCATCAAGTCGCGCACATAGCCATCAAAGTCAATGCGCGCGAGGTCTTTGGATTGGTACAACTTTTCGTGAATGAGCGCCATCGAACGCACGCGCGATTGACTCTCGCGGAACAACATCACCGCTTCGGGGTCTTTAATTTGCGCGGACTGCAAATTCAAGAGTGAAGTAATGATTTGCAGATTGTTTTTTACGCGGTGATGAATTTCTTTGAGCAGAACTTCTTTTTCTTTCAACGACAACTTGATTTCTTCTTCCGCACGTTGCCGCGTAACAACTTCTTGCTGCATCGCGCCGTACAATTGCGCGTTTTGAATCGCGGCGCCAATCGTCGCAGCAATGGTTTCCAACAAACGCACATTTGAATCATCAAACACATCTTCGCGCGTTATACTTTGAATGCTGATAACGCCCGTCACTTCTTCCCCCACAAAAATCGGCACGCCCAAATACGATTTGGCGTGATTGCCAAAGGTCTTGGCGCCAAGTTCGGCTAGGGCTTGGTCCGTGTTGCGATTGAGGACGAGCGGCTGCCGTGTGCGAATGATATGCGAGGTGATGCCTTCGCCAAACGGGATGGGTTCGACGCTGACGCGCTGACGGTCATTCACAAAGTACGGGAGCGAAATCATTTGCGTTTCGCGGTCGTACAAGGCAATGTACGTATTTTGCACATCAAAGATAGACTGGATTTCATCGCCAACCGTTTTCAACAGCGAATCGAGGTCGAGTTCGGTAGTAACCACTTGCGAAATGGAATTCAACGCGTCCAATTCCGTGACGCGCCGCTGAGATTCAGTATAGAGCCGCGCATTGTCCAGAGCCAGAGCAACATTGTCGGTCACCTCTTTGACGATGCTCAGCTCATCCTCGTCCCATTTGCGGTCGGGGTCCAGGTCCTCCAGACCGATAGTTCCAATCACCTGCCCGCGCAGCATAATGGGCAGAGCAACCGCGCTGCGTTCCTCCGAATTGGCAATCACCAGTGAAGCGGTTTCCTGCGCGCGCTGCATTGCATTCGCCTCGAGATGTCCGCCATTCGAATCGGAAATCGAATCCTCGACCCAAATATCGGCGGGTTCGCGCTCGAGATATGTTTTCCAACCTTCACCCGTAAGACGACTCGTCAATATCTGCAGCTCTTGCGCAACGTTGTGTTCGCGCATGGCAGCGCGTTCGGTATCGCGCAGCGCGTGCTGCGTCTGCTCAAAGAGGCGAATGTTTTGAATCGCCACGCCGGTGGTGGACGCAATCGTCGAAAGCAACCGAATGTCATTTTCTCCGAATGCATGCTCGTGTTCCATGCTTGACACACTCAAAACACCCATCGCCTCATCGCCGACGATAATGGGAACCCCTACATAGGATTTGACCGGAGCGCCAACATTTTTCGCACCTAACTGCCTTCTGATGGTTTCTGCATTTTCGTTCAAAACCAGCGGCTGACGAGAATTGAGGACCGCAGACACGAGACCCTCGTCCGGCGATATGAACGATGCCGCCTCGCGCACACCATTGTTCAACACATATGGGTATTCCTGTTGGTTTGTTTCCTTGTTCAAAAGCGCAACGGAAGCGTTCTGCACGTCGAATGCCCTGACGAGCTCTTCACCGACACGGTTGAGCAAGCTCCCCATATTGCGTTCGGATGCGACCACCTGCGAGAGACGATTCAACGTTGACAACTCGGTGAGACGGTGTTCGGTCTCTTCAAATAACCTCGCATTATCCAAAGCAATCGAGGCGAGTTGGGCAAACCGACTGACCGCGTCCAACTGCGTTTCTCCAAATTCGCGCGCTTGGTCTGTGGAAGCAAGCCCGATGACGCCGACGGTCTCGTCGCCGCGTTTGAGCGGGACACCTATGACCGAACGAATTGCCTCGCGCTGCGGGTCAATCAAGCGCTTGTCCCATTTCTGATAGTCCGCGAGAACGAGCGACTTGCCACTTTCCCAAACCGTACCCGCAAGACCGCGCCCCGGGCGCGTGCGGGCGCCAATGAGTGGTTCGTACAAGCCGACACCATTGCGCAATCGCATCTCGGATGCGTCCGGCTCAAGAAGATAAATATAGCCATGTACGGTTCCGACAAGACCCGCGGCGCGCGCCACAATTTGGGTCAAGAGTTCGTTCACGTCAAGACGACCAATGAGACCGACGGCTGTATCATTCAGCGCTTGGAGGTACGCCGTGTTACGTTGAAGCGCAACGTTGGCAGATTCCAATTGGGCTTGGTTTGCTTCGAGCGCCAGATAACTTGCTTGCAATTGATTGCGACTCGCTTCCAGCTCGGCGTTATTCAATTGCAACTGGGTGCGGCTCGCTTCAAGTTCCAGATTGTTTGCCTGCAATTGATTGCGACTCGCTTCGAGTTCTGCATTATTCGTTTGCAATTGATTGCGATTTGCCTGCAGTTCGAGATTGCTTGCTTCGAGATCGCGCGTTCGGTCGGCAACGCGTTGTTCCAAGTTCTGAAGCGTTTGCCGCAATCGCGCGGTCATCTCGTTAAAGGCGGTGGCGAGACCTGCGACTTCGGTTGTGCCTACCACCGGCGCCTGCAAATTGAGTTGCCCTTCGGTGATACGCACGGCAGTATCTTTCAGTTCAACCACCGGACCCGCCAATCGCCGCGCCAGAAGGTATCCGATGAGAGCTGCCAAAACAGCAAAAATGATTGTCGTGACAATGGAGGAAATAATACTTTGGAGCGCAGGCGCATACGCTTCTTGCCAAGGCAGCTCGACGATGACTGCCCAATCCGGCGAACCGAGTGCTTGGAATGCGCCAACTACCGGTTTCCCATCAATGCCGGTGACAATGTCAAGCCAGGACTCGATTTCTTCTCCAACGAGAAACTCACGCACCTCGGTAACATTCGAGACTTGTTCGCCGCCCAACACCCGCGACGTATCGCGATACGCGAGGAGCTTGCCTTGACGGTCAACGATGTACGCCGCACCGCTCGCGCCGACCTTGAGTTGGTCAACCAATTGCCACATGAATTTCAAATTCAACTCTGCCGCTAAAAGCCCCTGATATTCTCCAAAGACATTTATCGCCGGGACGGCAATCACTATGAGTGGTTCACTCGTTTCAGCGTCAATGTACACCGGACTAAAGAACTTTTCGCTCCCCTTTACCTCAGCCAAGACCTCTGGCGTAAAGTGGCTTGTGAATTCCGCTGTCTCAGATTGAGGCAACCGTGAAACGTGAGCGAGTTGTTGATTGTCCCGATTGAAAAACACCACCTGACGCAGATCGGGTTGAACACCCAAAAGACTCTCCAAGAGCTGTTTCGTTTGTTCGGGAGTGCCGCTGGGAAGTTGTCCGAGCTTTGTTGCCGCGTTGAGGACGGTCAAGTGAGCGTTGATATAGTCGGACACTTGAACGCTCGCGCCTTGTGCCAAAATGTCTTGCTCTTGTTTCGTAAGCACTTGTTGTGTGCGAACGGTCAAAATGAGTTGGACGAGCGTAAACGCGACGAGAACCAAGATGCTCAACCCGGCAAAAGCAATTGCGAGGGTTGCGCTCAAGCTCCGCGTCCGTGGCGGTTTCGCAAGTTTCGTTTGCATACGATGCCTGTCCTGTCCACTGAAAACTAACGAATGACCTGATTTGCCATTTGCAAAAGTCCGGGGCTGACCTTCAAGCCAAGCCCTTCTGCCACCCTAGAGTTAATCGTAAAAACGTTTTCGGGCGTGACGACAGGAATCGTTCCTGCAGGAGTGCCCCGAAGCACTTTGTCTGCCAAAATGGCGGCGTTCTTGCCGGAATCGAGGTTGCTCGGAATCAATCCAAAGAGACTGTGATAGTCACCGAAAGGAATGTCCACCCCACCGACCGGAATCTTGTGTTCTGCCGCGAATTTTGCGAGAACGCCAAGCCCATCGGGGGTCACAGTCAACGGTTCGGGAATCAACAAAATCGCATCCATTCCAATGTCCGCGGCTTTGGCGCGCGCATCTAAATCGGCTTGAAAGTCAGGAATTCCTTTCGCGGGAAATTCGACAAGTGTAATTCCCATGGCTTGAGCAGCAGGACGCACGGCATCAAGTTCCGGCGGGACAATCGGATATCCGTCCAGAAAAGTGACATAGACACGCTTGGCGTTCGGGGCGAGCTCATGCAAGATTTCGAGGCGTTTGACCGCGAGCTGTGTTCCCGGAAATTGGACGCCCGTGATATTTTCGCCGGGTTCACGGACACTATTTACCAGAGGGATACCCTCAATCGCCGCGTTTGCGAAAATGACGGGTATCTTTGTACCTTTTGTCGCTTCCTTGGCTTCGACAGATGCTTCAGTGGGAAACACCAAAATCAAGTCCACGCGGTCGCTGACAAATTTCTTGAGAATCGCTGCCTCTTTTTCCGGCTCGACATTCGTCCGCTGCAAATCATAGACGATATTTTTTCCTTCGGCGTACCCCTGTGCTTCCATCTGCTTTTTAAAGCCGTCAACTGTGTCCGCAAAATAATCGAGTCCCGACAAAATTCCAACACGATAGACCTTTGGTGTCGGATTGCCACAACCCAACAGGAATACAATCAAAATGACTGCCAGGAATGTCAGGCTCCGGTGAGTACGTAGAATAGAACTGTGCATGGAGATCAAGTCCTTTCGCTAGCTCCGTCGTACAACCTAGGAGAGATTTGATTTCTCGCGATTTAATTTGACGACGGCACGCGCACTCCCCGTCGTCTTGCGGAGTTCTTCCGTCGCAATCCGCAAAATTGCTTTGACATCCGTCGCGCCGTACAAACGGTCGGCAATTTCCGCCGCGCGCTTTTCGCGCTCTGCCAGACGCCGCGTTTCGTCCAGCGCCGCCTGGCTTTGTTGAAAGAGACGCGCATTGTCCAGAACAATCCCTAACCGTTCCGCCACATCGTCCACAATCGCTTGTTGATTTTCTGTCCACCCCGAACTTGCATCCTCGTACTCGAGTTCGATTTCGCCAATCACCACTCCGCGCAGTTCAATCGGCACGCGCACAGTTTCGGGAGCTGACACCCCATTCCCATTTGGCGCGTCGCCGTTGCTGCGGTTCGTACCTTCACTTTCCAACTCTTCGCCTGCTTGAACCAGCATCGGAGTATTGAGTTGGTCGAGATATTCACGCCACCCTTCGCGCGTCAAGCGGCGATTGAGCGCAGTCACCTGTTCGGCGGCGACACGCGCTTGTTCGGCAAGACGTTGGGTTTCTGCCAGCGCGGCTTGCAATTCCACCTCATTGCGTTTGCGCTCGGTAACATCTAAATTCGCGCCGAAAGAGCGAACGGTGCGTCCAGACGCATCTTTTTCAATACGAAAGTTGACACTCACATAACCAATTGAGCCGTCTCCAAAGATAACGCGATGGTCTAGCTGTCGCGTGAAATTCGGGTCGGTGGTCACGGCAGCCGCTTGAACTTCAGCACCCACCATCGCCGCATCGTCGGGATACACAAAGCGCGTTGCATATTGCATCGAGGACATGATGTAACCGCCCTCTCGTTTGGCGCTCGTGCGCATCATTTCATAAAATGCATCGTTAAAAGTGAACACATCATTTACAAAATCATATTCCCAGTTTCCAAGATGCGTTGCACGCAATGCATCCGCTAAACGCTCTTCGCTCAAACGCAAGGCGGCTTCGGCTCGTCTGCGTTCTATCGCGTTTGCAACACCCTGCGAAATATTGGTCAAGGTCTGTTTGTCGCGTTCGGTATAACGGATGTTGGGGTCGTACGTTTGGACAGCAATTACACCGAGAGGCTGCTCGCCGCGCATCATCGGCACGCCGAGCCACATTTCGGAATGTCCGCCATGCAGCTTTAATTCGCCCTTGTCTGCCAAATTGCGAATATCCTCTTTGGTTGCCAGCAAAGGTTGGCGCGTTCGCAGCACATAGGCGGTTATACCTGTGCCAACGTTGATGCGGCGCAGGGGCATTTCCGGCAAGACGTCTTGTTCGTCCACAAAGTACACCATGTCCATGGTGTTATCTTCGCCATTAAAGAGCGCGATCAACATATTCTTGGCAGACATGGTTTCGCCCACAATTTCATGGATACGACGATAGAATGCCTGCTCGTCGGTTTCTGTGTTTGCAGCTTCGGCAATGCGATACAAACGATTGGTTTCGGCGAGCGCTTGCTGCGTTTGTTCAAACAGACGCGCATTTTCAAGCGCCACCGCAATATGACTGGCGAGCCCGGTCAACACCGAAACATCGCGCTGGGTGTACGCGTTGTATTCATAACTATGCAGCGAAATCATACCCAAGAAACGGATACCTGCCATCAATGGCACATACAAACGTGAACGCGACGCGCGTCCACCGCCAGCCACTGCCGGAGATTTTTCCAGCTCTGCCACTTGTTCGGGCGTACTGTTCACCACAACCGGGTCGCCCATTCGCACTTGGTCGGAAAATTCGCGTTCCATCAACAGTGCATCCGGCGTGATTTCGTAACGCCGTCCTTCGTCCATCAAGAAGGGGACGGAAATTGTATCCGTGCGGTCATCATACAAACTAATCAAAAGTCCATCCGCCGATGAAACACTTTTCACCTGCAAATACACTTCTTGGAAAAGGTCATCCAACGAACGCTGCTGCGTAATCTCGCGCGCCAACGAGTTGATGGCATCCATTTCACGCGCGCGCTCAAGTGTTTGTTCGAGCAAGCGCGTATTTTGAATTGCGGTAGCGACAGCGGACGCGATCGTTTCGAGGAGACGAACATCCGAATCTTGGAATTTATTTTTCGGTTCCGCCGAAAGCCCAATCACGCCCAGCACTTGGTCGCTCAGCAACATCGGCACGCCAAGATAGGATTGTGTCACATCACCTTTGCCCGCGTTCATTGCCTGCAGGGAACGCATCGCCTCTTCTATATTGTCATTAATCCGCAGAGGTTGGCGTGTCTGGATAATGTGTGAAGTGAAACCGGGTCCCATTTCAAAAGGTTCAATCACATATTCTTGGTCGTCGCCGCGAAAGAACGGCATCCGCACGATATTGGTCATTGCGTCGTACAACGCAAGATAGACACTCGAAACACCAAAGATGGTGTGGAGCTCGCGTCCCACTTCGGCGAGACGCGTCGTCAATGCCCGGTCTGCGGTGAGAATCGAACTAATTTTGTTCAATGCCGCGAGTTCAGCAAGACGCCGCTGCGTATCCTGCGCGAGACGTTCGTTTTGAATACCGCTTGAAATGACGCCCGCAATCGTTTGCAAGAACTTGACATCCGAATCAGTAAAGCGTCCTTCTTCGAGCGCGTTCAAAGCAATCGCGCCTAACGCTTCATCACCCGCGACAAGTGGGACGCCTAAATAGGATTGCGTTTGAAGTCCAGCGTTTCCGATCCACACGCCGCCCAATTCTTGAAAACGCTCCATCATGTTGTGATTGATGAGCAGTGTTTCGCGCGTTGTAACCATGTGCGCCACAAGTCCCGTGCCGCGCGGACGCGGGGCGATTTGTTCTTGGACGCCTTCTTCGATAAAGAACGGCATCTCGATGAGGTCATGCGCGGCATCGTACAATGCAATATACAGACTCGAAACCTGAAACGTGTTGGCGACTTCAAATCCGACTTGGCGCAAACGTTCGTTGAAATCCTGTGCGGTATTCAAAATCGCGCCGACGCGGTTCACTGCCGAAAGCTCTCGGACGCGCAGCTGCGTTGCTTGCGCCAAGCGGATGTTTTCAATTCCGACACCCACATTTGTTGCAATCGTCGTCAACAACTCGGCGTCGTTGTTGGTGAATGGGCGGTCTGCGGCAACGCGCTGGACGGAAAGTGCGCCGATGACTTGGTCGCCCGCGCGAATTGGGACGGCGAGCAGCGAGTGCGGCGAACTGCCATCGCCCGAATCAATCGCGCCGATGCGTTCATAGTCCGATGCCGTCGCATGGGCAAGCAAAACCGTTTCTCCGGTTGAGATAATGTGCGATGTAATGCCTTCGCCCAGTGTGAGAGACTGGATTTGAATTCGCTTGCCATCATCCACAACATATGGAAAATCAATGTGCTGCGTCTCGGGATTGTACAAAGCGAAATAACCAAAGTCGGCGTCAAAGATTCGCCGAATTTCATCGCCGACGCGTTCGACGACAGATTGAAAATCGCCTTGTTGAACGACCAATTGGCTGATGCTGTTGAGCGCCGCCAATTCCTGCACGCGATTTTCCGAATTGGCGTAAAGGTCGGCATTATCCAGCGCGATCGAAGCCAGCTGCGCGAACCGCTGCAAAATTTCAACTTCAGTTTTGCCGAACGAACGCCCTTGTTCGGTGTATGCCAACCCAATCACACCCACCGTTTCGTCATCCGCACTGCCCGTGCCGCGTCCACGCTTGAGTGGCACCGCAACAATGGCGCGCAACGCATCACGGCGCGAACCGGGCAAACGCCCTTCCCATTTTTGGTAATCTTCAATAATCATCGGTTCGCCGGTTTGCCACACACTGCCCGCCAAACCGACACCCTCTTGAGCGCGCGTGCCAACCAAATCATCATACAAGCCACTCCCCACGCGCATTTGAATTTCGTTATCGCCGGGTTCTGAAAAAAAGACAAAACCATTTTGAGTTCCGACCAATGCACCGGCGCGTTCGAGAATCGCCTGCAACAATTCATTCAAATTGAGGCGTTCAAAGAGACCGCTCGAGGTATCGCTAAGCGCCGAAAGATACGCGCTGTTGGATTGCAGAATGAGATTTGCTTCAGAGAGTTCTTGCGTGCGTTCGGCAACGCGATGCTCCAAACCGGACAAGGTTTCTTGCAGACGCGCAGTCATGCCATTAAAAGTGCGCGCAAGTGTCCCAATTTCATCCCCCGTTTCTACCGGAGCGCGTGCAGACAAATCGCCGCTCTGAATTTCTTCAGCAACAGCGGTCAAACGCCGAATGGGACGGGTCAACAGCTGCGCCATCAACAACGCAATCAGCACCGCGATGCCAATCGTTACTGCACCGGCGGTGAGCGCCGCTTGCGCGCCCGCTTCGACGGCGCCCAATGCTTCTTCTTCTTGAATCGTCGCAATCGTGCGCCACGCGCTAGAGCGCAGGTATGGCTCCGGCTGTTCATCCGAAACCCCAACTACGCCTTGACTCGACAGCAGCGGTGTTCCACGATACGTCAACGTTGCCAATGGATTGCTAATGCCGTCTTTGATTTCCGTAAACTCTTCGGTTGTGAGGGCACGAAACGTTCCATCGGAGGTGAGAATTTGTCCCTGTGGAAAAAGTAAATCAACCTTACCGGTTTGTCCAAAACTGTTTAGCAGGAGTGCGCGTTGGAGCGCAGTCAATGTATAGATGGTGTGAATCACACCGACGACGCGTGTTCGTCCGGGGGCAAAAATCGGCAACGCTATCCGCACACCATACTCGTTAATCATCGGGTTAAATTCTGGCTGTCCAATATAGACACCCCCGCGCCCACCGCTGTACGCAATTTGCCACCACGGGTCTTGCGAATAGTTATAGCTGGGGCGCCAATCGGTCGCGGCAACAACCGAACCGTATTCGTCGGTCATGAACAATTCTTTATTGCCCTGAAAAATATCGCTGAATTGTCTCAAACTGTAGGCAAGTTGTCCGTTTAACGCACTTTGAATGACCACTTCTTGTGGGTTCGCACCCGCCCATTGTGCAGTCTTGTCCGCAATCCATTTCACGCGTCCTTCGGTGGTTGGCGGATAGCTGTTACTGATGAGGGTGACATCATTCTGGATGCCTTTGGAAAGGGAAAGGGTTTGCAGACGGTCAACGTTGCGGTCCATTGTGATACCGATTGCCAACGCCGCTGACTGGGCGCGCGTGCGCAGGTCACGCGCGGCATTCGTCGTCAATGAATTACGAATCGCTTGTGCGGCGACAAAGGTGATGCTCACAATCGAAAGCACTGCCAAGCCGACAAAGACAGTAATGAGCTTGGTGCGAAGTGAAAAATTCCGAAAGCGGAAGGCAATCAAAACGAGCAGCAAAAGAATGACCACACCCACGATGGCAATGGCATATGTATTTGGAAATTGCAGATTGAGCCGTTCCGGAGAACCAAACGTGTCAAGCAAAAATGAAGCAACGCCCGAAACGACAGCTGCAATGATCCAACGTTGCGTGCGCGCCGGCGCAAGCACCAAGCCCGCGCCTGCCGCGACTCCCAACACTGTGGACAATCCAATGACCCAGCCCAATCCCGAAAAAATCAATGTGTTCAACGGCGCGGTCAAAACGAGCGCGCCCAGCGCAAATTCATAACCGCGCAAACTGTTTTCTTTTCGCAGCGTAAAGAGCGAGTACGCCCAGACGATGAGATTGAACAACTGCAATAACACGGACACATACAATGGCTGAACGTTGGCGAGAACGCCAAACACTGCATACCCGATGGCTGTGGACAAGAATGATCCAAAGCCAATGAGGGAAATCAGCCACGCCATGCGTCGCGCATGGTCATTGCTTGGTACGGATTGGTCCGACTTGAGTCCCATGTGTGATTCCTCTTCCCAAGAGTTCAAGACGCAGTTTCGGTCACGTCCTGAATTTCACTATGCTCGCCATTGGGCTTGGGTCCGCCATTTGTTTTCGAATCCCCACCGAAATTGAGACGTACAATCGCGCGCTTGCTGCCGGTGCTGCGGCGCAATTCTTCTGCCGCCGTTCGCAATACTGCTTTGACATCGGCAGCCGCGTACAATTTGTCCGCGATTTGCGCGCTCGCCTTTTCACGTTCCGCGAGACGTTGGGTCTGCTGCAACGCGTCTTGTGACGCGCTATAGAGTTGAGCGTTGTCCAACGCCACCGTCGCCAATTCGGCAAACCGATTCAACGCTTCCACTTGCGCCGCGCTAAAGGTACGTCCTTCGTCCAACGAGGCAAGCCCCAACACACCCACCGTTTGGTCATGCGATTTCAACGGCACACCGACCACCGCGCGCAGTACGTCGCGGTCCACCATCGGCAAACGTCCTGACCAATAGCGATAGTCGTCCACCACAATCGGTTCCTGATTGCGCCAGACCGTTCCTGCGAGACCTTGTCCGAGTTTGACGCGCGTGCCGACAAAATCTTGATAGATGCCAATGCCCACGTGCATCCGCAATTCAGCCCCTGATGGTTCAATCAAATGGACGTAACCATGTTCCGTGCCGACGAGCTCGCCTGCGCGCGTAATGATATTTTGCAGTAACTCTCTCAAATCGAGACGACGCATCAAGCCGAGCGTTGTATCGTGCAGCGCAGTGAGGTATGTATTCTGTTGTCGCACCGCTTCTTCTGCGCGACGTCGTTCGAGAAATTGTCCAATTTGACTGCCGACGCCGACCATCGTCGTCAACAACGCATCATCCAACTCGGCGCGATACGTTGTGAAAAAGACGGTGACGCCAAATTGGCGCGTTTCAGATTGAAGGGGAAAAGCAAGTGCACTCACCAGTCCCACTTGCAACGCCTTGTCCACTTGCTTGAACATCGGGTCTTGAGAAATATCCGGGACCCAAATCGGTCTTGCCTCTGCCCAGGTCCGTCCGGACAAACCTTCGCCGCGTTCAAAGATCATGCCATACGAATCGGTTGAGAACTCGCGGAGCGCGTCATTTTCTTCGCACCACAAATGCGTAAGCACCAAACGATTCGCTGCTTCGTCAATCGCCCAGTATTCGCCCAACTGCCAATTGAGCGCGCGGCATGTGTTTTCCAAGAGATGCGTCGCCGCATGTTCAAACGAGGTTGCGCGCGCGAGGATATTCGCCGTTTGATATTGCAAGTTCAAACGTTCCTGCGCTTCCTGCACTTGGGTCAACGCCGTTTGGGTTTGTGCGAGTGCCGATTGTGTTTGCTGGAACAGCAAGCGATTTTCTGACACTGTTGCCATTTGGGAGGACACTGCGCGATACAGCCGTAACTCACCTGCTGAAAAACGATGCGGTCCGGTCCAATTGAAACTCAAGAATCCAACTTGGCGGTCGCCAACCGTGAGGGGCAACGACGCAAATGCTCCAATCGCGTTCTCGCGAAAGAATTCTTTTGCCGTCTCTTGAATACTCGAATCCGCTTGCGTGTCTTCCGATATGGCGATACCGGTTTGAGTCTGCGGCACGGGATAGGTCGAGGCGAAAACAGCATACGGAAAACGGAGTCCGACCAGATACTCTTGCTCCTCTGTGCGGGGCCAAATCGCCAGCACCTCAATCTCTTCCGGGTCGCCGTTTGCATCAAGATACGTCCGCGACAAGGTTGCGCCCGCTGCACCCTGTACAACCGCAGGACCGATGGCGGCTTCAAGCGCTTGTTGCAATGTTGTTGCTGCCGTCAAGCGCGCACCAATTTCGTACAACGTTTGCGTTTCCGCCAATGCTTGTTGCGTCTGTTCAAACAGTGCGCGATTGTCCAGAACGGTAGATGCTTGCGCCATGACGGAGGTGAACAAACGAACGTCGCGTTCGGTGAACACGCGGGGCTCTGCCCAACTCTGACTTAACAGACCCACCCAGCGCGTTCCAATTCTAAGAGGCAACAGCGCGGATGCTTTCAGTCCACGGCGCAGATACGTCGCTTGCGCGACCGGATTCAGTCCTTCTGCCGTTTCGATATTGCCTATCAACCGCGGCTCAGTCGGATTTTTGAGCCACAAATCGTCCCCAAGAAAATCAGACGAAAAGCGTGTGCCGATTGGCATTGGACTGTTTGGATTTAGGGGCCACTGTCCTACGAGTTCGAGTTCACGCGGCTCGCCCGCTTCATCCACATATACGCGCAGCAAGGATGCACTGACAGCGCCTTGCACAATCGCAGGATTCGCTGCCGCTTCAAGTGCTTCTTGAACAGAATTTGCCGCGTTCAAGCCTGCGCCAATTTCGTACAACGTTCGCGTTTCCGCCAAGGCTTCTTGCGTTTGTTCAAACAAGCGCCGATTATCAAGCACAGTCGTTGCTTGGGACATGATGGTACTGTAAAGACGCACATCGCGTTCGGCAAAGGTACGCGGTTGGTCCCACGCAATCACAATCAGTCCCACCCACCGCTCGGCAAGACGCATCGGCAACAGCACCGTCGCGCGTGTTTGGCTGCGGCGGTACAACGCACGCGCATTTTCATCTACACGCGAATCGGTTTCAATATCCTCAATCAACACTGGTGCGGTTGGGTTTTCAATCCACAAGTTGGAAACAGGAACATGCGCAAACTGAAAACGCATGTTGCGAAATGCAGAGTCGGTGCCGGTACGCGACCAACTCGCAATAATCGAACCGTACTCGGGGCGGTTGTTAGCGTCGGTCTCGATAGCTAAAAGATTTGCGCTCTGCGCACCCTGCATCATCGCCGGACCTGCCGCCGCTTCCAAAGCATCCTGCACATTGATCGCGCCGTTCAAAAGCGCACTGGTACCGTACAAGGATTGCGTCTCTTCCAACGCTTCTTCGGTTTGTTTAAACAAGAGACGATTGTTCAACACCAATGCCATTTGACCGGCAAGTGCTTGATAGATGCGACGCTCTTGCGCGCCAAAGACGTGTGGATTTTCCCAGCCGATGACAATGACTCCCAATACATGCTGTTCGACGCTCAACGGTAACAACGCGACGGCTTGCGTGCGCGACGCCAGCAGGACCGCGCGTGTGGCATCATCAACGACGGGATTCGTGTTGACATCTTCCACCAAGACCAATTCGCGCGGATTCGCCAACAGTGCTTGTCCCAAGGTAAATTGTTCGATGGGAAAATGAGTGTATTCGGTAAAGGGAGCCGGTTCGCCCGAGGCAAGCAAACTGACAACCACATCTGCGGCGCTTGGGGATGCTTGTTCGCGATAATCCAAAAGGAGTAATTGCGAAGAACCTGCACCTTGCGCGAACGCGGGTTGTGCCGCGATGCGAACAAGTTCTTCCAATGAACCCACCTGATTCAATTGTCCACCGATGCCGTACAACAGCTGCGTTTCGGCAAGTGCCTCGCGCGTTTGTTCAAAGAGACGGCGGTTCTCGACAACGGTTGCGATTTGCTGTGCCAATGCAAGATAGGGCTTGGTTTCTTTTTCTTGAAACTGATGCAGCTCTTCCGCAATCAACAGGATGGAACCGATTTGGCGTCCCGAGACCTGCAACGGCAACACAGCCAGCGAACGAATGTTGAGACGTTGCGCAAGGGCGAGCGCGCTTGGGTCCGTCTTGCCATACTCGTGCAAGTCAGTGAAAAACAACGGCGTGGGACTGACCAATTGCGGCAGGTTTTCGTACATGACGCGCGGATAGACGGTTCCAACGGGGGACGGGCGTGTGCCCTGTCCGCTGTACCAGGTCGCGCGCACTACCATGCGTTCGATTTCACCCTCGGCGTCATAGTCCAAACCGGTCAAGACTACGCGATTGATGGAGGTCCCTTTGCTCAGTTCCCCCACCGTTGACATCAACTCGTCGAGAGTTTGTGCACGATTCACCTGCGCGCTCAATTGGTACAAGAGCTGCGTTTCCGCCAGCGCTTGTTGCGTTTGCTCAAAGAGTTGTGCGTTTTCGAGCGCGACGGACGCCTGCGCGGCAAGTCCAACGGCGAGACGCAGGTCATCTTTCGACAAGCGGCGCACATGTTCCAAATCACCCAATTCGATAATCCCTGCCACGCGCCCCTTGCGAAGCAACGGAAGGACGAGCAATGTCTTCCAAGCATATTGCTCCATATCTTCACGCACAACGGGTGCGAGTGCGGGGTCATCTGCCAGAAAAATCAGCGGTTCGTTTGTATCCAAAAAGTGACTCGCGGCAGGATATTGACGAATGGGGAGACGCGTTCCGGCAGGAATGCGTAGTTCGGGTCGTGGGTCATTATCAAACAATGTAACAAGTTCGTTGTTTGCCTCGTCCACCAAGAGGAACGTTGCCGTATCCATATCCAACACGCCAAGAAACTGTTCCGCCGTGTACGACAAAATGGTGGCAAGCTCCAGCTCGCTTGCCAGTGTTTGCATCGAATCATGCAACACGGTAATTTCATTCAAACTCTTGCGCGTTTCCTCAAACAGTTGCGCGTTTTCCAATGCCGTCGCGAGGGTATTCGCAACACTCGTCAGCAGCGCAACCTGCTGGTCGCCATACGCATTGAATTGATACGATTGTACAGAGATAAAGCCGCGCGTTTGATTGCCGACGCGCAATGGCACATACAACATGGACGCGGATGCTTCGCCCGAACCAAACGTCTGCCCGGTGCGTTGACGCGATGCTTCCCATTCTTGCCGCGTCAGATTCACAATGAGCGACTGATTCGTAGTCAGCACGCGTTCGAGGCGGTCCGTCGGCGGAAGCGGATTGAGGTTCGCCGGATACTTGAGGTCGAGGTCGTACAAGACGGGACGCGTGACGGTATGTGTTGCCGCGTCATAGAACCACACGACGAACGCGTCAACGGACATCAGACGCGGCAAATACTTGTACACGTTGGCGAAAAGTTTTTCTTGGTCCAGTTCGCCCGAAAGCTCGCGCGCCAATTCATTGAGGACTGCGGTCTCTTGTGCGCGGCGTTGGGTGGTTTCAAACAAACGCGCGTTCTGCAACGCGACAGCAACGTGAATGCCAATGCCTTCCAACAATTCTACATCGCGTTCTTTGTACGTATTGGGCATATAGCTTTGCGCGGAAATTACACCAACAATACGTTCCCCCAAACGCAGAGGCGCATACAGCAATGACGCCGACACTTTGGATTGGTCGCCCATCGCCGTTTCTTGATTCATGCGCGTTTGCGCTTCAAGAATTTCTTGCGGGGTGCGATTGAGCAAGATGGATTTGCCGGTATCAATCACTTGACGCAGTGAACCGCGCGGAGACAAGGGCGCACTCGAACTCTCGTAGCGTTTCCCATCATCATAGACAAAAGGATACGCAATCATGTCCGTTGATTCGTCATAGAGACTGACGAAAAACGCGTCGGCGACCATCACGCGCTGGACTTGGGTGTGCACTTCAGCAAGCAAGCGGTCCAATTCGAGCTGCTGCGAAATAACATTGGTGATTTCATTGATTGCCGCGAGTTCTTCGGCGCGTTGTTGCGATTGCTCAAACAAACGCGCATTATCAACCGCAAGCGCCAATTGTTCCACGACACTGGACGCCAACGCTTTGTCCTCGCTGCTCCATTCGCGCGGTTGTGTCACGTCAAATACATCAACGGTGCCAATGACCTGACCGCGCAATGTAATCGGAATGCTCAGCGCGTCTTGTGCTGAATTTCCATTGGACGAGGGTGATGCTTGCGTCGGAACATCGGCAAGCGATTGAAACGAATCTTTGCTCTGCGAATAAACAATCTCCTTGTCCAAGTCAACCGTTTCCCACGTATCGCGCACGTAGCCGCGCTGGGCGCGTTCCAATTCCTCCAAGCTTGCTTGCGAGCGCGCAAACAATTCCGCGTTCTCGATGGCATACGCGATATTGTCAGTCATCACTTGCAGCAAAGGTACATCTTGGTCGGCAAAGGCAGCGGCATCGGCACTGTGCAGCGTGAGCGCGCCGAGCAAAACGCCGCGCGCCGTCAAAGGCAAGACGATCGCCATTGCCGTCTCGGGCTGTAACGGTACGTCAAAAGATTGATTTTGAAATCTGCCAGTCCGCAAGATGAGGGCTTGCTTGGTTGTGAGAGCTTGCGAGACGGGAGAATGTTGGTCGAGCTTGAGTTGATAACCTTGCGTAAGCAAACTGCTGCCGGCAACGCCTGCGCCCGCGCGCAAAATCGCCCATTGTTGAAAATTGTCCAGTAAAAATATCCCTGCGAAATCGAGACTAAAGCTCTCCTGAAGTTGTCGTACGACACCGCTCAGTAATTCGTTCAAGTCACGCGTGAGCGTAGTCACCCGCGCCAAATCGGCAGCGACTTGGAGTTGCGCTTGACGGCGCTGTAACGCCAGCCGCGCTTCACGTTCACTCGCAATCTGTTTTTCGAGCGCTGCGTACAGGCTGCGTTGCATGCGTTCATGCTCGGCAAGAATTTCCGCGCGTCTGCCCACTTCATAACTAACCGAAAATTGATGCCGATATTCGTCGAGTGCAGGTGTCAATACGCGCGTCTCGTCAATTTGTTTCGCTTGCTCGTACAATGCTTCGACCACCGCAAATGCGCCTTCAGGTCCAAAACCGCGCTGCACCCAATAGCGCATCTGGATTTCCACTTGCTGCGGAGTCAAACGTCTGTCCAAGACATCGAGAAATTGATTGACGATTTGGTCTGCAAAGGTTGGAATTTGCCGCATTGAGGAAAAAGGACCAATCATTTCCGCAATGTTTGATTTCAAGAGCTGAATCACTCGTTCGCGCAAATGCGGCGCGGCGGTGCGCAACTGCTCGAGCGCTTGCTGAACGAGCGCGTCCGTCTCGGCAGATCTTTCCGCGTGCAGGGATGTTGTTACCATGCGTTACTCTCCATGCCGTACTCGACAACTTCAGGAGTATTTCCAAGCGTTACGGTTTGTGCAAATACACACCATAGAACTCGAGACCAACACCTTCGCGGTCTGTTTCGGTGATATAGTCCTTCAAATCCAGCCAGGCAGTGATGGGACGAAAATCGCGTTCATCGACTTGCCATGGTTTCACGAGTTCGCGCGCCTTGTCTTCGGGGACGAGATGCATTGGCGAACCCATCTGGTCAAACATACCGAGAAATTGTCCCCATTGCGGTGTCATTGCGCCTGCGGCTTGCGTTTCCCATGTCACCCACATCTTGCTGCCGGGCGCAGCCCATTCGTACGTCGCCTGCATGATGCGCTGAATCTCTTCGTCGGATAAAAACACCGTCACACCATTCAAGCCGATCGCGACGCGGCGATTGTCGCCAAACACTTCTTGAATCACGGGCGACGCCAAGACTTGGTCAATGTTGCGAATGTCCTCTTCGAGAAATCTGACATTCTTGTTGTCGCCTAAAATCTCTTTGCCATAGTTCACCACCACAGGGTCATTGTCCACATAAATTACTTTGGCATTGGGGACAGTAGAGTGAATGTGTTCCACAGTCGGCAAACCCGACGCCAAATCGAGAAACAAATCAAACCCTTGCTCGGACATTTCTTGTGCCGCATCATGTAAAAACATGCGCAGCAAACGGACCCATTTTCGCGTTGAAGGCACCAATGTGAACATGAATTCGGCGGCTTGACGGTCAGCTTCAAAGTTATGCGAGCCGCCCAGTGAGTAATCGTACACCCGCGCAGCATTCGGAACATTTATATCCATTGCGGCTTGAGGTTCAGCCATTTTTTTCTCCTAAGTGGAAATGTGGTTGGAACTTTACATACGGTTTGCTGTCAGCTTGCTGTGAGCTTGCTCTCAGCCAATATAGTTCGGTACTCGACGTATAAAACCTCCGTGAATGAATCGTCGAGGGATTGGGAAAGGTGGCATCGGCGAATCCCTCACGCCCGCGCCACTTGACACTAGGTGTGTCCATTCCCCCCGTCCTGCTCTTGCGTCGCGCCCATTCGCACCACAGCGTGCGAGGCGCCCAACGCGTGGCTCAATTGCCGCGCGGTTGTTTGCAAAATTTGTTCCAAGTCCAACGAGCGCGACAAGTTCGCGCCAATTTCGCGCGTCAGCTGTTCCCGCCGCGCGCGTGCTTTGGTTTCGTCAAAGAGTCGCTGTTTTTCAATCGCGTTCGCCATTTGGTTCGCCATCGTTTCCGCCAGACGAATTTCTTCATCCGTGAAAATATGGTCGGGGTCTGTCGTATCGAGACCGATAGTGCCAATCACTTCACCGCCCGAAAGCAGCGGAATGATGGCGAGACATTTGGTGCGGCGTTGACGCATTCGTTCGTGAATCGGTTCGGTCATCGGGTCCGTCTGCGCGTCGGGAATGACGAGCGAACGTTTATTGTCCACCACATATTGCGACGATAAATTTCCATCCAACGGAATCACAATGCCGACCGCATGTTCTTCATGCTCTTCTGCCAACGCATCGGCGACAACGGTCAATGATGTTTTCGACGGGTCAAGGAGCGCAATCCCACAATTGCGCGCGTTGAATGTTTGCACAAGCTCGCGCGCCAATGTTTCAAGCGCGGTCTTCATATCAATGTTTGTCGTCATTACGGCAGAGACGCGACTGATAACTTCGAGTTCACGATTGCGCTGCCGAATCTCTTGTTCCGCGCGACGGCGTTCGGTCAATTCCTGTTGAGCAGCGCGATACAAACGCGCATTTTCCAACGCGGTTGAAATTGACACCGCGACGCGCTGCACCAATGAAACATCCGCTTCAGAAAATTCGCGCGGTGTGTGCGAATCAACGCCGAGCGTGCCGATAATTTCATCGCGCACAAACAACGGCGCAATCATCAGCGACGCTGTGCCGCGCGTTTGCATCAAATCTTGAATGGACGCAAGACGCGGGTCTGTGCGCGCGTGCGAGAACGCTACCGCCTGACGCGTTTCCAAAACAATTTCAGTGGACGGATTGCCTTGTACGGGAATCACGTATCCGACAACATTGGGTGAATCCACCGGTGAATATTCTGCGACGACGGTCAACGATTTCTTGTCTTCATTCAACAACGCGATGCCGGATTGCTCCACGTCAAAGTATTCCGCCAAATCGCGACAAATCTCGACCAGCGCCGTGTCCACATCCAAGTTCACGGCGTGATTGGTGACACGGTTCAACAATTCGGTCTCGCGCAATTGCTCCGCCAGCGCGTCTTCCGCACGCGAGCGTTCGGTTAATTCCAGCTGCGCCGTTTCGTACAAACGCGCGTTGTCCAAAGCAATCGTCGCCAGCTGCGCGAACCGCTGCAAGACTTGAATTTCGGCTGGACCGAATTTGCGCGTTTCGTCCAAGTACGCGAGACCGATGACACCAATCACTTCATTCCCGGAGCGTAATGGCACGCCCGCGACCGCGCGTAAAATATCGCGGCTCGCGTCCGCAAGCCGACCACCATACGAGCGATAATCGTCCACCGTAACCGGCGCGTTCGATTCCCACACTTGCCCTGCCAGCCCCACGCCCGGTTTCGTACGGCGTCCCACAAAGCCCTCGTACGCACCAATACCCACGCGCAGTTCCATTTCTTGAAAATCGGGGTCGCGCAAAAAGACGTATCCATTTTCCGTACCGACGAGTGCGCCTGCGCGCGCCACAATGTCTTGGAGCAAGGCATTGACATCGAGGCGCTGCATCAGACCGAGCGAAGTTTCTTGTAGCGCGTTCAAGTACGAGTTCTGTTGTTCGAGTGCCTTTTGCGCTTCGAGCCGTGCGGTAATATCATTTTGCACACCGATAAAGTGAGTCACGACACCGGCGGCATCCACTACCGGCGAGATCTGCAATTCATTCCAAAACATCGTTCCATCTTTTTTATAGTTCCGCAAAATCACTGTCGCATTTTTGCCTTCCCGAACAGCGGTGCGCAATTCACCGAGCGCGGGTTGCGCGCGGTCGTCGCCTTGCAAGAACCGACAATTTCTTCCAACCGCTTCGTCGAACGAATAACCGGTGACGCGTTCAAACGCGGGATTCACATAGACCAACGGCATATCCGGTTGGCGCACATCAACGATAGTAATAGAGTCAATGCTAAATTCAATCGCGCTGTTCCGTAAGCGCAATTCTTGTTCCGCGCGTTTGCGTTCGCTAATATCCACGGTGAGACCAAAGGTGCCGACGATTTCGTCGCCGCGTCGGAGCGGCAGCTTTGTGGTCGAAGCCCATTGCTTGGTCCCGTCCGGAAATGTTTCCTCTTCTTCTTTGTTGTAAATTCCCACACCGGTTTCCACGATGCGCTGTTCATCCTGAAACGCCGGGCGCGCATGTTCTTGACTAAAAAAGTCAAAATCGCTTTTGCCGATTGCGTCAGAGGATTGTTGCAGACCGAGATGCTCCGCTTGTGCGCGATTGATGCGCGTAAAACGACTCTCGCGGTCTTTGAAAAAGATGTAATGCGGCAAATTGTCCATCAGCGACTCGAGCAAATAGCGCTCGTACTGCAACGCGTCCTCTGCGCGTTTCCGTTCGGTGATGTCCGTCGTAACCCCAACCACTTCATATCGCCCCTCACCGAGATTTCGAATCCGCGCATCTTCGTACATCCAATGCATCACACCGTTTGCATCCACAACCCGATATTCTTGGGTATAGCCGGGAGCGCTCTCACGCAATGCTTTGGAGCTGGTGATGTTCATTGTCACTTGGTCTTCGGCGAGGGTTGCGTGATACAACGCGTCTTCATACACTTGTCCCGGCTGCAGATTGAACGGCAGATGTTGCATTGCCGCGTCCGGGTTGGAAACACTCGTCTCCCAATGATAGCCAAGCGCATCGTCATTGGGATTCTGGAGTTCTTGGACTTCAGACCGCCAAAAGATCGCGCGCGTACCTTGCACCACGCGGCGAATGTCTTGCTCGACGCGGCGCGTTTCTGTAATATCGTGAAAGAACCAGACGCGTCCGAGATACGCTCCACCCGGCGCAGTCATCGGCGCACTGTAACGTTCCAACGTCCGCCCGTCGCGAAATTCGATTTCGTCGTGCGAGCTCTTGCCTTGATTCATGTAAATCTCGCCACTGCGCCGGAGCCAATCTTCGACATCCACTAAATTATCGCGGACGGCTTGGCGCAGTGCTTCGGCAGAACCGGCGACAATGGCTTCCGAAGGAATTTTCCACAGTTCAAGAAAGCGGCGATTGTACGAAAGCACGCGGTCATCCGCGCCCACGACGAGAATACCATCCGGCGAAACATCATACTGCGCGGCGAGAAGCGCGTTTTGAAAAGTCGCGCGCTCTTCGGCGAGGCGGCGCGCAGTAACATCGCGGAAAATGCCGCGCGTCGAAACCACGCGTCCGTCCACAACACGCGGCGAGACCGTCCCCTCCAACAAAACCTTGCGCCCATCGCGCGTCATGATTTGTGCATTCATATCACGCTGCGTCTCACCGCGCATGATTCCCTCGATACTCGCAAAATATTCAGCGCGTCCATCGGGATGCACAATGTCGAGGAAACGCGAGGATGCCACTTCCTCGTCCGTGTAGCCCAATGTATCTTTCCACGCTTTGTTGACGTACAACAGTTTACCGTCAACGGCAACGGATTGAATCAAGTCGTTTGCATTCTCAAAGAGGTCGCGATAACGCTCCTCGCTCTCGCGCAGTTCTTGCTCCGCGTGCCGACGTTCGGTAATGTCCTGAACGACACCAATCATACCAATCGGTTCGGCTTGGTCATTGAAAATGTGTTCGCTCTCGGCAACGAGATAGCGCGTCGCGCCATCACCTGCGAGAACACGAAATTCCATTGGCACAGGCAGTTGGTCACGTTCGAGGTCCGCGTACAATTCACGCACGCGGGCGCGGTCTTCGGGATGAGCAATTTGCTCGACCAATTGATTGAGCGGCGCGGGCTTTTCGTCGAGGCGTTTGCCCAAAATGCGATAGAGCTCGTTGGACCATTCCACACCCCCTGAAATGCGGTCCCAGCGCCAGCTGCCAATATGAGCGATTTCTTGCGCCTTGCTCAACATGTATTCATTTTCGCGCAGCGCGTCTTCCGCGCGTTTGCGTTCGGTAATGTCTTCGGAAATGCCAAGGAGAAATACCGGTTTGCCATTCGAATCGTGCAATGGAATTTTCTTGGTGTGCAAATAGCGCAAACCGCGATCCGCGGTTTGAATCGGCTCTTCGGGAATATCGAGCAGCGTTTCGCTGGCAAGTGTTTCGCGGTCTTTGGCAACAAAGAACTCGGCTTGCTCGCGCGGGAACAATTCGTAATCGTTCTTGCCCATCACCGCGTCAGCTGAAATTCCCGTAATCGCTTCGTTCGCTTTGTTCCAACGCACGATTCTCAAGTCCTGCGCGTCTTTGACAAAGATGCCCAGAGGGATATTGGTTACGAGGGTTTCCAAAAATTCGCGCGACTCGCGGATTTCTTGTTCGGCGCGTTTGCGTTCGGTAATGTCTTCGGCAAGACCCACCAGATACTCGGGCTTGCCGTCTGCACCCAACATGGGAAATTTTTTCGTGTGGAGCCAGCGAATTTCGCCGCTTGCGTTTTCAATCGGCTCTTCGGGAATATCGAGGACTTGTCCGCCGTTGAGTGTCTCGCGGTCTTTGGCGACAAAGAAATCGGCTTCGTCCTTTGGGAAAAAGTCGTAATCGTTTTTGCCGAGAATCACTTGCCCCGTGCGTCCGGTAATCGTTTCTGCGGCTTTGTTCCAACGCACAAAACGCAAGTCCTGTGCATCCTTGACAAAGAGCATCGTCGGCAAATTCTCAACAATGGAATCGAGGAATTGTTCCGCGCGCTGACGCTCTGCCACTTCAGCTTCCAATTTTTGTTCCGCCAAAACGCGGTCCGTAATGTCATGTGCGACGCCGAGCGTGCCAATGACTTCGCCTTCTTGATTACGCCACGGCACTTTGGAAGTCGAAAAGAAACGCCGCGTCCCGTCTGCCGCCGGATTGGACTCGATCTTGTTCAGAATGGGCGCACCCGTTTCAATGATATGCCTTTCATCTTCCATGAAATTGTGCGCGGGTTTGTCGGCGTGAAAATCCAAATCGGTCTTGCCAAACACTTGGTCCATGGAACCCGCGCCGAGATTTTTCAAATGCGCGGCATTGCTGCGCACAAAACGCGATTCGATGTCTTTAAAGAAAATCAAATCGGGAATGTTGTCCATCAACGCTTGCAGCAAATCGCGTTCATACGCCAATTTGCCTTCCGCCGCGCGCCGCTGTGTCAACTCGCGCTGCGCGGACTCGTACAATTGCGCGTTGTCCAACGCGATGGCGGCGAGTGCGGCGAACCGATTCAACACATCCATTTCCGTCGCGCCAAAACGTTTCTCGGCTTCGAGATGCGCGAGACCAATAACGCCAATCACTTGGTCTTTGTTTGCACCGGAGCCGCGCTTGAGCGGAACACCAACCACTGCGCGTAACATATTGCGGCTGGGGTCAGCAAGCCGTCCGCTCCAATTGCGGTAATCGTCCACCGCCACCGCTTCGCCGGTTTGCCACACATTGCCTGCGAGTGCAACACCGGGCTGCGCTTTTGTTCCAACCAACTCTTGGTACGCGCCAACGCCAACGCGCATCACCATTTCATTCGTTTCGGGGTCGAGCAAAAAGACGTACCCGTTCTTGGTGCCAACGAGTTCACCGGCGCGATTCAAAATATCGCCAAGCAACTCGTTCAAGTTCAGACGTCCGACTAGACTAACAGCAGTGTCATTCAGCGCGGTAAAGTAAGAATTTTGCACGCGCAAGGTTTCTTCAGCGCGTTTCCGCTCCAGCGCTTCGGACTCGAGCATTTCTTGTTCGCGCCGCACGCGTTTGGTAAGCAACGTGGAGCGAGCGAGTTGCTCACTGAGTCCACCGACAACCAAACCGACCAAAAGGAGGAGTACCCCTCCGACGACAGTTGTCAGCGGGCTTGTTAGATATTCTATTTCCCCAATCAGCACACGTAAAACGATAATCACCGCAAACACCGCGCACCACATCACGAACGCCGCGCGCCGTCCAAACAGCCATCCGGCAAGCCCAATGGGCACTACGCCAAAGGCAACGGCAAGGGAGGGAGAACCGGGCGCACCTGCCAAGCGGTGCAGTGGAATAAAGAGCGCGATGTAGAGCAGTAAGCCCAACACCACCGCGAGGAAACGATTGCGCGTGGGCGGAAGCCATTCGCTCGTAAGCCATGCGTACCATGCCGCGTCGTGTTTGGGCGGCTGATTGTTATTCGAGAGTGACTGCATAGGAAATGCTCTCCCTCGCCAAGTGAAAATCCGGCTCGGCAAAACGGACGTGTGCCGGAATCAATAAAAGGATGCTACACCAGATTGCATGAGAGAAACGCAAAAACTCCACCGATCCTTCTTGGATCAAGTGGAGGAACGAACCGATGCGCGTTCTCCCCCATTGAAAGACCGGCGCGTTTCAAATTTACGCGTATGGTAAAAGACTGTTGGTGAATTGTACGTTCCCGTATCTGCTATTCTCAATAGGATACATGTACTTGACAACCGTTTTGCGATTTCAATTCGATTACAACGCGCTGTCGAACCGTTACGAAAGAGCGAATCCGCTGCGTGGCGATGTAATGAGTGCAGCGAAATCAATAGCGAGGCGCTCTGGAGCAGAGAACAGAGAAACTCAAATGGCGTGTGGGAAATGGTACCACCCATCCGAAAACTGCATTATCGCTTTGCGTGACACTTGCAAAAATGTTTTCGGATTCGTCCTATCATAACAGAGAATAGCGCGTTTGCGGCGATGAATTTTCAACTGTACACGAATTGTCATTAAAAAAATTTTCGCGTGGCTTGAAATTTTTCCTATTAGGAAATTTTTATAAACACTTGCGAAAACCTCTTGACATCTACGATTTCTGTGATATATTTTCTCTCGGTTAGCACTCCTCGCAAACGAGTGCTAACCTCTTTCTGTGTGAATAAACGCCCAATCCACTTTTGGGCATCTATTACTTTACTCAAGGAGCATCACACTATGGCAGACCAAAACCTGCGCCCGCTTGCGGATCGCGTGATTGTTGAACCACTCGACCGCGACGAAACCACCGCCAGTGGTCTTTTGCTTCCCGAAACAGCAAAAGAAAAACCCCAAGAAGGCAAGATCCTCGCCGTCGGTCCCGGACGCTGGGACGAAGATGGCAAGAAACGTTTGCCCCTCGAAGTCGCTGTGGATGACAAAGTTATCTTTGCCAAATACAGCGGCACCGAAATCAAAATCGGTGACAAAAAAGTTTTGATTCTTTCAGAAAAAGACATTCTCGCAGTTGTTCAAAAATAATCGCGTATAGCATATCGCGTATGGCGTATGGCTGCGGCAAACTCGCCGCGTGCGATAAGCAATAGGCGATTTGCGATAAGCGAATACTCGGAGGAAACCATGCCTGCAAAGCAGCTTTCATTTTCCGGCGACGCGCGCAAGCACCTGAAAATTGGTGTGGACACGCTCGCCGAAGCCGTGAAAACCACGCTCGGTCCCAAAGGACGCAATGTCGCTTTGGACAAAAAATTTGGAGCGCCGACTGTCACACATGACGGCGTTACCGTTGCCAAAGATATTGAACTCGAAAACCCGTACGAAAACATGGGCGCGCAACTTTTAAAAGAAGCGTCCACCAAGACCAACGATGTCGCCGGTGATGGCACAACCACTTCTGTCGTTCTCGCGCAAGCCATCGTCACCGAAGGACTCAAGGTCGTTGCCGCCGGCGCCAACCCGATGCTGCTCAAACGCGGTCTCGAAAAAGGCACCGAACTCGTCGTCGAAGAAATCAAAAAGATGGCGAAACCTGTCAATGGACACGAAGACGTCACGCACGTCGCAACCATTTCGGGTGGCGACCCCGAAATCGGCAAACTGCTCGCCGAAGTGATGGACAAAGTTGGCAAAGACGGCGTTATCACCGTCGAAGAATCCAAGACTGGTTTGGATTTTGAAGTGGATTACGTCGAAGGGATGCAATTTGACCGCGGCTACCTCACGCCCTATTTCGTCACGAATCCCGAAAAAATGGAAGCCGACATTGCCGACCCGTACATTCTCATCACTGACAAGAAAATCACCGCGCATACGGACATCGTTCCCGTCCTCGAAAAACTCGTCCAGATGGGCAAACGCGAACTCGTGATTATCGCCGAAGACATTGAAGGCGAAGCGCTCGCGACACTCGTGTTGAATAAACTGCGTGGACTCTTGAACGTTCTCGCCGTCAAAGCCCCCGGCTTTGGTGACCGCCGCAAAGAAATGCTGCGCGACATTGCCATCCTCACCGGCGGCAACGTCATCACCGAAGAAATGGGTCGCAAGCTCGAAACGACCAACGTAAGCGATTTGGGTCAAGCGAGCCGCGTCATTTCCAACAAAGACGATACGACGATTATCGAAGGTCGCGGCAAAGACAAAGAAATTCAAGGTCGCATCAACGAAATCAAAGCGCAAGTGGAAAAAACCACGAGCGATTATGACCGCGAAAAACTCCAAGAACGTCTCGCCAAATTGTCCGGCGGCGTGGCAGTGATTCGCGTCGGTGCCGCCACGGAAACCGAACTCAAAGAAAAGAAACATCGCGTCGAAGATGCATTGTCCGCGACGCGCGCCGCCGTCGAAGAAGGTATCGTCCCCGGTGGTGGTGTTGCGCTCGTCAACATTGCTCCCGCGCTCGATTCGCTCCTCAAAGGCGAAGGCGCACTCACTGGCGACTTGAAGACCGGCGTCGCCATCCTGAAACGCGCTCTCGAAGAACCGCTTCGCCAACTCGCGGAAAACGCGGGTGAAGATGGTGCGGTTGTCGTCGGCGAAGTCCGCCGCTTGCAAAAAGAGAAAAACAACCAGAACCTCGGGTTCAACGTCATGACCGAAGGATACGAAGATTTGCTCGCTGCGGGTATTGCCGACCCTGCCAAAGTCACGCGCAGCGCGTTGCAAAACGCCGCGTCCATCGCAGCAATGATTCTCACAACCGAAGCATTGATTACCGACGCACCGGAAAAAGAAAAAGCGCCCATGGGCGCACCGCCGATGCCCGACTATTAAACCGATTGGCGTAAAAGAAAAAACGTAAAAATAAAAACCGCGTCTCGCAAGAGGCGCGGTTTTTTTTACAACGCGCGACTGACCTGACAGGTTTGTAAAACTGCTGCGTTGCTTAGGGCGAATGCGCTCTACCCCGCGCATGATGTACCAAAAACAATCGCAGTAGAACCGTCGGGTCGTTATTGCGAAACGATTTTCTCGCGCGTATAATCGGTCACGTCTCATCCAAATTTCAATGTCTGCTTTTACCCCTCTCAATGAGAGAGGACTCTCGGAACGCGACATTTGCACAAGTTCATCACGCCTGCCATTCGAGATGTCGCGGGCTGGAATGATTTGCAGTTTCTGTAAGAGTTCGCGCTGGGCAAGATTTTTGTGCGCGCACGAGTTCGATTTCGGCAAGCGCTGAGCGAATTGCAGATAGAGTTGTACGAATGAAAAATACATCAAGCAGCTCGACTTTTGAACAGCCGCGCGTTGCCATGCTTACGGGCGGCAACAGCGGAATCGGTTTTGTGACTGCCAAGAAATTGGCAGCCGATGGATTTCATGTCATTCTTGCATCGCGCAATCAATCCAAAAGCGCGGATGCGATCCGGCAAATTTGCAAGGTCTATCCAAACGCGCACGTCGAAGCAATTCCGCTCGACCTCGCGTCATTCGCCTCGGTGCGAGAGTGTGCGGCGGCGTTTCACGCCAAGGGCTATCCGCTTCACGTACTAATTAACCATGCGGGCGGCAGTGTCCCGGGGAAAACACCGACCTTTACCGCGGATGGGTTTGAAATGACGTTTGGCACAAATCATCTCGCACACTTTTTGCTCACCAATCTGCTGCTGGATACACTCAAACAATCCGCTCCGGCGCGCGTCATTACCGTGACCTCGCAGCTGCACATCCCCGGATATGGGGGCGGACCCCCTCCGAATTTCGATTACGAAAATCTCAAGGGCGAAAAACAGTACGATACGCGCGTGTTTTACAAAAACTCGAAACTCGCAAACGTATGGTTCACGTATGAATTGCAGCGCCGTTTGAGCGGGACGGATGTGACCTCGAACGCACTGTGCCCGGGCTTTGTGCCTGCATCCATTGCCGAACGCCGCGCGTCGCCGTTGGCAAAATTTTTCTATGCCCAAGTCATGACGCGGATGCCCTTTGCGCGTTCGCAGGAACAGGCATCCGCCTCGTACATGCTGCTTGCAACCGACCCGCGCTATGCGACCGTCGGCGGCAAATTCATTGTAGATGGACAAGAAATTCGCTCCAGCGACGAATCGTACGACGAGGAAAAAGCGCGGCGGTTGTGGGAAGCGAGTTGGAAATGGTGTGGGCTGGACAAGTCACTCCATGCGCGTTAGCGGGAAATATCTACGGCACTTTAATACAAGTCACCGGTGGTCTGTGAGCAGTAAAGACAATCCGCGTCTCGCAAGAGGCGCGGTTTTTTTGCAACGCGCGGCGGTTGAAATCCGAACGCGGGGCAGTTATAATTCTGACGAATTGTTTCGATTTATTGCAAAAGGAAATTATGCCTGCCTCACCAACTCGCTCTCTTTTCTCCCAACACTTTCTCGAAAGACGCTTGCCTGATGAAACCGATTGGCAGGTTGACGTTGACGATGTTTTTGCGAACCTTAAAGAACTCTATCAAGAGAAAAAAGATTTCCTCGCCACGCTGAACGAAGCGCAAACGGAACAAGAATTTATTCGCCCCGTTCTCGATGCGCTTGGATTTGCGTACATTCCTCAAACCTCGTTCAAAAAAGCAGGACAAGTCCAACGTCCCGATTACGCGTTGTTCGACAAAGAAAGCAAAAAACGCGCGCAAAAAGTTTTGAAAGACGAACGCGCGTTTTATAGCGACGCGCTCGCGATTCTCGACGCGAAATACTGGGCGCGTCCGTTGAGCGAACAGCGCAAGAACGACGCGCGCGATGAATTCAAGAATGCCAATCCAACGTTCCAGATGGTCAATTATTTGATTGGCACGGGCGTGGATTGGGGCATCCTTACAAACGGCGAGACGTGGCGTTTGTATTATCGCCTCGCCTCCTCCACCGCGACAGAATTTTATCAAGTCAATCTCGTTCAACTCCTCGAACAAGATGACGCCGAACAATTCAAATATTTTTACTTGTTCTTTCGCCGCGAAGCGTTTGAACGCGACGCGCAAGGGAAATCATTCCTCGAACGCGTGCGCGAAGGTTCATTGACGTATGCGCGCATCATCGGCGACCAACTCAAAGATTTGGTGTACGAACAAGTTTTTCCGTTGCTTGCGGGCGGCTTTATCGCGCAGCGTCATGGCAAAGGCGTCACCGAGAACGAGGAAACAAAACGCGAAATTTATCAAGCAACGATGTCGCTGCTGTATAAATTGCTGTTTCTGTTTTATGCCGAAGCGCGTTCGCTGCTGCCTGTAAATCACGCGGGCTATCGTGACAACAGTCTCACGACGATGGCGCGAAATGTTGCCGCGCGAATTGACAAGGGAACTCCGCTTGGCGAAACGTCCACGCGTTTGTACGGCGAATTGCTGAATCTGTTTGAAGTGATTGACCGCGGCGAGCGTCAATATCAACTGCCGCGTTATAACGGCGGTTTGTTCAGCCCCAAATCAAGCGAAAATCAATTTATCGCCGCGAACAAATTGAATGATGAAATGTTGGGACGCGCGCTCGATGTCCTGTGGCGCACCGACGGCGAACCGATTGATTATGGTTTTATTGACGTGCGGACGTTGGGCTCGATTTATGAAGGACTGCTCGAATACAAATTGCACATCAAGAACGCAAGCAAGGGCAGCGTCGAACTCAAGACCGACAAGAAGGAACGTAAAGAAACGGGCAGTTACTATACGCCCGATTACGTGGTGAAATATATTGTGCATGAAACGCTCGCGCCGATTTTGGCACAACGCGAAAAACAATTCGCGGACGCGGTGGAGAAATATCACACCTTGCTTGCGAAAAAACACGCGACGAAAAGTTTGGACGTGACGCGTGTGTTGAATCGACAGATTGAAGACGCGGAACGCGCGGCGAACGAAATCTTATTGGACATCAAAGTTTGCGACCCCGCGATGGGCAGCGGGCATTTTCTTGTCGAGACGGTTGATTATTTGACCGACGGCATCATTCGGATTCTCAATCAATTTCCGCAAGACAATCCGCTGTTGAAAATGCTCGAACAGATTCGCAAAACGATTGTGTCCGAGATGGCGCAGCAAGGCATAGAAGTGGATGTGGCGCGCCTCGATGATACATCACTCTTGCAGCGCGTCGTGATGAAACGCTGCATCTATGGCGTGGATTACAACACGATGGCGGTGGAACTCGCCAAAGTTTCGTTGTGGCTGCACACGTTCACCGTCGGCGCACCGCTTTCGTTTCTCGACCATCATTTGCGTTTTGGCAATTCGCTGTTGGGCGCGTTCGCGCGGCGTGTGCAAAATGAATTCAAAGCAGACGCGCCGTTATTGGGCAGTCCGTTCGAGGGAATTCTCAACGCCGCGAAAACGATGCAAGAAATTTCGCTGTCGTCCGACGCGACGATTGCGGATGTAGAACACAGCGCGAATTTGTTTGATGTGTTCGAGCAAGCCGTCGTGCCGTACAAACGTTTGCTCGACATTTATTTGATGCCGTATTATGGCAGCAAGCGCGCGGATGAATTTTTGCGCTTGTATGGTCCCGACGCGCTCACGACGCCGCTCGACAAAATTTCACCGCCGTATCGCAAGGTGTTTGAGGAACGCGAAACGATGTACGCGGACAAACGGTTTTTTCATTGGGACTTGGAATTTCCCGAAGTGTTTATTGATTTGCATCGGACGGTGTGGAAAGAGAATTTCGGTTTTGATGCGGTGGTGGGCAATCCGCCGTATGTGGATGTCAAAACCGATGCGTATTACGATGAGTTTTATGAAACCGCGTCGGCGCGCAATCTGTACTCGTACATGTTGGAGCGCGCGCGCATGATTGGCGCATCATCGAGTCGTCTCGGCATGATTGTGCCGATGTCGCTGGTCTGTTCGGAACGCATGAAGCCGCTGCGCGATTCGTTCACAAAAAATTACGCGCAAGTGCGAGTCGCAAACTTTGGCATTCGTCCCGCGAAAATTTTTCCGAACGTTGACCAACGCACGACGATAGTTGTCGCGCAAGAAAAGACCTTCGAGGTTTCCGAAACCTCGAAGGTCTTGAAACTCGAAGCAACGCGCCTCCATCGCTGGCACGAGGGACAAGAACAAGCGATGATTGCGAAACTCTCGTTCGCAGACATTTCCGATTTGCCTGCGGAATACGGTTGGGCGAAATTGGGCGACGAAACGGGCAGAAGCATCGCGCTGAAATTGTTCAAGCAAGAAAAAACCATTGGCGATTATTTGACGGGCGATTGGAAATTTTGGTTTCACGGCATCGGGCGCTATTGGCTCAAAGCATACGCATTTGAGCCGACCTTTCTTGATGCAGATGGCAAACCGCGACATTCAACAACGCTTGGCGAACTCAACGCACAGAATGAGGAAATCGGCAAAGTTATTATCGCCATCGTCAATTCGTCCTTGTTCTTTTGGTACTGGATTTTATACGGCGATGAGTTTCATTTGATGGAACAAGAAATAAAAAGTTTTCCATTCACATACCACAAAGGTTCCAGCGCGCTATATA
The DNA here is from genome assembly GCA_964469005.1 of uncultured Anaerolineales bacterium. GTDB lineage: Bacteria > Chloroflexota > Anaerolineae > UBA4142 > SHND01 > SHND01. The sequence continues at coordinate 196,644 of CAYXXF010000008.1, forward strand.
AAAAGTTGGGCAAACTCGTTGACGAATTGATGGACGATTATCACAAACATTCCACCCTCCAACGCACCAAATACGCGACAGGCGAAATCACGCAGCAAATTTTCTACCCGCGCCACAGCAAACCGATTCTCGACCGCATTGACGATTTGCTCGGAAGTCTCTACGGCTTGACGCGCGAACAAGTGGAATATGTGAAGTCGTATGATGGCAAGTTTCGGATGGATGAGGATTGAGGAAATATGGCGAATCCTGAACATCTAGCGGCGGTAGCGCGCGCAAGTACGAGTCAAGGAATGAAAGCCCGTTCTGAATGGCGCGCTCAGATAAATAGTTCTATTATTGATTTATCCGATTCAGACCTCCAGGCATTCAACCTTAAGGGTTTCGACTTACGCAAGTCAAATCTCCAGAAAGCAAAACTGACTGATGCAAACCTTATGGATAGTTTTCTGATGAGTGCTGATTTGACTAAGGCACAACTTTTTGGAACCGAACTAAATTACACGGAATTAGATGATGCTATTCTTGATGATGCAAATCTCACTGGCAACTCTATGGAAGGCACCAGCTTGCGGAGAGCGTCTCTTCGCAACACGCATATTTATAAAGTGAATTTAAATAGTGCTGACCTGAATAGAGCCAAATTTCTAGGCGCTCATATTTGGGACGCACAATTACGTAGCGTAGACGCACGCGAAGCAGAATTTTCCTCCGCCTCGTTTGTACGGGTTGCGTTTGACTTAACTAACTTTGAAGAAGCAGTCTTCAAACGCACCTACTTTTCCGATGCTTCATTTAGGAAATGCAGTCTTTGGAAAGCAGATTTTACCAACGTAAAAATGCGAGATATGAGTTTCATCGACATTGACTTGTCTGAAGTTATAGGTCTCGAATCGGTAAGACATGAGGGACCATCAAACATCGGCATCGATACCCTCTACAAATCTCGTGGCAACATCCCCGAAGCATTTCTGCGCGGCTGCGGTGTACCAGAAACAATGATTACGTTTGCCAAATCCCTCGTCGGCAAACCGATTCAGTATTATTCCGCGTTCATTTCGTATTCGTCGGCGGACGAACATTTTGCGCGGCGGTTGCACAACGATTTGCAGATGAACGGCGTGCGCGTGTGGTTCGCGCCCGAAGATTTGAAAATTGGCGAGACGATTGAAGATTCGATTGACCAAGCGATTCGGGTGTACGACAAACTTATCATTGTCTTGTCACAAAATTCCATTGAGCGCGCGTGGGTGAAAAAAGAATTTTCCAAAGCGGTTCTGAAAGAACAACAACACGGCAAGACCGTGCTGTTTCCGATTCGGCTTGATGATTCGGTTTTTGAAACAAGCGAACAATGGGCGTACGACATTCGCAAACGCCACATCGGCGATTTCAATAATTGGACAAATCCGCTCTTGTATCAAAACGCCATCAATCGGTTGTTGAAAGATTTGAATGCGGGGTAAGACTTGACAGGTTTCTAGAATATGTAGCCCGTAAAAACGCGAGAGGACATTTCGTCCTCTCTCACATCTTCGGTTCCATACTTCACACATACGGTACGAGTTTCATTCTCGTGCCGAATCAGAATTCGCACCTCATCCGCGCGAGTTCGCGCTCTACCCTCATTCTCCCACCTGCCAATCGCCCTCGCCCGTGTCAAACTCGCCTACCGCGCGTATTGTTCCTTTTCCCGTATGATTTGTCAGGTCAATGCTTCCGTTCAATTCAAACGACGGATTGACCTCCAAATCTTGCGCGGGCGTGTCGCAGCTCGCGGTCAATGTCAGCCGTCCGCTCATTCCGGTTTCCGTCGGGTTCCCGCGCACGTTTAGCAATGTTCCCGAACTCATATCAATCTGTCCCACAATTCGCCCGTTGAAACTTCGCCGCGACATCCAGGTCTGAACGCTTTCATCCTGACACTTGGTTTCTCCTGACTTTGTTCCCTCACCATTCAGCGTCCCCTCTACTTGTCCATTCTCGGGATGCACCGTCAATTCAATAAACCCGGTTGAATACGAACCAATAAACGTAAAGCCGATGCTCATCGTCCCCCTCATCGTAAAGGGCGCGGGCGTCTCTGTCGGCGGTCTCAACACTGTGCGTGTCGCTGTGGGCGTTGGTGTGGGTTTATCCGTCGCGGTAAGGGTAGGCGTCGCGGTTGCCGTACTCGTATGTGTCGTCGTGCCCGTCGCTGTCGGTGTGAACGTATAGCTCGCGGTCGCCGTTGCTGTTTCGGTCGCAGTTTCAGTTGGTGTGGGTGTACTTGTTTCTTCTTGCTCACCTAGTTGAAAAGCGACCTCTGCCTTGGAATGGAACCGCCAGTCAATGCCTTCCATCGGGTTGAAATCTGTCTCCCATGTGGAACAGACCACGCTGTACTCACCGGGAAACGGCAGTTCGACGACGCCGCTCACCGGTATGTGCGTATTCAAATCATTTGTCTTTTGCGACAACAATGTCTTGATGCTTCCGGGCACACTACATCGCACCTCAATTCGGTTGTCTTGCGAAACAAAGCGTGACCTCAGAACGACCAGAAAAGTCGGTCTGAAATTCGCGCGCGTGTCACTCACTTTCTTGACGCTAAAATCAAAACTCGTTATCCCAACCACAACCGCCGGGTCCTCCCTTTTTAGCGTTACCGTCCCCCCCCCCTTTGGCGCTTGACTCCCTTTCAACGCATAACTCTTGGTTACAAACTCGCTCACACTTTTCGTCTTGCGCTTTTCAGAAACAACCGTGCTTGTCCCTTCGTTCAGCGATGGAAAAAACGGCAGCTCTCCCGTCGCATCTTGCCCTGCCACCACCACAGTTCTCAACGGGACCTCAACTTGCCGCGCACCAAGAATTTCGGCTGCGCCTCTATCCAGCTGCGCGAGTGCCGCTTGTCGTGCCCTGTCTCCGTTTCTTTGTTCTTCCGCATTCGTCAGCCGCTGCAACAATCGCTCATCGGCAAATCCAACCTCATGCTTTGGAGCAGGCACAGAAATTATTCGTCGGCTCCCCGACTGCGTGGCAGCCAACCACAGGCGCGTGACGGTCTCACCCATCTCTGCCTCTAATTGCCTAGTCGCCTCATCACTCAAAAAAACCACCGGCGCAATCTCATTCGCATTCCGCACATCCTTCAAAAAAGGATTACTGCGGCTCCCGCTTGCTTCCGCTTCCCCCTCCATCACGATTGCATTCCATAACCGAGCGCCGTATTCTGCCGCGCGCTGTACCGCGTCTGTGCGCGTAAGCGTCCCATTCGCCAACTCGTCGCGCAAATTCTGTGCCTCAATCACTTGCGCGTACGCCAGCTGCGCTGTCGCCGTATAGGGTTCTACCAGCACGGCGCTGCCATCACTCCCATTCTCTTGCAATGCCAATGTCTGCGCCAGTCTATCTGCCAGTAACCCAACCTTCATCGCGCTCGCGGCAACCTGTCTCAAATCTTTATCAACCTGTCCTCTTGATTCGATTCCCGCGTCACTCTCGCCTGCGCCATCTCTCAAAAACGTCTTGGCATCCGCAATGAATTTCAACTGTGCCGCGTTCAGCTCTGCAATCGAACTCCCCAACTCTTTCGCTTGCTCTCCGAATTCTTCCGGCGTCAAAAGCGCTGTTCCGGACATCCCAATCACTCGCGCCGGCACTTGCCCGCCTATCCCACTTTCATCATCACCATTGCTCTGCGTCATAACTACGGGGGACATCCCTCGCGTCTCGGTAACGCGAGTCGTTTGAAAAACTTGTTGATTCATTGCAAGCGGTGTCGGCTGTGCAACCTGTTCCATAGGTCTGAAAAAATACACCGCTGCCCCCGCCAACACCAAGACTGCCGCAACCAACATCGCGCCCAAAATTATCACTTGAGCGGAAACTCCTCTGTGCGCGGCACTTGCTCGCCCCGTACTATTCAACTCTGCCGCCCCTTGCGTCGGAACCGGGGGCAGTACGCTTCGGACCTGCTCGGGCATACTTGTCGGCTTGTTCTGCCCGTCTGCCATTGGCACAGGTTTCTGCGAAATTCCCTCTCTGCGCGCGTTTGTATCCTTGACTCTCCACTTGCCTGAATCGGCATCAATTGTCCACACCCGCCCTTCAGAATCCGCGAACGTCAACGCGTGTACCGCCGAGAGAAACTGCTCGCGCGTAATCCGTCCCGTAACGAGCTGTCCTCTCAGCCGAAAATACTCTTGCTCGGCTTGGGCAAATTTTGGATTTTGCATGTCACCTGTCCCTCTGCCTGCAGCAGTCCTCGCTGTCCACTTGCTTCTGGAGAACCTCTACGTACTTGTATCACGTCCAAGTCCAAAATGAGTCCCATTTCCATATCCGCCTCATTTCATTCGACCCTTATCGTACCGTAAAGCCCTCTCCGAAAAAAAAGCGCCGTCAAGAAACAGAGCGACAGCACATCCCGTCACGCAAAAAAAGAGAGGGGATGAAATGTCCTATCACTTTTTTTGCGCTGTTCTACCTCTCTAGCACATTTATTCTTTTCGTGTATAATCCCCCGCGCACTAAATTTCAAATTCAAAAAAATTTGCGTTTGACGGATGACTCATCCCTCATCCCTCATCCTTCATCCCTCACTATGGAAATCGGAACCATTCGCTCTACTGATATTCGCGACGAGATGCAGTCTGCATATCTCGATTACGCGATGAGTGTGATTACTTCGCGCGCGCTGCCCGATGTGCGCGATGGCTTGAAACCGGTACAACGCCGCATCTTGTATCAAATGGGCGAAATGGGACTGCGGCACAACGTCGCCACGCGCAAATGCGCGCGCATCGTCGGCGATGTGTTGGGACGTTTTCATCCGCACGGCGACCAATCCGTGTACGACGCGCTTGTACGCATGGCGCAAGATTTTACGATGCGTTATCCGCTCGTAGATGGTCAGGGAAACTTTGGCAGCATTGACGGCGACCCCCCGGCGGCAATGAGGTACACGGAAGCGCGTCTCACCGAACTCGCGGAAGAATTGCTCGCCGATATTGATATGGACACGGTGGACTTTTATCCGAATTTTGACGACACACTCAAACAACCGAGTGTACTCCCGGGCAAAGTTCCGAATCTTTTAATCAATGGCGGAAACGGCATCGCCGTTGGCATGGCGACACTCATTCCCCCGCACAACCTTTCCGAAATTTGTGATGCCATCAATTATTTGATTGACCACTGGACAAAAGTGGACGATATCGAACCCGACGACCTGATGCAATTTGTCAAAGGTCCCGATTTTCCGACGGGCGGAATTATTCTGGGGACCGACGGCATCAAAGAAGCGTACGCGACGGGACGCGGACGAATTGTGGTGCGCGGGAAATTGCACACGGAACCATTGAGCGGCGGACGCACGCGCATCGTCGTCACCGAAATTCCGTATCAGGTCAATAAATCATCGCTCATCGAACGCATTGCCGAACTCGTGCGCGACAAAAAGATTGAAGAAATCGGCGACCTGCGCGACGAGTCGGACCGTCAAGGTATGAGTATGTTGATTGAATTGAAACGCGGTGTGGATGCCACACCCGTTATCAATTCCCTTTTGAAACATACTGCGCTCCAAAGCGCGTTCAGCGTCAATATGCTCGCGATTGTGGACGGCGAGCCGCGCGTCATGTCGCTCAAACGCGCGCTGCAACTCTTTGTGCAACATCGGCAAACGGTTATTACGCGCCGCACCGAATTTGAACTCGAACGCGCGAAATTGCGCGCACACATTCTCGAAGGTTTGAAAATTGCGCTCGACAATTTGGACGAAGTGATTCGCACAATTCGTCAATCGCAAGACGCGGAACAGGCGCGCGAACGATTGATGAAGCGTTTCAAACTTTCCGAATTGCAAGCGACCGCGATTCTCGACATGCAGCTGCGTCGCCTCGCCGCATTGGAACGCAAAAAAATCGAGGACGAACTCGCGGAAATTCGCAAGCGCATCAAATACCTCGAAGAACTTTTGCGCTCGCCCAAAAAGATTCTCGGCGTCATCCAAGAAGAATGTTCGGATTTAAAAGAACGATTCGGCGACGCGCGCCGCACATTCATCGCGCAAACCACCGAAACGGAATTTAAAGCAGGCGCCGAAGTCGCGGGCGCAGAAGAAGGCATCGCGCTTGTCACGCTCTCGCGCGATGGTGTTCTCCGCAAAGCGCCCACTTCACAATATCGCCGCACGCGCAGCGATGCCGTGAATGGCGTGACGGAACGCAGTGACGACCCAACGATTTCGATGCTCACCGCGAATACAACAGACAATCTAGTATTGTTCACCAATCGCGGACGCGCGCTCCCGATGCGTTTGACGAATGTTCCCGATGTCGCGCGCAATCCGAGCGGCGTTTCGCTCGCGAATCAGTTAGAGAACAGCGAAAAATTTATCAATGTCATCGCCTTTAACGGTGACCGCGAGAATCGTTTTGTAACGCTCGCCACCGCGCAAGGCAAAATCAAACGCACCACGCTCGAAGAATTGTCCAACATTCAAGCGGGAGGCACGCGCGTCGTCAATCTCGCTGAAGGTGAGGAACTCGGCTGGGCGTACTTGACGCAAGGCGGCGGTGAATTTCTCATCACCACCGCGCAAGGTCAGGCATTGCGTTTTGAAGAGGAAACCGTTCCCGTACAAGGACGCGCGTCGGCGGGCGTGTGGGCTATCAAACTCGCGGAAAACGACAAGGTGATTTCGCTCGACGTTGTGGACAAAGATTCCTGGCTCGTCGTCGCCAGCGCGCGCGGCTTTGCCAAACGCGTCGCGCTCAAAGAATTTCCAACCAAGGGACGTTATACAGGCGGCGTCACCGTGTTCGCGCCCGACAACAAGGCGGGCGAACTCGCCGCCGCGCGCATTGCCGCGCTGGACGAAGATGTGATGTTTATCGCGTCGAGCGGCTTGAATGTGCGCGTGCGCGCCGAGAACATTGCGAAAAGTTCGCGCAGTGGAAAAGCAAAATCATTCGTCACTTTGAAAGAGAGTGATGCGCTGGCGCGCTTGACTTCGCTCGTTGGACAAGCGGAAGGCGCGGTCGAAGAAAAGAAAGCAGAAAACAAAAAATCCGAACCTGTTGCGGCGAGCCGCAATGGACACGCGTCCGAGAACGGCAGCGCTAAAGAGAAAAAAGCAGAGGCAAAAGCGGTTACACGGAAACAGGTAGAGAAGAAAAAAGGAAAACAAGAAGACAGGGAAACAGGGAAACAAGTCGCCGCGAAAAAAGAAAAAGCATCGGCGAAAAAATCCGCGCCCGCGAAATCATCCAAAGCCGAATCGAAAAAAGAAAAACCCGCGCCACCAAAGGCGAAAAAAGTTCAAGACGACGATGACGATGCACAAATGGAATTGCCTATCGCCTCGTTCAAGCCATTGCCCAAGAAAGTGAAAAAGTAATCCGTGGTCAGTTATAGTAATCAGTGAACAGGTAGCCAGTAAATTTTTCTTGCTGGACTACCTGTTTTCTTGTCAACTCATTTTCGTTTATACTCACGCGCAATCACCTAATCACCCAATCACCTAATCTCCAATCACAAACAGGAGTCTCACTATGACCCACCCCCGCGTTCACGTTTCCAATCACCCACTCATCCGTCACAAACTCACAAAAATGCGCGACATTCATACCGAGCCCAAAAAATTTCGCGAACTGATTCGTGAAATTGCAATCCTGCTCGCGTACGAAGCCACCGCCGATTTGGCTATCGAAGAAAATACTGTGACGACCCCGTTGCAAGAAACCACGGGCTATCGCCTCAAAGAAAAAATCGGACTCGTGCCAATTTTGCGCGCAGGACTGGGAATGGTGGAAGGATTTTGGGAAATGATGCCGCCCGCCGAAGTGTGGCACATTGGTTTTTATCGCGACGAACGAACGTTGAAACCTGTCGCGTATTACAATCGCTTGCCTGTTTCGCCAACGGTCGAAGTGTGCGTCGTTCTCGACCCGATGCTTGCGACAGGCGGTTCTGCCGTCGAATGTGTGACGCTTTTGAAAAAATGGGGCGCGCAGAAAATAAAATTTGTCGGCATGATTGGCGCGCCCGAAGGCATTGCCAAACTCACCGGCGAACATCCCGACATTGATATTTATTTGGGCGCGATTGATGAGCGCTTGACCACGGAAGAAGACGCGTTTCCTGCGGGCTATATCATGCCCGGCTTGGGCGATGCGGGAGATAGACAGTTCGGTACAGGCTAGTCAACAGTAAACAGTCGAGAGTCAACAGTCGCTGACGGCGACTTGATACTGTTGACTTTCGACTCTCGACTCTCGACTCATGCGACCCACCTGGGACGAATATTTTCTCAATATCACTCTCGATGTTTCAACACGTTCAACCTGCCTCCGCGCGCAAGTGGGCGCGATCATTGTCAAGGACAAACGCATTTTGACGACGGGCTACAATGGCGCGCCCAAAGGGTTGCCGCATTGTCTCGATGAAGGATGCGAAATCGTCAATGGGCATTGCGTTCGCACCTTGCACGCGGAACAGAACGCGATTCTCCAAGCCGCGCTGTATGGCGTTTCCCTGGAAGGCGGAACGATTTACACCACGCATCAACCGTGTCACACCTGCGCGAAAATGATTATCAACGCGGGTCTCACGCGCGTCGTCTATGCGGGAAAATATCCTGACGAACTCGCCATGAAATATCTGCGGCTCGCGGGCGTTCAAATTGACCACATGGACTTGGGTGAACGCACGCCCGCGCCGCCGCCATCCATCGTCGGTCAGTAAGGGCGAAGCATTTTTGCGACAAACAACGTCGCGCCGAAAATACTTCCCCCCTACATGGAAATGTCACTCGTCTTTCTCAAACTCGGCGGTTCCGCCATCACCGACAAAACGCGCGAGGCAACGCCAAAACCTGATGTGATTCGTGATGCCGCACGCGCGATTTTTTCCGCGCGCGAAAAAAGTCCCGAACTAAAAATTCTGCTCGGACACGGCAGCGGTTCATTCGGACATTTCACCGCGAAAAAATTTGGCTATGGTGAAAAAGATAACTGGCGCGCGTACGCCGAAACGGGCGCGTCCGCACAACGACTCAATCGTCTTGTCACCGATATTTTTTTAGAGGAAAATGTTCCCGTCGTTTCTATCCAACCCTCCGCGTCTGCGCGCACACGCGACGGCGAACTCTACGCGCTCGACGTAACAAACATCCAAATCGCGCTCAAGCACAATCTTATTCCACTCATTTACGGCGATGTCGCGTTCGACGACACGCGCGGCATGGCAATTGCTTCCACCGACGCGCTCTTTGCGTTTCTCGCGCTGCTTCTCAAACCGACGCGCATCATTTACACAACAGCGGTGAACGGCATCTACACCGCCGACCCCAACACAAATCCTGACGCACAACTCATCCGCGAAATCACGCCTGAAACATTCGAGCAAATTCGCTCCCACGTCGGCAAAGCACACGGCGTTGATGTGACAGGGGGGATGTTGGACAAGTTGGCGCGCAGCGTGGCATTGGTGGGCACACTGCCCGGTTTGGAAATTCTTGTGATTGACGCGAACCCGGTACATGTCGAGCGCGCTTTGAGGGAAAATGACTTGGCGCAAGGAACGCGCATCCATAGCTTGAATCACGTCTAGTGTTATGATATTATTTCGTCTCCAGACTCAAGCGTTGTCGTATGAGGAGGTAAACATGAATGATGCTCCGTCAGCCAAAGTTGGCGCGTTTGCTTCTATCGTAACCGCTATCTGCTATCTGCTTATCATCATCCTCTATTTCATCTTGCCGCCCGAACAAAGTAGCCCGGACGATGCTCGCCTTTTTCTTGTCTCCCTTTCGCATAACTCACAGCTGTACATTCTACTCTGCGTTCTTTTGGTTGCGGCAGGCATTTTTGGAATAGGTACCGCAACCGCAGTGACCGGGACGCTCTTTCCCGCAAATGCCCTTGTGCGCTGGATATCGGTGCTCGCCATATTGGGCTTTGCGGTTTTGGCAGTAGACAATGCGGTCAACGCGGTAGAGGACCCTTATCTTGCCGCTCAATATACGTGCGGACAGTGCCAACAAGCGGATGTGCAAATTCGAATCGTCGCAATCGAATCCATCGGTTTTACCGACCTTAACCCCTTTGGTTTTTTCGGCTTTGGTCTGGTTGCCCTCTGGACATTGGTCCTTAGCGGACTCAACCTGCAGCTTGGAATGATGCCGCGCGTTTGGAGTGTACTGGGTTTCGGCGCGGCACTCGCGGGTTTCCTATTGGTCATTGCCAATTTTTTGAGTGCCGGAATTCTTCTTGCCGGCGCGATCATCCTCGCCGTCCTCACCTTGCCTGCTTGGCTAGCTTGGATGGGGCTCGTCCTGTGGCGCGGAAAAGTTATGCAGTCTGCCAGCGGCGGAGATTGAGCTAAATCCTTTCACGAAATATCCAAGAACATAAATTCTATTGCGCGGCGCGCGCGGGTATGTTAGAATCCGCGCACATGTGAATATCACACACGCGCGAATCGTTTGAGAGAATGCGGCGTTCCCACAACGCCGCGTTCTCGCGCGCGGAGACTGTCACTCGCGCAACGCGCGCAAGACACAAAGCTCCCACCTTTGCGTCTTTGCGCCTTTGCGTGCGATTCATAGGACGCCATGGATCTCGACATCATTTACAACAACGATTGTCGCGCGATGGAAGAACTCGATGACAATTCCGTACAGCTCGTCGTCACTTCGCCGCCGTACAATGTCGGCAAAAAATACAATTACTATCAAGACCGCGAACCGCTCGACAATTATCTCGCGTTCTTGAAAATCGTTTGGCAGGAATGTCAGCGCGTGCTCGTCCCCGGCGGACGCCTCGCCATCAATATTGCCAACACGGGACGCAATCCGTACATTCCCCTCCACGCGTTCATTATTCAACAGTGCATTGATTTGGGTTTCCTCATGCGCGGCGAAATACTTTGGGACAAATCCGCGACGGCGGGCGTATCAACCGCATGGGGCAGTTTCGCGCGTGCATCGAATCCGACCTTGCGCGATACGCACGAATACATCATGGTCTTTTCCAAAGACACGATGCGCCTCGAACCCGAATGGACGCGCGGCGAACACACGGGCATCACGAATCAAGAATTTGTGGATTGGACGCGCAGCATTTGGCACAAGAACGGCACCGCGAAAAAAGCAATCCGCGACACCGCGCGCAGCATTTGGCATTTCGGCACGCAGAGCAAAAAAGTTCAACACAAAACCAAAGGGATTCCCCATCCCGCACCGTTTCCACTCGATTTACCCTTGCGTTTGATTTTGTTGTACACAAATGTTGGCGATGTCGTACTTGACCCATTCATGGGCAGCGGTTCAACGGCGATTGCCGCTCGCTTGACGAAACGCCATTACATCGGTTACGAAATTTCGCCTGACTATATCGAGATTGCCAACGAGCGCATCAATTTGTACACCTCCCCGCAACCTTACATTCCCGACCTCGAACCACGCGTAGTAACCAAAAACGGAACGAACGGCGCAAAGCGAAAACGCGGGCGTCCACGTAAAACGCAAGTAGTTGTCGCATAAACGAACGGCGAGAGAAAAAATTTCTCTCGCCGTTTTTGTTAGCGCGCGTTTGTCATTGCGAGCGCGATGGTTTTTATTGCCCGAAGCAATCTGCTGCGCGAATCGCAAAACAACGCGTTGTGCATACTCTCCGCGCCTGTCACTGCGAGGCGACGTTCTTTGTCGCACGATGAAAACACCACACGAATCACCAAAACAACGCGTTGTGCGTACCCCACGCGGGGCAATTGCGGCATAGGACTGTTTCGGTTGCGAAACAGTCTTGTGCATCACAAAATCCGTTCGCCTCGCAATGACAAGTTCGCGTTTTCGGTGGACAAATTTTCCGTTTCGCGTATAATTTCAAACGTTCAGTCAAAAAGGAGATTTGTTGGATGATAGACAACACTGACGCGAAAATTCTGGATATTATTCAGCAAGATGCCCATTTGTCGAACGTCGCGTTGGCGGACAAAGTTGGACTGACGAAAACTGCCGTGTTCGAGCGCGTACGCAAAATGGAACAAGCGGGCATCATTCGCGGTTACGAAACGCGGCTTGACCCCAAAAAGGTAAAACGCAGTATGGTTGCGTTTATTTTCGTCCGTACCGAAGAACCGTTTGCGAGTCAGGCGACGGGCAAAGCATTGACGCGCATTCCCGAAGTTTTGGAAGTACACAACATGGCGGGCGAAGATTGTTATCTCGTCAAAGTGCGCGTTGAAAACACGGACGCGCTCGGCAAATTGTTGCGCGAAAAATTTTCCAAAATCAAAGCGATTCGTTCCACGCGCACCAATATCGCGCTCGACACATTGAAAGAATCGAGCTATTTGCCTCTCGATTCATTGATGGAGAATGACGATGAATAGCAAACACGCGCCTCGCTGGCTAGTCGTTTTGTGCTTTGCCGCGATTTATCTCATTTGGGGTTCGACGTATCTCGGCATCGGTCTCGCGGTCCAATCCATGCCGCCGCACATCATGGCGGGGATTCGGTTTGTCATTTCGGGCGCGGTGTTGTTTGCGTTCATGCGTTGGCGCGGCGTGTCTATGCCCAAATTAATTCATTGGCGTTCCGCGCTCATCATTGGAATTTTTCTGTTGGGCTTGGGCAACGGCAGCGTCGCGTGGGCAGAGACAATGATTCCTACTGGACTCGCCGCGTTGATAATTGCTATCACGCCGTTGTGGATGGTGCTGATGGAGTCCATGCGTCCGGGTGGACACAAACCGCACGGTGGAATTTTCATCGGCATCACACTCGGCATCGTCGGCATGTTGCTTTTGATTGGACCTGCCGCGTTGGGCTTTGACCGCCCGCTCAATCTGTTGGGCGTCGCGATTATTCTTTCCGCGTCGTTGAGTTGGGCGTTCGGTTCGATTTATTCGCGCCACGCGCAATTGCCTGAATCGCCCTTGATGTTGACGGGAATGGAAATGCTGCTCGGCGGCGCATTTTTGTTGGGCATGTCCGTTGTGTTTGGCGAGTGGAATGAATTTCATTTCGCGCAAGTGACAACCATTTCGTGGCTCGCGCTTGCGTACTTGATTTTGATTGGCTCGTTCTTGGGATTTAGCGCGTATGTCTTTTTATTGCAAGTGAGTACGCCCGCCAAAGTTTCAACCTACGCTTACGTGAATCCTGTCGTCGCCGTGTTTTTGGGTTGGGCAGTGAATGGCGAACAAGTCACGCTTATTACGTTCGTTGCATCAGCAGTCATTGTCATTGGCGTCGCCATCATCACCTACTTTAACACGCGTCCGCAGCCGAAACGCGAGTCACCCCCACCGCTTGAGCCGGAACGCACTACGCGCGTTCTTTTGGATGAACCAAAAACCGCACATCGCTAAAATAGAAACGCTTCGGAGCGAAGGAACCCGCGAAGCGTTTTTATTTTGGGCGTACCTTTTCACAAGATTGCACGTATATCTGACAATGGATACAATCACAATCCGGTTAGAAATACAGTGAGGTGATTGAACTTGAGAAACTTTCCATCACGCAAGCCGCCCGACGATTCGGGAAAAAACAATATCTTGGACAAATATCTACCGCCGAAGGAGAGAGTACCTATGCGTGTCCCCCGTTCACTTTTTGTAATTTTGGCAATCCTCGTGTTACTGGTTGTCGGTGCGATTATCGCTACCCGCTTTGTTTATTTTCTCGCGCCGGTTGAACAAAATGAAGTAGGCGTTCAATTTCGCAATGGACAAATTGTCAACATTGTTGGACCGGGTTTGTACACCGATGCCGGTCTGTACGTAGAATTGAAACGTATCGGACAAACCGCGATTCCGTTTTCGGTGGAAGATGCCGAAATTATCACGAGCGACAAACAGCGCGTCGGCGTGATTGTCACCGGCGATATTTTCCGCCCCACCATCGCTCAGCCCGATCTGCTGCGTAACAATTGGGCATCGTATTCGGATATTTACATTTCCGATGAAGTTGCCAAAAATCGCGTCGAAGCGCTGGCGCGGCAAGCGATGAAAGTGTGTGTCGGACAGCGCACCTTTGAAAATAATGTGATTGGCACGGCGCGCGACGAATTACGCAATTGCATTGACACCGAATTGAGTCGGCTCGCGGAAAATTACGCATTGCAAATCAACAACGTCACCGTGCCAAACATCATTCTCGGACCCGAAGTGCAAGCGTTGTTGGATGCGATTACCAAGAGTCGTTTGGAAACGGAAAAAGCCAATCAAGATAAATTGCGCGCCGAAGCACAGGCGTTAGCTGAACAGGCAAAGCAGCGCGGTGAAGTCGCCGTCGCACAAGCGCGTATTCAAGAAGAAGCAAAACAGCAAACGGTGTTGGCGCAGCTCGAACAAGAAAAACTCGCGGCGCAGAAAGCGGTTATCGAAACACAAAAGGCAAACGATTTGTTTGCCGCACAAAAAGATTTGGAAATCTTTAGAGCGACTGCCGGTGCTGCCGCCGAAAAAGCCAAAGCAGATTTGGCGCAAAGTACCGCGCTGGCGAATTTGTATGCGAGTTATCCGTCGTACGTTCAACTGTTGATCGCGCAAGCAAACGCAAACGCGCTCAAAGCCACCGACAAAGTGATTTTCACACCCGAAGGCACGACGCCGACGATTGTGCTGCCGGGACCGGGCATTGTTCCGACGGTGAACACAAATCCAACACCATAACAGAAATCAAAACCCAAAACAAAAAAGGGACTCGTTCGAGTCCCTTTTTTCATTTCGCTTTGGCGTCCGTTTGACGCTCGAACAGATACCCCAAAAAATCTTGTTCAATCGTCGCGCCGCCAAACTGTTTTACCGTCGCAAGCATTTGCGCGCGATGGTCGGTGCTGTGATTCAAAACTTGAAACAATGCCTCCCACACGCGAATCGGTTTGCGTTCTGCGTCCCAAAATTCGGGGCGCACCTCGCGTTCTAATTCTTGCTCGGTGAGCGTTTCAAGATAGGCGCGCACTTGCACTTGAACGTTATCCCACGTCGCACGCACAGCGGGGCGCGTCGCATAGTCCGCCTCGCTCAAAAATTCAAGCGCGCCGGTTGCCAGAAATCGAATCCACCAAAATTCAACACCCATCACGTGCGCGCACTGTTCGCGCAAGGAATCCGCGTTATCGTCTGCGTGATTAAATTGTTCTACCGAGAGTTGCTCCAGACAATCCCACACGCGGCGGTTCGCCCAAAAATTATAGGCGTACAATTCTTGAAAAAGGTTTGGAGTCATTCTTTGGTTCACTCGGCGCGCGCCAACAAATCGCGCGCAATAATCATTCTTTGGACTTCGCTTGTCCCTTCGCCAATGAGGAGCAAGCGGTTGTCGCGGTAATAACGTTCGACGGGAAAATCGGTGAGATAGCCCGCGCCGCCGTGAATTTGTATCGCTTTCCAGCACGCGCGGTCACTCGCTTCGGTTGCAAACAATTTTGCTTGTGCGGCTTCGATGCTAAATTTTTTCCCCGCGTCCTTGAGCGCTGCCGCTTTGTAAATCAATAACCGCGCGGCTTGCAATTCCATCGCGCTGTCGGCGAGCATGTGTTGAATCGCTTGGTATTCCGCAATCGCTTTGCCAAACGCGAAACGTTCTTGCGCGTATTTCAACGATGCACTCAACGCGGCTTCACCCAAGCCCAACGCCATCGCGCCGATGCCGATACGTCCGCCGTCAAGAACTTGCATCGTGTATCGAAAGCCCGCGCCGCGTTCGCCCAGCAAATTTTCGCGCGGCACACGACAGTCTTCAAAAAATACTTGGGTCGTCAACGACGTGTGCAAACCCATTTTACTTTCGAGTTTGCCAATGACGAGACCGGGCGCGTCGTGCGGAACGATGATGAGCGACAAGCCGCGATGTCCGCGGTCATCGGTGCGGCACAACACCAAAATCGAACGCGCGACTTTGCCCGATGTGACATACAATTTGGAACCGTTCAAAATCCATTCATTGCCGTCGAGCCGCGCAGTGGTTCGCACCGAACCCGCGAGGTCACTGCCGCCCGATGGTTCCGTCAGCGCGAGTGAACCGAGTCCCTCGCCCTTTGCCAATGGCGCGAGCCATTGCTCTTTTTGTCCTTCATTCCCAAACAAATAAATCGGCGTCGCGCCGAGTCCCATGTGCGCGGCGTATGTCAGACCAATCGAGCCGTCCGCTTGAGAAATTTCCTCAATCGCCAACGCCGTGGCAATCGCGTCCGCGCCTGCGCCGCCGTACTCTTCGGGAAACGGCAAGCCCATCAAACCCTGCGCGCCCATTTTGGAATAAACGTGCGCGGGAAATTCGTGCGTGCGGTCCCATTCCGTCGCATACGGCGCAATTTCATTTTGTGCAAATTGACGCGCGAGGTCACGAATCGCGCGTTGTTCTTCGGTCAGAGTAAAATCCATTTTGAAATTTCGGAATTGAAATTGCAAATTGCGAAATGCTAATCTCAAATTCGCAAGCCGCAATCACAAATCCGCAATGAGTTTCGGCTCTCCCCACACTGCCCAATTCCAGCGATGGTCGCCGAGTCCGTCGGTTTGAAATTCGATGCGCGCAATGTCGGAACCAAGTTCGGGCATCGCAACGGTATATTCATCCCACGCGCGCGAATTTTTGACGGCGCTCCACAATTTCCAATTGTTCACCATAACGCGAAACGCGATGTAGCGGTCGCTTGGCAATTGGGAACCGTCGCGGATGCCGACAAAAAATTTCAATTTCAGCGCGCGCAAATGCGGCGGAATCGGCACGGCATAACTCACAATCGCTGCGCCCGTTAGCGGTGGGTGTTCCCACAATGCAACTTTCGTCACGCCTTCGCACGTTGCCTCGTCCACTTTAATTTCCATCCCCGCGCGTTCGCGCTGTGCGCTGATTTTCGCTTGCGCGAATTTTTCGACGAAATCAAAACTCCACATCGCGTGCGCGTTTTGATTCGCCTGCAACAATGCTTCGACAAACGCGCGCGTGCGTCCGATTTGCGCGTCATTCAATTGTGTGAGCAGTTGATTCAATTCTTCACGTTCGGACATGACACAGATATTCTACCACAGGCGCGAATCCCGAATCGCTGATGCGAAGGATTGACAGCCAATACTTTTTTTGCCGTCTCGCGCGTGTCGAATATAATTTTAACTCGCTATCTGCTATCAGCCATCTGCTATCTGCGAGGTTTTTGGAAATGCCAATTTACGAATATCGCTGCGGCAACTGCAAACGCCGCGTCAGTGTTTTTTTCCGAACGATGTCCGCCGCACAAAACGATACGCCGCGTTGTCCGCGCTGTGACAGCACAAATTTATCGCGTCTCGTTTCGCGTTTCGCGACGGTAAAGTCCGAAGAGGCGCGCATGGACGCGATGGCAGACCCGTCCGCGTTGGGCGGCGTTGACGAGAATGACCCGAAATCGCTCGCGCGGTTTATGAAAAAGATGAGCGGTGAGATGGGCGAAGAGATGGGACCCGAATTTGATGAAATGGTCGGACGCCTCGAGTCTGGCGAGAGTCCCGAAGAAATCGAAAAGTCCATGCCTGAAATGGGTGGCATGGGTGATGATGGGGGAATGGGAATGGGCGGGATGGGAATGGGTGGAATGGGTGGAGGAACGGGTTTGGAGTAAGGAAAGAGCCGCGAGATTCGCGGCTCTTTTTTTGCAATCTATGTGCCTGCATTCAAATCGCGCAGCAACCGATTGATCGCGTTTTGATACAAAAACGGATTCGTCCAATTGCGGAAATCGCCGATGTGACGTTTGCGAATGTCGTACGCCCATTGTTCGCTCGTTTCAAAAACAGAATCATCGAGGCGAATGGGAAACAGCACGGTCTTGCCATGTTGCTTTTCTTTATCAACTGCTTTGGAAAATTCTTTCCTCACCCACGCTCGCTCGATGGAATTTTGTGAGAGGACGATAATCAGTTTGTCATAGACACGAATCGCTTGGTCAATCGAATCTTCAATTGTCTCGCCGATTTTCAAATCTTCTGCTGCGAACCACACACGCACACCACTCATTTGCAAATAATTGTAAAGCATTCGCGCAAAATTTTCGTCTTGCGATGAATACGCGATGAACGCGGAATAATATTGAATGGGTTTACCGACGAGCGATTTGGCAAACGTGATCATAGTTTCGGGTACACCACAACCACGCAGAAAGGCTTCGGGGATGTTGCCACCAGACCTGTAAAAAGTATCAATACTCATGCTTGAAGGAGCCAAATGGACAACAGAGTCCAAGCCTTCGATATTGGACAAATTGACATTTGCAAATACTGTTTCGCCAATACTTGCCTTGATCAATTTCATGCTCTCGAGTAAAGAACTCAGAATCTTTGCACGGTGAAGTCGAGCGTTGGACAAATCTGCATTACTTAAATCTGTCATGAAAAAGGTTGCGCTTCTGAGATCGGCATCTACAAGTGTTGCAGAAACTAGATTAGTATCAGTTAAATTTCCCGACGTCATTTTCGACTCACATAAATTCGCGCCAGAGAGGTCAACATTAGTGAGATCTGCCTCAATTAGATCAATGTTCGCAAGGTTTGCCCCGCGTAGAGTTGCGCCAGAAAGATCTGCCCGAAAAACAATCTGATGAATTCGGTTCTCCAATACCCACGCATTCCACACTCGGATATCTTTACATGCAAGCGCTTCTTGTAGTTTCGCAAGATGTTCAGGATCAGCCATAGTCGTTCATTCATCAAGACTTTCGAGGTTTCGGCGATTCGGAGAATCGCATAAACCATTGCAGGTCTCTTCCAACTTCAATCTTCCTCTTCCGTCCGAAACTTGCCATCATACGTTTTCACGTACTCGACTTGTTCGCACGTCAAGCCGTAGATGCTGTCGAGCAAATCGTCAATGAGGTCAATAATGGGTTTGTTGTCGAGCTTGTAGGAATTTATTCGTCAACGCATCAATCAGTGCGAGGATTATAACCTCTCGACGTATGAATTTCAATCGCAAAAAAGATTTCTAAATATGCTTATGCTATAATCACCTTTGATATTTTCCATGTTCAATTTCCTCCGCACGCTCCGCCACCTCTCCCCCGCGCGTTCCTCTGCGTGGAAATGGTTGTACGTCGGCATCGGCGTGAAACGGTGGCTCGTCGTTTTGCTCGCGGGCATCACAATTCTCTCACTAGGCGCTGCATACTTGCTCGTTGAAATGTATCGCGAACAGCCATTCCCCGATTTTGTCTATTATCTCACGCTGCAATTTTTACCACGCGCGGTGCGCGCGATTTTGTTTGGCGCGTTGGGGATTGGCGTCGTGGCGTTCGCGTTGTACAAAGTCAATCAAGCATTGCTCGCGGGAATTCCGACGCGTCCCACTTCGCTTGTGGAAAATTTGTATCGCAAAAAAATGCGGCAGCGCGGATTGAAAATTGTTTGCATCGGCGGCGGCACGGGCATGTCCACGCTGCTGCGCGGACTGAAAAATTATTCCGACAATCTGACCGCGATCATCACTGTCGCCGATGACGGCGGCAGTTCGGGAAAATTGCGCGTGGAGCTTGGTGTGTTGCCGCCCGGTGATTTTCGCCAATGTATCGCCGCGCTCGCCGATTCCGAACCGTTGATGGCGCGTTTGTTTGAATATCGTTTTCCGAATGATACCGGACTCGGCGGACACGTGTTCGGAAATTTATTTATCGCGGCGATGGCAGGCGTTACCGGCAATTCCGAACGCGCGTTATTGGAATCGTCGCGCGTGTTGGCAGTACGCGGACGCATTTTGCCCAGCACGTTAGAGAATGTGACGTTATGCGCCGAAGTGCGCGGCACCCACGAAGCGCAAACTGCGCGCGTGTTCGGCGAATCGCAAATTGCAAAATTCGGCAAGCCCGTCGAACGCGTCTATCTCGAACCCGAACGCGTGCCAGCGTATCCGGGCGCGACGCGCGCAATTCTCGACGCGGACTTTATCATTTTGGGACCGGGCAGTTTGTACACGAGTGTGCTGCCTAATCTTTTGGTCCATGAAATTGGCGCGGCAGTCGCCGTTTCGCCCGCTTTGAAATTGTATGTTGCGAATGTGGCAACCGAGCGCGGCGAGACCGATGACTACGCGTTGGAAGATTATTTACGCGCATTGGAAAAACATTGCGAGGGCTTGGATCTCGACGGCGTACTCATCAACAACAACACCGCAGGAAAATTGCCGCCGCAAGCGCGCATTGATTTTGTCAACGTACGCGAAACAAATCCAACGTACGCGTTTGCCGATGTGGTGGACGACGAACGCGCGTGGCGGCACGATTCCGAAAAACTCGCGCGTGCAGTAGTGCGTTGGTACACAAAACAGACCAAATCCAAACCCATTCCGAACGAAAAGGAATCACAATTGCGACGGTTAGAATTGCAGCAAAAACACGGCAGCCGCGAAGGATTCAAGCAATAATTAGCAATCGGTAAATTCGTTATCGAGGAAACATCAAAAACTATTTCCCCGATTTCACCCAAATCCATCTGAAGGAGTTTCATCATGTCAGCACGCATCGGCATTAACGGTTTCGGACGCATTGGACGCCAAGTGACCAAGGCGCTCAAAGAACGCTACAAGGACATTGATATTGTCGCGGTCAACGACCTCGCGTCACCGGAAGAAAACGCGCATTTGTTCAAGTACGACACGAATTATGGGAAATATCCCGGCACCGTCGCAGTGGACGGCGACAACATTGTCATTGACGGCGATGCCATCAAAGTTCTCAAAGAAAAAGACCCGGCGAAATTGCCGTGGAAAGATTTGGGCGTCGAACTTGTCATCGAGTCCACCGGACTTTTCACCGACGCAGAAAAAGCCAAAGCCCACATCACCGCTGGCGCAAAACGCGTCATCATCTCTGCCCCCGCCAAAGGCGAAGACATTACCGTTGTCTTGGGCGTGAATGAAAAAGAGTACGACCCCGCGAAACATTTCATCATCTCGAACGCGTCATGCACAACGAATTGTCTCGCGCCCGTTGCCAAAGTTTTGGAAGATACTTTTGGCATTGAAAAAGCATTGATGACGACAGTCCATTCGTACACCAACGACCAAAAAATTCTCGACGTGGTGCACAAAGATTGGCGCCGCGCGCGTGCCGCCGCGATGAACATTATTCCGACGACCACCGGCGCGGCAAAAGCCGTCTCGTTGACGATTCCCGAACTCAAAGGAAAATTTCACGGGTATGCTTTGCGCGTGCCCACGTCCACCGTTTCGATTATTGACCTCGTCGGCAATTTGAAACGCGAAGCAACCGCAGCGGAGATTAACGCCGCGTTCAAAGCCGCGTCCGAAGGTTCGATGAAAGGAATTCTCGGTTACAGCGAAGAGCAGCTCGTCTCGAGTGATTACAAAGGCGACCCGCGTTCGTCCATCATTGATGCGGAATTGACAATGGTCATCGGCGGTAATCTCTTCAAAGTAGTTTCGTGGTACGACAATGAATGGGGCTATTCGAGCCGCGTCGCAGATTTGACGCAGTTCATGGTGGAAAAAGGACTGTGAGCGTTGAGGAATGAGTATTGAGCAATGAGTTGCGCAGAAAAACATTGCCGCTCAATGCTCAATGCTCAATGCTTTGTATGAATAAAAAAACAATTCGCGACATTGATGTCAATGGGAAACGCGTGCTCGTGCGCTGCGATTTCAATGTGCCGCAGGATAAAACGGATGGACACATCACCGATGACCGCCGCATCCGTGAGTCGTTGCCCACATTAAGTTATTTGCTCGAACACGGCGCGTCACTTGTGTTAATGTCACATCTTGGACGACCCAAAGCCAAAGAAGAAAAATATTCGCTCAAACCCGTCGCCGCGCGTTTGCAAGAATTACTCGGGCGTCCTGTGCAAATGGCAAGCGATGTGATTGGCGATGCAGTTGTCGCGCAAGCGCACGCGTTAAAACCCGGTGATGTGCTGCTGTTGGAAAATGTGCGTTTCTATCCCGAAGAAGAAAAGAACGATGCCGCGTTCGCGCGTGAACTCGCGCGCATGGGCGATGTATATGTCAACGACGCGTTCGGTTCCGCGCATCGCGCGCACGCGTCCACGCGCGGAGTGGCTGATTATTTACCCGCTGTCGCAGGATTCTTGATGGAAAAAGAATTGAACTATCTCGGCGGCGCGTTGAATAATCCGCAACATCCGTTCATCGCCATACTCGGCGGCGCAAAAATTGGTGACAAGATTGGCGTCATCGAGAATCTTTTACCCAAAGTGGAACACATTCTCATCGGCGGCGGCATGGCAAATACGTTTGCGAAAGCGAACGGCTATCCCATCGGCGATTCGCTCGTCGAAAATGACAAGCTCGAACTCGCGCGCGAAACGATGAGCAAGAGCGCGGGGAAACTTGTGTTCCCTGTGGATTGGGTCATTGCGGATAAATTCGCGGCGGATGCAGAATCAAACCTTGTTGACGTGGAAAACGTTCCCGACGGTTGGCGCATTCTCGACATCGGACCCGAGTCCATTAAATTGTTCGAGAGTTATCTGCAAAACGCGAAAACGGTTGCGTGGAACGGACCGATGGGCGTGTTTGAGTTTCCGAAATTCGCGCAAGGTACGCTCGCCATCGCGAACTTTCTCGCGCAATTGCCCGATGCCATCACGGTCATCGGGGGCGGCGATTCGGCGGCGGCGGTAGAACAAGCCGGCGTCGCGCAAAAAATGTCGCACGTCTCTACCGGCGGCGGCGCGAGTTTGGAATTTATGGAAGGTAAAGTGCTGCCGGGAGTGGAAGCGTTACAGAATAAATGATCAAAAAAAACGCCGCAAAAAATTTGCGGCGTTTTTTTTTGCTATTCCACATTCAACAAAATCATTCCCGTATGCGGGAGCATTTCTACTTGGTCAACGCGCGTCCCATTCACGTCCAAATAGTTGCGTGACAAGGTGAACGCATACCGATTGATGCTCGGGTTCACCAAGACCAGACCACGCGTGAAACGCCGTTGATATACATTGTTCTGTTTAAACATCCCGGCTTGCGGGGAGCCGAGTTCGATATTGAGCAATGGTGTATCCAACACTTGCGGCGTACGCGGACTCTCGAAACTAAAAAACGAGTGCGAATTATTCGCGCCGAGTAAAAACGAAGCCAACGCGTACGCGAGCCATTGTTCGGGTGGCACCTTACTCTCTTCCTCAACCGCGCTGAGACGTGTATTTGTCACAAGCACCATCGTCGCGTTGGACGATAGCACGTTGAGCGCATCCACATCCGCTTGCCATTCTGCTTCACTCTTGAATTGCGCGTTCGATGAATCGGGCGCGCGCAAAAAATCTTCCAAACGCAAACCATCCGTAACCGATGCGAGTTTCGTAAGCGTTGTGGTGTCCGTCACCGCGGCGGACGCAAGCACAAGACGCGGCGTGAGCGCCGCGCGTTTTGCCGACAACGCATCTGCATCAGCCGCACGCGCGTTTTCGTACACCACACCCGCGTATTGGGGCGCAAGCAATTCCTTTGCGCTGAGTGTCGCCGTGTCCGCGTTCAAAAAAACAAACGCAGTGCGCGCGACATTCACCGAGCCATCGGTAAAAATGACATTCGCGCGTGCGGCAACAGGCGCGAGAATTTTTGAGGTTTCGCTGGTTACGGTTAATGCAATGCCAAAACCGTTGCGCGGCGCGTTTGGCAAAATGCGCGCGTTGGGGTCACGCGTTGGAAATATGCCGGGCGTGCGCTGAATGACCAATGTCGCGGTGGGCGGAAGCGGCGTATTTGTCGGCGTCGGCGCGGGCGTCCACGTGGCAGGATATTGTTGCACCTCGACGGGTGTCGGCGCGGCTTGTTCGAGACAGCCGACGAGAAATGGCACGAGGGCAAGTAGGAGAATTGCGCGCATGGTGCTAGTGTATAAAGATTTTCCAAAATTCCAAATGTGTAGGGGTGAAACCGACAATGAAATTGGCTTGCATTTTTTTCCTTGCCAAAAAGCAAACGGAATTGTAAAATCACACTTCAAATGGTGGCGCCGGAATGACCGATTTAGAATTGCTGCTGGAACTCGTAAAATCGTACAACCCCGATATGAATACCGAGCGCATCGAACGCGCCTATCGGGTGGCAGAACGAGCGCACGCGGGACAAACGCGCGCGTCAGGCGAACCGTACGTGACACATCCACTCGCCACCGCGCGCATCCTCGCCGATTTGTACATGGACGAGGATACGATAGTCGCGGGACTTTTGCACGATGTCCCCGAAGATACCCAGGTCACGCTCGATGTACTGAACGAGCAATTCGGTGAAGATGTGACGCAGCTCGTAGATGGTGTCACAAAACTTTCAAAGCTGCGGTACGGTAAGGAACAGGTCGAAGCGGAATCATTACGCAAAATGTTTCTGGCGATGGCAGAAGACATTCGCGTTGTGTTGATTAAACTCGCCGACCGCCTTCACAATATGCGAACGCTTTCGGCGCTGCGTCACGAAAAGCAAACGAAAATTGCGCGCGAGACCTTGGAGATTTTTGCGCCGCTCGCAAATCGTTTGGGTATCTACAACATTCGACGCGAACTCGAAGACCTTTCACTGAAATATCTCGAACCTGAGAAATTCGATGAGATTGAAGAATTTCTCGCCGATGACCGCGATGACCGCCATTCGTACATCGGGCAAGCCATCACACAACTGCGCGAAAAATTATCTGACGAAAACGTCAAAGCAGAAATCAGCGGACGCCCCAAACACATTTATTCGATTTACAAAAAAATGTTGGCGAAACGCCGCGACTTTGAACACATTTACGATATTCGTGCGATTCGCTGTTTGGTCGAGGACAAAAGCGATTGTTACTTGGTGCTGGGCATTGTGCATTCGCTGTGGACGCCCATCCCCGGCGAGTTTGACGATTACATTGCGAAACCAAAAGAGAACGCATATCAATCGTTGCATACGGCGGTGATTGGACCCGGCGGTAAAGCGCTCGAAGTGCAGATTCGCACCAAGCAAATGCATCAGATTGCCGAGTACGGCGTTGCCGCGCATTGGCGTTACAAAGAACCGGGCGGCAAACGCGACCCGCGCCTCGAAGAAAAAATTAACTGGCTGCGGCAATTGCAAGAGTGGCGCGCCGAAGTGACGACGGCGAGCGAATTTGTCAACGCACTCAAGACTGATATTTTCAAAGACCAGGTGTATGTGTTCACGCCCAAAGGACACATTATCGAAATGGCATCGGGCGCGACGCCGATTGATTTTGCATATCACATTCATACCGAAGTGGGGAATCGTTGTCGCGGCGCGAAAGTGAATGGAAAAATTGTTGCACTCGAAACCGCGTTGAAAACGGGTGACCGTGTCGAAATTCTCACGGCGAAAAAAGGCGGACCCTCGCGCGATTGGTTGAATCCCACACTCGGACTCGTACATACCGCGCGCGCTAAAGAGAAAATTCGCCAGTACTTTCGCAAACAAGAACGCGAGGTCGCGCGCATCGAAGGACGCACCTTACTGGAAAAAGAATTGCATCGGCTCGGACTCGCGCAAAAGAATTTGGACGAGATTGCCAAGTTGTTCAATTTTTCGAATGTGGATGAACTCGCGGAAGCGATTGGCTATGCGGATATTGGATTGCAACAGATTGGCGTCAAACTGCTCGAAGCAGAACAAACGAAAACCGCACAGCCCGAACCACCACCGCCCGATTTAAAACCGCGTCCGAAACCCAAAACGGATGTTGGCTTGGAAATTGGCGGTGTCGGCAATTTGCTCACGCGCGTCGCGCAATGCTGCAAGCCGGTGCCGGGGGATGAAATTGTCGGATATATTTCACATGGGCGCGGGATTGCGATTCATCGGCGCGATTGCAAAAATGTGATTGACCACGAAGGCGGCGAAGGACGCTGGATCGCGTTGTCGTGGAAGGGAATGAAACAAGAGCAAGTGTATCCCGTGACGATTGAAGTGCGAGCGTTTGACCGTTCGGGACTGCTGCACGATTTGTCGGGCGTCGTTTCCGAAGAAGGCGTCAACATGAGTTCCCTCAGCAGCCGCTCTCGCCGCGACCACACCGCCGTCGTCACCGCCACATTGGAAATCGGCAACGCCAACCAATTATCACGAATTTTGAATAAAATAGAGCGACTGCAAAATGTGTTGGATGCAAGAAGAGTTTCGGGATAAATTCTCAAAGGAGTCCGCCCATGTCATTCGCCGAACGCCTGCAAAAAGATTTCACCACCATCACCCTCGCGCTCATTCCCGTTGCGATTGTGATTAACATTGTTGTAGGACAGCTCGTCGCGTTGCTCAAATTACCCGTCTATATGGATTCGGTTGGCACAATGCTGGTTGCGATTCTTGCAGGTCCGATTGCAGGTGCAGTAACCGGCGTCCTCACAAATCTGATATGGAGCTTGTTACCTGCACCCGCTGGCTCACAATACGCATGGGCATTCGCGGGTACGGCAGTCATCATTGGGCTTGTCACGGGGTTGTTCGCCAATTGGGGCTGGTTCAAACGCAAACTCCCTCAGACGCGGGCACTGGCATACGTGCTTGGTATCGGTATTCTCCTTATCTTGCTGCAACTCTTTTTGGCAAGCCCAACTTTCGGAACGCCAGACTTTACACCTCTTGCATTGACGGGTGTCGCGATGGGAATTGTACTCACAGTCGTCACCACTTTTCTGGCATGGCGCGGTACATTTCCACCGTTGATAGCAATTGCCGGAGTTATTTTGGGAATTGTATCCGCAATAATTTCCGCGCCCGTTGCAGCCCAAGTATTTGGTGGTGTTACGGGTGCAGGCACAGACCTCCTTGTCGCGCTGTTTCGCGCAAGCGGTCTTGACCCATTGACTTCGAATTTGGCACAGGGTCTGATTTCTGACCCTTTCGACAAGTTTGTTTCATATGTTGCAGTCTGGCTGATCGTGCGCGGACTCTCGAATCGGCTCATCAATCAGTTTCCGCGTAGCGAGAATGTGATGGAAAATTGAATCAAACCTTCTACCTTGACCGCGCGAGCGGTTGGCATGTCCTGCACCCGCTGACCAAACTCGCGGTGGCATTCGCGTTGATTGTGACAGCATTTAGTGTGCGATGGAATTTTATTTCCGTCGCACTTTTTGTATTTGTTCTGGTCCCGCTTGCAGTGTGGGCAAAAATTTGGCGCGAGGTGTTGCGGACCACATTCACAGTAATTCTGCCGCTCGCGGTTTCGCTCGCGCTCGTGCAAGGATTTTTTTATCCGGGCGCACAAGACACTTTATTTCAAATCGGACCGTTCGCGCTGAAACGCGAGGGATTGGAATTTGCATTCGTTATCGGCTCACGCTTGATGCTCATTGCCGGCGCGGGTCTTTTGGTCATCTATGCCACGCATCCCGCTGACCTTGCACTTGCGTTGGTACAAGCGGGCGCACCGTATCCGCTCGCGTACATTATCGTCACAGCGATTCAACTCTTGCCCGAAATGCAAGCGCGCGCGGATGGAATTTTGAACGCGCAGCAAGCGCGCGGTCTGGAGACGACAGGCAGTTTGCGCGTGCGCGTCAGCGCGTTTCTACCATTGCTTGCACCGCTCGTGTATGGCGCGCTCGAAAATGTTCAAGAACGCGCGTTGGCATTGGATGCGCGCGCGTTTCGCGCGCCGCGTGCCAAAACGAGTTGGCGCGAATTGCGCGATTCGCAACGGCAGCGCGTTCTGCGAATTTTCCTGCTCGCGTTTTCTATTATCCTAATTCTCGTTTCTCTTTTCTCGCCACTCGTTTTCCGCTAAGCATTGAATAAAATTCCACGCGGAAAAAAGTAATCAAAATACGAAAATCAATTTCCATGCTTGCCGCCGAACATCTTTCTTTTAAATATCTGCAAGCAACGTCTCACGCGTTGCAGAACGTTTCGTGCAAATTTGCCGGCGGCAGCATTACCGCGCTTGTGGGGGCAAACGGAGCGGGAAAATCTACGCTGTGTTATGCGCTCGCAGGATTCATTCCGCATTTTTTCAAAGGCGAGATGCAAGGCAGCGTACGCGTGAACGACGCAGAGACAAAACAAACACCGCTTGCGGAATTGGTTACGCAAGTGGGAATGGTGTTTCAAAATCCGTTTAACCAAATTTCGGGGTCAAAACTCACCGTATCGGAAGAAATCGCGTTCGGGCTTGAGAATCTCGGTGTGCCGCGCGATGAAATGGAAACGCGCATCGCACGCGCGCTCGATTTGTTTGGGCTGGAACACGCCGCGCACCAATCGCCTTTTGCATTATCAGGCGGACAACAGCAACGGCTCGCGCTCGCATCCATTTTTGTGATGGAACCGCCCGTCATGCTTTTGGATGAGCCGACTTCGCAACTCGACCCCGAAGGCACGCGCGAAGTGATGGAAGCGATTCAAAAACTCGCAGCGCAAGGACGCACGATTGTTTTAGTGGAACACAAATTGGAATGGGTCGCGCGGCTCGCGGCGCGCGTCTTGGTTTTGGACAAAGGCGTACTCGTTGCCGACGGCGAGCCGCGCGAAATTTTACAGAATGCAAACACGTGGGGCTTGAATGAAACGCGTTATGCGCGCGCCGCGCGTTTGGCGCGCGAACGCGGCTTGGTGGAAAGTGCTGCGCTGTTGCCGCAGACGTTGGAACAAGCGAAGGAATGGTTTGGAGAAAGAATACATTGAACATCCAAATTTCTGACCTCCACTTTTCCTATCCCAACGGCGCGCAGGTGTTGAATGGCATCTCGCTCGAAATCCGCGCGGGTTCGCGCATCGCGTTACTCGGACAAAACGGCGCAGGCAAGACGACGCTCGTAAAACATTTGAACGGCTTGTTGAAACCGTCGCGCGGTGATGTCCACATCGGCGATTGGAATACGCGCGAACATTCGATTGCACAAATGGCGCGGCGCGTTGGTTTTGTATTTCAAAATCCTGATGACCAATTGTTCAAGACGAGCGTACAAGATGAAATCGCGTTTGGTCCGACCAACTTGAAACTCGACGCAACAGAAATTTCAAAACGTGTGGCGCGCGCGACGGAATGGTGCGCGTTGGAAAATGTACGGGACGCGCATCCGTACGACCTCGCACCATGGCAGCGCCGTTGGGTAGCGATTGCTTCGGTTGTGGCGATGCAAACGCCGATAGTTGTTTTGGACGAGCCTACAACCGGACAAGACGCATTCGGACTTGCGCGTCTCGCAGAGTTGTTGGACGAATGGGAGCGCGCGGGCGTAACGGTGATTGCGGTAACGCACGATATTGATTTTGCGGCAGAACAATTTCCGGAATTGCTTGTGTTGGTGCAGGGGCAAGTGCTTGCGCGCGGTGATGCTCAAGTATTTGCCGACAACGTGCTTTTGGATCGCGCCGCGTTGGATGCACCGCAATTGATGCGTTTGGCGCGGGCGTTGGGGTGGAGCGAAACACCTGTGGACGTTGGCGCGTTTTGCGATATGTTCGCGGCGCGCGTTTCATCGTCCACGCGTTAGCAGATTTTTGACGCGTTGAGTGGATGCTTGCGACGGCAACGGATTGCGGTTGACACAAAATACGGTTGCACATTAAACTATATGGCGGTGACCGACTGCATCAACAATTGTATATTCTAAATTCCCGAAAGGAGGTCTCTTGGTGACACGATGGTTTTTGCGCGGCGCGGCGTTGGTGTTGGTAATGGCGGGAGCATTCGCGATTTTTTCCAATGTAACTCATGCCGAACCACCCATTCGCAGCGCGCGCATCAAAAAAGAGAGTGGACGCGAATTTCAAAACAATGCGCCGCAACTGCAATCTTCCAGCCCCGGTTACACGCTGCTGTATAGTTTCTCTGCCGACCCAAAGGACAACACGTATGTCGCTTCGTTCACACCGGACGTGAGTGAAATTTACGCGTGGGCGACAGTGGTCGAAGAAAACGGTGCGGCTCAAAAACAGTTCACGGTGGATACGCAATTCATTGCGCCCGATGGCACACCGGTAGATTCGGAATGGTACGGCAGTGATACGGGGACGGTGACAACCTATCCGGCGAATGCCGATTCGTTCAACGACAAGAATGTTGCGCGGCGATTTATTCAAATCGCGGGTACGTCGAACGCGCAGCAGACCGGACAATGGACGGTGAATTATCGCGTTGGGGGCAAAGTAATCGCGTCGGGCAATTTCACACTCGGCGATGCGACGGACATTGGTCAATCTGAAACGGCGGGGAATGCCAAAGAGGCATTGACGGACGCGGGCTACGAAGTTATCGAGTTTACCGAAACCGAAGGCAAAAACGGCAACCTGTTCGCGTTTGTCATTATGCTGCCGGTGAGCAAAGATTTGTACAGTGCGGAAACGACGCAACAAATCGTAGATGGTCTCGCCGCACTGCGACAATCGTTCCCCGACTCGGGCACGCTGTATACGTTTCTCCGATACAGCGAACGCTATGAAATCGCGTACTATGCCGACGCTTTGGATGTACAAGCGTATCTTGACGACCCGCAAAATGATTTTCAAAAATTTGCGGCGAATGTCAGCGTAGATGTGTACGACAATGAGGCGGGCGGCTACTTGGGCAAGAGCTCCAAAGATTTCATCAATAAAAATTTCGGCGCAGGCAAATATCAAAATCCACCGAATCCGCCGCTTTCCAAGAGCAGTGGCAAAATCGGTTCCCTGCGCGTGACGGTTTCGCCTTCCGATTTGCCTGCCGACGGCACGAGCAAAGCCATCGTAACGGTGGAAGTTTTTGATAAAAAGAATCAGCCCGTCACCGATGCCGAAGTGACATTTGAAGTGAGCGGTTCGGGCGAAGGTTCCGTTCGTCCGCGTGTAACCTCAACGGATGCCAACGGTGAAGCGGACACAGTATTCACAGCGGGCAAGAAAAATGGCTCTGTCACTATTACTGCGACTTCGGGCGGTGTGACCGGTTCGGGTGTCGTGACGATTGGTTCGGGCAGCACGGACCAAGCGGCTGACAACGTTCTTTCGTTGTTGCAAGGACAAGGACAAAACGCAACCAAAGCGGGCTACATTGACAGCGCAAAAACGACAGTCGCGGTGTTGATTGAGTTGGAAGATTTCACCAACGTTAATCAGCTTTCGAATCCGATTCTGTTGGGACTCACTGCGCTGCGCATCAATTATCCCGAAGCAACAACCTACGTGGTAATTGTGCCGTATCAAAGCAATCTGTTGATGTTTCCCGCGACAAAAACCGAATACGATACAATGTACAAGAACGTGACCGCGGCAACCACGCAGGAAGCAAAAAGCACCGCGTACGTCAATTTCTTGACCATCGTATTTGGCAAGTCCGCGTATGTGGACCGCAACGGAAAACCGATTTCGAGTTTCAAAGATTTCTACAACAAGAATTTCACGGGTGGATAAACATGGAGCGAGGAGTGCGGAGTGACGTGAATCGTCAAACGTGAAACATCAAATTCCTATCTCCAACATCCAACATCCAATTTCCAACTCAAAGGAGAACAAAAATAATGGGCAACATTTTTCAAGGCGGTCTTCCTCCACTTCCCGGCGCGGGTCCTGATTTCGGTTCCATCGCGCTGAATATGCTCTTTGCCGTTTTGTGGTCGCTTGTCGCGGCAATTGGTTTCGCGGGCGCGATTGCGATTGGCTTTCGCGTATTGAATGTCCTCACGCCCGGTTTGAACGAATGGGAAGAATTGCGCAAGGGCAACATGGCAGTCGGCATTTTGTGGGCGTCGTTCGTCCTCGCCGTCGCGATTGTGGTGTATGTGGTGTTGAATAAATAATTTCCACAACCCGCGCGCAGATTGACGTATAATGAGTGTGGCAAAAAAATTTTGCCACACTCTGTTTTTTGTGCGAGCAAATTCATGCGCCAACGACTTTTCGCAACTCTATTGATTCTCGTCCTCGCGCTTTTATTCGGCGCAATTCCCGCGCGCGCACAAAATCCTGACGCGTCCGTACAAGTGTTTAACACGCTCGTCGGCGCGGGCTATGATGTTGTCAAAGTTGGAAATTATCCCGACGCACAAGGACAGCCCGACCCAAACACGGTGTTTGTCCAAATGGTCACAGTGACGGCAGACTTTAATGACCGTTACATCATCAATCAAACTCTGCAAGGGTTCGTCACACTCAACAAATATCTCGCGGGCGCGCAGTCGTACATTGTCGTGTTGAGTTATGACCGCTGGCTTTTTATTTTTGTGACCAATCCCGCCGACGTGGATGACCTTTTGGCGAAACGCGTCACTGCCTTGGATTTTTGGAACACTGTGCGCAATCAAGTCCGCATTTACGATACCGTAGAGAAAAAATATATCGTCGCCAAAGATTTCACTTCGCAAAATCAAACGAACAAGAATCAGACCAACAAAGATTTTTCGGGCAACGCCAAGAGTCCGCTGCCACCCGTCAATACGAATCCCGACGCGCAAGTCGAAAATATTTTGCTCGAACCTTCAACCACGTACTTGCCTGCCGACGGAACATCACAAGCGTTCGCGCTGGCAACGTTGACCGACCACGATTTCGCAGGACTGCCGGGACGCGGTGTGAATTTCACGTATGAAGTACGCGGGCAAGATGAACGCGCTTTGCCCGCCGCACAAACAGACGTATTCGGCACCGCGCGTTCCAAAATTGCTTCATCGCGTCCCCTCGACCTTGTTTTACTGCGCGCTTCCACGTCAACGCTCAACGCGTCCGTAAAAATTTTGGTGGGCGATTCGCCCGGAAAAAACATCAAACAACAAGAGCAAGCCGTGATTGATGGCTTGAAGAGTCAAGGTTACACCGATGCGGATGCGGGTTATGTGGAATATACGGGACCCGCCGGAAACACGATTCGTCAAGGGCTTGCCGCCGTGCGCGTCACTTCAAAATCGTTTGACCGAGAAGTGTATTCGCAATTGTTTCGTATGATGGGAACTCTGCATACGGTCATGCCCGACGCGAGTTTTTTGCGTCCGTTGTTGTTGTATGCGGCGGACGATGGGCATGATTACACCTTGCTCTTTACACTGCGCGCGGATATTTGGGAAGCATATTTGCGCGGCGAGATTGGCGAAAATCAATTGTGGGCGAGTTTGTCGTACGATGGCGCAATCAATGAAAACGGCGTTCGCACCGATGCCAAAGATTTTCTAACCAAAAATTTTAGCGGGAACAAACAAGCGCGCGTGTCGAGTGTGGCGCGTACTGTGGAATCAACGCTTACCACCGAAACGTGGGGCGAACAACTCACCGTCGGTTCATTCCTCGTTCCGATTGGCGGATTCGCGGATACGTTCGCCATCACCGAATTGAGTGACAGTGCGAATGGTTTTACGATTTATGCGACGCCCGATTTCAACACACCAATTTTCACATATACGCGCGGACAAGAAGCGGCGTTGCGCGCGCTGCGTCTTGATTCAGGACAATACATTGTCAACGTGAACGCGACACGCGCGCCCGCGAAATCGGGGCTGCAATTCGTGGAGCATTTGACTCGATAATCAAGACGTGACAGGTTTCTCGATGCAAGCATCGCAAAACCTGTCACGTCTGAATGGGACATACGCGGACTGACATGACGTCAAGAAAACAAAAATGACACGACGAATTTTTTTACTCCTTTTGTGGGCGATTGCATTTGCATTTTTCCTCCAACCCTCCGCGCATGCACAAGCCAACAACGACCTCGCGCTGCTCGATGTGATTGTCACACAAGCGGTGAACGATGAACCGTTGATTTTCAACAAAGAGACAGTCGTGCGCGTCATTGCGAGTGCGACAACAGCGACGGACGCTAAAGTAATTGTCGAATTCGACGGCAAATCCTTCACGCAAACAAAACGCGTCGAAACGACGCCGACGACAATGGATGTGTTTGTGGGCGCGCCGCAAAATTTTCAAACGCAAACCGTGCGCGTGCAACTTGACGCCACTGACGAACAACCGGACCCAAATGTTTCCAACAACGCGCGCACCGTCACCTTGCCAATGGTGAAACCAAACGAAAAAATCATTGCGTATTTTTTGCCGGTGGACTGGACCGAAGAACAACGCGCGCGTTATAACTTTGCCGCCAACTTTCCAAAATTCATCCAAGAGAACGCAACGTACTTGCGCGCGGCATATCCGTTGAGCGCAGAGCAAATCATTGTGGATTCGACAAACGTACCGCACATGCTCGCGGCGAATGAAAAAAGTTTGTCGAATAATCAAGGTGACTTTGACGCGATTTCGTCGCATTTGTTGTACGCCAGTATTTCGCTCGCGGCGCGTCGGCTCAAGCCCGAAGCCACGCTCGTCGTCGGCGTTTTTCCACCCGGCTGGTTCGCCGCGCACGGCAACAAGTCCGCGCTCGGGCTCGCGTTGGCGGATGTCAAAGGAACGGTCACCGCACAGTACGTGTTGACGGACGCGACCACATCGGCGCACGAACTCGCACATTTGTATTGGCTGTACGAAGACTATGATTATTCCATCAAGCCGTCGCGCCCGTTCACATGGGTGGACCGTTCGGGCTATTTTGTCCAAAAGCAAATCCCGCAAGATATTTCCAACAATCAAAAAATTCCAACATTCCTCTCGGCATACTCGCCCGATAAACCGAGTTGGGTGGATACGCGCACGTACGAATATCTGATTGCAAAGTTCACTATAGAAAGCAACGGACAAGTCACTGCGCCGACAATTCTTGCCGCGACGATTTCAAAACAAATCGAAGCGGATGGCAAAAATTTTCCGAGCGATTATTCTGCCGGGTATCAACGCTTTGAACCAAAACAAACAGTGTATGCGGCTATCGGCGCGGCGGGCATGCGCGGCGGCGAAACATTGCAGGCGCGTTGGTTTCAAGGCGATACCCAAGTTTTTCAAGAAAGCAAAACGCTGACCGCCGGCAACGCGTGGTACGCGTTTTCCGTTCGTAATCGCAACGGGATGCCGCAAGGAAATTATCGCGTGGAAGTTTATTTGGACAGCGCGCTTGTCAAAACAAGCAAGTTTGAAGTGAAAAGCAGTCAATGAATTGGGCAGGAGCTGAGGATAGAAACAGGACCCGGTTCCGTTTCGATACGCGCATTCCTTTCGCAAAAACCTCCCTGTTCTAAAATAAATTTACAAACCCCCCTCCCCGTAGTAAAATGACCGCGTATGATTCCGCCGGTCATTCACGACTTGAGTGCGCTTGCCAAACTCGCCGCGCATGGCGTCGAACTGGACATGGAGCGCGGACGTCTGTCAGCCACCTCACCGCTGGCAGAGGCGCTCGCGTCACGCGTTTCGTTCGGCAATATGGGCGCGGAAACGTTTGTGTTGTACACGAACGGGCGCAAGCAACGCGCGCTCGGCGTCGTCCAAGCGCGCGCGCGCAAGAATCGTCCCGAAGCGGACATTACCTTTATCGCGCCTTCGCTGGAATATGACCCGGATGCGGCGACGACGTGGTATCGGCTTTTATCGGAAGCAACGAATAGTTTTGGCGAAACTGGTGTACAGCGCATTTACGCGCAACTGCCGAGCGGCAATGGCGCGGAAGAAGTGTTTCGACACGCAGGTTTCACAGTCTTTACACACGAAGAAATTTTTTATCTGTCCGCCGAACAAATCGCCGCGCGCGAAAAATCAAATGTGCATCTCACCTTGCGCCGTATGCGAAAACGCGATGGCTGGAATGTGCTGCGGCTCTATTCCGCAATTACGCCGCGTAATGTCCAGCACGCCGAAGCCATGTTGACCACCGAAGGCGCGTTCGGCAAATTGGAAGACTGGTGGGAAAATTTGAATGGCGTAAGTTATCTCTTTGAACGCCCGTTGCCCGGCGACAACATCTTGGCGGGGATTGTGCGGATTACGCGCGGACGCCTCGCCTCATGGGTGCGCTTGCATTTGCATCCCGACGCGCGCCAATACGCAGATGAGATGATTGCAGAAATGATTGCTCTCGTGAGCAAAACACGCGCGCGTCCGATTTATGTTGCCGTTCGTGATTACGAAAGCGGCATCCGCGCCGCATTAACCGGTGCGGGCTTTGTCTGGCAAGTCGAACGCAGCCATATGGTGAAACACACCACCGTGCGCGTCCGCGCGCCGGTGCCGTGGCTGGCACCCGTTTTGGAAAATCAAAAAATTCCCGCGATTCAAACCTCGCAACATTTGCGCGAGGTGGAACGCCTCAAGGTATAAACACACATTGACGTTTGACGCATGACGTTTGACGAAATTCTTTGGCGTGAGGCGTAAAACGTGAAACGTCACTCTTTGATAGATGGAACAAACTCTAACTGACGACCTCCAAGTATTAACTTCGGTTCTGCCGCCACAGGTTCAAGCGGCGCTCAACGAAATCAACGAGCCAAACAATCTGGTCGAGATTGTTCTCGACCTTGGACGTCTCCCCGAAGCACGCTTTACGCACGGCGAAAAAAATCTTTCGGACCACGAAATCACCGAAGCGGACATTGATTACATTGTCGCGCGCATCGGCGATTTTTCCGACGACAATCGCGCGGGCATTCCGCGCACGCTGCATCGCATCAGCGCGATTCGCAATCGCAAAGGGCGCGTCGTGGGTCTCACGTGTCGCGTCGGGCGCGCGGTGTTTGGCACAATGGACATTATTCGCGACATTGTGGAATCGGGAAAAAGTGTTCTCTTGCTCGGACGCCCCGGCGTTGGGAAAACGACAATGCTGCGCGAAGCTGCGCGCGTCTTGGCTGATTCCAAACGCGTCGTGATTGTTGATACGTCAAACGAAATCGGCGGCGACGGCGACATTCCACATCCCGCCATCGGCAAAGCGCGGCGAATGCAAGTGCCAACGCCCGCGCTCCAACATGAAGTAATGATTGAAGCGGTCGAGAATCACATGCCCGAAGTCATTGTAATTGACGAAATCGGGCGCGAACTCGAAGCCGAAGCCGCGCGCACGATTGCCGAACGCGGTGTGCAATTGATTGGCACCGCGCACGGACAAACGCTCGAAAATTTATTGATGAATCCGACGCTCATGGATTTGGTCGGCGGCATTCAAAGCGTCACGCTGTCGGATGAAGAAGCGCGACGACGCGGCACGCAAAAAAGTATTCTCGAACGCAAAGCGCCACCCACATTTGATATCCTTGTCGAAATTCAAGACCGCCATAAAGTCGCGGTGCATAACGACGTTGCGGCGTCGGTGGACGCGCTGTTACGCAATCGTCCCTTGCCGCCGGAAATTCGGACGCGCAATGTGGAAACGGGCGAAACGGAAATCAGCCGCCCTGAAACGCGTGTACATGTTGCGCCGCGTCAAGGCGAACGCATGTCGGCGCGTCGCGAACGTACGCGCGGCGACGGCAAAATGGGCGACCGTCCAACACAATATTTACAGTCTGCGCCGCGTGAACCGGGCGCGCCGCGCAAAACAATGCGCCTCTATCCGTATGGCGTGAGCCAAGACCGCCTCGAAACTGCCGCCAAAGCATTGGATGTACCGATTCGCGTTGTCGGCGAATCGGATGAAGCGGACGCGGTGTTGACACTGAAAAATTATTACAAGAAACGTCCCGCGCCGATTGTGGACGCGGAACGTTCCGGTGTGCCGGTGTATGTTTTGCGCTCCAACACCATCGCGCAGATGGAAGGAATTTTAGAAGATTTGTTTGGGGTGGAGGCAAAGGACGACCCTTTCGCCCTCGCCATGACGGAGACGGATGAAGCGATTCAACGCGTCATGAGCGGCGCGCATTCGATTGAGCTTGCGCCGCAAAGCGCGTTCATTCGTCGCTTTCAACACGAGCGCATCCGTCAGGCGAATTTGTTCTCGCGCTCGTTAGGCAAAGAACCGAAACGTCGAGTCCGCGTGTACGCGAGTGAAGTAGGGTAACTTTGATGGAAATTCCAAACCCTTTTTTTTCAAGCAAAGCGAAAAAAAACGGGTTTGGAATTTCCATCTTTTTTAATGTTCATCACCTTTGAAGGCATGGATGGCAGCGGCAAGTCCACACAGGCGAAATTGTTTGCAGAATTTTTGCGCGAGCAATTTGGCGCGGACAATGTTGTTCACACGCGCGAACCGGGCGGCACGTTAATCGGTGAACAAATCCGCGAGGTGGTACATGCGATGCGGAATCAAGAAATGTCTCCGCGCACCGAGTTTTTGTTGTACAATGCCGCGCGGGCGCAGGTGGTCGCCCAAGTGATTCGTCCCGCGCTCGCGCAAGGCAAAATTGTTTTGTGTGACCGCTATGGCGATTCGACAATGGTGTATCAGGGATATGGACGCCAACTCGATTTGGAGATGGTGCGGCGCGTGATTGATTACGCCACAGATAGTTTGAAACCGGACGTGACATTTTTTATTGACGTGAACATTGAAGAAGGTTTGGCGCGGCGCAACAACGGACACGCGCGCGGTGAAGAATTGAACCGCATGGATACGCAAACGCGCGAATTTTACGAACGCGTGCGTCAAGGATACGAAACACTGATGCGCGCGGAACCGCAGCGTTGGATTCGCATTGACGGCACACGCAGCATTGACCAAGTGCAAGCCGCTTTACAAAATGCCGCCGCGCGCGTTCTGCAATTTGCTTTGTAGCAGCACATATTATTTCTTTATCTCTTTTTCACTCAATCTCTTATTCTTTCCATCTCTCACCCATTCACAGGAGGCAATCATGAAACTTGTCATAGCAATTGTGCAAAGTGATGATGCAGGCGCGTTGAGCGACGCGTTGCGCGAAGCAAATTTTCAATCCACACTCGTCAGCAGCACCGGCGGCTTTTTGCGCGAAGGCAACGGTACACTGTTCATTGGCGTTGACGACAACCAAGTGGACGCGGTATTAAAAGTTATCAAAGAAAATTGCACCACGCGCACCCAATTTGTGAATCCCATGCCGCCCGTGATGGAGCCCGGCGAATTGTACATGCCGCCGCCGGTGGAAGTGCAAGTCGGCGGCGCGGTGGTGTTTGTATCGAATGTTGAACGCTTTGAAAAATTTTGATTTTATCCGTGTGTTATAATCCCGCGCACCTCGCGCGGGATTTTTTTTATGTCCGAATCACTCCAACTGTTACTCGCTCTCGCGATTGTCATTGCTGCCGCCAAAATCGGCGGCTTGATTGCGACGCGCCTCAAGCAACCTGCCGTGTTGGGCGAATTGCTCGTTGGTCTGCTGCTCGGTCCTTCGCTCGTCAATTTATTTCACATCGGACCTTTTGCAGAGGGACACGCGGATGAGGTTGTATTCGAGTTGGCTGAAATCGGCGTCATCTTTTTAATGTTTGTTGCGGGGCTGGAAGTTGACGTACAAGAGATGCTCAAGTCGGGCAAGGTCGCGCTGTTCGCGGGAAATCTTGGCGTGCTGGTGCCGCTTGTGTTGGGAACATTGCTCGCGCTGGGATTTCAACTCGATTTGTATCCCGCGATTTTTGTCGGCATGATTCTCACCGCGACGAGCGTGAGTATTTCCGCACAAACGCTGCTCGAACTCGGCGTACTCAAAAGCAAAGAAGGACTCGCGCTCTTGGGCGCAGCGGTTGTGGATGATGTCGTTGCCATTCTCGCACTGTCGGTGTTTCTCGCGGTCGCGG
Organism: uncultured Anaerolineales bacterium; assembly: GCA_964469005.1. Classification (GTDB taxonomy): domain Bacteria; phylum Chloroflexota; class Anaerolineae; order UBA4142; family SHND01; genus SHND01. The sequence goes on from CAYXXF010000008.1 coordinate 236,132, forward strand.
GCATCGGTGACAACACGCGTCCGTTATGGCTCGTCATCGTGGCGATGATTTTATTTTTCGTCGTCGCGATTTTTCTCGCCTCGCGTTTCTTTGGCACGCTCGCGCACAGCATCGAAAAATTACCCATCAGCGAAGGACTGCTCGCGTTCGTCATTGTCATCATTCTTTTGTTCGCGTGGTCAGCCGAAGTCGTCGGCGGTGTTGCGGCGATAACGGGCGCATTTATCGCGGGCGTCTTTTTTGGGCGCACGAATTTTCGTGAAGAAATCGAACGCGGGATGCACACCATCACCTATTCGTTTTTCGTGCCCATCTTTCTCGTCAGCATCGGGTTACGCGCCAACATTTGGGATATTGATACGCAAGGATTGATCTTTCTCGTCGCGTTGATTGTCGTCGCGGTGCTATCCAAAGTGGTGGGCAGCGGTTTTGGCGCGCGTATGGGCGGCTTTGACAATCTCGCGTCATTTCGCGTCGGGCTGGGTATGGTATCGCGCGGCGAAGTGGGTCTGATTATTACGACGATTGGGTTGAATGCGGGACTTGTGACGACGGAAGAATATTCCCAAGTTGTGATTATGGTGTTGGTCACAACATTAGTTACACCGTTGTTGCTGCGTTGGGCGTACAATTTAACGCGTGGTAAAACACAACCAATCTCTACCATTCCAAAGGATTTGTAACAATGGCACAACTTCTTGTTCTGGTCATTGACAATGAAGATGACACCTCCGACATTTTGAGTTCTTGGGAAAACGCAGGTGTTCCGGGGGTCACGCTCATTGACAGCACAGGCAGCCGTCATGAACATGACGGAACGCGCGACGATTTACCCTTTGTTGTTTCGCTGCGCGCGGTGTTGGAACAAAAAGAAAAACCGACACAAATGCTTTTCACCGTCATCGAAAGTGACGCGGTGTGTGCGCAAGCGGTCCAAGCGGTTCTCCAAATCATTCCCGATTTTGAGCAAGGACATCGCGGCATCATGTTCACCTTGCCCGTCGCGCGCGTATGGGGTTATACGAACGTTCATCCCGGAGCATGAGCGTGTGTGGCAGCGCGTTTTGCAAACATTTTATGGCTGCACCCTTTTTCTCATTTTCTTTTCAGCAAAGGATGCTATACCCAATTTGCCCTTAATCCTGCTCCGCGTATAGTAGAGTCATGCGTTCAAGAAAATTTACACGTCTTGCCCTCATCTTTGGAATTATCACCTTCGCGCTCGCCTGCCGCACTGCCGAAACCATTGCCGAACTGCGTCCCCAACCGACCAACACGCGCCCGCGTGCGACGCGTGCCGCGACACGCCGCCCAACCCACGTAGCGAATGAAGGCAGTAATCCTGCTGTTAGTGCAACCGCGATTGTTGCCATCACGGATGTTCCTCCGCCGCCAACTGCCGCGCCGGCACAACCAACGACAGCGCGTCCCCAACCGACACGCGTTCCAACAAAACGTCCTGCGCCGGCACAGCCGACGAAACCGCCGCCAAACACCGAACCGCCGCCGCCGACTGTGCAACAGTATCCATATCGCATCAAAGAATCGCGCTGTGGTCCGAATGTGCGGACCTTTATCGAAGGATATGTGTACGAAGGAAGCGTTGGGAAAAATGGTCTCCTTGTCCGCATCTCGCAAGGACCCGACGGACAACCGGATCCCAACGACGATTATCGCACCGGCACCGACCCGAAAAAGGGATATTACTTTCAGAATATCAATATCGGTGCGCCGCATGGCGGCACATGGTATGTGTGGGTCATTGACCCGGCGAACATGCAACGCATTTCCGAAATCGCCATTGTCAAAACCGACGCGCAGCGCGTCGAAGACAATGGGAACAGCGCGGGTTCTTGTCAATCAGCGACCGTGAACTTTACAACGCAACCACCACCACCTACCGCGCGTCCGTCCAATACGCCACGCGCAACGGATGCCAATAATGCGACACCGCGACCTTCTGCGACCAACGACCCGTTGAATGACAGCGAATAAAAAAACGGCGGCGAATTAAATTCGCCGCCGTTCATTTTTTGAGACGCGGAAAAATATCATTGCGTTTGGAGTTGAAGTGTGCCGAGCAAAATGCTGTTCGATTGAAACGGCAATAGAAATCCACCGCGCCCATTCACACGCACAATATATTTTCCCGTCGCAAGCGTATTCGGCAATTGCAGTTGGAAATTTCGCCGCACGTATTGTCCGACATCGCCGCTCACGTTCGACGTTTGACTCGTTATTTGCTTTCCAAACTCGTCCGCAACAACAATTTCAAAATCGCGCGCGCCATTCGAAATGCGCCACAACAAGGTCAATGGAATTGTTGCCCCCGGCGCAAAGGGTTCGCTCGTATCCAAATCGTAACCGCTCAATTCCACTCCGCTCAAATCTTGTAATACCGTTTTTTGCATGCCCAATAGTTCGCGCGGCACACTTGCATTTTGTGCGCGTACGGTCAATGTTTCCAACGCGTGTTGTCCGTACACCTGCCCTGATGCGGGGTCATACAACGTCACTTGCAACGTATATTCTGCGGGAGCCGCGCCGACGAAAATTGGGACCGCATAGGAATCGGCAATGTATTCGTTATTGCGCCACGCGTTTGTCGGGTACGCGTCGAGAACGGGTTGGCGGTCCAATTGCCCGGCGAGCTTGCCATTCGCATCGAGCAATTTCAATGAGACCAAACGCGCATTGTCAATTTTTTTCTGCGGCTGCCAAAACAATGTAACACGCGCGACGTGTTCAGTGTCCGCGTCCCGCGTGTACCCCAATAATTTCACATCGCCAAAATCCGCATCCAAAACTTTTTGCGGCGCAGGCGCCTTGCCTCGATTTGCTTTCGATTGCACTTGAATCAACGCGCCAACGGACGTAAGAGAATCGCGTTTTTCGATTCCACTCAACGGACGCGTCAGGAAAACCACGCGGTCGCGTTTCAATGCTTCGTCAATGGCTTTGAAACGTTCCTCTTCTTTATCCGCCGCAATCGTTTCCACATCGGGACGTAAATTTTCATTCTCTTGTACATAACGCAGCAGCGACATTTCGCCGAGAATGCCAATGATGGTCGCGTTTTCAGGTAGCGGCTGCGACAATGCCGCGCGTCCATAGTCAATCACATCAAACTTGTTGGACAAATCCACGCGCGAATAATGTGCGCGAAATAACGCAAACGGCAGCAGCAATAAAAGAATCGCACCAACACTTGACGCAATCATCGCCCAACGCGGCGCGAGCGCGTAATAGGCGAGCCACAACAAGCCCGCCAAGCCCGCCGCGATAAACAACGCGACCAGCACGAACGTGGGAATGAAAAAAACGTTAATGTCCGCGACGCGATAGGTGAACACAAAAATCAAATTGGCAATCAGCGCGAGTGCGAGCAACGCCCATTCGCGCCATGCGCGCAAAAACAACGCGATAAATCCAACACCCGCGAGCAACACGCCGAGCCCGCCGAAATCATTTGCAAACAAATCGAAATAGTACGCCGCGTCGCGCGTTTGATTAAAGGGATTCTGCGAAATAAAAACCGTGTACGCGGTTCCCAAAATCCAATTCCAAAAACCTTCCGGTGTGTTTTGATACGCGCCGTCGAGCGAACTCGTCACAGTGCCGCGAATCGGCAAATACAAATACAACAACAACGGCAGCGCAAACACCGCCACAATTTTCAACAACGCCAATGGTCGTTTCAAAAACGCGGGGTCGTACAACAACACATACACAACGAGCGCGGGGAAAAGCAAAACCGACATGCGATGATGCGTGAGCATGAGACCGGCGAAGAACGCGATTGGGACAAGTGACGGGGGTTGGGGGTTAGGGGACAATCTGTTATTTCCTATTCCCTGCCCCTTGTCCCCCATTCCCCATCTCAATGCCAACCACAACATCACCGCCGTCAACAATGCTTGCAGCGCGTACACTTCGGCGAGAATGGCTTGTGACCAAAATGTTTCGCCGAATGCCAAAACGAGCGCGGCAATGAACGCGGGGGCGCGCGTCAAAATTTCTCCGGCGACATTGTTGGCATTAAAAAAACGCGCAGTGAGTACGCGTGCGGCAAGATACGTGAACATCACCGCGCCCGCCGCGCTCAATGCGGAAACGAGATTGACCCGATACGCCACATCGCCAAAAGGCAAGAATGTCGCAAGTTTTATCAGCAGAGAATAGAGCGGATAGCCCGTCGGATGCGCGATTGCCATGCGCGACGCGAGCAGTTGAAATTCGAGCGAATCATCAAACATGTAGGCGACGGACGGAGCGAGTGTGCGAAGGTAAATGACGAGAGCGAGTAAAAAGAGGAAAATTGCGACCAGCCAATCGAAACGCGTATGATTGCGCGCAAGGATGTTTGATTCAGAAGTGTGCATTGCAGAAACTATAGCATGAAACCCGCGCGGACAAAAGAATTTGACACATTGGCGCGGGCGTGATAGGATTTTGCCGTAATAGAAAACGCGATGCCGAAACCATTTGCTGCGAAAGCAAATAGAGAGTCACATGCGATATACAACATCGCGACGGTGGAACTGTGACAGTGAACGCAGCAAGTTTCCAATTCGGCGGAGAAGCTCAGTCTGTCATTTCGAACAGAGTGAGAAATCTCAACGCAGCTGCGCTGAGCAGTTTCGGTCCGCTCCCGTTATCAAGCGAACGAGATGGATTTAGTCAACCAGATTGAATCCAAACAAAGGTGGCACCGCGAGCAACGCTCGCCCTTTCGAGGGCGAGCGTTTTTTATTTTCGTCGAAATGTTACCCGACTATCTTACGCCAAATTTAGAAATCATTTTTATCGGTCTCAATCCGGGAACGTATTCAAATAAAATGGGACACTATTTCGCGCGTTCCACCAATTTGTTTTGGAGTGCGTTGTATGAATCGAAATTGGTCAACGAACGCTTGCTGCCGCAAGACGATGTGCGTATGAATGAATTTGGTTTTGGGCTCACCGATTTGGTGCCGCGCGCGACGCCGAACATTGATTCGCTTACGCGCGATGAATTTGCTGCGGGCGGAGAAATGTTGCGCGCGAAAATTTTAAGGTTTGCACCGCGCATTGCCTGTTTTGTTGGGATTACGGGCTTTCGTCACGCGTTTAATCCGCGCGCGCAATTGGGCGCACAATCATCCCCCGTGTGGGGAAAAACAAAATTATTTATTGTTCCGTCCACCAGTCCACGGAACGCTTACTATCGTCCACAAGTGATTGACTGGTTCAAACAATTGAAACAATTTCACGATTCCTTACCCGCGTAAGGGCAAAGCATTCACAGCCGCGCCCGCGACTCGATTCGCAGCTGTGAGGGTGAATGCTTCGCCCCAACCTCAAACACCATGAACGACCTTAGACTCATCCGCGAACAACCCGACCTCATGCGCGAGGCGCTTACAAAACGGCAAATGGATACCGCTCCGATTGACCGCATTCTCGCGCTCGACGAAGAACGGCGCGTAAAACTTTCGGAACTCGAAACATTTCGCGCGCAGCGTAACAGCGCGTCGAAAGAAATCGGGCGCATGAAAGAAGAGACGCAGCGCGAAACAATGAAAGACCAAGTGCGCGTCATCAACATTCAAATCGAGGGTCTCGACACTCTGGTCAATGAGCTCGACGCGCAATTGCAAGAAGCGTTATCGGAATTGCCAAACATCCCTGATGCGGATGTCCCGTTCGGAAAAGACGACAGCGAGAATGTCGTCATCAAAAATGTTGGCACGCCGCGCGAATTCGCGTTCACGCCCCTGCCGCATTATGAGCTTGGACCGAAATTGGGATACATTGATTTTGAACGCGGCGTAAAACTCGCAGGCACGCGTTTTTATGTGACAAGCGGACCGATTGCGAAATTGCAGCGCGGCTTGATTCAATGGCTGCTTGACCATCACATTGCGCGAGGCTATCGCGAATTTGGTTTGCCGTTTATGGTCAAAGAAAATATCGCGTACGGCGCAGGACAACTGCCGAAATTCCGCGAAAATTTGTATCACGATGTCGAACGCGACGCGTGGTTTGTGCCGACGGCGGAAATTCCACTGACCGGGTTGCACATGGACGATATGCTCGACGGCGAACAACTCACCTTGAATTACACCGCCTACACGCCGTGCTTTCGCAAAGAAAATCTCGCGGCGGGCAAAGACACGCGCGGCATCAAGCGCGGTTTTCAATTCGACAAAGTGGAAATGTACAAGTATTGCAAACCCGAAGATTCGGAACAAGAATTGCAAAACATGCTCGCGGACATTGAAGACATTCTCGTGCAATTGAAAATTCCGTATCGTGTGAAACAGCTCTGCACGGGCGACCTCGGTTTTTGCGCGACCAAAACGTATGACCTTGAAGTATGGGCGCCCGGCATTGGCGAATGGCTCGAAGTATCGAGCGCGTCGAACGTGCGCGATTTTCAAGCGCGACGCGGCAACATTCGTTTTCGCCGCGCGCCCGGCGCAAAACCAGAGTTCGTTCACACGCTCAACGGTTCGGGGCTCGGCATCCCGCGCACGATGATTGCGATTCTGGAAAATTATCAGCAAGAGGATGATTGGATTGAGGTGCCAGAGGTGCTGCGCGAGTATGTGAGGTTGGACGCGATTAAATGACGAACGACGAATGACGAACGACGAACAACACATTCTAAAATTCGAGACAATGGCGCAAGGGGGCGAAGCATTGGCGCGCGAGGAAAACGGGCGCGTCATCTTTGTCCCGTATGTCATTGCAGGTGAAACCGCGCGTGTGGAAATTATTGAATCGCGTCGTGGTTTCGCGCGCGGACGCGTTCTTGAAATTTTGGAAGCATCGCCGCATCGCATTACACCGCGCTGCCCGCATTTTCCAATTTTTGGTAGTAGGGGTGAAGCATTGACAGACGCGGACGCGGCAAATCAAGCAGCCGTGAATATCAATGCTTCGCCCCTACGCGCGTGCGGCGGTTGTCAATGGCAGCACATTTCGTATCACGCACAGTGCGAATTCAAAACACAAATTGTGCGCGACCAATTCGCGCGCGTGGCAAAAATGCCGCACGCGCCGATTTCACCAATCATCCCCGCGCGCAGCGAATGGTTTTATCGCAACAATATGCAATTCGTTGTCAATGAAAATGGCGCATTGTGTTTGCAAGCGCCCGATTCACACACCCTCGTTCCGATTCACGAATGTTTTATTGCGGACGAACCGCTGCGTGCAATGTTCAAAGCGCTCGAACTCGACTCTGAAAGTTTTGATGGTGTCACGTTGCGCGCGGGCGAAAACATCGGCGATAAATTTATCATCCTCGAATCCGCTGACCCCGAAACCCCTGAACTCGAAACGGACGAAGCCGTGTCCATCGCGTTTCATTCGGGCGATGTCACCGTGCCCATTTTGGGCAAGGAATTTTTGTACGAAAAAATTGGCGCGCGCGTTTTTCGTATTTCACCTGATTCCTTTTTTCAAGTCAACAGCGCGATGGCGCAAACTCTCGTCGAACTCGTGACGGAATTTCTCGCGCCGCGCATGAATGATATTTTGCTCGATGCGTATGGGGGAGTCGGTTTGTTTGGTTTATCGTTGGCGGACCAAGTGTTGCGCGTGATTGAAATCGAGGAGAATCCTAACGCGCTGGAAGACGCGAAAGCCAACGCATATGATTTGAACAACGCGCTGTTTCATCACGGGCGCGTCGAAATCGTTTTGCCTAAACTCGATTCGCTGATTGATATTGCTGTGATTGACCCGCCGCGCGCGGGTTTGGAACGCGCCGCACTCGACGCCCTCGCCGCGAAAACGCCGCGCACCATCGCGTATGTTTCATGCGATACGGCAACACTCGCGCGTGATGTTGCGCGTTTCGTCGAATACGGTTATCGCCTTGAACGCGTGCAGCCCGTTGATTTGTTTCCACAAACACATCATATCGAATGTGTGTGCAAGTTGGTGTACACAAAATAGTGTAAAATACCGCGCGTGGTCAAAAAAGTGTGGCTGTATGTTTTGCGGAAACGCGCGGCTGAAATCGAACTTTTGGTATTCGACCATGTACATGTGGACGCTGGCACACAAATTCCGGCAGGGACGGTCGAGCCGGACGAAGATATTGTTCAAGCCGCGCACCGCGAATTGTATGAAGAATCAGGGATTCGTGTGGAGGCGCTCACGCCACTTGATGTGTTTGAGCGAAATTGGAATGGCGTGGATGTGCAGGCGCATCTCTTTGCCGCATGGACACTGCCCGATGTTGCACAGGCGTGGGTTCATTCTGTGACGGGCAAAGGTGAAGATGAGGGAATGGAGTTTCGCTATTATTGGCTCCCGCGCGCACAGTGGCAAAAACTTTGGGGCGATTTCAAATTGGGCTATCCTGCACTGAATCAATTTATCGCGAATACGCACAGTACTGAAAAATTATGAACGCACAAGAATTGTTGAAAAAATACGCGGCGGGCGAACGTGATTTCTCAAACGCCGACCTCAAAGCCATCAACCTCGCCGAGGAAAAACTGCGCGGAATTATGTTGCGCGGCGCGAATTTGGAAAAAGCAAATCTCGGTTGGTGCAATCTCGAACATGCGGATTTGTCGAATGCGATTTTGAAAGGCGCCAACTTGCACGCCGCGCATTTACACAATGCAAATTGTGCGGGCGCGGATTTTTCCGACGCGAAAATGAAAACGTGCGGCTTGCGCGAAGCAAATCTCGAAAACGCGAATCTGCGCGGCGCAGTCCTCGTCGGCGCAAAATTGATGGGCGCAAATCTACGCGGGGCAAATTTATCAAAAACGCATTTGGACGGCGCGGACTTTACAGGTGCGGACACCGAAGGCGCGGACGTGACCTTTACCGAAACGACGAATACGGTAGGACTGAAAATGTCGCAAGACCAAGTTTCGTTGAAACGGATTGACCGTTCGTCCTAACTTGGGTAACGACGCAGAAAAAAACCGCCAAGAATTTTCTTGGCGGTTTTGCTTTAGCAAGCGTTAATGTCACCCGAACTTGTACTGTATGTATTGTTGTTGAAACAGTTGTCCGTGCCTTCATTCAAAATGTCAAAGGTGTGTCCGCTGATGGTATTGCCATTGACGAGATTGCTATCGGAAGAACTGTCGAGATGAATGCCGTTTGTCACGTTATTTGTAACCGTGTTGCGAATGATGCGAATGCCGTCGCTGTTATGAATAAAAATACCGGTCAGCGTATTGTCGTGAACATTGTTCGCTTTGACCGTGATAGCGACGTTCGCGGAATCTTCGATAATGATACCGCGCACATTTCCATACGTCACATTCTTTTTCACAAGCAGCGCGCCGTTTGGGGTCGCATTGATGCCTCCAATGTAAATGCCCGCGTCATCATAACCCGTTGCTGTGTTGCCAATGACTTGAATCGAGCCGCCATCGAAAACGTTCACGCCGTATTCAACCCCTTCGCACGTCCCTTCGAGAACGTTGTTGCGAATGACACCGCTTGCAATGTGTTCAAGATTGATAGTGTAGAACAAACCCCCGCGCACATTTAACCCTTTGATGGTTACACCTTCGGCAAGCATATTGATTACACTTGTCTCGGCGCATTGCCCATCCACTGTCACCGTTCCATCACCGGCAGATTGCAGAGTCAGATTCGCTTTTTTGATTCGGAGATTTTCATTGTACGTTCCCGCGTGAATATTCAATACATCGCCGGGGTTCGCTTGGCGCAATGCCTTACGCAATGCTTTGGTGCCGGGAAAAACTTGGATCGTCGCGCGCGGCGCGGCGGAAACCGCGCCGGTCGAAACAATCAACGTGAGCGTCAACAATATGACGATACTGAACGCATAAAACGACAAGCGATTGATTTGCATGGGTAACTCTCTTGAAAATGTACGACAAATTTCAAATTTGTCCTACCACCCCACATTTTCATTTGGCGTGGGTGTGCGGGTCGCACATCTTCAACTCCTTTTGTGAAAGTGGTGCGCGCAGTCTAGTGGCATAAGCGCCCTTGGTCAATTTCCTCACTTGTCGTCAACCAGCTGGTGCAAAATCTCGCGCGCATGAATCGCCGCGCGTCCGCGATGGCTGATTTTATTTTTTTCCTCTGATGAAAATTTCGCCAAATGTTTTCCCGTATCGCCGACAATAAAAATCGGGTCGTACCCAAAACCGTTCGTCCCGCGCGCTTCAAACGCAATTTCCCCTTCGCACGTTCCGTCCGTCACCCATTCCTCGCCTTGCGCGTTCATCAGCACAATCACACAGCGAAAGCGCGCGGCGCGTTGTGCTTGCGGCACCGCGCGTAATTTTTCCAAAAGATACGCGTTGCGTTCCGCGTCGCTCTTGTGGTCGCCCGCGTAACGCTTGGAATAGACTCCCGGTTCCCCGTTTAACGCGTCCACTTCTAAACCCGAATCATCCGCGAGCGTGAGCAAGCCGCTTTGTTGCGCGAAGGCGGCTGCTTTCAAACGCGCGTTTTCCTCGAACGTCGCGCCCGTTTCTTCTACGTCGCCCAAAATGCCGACATCGTTCAGTGTCACAAGTTCGAGGGGCAAATCGTCAAAAATTTCCTGATACTCGCGCAATTTTCCGCGATTATGGGTAGCAATCAGTAGTTTCATAGTTACATAGTCACACGTCGTCGCCCTCCGCGTCACATTGTACATTGAGCGCGACGACGTGTGAGTGCAATAGTGGGATAGTTGAAATGTGACGATTATGCAATCGCACTGCCCCACTATCGCACTATCTCACTAATTTGGTTTTTTCCTCAAGTCTCGCTACAATCGCCGCATCCTTTGCTCAAGGAATCTTATGGATTTTGAACGCGGCTTTTCCCTCGTTGAATTACTTTTGTTTCTCATCCTCGGCGTGCTGCTGATTTGGATTGGCACCATCGAGTTCCGTCTGCTGCGCGTGACCAAAACATTGCGCGTGCTGTTCAGTGGACGCACCGGCGCGGATTTGGAGCAAGTGCTGCGCGAATACATGGAGCGCATGGACCGTACGGATGAAACGATTAAACAATTCAACCAGCGCGCAACGCTCATGGAACAAAAAGCGCCCTTTAATGTTTCGCACCTCGGCGTCGTGCGGTTTAACCCGTTTGCGGACAAAGGCGGCGACCAGAGTTTCGCCGTCGCGTTTTTGGACGACCATCAAGACGGCGTAGTGTTCACAGGGCTGCACTCGCGCAGCGACGTGCGCGTGTATGCCAAACCCATTGTCGGCGGCACTTCGACCTATCCTCTCACGAACGAAGAAGCCGAAGCGATTACGCGCGCGCTGGCGAAAAAATAATTTTTTTTTGTGCGAGCGAAATCAATGTTTCACAATACAATGCCGTCTCTTGCGAGACGGCATCTTTATTTCATACTCATTTGGGAATTTTGAAACTCCACCAACTCCCCACGGTGCATCCTTTATTGTTGCACACTTGTACTTGCCAGTAATATGTTTTGCCATGCGCGAGCGTTTTGGTCGTGAATTGTGTGACGGCTGCGGCGTTCATTTTGCTTACCGTTTTGCCGCTCGAACTATTTACTCTGACCACTACCGAAAAATTCGCGCCACATTGGGAATCATTCCAATCGAGATTGACGGGATTCGCTTTTGCCTTTCCGCCATTCTTGGGTTTCTTGAGTTCGGGCGCGCTCGGTTTGGTGTTGCAAGCCGCTGTCGAATATGTTCTGGAAATGTTGCCCGCGTTGTCGCGAAACTGGACAAACACCACTTGGTTCGCCGCGAACGTCCAATTCTTGGTCGCGGTATAGGCAAGCCAATCCGCGCCCTGAAAATCCGAACGGTTGCTCAAACGCATTCCACCAACGCCGCTCAAATCATCGGACGCGCTCAAGTTGAGTTTCACCGCAGACGCGTCTTCAGCAGCACCATTTCCACCAATGTTGACACTGCCTGTCGGCGCTTGTACGTCCAAGATAATATCATCCGACGCGGTAGAGACGACATTGCCCCCGCTGTCTTTGTAACGAACGTACACCGTGCGTGGAATTACGCTGCCATCATATTCCGTAATTTGCCATGTACGCGTCGAAGTGTAAGGTTCCCACACTGCACCGACGAAACCGCCATCATTGCTCACTTGCATTTGCGATGTGCCGCTTTTCGCGCCAACCTTTAGCGTGACGCCGATTTGATTCGTGTACAACGCGCCGTTATTGATGGACACACTAAACTCGGATTCCACTGTTGTATCAAGTGTAATCGTCGCAGTACGAATTTCTGAAATGTGTCCCAAGGCATCGCGCGCGCGCGCATACACTGTTTTCGCGCCATCGCCATTTGTCAACGTCCATCCGATATTTTCATCGGCATCATCCCAATCACTCCAAGATACATTGTCGTTGGAAATGCTCACCTCTTGTAAATCATTGTTCGGGTCAGAATATGCGAGCAACAAACTCACATTTGTTGTTGTTGTCGTGAGCGAGCCGCCATTGATAGTGTATGATTCAATCACAGGCGCGTCAGGACCGCCGGGCGTTGGGCTTGGACCTGATGTGGGGGTAGTTGTAACCGTTGGCACAGGAGTGTCGGTTGGTGCCGTTGTTTCTGTCGGGGTAGGCGTCGCTGTTGGTAGTGGGGAAATATCAACGGGAGCTCTTTCCACACTGCCAAGAGCGCCAGAATTGTCAGCCCCTCCGATTCCATAGAGAAAATTACCATTTGTTACAATTGCAGGCCCCGATCGCGGTGTGTTAAACTGAGCGATAGTCTGCCATGAACCCAGAGACCCATCAAGATTGATTGATGCCATTTCGTTATTTACAAAGATAGAGCCATTATCTCCGCCCAAAGCAAAAATAGAACCATTTACCGCGACGGCTCCGAATTGGTAGCGAGCATTTTCAAGAGACGTCATTGACACCCATGAACCAAGTGAGCCATCGGGATTGATGAGAGCACGCTCGACGCTGGTCGTAACACAGGAACAAAAACCAGAACTGCCGCCCAGCACATACAGATAATTTCCTGATGTAACCGCAGCATGAGAGTGCAATGGCATTGTCAGTGAATCAATCACGCTCCACGAACCTAATGAACCATCAGGATTAATAGCCGCGCGCTCAATGCTGTCCAACGGTCCAGAATAATCACCACCGCCAATAGCATAGAGAAAACCATTCGCGACCACCGCAGCCGCGGCGGCGCGCGGCGTAGTCATGGAGGAAATAACTTGCCATGTGCCGAGTGAACCATCGGGATTGATTTCTGCGCGCTCGATGGATGCAAAGCGCGTATTGGATAAGTCAATGCCGCCAACCACATAAAGAAAACCATTCCATACAACGACGGCAAAGTGGTTTTTGTCCGTGACCATTGGCGAAGTAAAATTCCACGTCCCAAGCGTGCCGTCAGGATTCACAAGCGCATACTCTACACTTGATTCTTTCGTACCTGAGTTATTGCCGCCACCCATTTCATAAATGTAATCGTCGTAAATGACCGCTTTCCCACCCCTCGGTGTATTGAGTGAAGAGATAACTTGCCAAGGATTCGAGAACGGGCTGTGAACGCGCGAAAGTGCGCGGGTACGCGTGTGAGAAGTCGCGAACGTCGGAGAGACAAGAATCATCATCAACACACAGAGAACCAGACCGAACCCCAGCCAGAAAAATTTTTTCATCGTTGTGCATCTTTCTTGAAATCACTTTGCCTGGCTTCCAGTATCGCGCCTGCAATACACTCCGTCAATCACCAATTCTCACGCGCAAGATTATGCTATAATCTTGAAACCAATGCGCTGCGCGTTGATTATGACGGTCAAGAATGAAGCGGAAGCGTTGCCGCGTTTGTTCGAGACCCTCGCTTTACAAACCAAACAACCGGACGAAATCATTGTCGCGGACGGCGGCTCGACAGATGACACCGTGAAAATTTTACGCGCGGCATCGTCCAAGTTTCGATTGCGCGTGTTGGAAATTCCTGACGCAAATATTTCGCAAGGGCGCAACGCGGCGATTCGGGAAACAGACGCGGACATTATCGCCAGCATGGACGCGGGCGTGCGGCTCGAACCAAAGTGGTTTGAAAATATCACTGCCCCATTTTTTCGCGACGCCGCGCCCGATGTGGTAAGCGGATTTTTTCTCCCCGACTCACACAGTGCATTTGAAACCGCGCTCGCGGCGACAACATTGCCTGAACTGCGTGACATCAAACCTGAAACGTTTTTACCCTCTTCGCGTTCGGTGGCGTTTCGGAAAACCGCGTGGGAAAAAATCAACGGCTATCCTGAATGGTTGGATTATTGCGAAGATTTGATTTTTGATTTCGATTTAAAACGCGCGGGCTTTCGTTTTCAATTTCAACCGGACGCCCTCGTTTATTTTCGTCCGCGTTCCTCCCTCGGAAAATTTTTCAGGCAATACTATTTGTATGCGCGCGGTGACGGCAAGGCGAATTTGTGGTGGAAGCGGCATCTCGTTCGTTACGCGACCTATCTTGTGGCGATTCCGTTCTCGTTTCTCGTTTTTTCGTTCGCACCAATTGTTTCCGTTTTGATGTGGCTCGTCGGCGCGTACGCTTTGTTTGGCACACCTTATCGTCGCTTGGTACGCGCGTGGAAAAAACTATCTCTGATGGAAAAAATAGTAGCGTTCGCATCTGTTCCAATCATTCGTATCACGGGTGATGTGGCAAAAATGATTGGGTATCCTGTGGGAATTTTCTGGCGTATCAATCACAAACTCATTTGACGGTTCTCGTTTCTCGCTTCTCGTATCGCATTACAGCGATTCTACACATCCATCAATGAAAATCGGTTACGTCTATTCCCCACTCTTTTTAAAACACTCTGCCGCCGGACATCCCGAAGCGCCGCAGCGATTGGAAGCGATTATGCAGGTGTGGCAAGATACGCATCTGATTGACAAACTCATCGCCATCGAACCGACGGCGGCGACGGACCAAGATATTTTGCGCGTCCATTCGCAAAAACATCTCAACACGATTGAATATGCGGACCGACGCGGTGGTTTGCAGATTGACGGCGATACGTACATGAACGAGTATTCGCGCGACGCGGCGTATCTCGCGGCGGGCGCGGCAATGAACGCGGTGGATGCGGTGATGACCGGAATTGTGGATGCTTCGTTTTCGCTCGCGCGTCCCCCGGGGCATCATGCCACGCGCGATTTGGCAATGGGCTTTTGTTTGCTCAACAATGTCGCAGTCGCGGCGCAGTACGCGGTGGCGCGTTACAATTTGGAACGCGTGTTGGTCATGGATTTCGATGTGCATCATGGGAACGGGACGCAAGATATTTTTTACGCGTCGCCGAACGTTTATTATTTTTCCACGCATCGGTATCCGTTCTATCCCGGTTCGGGACATTGGCGCGACATTGGCGCGGAAGAAGGACGCGGCACCACATTTAATGTGCCGATGCCGCACAGCGTTGGGAATGAACAATTTGCACGCGTCTTTGACGATTTGTTGTATCCCGCGATGGCGCGCTTTCAACCTCAATTGGTTCTCGTGTCGGCGGGCTATGACGCACATTGGGCGGACCCGCTCGGCGCATTGACGCTGTTGGATGCAACGGGCTATGCGTACATGACTCGAGTGCTGCACAACATTGCGCGCGAATTTTCGCAAGGGCGCATCGCATTTATTTTGGAAGGCGGTTATAATTTTGACGCGCTCGGTTGGTCCACGCACGCAACGGTGGAAGCATTGTTTGGCAACACTGTAACCGATGACCCCGTTGGCGCGCCGCCGCGTGAGGAACGCGATATTTCCGATTTGATTGAACATTTGCAAGGTGTACATCAATTGGTCTAGCACGCGGCAGCGTTAGAGAACTCTTGCTACGCAACTATCGCACCATTGCACTATTGCACAATTGCACTATCCCACTATAATTTCCTCGTATGGCAGAAGTAACCTTACGCGAGTCTCTTGAACAAATGCGAGCGCATCTGCGCGCCAACAAGTTTTCCGACGCGTTTGCGCTTGGGCAGCACATTCTTCATTTTTACCCCAAGCATATAGAGACGTACACCGTTCTTGCACAGGTTTGTCTCGCGACGAATGACCTCGCGGGCGCGACCGATTTATTGCGCCGCGTCTTGAGCGCGGACCCCGAAAATGTTCTCGGACTTGCGGGCATGGCGCTGATTAGCGAAGCGCAAGATAAACACGACGAAGCATTGTGGTATCTCGAACGCGCGTATGAAATTCAACCGTCGAACGATGAGCTGCGCGGCGAATTATTGCGCGTGCGCGAACTTTTTTACGGAACGGCGCCCGCGCGGATTGAATTGACGCCGGGCGCGTTGGCACGCGTGTACGCGCGGCAGGGACAATATACTCAAGCCGTCAACGAATTTCGTCGGCTCTTGCGTAATGATTCGAAACGTTTCGATGCGCGCGTCGGTTTAGCAGAAGCATTGTATCGCGCGGGACGCACGGATGAAGCCGCGCAAATCGCGCAAGCGGTGATGGCGGACGCACCGTACGCGTTGAAACCGAATTTAATTCTCGGTGCCTTGTGGACAGAAAACGCCGTACCCGAAGGACAACAGTTTTTGCAGCGCGCCCATCAACTTGACCCCGAACATCGCGTCGCGCGCGATTTGTTGGGCGAACGTTTTGATGGCTCCGCACAACCGCGCTTGCCCCTTCCCGGCGAACGCAGCGAGGCGACGATTCCACAAACGCCTGCGCTCGCGTCCTCCCTCACAGACAGCGATGCCATGCGCGCGGTCGAACTTTGGGGCGAAATTGAACGCGCGCAAGAACCTGCGTCATCGCTCCAAGAACCGCTCGTCGCAGACCAACAAGCCCTCGAAACATTATCGCTCGAACCATCGCTGTCGGCTGCGGAATCAGAAAGCGCCGAATCTTTGACCGCCCTTTTCGAAACAGCTACGGCGATGAATCTCGCGGGTCTGGAAATCACCGCCGCTCCGCCGAGCGAACCGGTTACTCTGCCTATTCCCGAGCCGACGGACGAAACGCTGCGCGAAATTATTCAAGCAGAGCAACAAGTCAAAATCAAAGAGGAACCCCCTCCGCCGCCGGCACCGTTGGTAGAGTCGCCGCCTCCGCCCAAACCAACCGCTACGTTCGCCGAACGCGTGGCGCGTAAAAGCGGTGAACGTCTTGATACCGATGCGATAGCGGCAGCAGCTGCCGCGTTGGCTTCGAGTATCGCACTCGACAAATCGAATCAGCCCGCGCCAACACGCCGCGCGCACCCCGCCATTCCCAAAGTGCGTCCGGTGATTCGCAGCGCGCAAGAAAAATTGCCGACGTGGCTTTACATCACTGCCACACCGGCGAATGCTCCGGCATCGTTTGAAGCCCCACTGCCTTCGACTGCCGACAAAATCACACCGCTCACGACACCATCACAAGACCGTCCGGAATGGCTTGTGCAAGCGCAAGCCGTGAGCGAGCAAGAAACTATCACACCGCACGCAGATGCCGATTTACCTGATTGGCTCAAACCGGCTGTGAGTGAAATCGAAAAACCGCAAGTGGCGCCACCACCTGCCGCCGTACCAACATGGCTGCGCGACGAAGCAAAAGCGGAAGCAACCAAGACTATAGAGCCAACCGGCGCGCCGCCGCGCCCATCCATTGTCGCACCGCCCGAATGGTTGCAAGACGAATCGCCCCCCCCCCCAACGCCGAGTATTGCAATCGAATCCGCGCCGGCGGTGAGCGAAGGATGGACGAACGAGCCGAAAGAAAAAATCGAAACACCGCGCTGGCATCAAGCAATTGAACAAGAACCGCCACTTGTGCGCGCAGAGGAAATTTCTGAAACAATTGTGGTACAAGAACCGCCAACGGAAGCGATTGTCATTCCGGAACCCGTTTTCGTTCCCGAACCTGTTGCCGCGATTGAACCGCCCGCGCAAATTGAAACACCGCGCGTCGAACCCGAACCAATTGCCGAAACGCCCATTAGTCAAGAAACCGCGCCGGTGGTGGAAGAACGCGCGCCGACACAAGCGATGCCCGATTCCGCGACGATGCTGCAAATGGCGCGCGAGAAACGCGACGCGGGCGACCTGAAAGGCGCGCTCGATTTATACGAACGCGTTATGCACCGCCGTCCGAATTATCTCGACCAAGTGACCGCCGACTTGCAAGCGATTGTTCAAGCGGGCGGCGCACCAACCACCGCAAATCGTTTGTTGGGCGAAGCATACGCAATGGTGGGACGCTTTAAGGAATCGCTCGAACAATATCGCATCGCGATGGGCAAATCTTGAATCTGTTGTAAAATGAAATGCGTGGTGCAATGCACCACGCATTTTTTACGTACGACAAAGGCGATAGAGTTCATCGCACAAATTTGTCATACACGGAGGATTCTCTTGCAACGCACACTCGTTATCATCAAACCTGACGGCGTACAACGCGCACTCACCGGAAAAATTCTCGCGCGCTTTGAAGAACGCGGTTTCAAAATCGTCGCACTAAAAATTGTTTCCGTCGGCACCGACCTCGCCGAAGCGCATTACGCCGTTCACAAAGGAAAATTTTTCTATCAAGGTCTCGTGGATTACATCACGTCCAGCCCTGTCGTTGTAATGGTCTTGGAAGGACACGAAGCAATTGGCGCGGTCCGCAAAATGGTCGGCGCAACTCGTCCGTGGGAAGCGGACGCGGGAACAATTCGCGGCGACCTCGCGTTGATGGGCTTGCGAAACTTGATTCACGCGTCCGACGCGCCCGAAACCGCCACGAACGAAATCGCACTTTGGTTCAAACCGGAAGAGTTGGTAGAGTACACGCGCGACATTGACAAGTGGGTGAACGAATAAAAAAAATTGGCGGCACGTGCCGCCAATTTTTTTTATTCACTGTATTCTCACCACCACCGGCGCATTGCTCCACAAATCTTCCAAGTCATAAAAATCGCGCGTGCCGGGGTCAAAAATATGCACAATCACATCGCCGTAATCGAGCAACACCCAACCCGAACTATTTTCGCCATCCACACTCATTGGCAATTTGCGATGCCCTTTGAGTTTCTTGTCAATTTCATCCAGCACCGCTTTTGATTGCCGTTCACTTTCCACCGTTGCAATCACAAAATAATCGGCAATGCTCGAAACTTTGCCCGTGTCCAAAATAACAATGTCCGCACCTTTTTTGTCGGAAATAACGTCGGCGACTTGACGCGCCAATTCAATGGGTTCCAGAAGCAATTCTCCTTGATGATTTGCTGCCGTTGTGTGGCAACAATCGAAATTATAACACAATCAATCTGCGATTGAATCATTCCTTGCCAAAAGCGTCCGTGCGACGCGGCTGTAACGGAATCACGCGCACCGCTTGCCACCCTTGCAGCGTTTCCTTGACGCCAAACTCGACCATTTCCCCGCGCTCCAAATTGCGCTGTCCCGCGCGCGCCACTTGGGAATAATGCACAAACACTTCGCGTTCGCCTTCTGCCCAAACGATAAAGCCGTACCCTTTGTTTTTCGCAAACGATTTCACCACGCCGCGATACCGCTTTTTCTCATCCTTCATTTTTCATCGTTCCCTAGAGCAATCCCTTGCGTTCCAAATTCCACGCGAACGCGTAACCGAACGGAATTGGCAGCCAAAAGGAAATCAAACGATACAACAATGTCGCGCTGACGGCAATTGGAATCGAAACGCCGAGCGCGGTGGACATGAACGTCAATGTTGTTTCCATGACGCCGATTTGTCCGGGCACCGCCGCGATGGTCGCCACCGACGACGAGACGATGAAAATCAACAACACCGTTCCGAGCGCGACGGGATAGTCAATCGCGCGGAACGCAAAATACAGCGCGAACCAATCGCAACCCAAGCGTCCGAACGCGCAACAAAAAGAAATAAACACGCGCAGTGGGTCATGTCGCGCCAGCGCGAGCGCGCGATAAAAATCATCCACAGCGCGCTTCGCGCGTTCGCTTTGTAAAAATTTTCGCCGCGCGATTTTTTCGCCATGCCAATTCACAGCGCGCACAAACGCTTGCGCCGCGCGTTCCACCAAAGCACGTCGGCGTACAAACAAAACTGCCGCGCCGAACAACGCGCTCGCGCCGCCAAGAAAAATCGCCAGAACATCCCACCGCATTTCAGACGCTGCGCCCTTCGCAAGCACGAACGCAATTCCCGAAACAAACATCAACGCAACGACTCCGAGCGAAACCACATCTTCAACGCCTTCCACCGCTGCGAACGTGCCGCCGTGCATTCCGCGTTTCAAAAAAAACGCGCCGCGTATCACCAAACCCGCCGCGCCGCCGGCAAACGAACGATTCGCTGCTGATGCCGCCACTGTCGCTTGAAACAATTGTGTGAGCCGGACGCGCATCCCAACAATTTCTGCCACCACGCGCGTCGAAATTGTCATTGCCACATAGCGTAGCATTTGAAAAAAAATAATGCCCGCGACGAACCAGAGATTTGCATTTGCGAGGAGAGCAAAAGTTTGGGCGGTGCCGGCAAACAGCGTGAGGAGAATTGTTACGCCAAGTCCGAGCGCGAGGAGCACAAGAATCCAATGATGATTTGTACGACGCGTTTGAGTAATTTCACGTTTCACATTTTACGTTTCTCGTTTCTCCTACCTCACTTTAATTCGCTTTCATCCATTACGTTACGCGTCCATCACCTCTTGCGTTTCCGCGACCAAATCTGCCTCTTGTTGCGCGAGCAAGGGAATGCGACTGCGAATGTCGGTTTCAAATTTTTTGTAAAAGAAATACGCGAGCAAAAGTGGAAACGGCGCCCACAACAACCAATACGTCAACGGGTTCAAAACGGGCTGCGGCGAAAACCGGTCCAAATTAAAAATGATCAGAAACACCATTGTGCCGACGGTGAAAAAATTTGGAATCGCGTCCGTCGCGTGAATGAGTTTAAGACCCGTCGAACGCACTTTGGTAAAGGGCCACAACAAGTTGCTGCCCAAATAACCAAGTTGGTCTTCCAATACATGTCCCATCACCGCGCCGAATCCGATGAATGCTGCCGTCAACGCCATGCTATTCCCAATCGCGACAAACAGCAATCCACATAACGCGCCAAACAACAGCGCCATAAAAAGCGAATGCGAGTATTGACGATGCCAGGGGATGAAATCAATTTCAACGCGCCCGTTGCGCCATTCGAGCGCCATCGAAGGTCCGCTAAAAATATCTACGGTTGTAAATTCGCCATACGTCGGCAACAGCGGCGCATGAATTTTCGCGTGACCTTCCGGGTGTTCGCGCAAACTTTCAGGCAAGGGAATTTGCGATGTATTCACAATCGGTCCCAGTTTCACATTCACTTGGGAATTTTTCACATCAAACTGAATCGCATATTGCTGCCACCAATCAGGGCCGAGACGCATTGTGTTGCATTTCAAAATTTGTTTTTTGTGCGTTGTTCCCACCCGGTCAATCCCCGCCGCAATCGCGTCTGCGATGTTTTGCGATTCAAATTTTTCGGGATGCGGGTCAACCAAAATATCCGGCTCTTCGACAAAGCGCGCGAATTTAAAATCCAACGTATCGGGCAGCAATCCGCCAATCCCGCCCAATACGAGAATGAACGAGCCATCCATTGCCGCGTGCACCGCGTCAGGAAAAAATGTACCGACCGCAACACCGGTGATGAAATGAGAAATGCCTTTCATGACAGATTGCGAATTGCGAATTGTAAGTTTGAAATTCCCAATTCGCAATTTCAAATTTCAAATGATTCTCAGCCATTGCGCCACTGTCGGACCGACGCCCGCAAGATTCAACGTGATTGGCACGAGCAGTACGCCCAAGCAATTCATACGACGCGAGCCCCACAGCACAGGCAGCCAGCCAATCGGTGTGGCGACAAGCATAATCGCGATTCCGCCAAGCCCCGTAAAAGAGTACACGAGCGCGATGAGGACAAAAAGGGTGGCAAAAGAAATGTAACGATAATTGATTTTTTCCACGAGCCACACAGCAAGACGCGCGTAACCCAACAACAGAAAAAATGACAGCACGCCGCACAACGCGATCATTGCGACGGCGACGTAATACAAACTGGTTCCTTGCGGCGTATAAATTGTCGCCAACATTCCGGACATGCCGCCTTTGGTGATGCGCGCGGCGGGCAAAAAGAAAAGCCAGAACGCGCCGACATAGTACAAGAATTTCGACGCGCCCTGCGAAATAATAAACACGCGGTCATCGCGCTGCGCCGTTGCGTGTCCCGCGAGATAACCGCCGACGCCGCCTGTGACCACCGGAAAAAACGCGGCAAACAGTCCGCCCAACGCGCCGGAAAAAACACCGCGCGCAATCATGCTCGGCGGCGCGTCAAAGGTGTTGGTAATGTGTTGTTTGGGAATTTCCGTTCCCGACAAGATATTTTCCAACACCCACGGCACCGCAAACAAACCGACAAACGCGGGCAGCAAATTTTGAAATGACATGTCAACCGGCACGGGCGATTTGTACATCAACACCAGTCCCAAAAGTCCCGCGAGCAGAAATGTCAAAATGCCCGCGCCCAGCCCTTTCCACGCGTCCCACAGCCGCGCGAGTCCTGTCGCCCCGCGGTCGCCGCCTTTGGGCCATTCCGCCATCAACATGTAGACGATGATTACGCCGAGAATCCAATGCAAGTGGGGAATCAAAATCGTTCGCAGTGTGCCGAATATCGTTGACGCGAACGGCGACAACACCAGCAGCACCACAACGCCGCCCAACGCGCCGATGCCCGTCAATACCGCCGCTTCATAGCCGCGCGACATCAACAGATATTTTTGTCCGGGCAAAACAATAAACACTGTCGAATCATCCGGCGCGCCGAGAAAAATTGCAGAAATCGTGTTGAGCATCGCGTACCCCACAATCATGCCCAGCAACAGCATCGCCAATTCATCCGCGCCGATAAAATTTTGCACCCGCAGCGCAAACAAAATAAAAATGCCCGCGATGTTGTACACGTGCAGCGACGGCACGAGCGCGAGCGTCGAAGCCAGCAGCGTGCCTGCGATAGCGTAAGGGACGAGGGCAAGGTATTCCATTACTCTATCTCAATTTCGTCTGCGACAATTTCCATATTTCCGCGAAACACATTCACTTTGCCGCGCACGGAAATTTTTGCGCCGATGGCGAGTTTATCTTGAATCGGCGCCAGCACATTTTTGAAAACCGTTACGCGAATGGTGCCGGTATCATCTTGCAGGGTCACATATTTGCCTGCGGAAAAATCTGCGAGTTCGGAAATGGTGCCTTGCAGAAAAACGACCTTGTCCAAATCGTTCGTCGAAATCGAACTCACGGTGCGAACCGTAACTGTTGGAATGACCGCCGCCGCGACGAGTTCCACATCTTCGGCGCGTTCGGGAATAATTTCCAACTCGTCGTTAAACAAATCCACTTGCCCTGTCACGCGAATTTCTGCGCCCGCTTTCAATTCGTCGCGCACAGAAATTTTTTCCAACACATCCGACCAAATCAACAGTGTAATCTTCCCGGTGCCGTCATCGAGCGTGTAGCGCATCCCTTGCGTAAATTTACTCGCGCGCGAAATTTTTGCCGAAATGATGACGCGCGCATCTTTGTCCGCCGCCGTGATACTCGCAATCGTGCGCGCAACGGGCGCGGCGGTCGGCGCGCGTGTGGGACGCGGCGTGTTGGTCGGCTCGGCAGTTTCATTTGGCGCGGCGGTTTCGTTTGGCGCGGCAGTTGCGTTCGGTTCGGGCGTCGTATCAGCTTGTGCGACGGCAGCGCTGATTTTCACATCACTCGCGCGGTTCGGCACAATTTCCAATTCGCCGCGATACTGACTTAATTTTCCCAGCACGCTTACCTGCGCGCCCTTTTGCAATTCACTCGCGTTCGCAAGCTGGTCAAACACATCTTGCCACAACACGAGCGTGATTTCGCCCGTGTCATCCGCAAGCACCGCGCGCATTCCTTGCGAAAATTTTGAAACGCGCGTGACATTTCCCGAAACTTGCACACGTTGATTCACGCGCGCCGCGTCGAGTTCGCCGATTTTGTTCGTCGTCGCGGCGGTGTTGTCCACATCGAGTTTTTTAAAGTCGCGCGGATGGCGCAGCAACAATTGTGGTGAATCGCGAAAATAAGTGACGATGCCTTGCACTTGAACCGAATCCCCCAAATCAAACGTCGGCAGCGCGCCGTATAATTTTTCAACGTCCGCATTCACAGCCACATCAATTTCGCCACCCGCGTCGCCGAGCGAAACGAGCGTAAGACCTTCATACGGCTGACGAATTTCGCGCACGTCGCCGCGCACTGTGACGTAATGCAATTCATCGTCGTACCCGATTTCTTTGATTGTAATATCGGAAGCAGAGGGGGGGGTGAGAGTGAGTTTGTTGGCAGACGCGACATTGAATGACGTAAAATCATCGCGCACGCGCAGTGTGCCTTCCACAGCAATGGCATCGCCGATGGTGGGAATTTTATTTGCCGCGACCAGTTGTTCCGTTACATCGCGGAACGTCGCCGCTTGGATTTCGCCGGTATCGTCGGAAATATAAAAGCGCAATGCTTGCGTATCCGCGTCATAAATCGGACCGCGCGTGACGATGCCCTCAATTTTTACATACGCATAATTCATCGTCGCGCCTACATTCCCGATTTTCGTCGCGGGCGTGGACGCGCCGCTGACCGCAAAGAGCAAAATGGCAACGCCCGCCAGCGCCAGCACCAAACACGCGAGCCGCACATATTTGATAGGCAAACGTTTCTGGGTATCCGCGCCGCAGTACGGACATTTTTCCAACGGTCCGACGAACCGCCCGCACGAAGGGCAGGTTGCACCGACTTGATGTTGAATGGCGCTCATAGAGTTTTGCGGAAAAACCTTTTGACTCGAGGAATAAAAAAAGTATAGCACAAAATTGAGACGGAATGATGGATTGAAAGAGGAAACAAATCTTGCGTCAACTGTCGATTCGCAAAACGCGATATGCGATGCGCGATATGCGATTCACATTTCACATTTGACGTTTCACGTATGCTATAATCCCCCACACTAAATTGCGAATCACCCACTTCCCATGTCATTAACCCGCGCCCAAGTTTCCCACATTGCCGAATTGGCAAAACTCGAATTAACCGAAACCGAAATCGAACGCATGACACAGCAGCTCTCGGCAATTTTGGAATATGCCGAACGCTTGAACGCGCTCGATACCGACTCGATTGCTCCGACTGCGAGCGTACTGCCGAATCAAAATGTGATGCGTGCCGATGTTGTCATTCCATCGCTCACGCGTGAACAAGTTTTGCAAAATGCGCCCGACACGGACGCGCCGCGCGAATTTTTGCGCGTGCGCGCGATTTTGGATGAATGAACGCGGCTCTATGAAAATTGCTTGGTTTGGACATGTTGCCAGTGCGCGGCGAAACGGCATCGTCTCGTACTCGCGCATGATGTTGAATGGCTTGAGTCAGCGCGCCGTCCAAGTCGTTTTCTTTTTTCATGCGACGCGTGAACGTCATTTGGTAACGCCGCCGAATGTGCGCGCGGTGCGTATCGGTGCGCTCGATGTGTTGAATCGCGCGACAGTTTCATCTCTGCGCGCGGAACGCACGATTGAAAATGTGCTGCGCCACGAACGCCCGGAAATCGCGCACGTGTCGCTTTCGTTTTCCAATCTCGATTCGTCCATTCCCGAAATGTGTCACGAGATTGGGATTCCCGCCGTCGCAACCATTCACATGCCATATGGTCCGCCCGGCTCGTGGTGGGGCACCGCGATGAAAGTGTTGTATCGCGTGTACGTCAACACATTCGACAAGTATGATGCTGTGATTGTCTTTTCCGAAAATCAAAAACGCATGTTGGAAAAATACGGCGTCGAAAACGCGGCAGTGTATGTGATTCCGAACGGCATTGATACCAATAAATTTTCGCCGGGCGACAGCGATTACAAAACAGAATTGGGCGCGCGTGTTTTGATTTCGTATGTCGGACGTGTGGACCCCGAAAAAAATGTCAGCGTCTTGTGCGAAGCATTCACGGCGCTCGATTTACCGGACGACCACGTGTTGGTGATTGCGGGCGACGGTTTGGATTTGGGACGGCTGCGTCGAAAATATGATGACGACCCGCGCATCATTTTTCGCGGACACCTCACTGACCCGCGCGAAGTGCAACGCATTTTGCGTTCCTCCGACATTAACGTTTTGCCATCGTCGGTAGAAGGACTCTCTATCGCAATGTTGGAAGCAATGGCGAGCGGCGCGGCAATGATTGTGACCGATGTCGGTTCTGATGGCGAAGCGGTGCGCGGCGCGGGCATTGTGTTGGATTTAGAAAATCTCGATGGACAATTGCCGCTCGCGTTGCGTCAACTCATCGAGTTCCCCGAATTTCGGCAAGAACTTCGTCAACGCGCGCGCCAGCGCGTAGTGGAACAATATTCTTTGCAAGGGAATCTCGACAAACTCGTGCAACTGTATCATCACCTTACGCTTCGGGAGCATCCCACATTTTATGGCTATGGCAACTGACTTGGTTCAATTGACCGCGCATCGCGCGTCCGAGCTCTTGCGGTCGGGAGAAATCTCTTCGGTGGACTTGACGCGCGCGCTATTGGAACACATTGACGCGCACGATAAAACGATTCACGCGTATTTGCACGTGACGGCAGAACGCGCGTTGGAAAATGCAAAACGCGCGGATAAAGAATTAGCGCGCGCGCGACAAACGGGCGTCCATAACGGTTCGCCCCTGCTTGGCGTGCCAATGTCCATCAAAGATGTGATTTCGACAAAGGATGTGGTGACGACGGCAGGTTCGCGTATTCTTGAAAATTTTGTGCCAGTGTACAACGCGACGGTCATTGAGAAATTGCAGAACGCGGGCGCGTTCTTGCTCGGCAAAACAAACCCCGATGAATATGCAATGGGTTCTTCAACCGAAAATTCCGCGTATGGCGTAACACACAATCCGTGGGATTTGGAACGCGTGCCCGGCGGTTCGAGCGGCGGCAGCGCAGCAGCAATGGCAGCGGACGAAGGAATTTTTGCGCTCGGTACCGACACGGGCGGCAGTGTGCGGCAGCCCGCGTCTTTTACAAACACGGTTGGCTTGCGACCAAGTTACGGACGCGTTTCGCGTTGGGGTGTGATTGCGTTCGCGTCATCGCTCGACCAAGTGGGACCAATGACCAAAGACGTGCGCGACGCGGCATTGATTTTGAACATTATCGCGGGTCAAGATGAACACGATTCAACGTCGGTGAATACGCCCGTTCCGAATTATATGGACGCGTTGGGGGACGGAAATTTACGCGGAATGCGCGTCGGCGTGCCGCGCGAATATTTTGTCGAGGGCATGGCGCATGAGGTCGAAACAACAATTCGCACCGCGATTTCACATTTGGAAAATTTGGGCGCGGAAATTCACGAGGTGAGTTTGCCCCACAGCGAATACGCGCTCCCGACGTATTATATTCTCGCGCCCGCCGAAGCATCCGCGAATCTCGCGCGCTATGATGGTGTGAAATATGGACCGCGCGCGGACGTGCCCGGTGATGTGTGGGATGTGATGCGCGCAACGCGCGGGCAAGGGTTCGGCGCCGAAGTGAAACGCCGCATCATGCTTGGGACGTACGCTTTGAGTACGGGTTATTACGACGCGTACTATTTAAAAGCGCAAAAGGTTCGCACGCTCATCAAACGCGATTTCGATAACGCGTTCGATAACGTGGATGTGTTGGTGAGCGCGGCGTCGCCCGTCCCGCCGTTTCGCATCGGCGAAAAATCCGACGACCCACTGCAAATGTATCTCGCCGATGTATTCACGCTCGCGCAACCACTCGCCGGGATTCCTGCCATTTGTATTCCTGCCGGTTTTTCGCACGCGCACGATGCCAATTCTAAACCGGATGCGCGTGGACGTGCGACGAATGGACTGCCAATCGGTCTGCAAATTATGGCGCGCGCGTTCGAGGAAGAAAAAATGTTGCGCGTTGCCTATGCGTACGAGCAAACGACGGAATGGCACAGACGCAAACCGGAATTGTAAAGACGCGTTGTGCGCGTGCCGCGAAACAAAATGCCATCGGAACACTTCCTGCCGTTTTTCAAGGCACTCACTGCGACCAGTAATCCGGTGACGTTTATTCAAATCGGCGCGAACGACGGCATTTGGAATGACCCCATCGAGCCATTTATCCGCAGTGGAAATTGGCGCGGCATTTTAGTTGAGCCCATCCCCCATATTTTCGCGCGCCTCCAAGCGCGTTATGCGTACCGCACGGATTTGGTTCTTGAAAATTGTGCTATTGCCGATGCGGACGGCGAGCGAACGTTTTACAGCGTTCACGAATTGGAAGGTGTCGAAAATCAATACGCATCCGCCGTCAGCTCGTTTTCGCTCGCGCATGTGCTACGACACACCGGACAAATCCCAAATCTCACCAAACGCATTCAGGTCATTCATGTGCCGTGCCTCACACTCCGAACGTTATTGGCAAAACATGGCATCGCGCAACTTGACGCGCTGGTGATGGATGCCGAAGGATTCGACGGCGCGATTGTGCAAAATATTCCGTTCGATGTATTGCACCCCGCGCTGATTTTTTACGAACACAAACATTTGAACACAGATACACGCGCGGCATGTCGCAACTTGCTCACGCAACACGACTATCAGCTCTTGGAACGTCATTCCAACACGCTCGCATTTTTGAAACAATTGTGTGTGGAACACTCCGCGTTTGCACACGCGTGGGCACACGCGCAGCCGATAAACACGGCAGCCGAAAAAATTTCCAGAGTCCAATAAACGGATTACCCACAATGAGGTGAAACATGACTATCGCCACCAACGGACAACATCGCGGCAACGGACATCACGAGCCGAAAAATGTTTTGGGAACGTTGCTCGAAGGATGCTGCTTTGACCCGCTCACCGGTTTTTATCGCAACGGTGCGTGTGATACAGGACCCGAAGATATTGGCGTGCATGTGGTATGCGCGCAAATGACGGACGAGTTTTTGGAATTTAGCGCGCGCATGGGCAACGATTTGAGTACGCCCGCACCCGAATATGATTTCCCCGGTTTGAAAGCGGGCGACCGTTGGTGCTTGTGCGTGGACCGTTGGAAAGAAGCGTTGGACGCGGACGTTGCGCCGCCTGTGTTTTTACGCGGCACCCATCGCGCGGCGTTGAACGTTGTGACGCTGGAACAATTGAAAAAATACGCGGTGGACAACAAATGACCACAATAAATCGCAATTGGGGTTTGTATTTTATTTTGTTTGCGCTGTTTCAGTTTCTCGTGTTTTGCGCGGGACTCTATGCGCTCGGCATCGGCTTTGGCGGCGCATTCGCCGCGCAAGGCAATGAAGATTTAGCGGGCTACGCCCTCTCCGCTATCGTCGGTTTGGTGGCGTTGATTTCATCACCACTCATTTTGATTCTCGGCGCGATTGGCGGCGTCGGGATGCGGAGCGAGCGCAGTTGGGCGCGCATCGTCGGCATCATCACTGCAATCTTGTCCTTGCTTCAATTTCCGCTCGGCACACTTTTTGGGATTTTGGCGCTGCGTTTTTTATTGAAACCGGAGACCGCGCAGTTTTATCAAACATCCCACGCGCGCGGGACATGAGGAAATACACATGACGGACAATGTAAATTATCAAATCAATCAGCCGGATGTGATTTATGAAAAGTTCGATAAAGAATATGTCGTCGTCAATCTCAAGAACGGTTCGTACTATGCGCTCAAAGGAACGAGCGCGCACATTTGGCGAGAACTTGTCAACGGCGCGTCACGCGACGAAATTCTGACCGCGCTCCAATCCGAATATGCAGCCGACGAGAGTATCATCGTCAGCGCGGTGGAAACTTTTTTGATGGAACTGGAAAACGAGACCCTTGTCACTCGGCAATCGAAAACTTTAACGCTGAATACGCATAGCACGCCAACTTCAAACCCGCCGCGTGTTCCATTCACCCCGCCCGTCCTCGAAAAATTTACCGATATGCGCGAAGTGCTGCAATTGGACCCCATTCACCAAGTGGACGACAGCGGTTGGCCCGCGCACAAGCCGGCGTGAATGCCTGAACGCGCGATGCAAACAATTTTCAAGTCGCCCCTCGTCAGCGTGATCATTCCCGTGCTGAACGCCGCGCGTTTTCTCGGCGACGCATTGGCGAGTGTACACACACAAACATATGCGCCGCTGGAAATCATTGTCGTGGATGGACCGTCCACCGACGAAACGTCGCGTATCGCTCGATCCTTCCCGCGCGTTCACTACATGCAACAAAGCGGGGTTGGAATGTGGAACGCAGTGAATGAAGGATTGGATTCGGCACACGGCGAATTTGTCGCAATGATTTCAAGCGATGATTTGTGGGTTCCGGAAAAAATTCAACTCCAAGTCGAATACCTTGTCGCGTATCCTGAAATCCAATATGTGTTTGGATTCACGCGCTTTGAATTGATGCAGGGAGAAACTCCGCCGCGCGCGTTTCGCGCGGAATTGCTGCAAGGCGAACACTTGGCAATTTTGCTGGAATCCATGCTGGCGCGAAAAACGTTGATGCAGCGTATTGGGAAATTCGAGGAGACGATGCGCGTCGCTTCGGACGTGGACTGGTTTGCGCGACTCGGAAATTTGAACGAACCGCGCGGCGTGATTTCGCGCGTGCTGCTCCACAAACGAATTCACGGCAACAATCTTTCCTCTGAACCTTCGTCGGGCGCAAGTTTCAAACGGGATGTCTTGTCGGCAATGCGCGCCCAAATCCTGCGCCGACGCGGAATGGCTGCTACGAATGAATGAACCCGCGCGCGTGAGTGTGATAATTCCCGCCTACAATGCGGCGCCCTATTTGGCAGAGGCGATTGAAAGCGTCCTCGCGCAAAGCAATCACGCCATTCAACTGATTGTGGTTGACGACGGCTCTACGGATGAAACAGCAACCGTCGCGCAGCGTTTTGGCACAAGCGTTTTGTATTTACACCAACTCAATGGCGGAATCGCGTCCGCGCTAAATCTCGGACTCGCATACGCGCAAGGCGAGTGGCTCGCATTTTGCGCCGCTGATGACGTTTGGAGTAAAGGACGCTTGGACACACAGCGCGCGGCATTTTCGGAAACGCCTGCGCCCGATTTGGTGTTTGGACATGTTCAAAATTTTTTCAGCCCCGAACTTGCCCCCGAAATTACCGCGCGCTACTATTGCCCTCCCGAACCTCTACCCGGTTATTCGCTTGCGGCAATGTTGTTGCGCCGCGCGACGTTTGAGCGCGTCGGGCAATTCAACCCTGCGTACCAGATTGGCGAATTTGTGGATTGGTATGCGCGCGCGCAAGAACTGGGATTGCGTTCCAAACTCTTGCCTGACATTGTGCTGTGGCGGCGTTTGCACGGCAACAACTTGAGCATTCGCGCCACGAACGAACGCGGCAATTTTGCCCGCATTCTAAAAGCCGCGCTAGACCGCCGGAAACAGTCCGCGTAACACTCGCTCTCGTTCGATTCAACCGACAACCCGCGCGCAAGCAATCTTGCGCGCGGGTTGTTTTGTCGGGCGCTCCAATTGACAACTTGATACATTCAAATAAAATTGTATTCAAATATTCAAATCTTTGAATATATCTACAAAGGAGTGGCACCAACATGCGCGACCCCGTCCGTCAATTCAAAGCCGAATTTTTTCGGGCGTTAGGACACCCTGCCCGTCTCAAGATGTTGGAACTCTTGCGGAACGGCGAAAAAAGTGTGACCGAGCTTCAAGCGAATTTGGAAATTGAACCGTCCGCCGTTTCGCAACAGCTCGCGGTACTGCGGAGCAAAAACATTGTCGAAGCGCGCAAAGTCGGCACAACCGTTTTGTACAGCGTGCGCGACCCTCAAATTTTCCAATTGCTCGAAATCGCGCGCCGCATTTTCAACAATCATTTGACAGACACCCAAGCGATGCTCAAACAAGCAAGCCAAGAAAAACCCGTAAAACCATCTCACACCAAGCGCGCCCAGTCCGCGCGCTGAACCAAAACTCATATGAATCTCTCTTTTTTGAATTTATTGCGTAACGAATTTCGCGGCTATAACGCCGCTTCTTTACAAAAAGACTTGCTCGCAGGCGTTACCGTCGGCGCAGTCGCTTTGCCCCTCGCGCTCGCGTTCGGCATCGCGTCGGGCGCGGACGCGGCGGCGGGCTTGATTACAGCGATTCTCGCGGGCATTGTTATTGGCGGACTGTCCGGCGCCCCGTATCAAATTTCGGGACCCACCGGCGCAATGAGCGCGGTCTTGATTCTCCTCGCGGCTAAATACGGTTTGGAAGGAATCTGGCTCGTCGGTGTAATTGCGGGCATCATGATTTTATTGGTCGGCATTTTTCGTTTGGGGCGCATCGTCTCGTTCATTCCGCGTCCGGTGATTACGGGATTCACCAGTGGGATTGCCATCATCATTCTCGTCGGACAACTCGATAATTTGCTCGGCGTAAAATCGGCGAGCGCAGAAAACGCGTTGGTAAAATTGTGGAACATTCTCCAATTCAACGCGCTGCCGAACTGGCAAACCATTGTGACAGGCGGCATTGTGATTGCGGCAATGTTTCTCCTGCCGAAATCAATCACCAAACGAGTGCCGGGTTCGTTGATTGGCATCGGGCTGGCAATGATGATTACGTTCGTGTTTCAATTTCAAGAACCGGTCATTGGCGAAATTCCGCGCACATTACTTTTGGATGTGCGCTTGCTGCCTCCGATGTTGTTGTCCGCGCAAACGCTGCAACATCTGCCCGAATTGTTTATGCCCGCGTTGAGTGTTGCCGCGTTGGGTGCAATTGAATCACTGTTGTGCGGCGCGGTCGCGGGCAACATGACGGGCAAGAAAATGGATGGCGACCAAGAATTGATTGCTCAAGGCATCGGCAACATTCTTATTCCGTTTTTTGGAGGCGTTCCCGCGACGGCGGCGATTGCGCGTTCCAGCGTTGGTGTAACAAGCGGCGGACAAACGCGGCTCACAAGTATTTTTCACGCGCTGTTTATTGTCGCTGCCGCATTTTTGTTTGCGCCGTTGATTGGACAAATTCCACTCGCGGCATTGTCGGGCGTGTTGATTGTGACAGCGATTCGGATGAACGAATGGGGTGAAATTCGGTGGATGTTTCGCCATCGGTTCAAGAGCGCGATTGCTGCGTTCTTGATTACGATGCTTGCGACAGCGTATTTGGATTTAACACAAGCGGTCTTTCTCGGCGTGGCATTGAGCGCGATTTTGTTTCTCAATCAAATCAGCGCGATTGAATTTGCGACGAGCGATGTGGACTTGGATATTTTGGAAGCGCGCGGAATTAAATTGAACGGCGCGCACGAACACATTCGCGTCGCGTATGTAACGGGTCCATTATTCTTTGGCGCGGCGGCGATGCTGCGCAAAGCGACCGAAGAATTGGAACGTGAGCCGCGCGAAGTAATCATTCTTTCGATGCGCGGCGTACCGCTCTTGGATATGAGTGGTCTGGAATTTATCGAAGAATTGTGGGAACGTCAGAAAAAGCATAATGGTGAATTGTTATTGTGCGCGGTACAGCCCGCCGTAAAACAAGTGTTGGACCGTTCGCGCTTGACGCAAGAAATCGGCGAACAAAATTTTTTCTGGAGCGCCGACCAAGCGATTCTCGCAGCGAGCGCGAAAAGCAATTGACCCAAAAAATCCGTTATCGCAAAACGATAACGGATTTTTTTATGACTTGGCTATTTCGGCGGATAACACACTGCCGAAACGAATCTCGGCATCTTGCGGCGGCAATTCACGCATCCACTCGGGCAAGAGTTCCGCGACACGCGCGCGCATGTCCCACGCCGCGCGTTCTAAAACTTCGGGCGTTAAATTCTGTCCATAGTATTCGCTCAATTCGTACACGCGTCCGAAATGAATTTCAATCGGCACGCGGCGCGGAAATTTTGAACCAATCGGCATCACCTTTTCCATGCCCACCAAACCGACGGGCAAAATCGGCACGCGTTTTTGGATTGCGATTTTAGCGACACCCGGCTGAAACAATTGCAAGTTTCCCGTCGGACTGCGTGTACCTTCGGGCGCAATGCCCAAGAGTCCGCCGCGCTTGAAAATGTACAAAATCGTTCGCATCGCGTTCACGTCATTTTGATTGCGATAGACGGGAAACATGCCCAGCTGCGCCATCAATTTTGGCAGTAACGGTTTTTCAAATAATTCCTGTTTGGAAATGGTGAACATGTTGACGCCGGGCTGCCAACCCGCGTTCACCATCGTCGAGCCGAGCGTGGGCAAATCGAACGCGGAAAGATGATTGATGGTGACGAGCAGCGGTCCCGTTTTGGGAATCAATTCCGCGCCAACAATTTTCCAATCAAAAAAAGTATTGAACAACCACGTAAAAAAGCGCGCGCCGGTATTGATAAAGCGGCGATGTCCGGGCGTGTCCAATGCTTCGGGCGGAAGCAACAGCGCGGTTTTGGATTCCGCGCGCGCGGGAACAGGAGTACTCATATCATGGCAATTATATGTGGAATCGAATGGATTGAAAAACGAATATAATCAAAGACCAATGGAAACCCTCCGCAAATCATTTCTCTCGCGCGTGAACCTAACGGTGTGGATTCTCATCGCGTTGGGGTTGATTATTCTTTTGCAAAACACATTGTCCGAAGAAATCCGCGTTGGACGATTCGTGCCGTACACGCTGCGCGGTGTGTTGGAAGAATCGTTGACCAATCAAATTTGGCTCGGCATCAAAGTGCTCGCTCTCGTGCCAATCGTCGTGTTTTGGCTTTTGAATCGCCGCGCGTATGTGCGCCGCGCGCTGCATTTCAGCTTGGCGCTCTTGACGTTTGAATTGTTGGCGAGCATTTCGTTTTTGGTCATTACGTTGGCGGACGACACCGCGCGCGAAGCAGTGGGGCTGATTCGCGATACGATTTCAGTTGGCTTGCTCAACATCCTCGTTTTTTCATTGTGGTACTGGGTGACGGACGCAGAGCCGCTGCTCGATTTGCCGCGCACGCATCAGCCGAACGAATGGCTCTTTCCGCAGTACGGTCTGGCGTACAAAAAATTTGAAACGTGGCAGCCGAATTATTTTGATTATTTGTTTCTCGCGTTCACGACGACCACCGCGTTCGGTCCCACCGACACGCTCCCGTTATCGCGTCGCGCGAAAATTTTAATGATGACACAAGCCCTGTTGTCGCTGATTATTATTGTGGTGTTGGCGGGACGGGCGCTGAGTATTTTGCGGTGAGTAGCTGTTGTGATGCTATAATCTTGCACGAGGTGTTTTTATGACGCTACTTGTCGAAACGAATGTGCCGGAAAGCGGTCGTTTGTCGCTGCACATTCACGCGGACGTACAAATCAACATTTCGGCGCGCGCGGCGCAAGAACGGGCGACGAAATTCGCGCATCAAAAGATTAGCAGCCAAATGCATGGCGAGATGCCAATTCTGGTTCTCGGTGACCACGTGTACTGGCAAGTGCCAATTCAACTCACGTTCCCAAGTATCGGAAATGCAGGAACAATTGGGACACTGCAAGTGGATGTAGAAACCGGTGAATTGAATGACAGCCCTGCGCTGATTGAGGAACTCGAAAAAAATGCCGAGCATCTTGCTGCCCGTTTCGCCTTTACAGCAGCGCGGTGAGGGCGATTGTCTGCCAACGTGCGCCAAGATGGTTCTCGATTATCTTGGACACGTTGCGTCATACGAATAAATCTATTCATTGCTCGACACGCGTTGGTTTGGCACGCCTGCCGCAAACATTTTGCGTCTTGAACAACTCGGTCTGCGTATTCAGCTTGCAGAGCTGACCTTGCTCGACATCCAGAAATATCTTGAGACAAATAATCCTGTTGTTGCATTTGTCAACACTGCCGATTTTGCGTATTGGGGAACCGATACCGACCATGCTGTCGTTGTAATTGGAGTGGATAATGAAAACGTCCAGTTGAATGACCCGTTCCACGCCGCCACTACACAAGTTGTCTCGCGCAATTCTTTTCAGTTGGCACAACTACGCTTTAATCAACTTTGTGCAGTTATAGAAAAATAGACTCAATTTGTCCAATTCCCATTTCTGCATACAATATCTTGCTGTTGTCCTAAACGTACGGCAAATTTGAAATTTGCGGTACCAAATCAACCAGACACCTCCCCGCGGCGTGTGTGTTGCGCCCAAAAAATGCAATGCGCGTCGCAATGTGGGTGTCGTCGGCGATTAAAAAAACGTGACAGGTTTCCAAAAACCCGTTACGTTTGAATCGCACAAAACACAAAAGGAGCCACATGGCTAGCATTCTCCCCATGAAATCCCTGCTCGAAGCAGGGGTTCATTTCGGTCACCGCACGCGGCGTTGGAATCCGCGCATGAAGCAATTCATCTTTACCCAACGCAACGGCATTCACATTATTGATTTACAGCAAACGATGAGCCGCCTTGAAGAGGCATACAAAGTCGTCCGCGACGCGGTCGCGGAAGGCGGCACAATTCTTTTCGTCGGCACAAAAAAGCAAGCGCAAGAAACCGTCCAACAAGAAGCGGTGCGCTGTGGGATGCCGTATGTCAGCAATCGCTGGCTCGGCGGTACGCTCACCAATTTCCGAACGATTCGCGCGCGCATTGATTACATGATTCGCTTGGAAGAACGTCAAGCGATGGGCGAACTCGACAAGCTGCCGAAAAAAGAAGCGCTCTTGCTCACGCGCGAACTCGCGAAACTCGAAGAACGCGTCGGCGGCTTGCGCGAAATGAAACGCTTGCCGCGTTTGTTGTTTATCGTTGACACGCTGCACGAAACGATTGCGATTAACGAAGCGACTTCGCTCGAAATTCCAATTGTTGCACTGTGCGACACCAACAGCAATCCGTTCCCGATTCAATATCCGATTCCCGCGAATGACGACGCAATTCGTGCCATCAAACTCATCACGGCAAAAATGGCGGACGCGGTGATTGAAGGCAAAAACATTCGCGGCGTCGTCGCGGCGGAACAACTCGAAGAAGGTGTTCCCGCAGAATTGCAGGGCGAATTGGAACACGCACTTTCGTTCGAACCGGGCGATTCGGATTTGTTGGTGGAAGAGACGAGCGAACCGATTGTAGAAGATATTGTTGCAGAAACGACAGGTGAATAATGGCGAGCATAGCAGAACAAATCAAAAAGTTGCGTGAAGAAACCGGCGCGGGAATTCTCGAAGCAAAAAAGACGCTCGAAAGCATGGGCGGCGACTATGACAAAGCTTTGAGCATCCTCAAAGCCAAAGGCATCGAGCGCGCCGAAAAGAAATCTGCCGAACGCACCGCCAAGGACGGCGCTATCAAAACGTATGTGCATAATGGCAAAGTGGGCGTGATGGTGGAATTGAATTGCGAGACCGATTTTGTCGCGCGCACACCGCAATTTCAAGATGTCGCGCACGCGGTCGCTTTGCAAATCGCGGCGATGAATCCGAAATATGTTTCCGTCGAGGACATTCCGGCAGACGAATTGGAAGCGCAAAAGAAAACGTTCACAGACGCGACCCTCGCCGAAGGCAAACCGGCGAACATTGTCGAAAAAATTGTCACAGGCAAACTCGACAAGTATTTCGGCGAAGTCGTTTTGCTCAAGCAGCCGTACATCAAAGATGACAAGCAAACGATTGAAGAATTGGTCAAAGGCGCAAGCGCCCAGACCGGCGAAAAAATTGTTGTGCGAAGATTCACGCGGTACGCGTTAGGCGAAGAATAAAATTCAGAGAACCAAGGGAAATGAGAGAAAAAAATCTCTCAATTCCCTTTTTTTTATGTATAATGCGAGCGTAGCAACGGAACTCGGTTCCGTTGCTGCCCATCGTACACAGACGCATGGCGCATCCACCCAAATACAAACGCATCCTTTTGAAACTCGGCGGCGAAGCACTGTCGGGACGCGGCGAACAAGGCATTGACCCCGAAATGGTCGCGCATGTCGGCGATGAAATTCTTGCCGTCAAGAAACATGGCGTCCAAATCGCGGTGGTCATCGGCGGCGGCAATTTCTGGCGCGGCAATGACCCGTACGCAAAACAAATTGACCGCGCCACCGCAGACTATATGGGCATGTTAGCAACGGTCATTAACGCGCTGGCGCTGCAAGATGCGTTAGAGAAACGCGGTTTTGAAACGCGCGTGATGACCGCGATTGAAATGCACCAAATTGCGGAACCGTACATTCGCCGCCGCGCGATTCATCATCTCGAAGAGGGATACATTGTCATTTTTGGCGCAGGCACGGGGAATCCGTTTTTCACCACTGACACTGCCGCCGCGCTGCGCGCGCAAGAAATCAACGCGCAGATTTTATTGAAAGCGACCAAAGTGGACGGTGTGTACGACAAAGACCCGCATCGTTTCGCCGATGCAAAGAAATTTGACCGTCTCACGTACACGGACGCGCTGTTGTCCGAACAAGTGCGCGTGATGGACGACACCGCCATCACGATTTGCAAAGAACACGATTTGCCCATCATTGTTTTCGACCTTGACGACCACCGCGCCATTGAACGCGTGGTCATGGGTGAGATGGTAGGCACAGTGATTGGCAAGTAACAAGTAACAAGTAGCAGGTATCATGTTGTTCCCTGCTACTTGCTACCTGATACCTCAACTATGATAGACGACGTAAAAAATGAAGTGGAAAGCAAAATGAAAAAAGCGATTGAGGCAATGCGCGCGGATTTTCAAGCCATGCGCACCGGGCGCGCGTCACCCTCACTCGTCGAACCACTCAAAGTGGACTATTATGGTTCGCCCACCCCGCTTCAACAGCTCGCAACCATTTCGGTGCCCGAAGCGCGTTTGATTGTTATCAAGCCGCACGACCCTTCGACCATCAAAGCAATTGAAAAAGCGGTTCTCGCTTCAGAGCTCGGGCTCACACCGAGCAACGACGGGAAAATGATTCGGCTGCCGCTTCCGCCCATGACCGAAGAGAACCGCAAAAAAATGGTCAAAGTCGTCAAGCAGCGCAATGAAGAAGCGCACGTCGCCATTCGCAACATTCGGCATCAAGGGATGAAAGACCTTGAAGAATACAAAGCCGAAAAAATGATTACCGAGGACGAGCACGAACGGGGCAAAGAGGTCTTGCAAAAATTGACCGACAAGTACGTGGAAGAAGCAAACGCGGTGAGCAAGAAAAAAGAAGAAGAAGTGATGGCGGTCTGAGTTGTTAGTTGTTAGTTATTAGTCGTTGGCATATGGCGAATAACTAATGACTAATAACCAATGACGAATGACTCTTGTAGAAAAATCTCCCGCCCACTCTGAACTCACGCGCATTCCCACCCACGTTGCCATCATCATGGACGGCAACGGACGTTGGGCACAAGCGCGCGGTTTGCCGCGCATCATGGGACATCGGCAGGGCGTCGAAAACATTCGTCCATTATTGAACGCGGCGGTGGAATTTGGGATTCAGTACCTCACCATTTACGCGTTCTCGACAGAAAACTGGAACCGTCCGCTCGACGAAGTACGCGGCTTGATGACCATTCTTGAGCAGACGATTCAACGCGAGACTCCCGAATTGCACAAGAACGGCGTTCGCATTCGCCATCTCGGGCGCACTACTCAGCTTTCCGACAAATTGGTAAAACTGATTGCGGATGCTGTCGCATTGACCGCAAACAATACGCGGCTCACGCTCAATGTCGCGTTCAATTACGGCGGGCGCGCGGAAATCGTTGATGCGGTGAAACACATCGTCGCGGACAAAATTCCCATAGAGCAAATTGACGAACAACTTTTGTCACATTATTTGTACACGGGGGATGCACCGGACCCCGATTTGGTGATTCGCACGGCGGGCGAAATGCGGTTGTCGAATTATTTGATTTGGCAGTCCGCCTACGCGGAATATTACGCCACACCAACGTACTGGCCCGATTTTGACAAAGACGAATTATACAAAGCACTTTTGGAATACAGTCAGCGCGAACGACGTTTTGGCAAAGTGCTGAAACCGTAATGTTCTCTTGTCATTAGTATAATGAAGGCGGCATGGTAGATCGATTGTCATTAGGTCTGCGA
>CAYXXF010000009.1:0-228250 GCA_964469005.1 uncultured Anaerolineales bacterium
CGCGCTGCCGATACCCGGCTCGAAACCTTTTTACACAACACTTGACACACCACCTTTCATCAGTTTCCCAATCAGGATTTACAAAATAAAACATTAGAAGATTAGCCTTCATCCAGCGCGTAAGATTTAATTCGTCTGTATCGTTAAATTTGGTTTTCCTGGAAAGCGGATTTTTATCTCTAGGGATTTGATTGTAGCCGAATAGAACGCCTAAACTTTTGCGTAACGTAGACTTACCTGCATTATCTCCAAAATGGCTTTTGTAATCTCTATTGCGAAAACTTTTACTCGCTATGCCTGTATAAATTACTTCAAGCCCATCGAAACTCGATAATTTAGGCTTGATATTTGCCATAGGGAATTGGAACATGCTATTTACCTTTAAGCAAAACAAGTAATTTCCTTGAATATCGGGCAATTTATCACCAGAATCTATGTCTGGGTCAAAAGTATTTTGGCGAAAACCGCTTAAGATGTTGTTTAAGTTAGACATAAATTAACCTTTTCATTTGAAATTTGCATTTCATAAACTTTATGCTGGAGAGTACACGCCCAACTATGGATTATACGGAATTGATGCCGTATAATCCCCCTGCGGAGCGTGTTATACATCATCTTGAAGCACAATCGCTTATATACAGCATCCAATGAGGGCAACCCATTTCCGAGTTGCCCTTTTCTTTTCGCTTCGCCTATTAAAAATGATTCGGTTCACGTTTTACAAATTGCCCGCGTCCAATCGTTCCCACAAATTTTCCATCTTGTACTGCCACTTCGCCGCGCACGGTCACGGTGCTTGGGCGTCCTTTGATTTCCCAACCTTCGAACGCGCTGTAATCGAGATTGAGTTGATGCGTTTTCGCGGAAATCGTGCCGCGATAATTCGGGTCATACACCACCAAGTCCGCATCACTGCCAATCGCAATCGTGCCTTTGCGTGGGAACATGCCAAAGATTTTCGCGGCTTGCGTGCTGGCTGCGTCAACGAATGTATTCAAATCAATTCGTCCTGCCGCGACACCGTGCGTGTACAACAAATTCACGCGGTCTTCGAGTGACGGAATACCGTTTGGAATTTTTGTAAAATCGTCGCGTCCCATTTCTTTTTGCCTAACGAAATCAAACGGCGCGTGGTCGGTAGCCACAGTCGAAACAAAACGTTTGCGCAACGCGTTCCAAAAAACTTCTTGATTCGATTTATCGCGCAATGGCGGCGACATGACATATTTCGAACCTTCAAAGTTTGGCAGTTCCGCGTAACTCTTGTCCAACACGAGATATTGAATCAACGTTTCAATTTGAATGTTGACCCCGCGTTCCGCCGCCATCATTGCTTCATCCAACGATTCTTTGCAGCTTGTATGCACAATGTAAATGTGCGTGCCGTGCGTTTCCGCAAACGTCGCGAGATGATGTACGCCCTCCGCTTCGACCCGCGGCGGACGACTCCAATAATGCCATTCGGGTCCAATTTTCCCTTCGCTCACCAATTTCTTTTGCAGTTCCGCAACGAGGTCGGGATTTTCACAGTGCGCGGTGACGACGACGCCGAGTTTTTTCGCGAGCGCCATTGTGTCGTACAATTCCTTGTCCGACATGTCGAACGCGCCTTTGTACGCGAGGAAAATTTTGAACGAGCTTACGCCGCTTTCGACAATATCGGTGAGCTGTCCCGCTGTATCTTTGTCCAAACGCGTGACCGCTTGATGAAAGGTGAAATCGCACGCGCTCTTGCCCACCGCTTTGCTCATCCACAATTCAAAACCATCGCGCATCGGTTCCTGCGACGACGCCTGACAAATCATTTCAATCAACGTCGTCGTTCCGCCAACCAATGCAGCTTTACTCGCGCTCTCGTACGTATCTTTGGCGAATGTGCCCATAAAGGGAAGATATACATGAACGTGGGGGTCAATGAATCCGGGAAAAACATATTTGCCTGTTGCATCAATCACTGTCGCGTTCGGCGGCGCGTCCAAATTTTTCCCGATGCGTGTAATTTGTTCACCTTCGGCGTAAATGTCGGCGGTGTAATTTTCGCCCGCCGTGATAATGTTTCCGTTTCTGATTAAAAGGGACATGGTAACTCCTCCTCGAGTTTGTAAGTTCAATGGGTGTGAATGAATTATAGTCGCGAGATTTCAAAAGACAAGCGTCCGATGGCTGTGACAATTTCTTTTGGCGCTTGATGTTTGGCGAGCGCGTTCAGCCACACTCTGTTTTCGTTCGCGCGATGCAAAACGATGCCGCTCAATTGTCGGAAGGATTTGAGAAAATCGGCGGGACGTTCAAAACCAAAGCGCGCAAAATAATCTTGCGCTTGACGTTCTGCCAATTGCAGCAATATCTTGATGACGCGCGTCAAATCCTCTTGCGAAATTTCGCGCTCACACGAAAACCACAAAAAATTGATAATGCTCGGAGGCATTTGCCCCACTTTTTCGCACAGTACCGCCATCAACTTGCTATCACTCATTCCCTCGCCCGCGGCAGAGTTTGCGTCATTCATTTCACCACGGCGCAGCCGCCGAACTTCGACATTGAACCGCGTATGTGTTTTGAATGTCACCGTGAAATCCGGTCCGCGCTGTTTGGATGCCGCATACGTTTCGTATTCCACGGCAAAGCGTTCTTGACGCAGCAGCAGCATTGCCGTCTCGAGTTCTGCGCGCAAATCCTTCATGCCGCCCTCATCGCGCACATTTTTCAATTTAGCGCGTATCTTGTCACGGTATGTTGAAGCAAATGCTTTGAACCGACGCGAACCGCGCGCCCACATTTCAAACTCGGAATAGAGGGATGATTGCTTGCCGTCAAAAATTGATGCAAGCAATTCGTCAAGGTTGGTCATTGCTACGTCAATTCCCAAATTTCCACTTGCAGCGAATGTGGTCCGCCAACGTTGACCGGAAATTGTGTTTCCACATCAAATGGACAAGCGGAAACGACGACGATGCAATCAAGCAATGCTTGAAAAATTGCATAATCGCCGGGCTGTGATGAATTGGGGTGTGTGACGATTGTTCCGTCCGCTTCCGCGCGCGTACTCGAAAATAAATTCAACGGCTGCGGAATTTCGGTGATGGGGATGCCGCGCTGTGCCATCACCGTTTGTAGATTTTCCGCGCACGACGCGTGATGTCCTTGCACACCGAGCAATTGATAACGCGCGGGGTCGCACGCGGCGAGCAGCATTTCGTGTTGTTCGTTCGCGCCGTCCTCAATAAATTTCAAAATCGGGCGACGTAACGACGTGAGAAAAATCTGCCCCGCGCGCGGATACAGATGCCGTGTGCTGCTGACGAGCGTGTGGCGTGCCGAAAGATATTCGGTTGCATCCTGCGCGTGGTATGCAAAAAAATCCGCGACCTGTCGCAAGTCATCACGCTCAACGTACATCGAGCAGAGAGCGTGATGGCTTGCGAGATGTCCGTGCGGCGAAATGATTTTGATGGTATCGCCAGCGCGCAAATCGAAACTCGACGCGTGACGCGCGGGAATTTCAAACACTTGTGTGTTCATGGTTGAAAAAAAAGAGAACGCACAAAACGCGCGCTCTCTCGGAATGAGTGGAGTCGAAAGTGATATTGTGAATCAGGCGGGCGGCGCTTCGGAGGAATTGTCGGCAGGCGGCGCGGCGGGTTTTTCTTTTTTCGATTTCTTTCTCAAATCCGCAGCGTGTGCGCGTTTGTACGTTTGAATATCTTTGAATCGTCCTTTCGCGTCGCGCACGGCATACAATTTTGTGCCGGTCTTGCTGCGGTGAGTCGTTCGAGTAACTTTGCCTGCGGGTTTCTTTTTTGCGGCTGGCATGGCTGTCTCCTTTTTAGGTGATTGCTTTCACACGCGAACGAATTGCAATGACACAATGCGGTTATCAGACTCCACTCTGGTTTTGCATTTGTCATTTGTCATTTTGGATTCTATTCTGCCATTCCATCGTCCATCCACATCTTGAACTTTTTGATATTGTCATCGTTCCATGGACCATCTTCGGGCATACTTTTGTCGGCGAGGCGGCTGTAAATGTTTGCCGCGTTCCTTCGCACATCGCCGAGTTTGGATAAGTCGAAACCGTAATCTTTCATACATTCAATATCCCCTTTGCGAAACAAAGGGCGAATGTCATTTGCGAACGAAAGTGCCATCTCTGCCTCCTTTAATTTGGGACCTGTAGGGATTCGACAAGTTGGTCGAGCAAATTCAAATTGGGAGTGAACGCATCCGGCGACA
Organism: uncultured Anaerolineales bacterium; assembly: GCA_964469005.1. Classification (GTDB taxonomy): domain Bacteria; phylum Chloroflexota; class Anaerolineae; order UBA4142; family SHND01; genus SHND01. Next base: position 4,234 of record CAYXXF010000009.1, read on the forward strand.
ATTCATTCAACATTTTGTCTGTGTCCGCGAGATACGTTTCGTACTGTTTTGCCCACGCGTCGTAATCGGTGATGTGCGCGTCTTGGTACGAATTGGGCAGCTTGTCCGTTTTGAGATGCCAAAACAGCGTGACGTAAAATTTCTCGTTCGTCGTCAATCCTTGAAACGTAACAAACAGACCATCATTCGTCAACGGCGAAACATCTTGCGCGTAATAGGTGACAAAGCGCACGCCTTTGCCATTCTTGAAATTCAGATACTTGATTTGCGGATGCAGAATTTGCTGCGCGTTGAATACGGGAAAAACAGGCAGCGCCTCTTTAATCGTCGCGGGTTCGACGGACAATAATGTTTTCAACGCGAGTACTTCTTGGGCGATGATGGGGTCGAGATTTTTCAAATCCTGTACGGGATATACGCGCACCGCCGGTTGAAACGGACTCACATCGGTTGTAATTTTTTCGTCATTAAAGCCGAACGCAATGTGTGCGGGCGCGCCGCCGCCAAACGCGGGGACATTATTGTCCCAAGGCACGGCAGGCAACGCGACACCTTGCGCGGATTGCGCCAGCGCGTTGTCGAAAGAAACACTCACGCCTTGAAATTCCGCCGTGTGTGTTTGCGCGTTGGCAGACGCGGGCGTTGCTTCCGGCGCGGGAGTTGTTTCCGGCGCGGGCGTCGGCGTCGGAAACAACGGTGTCACATTGAGCGAGCGCACCATATTTTCCAACAGCACCAGATTCGGAATAAAGCCCGCGGGCGGCAGACGATTCAATGTCGTGATGAGGTTGTTGATATAGTTTGTGTATTCTTTGGCGAACGCATCATATTCCGCGCCCGATATATTTTTTGATTCGGGCAGCGCGGGCGAATCTATATTCCAAAACACCGCGACAAAATATTTTTCGTCGAGTGTCATGCCTTGAAATGTCCAAAAGACGCGTTCTTTTTGAATGGGCGAAACATCTTGAGCGTAATAGGTAATGAAACTCACGCCCGTCCCATTTACAAAATCAATCACGCGCGCTTGCGAATGAAACACTTGCGACGCGGGAATGATGGGGAATACCGGAATGTCTTGATTTGGCTCGACCGTTCCGTCAGCGAGAATTTTTTGCAACGTCTCGATACTTTGCGCCACCGATGGGTCGAGCGCCTTTAGACCATCCACAGGATACACATACACTTGCGGACGCGCGGGGTCAAAAAAATCGGGCAGATTTTGATTGTTGAAAACAAACTGCATTCCTTGCGGCGCCCCCCCCCCCAACGCGGGCGCTTGCTCGACGGGGCGCGCCGAGAGAAATGTTCCTTGAGCAGTTTGCGCGAGCGCGGAATCAAAACTGAACGAAACGCCTTCGTAACTCGTTTCGATACTGTCCCCCGTGCCGACGCGCGTCAGGGGTAATCCCGCTTCACCATATTGCGCTTTGTCATGTTCCGTTGTGACAAGATTCTTTCCCTGCAAGGTCCACGTGATGCGATTGTCTTCCGGCTGTCCGTTGATTTGTGTGAAAGTTACCGTCGCTGTATCGCCCTCTGCCACATACGTTCCACTTTCGACAATCGGGTTTCCCTCATCAATGAATTGCGTCGTCATTGTCGCGCTGCCATCAACCGCCAAATCGAGCATCACAATTCGCCCAATCGCATCGGCGGCAGGCAAGATGCCGCTGTACGAACCTACCAATTTCGAGCTCGGCGCGACAGGTGCAGCGGGAATCTCTGTTGCAACCGGCGCAACGCCGGTCGCCTCGCCCTGTGGCGCAGGCGTCGCGGTTGGCGGTGCGTTTGCAGGTTCCGCTGTCGCAGTAACAAGTCCCGATGTCGGCGCAAGTGTCGGCACAGCCAGCGGTGGGCGCGCAGGCGTCGCCAAATTCGGCGCACTCTCTCCACACGCGGCGAGCGCGAAAATTGCAATCAACAAACTCAACCACAATAGAAAACGCATACAAAACTCCTAACTCTGTATCGCATGTATTTCACTTGCCGCGCGCAATCCCGATTCAATCGAACCTTGAATCCACGCGTGCGCGAGCGACGCGTGTTCGCCCGCGAAATGGATGCGACCTTCGGGCTTGATAATATCCGCGTACAAACGAAGCTGCTGCCCCGGTTCAAACATCGCAAACGCGCCGCCCGCGTGTGGGTCATCGTGCCACGACCACGACGCGCCGCCTTCGTACTCTTGAACGATTTGCGGATGAATTTGCGCGATATTTTCAATCGCTTGTTCGAGACGGTCACGCGGCGGGAGCGATGCCCAACGCTCCGCATCGTCCGCCCATGTATAACTCGCGAGCAAAACACCGCGCCCCGTTTCGCGCCCGTGTTCGGGATAATACAAATTGCGAATTGCCAAATCGGTGACGGTGCCTCCGCCAAAAATGTTTTCGTCCGTTTCCCAAAAACGCCGCCGACATTGAATAAAAATTTTTGTGGACGCGTCGTAATGCAATTGCCGAATCGCTTTTTGTTTTGCGTGCGTAAACGGTTTGAGAATTTCAATGTGGCGCATCACCGCAAACGGAATCGTGCAAATCATGTAATCCGCTTTTTCGCTAAAACGCCCCGCGAGTGTTTTGTAATGCGCGGTCACGCCCTCTTCGTTCTGGTCGAGCGCGACCACTTGCGCGCCGAGCCGAATGGATTGCGCGAGCGTTGGATAAAACGCATACGGCAGACGGTCAGTGCCGCCCTTGATTTGCGAAAGGTTCGTATAAAATTCGCCAACGTCTTCGCGCAATAATTCCACGAACGAAAAATTCATGTTCGCTTCTTGATTCTCCATCAGCCCGTACAATTCCATCGCGCCTTCCGACCAACCTTTTTGTTCCAAAAATTCGCGCGTGGAATAATTATCATATTTCGCGACGATTTCTTCCCACGCCGCATCGCCGCGCTTGGCAACATCATCCACAAATTCTTGAATCGCCGCGCTCCACATCGCTTGCACCGTCGTTGCGCGTTCTTCGGGCGTCAAAAGTCCTTCCAGCGGGTCGGACGAATCACGATATTCCTGCACGCGCAATTTTTCGCCGCCGATATAAATGTACGCATTCGGATTGCCCATCGTGAACGGCAGTAACTCTAAACCGAAATGCTGAATGTAATGCAGTGTGAGGTCGTGCGTTTTCGGAATCCGCATCGCGCCCGCTTCCGCATGTAATCCTTCCGCGAACGGTTCGCGCAGTGTGAGGATGCGTCCGCCCAAACGGTTTTGCGCCTCCAAAATAATCGGCGTGTGTCCCGCTTTCAACAATTCATACGCGGCGACCAGCCCCGCAATTCCCGCGCCGAGAATCAAAACTTTTTTACGCGGCGCGTTGTTTTGCGCTAGTCCATTTTTTGCGACATCGAGCCAAACACTCATCCCTTACTCCTTTTCGCTTTGCAAAGTTTCCACAATTTGAACGAACGACGCGGCATCAACAATTTTGATTCCTTCAAATTCGCCTATGACTTGAAGGTCGGGGTCATTGCTGACAATATATTGCGCCGCTCCAGCCGATGCCACTTCCAATACATGATTGTCGTTCTCATCACGACATACCTTGATGGAACGCGTCGGTTCGACAATTTTCAAATATTTCAACAGCTCATCAATAATCTTGTCGGCTTGATTTTCGGACAAGTGAAATGGACTCTTGTCACGCGTCAGCACATCACGTAGTTCAAACAACAAGACGCGCGATGTAACGCCTGTGATTGCCCCCTGCCGCGCAAATTGCAGAGCGCGCTTTGGCATCCCTTTCCAGAAAAGCCCAGAGATAAGGATATTGGTATCCAGCACCGCCAACAGCGTCATGTGGTTCGTCTATATGCCTGAACAAGTTCAGCGACTTGTTGTTCGGAGAGGTTATCAAACTTGTTCCGCTTGGCAAGTTCCATCGTCCAACGGTCAAATTCAGTCAATTCATCTTTTTCTTGCGCGCCCAAGACTTGCACAATCCGCGCAATAAATTCCAAATCGCTGTCAGGTAAGGTCATAAGTGACTCCACTACCTCTTGTACCTTTTCTTGATGTTTTGACATTTTTTGGTTCCCCTTTGAATCGTTGCCATTCAAAGCTTGGTTTTTATTCCATTCAACGCCCGTAATGTGGACGGTAAAAACTCACTCGGATTCAAATTGCTCAACGCGACCCAATCAATTCCGAGGAAATCGTCGCGCTCTTCGGCATTTTGAAAATGAAATTCGCGCGTGAGTGGACGACACTTGTAAAAGAGGCGAATCAAATGCGCGGCTTTGCCCGCGGGCTCGTGAAAATAAATCATGTCGTCCGCGTACAACAACTCGCCAACCTCGACCTCAACGCCCAATTCCTCGCGCGCTTCGCGTTTCAATGCTTCCTGTAACGATTCACCAACGTTCGCGCCGCCGCCGGGAAAATACCATTTGTCATTATTCGTTCGCACCATCAGCATTTGATTGTTTTCGACAATGACTGCGTAAATCGAAAGCCGATGATTCAGTTCCCGAAGTGAAATGCGTTTGGTGGAATCAAAATACGTTTCTGCTTCAATCCATTGCTCACTCATCGCAGCACGCGGCTCCATGCGTCGGGAATTTTTCCGCCGTACTGAATTTCCGTCGCGTTCAAAAATTCCGCGAGCTCTTCAATCGCATCGCGGACAGCGCGCGCCGTTTTCAAATCGCGCGGCGCACTGTGTTCGAGATGCACCGCGTTGATATTCAGCACACCTTGCGCGCGGTCCATCTTGGGGTCAATGCGTCCAATCAATTGGTCGTTGTGCAAAATCGGTAACACATAATAGCCGTACTTGCGTTTCGCTTGCGGCGTATAAATTTCAATCTTGTAATCAAAATTCCAAAATTGGATATTCCGCACGCGGTCGCGCACCAAATTATCAAACGGTGAAAGCAAAACCGTACGTCCCTCAAATTCGCCGCGTTCCAATTTTTCAATCAACGGAATATCCGAACGATGAATGTACCACGTCCCTTTCCATCCCTCGTGTCTCGCTTCTCGTTTCTCGTTTTTCGCTTCTCGAATCTCAACGCGCTCAATCTCTCCCGCGCGTTCCAATTCATTCAAACGTTCGCGCAATTGCGGATAACGTCCTGCGATGTAATGTTGCAAGATATGTCGCTCCGTGCCGACGCCCAACGCTTTCAAACTTTTTTGCGCCGCACGTTTCACAATTTCGCGTTCGGATAATTTTTCGCGCGGCGTCCATGCGGGCAGCACGCGTTCCGCCAAGTCCCAAAATTTATTCAACCCTTCGCGGCGCGCGACCATGATTTTTCCTTGCATCCAAAGAAAATCAATCATGCGCGAAACATTGCGGTCATTCGTCCAACCCGACGACACCCACGATTTTGGCGCTTCGCCCATTTCCGTCAACACACGCGAAGAGATTGGACCATTGCGTTTGATTTCGCCCAGAATCGTGTCGCGCAATTTTTTATTTGCGTTAATCCATTCCGCGATGCGAATGTGCCATGAGTCATCCGTTTTCGCGTACGTTCGCATCCGCAAATGATGAATCGGATAATCTTCGGTAAGCACATGCGATGCCGCGTGCGCCCAATACTCGAACAATTTTTTATCGTGATAAATCAGTTTGTCCAAATCTGCAACATTGTACGGACCGACGCGCGAAAAGACGACGAGCGTGTGACTGCGCGCGACCGTTTGCAGTGGGTCGAGTTGCAAGCAGCCCAACTCGCGGACGGTCTGAAAAATTCCATCCGTTGTGGATTCATGACGCACTGCGTCAAGATGTTGTTTCGTGATGGCGAGACGGCGCGCAGTGGTGGGAGAAATCGTGCGAAGGTTACTCATGTGGACTGCATCATATCACTGCTTGCGCGTTCGCGGCAAGGGCATTAGGGCAACTCATCCATATCGAAAACGATTGTCAGGGAAAATATATTTTTGCAACGGTTGAGTAACGTTCATGACTCTGACCAGCATCTGCCCAAGCGCCCGCCGCGCGCCGCGCATTGAAGTATTCTCTCACCCGGAAGTGTTATGAGTGGAAAGAAAAAGGGACCATTCCCCGACCCATCCCATGGCTGGATGGGCGGAAGAGTCGCAGTGTAGTGAATTTCGGGCTGTGTCGCATAACCCAGCGCTTGTTGAATTTCAGGATAATACTTCCAGACCTTGCCCAACGCACCTTCGGGAAAAAATTGTCCCGTAGGTGGTATCGTAGTCACGGCTTTATCACTCAAGGGCGCGACGGTCAAACAATATACACGCCCAACATTTTCCGAACCGAGCGGCGGAGCCATGACAACGTCCACCTTGATTGCATAGACACAGTTCAAGTCACTGCGCCAAAGCATGTACCCATTCTCAAATTCTTGATAGATTGCTTCGAAAGGCAATCCGTTCCATTGACTGCGAGTTGGAAGGATGCCCCACTCAAATCCAACGGATGTTGGTGTTGGATGAGCTTTGCGCGGGGACTTGGTTTTTCCGGCTTGCGGTGTGGCAGAAACTTTCGCAATCACACTCTCTTCCGTAACTGTTGGATTTGTAACAACCACTGATATTTGCGTCGCTGTGGACGGTACTTGCGTTGGAGCGTTCTCTTTGGTGGGTGCAGGAATTTCGGTAACGGTGTGTGCAATCTTTGGCGTAAGAGTTGCCAGCGTTACAGTCGGTGTCGCCTGCACAGAGCAGGCAGACAAGAGGAAACCAAACAAGATGAAAAAAGCAATGCAAAATTTTTGTGGTGACATTGGAAATCTTCCTTGTGTTTTGAACCAAGACGTTGAGAGAACCACTCAAGTTCCGAATAAATGAGCGCAGAGAAACATGTTTCTCTGCGCTCTCGGTTTCTTGATGACTTGGTTTGTCGGTAACAACTATTTCTTGTTTTTTCCTCTGCTCGCCTTTTTCTTTTTCGCCGCAACCTTTTTCACTGCCACACGTTTTTTCCCGGCGTTGATTTTTGACTTGCCGTTAAAGTGCGGAATGATTTTGCTTCCGTATGCCGCGACCTGTTTTTCTTCATCGCCGACCATCAGATAGATATTGAATTGGTCAACACCGAGTGATTGCAATTCTTCGAGGCGGCGGATTTGTTCCTTGACGTTGCCGACGATGCAATAGCGGTCAACAATTTCGTCCGACACAAAACGTGAATTGTCACTGCCCACTTGCGCGTGATGCAAATAATTGTATTCGGGGCGGTCCTCAACATACGTATAGAGTTCGGGCGGCAATTCTTCACGCGGATGACGTTTCAATAAATCAACGACGTGATTCGAAACGAGCGCGGGAAACCAGCGCACATGTTCGCGCGCTACTTTTAAATCGTCGGAAATCCACACCGGCGCGGCTGCCATGATTTTGATGGCGCGCGGATCGCGTCCTGCTTCTTGCGCGCCTTGCTTTACAAAATCGGTACACCACTTTACGAGATGGGGGTCGGCGAATTGCAAAATAATTCCGTCCGCGTATTTTCCTGCGGCGGTCAAAACTTTGGGTCCGTAACCTGCCACCCACACGGCTGGCACACCCGCATCTGCCCACGTCAATTGAATCGAATGTCCATCATACTCGACAGGTTGTGCGGAAGTGAGCGCGCGAAATTCCTCGACAAAGTTCATCAAGTTTTCATTCGTCGTCGGTTTTTTCCCAAGCACGCGCCGCGATGAATCACCGCGCCCGATGCCCAAATCCATGCGCCCGTTTGAAATTTTTTGCAGCGTCGCAAAACCACTCGCAGTCACGGTAATGTCGCGCACAATCGGATTCGTGACGAGCGTGCCGATGTGAAGTTTCCTTGTGTTCCACGCCCACAGCGCCATGCGCGTATAACATTCCTGCCACAATACATGCGAGTCGAACGTCCACACATAGCCAAAGCCATTTGCTTCCGCCTGCTGCGCGAGTTTCACTTCACGGCGAACATCCAAATCGCTTTTCAGCGTTATACCGAAATCCAAATGTGACATCATTGTCTCCGTTCCAAGTAGCAAGGATTAGGTAGCAAGTAGCAGGGACGAACGCCCCTGCTACCTGTTCCCTGCTACCTACTACATTTCTATTCTCCGCCCTTTGTAATCGTCACAGTCTTGGGTGCGTATCCTGCGCCCTTGGTGTCCACACCACTGCCCAGCGCGTCCAATGCTTTTTGCGCGAGGTCGGTGCGATACAGTCCATCCTTCGGCGCGGCTTTGATGATTGCGAATTGCTGCGCGATATCGGCGGTCTGTTTGTACGCGGCGGCGTCCATGATGCCGAGACCATTTGGCGAGGGCCAAATGAGCTTGTTGATTTCATTCAATTGCCATGTTTGATGACCTTTGCCGAGCGTGGTGCCATATTTCAGAACCACATTCACGGCATCGTCAAAATTGTCGCGGCAATAAATCCAGCCCTTGAACACGCCCTTTAGAAATTTCACCGCCGTGTCTTGATTTGCCGCATCTTGAATCCAATCGCCGCGCACGAAAACGCCATCTTGCAGCATTGCCGTACCGACATCTTGAAAGCTGATGACATTCAAATCTTCAGGTTTGTAGAGCTCGCCCGTTTTCGGATTTACGGCTTCGAGGACTTGGGCATATTCGTTGTACGTCATCGCTTGCGCCGCGTCGAGTTCGCGATTGAGCAACAGCGACATATCGAATGGCTGTTGAATCACCGTTACGTCTGCTTTGTTGTTCGGGTCAATCCCGACTTTACGCATCGCCGCGAACAATTCGGGTTCGTTGCCGAAACCCCACGTGCCAACTTTTTTGCCTTTCCAATCTTCGGGCTTGGTGATGCCGCTGTCTTTCCACGAAACTTCGAGCGTGCCGCTGCGTTGGAACGGCTGCGCGATATTCACGAGGTTCGCGCCTTGTTCGATGGACGCCAACACTTTTGGCAGCCACGCAACACCAAAATCTGCGCCGCCGGTGGCGACAACCTGCTGTGGCACAATTTCAACCGCGCCGGGCTTGATGGTGACATCGAGTCCTTCTTCCTTCCAGAACCCTTTATCGAGCGCGGCATAGTAACCGCAAAACTGCGATTGCGGGACCCATTGCAATTGCAGCGTGACCGCTTTCATTGCGGCAGGTGGCGCGCTCGTCGGCTGCGCGGGCGCGGCGGTCGGTTGTGGCGCGGCAGTCGGCGGCGCCGCCGTCGGTTGCGCGGCGGGCGCGCACGCGGCAATCACGGCGATGAGCGCCAATACCGAAATCAACAGTACAAACTTTTTCATTCTCTCTCCTCCTCAGGAAATGCGCGTATCGCGTATCGCGTATCGCGTATCATGTCATCTGTTTTGTCTTGGTTTTGATTCTCGCTGTCTCGACTTGGAAATCACCTCCTTTATCCGTTCTCGTTCATCCTTCATCATTTGCTCTGACCGACGCGTGCCACGGGAGTACCAATTTTTCGACGGCAACAATCAACACATAAAAACCAATGCCCATCAAGCACGCGATAATGATTGCTGCCCACGAATTTTCAAATCGTGAACTTGCCGCCTCTTGTGTGATGAATACGCCGAGCGAATCGCGCGTGCCGCCAAAAAATTCGCCCACCACCGCGCCAATCAACGCGAGCGTCGAACACACTTTGAACGCGTTGAACATGTACGGCAGCGAATTGGGAATGCGAACCTCGCGCAGTATCGTCCACTCATTCACTGCGTACGAACGCATCAATTCCAATGCCGACGGGTCAACAAGCGTCAAGCCGCGCGTCATGTTAATCATCATCGGGAAAAATGTAATCACCGCGACAATTGCCATTTTTGAAAATTGATTCGTCACACCGAACCAATTGTTCATAATTGGCGCGAACGCAATAATCGGCACCGAGTTCGCCGCTATCGCCAACGGTAATAATGTTTCGCGCGCCGCCGTCCACCGCGCCGTCACCAACGCCACCACAATTCCCAAACCGCAGCCGACGACAAAACCACCAACCGCTTCCGTTCCGGTATAAATGCCCCGGTCAACCAATTGTCCAACACTGGCAAAGAACGCTTCAAGAATCGCGCTCGGCGCGGGCAAAATAAATTTCGTAATAGACAACGCGCGCACCGCCACTTCCATCGCAATCAACACCGCGAAAAAGATTGCGATAGTGGGCAAGTAATAACGCGCGCGGTCCAAAAAGGAAACGCGCGGGTCGGTTTGCTTGGCGGCAAGACGACTTGGGTAGATTTTTTCGGCGGTTGGAGTCATTCCTTCATCCCTCGCTGCTTTGTAGCGAATCACTCCCCCTCAACCCCTCGCGCACTTGCGTAATTAATTCATAATAGCGCGCGGATTCGCGCGTATCAAAATTGCGCGGCTGCGGCAAATCAATCGGAATGATTTGCGTAATGCGTCCGGGGCGCGCGCTCATGACGACGACGCGCGTCGAAAGAAATACCGCTTCGGGAATTGAATGCGTCACAAACACAATCGTCGTTTTCGTGCGGCTCCAAATGTCCAAAAGTTCCGCGTTTAAACGTTCGCGCGTAATTTCATCCAGCGCACCGAACGGCTCATCCATCAACAACAATTGCGGATTGAAAGACAATGCGCGCGCAATCGAAACACGCTGCTGCATTCCGCCCGAAAGTTGGTATGGATAATGTTTTTGGAATCCGTTCAACTCGACAAGTTCCAACATTTCGTTCGCGCGCTGCGCGCGTTCCTGCGGCGACTTGCCCATGATTTCCAAAGGCAGCTGCACATTTTTTTCCACCGAACGCCAATCGAACAACACGGGCGCTTGAAACACAATCCCGTACTCGCGATTCACGCGCGCCTGCGGCGCAGGTTTCCCATTTACCAACACCGTGCCATTCGACGGCGAAATCAAATCGCCGATGATGCGTAACAGCGTAGATTTTCCGCAACCCGAAGGACCAATCAGCGAAATAAATTCGCCTTGCTCAATTTGCAAGTTGATGTCTTGCAGCGCGATGGTTTGACTCGCGCCTGATTTGAATGTTTTGTTGACAGAGGTGATAGAGACGACAGACATGAATGAGTAGCAGGTAGTAAGTAGCAAGCAGCAAGGCACAAAGCGAACCCTACTACCTGTTACTTGCTACCCTTCCAACTTTCGCATATTCCGCGTCATGACGCGTTCGATGAGTGAAACAGTGATAAAAAAAAGAATACCGACAATGGCAACAAACAAAATCGTCGCCCACAGTTTTGGCGGACGAATCGCGTATTCGGAATTGAAATTCAAAATCACGCGTCCCAAACCTTCACCCAAGCCCGACGGCAATTCGCCAATGATTGCGCCGACAATCGAAGTGGTCGCGGCAATTTTCAACGCGGTGAAAATGTACGGCAGCGCGGAGGGCAAACGCACTTTCCACAACGTCGTCCAACGCGACGCGGCATACGATTTCATCAATTCAATCGCGCGCGGGTCAGGCGAACGCAGACCGCGCAGTGTGTTGATGGTGACGGGAAAAAAACACAAGTACGCGGCGAGAATCGCAACCGACCACCATCCCGCGTTGAGCCATACCACCACCATCGGCGCAATCGCCAGAATCGGAATTGTTTGCGACGCGACGACGTACGGCGACAACGCGCGTTCCAATAAATTTGAATGTGCGAAAATTGTACCGAGTACGAGACCGAGCAATGTGCCAATCACAAAGCCCGCGAGTGCCGCTTGCATTGTCACGACAGCAGCTTGTGCAAGAACATTGAGGAGTGGCGGACCGTTGCGTTGTGCAGGTTGAACGAGCGCGCTAAAAATATCCCACAGGTGCGGCATGTTCAAATCATTTGCGAACTTGAGTTCGAGCGGTGGAAACCAAACGAGATTGAACCACGCGCCATCTGCCGTCGAAAAACGCCAAGGACCACCCGCGATAAATTTCAATCCTTCCCACGCGAGACAAAACAAAATCAAAACCAGCGCAAAGCGCAAAAACGTATTGAACCAAGAACGCGCGCGACTGGGCGCAGGCACAGTCACGTCAGCGCCAAGGGCTTCCATCGCCGAAATTTCCGCGTCTTGTACGAGCGCGCCGGGAAGAGTAGATTCAGCCATTACCTTGTATCTCATTGCGAACGCAGGGAAGCAATCTTACAGCAAAGAATAGTCGGATTGCTTTGTCATCCACAACATTCCTCGCAATGACAATGCTCTCATTATCGTCGTCGCCGCGAAGTTCCAAACAAATTCCCGAAAAGTCCGCGCGTGATTTCTCTGCCTGCTGTGTTTGCCACATTGCCGAGAATTTGATTGAACGGATTATTTTTCGCCGCGCGCTCCGCTTCCCTGCGCCGCAATTCTTCTTGACGCGCTTGTTCTTTGAGCAGCTGCTGTTCTTGTTTCAAGCGGCGTTCCTGTTCGCGCGCGGCTTGCGCGGCGGCTTTGGCTTGCGCGGCTTCAAATTTTTTCTGTTCTGCTTCGGCTTTCTTTTGGTCGGCTTCGGCTTTTTTCGCTGCCGCCTCTGCTTCTTTTTGCATACGCATTTGCTCCGCATTTTGCGCCGCGCCTTGTGCTTGCGCTTTCAACAGCTCGTATGCGGATTCTCTATCCACCGCTTCTTCGTACACGCCTGCGATGATTGAATTTTTAATAATGTCCGCGCGCTGCTCGGGCGTAATCGCGCCAATCTGCGAACACGGCGGGAGAATGAATGCGCGCTCGGTAATGGCGGGCGTACCTTTTTCATCCAAAAACGAAACCAATGCTTCGCCAACGCCGAGTTGTGTAATTGCGGTCTCAATGTCGAGGTTCGGATTTTGGCGAAAGGTTTGCGCGGATACTTTGACCGCTTTTTGGTCGCGCGGTGTGAATGCGCGTAACGCGTGTTGGACGCGATTGCCCAGCTGTCCCAACACTTTGTCGGGAACATCAATCGGATTCTGCGTGACAAAAAAAACGCCGACGCCTTTGGAGCGAATCAACCGCACCACTTGTTCGATTTTGTCTTGGAGCGCATCGGGCGCATCGCTAAACAACAAATGCGCTTCGTCGAAAAAGAAAACGAGTTTCGGTTTGTCGAGGTCACCCACTTCGGGCAGCGTTTCAAATAATTCCGCGAGCAGCCACAACAGCATCGTTGCGTACACTTTGGGATTTTGCACAAGCTTGTCCGACGCGAGAACATTGATGATGCCTTTGCCGTTCGCATCAGTCTGAATCAAATCGTCAAGGTTCAACGCGGGTTCGCCAAAAAATTTTTCCGCGTTTTGTTCCTCGAGCGTGAGCAGACCGCGTTGAATCGCGCCAACACTCGCAGGCGACACGTTGCCATATTCCGTTTTGTATTCCGCCGCGTTATCGCCGACGTGTTTCGCCATCGCGCGCAAATCTTTTAAATCAATCAGCAGCAATCCTTTATCATCCGCGATTTTAAAGATGATGCTCAACACGCCGCTTTGCGTATCATTCAAATTCAACAGCCGCGCAAATAAGAGCGGTCCCATTTCCGAAACGGTTGTGCGAACAGGATGTCCTTGTTCGCCAAACACATCCCAAAATGTGACAGGATTGCCACTCGCCGCCCAATCGGTGAGACCCAATTGTTCGATGCGCGCCTTTACTTTTGGATTGTCGCCCGCAGGTTGGCTAATGCCTGAGACATCGCCTTTGATGTCCGCGACGAAAACGGGAACGCCGATGCGCGAAAAATGTTCCGCCATCGTTTGCAGCGTCACCGTTTTGCCCGTGCCGGTCGCGCCCGCGACAAGTCCGTGCCGATTCGCCATACGCGGATACAGATAAATTTCATGTTCGCTTTTTGCAATATAAAGAGGTTCAGTCATGGGAACGTCATTGCTCCATTGAAATTGGTGGTCGTCATCGGGGAAAACGAAAATCCGACGTGGATTTGTGCGACCGCGAAGGAATAGCGCGATTATAGATTAAGCCGAAACGACTGTCAAAAGAATTTAGACGTGACAGGTTTCTCGGAATCGCTTTCCGATTCCACAAACCTGTCACGTCTTGCTAACGACGCGGCAACCCAATCAACAACGCGACGGGTCCAATCAACAGCAGCCACATGGCACTCTGCAAACCGAATGTATCGGCGATGGCACCCAGAACCGTTGGTGTAATCAGAATCGAAAGATTTGCCAATGCCGTAATCGCGACGACCATCCCCGACTGTCCGGGGAGCGCGGAAAACGTTCGCCCGCGCAACACGGCAAACCAACCTGCTGTGCTAAAACTCACGAACGCGATGAGAACATATTTCGCCCACACAAACGGCACGAGCAAAAACGCGACGTACAACGCGATTACGACGAACGACGAAACGCGCACCACGCGAATTCCGTTCACGCGTTCCAAAAGTGGAATCAGCAAAATGTTGCCGACCAACCCGACGATCGTGAACACGGCGGACGCGAACGCGGCTTGCGCGAAATCTACGCCGACGACATCGTGGAAATACAGACCTGTCACTTCGTACAATTTGTCGAGCATCAAGTCTGCGAGTTCGGTGAGGACGACGAAACGAATTAATTCGTTATTACGAAACGCGCGAAAAAAATCGCGCAGCAACTGGCGGGGCGCGATATGTTCATCATCCGCGCCATCGTGGTGATTGAACGCGATGCGCCACACGAGCGCGACGTACACGCCCGCCGCGCCTGCGAATGCCAAATACATTTCGCGCCAACCGTACCCAAACCCAATCGCAATCGTCAACACGAGCGGCGCAATCATCACGCCGATTTCACCAAACAAGGTCCACCGCGCCATGGTGTGTTCCGTGCGCGATGGATTCAAATCCATCAATGTCGCCTGCGCCATATTCACATAACAGCCAGACGCGACGTACAAAATACAAAACGCAATTAGAATCATTGCGTACGTTTGTCCGCACGCGACGAGCGCGAGTCCAAACGTCGTCGCCAAAATTCCCGCGCGCACAATGGCGCGTCGAAAACGTGTGTCGCCCAAAATGCCGATGAATGGTTCGAGCGCGATACTGACAATGCCGGGAATCGTCGAAAGCAAACCGACTTGGACGTAATTCAGCGCGAGGTCATTTTTTACAAGCGGCAGTGTCGCGCCGTACAAACCGTAAATCAGTTCGTCGAGCAGTTCGATTGCATACAGTACGAAAATGGTGAACGCAATCGGTCTGATATTAAATTTTGCAAGCATGAAGAAACTCCTGTCGTTTTAGATGTTGGAAGTGCGAATCGAATGATTCGAGAAATTAGAACGACAGGAGGAGCACGAGCGTGTAGAGACGTTTCGGTGGAACGTCTAGCGGCGAGGCAAGCTCAACGGGGAGGATGAAAAATGTCGTTAGACATGTGCGTATTATAAATGCACGAATCTTTTGGTCAAAAAAATCTATGCGTCATATTGTCTATGCTATAATGGCGTGCGTTACAGATTCTCGCACAGAGATTTATACTCCAATTTTCATTCTCCAATCTCTAACCTTAAAATTGCGGAGCCAAGATGCCCACAGGTTCGTACATTAACGGAAAATGGTTTCATCCCAATTCCGAACGCCTCGTCCGAAATATCAATCCCGCCGACCCGAAAGATGTCATTGCGGAATTTCCTGCCGCCACCGCGCAAGACGCGCATGACGCGATTCAAGCCGCGCAAGCCGCGTTCCCGATGTGGAAAAATACACCGGGTCCCGAACGCGGACGCGTCTTGTGGCGCGCCGTGAATATCGCACGCGCCCGTTTGGATGAAATCGCGCGCACGATGACGCGCGAAGAAGGTAAAGTGTTGAAAGAAGCGCGCGGTGAAGTCTTGAAAGGAATTTCGCTCTTGGAATTTTTCGCGGGCGAAGGATATCGAATGCACGGCAAGACAATGCCGAGTGAAGTGCGCGACACATTCACGTACACGATTCGCCGCCCGATTGGCGTTGTGGGTTTGATTACGCCATGGAATTTTCCGTGGGCGCTGCCCGTTTGGAAAAGCGCACCCGCATTGGTTTCGGGGAATACCGTCGTTTTCAAACCGGCAGAAATCACTCCCGCCACCGCGTCACTGCTCGTGGAAATTTTTGAGGAAGCAGGACTGCCGCCCGGTGTTTTGAACATGCTTGTTGGTTCGGGTTCGGTTGTGGGCAATGCGATTGTGAACGCGCCCGAAACGCGCGCAATTTCATTTACCGGTTCAAACGAAGTGGGCAACGCGTTGTATCAACAAGCTGCCAAGCTAAACAAAAAAGTGACGTGCGAAATGGGCGGCAAGAACGCGGTAGTTGTTTTACCCGACGCTGATCTGAATAAAGCTGCAACCGCCATCATCGGTGGCGCGTTTGGTTCGACGGGACAACGCTGCACCGCAACTTCGCGCGTCATTGCCGCGCCCGATGTAAAAAATTCGCTCGTTGAACAATTGCGCGAACGCGCGTCAAAATTAAAAGTGGGAAACGGTCTGGATGAAACATCAGACATGGGTCCCGCCGTTGACGAGAAACAATGGAAGACGGACCTCTCGTACATCGAGATTGCAAAAAGCGAAGGCGCGCAGCTCGTGACTGGTGGAAACGTTCCGAAAAGCGCGAACGGCGGTTATTTTGTCGAACCGACAATTTTTGATGGTGTCACACCGAACATGCGAATTTTCCGCGAAGAGGTATTTGGTCCGGTGTTGTCCGTCGGTGTCGCGCAAGACATTGACGAGGCAATAAAATTTTCCAACGCCGTCGAATATGGCTTGACCACTTCGATTTTCACACAGAACATCAACCATGTGTTGCGTTACATCGAAGATGTGGAAACAGGCATGGTGCATGTCAACGAGCCAACCATCGGAGGCGAGGCGCAACTGCCTTTTGGCGGGACAAAGAACACGGGCGTTGGTGAACGCGAAATGGCAGAAGAAGGTCTCAACTTTTTCACGGAATTGAAAACGGTGTTTATCAATTATGGCGGGACGGGCGAGCGTTCGATGATTCGGTAGGGAACTGATTTTTCTCTCAAAGCGTTCTAGTAGTATTATCATTCGCATCCGCCAAGTATCGCTCCCGGCAAGTTTTGATTCTCCAAGGAGGAATCACGTGCAAGAAAAGCAACAATTGAATTTGAATTTCATCGTCGTTGGCTTGGTCGCCTGCGCGTTGACATTGGCACTCATCGCGTTTGCGATGCCGATTTTTGCCACGTCTGCCCAAACGCTGCCAACGACAGCCCCGTTAACGCACAGCGCGATTCAAGCCGCTGCAGTCCAGACCACTACAGTGCAAGGACTAAAAGTCCTGCGCATCGGCGAAGACATTTTTCCCGATGTCTTGGACCCGCAAAAAGCTTCGTTCGTCAATGAAATCGCCGCGCTCTCGTTCGCGTACGAAGGTCTTACGGTTGTGGATGCCAATGGACAAGCGCAAGCAGGTTCGGCGGACCGCTTTACCGTCTCGGACGACGGGATGGTCGTCAGCGTGCATATTCGTGATGGTTTGAAACGCGCGGATGGCACGCCCATTACCGCCAAAGATTTCGAATACGCGTTGCGCCGCGCCGTTGACCCGCGCGTGACGGGCAAACAATATGTTTCCCTCTTGTTCGACATCAAGGGCGCGCAAGAATTGGCGGCACTCGCGTCCGATGCGCCAACGGCGGATATTGAAAAAGCATTTGCCGAATACGGCGTCAAAGCCACGGATGATGCGACCTTGCAGATTACGTTCAAGAAACCTGCGGCGTCGTATTGGTTGTATATTGCTTCGATGCCGGTCTTTTATCCGATTGACCCCAAAGCCGTTGAAAAGGACCCCGAAAATTGGTGGCGCGACCCCAAAAATCACAATGGCAACGGACCGTTTTCCTTCCAAACAATCAATGGCGGCGTTGTCGTGAGTGATACCACCGAACTGCAAGGCGATGAAAAAATTACGCTCGTCGCCAATCCGAATTATTGGCGCGGCACACCGAAACTGGACCGCGTCGAGATTTCATACAATACGGACAACGAAGCAGTATTGAAAGCATACGAAGATGGTCAACTCGACATTAACGCGAGTGTTGTCGCCGAACAAGTGCCATTGATTATTTCAAACACAAAAGTCGTAAGTGACTTGTTGCGTTATCCCGCTGCCGAAACCGCCGCGCTCGCGTTCAACAATACGCGCAAACCTTTTGATGACCGCAATGTACGCATTGCTTTCTCCGAAGCGCTTGACCGCAACGCGTTTATCAAGGACCAACTTGGCGGCATCGGCAAAGCGTACACGCGTTGGATTCCGCCGGATGTGCCGGGGAATCAGGCATCGGAGCCAGGTGTTCCCGATTCAGACCCTTCCGCCGCGCTGAACATGCTCGTGAGCAACGGCTATGCTGCCAAAGACAGCACTGCCGAAAAACCCAAAGTGGATTGCGCGAAATTGGGCGAAATCAAATTCACGTATCCCGATTCGCCCGTGAACAAAGCGCGCGTGGAATATATCAGTGCGAATCTCACCAAAGTCATTGGTTGTCCCATCACGCCCGACCCGGTGGCAGGTACGGAATTTACATCTCTGACCAAAGATGTGCGCACGAATCCACAGTTGTCGCTGCAACGTTGGATTCAAGATTATCCGCATCCACAGAACTGGCTTTCAACGTATTGGGAATGCGGCGCGTTCTCGGCGCGATACGGCTACTGCAATCTCTTTCTCGACCAAATCTTGAATCAAGCCGATGGAACAAAAGATTTCGAACAAGCAGTCGTGCTGTATCAACTCGCGGAAGACTTGCTCATTCAAGATGTTCCCGGCGCGTTCTTTTACAATCCGGAAAATCTGCAAATGGTCAAACCGTACGTCGTCGGTCCGCAAAACAATCTTTCTTCACAAGATGCGGGCTGGGCAGGCATGTACGGTCCGGTCTGGGAATATGATATTGACCTGACCAAAGTTCCGGCATCGTATCCGACCAAATGAGGACATCGCAATGAGACATGCATTCCTACTTTTTACCATCGCGGGTCTCGTACTCATTGGTACTGCGACGTTGCCAACGGCAAACGCCGCGCCCATTATCGAAACTGCCGCGCCCGCGCAGCAGAACGCGCCCAACGCCCAAGGATGCAACGGACAACCGACCATTCAATACGCGTATGCCAATCCGCCGGTCATCAACGCGGGGCAAACCACAACGTTGTACTGGGGCTTGGTCGGCAACGCGAATGCCGCGTATCTGCAATATCCCAACGGACATCGTGAAGGCATCGGCACACCCGGTACCAAACAGGTGAATCCGACCCAGACTTCGACATGGTTGGTCGTCGGCGTCTGCGGCGGTAATGAAGCAACCCTTCCAATCACCGTCACCGTCAACAACACTCCCGGTTGCAACGGCACGCCCCAGATGAATGGCTTTACCGCGAATCCGCAAACGATTCAAGCGGGGCAAACGAGTACGCTTTCGTGGGGTCCGGTGTTGAATGCACAATACGTCCAACTGTCGTCGCAGAATCAAGGCGGCTCCGGAGTTCCCGCACCGGGTTCCATCAACGTCAATCCAAATCAAACTACGACATACTATTTGACCGCGTGGTGTCAAAGCAGCAACGCGCAGCTGCAAGTGACTGTCAATGTTTCCAATCCACCACCGACGCCACCGCCTCCAAGCGGTAATCAAATCACAGGCATCTCGCGCAACGACAGGCTTTCCAATAATCAAAAACTCACCATCACTGTTAATTATTTTTGGAATGGACAAGATGCGCCTGCAAGTATGGTCGCGCGCGCATATAACGGCGGCGGACAACAAGTTGGACAATCGAACACGACGCATATTCGCAACACCGGTAACTTTTACGCCAACCTTTTGTTCCAGCCGTATCCGGGCGGAATCTCTAGTGTGAGCGCCTGTCTGCTTGGGAGCAGTGGCACGGAACTCGCGTGTCAAAACGCACCCATGCGATAACAAAAAATCCCAAGTCGAAAAATGACTTGGGATTTTTTGTGCGAGTTCAAGTATAATCTGCACAATCAATTATCAATGAGGTCAACGTGGACTACAAACTCTACATCAACGGCAAATGGATTGGCGGCGGCGAAACAACGCCTATCTATAACAAGTATGACGATTCATTGATTGGCACACTTCCTGTGGCGGACGTGGACCAAGTGGATGAAGCGATTGCTGCTGCACAAAACGCAGCCAGCGTGATGGCGGACATGCCCGCGCACAAACGCGGCGCGATCTTGTTTCGCACCGCGCAGTTGTTGCAAGAGCGTAAAGAAGAAATTGCGAAAACCATTGCGGCGGAAGCAGGCAAAGCATTGAAATTCGCGCGCATCGAAGTGGACCGCGCCATCAGTACGTTCACCATCGCGGGCGAAGAGGCAAAACGCATTCACGGCGAAACGATTCCATTGGACGCGGTGCCGTCAGGCGAAGGATATTTTGGATTTTATGTGCGGCGTCCCGTCGGTGTCGTTGCCGCGATTACACCATTCAACTTTCCATTGAATCTCGTCGCGCACAAAGTTGCGCCCGCGCTCGCGGCAGGCAATTCGCTCGTGTTGAAACCGGCGGCGACAACACCACTCACTTCCGTAAAATTGTGCGAATGTTTGGAAGCCGCAGGTTTGCCGCCCGGCGCAATTAATCTCGTCAACGGCGGTGGCAGCAAAGTGGGCGAATGGCTCGTGCGCGACCCGCGCATTCAAAAAATAACATTCACCGGGAGCGTACCTGTTGGCGAAAGAATTTTGTCGGTTGCGGGAATCAAAAAGGTGACGCTCGAACTCGGCAACACCGCGCCGATTATTGTTGCACCCGATGCCGATTTGGAAACGGTCGCGAAAAAAGCCGCCGTCGGCGCGTTCTACAACAGCGGTCAAGTTTGCATCAGCACGCAGCGCATTTACGGCGAGCGCGCGGTGTACGAACCCTTTACCGAAAAATTTGTCGCGGCGACGAACGCGATGATTGTTGGCGACCCGTTGGATGAACGCGTCGATGTCGGTCCGATGATTGCGAAAAGCGAAGTTGAACGCGTTTCGGAATGGGTGAACGAAGCAGCGAACGGCGGCGCGCGCATTTTGACGGGAGGCAAACGCGAAGGCAATGTGTATTATCCAACAGTGATTGTAGATGCAAAGCCCGACATGAAAGTTGTCGCGGAAGAAGTGTTTGGTCCTGTCGCGTCCGTCATTCAAGCGGATTCCTTTGAAGACGCGCTAGAGCAAGCGGACAAAACGTCGTTCGGTTTGCAAGCAGCCGTTTTCACGCGCGACATTAATCGCGTTTTCCAAGCCATCAAGAAATTAAATTTCGGCGGCGTCATCATCAACGACGTCCCCAGTTTCCGCGCCGACCACATGCCCTATGGCGGCAACCGCAACAGCGGTCTCGGACGTGAAGGCGTAAAATTCGCGATGGAAGAAATGACCAATATCCAAATGGTCGTTATCAAGACGAGTTGAAAAAGAGTAAGCGGTGGACAGTAATCGGTCAGAACCGCTAACCAACTTCCAACTTCTAATTTCCAATGTCCATTACCAAACGCAGTGAAATCAAAATCGGCGCGCGCGTATTCGTCGTCGAAAAACAAAATCAACGGACGGGCCAATTGACCGAAGGCATCGTCGCCAGAATTCTCACGCCCGGTTCCAATCATCCGCGCGGCATCAAAGTCATGTTGGAAGATGGACGCGTGGGGCGTGTGCAGAAAATTGGGACAGAACCCAAACCGAATTAGAAAGAAAAAATTCGTGACCGGGGTCACGAATTTTTTCTTTCTAATCCTTTAAGATATACTCTCTTCAGATATGCGCCTCAAAACCGTCCAAGTTCACGGCTTTAAAACATTCGCCCATCCCACCACGTTTCATTTTGGCGACGGCATCACCGCAATTGTCGGACCAAATGGCTGCGGCAAAAGCAACATCGCCGACGCAATTCGTTGGGCGCTTGGTGAACAATCGCCTTCGAATCTGCGTACCAAAAAAACCGAAGACCTGATTTTCACAGGCAGCGCGACGCGTCCAAAAATGGGCATGGCAGAAGTGGCGTTGACGTTAGAGAATCCGTTCGCGTTTGAAGAAAACCGACCACCAACGACAGACGACGGAAACGAAATTTCCAATAACGGCGATGCCCCATCCCCCAGCCCCCGCGTCCCGTCGTCTATCATCGAAGAAATTCTCCATACGCGTCCTACTGAAGTCACCGTCACGCGGCGCGCGTATCGCAGTGGCGAAAACGAATATCTCATCAATCGCCAGCGCGTCCGTTTGCGCGATGTGCAAGAACTTTTGCAAAGATGGGGACTCGCACGTTTGACGTATGCGGTGATTGGGCAAGGACTCGTTGACCAAGCATTGTCACTGCGCGCGGAGGAACGCCGCGCATTGTTTGAAGAAGCGGCGGGCATCGGTCTCTATCAAAATAAAAAAGCGCTCGCGCTCGAAAAGTTGGAAGAGACGCAGCAAAATTTAATTCGCGTCAACGACATCATCAACGAAATCGCGCCGCGTCTCCCTTCGCTCGCGCGTCAAGCCGACCGCGCGAGCAAATACGAATCCGTTGCTACTGCGCTCAACGCGCATTTGAAACAATGGTATGCGTACAACTGGGCGCACGCGCAAGAAGGATTTCTCGCCGCGTCGCAGCAAGAACACGACGCACGCGAAAAATTGAACGCGCAGCGCGGCGCAATGCAAGAACTCGCCGCGCAATTGACCGAAACGCGGCGTGCCGCGCAAAACTTGCGCGCCAAACTCGCGGAACATCGCCGCGCGCAGCAGCAGCGCGAAATGGAATTTGCCGCGCGCGAACGCGAACTCGCCGTCTTGCAAGAACGCGCACGTTTTGCCGAAACGCAGCACGCCGACGCGCAACGCGATTTGGAAACGACGAACGCGCTCGTCGTCAATGCCATCGCCGCGTTCGAACATTGGGCGCAAAACAGCGCGCCATCGCTCACCCTTTCCATTGACGAAACGCAAAACGAAAGCGAAACCATCGCGCCGCCGCTTGAAAATGAAAACGCGCTCGCAGAATTACAAGCACAGCATCACGCCGAGCTCGAAACCTTGACGGAACAACAACGCGCTGCCGAACGCGTGCACGATACCGAATTGGAAACGCTAGTGGAACGAGAACAACGGGCGCACGCCGAATGGGACGTGGAAAATGAAACGCGCGCCGCCGAACTTGCGCGAGCCGATGAAAATTTCCTCGCGCAATTTCAACAGACCGCGCAAACGCTCGACCTCGAACGCGAACGCGTGGAATACGAACGCGCGCGCGCCATCGCCAAACAGCGTCTCGCCAATCTACGCTTGCAAGAATTTGATGCGCCCGCACTCACGCTTTCCGCAGAGACTGAAACGTCTTTGCCGCCCGACCTCGCCGCGCACTTGATTTCGCTCCAAGAAAAATTGCCGCTCTACGAATCCGCCCTCGCGTCCATCGCGGGGCTTGCTGCCCAAGCGGACGACCTCGCGCGCCGCGAACGTGAATTGCGCGAACGCGAACGCTTGCTCGAACGCGTGCGCCTCGAAGCGAACGAAACCAAATCCGCGCTCGCGCTCGTCGAACGCGATGTCCAAAACGCACAGCAAGCGTTGGTGAACGCACAACGCGAATTTCAACGCGCGGAACGCGAACGCAGGCAAGAACGCGAACGCGTGGAACGCGAACGACAACGCGAACGCGAAAAATTCCGCGACCAGTTGCAGCGCGAACGCGAAAAAATTTCCCGCGAACGCGAACGTTTGCGCCGCGAACATGAACAACTCGTGCGTGAACGCGAACGCATGTTGCAAGACCGCGCGCGCGAACAAGCACGCGAACGCGAACGACAACGTGAGCGCGCGTTGGAACGCCAGCGCGAAAAGGAACGCGAACGCGAGCGTGCCGAACGCGAGCGCGCGCAAGAAGGCGAACGTCTCACGCGTGAACGTGACCGCGTGCTGCGCGAGCAAGAAGCAAAAACCGCGCGCGTCGCGTCGTTTGCCGCGCAAATCGCGGAAATCTCTCCCCAACGCGACGCGATACAAATTCAAGTGGATGAAATGCGCGCGTCGTTGCAAGCAATGAACGAGGTCGCGTTCCCCGACGAAGCCGCGTTGAACGAGAGCGAACGTTTGCAAAATGAATTGGAAGAACGCGAAGCAGAATTGCGAAGTGGGCTGACCGTCGCGGAAGAATTGTACAATCGCGCCGTGTTGGAAGCGGAACGGCGGCGCGCGGAAATTGCGCGGCTCGAACAAGAAATCGAAGACGATTTGGGTCCCGTCGAATTGGATTCCGCTGCGCCGCGTCAATTGCGTTTGCGGCTGGTTGGGCAAATTTCAAATTTGCCCAACGATGCGGCAGAAGGACAAATTGAAAACTTGTCCAACGACGCGCCCGCGCAAGAACTCGTCACGCTGCCCGAAGTGGACGCGCTGCCCGACGGCTTTGACAAAGAAATTCGTCGCTTGAAAAATCAGATGCGTTACATCGGCAACGTGAATCCGAACGCGCCGCAAGAATACGCGGAACTCAAAGAGCGTCACGCGTTTCTCACCGAGCAAGCCGCCGACCTGGCAACCGCGATGGAAAAATTGCAGCTCGCCACTGCCGAACTTGATTCGATGATGAAACAAAAATTTTTGGAAACGTTCAACGCCATCAATGTGCAATTCAAAAATTATTTCACGATGCTGTTTGGCGGCGGCAGCGCGCGTCTCGAACTCACCGACCCGAATGACATTATTCGCAGCGGCATCGAAATCACGGCGCGACCACCTGGCAAACGCGCCGCGCAACTTGTTTTATTGTCAGGCGGCGAACGCGCGCTCACAGCTGCCGCGCTGATTTTTTCAATCCTAAAAGTAAGCCCCACACCATTCTGTGTGATGGACGAAGTGGACGCCGCGCTCGACGAAGCAAACGTTGGACGTTTCCGCGAAGGTCTCAAAGAATTGTCGGACGCCTCGCAATTCATCGTCATTACGCACAATCGCGTGACAATGGAAGGCGCACGCGCGATTTATGGCGTCTCGATGGGCGAAGATGGTGTGTCGCAGGTGTTGTCGTTGAAATTGGAACAAGTGGCAGATAGTCGGATAGTCGGATAGTCGGATGGTCATTGACCAACCGACCAACCGACCAACCGACCAACCGACCAACCGACTCGTGAACGGGTTACTTTCCGCTGAAAAAATTTCTTTTTCTTATTCGGACGCGCCGACGTTATCCGAAATTGATTTCGCGTTGGAATGTGGCGGACTGTGCGCGTTGTTGGGTCCGAATGGTTCGGGCAAAACGACGCTGTTGAAATTGCTGAATGGAATTTTGAAGCCGACGCGCGGCACCGTTTTTTATCAAGGCACGGATTTGAAAAAAATGACGCGGCGCGAAATTGCGAAACGCATCGCGCTCGTGCCGCAAGAAATGAATTTGCAATTCGGTTTTACCGTAGAGCAAATGGTAATGTTGGGACGCACGCCGCATGTCGGCGCGTTGAGTGGGGCAAAAAAAAATGACCGCGCGGTGGTAGAGAACGCGATGGAGATGATGGAAATTGGAGAAATGCGCGAACGCGTCGTGACGGAACTTTCGGGCGGCGAACAACAGCGCGTTGTGATTGCGATGGCGCTCGCGCAGGAACCGCAAGTGTTGTTGCTCGACGAACCAACAGTGCATCTCGATATTAATCATCAAATCGAGATTTTGGAATTGTTGAAAAAATTAAATCGTGAACGGGGACTCACAGTGTTGGCGACGATGCACGATTTGAATTTAGCGGCGTTGTATTTCGATGAATTAGTTTTGCTCGAACGCGGACGCATCGTCGCGCAAGGCGCGCCGCAAACAGTTTTGAACGCGGAACAAATTCGCGCGGTCTTTAACGCGAACGTGATGATTCAACCACACCCAACGCGACAAGATTCCCCACAAGTGATATTGTTGCCCGCACAGCGCAACTAAAGCACGAACCGCGCTGTGAACCTCAAATCCGTTTTTCTCCGTTACTATCCCAAACTCTATCGTCCGTTGTTTCAAATTGCGCGCCATTACGAAATCAAGGGCAAAAGATTTCCCTGCGCGCCGATTTCTAATCGCCCGCAACTTGGTCGAGGCGTGTTTTGTGCTAAAATCTTGCGCCGTGCAAATGAGAAATCAGGGCAAACAGCGCCAATTGCTGCGTAGCCCTTTTTTGTTGGCAGTCGTCGGCGTCCTTTTAGGCGCGGTCGGCTTTACCCAATTCAATACGCCGCTCAATCAAATCGCGTTGTTCGGCTCGCCTACGCCAACCTTTACCAATACCGCGACCGCCACGCGGACGCCCACTCACACTGCAACTGGAACATTCACGCGCACTCCAACGCGTACGTTCACACCTACGCGCACAAGTACGCGCACCGCCACAGCATCGCGCACAGCGACCTCACGTGTTACCACAACCCCCAGAGCAACAGAAATTCCCACCGAGACCGCAACGCCCGCGCCAATTGTGCGCGAGGCGCGCGTACCGATTTTGATGTATCACCACATCGGTGACTTGCCGCCCGACGCGGATGCGGTGCGAAAATCACTAACGGTATCGCAAGACCGTTTTGAAGAGCAAATGAAATT
Organism: uncultured Anaerolineales bacterium; assembly: GCA_964469005.1. Taxonomy (GTDB): domain Bacteria; phylum Chloroflexota; class Anaerolineae; order UBA4142; family SHND01; genus SHND01. The sequence continues at coordinate 30,676 of CAYXXF010000009.1, forward strand.
TTTGGCGGAACAAGGTTACACGACCATTCACATTGCGGATTTGGTGAATCATTTGCAAACGGGTGCGCCGCTGCCTGAAAGACCGATTCTGCTCACGTTTGACGACGGCTATGACGACAATTACATCAATGTCTTTCCGACGTTAAAAGACCACGGCTTTGTCGGCACCTTTTTCATCATCGGCGCGCCAACCGATTACGGCTCGCCCGGTTATTTGCGATGGGAACAAATTTTGGAAATGTACGAGAACGGGATGGAGATTGGCAATCATTCGCTCACGCATCGGTACAATCTCGGCACGACGCGCAATTCCACACAAGACGGTGAAATCAAAAACGCACACAAGTTGCTCGTTGACCATCTCCCCAATTGGACGCCGATTTTTTCGTATCCGTCCGGCAGTTACAATCAATACTCGCTCAACTTGCTGCAAGAGTTGGGTTACGTTGCGGCAGTGACGACGAAACAAGGCACCTATCAATCGAGCGACAAACCGTACGAACTCCGTCGTATTCGCATTCGCGGCGAATGGAGCATGTCGCAATTTTTGTATTGGTTCAATTATTGGACCGCGCGTCCTTGAATCCAATTGCCCAATGAAAAACGAAACGCGCTGCTGAGGAAGCAGCGCGTTTCGTTTTTCATTCCCAGCGCGCGAACCATTTCACATCCTCCGTATCCGACAACATCGCCAGCAATTCCCGTGCGGATTTGTTTAATTGTGGATGCCGTACGTCGGGCGCAATTTCCGCGAGTGGCACAAGCACAAAGCGGCGTTCGTGCAAACGCGCGTGCGGAATTTCCAACGCCTCATTTTTGAATCTCACTTGGTCGTACAACAAAATATCAATATCAATCACGCGCGGACCATAGCGTACCGTTTCTGCGCGTCCCATCTCGCGTTCGGTTTTTTTCACAAACTCGAGCAGTTCCAACGGTTCGAGCGCGGTTTCACCGGCGAGAACAAGATTCAAAAAACGCGGTTGTTCTGCAATGCCCCACGGTTCTGTTTCATACACCGCCGAAATTTTTTCCACGCGTACGCGCAAGCCCAAACGCGTCACCGCGTCCCGCAAATTTTCCAAACGCTTGCCGAGATTGCTGCCAAGAGCGAGATACACGCGCGCCATCGTCTCAATTTTAGTCGCGTTTTGGGGAATATGCTATACTCATTCACCGCTTTCCCATTGGTCTATTTATGATTGTGTTCTCACGCGAAATTTGCCGCGAGGAAAAAAAAGCGCTCACCGAAGAATGGCTCGTCACCAACGGACGCGCAAGCTATGCTTCCACCTCCATCTCGGGCGCGCTGACGCGTCGCAACCACGGACTGCTCGTTGCCGCCCTCGATGCGACGGCTCGCTTGACGGTTACGCTCGCCAAGGTGGATGAAGAAATTGAAGTGGAAGGACGCCAATACAAGTTGGGGACGAACGAATATCTGGGGAATGTCATCAATCCCGACGGTTTTTTGTATTTGCAGCAAGCGAGCTATGACGGAACCGTTGCCGAATTTGTGTACGAAGCAGGGCGTTTTCAATTGACGAAAACGATTTGGCTGGAAGAAAATCGCAACACGACTTTTATCCGCTACGCACTGGCAGAACATTCTGCACCGATTCGTCTTACCTTGATTCCATTGTGCGACTATCGCACGCGCGATAAATTGACACAGGGCAGTGAACAGTGGCGCTTTCAAATTCAACGGCTGGAACACGGTTTGCAAATCATTGCCCATGAAGGCGCAGTCCCCTATCGTTTGTTGATTGAACCTAACTTTGGTTATACGCCCTTGGACTTGTGGTATTGGCGCTTTCAACTGCGCGGAGAAGACAACGCCACCGCCGATTTGTTTGTGCCGGGACTCGTGCGCGCAGACTTGGCGCCCGGAAATACCCTAACGATGATTGCGACCACAGAATCGGATGATGCGATTGATTTGGATTCGTGGCGCGCGTTGGAGCGCGCCCGCGCGCGCAATACCCCGTCGGCTTTCTCCTGAAATTTGACCACACCGTATGCCATCTTTAGATGATCTCGCGCGCGCCTTTGCGGCAGTGTCAAGCAATCAATTGTTGCTCGGACTCTTGGGGAGTGTTGCCATCGTAATGCTGTTCGCGGACTGGCGGTTTTCCCTGCTCGCGCTCGCTGCCCAATATGTTCTCGTCGCCATATTGCTCTCGACGTTGATTCCCTTGCAAATCGCCGCTGTGCGCATGATTGCCGGCGGACTCGTCGCGACCATGTTTTACATTACGGCGCGGCGCACGGCACGGCGAACGCGCCGCCAACGCGCGCCCGACGAGCCGTATGACGAAGAACCCGCGCGCGGAGTCTTTTGGATGAATATGCCGTTTCGCATCATCGCGCTCGCGTTGGTCGCGTTGAGCGTGATTGCGTTGAGCGGTCAATTTGTTTTGCTGAACGCGCCGACGTTGTTTTGGGTGACCGGACTATGGCTCGCGTTGGGCGGACTCGTCACAATTGCACTCACGCGTGACGCACTCAAGCTCGGCATGGGACTTTTATTTTTCACGTCGGGGTTTGGTATCATTTATCTTTCGATTGACAACTCGCTTTTGATTTATGCGCTGCTCGTCATTTCCGATTTGATTGTGGCGCTCGCGATTTCACACATCGCCAGTGTGCCAGCCCAAACCGAAGGCAGACGACGCGGCGAAGTGTAGCGTTCGCGTTCGGCTCACGCACATCCATTATTTGTATGCTCACAATTGCCTTGCCCTTGCTGTTGATTTTGTTTGCCGCGAGCGCGGTGGTTTTACACGTCGCGCGCTATTGGCGTCCCCTTGCGTTTGCGGCGAGCGTGACCGCCACTATTCTTTTGGTGTGGGCAGTGTTGAACGCTACAAATGATTCGTTTGAATTTTCCGGTTTGTCGTTCGCGCTGCAACCACTCGCGCGCGACCTTCTTCTCGCGGCGATGGCGCTGTCAGGAATTTTGGCGATTGCTACTTCATTTGGCGAAACGCGGCGCACGCTCGGCTTTTTATTTTGGAGTTGGATTGTTTGGATTGTCGCGCTGCTCGTGAATGATTTCGTCGTGGGTGTGTTTGCGTGGGCGGCGGGATTGGCGGTAATGGTCTTGGCAATGGAACCGCGTCGCGTCCAGCGCGTTGGCGGCGCGGCATATTATCTCGTGCTGATTATTATTGCGGGAGCGATGCTGTTGCTCGGACATCGTTTTGTGCAATTGTATCCGCTGACACCCGACCAGACCTCGCTCATTGAATTGTCTGTTTTGTTCTTGACGTGGGGCTTGGGTTTGCTGCTCGCCATTGTGCCGTTTCTCGTGTGGCTCGGACCCATGGCGGATGAAACACCACTGCCCATCATCGCGGTACTGCTCGGCTTGGGGCAACCGATTGGCTTGTGGTTATTGTATCAACTCATCGGACAATATCCGCGCCTGCTCGAGCTTTCCAACTTGCTCGCGATTTTTACGTATGGCGGTGTTGCCGCAATCGTCGTCGGCGGCGCGCTCGCGAGTTTGGAACGGCGCGCGGGACGCTTGATGAGTTTCGCCGCGTTGTATGCGCTCGGCTTTATTCTTTTGGATTTATCGCGCGGCACGCTCGAAGGCATGACAAACGCGGTGTTGGAAACCTTTGCGCGCGCGTTGGGTTTGACACTGATGGCAGCCAGTATCACCATTGCGCGCACGGTAGAAAATCGGTGGGTCAATGCAATTGCGCTTGTAGTTTTTATTTTCGGCGCGTTGAATCTGGCGGGCATCGCGCCCGGCATTGCTCTGGCAACACGGTGGAATCTTTTGCTCGAACTCGAAGCGACGGACGCTCGCCTCTTTTATCTGGCAATGGCGTCCACCATCGGCATTTTGATTGGCGCAACGCGTTTCGTGATGCAATGGCTCGCACAGTTTGAATCGCAACCGCACCGCGTCCAAGAATACAATCCCCCCCCCCTTGCGGACGCGCCGCTGCCGCTCGTGGCGCGCCTTCGCGCGGGGACGCGCCAACGGCTCACGGCGCTGGGCAATCGTCTCGCGCAGCGTATTCCCCCCCCCCTTCGACGTGGCACCAACGCAGTTACGCGCGAATGGCGCGCCGTCGCGGGAACGTTGTTGCTTGTCGGACTCGCGGTCTTTTTGTTGTACTATAGCGCCACGCCAAACATCTGGGCAGAACGCGCGCTCGAAGCGACACAGCAGTTGCCATTTCTCCGCTAAACAAAAAATGACGCCCCCCAGATTGAGGCGTCATTTTCATTTACAACAATTCCGCTTCGCGCAAAATATCACGCAGTTTATTACGGTCACTTTCGCCAAGCGGCTGAAGTGGTGAACGCGGCATTCCGCCGTAATACCCCAATTCGTCCAAAGCGGCTTTCACACCCGGCACGCCCCATTTTGCCGTCACCGCCCCATTCGGACGAATCATTCGCAGCTGCAAATTGCGCGCCTGTTCCATTTTTCCTTCGTTGAACCAATCATAAATCGCCACACATTCGCGCGGTGCGATATTCCCTAACGCGGGGACAACCCCTTTCGCGCCGATACTCAACGCGGGAAAAAACGCGCCGCCGGTGCCGACCAACACGGTAAAGTGCGCGGGCGCATACCGAACAATTTCCCCCATCTTGAGTACGTTCGCCGAACTGTCCTTGATGCCCACAATGTTTTCGTGACGCGCCAATTCAAGCACCGTACTCGCGTCAATATCCATACCCGTATTGGCAGGCACGTTGTAAATCAAAATCGGAAGCGGCGACGCATCCGCAAGCGCACGATAATACTGCGTCCATGTTTGTGCGTTCATTTGCGAGCGATAAAAGTGCGGCATGATGACCAGCGCGTAATCCGCGCCCAAGTCGGCAGCGCGTTTCGTCAAGTCCAACGTTTCGCGCGTAGATTCGGCGCCCGTACCGACAATCAAAAGTCGCTCGGGCGGAATCACCGCACGCGCAGCTTCCAACACGCGCAACTTTTCTTCTTTGCTCAACATCACGCTTTCGCCGTTTGAGCCAAATACCACAAAGCCGTGCAGTCCCGTTTCCAAATAGCGCGTGAGGTTCGCCGCAAGATGTTCCGTCGAAATATTTCCCGCATCATCAAACGGTGTCGCAATCGGTGGCAAGACGCCGCGAATTTCTTTCATAAGACTCCTTTGAACATTTCAGTTTTCAATTTCCGATTGTAACACATCGCGTAGCAGCCGTTCTCTAACGCGCATTGTCAAACATCGCGAGAACCAGATGAAAACAAATCCATGCAAGAAATGGCAGCGTCACGCCTGCGTACAACAACATCACGGTTTTAAAATTTTGCATCACGGTCTGTGAAAAAAATCTCGCGCGCCAACGCAGCACCGCGAATAAAAAACCCGCAAGAAAAATTGCAAGCCCGAAAGCTTCCCACCAATCAAATTTTGTCGCGGCAATCCACACCGCGCCCGCGCCGCCCACAGCAATTGAAAGCGACGCTAGTCGAAATGAATTGCTCACGCCGAGAAAACGCGCGGAGGTTAAATCGCCGCGTTCGGCATCCGCGTCGAGTTGATAAATTTGTGTGAGCGGATACATTCCGCCGATGATGAGTGTGGCAGAGAGTGAGCCGAGAATCGCTAATCCTTCCGCGCCGTTTTGAAAATTTCCGCGCGCCGTTGCCCATCCCGCGTAAAAGGGCAAGATGCCCTGTCCGAGCATAATTGTTGTGAGTGCGCCAAACGGTTTTCCTTTCAATCGGATGCGCGGATGCGAGTACGCTACCGACATCCAAAACATGATGAAATAAATCGCGGCAACAGAAACATTTACCACGAGCGCGAGAACAAATCCGATGAATTGCCAAACAAGAGAAAATTCGAGGAGATATTGCGGCGGGGGGGGGGGATTGGCAAGACCGCCGATAGGACCCTCATCGCGGTCATAGTACGAATTGAGCGCTGTGCCGCCCGCGTATAAAAAAAGATGGAACGATAGATACGCGACGAGCAGCGTCGCGCTCAATTTTCCATCCGCCAACATAAAGCCCCACAAAAAAATCGGGGACAATAAAAATTGAAACGGCAAGCGCAACAGCGTAATGTACGGTTTCATTTTTCGCCGTACCCGATAATGCCCAATCCTTCAATCGCCAATTCGGTGCTGTTGTTTTGGAATCCCGCGCGCGCCAATGTTTCGGGAAATTTTTGTTCGTCAAGTCGCCCGTGCAATTTGCTGTACGGTCGCCACAAAATCACCGACACCATGAACCGCACATTTTTCCAATGCTTGGCAAACCAATTTGAAGTTTTCCCATCACGCGGCTCCATCGAAACCCACCGCCCACCGCGCCGCAGCACGCGATACGCTTCGCGCAGAACGCCCGCGCGGTCACTCACGAGATACAAAAACGAATGTCCTGTTGTCACATCAAATGTGTTTTCTGCGAACGGCAGTGCAGTGGCATCCGCGAGAACATACGAAATGTTTTGTGAAAAATTCGCGCGCTGTGTTTCGCGCTGCGCGAGTTCCAACATCTTGGGCGCGAGGTCGAGTCCGACAATGAACGCATCTTCGCGCACGCGCGCCATTGCAATTGCCGAGTTGCCCGGTCCGCAGCCCAAGTCCAAAACGCGCACGCACGGATTGTTGGTTTGCGGAAAATGTGCAGCGAGACGCGCACACGATTCCAGCCACACGCCTTGCGAATTGAACCACGCGTAAATTGGCGCGCCGAGTTCAAAAATCCAGGGGAAATCAAAGAGACGCATAAAGCAAAGGCGGAAGGATGAAGTATGAAGGGTGAGATTCATCGCTCTGAACGACGATTCATCCTTCCGCCTTCATCCTTCATCCTTAGAACTCGACGCCCGCTTGCGCGAGAATTCCTTTGTTGAATGGATGTTTGATTTCGCGCATTTCGGTCACGAGGTCGGCAAACTCAACAAGTTCGGGCGGCGCATCGCGTCCGGTAAAAATCAAATGCAATTCGGAGGGCTTGTGGGCGCGCAGCCATTCAATGACCTCGTTGATATTCAGCCAACCGAATTGAAACGCATACGTCACTTCATCCAACGCAATGACATCATAATTGCCGCTCGCGATTCTTTCTTGCGCGAGCGCCCAAGCTTTGCGCGCCTTGTTGCCCGATTCATCCAAATCTTTGGATGTCCATGTGAAACCATCGCCGAGCGCGTGCCATTCGATTTCGAGTTTTCGCGCCGCTTTGATTTCGCCCCAGTTGCCCGTTTCGGCTTTGATGAATTGAATCACGCACACGCGCATTTGGCGTCCCCACGCGCGCAGCAGCGTGCCGAGCATCGCCGTCGTTTTCCCCTTGCCATTTCCCGTGTTCACAATCACCAGACCTTGTCGCATCAAAAATTCTCCATTCTCAAATCTTGTACGCGCGCGCTTTGATTTCGGTGGGCAATCCCGCCGCCATCCAATAAACGCGGTGCGCGTGCTGCGCCGCGCGCGCATTTACGCGTCCCAGTATGTCGCGGAAATTTCGCGCGAGCGCGTTTTCGGGAACGATGCCGAGTCCCACTTCGTTCGAAATCAAAATCAAATCAATGTCCTGCACACGCACCCATTCGCACAACAAATCGAGTTGATAAAACAAACGCCGTTCCAAATTTTTTTCATTCGCCAACATTTCATTCGTCACCCACAACGTCAAACAATCTACGAGAATCAACCGCGGCATCGTATGCCAATTACGTAACGCTTCCAACAAATCGCGCGGCGCTTCGAGAGTATGCCACTTGGCAGGACGTTCGGCGCGATGTTGTGCAATCCGTTCGCGCATCTCATCGTCCAATTCCTCCGCTGTCGCAATAAACAAAACATCATCCCCGCCGCGTTCCCACGCCAATTGTTCCGCGAAGGTGGACTTGCCGCTGCGCGCGCCGCCCAAGATAAAAATAATCTCTTTCATCCGTGCCCAACCGTCCCCACCAGCAGCACACTCACTTCAACACATTCGCAAATCATTCCGTACACGTCGCCCGTCAAACCTCCCAAACGCGCCATCGCAAAACGCGCCAGCAGCGTAGCGACAACGCTTGTGACAATCCACGCGCTCACGCCGAACCAACCGAACGGGATTGTACACGCAAACGCGATGATTGTGGCGACCGTGATTTCGCGCCAAGACAACTTTTTTGCAAACATTGCCGCCATGCCTTCATTCCGCGCGAGTGGAAACGCGGCAGCATATACGAGCGCCCACCGCGCCAAAACGGGCGCAAGAAAAATCGCGGCAACGTTGATTTGATTCAGCGCGGAACATTTCAACAACAAAATTAGTAACAAACCCGTTGCGCCGAACGCGCCGATGTGAACATCGCGCAAAATTTCCAGTCGTCGTTCGCGCGTCGTCGCCGCAAACAACGCATCACACGCATCACTCACGCCGTCGAGATGCAGCGCGCCCGTCAGCAATGCCCATAACGCGACGAGGAGCGCGGCGGTGACAAGTGGAGGGAAAAATAAACGTGAGACGAGAAACGTAAAGGTGAGAATTGCGCCGAGTGTTGCGCCAACAATTGGGAAAAATGAAAACGCGCGCGCAGAAAAATCCAATTCGCGGCGGATGGGCAAAATTGTCAGCAAAGCGAACGCGGCAAGAAAATCATTCACTCTTGTTTGAAACACCCGCGTCGGCGAATGTCGCCATCTCGTCCAAAATTTTCGCGGCGGCGAGGCACAAATCTCTAATCTCCAACACTCAAAACATATACTGTCGTTTCGCGCGGCGCAATAGTAAAACAAAAAACGGCGCGCCGATGAGCGCGGTCACGACGCCCAATGGAATTTCTTGTGGCGACAACAACGTGCGCGCAATCAAATCGGCAATGACCAAAAAAATTCCGCCGCACAAAAATGATGCGGGCAATAACAAACGATGATTCGGTCCGAGCAGAAGGCGCGCGAAATGCGGAACAATCAAACCGACGAAACCGACGAGTCCGCTCAACGCGACGGCTGCGCCCGTCATCAACGCGCCTACGCACAACAAAACAAATTTCTTGCGTTCCACATTTACACCCAACGCGGCGGCTTGTTCTTCGCCGAGCAAAAACGCGTTGAGGTCATTGGACAAGAGAAATGCAAAGATTGTTCCCAACACAATCAACGGTGTGACCGCGAGCAACATGCCCCACCCGCTCGCGCTCACGCCGCCGAGCGTCCACAACACAACGCGTTCCAACGTCCCGCGACTCAACAACATCAACGCGGACATGAACGCGCTCAACATCGAACTCACCGCAAAGCCCGCGAGCAGCAATGTTGTGATCGGCGTGTACATTCCAACGTGCGCGAGACGATACACGAGCAGCACCGCGAACAGCGCGCCAAAGAACGCGGCAATTGGTACAAGTCCGAACGTGATAAAACCGAGCGTGAACGGAATGGCAAACGCAATCGTCGCCGCGAGCGCCGCACCGCCCGATGTGCCGAGCAAGTACGGGTCTGCCATCGGATTGCGTAACAAACCTTGAAATACGACGCCCGCGCTCGCCAGCCCCGCGCCGACAATCGCCGCACCGAGAACGCGCGGCAGACGAATCTGCCAGATGATAGATTCTTCCGCCGCGCTCCATACCATTCCAAAATCAATTCCAAACGCGCGTTTGAAAACAATCGCGATAATGTGCGCGGGTTCAATCGCCACCGTGCCAAAGCGCATCGCCAACACGAGCGTTATCAACATCAACCCGGTGAGCGCGCTCAACACAAACGCGGGATGTTTCCACAACGCGCGGAAATTTATGCGACGCATTACGCGCGTTTGCAATTCGACGCTGAGCGGTGTTGGTTTCGACACGGTGGTTTGACGAGTCATGTCTCAAGCAAATTGTCATTTCGAGCGGTTCGCTGATTACAGCGAGCGAGAAATCTCATGTGTGCGCGAGATTTCTCGCTCGAACCGCTCGGAATGACAATTGGAAAATCTATGGCGTGAACAATTCAGGATGAATTAATTTCGCCGCCGCTTCCAATCCTTCGAGGACGCGCGGTCCGGGACGACTCACGAGATTGTCGTCAATCGGAAACACTTGCTTCTTTTTCACCGCGTCAATAACATCCCAACCGGGACGTTTCCCAACCGATTCGGGTGCGACACCATACGCGGCATCGCTCATGATAATCACTTCGGGATTCGCCTTGATAATTTCTTCGGCGTTGATTTGCACATACGGCGAATCGGCATTGCCCGCGATATTTTGACCTGCCGCGAGCGTTATGATTTCATGCACGAATGTTCCGGGTCCGGGCGTGAATGGTTTCGCGGGGTCGGTCGCGTCCAACTCCCAAAAGACGCGCGGTTTCGTTTTCGCCGTTGCCAATTTTGTTTTGAGGTCGGCGAGTTTTTTGTCCATGTCCGTATTCACTTGCGCGGCTTGTGCCTCCGCGCCCAGCGCTTTGCCGACAAGTTGAATATCGTTTTTGACACTCTCGAAACTCGAATTGACCGCGCCAATCATTACCGTCGGCACTTGGAGTTCATCGAACTTTTTTACCACATCGGGGGACGAAATCGCGGCGATGAGAACGAGGTCGGGTTTCGCGGCGACAATCTGTTCATAATTCGGATTGAACCCGTCGCTCAATTTGGGCAATGCTTTTACTTGCGCGGGAAAATCGGAAAATTGGTCAATGCCAACGAGCTTGTCGCACGCGCCGAGCGCGCAAACGATTTCCGTATTGCTCGGTGCAAGCGAAACGATGCGCGTTGGAACACCTTTTAGCTTGACGGAACGTCCGGCGGCATCGGTCAATGCAATCTCGGCAAGAGGTGTCCGTGCAAGCGTCGGTTGTGGCGGAATTGCAGTTGGTGGAACGGGCGTTGGAACAGGCGCGCCGCACGCGGCGAGCGTGAGCAGAATGGCAACAATGCCAATCCAAAGCAGAATTTTTTTGTCTGGTGAGTACATGAATGTCTCCAATGGAATGAGATGTTTTGAATGACGACGATAAAAAAACCTCTTGTCTATTCGACAAGAGGCGGAGACACCAAACGTTGACAAGTCATCAACAGCGTCATACTCCTGCCCCCTTTCGCGCGAAGGTTACAAGGCGGTGTGATTGATGAACCCGATGAATCAATCACGAACGATACACAGGCGACCTGGCTCGGTAATGCCATAGCGCACTACTCTACAGTTGCGGGACAGCGTGGGAATTTCACCCAACTTCGCTGCGTATCATTTACATAGCAATTTGTTAAATGTTGTGCGCGCGGACAAACTGCACGCAACGACAAACATTATAGCGGAATCGTATCCACGCGCAAAAAGCGTTGACGGACGCGTTGGTCGTATAATAATCGAACGATGGAAATTTTATGGACTGCCGCGTTTTTGAACGAACGCTTTACGTCAGTGGTTTCGCCGCTCGGTTGGTCGTTCGTCGGCGCATTGTTTGAACAGCTCGCGCTGCGCGACCCCCTGCGCTTTATGGGTTTCCCCGAGGCGGAAAAAATCCCCGCGACGCGTTTGTGGCATGGACATCCGTACGTCAATGTCGCGCTGTTTCAAATTTTTTACAAGCCGTTTCCTACCGCGCTGCTGCCTGCCGACGCAGTCCGTTATTTTCCTGACGGCGATGTTTCGCTGCGGCAACGCGCCGCGTATCCAACGTCAATGGTGCAACCGCGCTTTGTGTTGTCGCTCACGTATCATTTATTGCGTGACCCCATTGTGACATCACCATTTAATTTTCTCGCGTGGCAAAATTTTACAAAATACCATGATGCTGAAATTCGCGCGCTTCAAATCCAACTCGATAGCGCGACGAACGCGCAGCAAGTACTGCGCGTGCTTGACGCGACCTATGCACTCGACGCACAGTTGCTGCATATTCATCGTTGGTCGCTGACGTATGCGGACTTGTTTTACAAATTGCTTGCGCAGGTGTACGGCGGCGACGCGCAAAGTTTGATGAGCAATGTCCAAAATAAAACGCGCCAAGTAAATGCTGAACTCGCCGCGCTCGCGCGTTTGTCCCCCCCCCCTACTGCCGACTTGCTCGCACGCATCGCGCAGCACAAACCGCTTACCATACAAGAACAAAACACGGCACACGCGCTGCAAGAATTTCTCGCGCGGCATGGACATCGCGCGTTCTCGCTCGACATTGCACAGCCAACGTATCGCGATGACCCAACACAGTTGCTGGCGCTACTGACGAATGGCGAATTGAGTTTGAAACCTGTTCCCATTGAGAAAATGGGATTCAGATTCAATCCACTCATCACGCTGGCGCGCCGCTATGCCCAATTGCGTGAAGACCAACGTTACTATTGGCAAAAATCGTTGGCACTCACGCGTGCGGCGTATCTTGTGTTGGGACGCGATTTGGCAGCACGCGAGTTGATTGGCAATGCGAATGAAATTTTTTACGCGACCCGTGAGGAAATTTCCGCGTACTATGGAATGGAATTGGAACCGGAAGAATTGTCCGAACAGATTGCGACGCGCAAACGCGAGTGGGACGCGTATGCAAAATCGGAACGCACACGCGGCGCGGAGGCATATCCATTGTTCTTGCGCGGCGACACGCCATTACGCGAACATTCCGCGTCCATAGTACAAGAAACAGAATGGCATGGGCGCGGTGTAAGCGCGGGGATTGCGCGCGGCGTCGCACGCATTGTGCATGAGCCGCGCGAATTGGCACGCGTGGGCGCGGGCGAAATTTTGATTGCGCCTGCGACGGACCCGGCATGGACGCCGGTCTTTGCGCGTCTGGCGGGCTTGGTAATGGAGCGCGGCGGCGTGCTTTCACACGGCGCCGTCGTCGCGCGCGAGTATCATTTGCCTGCGGTCACCGCCATTCCAAATGTTTTGGATGCGTTGCAAGATGGAGAATGGATTCAAGTGGATGGCACGGTGGGGACCGTGAAACGCCTAGCAAACCATTCCGCATGAAACAAAAAAAGGACTTGTCACAAAGCGAACTTTGTAACGAGTCCTTTTTTTAATTTGCTTTAGGCGGAAAAAAAGCAGCGGGTTATTGCGCCCGGCCGCGCAATAACCCGCGATGGGCTGCTCTGGGGGGGAGAGCAGACCCATTTGCTACCAAATTGTAAATCTTGTGCATTCTAGCCGCGCGAGATTCAAACCTCAATGGGAAAAATGTACTCTTATATCGGTCTGCTCAAAAGCCCCACCAAGACGCGCACCACCGCTTGCGCGTCGTCATACTGTATCATTTCCGACGGTGTATTGAGATAACGCATGGGCAAAGCGAGCGCGGCAGTCGGCACGCCTTCGCGCGCGGCTTGAATCGGCAGCGTATCGCCACCTGCGCGCGGCGTCACATCCAGTTGATACACCACATGTGCTTCGCGCGCGGCATTTATCAAAATTTGGCGCGCGTTCGCATTGGTCAAACTGCCTTCGTCTTGAAACTTCACCGCAGGTCCTTTGCCCAACGCAATCCCATTGCGCGCACCGCCGGGAATGTCGCCCGCCGCGACCGCATCCACGACAAATGCAACATCGGGTTGAAGTGCATACGCTGCCGCGCCCGCGCCGCGCGCGCCAACTTGCTGCTGCACCGTAAAAACAAACGAAAGGTCATGCGGCGATTTTTTCAATTGTTTGAGCGTCTCGACCAAAATCGCGCAGCCCGCACGATTGTTCAACGCTTTTCCCACCAAGAAATTTCCCGCATCAAAAAATTCACGCACAAAACAGGCAGCATCACCGACGCGCACGGTTGCATTTTCGGCGGATGACGCACCCACATCTATAAACAAATTGTCCGGTTCGATTTCCGTATACGGCGCGGGAGACATGCGCGACGCATTTTTTTCTTCGCGTCCAATCACACCCTGCACACCATTTTCAAACTGCACCCGCGCGCCGAGCAGCGTCAACGGTTTGACCGCGCCCAACGAGCCGAACCGCGCAAAGCCGCGCGCATCCATGAACGAGACCATCAACCCGATTTCGTCGAGATGGGCAGAGACCATAATTTTTTTGCGCTGTCCGCCATTGCCGCGCCGCTGTGCGATGAGATTGCCGAACGCGTCCACGCGCACTTGGTCCACAAATTCTTTGACCTCATCGCGCACCAATTCGCGCACGCGCTCTTCACTGCCCGAGGGTCCGTACGCTTCGGACAACCGTTTGATTAACGCTTTGAATGGCGCGAGCGAATGATTGACCTCCTTGGGCAGGTCGGTTTCAAAGGCGGGAAAGTGCGCGGCTTGGCGCTCACGCGTGGAATTTTGTTTCGGCATAGAGTCAGGACCTGACAGGTTTTTGTCACGGTTGTCTCGCACGACCATACGCGACAAAACACATCAGGGGTTGTTCATTTCGCGTCGTCGTGAAAACCTGTCGAGTCTCCCAAACGCGGCAAGACGGCGCGCATCAATTTTAGCGCGTTGTTGAAATCGTCAAGTGAAATAATCGCGGCAGGCGAATGAATGTATCGCGCGGGCAATGACACCACGGCGCACGGCACACCACCGCGCACGCGATGCAATTCCCCCGCGTCCGTGCTGCCGACCAACGGTTGTTTGAATTGAAACGGGATTTTGTTTTCGCGCGCGGTATCAGCAACGAACCGCGTGAGTTTTTTGTCCGCGAGAAGTTTGCGGTCTGCTAATGTGAGCGCGGGTCCCATCCCCAAACGCGTCGTCGGTGATTGTTCTTTTATTTTTGGCGAATCGTCGCACACCGTCGCTTCCAACACGAACGCGAGGTCGGGTGCGACGGCATAGCCCGCGACGCGCGCACCTCGCAAACCCAATTCTTCTTGGGTCGTGAACGCGGCATAAAAATTGAATGGGAAATTTTCGCGCAGCAGTTCGACGAGCAGCGCGCAGCCGGCGCGGTCATCCAATGCTTTGCCGCGCACGCAATTTTCACCGATTGGCGCAAACGTTGTGGCGAATGAAATGTAATCGCCGGGTGCGACGACACGCGCGGCATCCTCACGCGAGGTGGCGCCAATGTCAATGCGTAAATCGTCGTGCGCGACTACTTTTTTGCGTTCGGCTTCGGTGGAACGATGACGCGGCTTGAAACCGATGACGCCGGGAATACGCGCAGCGCCAATCAAAACTGCTTTGCTCGGCAAGATGCGGTCATCAATCCCGCCCACTTTGTCAAACAACACAAAACCATCACGGTCAATGTGCGTGACGAGCAAACCCACTTCGTCCATGTGCGCGGCGATGAGAACATTCAAGCGCGAATTGTTTTTGCGCGGCGCGCGTTTCAAAGCAATGAGATTCCCCAACGCATCCACGCGATATTCATCCACGTATTTTTGAATTTGTTCGGCAATCAATGCGCGCACTGCCGATTCGTCACCGGAAACACCGCGCGCATTGGAAAGTTTTTCGAGAAACATAATGGAATGCACAATGCCCAACGATTAACGCCGACGCGGGCGCGCTTTGCTGCGTCGCTTGAGTGTGCGTGTTTTCGTTTTTCGACGCGCGTGTTTTTTGGAAACGCGCGTTTTTGCGGAACGCGCAGCGCGCACAAACGTTTCGCCCCGCAATGCTACAGCATCTTCTGACACCAGACCTGTAACCAACGCGCACAACAATTCTGCGGTGTGCGTCACATCATCAAGATGAATGGTTTCAACCGAGGTGTGCATGTAACGCAATGGAATTTCGACGAGTCCTGTCGGCACACCTTCGCCGGTCACTTGCATGAGCCACGCATTCGTTTGGGTGTCATCACCATAGACGGTGATTTGATGTGGTATTGCCGCGCGTGCTGCCGCTTGCTGCAATTTTGTAAAAACGAACGGATGCACATTTGCGCCGCGCGCAATGCACGGGCCCTGCCCTGTCTGCGGCGCGTATTCTTCAGCCAGACCCGGCTGCTGCGCGTGTGTGACATCCAAACACAACGCGAGGTGCGGACGAATCGCAAACGTCGAAGTGACCGCGCCGATATACACCGCGCTGTCTTCTTCATTCACATTCGCAACGGCGTACACATCCCACGCGTGATTCACATGTTGCAATTGTCGCAACATTTCCAAAAGCGCAACAAGCGAGGAACGGTCATCGAACGCTTTGCCCGCGACAAAATTGTTTTGCAACGCGATAACACTGCGGTCTATGGTGATGAAATCGCCGATGCTGACCAACTCGCGCACGCCCGCATCATCCATTCCAACGTCAATGAACAAATCGCGCATCGGAATAGATTTCTGCCGTTCGGCGGCGGTCAAGACGTGCGGCGGACGCGCGCCGATGACGCCCGCGAGCGTTTTGCGTCCATGTACGAGAACGTTTTGTGATGGGAGAACGCGCGGGTCAAAATGCCCGATTTCATCAAAGCGAATAAACCCGTCCTCGATGCCGGTGACGAGCAAGCCAATTTCGTCCATGTGCGCTTCGACGAGGACGCGCGGGTTCTCGACGCCGCGTTTTCCACGAGCGCGTTTGATACCGATGACGGAACCGAGCGGCGTGATTTTGATTTCGTCAACCAACTTTTTCATTTCGCGCACAACGAGCGCGCGCACGTTGTCTTCAAACCCCGACGCGCCGTGCGTTTGGGAAAATTTGGTGACGAGTTCAGCAAGGGTGGACATGGTGAGGCGTCATTGTATTGGAAATGCGGGGGGCGTCAATGGGGGGACACAGTTACACATAAATCGGTGTTCAAAAAGCGCAAATTTTGGCTATAATTCTTGGCGCACGACACAGGGCAATACGTTACCAACCGATTATTTTGACACGTCAACACGCAGACGGCGACTCGACTCGCAAAGTGCGGCGGGGTTTGCAGCCGCCTTGGGTGATCTTGCCTCTAAAAAGTGAACCCGCGCAGGAAATCAGTCGCTTACATGGATGGAAAAGAATGTTAGAGATCGGTGAGTGGATCAGGTCCAATATATGGGGAATCCTAATTATTGCGGGTGTGATTTATGTTCTATCGTCCCTGCGGTTCATTATCTATTGGATATCGCTTTTCAATGTTAAACAAATTACAGATCTACCGACGGAAATCCTCGTGCCAATCGATGTCAAGTTAGGCGTTGGCTTTTCAATTCTACTGGCATGCGGGAGTCTTGAAATAGCTATGTTTTTAGCGGATCCTGACCTGTCCACACTCATTATTGGATTTGTCCTTAACATTTTTATCGCTGGGGCCGCAATTGCTGCATTTGCTCTACCTTTGCGATTTGCCAAGAATTACCGAACATGGTTCTAGAAAGGGGCTCATTTGGAATTCCAGTTCTGGACAGGCAGAACAAAGAAAAAGCGAATCTCCCTCAACGGTATTGATTCGCTTTTTCGCACTTGGTTCAGGCTTCGAGTTCCGCTGACCTCTTTACTGCACAAAAAACAACGACAAACTATTCTCCGTCGTACTCAACGCTTGCAGTTTTAGTCCGCTCGAGGCAGTGAACTTGGCGAGTTGGGCGTTGAGATTTGTTTCTGCTGTTTGTTTCAGTTGCGCGATTTGCGGCTCGATGAGATTGCTGGGCACTCCGAATCCGCCGACATCCACTTTTTGCACATTCACCACAATTCGTCCGTTCTGAACCACCAACTGCATCGTCACTTTTGGTGACAGGCGGAGTTGCGGGTTCACTTGCACCACCGCGTCAACAACGACAACTGCGTTCGATTGAATGTCGAGTTGAGCGCTCTGCACCTCTCCACCTTGCGCAAGACCGTTCGCAATGTTGCGGTTTAGGTAGCGTTCGCTCAATGTCACGGTCATATCCGCATTGTCTGTCGCTTGCGTCGGCGCGGGCTGCAACGAGGGCGCGGACTGCACCACGATTCGCGGTGTCGCCGTCGGCGCAATTACCGCATTCGCGCCTAACGCGCACGCGATGATTCCGAACAATACAAAAATTCCCAATACAACGTTTATTAGCGTTCGCATGAATAACCTCCGGGAAATAAAGGATGAAGGATGAGGGATGAAGGATGAAATGGACAAATGACGAATGACGAGCGACGAATGACGAACGACGAATGACGAACGACAAATGACGAACGACTCTCGACTCTCGACTCTCGACTCTCGACTATCCCCCAAATTTCAACACCAACAAATCTTCCGTCGTTTCAATTTCCGTTAGCATCACGTTCGTGTCACGCTGCAACTGCGCGAGCGAGTGATTGAGTTTGGCTTGCGCGGTTTCGACGATTTCATTCACGGTGTTGTCAATCAACGCGCGCGGAATCGTGATGCCCTGCACCTGAACTCTTGTGACGATAATTTTTACGCGTCCGTCTTGCGGGACAAAATAGAAGTCGGTGACGGGACGCAGATTGATTGTGAAATTCCACGCGCGCGCGGTCAACTGTGCGGTCAATAGCGCGCGGCGTTCGGGCAAAACGTTCAGCGCGGCGTCATTTAATTTGATTTGGAATGGACCGGGTGCGTCGGTTGTCGCAGCTGCTTTGTTTTGCGCTTGCGCGTTTTCATTTGCCAACGCGTCGCGCAGCTGCTGATTTAGAAACGATTCAACGAGCAGCACCGTGACGGCGGGATTCGTGGTTGGAGGAGTGGCTTCAGCAAGCGAAACGGGTGATGTGTCGCGCAAGAAAAAATAAAGCGCGATACCCGCCACAATCAGCATGAGGACAATTCCGCCAACGATTCCAATCAAAAAATCCATCTTTCATCCTTCATCCTTTATCCCTCATCCCTCATCGCTTACATACTCTCCGGCGCAGTAACTCCCATCAAATCGAGCGTGCGCGCCAAAACGATTTTCGTCGCTTTGACCAACTGCAAGCGCGCGCGCGTCAATTCCGCATCAGGCGGCTCGATGTTCAACACACGGCACGCGTCGTAAAATTCGCTGAACGCGCGTGCGAGCGTAAGCGCATAGTGCGGAATGTGATGCGGTTCAAATTTCAACGCCGCGTGTTCCACCACTTCTTCGAGTCGCAACAAATGTTTGATGAGGTTCAATTCGGCGGGATGCGCGAGCCGCGTCAAATCCGCGTTGTCGGAAACGATGGTTTGTTCCGCCGCGTTTCGCAAAATGCCTGCCGTGCGCGCGTGCATGTACCGAACGTAATGCACAGGGTTTTCGTACGATTGCGACGCGGCGAGTTGCAAATCAAAATCCATCGCCGTATCGGGAGAAGTGTTGACGAGCAAAAAGCGCACGGCATCTTCGCCCACGTCCGCCACCAAATCGTCGAGCGTATCAAACTCGCCCGCGCGTTTGGACATGCGAATTTTTTCGCCGCCGCGCGTGAGCCGCACGAGTTGATACACAATAATCACAACGCGTTTCGGGTCGAGTCCCAATGCTTGCGCGCCCGCATACACGCGCGGCACATCGCCTTGATGGTCGGCGCCCCAGACATAAATCGCCTTGTCGTAATTCCGAATGACCAACTTGTTCCACACGTACGGCAAATCGGACGAGAGGTACGTCGGGCGTTCGTCAGGTTCACTCACGATTTGCGGCGAGCGCACCAGCACCGCGTCTTTGTCCAAACCAAATTCCGTCGCTTGAAACCACAACGCGCCGTCCTTTTCGTATGTGAGTCCTTTCGCCGCGAGTTTTTCCAAAATTTCCGCGAGCAAACCGGAATCGCGCAGACTCTGTTCCGAAAACCAATTGTCGAATTGCACATGCACGCGCGCGAGCGATTCTTTTAAGGTTTCCGTCACCATCGCGACGCCGACGCGTTTGAGCCCGCGCACCGCGTCGCGTTTTTCCATCTGCAGATATTTGTCGCCGTCGCGCGCAATAATTTCGCGCGCCATATCGTTAATGTATTCGCCTTTGTAACCGTCTTCGGGAAATGGCTCATCGCGTCCGAGCTGCTGCGCGTATTTGGCGTAAATGCTTTCGCCGAGATGCCGCACTTGCGAACCCGCGTCGTTCAAATAGTATTCCGTCTCGACGACATAGCCCGCCGCGCGCAGCACGCGCGAAAGCGTATCGCCGATTGCCATGTTGCGCGCCGAACCAATCGTGAGCGGACCTGTTGGATTCGCGCTGATAAATTCCACTTGGACACGTTTGCCGTTTCCCAAATCCACATTGCCAAACTGCGCACCCGCGTTCAAAATTTTCGCGACCTGATTCGCCAGCCAAGTTTGCGCTAACGTGAAATTCACAAATCCCGGCGCGACGGTTTCAATTTTTCCAATCGCCTCATTTTGCGGAATGTGTTTCGCAAGCGTTTGCGCGATTTTCAAAGGCGGTTGTTTTGCCACCGAAGCGAGTTTCAATGCGAGCGATGTGGAATAATCGCCCATTTCGGGTTTTGGCGGGCGCAGCAATTCGATGCCCGGCATTTCAAACGCGGGCAAATCACCCGCCGCTTGCGCGGCGAGAATAGATTGTTGTACAAGTTCGGTGAGAGTGTGGCGAATCATTGATGCTGTGTAGGGGCGAAGCATTGACAGTCGCGTGCGCGAATCAAGTCACAATCGCGCAGGTCAATGCTTTACCCTTACGGCGCGCTGATAATTTTCGCGCCCTTGTTCGCTTTGAACAGCGCGCGTGAATAAACCATAGATTCCATGACTTGGAAATTTGTATCGAGCGTGAGTGATGCCATGCTTTCAGCGGGCATGGAAAATTCCATCTGTTTCACCGCGCCGCGGTCCAAATAAATTCCGCCGTCTTTTTGTTCCTCGTTCGAATTGAAAACGATTTGAAAACTGCGCGGTTCCGTCGCGCGATTGACGAGTACAATGACGGTGTGATTCGTGCGCGTATCGAGTGCGGCGTGCGCGGAAACATTTGAAACATGCGACGCGAGCGGCACAATACGGTCACCATAATTCGCATAGAGGCGCAATGCAAAATAAGTTGGGCGTCGCTGCAATGTATCCGTAATCACGCCGATAGTATCGTTGCTGTGCGCGTTCCAGATATTCACCATCGCCACGCCCGCCTCTGCCATTTGTCCAAGCGTTTCCGCGAGCCACAAGCCCGCCGAAAAACCGGCGCTGCTGCCTTCGCCGCCCATTTTCCAATCGTGCGACAAATTTATTTCCGTGAACGCGAGTGGAATATCGCGCCCCGTCACATTAAGAATGTGTGCACGCAATTGTTCCACGCGTCGGGCGGTCCCCAAGGCGTCGCTCATGTGCGTTGAGGTGCGACTCGTTGTCCCACCAAATGGATAGCGATGCAGTGAAACGACATCCACAATATCGCCGTTCGCTTGCAAAAACGGCGTGAGCCAGTCGCGCGCGGGATTGTTAATTTCGTACTCGGTTGCGAGTTCGGGACCAAAAATCAAAATGCGCGCGTCCACCTTTTTCATTGCATCATGAAATGCGCGAAATCCTTGAATATATTTTTCGCGCGAACCCGAACGTAAATTTTTGTCCGGCTCGTTGCTGATGGAAAAAAAACGCACGTCATATTTTTTCGTGACGTTCAAATAGCGCACCATCGCGGCAGCTTCTTTTGGGCTGCGACCCCAGAACGGCACTTGAATCAGCGGCTCGACATTCAACTTGCGGCACTCTTGAATAAACACATCCAATTCTTGCGCGTTGAATTTATCGCTTTCATACATTTCTCCACCCCAACGCATCACGGTGAAATTGAGCGGCGCAAGGGCGAGTCGCAAACGACGATTCAAGCGTCCTGTCCAATAATTGATACCAAACAAAGCGGGGCTGATGGTTCCCGGCGCGGGCGCGGTCAAATGCAATACCTCTGCGCGCGGCACGTGGCGCATACCGCCAAGGAACGCATCCGGCGCATCAAAATTACGCGTCGCTCTCACCGTCGGTGTATGCGTTGCCGTTGGTGTCGGCGTCTGTGTTTGTGTTTGCGTTGCGGTTGGCGTAAGAGTGAACGTGCGCGTCAGCGTTGGCGTGCGCGTAGAGGTGGCGGTGGGTGTTTGGGTTACAGTTTCCGTCACCGTCGAAACTGCCGCGCGTGCGAGTGGCTGAGATGGAACGGTGGGGTCAAGATTGGTTTGTAAAGAGCAAGCGCCGAGAAGCAAAAGCGAAAAGAGCGCGAATGGTTTCATGCGTAAAACATTTTCATTGCGGAGCGATGCCGGACGTGGTGCGGGTGCTGGTCGTTTTCAAAAAATTATTGCGCGGCGACCACGCGCCGAATTGATGCAAACCGTACAATTGCGCGAGCCGATACAACAATTCATCGGGCGCGCTGCTCGCCTGCAGCCGGTTGTCGGTCACCAAAAAACGAATCGCCAGATTCCACTCTTGCGCGCCCGGCACAAATTTTTCCAGCGTCGTGTTCAAAACATTCAAGTCCACCAAACGCGCGCAGCGCACATGCAAAATTTCTTCGTCGCCTTCGCGCAGGGTCAAAACCCCTTCGCCGCCGAGTTCTGCCAACACTTGCCGCAGCGTCTTTTTTTCCGGCGAACCCTGAACCAATTTGTTGTAAAAATTTTGCGCGTCGAGTTTTGCGCGCGCGGGAATGTTCCACTCGCAAAAGACGCCGCGCGCATCAATCCCGACGCCGAGCCACGCAAAAGCATCGAACGAGAGCGCGCCGCCATATTGTTTTTGCATCAACCGCGCGACATATTCCGACTTGGTGTAGCGTAATCGTAACGCTTCGACATAGGGGTTTTGTTCCGTTACGGTTGCAGGCGTCAGCGACCATTCGGGACGAAAATAAACGTCCCAACGGCGCGCGCGCATTTCGCCATAGATTTTTTCGTGCAGCCAGACCAATTGATTGCGCGTGTGTTTGCGCGCAATATCATACGCCGGGTCAGATGTATGCGCGTCTTGCAGCGCTCGGAGGTCAGAAAGGGCAAATAAATTCATCATGCGTTGATTCGTTCAAAGGGTATTCACAACTTGCATCTCTTGCCAATTACTTCCAATTTTCACTTCGACATCCAACGGCGCATCGAGTTTGTAGGCGTCGCACATAATTTGTTTGACCACGCGCGCAATTTCATCCACTTCACTCTTGACACATTCAAACAGCAACTCATCATGCACTTGGAGAATCATCTTGCTTTTGAATTTCTTTTTTTCAAACGCGTCGTGCAAACCCACCATTGCAATTTTAATAATGTCCGCCGCGCTCGCTTGAATCGGCATGTTGATGGCTTCGCGTTCGGCTTGATTTTTTTGTTGAACGGGCAAACGGCGCCCCGAACCCAATTCGGGAAAATAGCGGCGGCGACCCAACAGCGATTCGACGTAACCTTTTTCGCGCGCCATCGCTTTGGTGCGTTCCAAATAATCGGTGATGCGCGGATACTTGGCGTAATAGTCGTTGATGAGCTTGCGCGATTCTTCGCGCGAAAGTTCCGTGCGCCCTGCAACGCCCCAATCGGAAATGCCGTACACGACGCCAAAGTTGATTGTCTTGCCCAATCGCCGCATGTCTTTGGTCACTTGCGCGAGCGGAACATTGAATAACAACGCGGCAGTACTCGCGTGAATGTCTTCGCCTTTGGCGAATGCTTCCAGAAACGCGGGGTCTTGCGAAACGTGCGCGAGAATCCGCAACTCGACTTGAGAATAATCGGCGGACAACAGCACACTGCCTTTTGGCGCAATGAACGCGCCGCGCACACGTCTGCCCAATTCTGTTCGCACAGGAATGTTTTGCAGATTCGGACTCGACGACGATAAGCGTCCCGTCACCGCGCCCGCCTGATTGAAACTCGTATGCACGCGTCCGTCCACCGGATTCACCAACTCGGGCAGCGCGTCCACATACGTGCCTTTGAGTTTCGACAATTCGCGGTGTTCGAGAATCAACGGAATGACGGGATGTTGTTCGCGCAAATTTTCGAGCGCGCCCGCCGCCGTCGAAATTTTTCCAGTTGCCGTGCGTTCCATCCCTTGCGACGACAAACCCAATTTTTCAAACAATGCTTCGCTCAATTGCACGGGCGAATTGAGATTGAATTTCGCGCCAACCATTTCATACACTTGGGTTTCGATTTCACTCAAGCGCGCGTTGATTTCAATTGACAATTCGTGGAGCAAGTCCAAATCCAACAACACGCCTGCGCGTTCCAAGTCCACAATCACGCGCACGAGCGGCATTTCAATTTCGTAAAATAATTTGTCCAGTCCGCGTTCCACCAACAACGGTTTGTATTTTTCGTACAAGCGATACGTGTAATCGGCATCGGCGGACGCATATTGTGTCAATTTATCAATGGACACCTGCTCCATCGTAATTTGATTTTTGCCTTTGCCAATCAACGCTTCGATTTCGGTCATTTGCGCGCCGAAATGCGTGAATGCCAAATTTTTCAAACCAATCGCGTTCGCGTTCTGTTCGAGCAGATGCGCCGCAATCATCGTGTCGAATGCAAAACCGCTAATTTCAAAACCCGCGCGTTGGAGTACGCCCCAATCATAACTCGCGTTGTGCGCGATTTTTTCAATCTTTGCGTCCGCAAACAACGCGCCCATTTTTGCGCGCACAACATCGAGCGAGAGTTTTGCGAATGGGTGTGATTCATCACCGGCGACAGGAATTGTCGGCGCCGCCACATCAAACAACGATGCTTGTTTTTGTTCTTTGACCGCTCTGGTTTTTTTCACCGGCTCGGCAATTTTCGGCGCGTCGTGTCGGACAGGAATGTAATACGCTTCCCCGTTGCCCACACCAATCGCAATGCCCACAAGATTTGCGCGCTGCGGGTCAATGCTCGTCGTTTCCACATCTACGACGAACGCTTTATTTTTTTTGATACGTTTCACCAACGCGTCGAGGTCGGTTTCGGAAATGACGGCAGTGTAATGCGTCTCGATTTCTGCGGTGGTTGATTCGCGCGGCTGCGTTTGTGTTTCCGCTTCACCCGTCGAACCCGGAATGCGCGCGAGCAGCGATTGAAAACCGAGTTCGCGCATCAATAGAATCAACGTGTCGCGATTGTATTCGCCGAATTTTGCTGCATCGAGGTCAAGCGTCACGGGCGCGTCGCGGTCAATCGTCACCAACGCTTTGTTCAAACGCACTTGAGCGCGCGCCGTTTCAATTTTTTCGCGCACCTTGCCTTCGATGTCGTCAATGTGTTTGTAAATGCCTTCGACGCTCGAATAATCTTGAATCAATTTCGTCGCGGTCTTTTCGCCAACGCCCGCAATGCCGGGAATGTTGTCGGATGAATCACCGCGCAATGCTTTGAAATCAATCAATTGCTGCGGACTAAAACCGAAACGTTCTTGCACGGCAGCGGTGTCGTACATTTTGATTTCGCCCGTGTAGCCGATAAACATCAACACGTTCGTTTTGTCGTCCACCAATTGCAGCGTGTCGCGGTCACCCGTCAAAATAATCGTGTCGAGATTTTTTTCTTCTGCCTGTTTGGACAATGTGCCAATCAAATCATCCGCTTCAAAACCTTGCAGCGCGAATACGGGAATGTTGAGCGCGCGGCAAAATTCTTGACAGCGCGCAAATTGCGAACGCAAATCGTCGGGCGTGGTTGGGCGATTCGCTTTGTATTCCGCGAATTGTTCCGAACGAAAACTTTTGCCCGCGTCGAACGTGGCGACGACATGCGTTGGCTGTTGGTCTTTGATAACTTTTAGCAGCGTTGACGCAAAACCGTACACCGCTTTCGTCGGCTCACCCGTCGTCGGCGAAGTCAACTCGCGTTCAATCGCGTGATAGCTGCGATGAATGAGCGCGTGCGCGTCTATTAGCAAGAGTTTGGTTTCGGACATTTTGGTTATTGGTTATTCGTCATTCATTATTAGCGACGAATGACGAATGACGAACAACGAATAACGAGCATCTAGAATAAAAAAGGTTTGCAAGCCGTCTCGTGTTGTGCGGAGAGAACGACCTGCAAACCGTGATTGACGTTTCTTGTTTCTCTACTCTCGATTCATGATACGCGATATGCCATCTGCGATTCGCTATCTGCCATTCGCCATCAAGAAAGCCGTTCGAGGTCTGTGACTCCGCTTTTTTGTAATTCGCTAAAACGTTCTTCGGGATTTTTCGCGCGCCATTCGACGACGACATCCCCTTGCGCGTTGCGATACCCAACGGTCGCGCGATGTCCCAATACGCGTTCGAATGCTTCGAGAATGTCTTTGTTGGGTTCTTTCATCGTGAGCGTGAAATAATCATTCGGCGCCCATTCCACAGCGAGCGTAATGGTACCTTCCCACAATCCGGCACATTTCACCGGGACTTCGGCTTGCGTGCAAGTGAAATACGTGTTGCCAAAACCGCGCGCCCAAAACGCAAGCCGAATGGCGTTTTCGATGCCGTGACGCGAAGCGGGTAATTTTTTCGAGAACCAATAAGGTGTCATGGAAAACTCCGGCGAAAAATTTCTTTGCGTAGGGGCGAAGCATTTGCATAGGCAATATTCAAAATTCACAAGCGCGTCTGCAAATGCTTCGCCCCTACCAACGATTATTGTAGCATAGCCGTCGCGTCGCGCAAAATAATCTATCCCAAAACAAAAAATCGGCGTCAGGAATGTCGCCGATTTTTTCATCTGCCATATGCAATTTGCGATGCGCGATTTAGCGGTTGACTTTCAGCCCACCGAGATTGTGGTTTGGAGTCCACCAGCCCGGTCCAAAAAGCAGTTGCGGTTTCACTTTCAACCCGCCGAGATTGTGGTTGAACTTGACGCCTTCAGTCACTTGCGATTTGAGTTTCAAGCCGCTAAGATTGTGGTTGAACCTGGTGCCTTCAGTCACTTGCGATTTGAGTTTCAAGCCGCCGAGGTTGTGGTTCAGTTTGCTGCCTGCGGCGATTTGCGCTTTCACTTGCAGCCCACCGAGGTTGTGGTTCAGTTTGCTGCCTGCGGCGATTTGCGCTTTCACTTGCAGCCCACCGAGGTTGTGGTTCAGTCCCCGGTTTTCCACAAGTTGCGGTTTCACTTTCAAGCCGCCGGGATTGTGGTTCAATGAGATGCCTTCGGTTTTCGTGATTTGGGTCTTCATTTCGGTTGCTCCTTCGGCATCGGATTGTGATGCCATGAATCTTGGTTTTTGTTCGGCGGTAGTTTCACCCGAACTCTTGACCCCATTGTAGCAACTCATCGTTACTGGCGCGTTACTGGATGCCAGACGTGACAGGTTTCGGCGATGGAGTTCATCGCAAAAAACCTGTCACGTCTGCTCAAAATTCCCTGCGCAACACACGCTCCGCGACGTCTTCCGGTTCCATCTCTGCTCCTCGCTGCCATTCCAAATCAAACTGTGCCTCGCCCAGGGCTTGACGCGCTGCTTGGACACTCTCGTCGTAATTGGGAATATCTTGGCGAAAAAGAAAATTGTGGCTCTCTCGCCATTTAGCAGCACAACCCCAAAGTCGCGCAGCAGAGCGCCAACGGCTCTTGTGCGCGTCAAGCACACCGATGCCCTCTAGACTCTTGACCAGGGGAGCCGGGCGGCTTGTTTGCAAACTATTTTGCATCGCTTCCAGATATGCGATCTCTGCAGATGCCCAATCTCTCGTTTTTACCAGAATGAATGCAAACGAATTAAACGCTTCGCACTGTTCCAAACTCCCCGTCATCGTTTTCGCAAGTTCGCTCGTCATCCGCATTGTCGCAATTGCCTTTTCGGTTTCACCCAAGATTAACTGGACTTCTGCCAAATTTGTGGCTGCGTGCATTTGATACTTGGGGAAACCATTCCGAGAAGTAATTGCCAACGCCTCGAGCAATTTGGGATGCGCGTCCACATAATTCTGATTCTGCATCTCCTCTACCGCGGTATTGATAAGAACGATAGAGTGTAGATTGGCAAACTTGTCTCGCGCAATCGAGAGGGCAGCATCCAGTCGCTCTTCCGCGCGTTCATTCTCGCCAAGCTGACTTTCTTGCGCCGCAACGTTAATGAGCGAAAACGCGGTGCCCCAATCATGCTTTGCATTTCGATACAGCGTGAGCGCGCGGGAATGGAATTGTTCTGCCTGTCTAAATTCTCCCTTTGCCCACGCGACGGTCCCCGCCGCGCTCCACGCACGGGCGCGCCAAAGCAGATTCATCTCATCGTCCATCGCCGCAAGCGCCTCCGGCAACCATTCGCCTGCTTCGCGCAAATAACCGCGCAAATACCAAAAATATCCGAGCGCGCCGGAGAGTTGAACAAACTTGAGATCCTGTTTGCTTGCGCGCGTCCAACGCAGCGCCACACGAAAATTGTCATAGTCTTGTTCCAAACGCTGCATCCATTCGAGTTGGTTGCGTTCATATAACTCGGGCTCCGCTTGCTCCGCTAACGCGATAAAATAGTCCAGATGACGCGCGTCCAGTCTTTCCCTCTCATTGGCTTGCAACAATTTTTCGTGCGCGTACTCGCGAATCGTTTCCAGAAATTGATAGCGCGTTGTGTCAGAGGATGTGTCCACAACGACGAGCGATTTTTCTACGAGATTGGAAAGCAGGTCCAGAACAAGAGATGTAGGAATAGAGTGATGGAGCGACGCGTTCTCTTGCTCTCCATCGCTCGTTCCCTCTATCTCTCTATCATCCGCGCATATTTGTTCTGCCGCCTTCAACGTCCAGCCGCCTGCAAACACCGCGAGCCGTCGGAGCAAGACGCGCTCTTGGTCCGACAATAAATCAAAACTCCAATCCAACAACGCGCGCAGCGTTTGCTGACGCGGCAATACTCCGCGCGAACCGCCCGACAATAAATCAAAACGTTTGTCCAAGCGCGCGGCAATTTCTTGCGGCGACAACATCTTCATCCGCGCCGCGGCGAGTTCAATCGCCAACGGCATTCCATCCAGACGGCGACAAATATCAACGACCGTGTGCGCGTTTTGTTCCGTCATACGAAAATCAGATTTCGCCGCTTGCGCGCGTTCGACAAACAGTTGCACCGCCGGATAGTTCCAATTGCGAATTCCCTTCGCTGTCGGCATCGTCAATGTCGGGACGGCGTAAACTTGCTCCCCACCGATGTTTAATGCTTCGCGGCTCGTCGCGAGAATTTGGAGATGGGGGGATTGAGTGATGAGTTGATTGGCAATTTGCGCGCAGACGTCAATTACATGTTCGCAATTGTCGAGAACGAGCAAAACATTTCTACGCCGCAAAAAATTCGCGAGCGCGTCCGCAATGGCTTGGTTCGCAGACACTTGAATCCCCAATGCTTTCGCGATCGTTTGCGGCACAAGTGTTTCATCTGCCAGAGGCGCGAGGTCAATGAACCATACGCCATGTTTGTATTCGTCCATGAGTTCGCGCGCGGCTTGAATTGCCAAACGCGTTTTACCCGAACCGCCCGCGCCGACCAACGTTACCGCGCGTAGGGGCGAAGCATTTTCATTCGCGGCGGTAGTTCGTTTCGCGTTTGAATCCGACACTGCTTCGCTCTTTCCCAATAACGCGCGCAATTCTTGCAGCTCGCGTTCGCGTCCCACAAAACTCGTCAACGGTTTCGGCAAATTCGTCAACGCGGCAGCGGGCGATTTTGCGCGCGTTTCGTTTTGCGTCACGCGTTCAAGCAACGCGCGCGTTTCGGGTGAAGGTTCAACGCCAAGTTCCTCGCGCAATGCGAGTTCACATTCTTCAAATTGTTTCAACGCGGCGGCGCGATTGCCTGTTGCGGCAAAACAAAAAATCAAATGCTGATGCGCGGTTTCGTGCGCGCGGTCTGTTCTCAAAATATGCTGCGCGATTTCTATACCGTTCGCGTAATCACTCGCGCCGCGCGCCATTTCGACGCCGCGCAAAGCAATTTCCAAAAACGCCTCGCGCAATCTCTCGCGTTCGGGTATCAACCATTCGTCGTAGAGTTCGGGCAATAAATCACCGCGATAAAGAGAGACGAGAGATTGGAGACGAGCAATAGAATCTCCGGTCTCAAGTCTCCAATCTCCCGAAAATTCACGCGCGTCCGTCCAAATCGGAAAATCAGGATTCAATTGCAGCGTTTCGCGGTCGGCGAGAACGAGGTCAGGGGAAATTTCGCTGCGGAGCGAATTGAGTGTGACGCGTAAAGAGAGCCGCGCGTCCGCGTCGGTGGAATCGAGCCACAAGTCGGCGGCAATTTTTTCACGGCGATGTTCTTGCGGAAAGAGCGCGAGATACGCGAGCAGGGGTTTTGCTTTGGCGCGCGCAAGTGAGATGGGTTTGCCGTCGCGCTCCAGACGAAAACCGCCGAGGAGGTAGAGGCGGTATTGGGTTAAGGTGTCTGCCGTCGCGCGTTTTCCCGCCATGTGCGAACGGTAAAACAATTACGCACGTTCGTCAAGAGGGTACAAAAAGAAATTCGACGAATGGCTCCGTCGAATTTTCAGTCGTTATTACATTGCCAGCACACGTTCGTGGAGAACGTGTTCACCCTGTTCATGCGCGTCCACACGTTCGCGGAATTGTCCGAGCAAGTCATCAAACTCTTGAACGGACTCTGCGGTGAGAAGTGGCACGCGCAAATGCGCCGCGCCGTACAAGCCGTTGATGTACTTGACCGCGTGTTTGCGAAACATAATCAAGCCGCCGCGCTGCCCGTAAAAATCCAAATTCAACGCGAGATGGCGACGCAGCAATACAATCCGTTCATCTACCGAAACGTCATCGCGGTCGCGTCCCGAAAAAATCCAAGGGTTGCCAATTGCGCCGCGTCCAATCATCACACCGTCAACGCCCGTATGATGTTTCATGCGCGCAATGTCCGCAACAGTTTTCACATCGCCGTTGCCGAGTACGGGAATTTTTACCGTCTGTTTGATTTCCGCAATCGCGTCCCAGTCCGCGTTACCGTGATACGCTTGCGCGCGCGTGCGCGCGTGAACGGCGATGAGACTCGCACCATTGTCCTCAAGAATTTTTGCAATGTCTAAATAATTGCGCGACGCGTCATCCCAGCCCAAACGAATTTTCCCTGTGACAGGTATCCGCAATTCTTGTGACGCGCGCGAAAAATAGTGCGCGATGCGTTCGGGAAAACGCAACATGCCCGAACCCGCGCCGCGTTCCGAAATATCTTTGACGTAACAACCCATGTTCAAATCAATAATGTCCGGTTCGAGTTCCAATGTCCGTTTTGCCGCGTCCACCAATTTGTCAGGGTCTTGATGATAAATTTGAAACGTCATCGGCTTTTCTGATGCGTCAAATTTCAAACGCTGCGCGACACTCTCCGGCAATTTTTTTTGCAAGATGCCGTCCGCGTTTGTAAATTCCGTGTACGACATTGCCGAACCCAACTCGCGGCAAATCAACCGAAACGGCAAATCGGAAAACCCATCCATCGGCGCAAGAATGACATCGCCATAAATGGGAATTTCGCGCACGAAAAAATTTGGTTGTTGGATTTTGGATGTTGGATGTTGGAAATAGCTGGGCAGTGACATTTCGAATAGATTATACGCAACGCGCATGAAAACGAAAAACGCCGCGCATCGTGTTCGATACGCGGCGTGATGTTTCATTTATTCGGTCGGTGTCGGCGAGACAGCCGCATTGGGCAATTCGCTTTGCACTGTCGCTTCCGCCGTTGGCTGCAAGATTGTTTCCACGGTGGGCGTGGCGCTGGGCTCCGGTGTTGGTATTGGTTCCGGTGTGATTTCACCATTGCCCGAACCCTCTGCCTCTGTTGTCACGTCCGGCGTCAACGTTGGCGCAGCAGCGGGCGTTAGTGTGAGAGTCGGCGTTAGGGTCCGCACTGGCGTTTCGCTCGCGGGTGCATCCAAAATCGGCAATGTATCCAACGGCGCGTTCAATTGCACAAACGCCGCGCCAATCCAGCCGATACCTGTTTCCGTGTTGAGCGGATATTCAATCGCGAGCCAGTTGTCCGTCTTGTCGCGTCCAACCACTTGCACGCGGTCATTGCGCCGCAAGCCACCCAATGCACGATATTGCACGCCGGGTCCGCGTCGCACACGCAATTGATTTGCAGTGACTACACCTTCCACCACATTCAAGCTCATGGTGCGTTGTGTTTGCGCTTCGTTGGTCGCCGTTGCTGTAACAGGTTGTGTTTCGGCAGCGCCCGCCGCGCTCGCGTCTGCGGCATTCACTGTCGGCTGCGCGGTTGGTTGAGCCAGTTCGGAATTCGTACTCGGATTTGGCGCTTGCGTTGGCGCGCTTGGTGGAACGGTATCTTGTAGTTGACTCGTCGGCACAATCGCTTTGCCAACAGCAGGTGGTGTCAATGTAATCGGTGCTACTTGCGCTGTGGCGGGCGCAGGTTCCACTGTTATCGGAATTGGATTGGTTGTGTTGGCATTATCATTCGCGGGCGCTTGGGCGGGCAACAGCTGTGGGGTTGCAGTTGGCGCCAGCGCAATTACAACCGACGGTTGCGCTTGCATCGCGCTTGGCGAGTTCGCGGCATCAAAATTTCCACCGGGGCGGAATAACGTCACACCCAACAATACAACAAACGCCGCCGTTGCCGCAACAGCGACACCGCGTAAACTCCATACCATCCACGCGGGTGCGCCTTGTGCGGGTGCGCGCGCTGTGACGGGCAAAGTGAATTGACGCGGCAATGCGGGCGCGGGTGTTTGCTTGAGCAGATTTACCGTGTAGCGTAACGATTCCAATGACGCGCGCGCGCGCTCATTTGTTGCTACATACGCTTCAACGATTTCGCGTTCGTGTGCCGAAAGCGTTCCGTCGAGATATTCCGACAAACGCTCTTCGACATACGCGTCCATGTTTTGAATACGGTTTTGACGATTAAACATTTTCCATTCGGAGATTTTTGGTCTCTCCCATTCTATTCTTTAGACGATAAGATGAGGGCAAAAGTTCCTGCTGTTCCAAGAGGAATTCGCGCAGCTGCGCGCGGGCGCGCGACAAGCGTGATTTCACGGTACCGACATTTGTGTTTGTCGCTTCGGCAATTTCTTCATACGCAAAGCCATCAATGTCTGAAAGCACCAGTGTAATGCGTTGGTCATACGGCAATGTTTGCAGACCTTTGTCAATCCAATACGCGAGTTCGGAGCGTTCCGCGTGGTCATGCGGCGATTCTTCGCGCGCTTCACCCAAACCGGGCGCAGGATTGTCGGGGTCAATCAGCAGTGCGTCGAGTGACGCAGTGGGCTTGCGTTTTTTCGCGCGCAGCTGGTCGTAACATGTATTCGTCACAATTCTTAGGAGCCACGCTTTGAACGAGCCGCCGCGAAAGGAACGGATATTTTTGTACGCGTTGACAAAGGCGTCCTGTGTGGCATCGGACGCGGCATCGCTGTCACCCAACACGCGATACGCGGTGTGAAAGACGATGGATTGGTATGCGCGCACCAATTGATTAAACGACGGCACATCGCCCTTTTGGGCGGCGGCAATCATGTCGGGTTCGTTCATATAGCCGTGTGACGTTTGAGCGGAACGGGCAGCAGATTCAAAAACATACAATGACAATTGAAACGACTTGCAAATTCAGGCACGCCACCCAAATTTTTTTGACGGGAAGGTTGACATTTCGTTTTTTCGCGCTATAGTTATTTCACTTTTGCCGAGATGGCGTAATGGCAGCCGCGCTTGACTCAAAATCAAGTGTCCGTAAAGGACGTGTGGGTTCAACTCCCTCTCTCGGCACTCGTTCGATTATAACGGTTACAGCACGTTACTCAAAAACGTCTCGCAGACGTAATCCTCGCGCAATTCTCCCACGTTGCGCGATTTCAGACGCCCCGCGTCATTGCGGCACCTACGAATGCCGCCACTGGAATGACGCTCTCTTTCGCACTGCGTTCGGTCTCCCACACCAACGCGCGAATTTCTTAAGGTTCGTTTTGCGCGGTTTGCGCGCACCTGCGCTGTGATGGCGCGGCAAGGAATATCGTTTGGATTCTGCGTTCCGTCCGCTGGTCATCAGTTGGTTGCTTGCGCTTGTCGCAGGAGTTGGTCTTGGACTGTTTCTCGCGTGGTACGTCTTTCCGGTGAGTTACACCCAAGCACAACCATACGATTTGGATGGACGCGCCAAAGATGAAATGCTGCGAATGATTGCTTCCGCCTACGCCCTCGACAATTCCTTTGAACTCGCCAACCAGCGCCTGTATTATCTACAGTTGCCCGATGTGAAAACGCGCTTGAATGAACTCGCACAACAAGAGACCAATGGATTGACGCAGCAAGCGCTCGTCAAGTTACGTCTCGACTTGGACCAACCGGGCGTCGCGCGCGCGCGTTCCACTGCGACGGCGCGCCCAACGCGCGATTTGACGCCTGCCCCACGCATCACCGTCATTGTCCTCGAACCCACCGCGATTGTTCCGACTGCCATTCCGCCCACGCCATTGCCCACACCCATCCCACCAACCTCTGAACCAAATCCCAACGCGCCGCGTTTTCAGTTGCTCGAAAAACGCGCGCTGGATTGTTTGAGCGTAGGGGGGGGGGCGACAATTCAAGTCGAAGTGCAGGACGCAAACGGCAAAGGTCTGGCGGGCATTTTGGTCGAAGTCAATTCGGCGCGGGGAAACGAGCAGTTTTACACAGGATTCAAGCCCGAATGGGGCAACGGTTTTGGGGATGTGACCGTGGTACCAGGCACCTATGCGGTGCATCTGGTAGAAAATGCCCAAAGTGATGTAATTGAGGATTTGCGGATAGACACAAATGTTGTAGAATGTAATTCCAACCCCGCAGCGACGCAGGGCTGGCGCCTGGTCTTTCGGCAATTCTCTTCCAACTGAGGTTCGCTTGACCTCCCAGGTTAGAGAGATTTTCGACGCGATGCCGCGTTGTGACGAATTTCAAAAACCGAAATTCGTCTCCGAAAATTTCTTGAGGAAACTGACAGCACGTGATACCACAACCGCTTGACCAAGTTCCGTTGTTCGCCCGTTTGTCTCAAGACGAACGCGAACTTATCAGCAGTCGTCTCCGTCATCTCGAATACAATACCAATACGATTATTTTTTCCGCAAACAAGACTGCGGAATTTCTCGCGGTGATTGCGCAAGGTTGGGTGAAATTGGAAGGCGATACACCGCAAGGTCCCATCGCTCTCGCCAACCTCGGCGCAGGCAGCGTGGTTGGCGAAGTGGACATGTTGTTAAATCGTCCCTATTCCACTTCTGCTCGCGCGGCGACGACCTGTAGTTTATTGACCCTTCATCGCAACGATTTACACGACCTCATTTTGCAATACCCCTCCATCGGTTTGAAATTTAGCGCGGCGCTCGGCACACGCGTCGCCCACCTCGACGAATATCTCGTCACGCAACGACTCTCGTCCAATTCTCTGCTTACAGCGCTCTCTGATTCGGAAGCGCGCGCGTTGGCGCGACGTCTGCAATTTCGCGCATATGGACGCGGCGAATCGCTATTCGAAGCAGGCGACGCGCCCGATGCGGCGTTCTTGCTGGAAAGCGGAGTGATGCGCGTGATTACCAATACGCGCGAAGGCGAGACGTACGAAGAATTGCAAGAAGGCGAACTCGTCGGACAAACAACGCTTATCACCGGCAAACCATATCCCGCTACCGGATTCGCCGTAACCGATGTGACCGCGTGGATGCTTGCGCGCAACGATTACCTTGACCTCATTGCAGAACAACCAACGTTAAAACTTGCGTTCTCGCGCGCATTGGCGGAACGCTTGGGCGTTCAAGACCAATCGCAAGCCGTGGAACGCTTGCACGCGTTGCCGCTTTTTCAAGATGCAGACCACGACGCGCTGAACGCGATTGCCGAACGTCTTGTCCTGCGCCATTATCCCGCAGGCGAATTGGTGTATGCCGAAGGCACGCCGGGTGACGCAATGTATTTTTGCGAATCGGGTCGCGTGAAATTGATTTCCGATGCCGCAACCGAAGCGGAACTTTTGCATCGCATTAGCGCAGGGGAATCGTTTGGCGAAATGGCATTGCTCACGGGACGCACACGCGCCGAAGCTGCCAAAGCGATTGATGATACGACCCTCTGGGTTTTGTACAAAACCGAATACGATGATTTGATTGTTCAACATCCCGCGTTGTCGCTCGCGTTGTCGCGCGCGTTATCTACGCGTTTGGGCAATGCTGAAGGCGAAGGGATTGAACGACATTTGCGCCAATTGAATCTGTTCAGTGGTCTCTCGCAAACAGAATTGCGCCAAGTGTCGCAATACGTGCAGCCATTGCGTTTGCGCGCTGGCGAGACGATTTGTTTTGCCGGACAACCTGCGCAGTTTGTTTATATTATTGAAGCGGGCGAAGCGCGCGAAATAGCACAAGGCGCGAATGGACAAACGGTTGTGCTGGACCTGTTGGGACCCCAACAATCGTTTGGCGAAAAAGCCGTCGTGCAAAATGGAACGTATCCGGTCACCGTTCAAGCCGTTGGTGAAATCGAACTTTGGACAATTACCAAAGGCGACTTTGACCGCTTGCTTGCGAATTATCCCGCCCTCGCGTTGAGCGTGACGCGCCGCATGGCAGAAGAAATGGACCGCACGACCAAACGCTCACCGCGTCCACATGTTGCGCAGCCGATGCGCCAACCTGCGCCGCAATATCAACAACCGGTCGCTGTGCCACAACAAGCATACGCGCCGCGCGCAGGCAACGGCAATGGCGGTTACTCGAACGGCGGAAATGGAAACGGTGGCAATGGACGAAACACCTATTCACCGCGTCCGGCGATGCCGCAACCGCAAGCACGTGTTCAAGCAGCTGCTTTGCCCGGCACAGCGGTTGGTGTACGCCCCGCCCCATCAAAACCGTGGGAGCGTTCCGGAAATGTGATGCGCCCGATGCCCGCCGCGACCGCGCGCCCCGTTCAACAAATGGTCGGCGCCGCGCATGTGGGCATGGCAATGCGGAACGGACGACCGGGCATCTTTACATGGTTCTCCAATTTGAGTGTCGGCAACAAAATTGCCACTATTCTCGTCGCCCTCTTTGCCTTGTGGATTATCGTGATGCTTCCGCTCTGGTTGATTTATGCGGTCCTCACTTCAAACTTTGGCGGCGGCAATAACAACAACACCGACCCGAATCAAGAACTCCCCATTGTCAATACATTCCGCCAACCTTTGTTTGGACTCAAAATCGCACAAGGCATTCGCACACCTACGCCAACACCGATTCCGCCAACACCCGTCCCGCCAACAGCCGTTCCAACGAAAAAACCCGCCGTAAAACCGGTCGCGCAAAAAATCGCGCCGACGGCAGTACCGGAAGTAGCACCTGAAGCCGCGATTGCAGCGGCGGCGGCTCCGGCAAAACCACTTCCACCGCGCGAATGGGATTCGCGTCTCGGTCCCGGCGGCTTGCCGCTCTTGCAAGGGATTGATGTGGTGGATCCGCCGGTCACTTCGGGACAAACCTATTGGCGCTTGATTCGCATGAAGTTTGAAGACGCGGGACAAGAGTCAGGCAATGACCATACGATTTATGTGACGCTGCTTGACGAAGAAGGCAAACGTGTTGACGACAAAGTTGTAGAAATTTCGTGGGACCAAAATGGCGCAGTCGAAGTGCAGCGTTTGTCTATTTCCGACCAAAAGCCAAAGGGCGATTACTGCGAATGTAATTACAACTGGCCCATGTATGGTGCCGCGTACCGCGTTAAAGTGGACGACGGCATCGCCAGCGACCAAGCGCGCGGGATGATTATGCCCATGCACCGTCACGTCAATTACCGCTTGACCTTCCAGCGCATCGTTATGCCTTGATATTCCGCAGAGCAATGAACATGGTTCGTTGCTCTGCTTTTTATTTGGTTTAAAAATGATTCGCCCTGCAAAGGGCGAATCATTTTAGACACCGTTCGACGACAAGCACGCGAGTCTCGGGCGCGCTCTAGTACGCTCTGGCAAGGCGCGTTCCGCCCAGCCAAAGCTTATAGACGACCACACTGTCCCCCGTTGACCCTCAATGCCGAGCCGTCAAACCACTCGTCACCTTTCGCGCCGAACGGGTCCAAGAGGCAGATGAAGCAATTTTCTCGTTTGAGCAAATTGTTATTCTGCCTCCCCAAGCAAACGCAATGCCGCGCATCCTTGCACCATTCGAGGATGCGCGGCATTTTATTTTTCCTTGCGCGCGTTTCCCAATATAATAGTCCTGTCATGTTTGAATTGGTTTTTCTCGGAACCTCTGCTTCTGCGCCCAGCGCCGAACGCAACCTCACTTCGACGCTGCTGATTCACGAAGGCACGCGCTTTATGCTCGATTGCGCCGAAGGCACACAGCGACAGATTCTCAAAAGCGGCGTTGGCTTCAAAGACCTTCGCCGCATCTTTTTGACGCATGGACATCTAGACCACATTCTTGGTATCGGTGGACTCGCGTCAACGCTCGGACAATGGGACGTGCCGGTAGATTCCAAGATCGAAATTTACGGCGGACGATGGGCGCTCGACCGCGTCCGTGATTTAATGAAAGTGGTCATGCGCGGCAAAGAAGTTGAAATTGATATTGAATATATTGAAATCAAACCCGGGGTACTTGTACGCGAAAAAAACTTGACGGTCAGCGCGTTCAATGTCCTGCACCGCGGCACCGGCAATTTTGGATTTGTCTTTCAAGAAAAATCGAAACGTCCGTTTCTGGTCGAACGCGCAGAAGCGTTAGGCGTTCCGGTTGGACCCGAACGAAAAAAATTGGTGGCGGGGGAAAGTATCGTACTCGCCGATGGGCGCGTGATTCAACCCGAAGCTGTGTTGGGCGAGCTCGTGCCGGGGACAAAGTTTGTGTACGTCGGCGACCTCGCGCGCATTGATGAAGTGATTGAACCCGCGCGCGACGCGGATGGTCTCGTGATGGAAGCAACATATTTGGCGCAAGACCGCGACATTGCGCGCAAACACGGACACATCACCGCCGCCGAAGCCGCGGGCGCCGCGCGCGAAGCAAACGTCAAACAACTTTTTCTCACGCACATTTCGCGCCGCTACAATGGATACATCGTTCACGAAGAAGCGACTGCGATTTTCCCGGATACGATTGTGTGCAATGATTTAGACCGCTACACGGTGAAAAGAGATAAATAAAAATCCATCCAGGCGGATGGATTTTTTATTTGTCGAGAAATTTTTCCAAGCTCTTTAACGCCTCTGGCATATTTTTGCGCCCAAACCCGATGCGAAAATGATTTCCCGCATCTTCGAACAACGTCCCCGGCAGCAGCAACACTCCTGCGCGCGTAACAAGTTCATGGCAAAATGAATTTATATCGCCGCGTTTTAATTTTGGAAATGCAATCGGTCCGCCATTCGGACGAATCCACTCGAACATTTCCGCGCGTTCCGCGAAAAACACATCCAACAATTTCAGATTCCGCGTAATGATTTCCACATTGCGTTGCGCGAGAGTTGCGCGATGTCGCAAGGCAAGTTCGGCAAGAAATTCGCTCGGCGCGCTGTTGCAAATGGTCGTGTAATCTTTGAGTGCCGCCATGCGCGCGTAAATTTTTTCGTTGCGCGTCGCAATCCACCCAATGCGTAAACCGGGCAACCCGTATGTTTTGGACATAACGCCGAGCGAAACCGCGTTTTCATTCACATCGCACGCGGCGGGCAAACGCAGCAACACGTCATATTCGGATTCCCGATACACTTCATCCGAAAACAAAATAATGTTGTGTTCCCGCGCGATTTCATTCACCCGGAAAAAATCCGCGCGCGACATCAAATATCCCGTTGGATTGTGCGGTGTGTTGACGACAATGGCGCGCGTATGCGGACGAATCATCCCGCGCAATTCGTCCACATCGAGTTTCCAATGATTTTCCTCACGCGCCTGCCAACGTGAAATTTCACAGCCAATGCTTTGTGCAACTTCGATGAGGGATTGATAACACGGCGAATGGACAATGAGATGGTCGCCCACATTCAACGCCGCGTGCATAAACAAAAAAATCGCTTCTTCTGCGCCCGTATGTACCAAAATGTTTTCGGGCTGCATCGTTTCATACACGCGCGCGATTTCGCGGCGCAGTGACGGCGCGCCTTGCGATTCCGTATAGCCGAGCCAATGCTGTCCAAATCGTTCGCGCGCCTCCGGTTCGAGCCCGAGCAAATCGGCGATGGGAACAGATTCGCAATCGGACGAACATAACGTGTATTGAACGTTGAACTCGTATTCCGCAAAGTAACGTTCGAGTTTGAATGGTGCGAGATTCATATGGTTACGCAAAAGAGTTATGGCAGCCGAATCTGTAATCCACGCGCGCATTCACAACGCGCGGCGACGTTTCAAGAACGAAAGCGTAACGAGTCCGCCGAGCGCGAGAACTCCACCGCACAATTCATTCGATGGAATGCTTGATGCTGGCGTGGGCGGCACAGAGGGGGGGAGTGTTGCTGCAATCGAAACACGCGTCGGTTCAAGTGTCGGCGCGGGCGTACTGGTGAGCGACGAAGAAAATTCGTACGTGGGACGCGGCGCAATCGTCGGCAAACGCGAAGTGGAAAATTCGCGCAGTGGCACGCCGAGTGTTTTACGCCATTCGTTTTCCAATTCATCCTGTGTCATGCCATACACTTGCTTCAATCCGGCGTCATCAGGAATGCCTTGCTCATAAACATTCAACAGCGCGGCAAATTTTTCTTGCCCATATTCTTCCATCATAAATTTCACGACGCTGTAGCTTTGTCCATACGCGAGTTGTGCCTGTTCCGAGCTATCGGGGAATCGCTGCTGCATCGAACGCAGGGGAATAAGCGAGTTGCGACGCACAGCCGCCTGAAACGCTTCTTCAAATTGCTCATCGGGGGCGTGGTCATCCGTTTCGTTATAAACGGCAAGACCTTCGTCCAACCAATGCGGCACCGCCAGTTGCCCAATCGTGCCGCGAATTTTGGAATGCAAAATCGCGTGACTCAATTCGTGACTCGTCGCGCGCAAGCCCCATTCCACATTCTCGGGCGCAAAATTTATCATGATGACGCCGTATTCGGGAAACATTCGTCCGCCCGTCCATTCCGCCGAAAAAGGCGGCAGCGCGTCAAAAAAATCGCGCGTGTCGGCATAGATAAAAATTTCGAGCGGGTCCACATTTTCGATATGGAGCTCTTGCGCCAAAAATGCGCGCGCAATGATGGCACGCCCCAAAACCGCTGCGCCAAATGCGCCATCGCCCGCGTGCCAACTGACTCGCACTTGCTCATTCGAAAGCGTTTGCCATTTTTGTGTGATGTCTTGGACCACATAACTTGCCCGCGGCGTGTCATACATATTTCCTGCTGCGTCTTCAATGTGCCATGTATATTCGCCGTGTGTGCCGGGCGGTAAATAGCCGCCGGACGAAAACGTTTGAAAATCCCATGTGAACGAAACGGATACGCGGTCGGCGGGCGTGAACGAAGGCGTAAAGCGCGACCCGAGCGCGACGCCGCGCTGCCACACCGTCAAGCGGGCGAGTTGAATCGGCGCGGTGCCCGATGCCTGCAGCGTGAACCGCATGGAATCGGGAAAATTCATTTCAACAGTTTGTGATTCAACAATGATGGGAGCTTGCGCGCCAAGCGGAAAAGGTACAAGACAAGTCAGCGCGAGGAGGACGAACGCAAAAAAAATACCGAACCGCATATAAAGAGTGGGGGC
Organism: uncultured Anaerolineales bacterium; assembly: GCA_964469005.1. GTDB lineage: Bacteria > Chloroflexota > Anaerolineae > UBA4142 > SHND01 > SHND01. The sequence continues at coordinate 72,022 of CAYXXF010000009.1, forward strand.
GAAAACTTTTTCACGCGACGCGTGAAAAAGTTTTCGCCCCCACAACTGTCAATTCATAAACGGTGCCGTCGTTTGCGCCACTCGTACGCGCCAAACATCGCGAGCGCGAATCCGCCGAGACCGATGCCGCAAAAGCTGATAGAGCCATTGCTATTGTTTGCGTTACTATTTTGTGGCACCGTCGTCGCCGCCGCAGGCGCGGGCGTATTGGCTTTGGAAACAGATTGTGTGGTCGCCGTCGCTTGTCCTTGCGGCGCGGCTGTTTCAGCGGACGAAAGCGCAAAAGTTGGAATCGAGCGCGGGGTAGCGATGCCCGCCGTCGAATAGTCGCGTTCTTGCAAGCCAACGGATTTGCGGTACAGGTTGTCGAGTCCGTCCGTGTTCACACCAAACACTTGTTTGAATGCATCATCCGCTGCCGTTCCTTTTTGGAACAGGCGATACACCTCTTGGACTTTATCTTTGCCGAATTGTTTGAACATCATGTCAACGATGGAAAAACTGAACGCATACGACATGAGCGCTTCATTCGCATCGGGTGGAAAATTTCCGTCGCGCGATTTCAGCCGCGGCAATTCATCGCGCTTGATGGCGTTCTTGAGCGGATTTGCCAAATAACCCGCGAGAATGTGATTGTCGAATTGATTGTACGTCGCGAGTCCTTCGTTGAACCAATGCGGAAATGCTTGGCGCGAAAAACCACTGCCCAAAGAATCGTACACCACTTGATGCGTCAATTCGTGCCGCGCGCCTTCAATCGCTTCTTGCGGGTCTGTCGGCGTCGTCAACAAAATAATCACGCGATAATATCCGAAACTGCGCCCGCCCGTCCACACATTCATATCGGGCATCGAAGTCCGAAAATCTTCGGCATCGGTATAAAACCAAATATGCGTTTTACCGCCTGTCCCCTCGCCGAGTTCATCGCGCACTTTTTTTAAGGTTTCGACGCCGTCGTCAAAAATGTCTTGCCCGAATGCTTTGCCCGCGCCGTACCAATGAATCGCGAGGTCATCATTCTCAATGGTCTGCCAATCCAGACGCGTATCCGCAACCGTGAACGTTTTTGATTCGCTCTCGAATTTATTGCCTGCCGCGTCTTCGACGAGCCAGGTGTACGTTCCCGTAACTCCGGGTGGAAGATAACCGCCGTCCGCCGAAGAATCCTCCGTGTCGAGATTCCATTCGACTTGCAACGTAACCTCTTTGGCGGGCGTGAGTTTTGCGTTCACACGGCGCGTCACGTCAGGAAAGCGCGCAACGAGCGTGGCTTTTTGAATTTCGGACGCACTCGACGCGTCTGCCAAGAACGTCATGCTCTTGGGAAAGTCGAGTACGAGTTTTTCATTCTTGACGGTGATTGCGCTCTGGGCAAACGCGGGCAACGCCATCAGAAAAAAAAGGGCAACGGCAAAAAACGGAAAAAATTTTTTCATGCAATCACTGTACCGAACACAAAGCGGAGAGGGTTCGGTCAAGTTAGAGCGCACACATTTCGAGAAAGGTGAACGCTCTAACGAATTATACGCTCGTGGGCAATTGTTCAATCGCTGTGGCGATGTACTTCTCGCCTTCTTCAATCAACATAATCGGAATATCGCTCTTTATAGGATATTTGCGCGCGCAATCGCGGCAGACGAGAAACGGCACGGCGCTGTCGGCGCGCACCATGTCCAACATGCCCGCAGCGGGTCCGTTCCGCACACAATTTGGGCAACGCAAAATTTCCAAAAGGTCTGTACTGACTGCCATGCTTTGTTCTCCTTTATGCTTACGTCTGCGCCGCCGCATTGGTCGCTTGCGACGCTTTTGATTTTGCACAAACGGTTTAAACCAAAATGATGCACGCGTTAAATTGCGCGCGCAAAGGATTGTCCTGCCCCTTCTTTCAACCGCATGAACAACGCGGTCGTCAATCGCTCAAAGCGTTGTTGATACGCCGCCGAATTGAGCGTCGGGGTCGTCATGATAAACGCGTCTTCGTTATTGTCCGAATAATACGCTTTCCGCATTCCAACTTTATCAAATCCATATTTCAGATAGAGCTGCTGTGCCGACGTATTGGACACGCGCACTTCGAGCGTTGCGACGTGCGCGCTGCGTTGTGCGGCATCTTGAATGGTGTAAGCTAACAACAATTCGCCAAAAGAACGTCCGCGCAATTCAGGACGCACGGCAATCGTACTGATATGTGCTTCGCCCGCCATCAACCAATAACCCACATAGCCGACCATGTGTGGAGTCACGCCGTTCGTTGACGAACCGCGCAACACGCGGCGCAGCCAACCGAGGACACCGCCGTGATTCGCCCCATTCTGCAGCGTGTCCACATTTGCACGTGCGACAAAATAGTGCGCCATCTCGTTGTAACGCAATTCGTATTCGTACGCGCGCGCAGACCACGGTGACGGGAATGCCGTACGTTCAATCGTCAACACATCGCCGAGGTCAGAAACATTCATCGGCTCTACGCGAATAGGAAGCTGGCTAAAATCAATCATCACGCTAACGACGCGGTGGGAATATAGTACGGCGCGAGCGTCTGCAAATCATCTGTCGCGCCACGCTGCCAACGCTGCCATGCCAACGCCGCAAGAAATCCCGCGCGACGGTGGTGCGAACCATCAGGCGCAAATGTAATGTTTTCGCGAAACGTCAAACGCAGCGCCCGCCGCAACTCGGAATCAATTTCACCCACCACAAAAATTTTTTCTTGCGCGGTCGCCAAGGACTGTGGCAACGCTTCGGCTGTGCCAAAAAAATAATCACTCACGCGCGTTGAAATTCCGTCGCGCGTTTCATACAACGCTGCACCAAACCGTCCGCGTCCCACTTGCAAAATCGCACACGTTGGCAATGCTTGATTCATGTAGGCGCTCGCCGCAACATCCAGCGTGGGCACACCAATCAACGCAGCGTTCAAACTGAATGCCAGACCTTTTGCCGCGCTCAAACCAATTCGCAAACCGGTAAAGGAACCGGGTCCCGTTGCCACACCAATGGCGCGCAGTGTGTTCACATTCGTTCCCGCCAATTCGAGTAAGCGGACAATTTCTGGCATCAAACTGCGCGTGTGATTTTCCCGTGAACGCCATGTAACTTCACCACAGACGCCTTGTTCGTCATACAAGGCGATGGCAGAAATGTGCGTTGAAGTATCAATCGCGAGCAACATGTCGAATGGAAAATAAATAATACGCAATGGACGACTTATGTTTCATCGGGTTGCCACTGCGCGAGGAGGGTGTCTGCGCGCTGACCCCCTGCCCAAATTCGCAGCACGCGTTCGTTTTCACTTTTGTATTCCAACGTAAGCCACAACACATCATGCGGCAGCGCTTCACGCACGCGTTCTGCCCATTCAATCACGGTCACTCCCTCACCGTTCAAATAATCGTCGAGTCCGAATCCTTCCGCCTCCGCCGCGTCCGCGACTCGATATGCGTCAATGTGATACAAGGGCAAACGCCCTGTGTGATATTCATTCGCCAAAATAAACGTCGGCGAATTGACCTCTTCGGTGATGGTCATGCCGCGCGCGAGTCCTTGCACAAAATTCGTTTTGCCCGCGCCCAAATCGCCTTGCAGGGCAATCACATCGCCCGCACGGACCAGCTGCCCCAAGCGCGCGCCCAACGCTTGTGTTTTTTCAACGCTCGCACTCGTAATCGTCTGTGCGCGTGCCGTCGGTGTATCCATAACAAAACATTATGATTATACTACAACGCTTTGTGGTACAATGAATTTTGTGTGAAACCAATCTCACCGATGAAAATTCTTTTACTTTCCGATATTCACGCCAACATTGTCGCGCTCGAAACGATATTGACGCACGCGCCCGCGTATGACGCGGTATGGTGTCTCGGCGATGTCGTCGGTTACGGTCCGCATCCAAACGAATGTATCGCGCGCTTGCGCGGGCTGGACGCGCTGACATTGACCGGCAATCACGACCAAGCTGTGTTGGACAAGTTGCCGTTGAGCGAATTTCGCCAAGGGGCGCGCGTTGCGCTCGAATGGACCAAACGCGTTTTAACGTCTGACAGCTGCGAATGGCTCGCCGCGCGTGCGCCGACCCAATTCCTGCCCGCCTACAATGTAACCCTCGTGCACGGCAGTCCGCGCGAACCGATTTGGGAATACATTGACAGCGCCCAAGTCGCCATCGAAAATTTTCCCTTTTTCGAAACCGCGTTTTGTTTTTTTGGACATACGCATCGCCCGATTGTCTATTGGCTCGAAGGCGCGAAAATTTTTCGTGCGGAATTTCTGCCTGAAAAACGCGCGTATTTGTTGCAGCCCAAAACGCTGTTGAATCCGGGCAGTGTGGGACAACCGCGCGACGGCGACCGTCGCGCGGCGTATGCAATTTTTGACACGGATGCCTTGTTGCTGACCCATCATCGTATCGAATATGACATTGCCGCCGTACAGCGCGCCATGACGAATGTTGGACTGCCCTCGCGTTTGATTGCGCGCCTCGCGCAAGGGGTATGATTCAGACCCTGCGGGTCTTTGTGCGGAACATTTTTGCAATCGCTTGCGTCTCATCGGTGAATCGCATTTGCGATGTAAAAAACATCGGTCTCGTACATGGAGGAGAACTATGAAACGTACTATCGCATTAACTCTGTTGATTGTAATTCTCGGGTTGGGCATTGGATGCGCGGCAGCAGCGACACCCGCGTCCAACAACAACACCGAAATCGTACCGTCCGCACCACCTGTCGCCGCCGAAGCGTACGATGACGCAACCACCAGCAGTGGTGTTGCAAATCAACGCAAAGCCCAGGGCGCTCCCGCGCCCGCGCAAGGTGGCGAGGGTGACCAAGCACAGGCGCAAGCCGACGTGCGCATGATTGTTTATACCGGTTCGGTCTCGCTGCAAGTGAATGACACCGCCGAAACGATTACCAAAATCACTGACATTCTCAACGGCGTGAAAGGATATATCGCCAACAAATCGCTCGTCGCGTACGGCAAAGACAAATTGCGCGGCACCATCAACGTTCGCATTCCCGCCGCCGCGTTGGATACAACACTCGGACAAATCAAAGCGCTCGCGGTCAAAGTTCTCAAAGAATCAAGTGACTCGAACGATGTGACCGCCGAATATGTTGATTTGGAAGCGCGACGGAAAAATCTCGAAGCGTACGAAGTGGAATTGCAAAAGCTGTTGGAGACAGTACGCGAACGCACCGGCAAAGCCGAAGATATTCTCGCGGTGTATAATCAGTTGACCGAAGTGCGCGGGCAAATCGAACAAATCAAGGGGCGCCAAAATTATTTGCAAAACACCAGCACGCTCGCGACGTATACCATTGAACTCGTGCCGGTTGAAGAACCCGTCGTCGAAGGCAAGCCCGGTTGGGACCCCGGTAAAATTTTCACCGAATCGCTCGATGACCTCGTTGTGGCATTGCAAGGTCTCGTCGGCTTTGCCATTCGCTTGCTGGTCGTCGTTCTGCCGTTGTTGCTCATCATTGTCTTGCCGATTGTGGTTATCATTTGGCTCGTGCGCACGTTCATCAAACGCCGCACACCGAAAAAAGCAGTGACAGCAAGTTAGTTATTCTTTGTGTGCGCTGGATTTGTAATCCGCGCGCACGAGAAAAAAAAGCGCGCATCCTTTTTCAAGGATGCGCGCTTTTTTTCATGCCGCGAAATGCGCGGCGACATCGAATCCAAAAATATACACACGATACAATTGAATTCCGTTCGCCGTCGCGCGCAAGGGTATCGGTTTTTCGACCCGCGCTGCGCTCAACAATTCACGCACAAAGCGCGCGTGTGGTAGAGGTTCGCTCCCGCGAAATTCATCCGCGCGCGCAATGACAGGTTCACCCAAAACAGCAGGCGAGCGATTGAGCAAAAAACCGACCTCGCCATTTTTTGAAACGTCTTGGATTTGCAGGCGACGTTTCGTCCATCCGCACGCCCCAAGGAGCAAGAGACGCAAACGCGATTCCTTTCCTGTTATCTGCAGTGCTGCAATGTCCGAACTCCAATTTTCTGCATCTACAAATACCGTTGAAAGCAACGCCACCTTACCGCGAAAATTTTCGACGTGAATTGCCGCGTCAGGATTTTTTATTTCACCATATCGCGCCAACACCGCGCCCAACAATGTGAATTCGCCTGCGTCATCAAAACGCGCAAGCTGCGCCGCGCGCCCTTCGTACCACAACGCGCGCGTCAATAACGCCCCGCCACGTTCAACGCGAAACATTGGCACACTGCCCGATGTTGCGCCGCTGAACCAATTCACCCGCGCGCGTGTTGCGTAACCCGCCGCGCGTTTTGCGCCACCGCGTACCAAAAGCAAAGACGCACCAGTAGCGGTGGGCGAATCAAGAAATGCGTTCGAGCATTGCGTATCGCGCAGTTCAACAATTGCATTTTCCAATCCATCAAATTTGACACCGTGTGTGCGTCCGCGCACTTGTACGCCTTGCGCGAAAATGCGCGCGTCGAGTTGGTCAATGCCCGTGGCGCGCAAACCCGTTGCTTGATTCGCATTTTGTTCAAGGACAAAATCGCGCAGTGTTGCGCGTGTCGGTCCGCGTATGTCAAGCGCGCTGCCATTTGCTGCACCCTGCCAATGCAAAATCGTTCGTCCATCGCCGATAATTTGAATGTCGCTGTTTGGTGGAATGACGAGCGATTGCGTGAGTGTGTACGCCCCGTACGGAATATGCACAACGGCGCGTTTGCCTTGGCTTGCGGCGGCATTGATTTGATTCTGAATTTGCGCGGCACTTGAATTATGCGCGAGTTCAAAAATCTTTCCCGTAAAGCGCGGCGGCGTTTGCGCCAATTCGATTTCTATATTTTTTATCTCCGATGCTGCGCGCACCGTTGTATCCAATTCCAAAACGCGTTTGCCCTGAATCGCGTTGGGGATTGTGAATGTATTGCCAACCGCGACCACATCTTCGCCGATTTCGACGACGGGTGTTTTGTGCGCGGCGCGACTGCGAATCACATTGTCGAGCAAGAGCATGGGTCCAAAGTATTTAACGGCGATGGGTCCGAGCAATTCGTACGGAAATAATTTGGCGAGACCACCGCCGCGCGGTTCGGGCGGATTCGCGCCGAGAGTTGGGTCGAGAATTGTATTGCGTTGAATGACGAGCGGCAAGGGATTCCACGAAAATGGCGCGAGACAAAATGCGCGCGAGTCGCGCGAAACATTGTCGGCGAGAACATGGCACGACGCGAAACCGATGAACGTATCGGCAAATTTGGAACGCTCGAACAAGGAATGGAAAACATGAAACGCGCCATGTCCATAGCCAGACGTTACGCCGAGGTAACAGTCTTGAAACGCGGAATCCCAAATCCACCAATCCAACGAATTGGAATTTTCGACACTGATGCCCGCGCGAAAACAATTTTGAAAACGACAACGCAGTACGGACATTTCCGCGACCATTTTCGTAGCCATCGTTCCGCCGCGAATGCCGACGCCGACGTTTTGAAAAATTTCGTCCGCGTGTTCATTCCCACTGCTGCTGCCCGATGAGGTGTGCTGAATCGCGCAGCTTGCGCGATTTTTCCCATCCCACGCAATTCGTCCAAAACGCGAATGGTTGATGTTGTGCGTTTTGAACATGACTTCATCCTGCGCGCCATCCCAAACAATTTTGGTCGTCGCTGAGTGTTCGCCCAAAATGCTCAACCAATCGTCGCCGATGTTGCGCGTCCACGTGAGCGTTTTCGTGATGCGATATGTGCCTGCGGGAATCCACAACACGGGACTCGTTTCGCTTTTTCCCAAATCATCGAGTGCGGCTTGTAACGCGCGCGTATCATCGGCAATACCATCGCCCCGCGCGCCGTATTTTGTTTTCAGATTCGTCCAACTCGCAAACGGTCCAACAAAAAATTCGGCGGGTTCATTGGACACTTGTTGTGCGTGTGCAATCCAAAATGGATTCACAAGCAACGCTGTTGCGAGCGCGCCCATTCGCAAGAGCGCGCGGCGGCGCAATGTGACATTTCCCATCCGTTTTTGACAATCCTTTCGACCTCATTATACTTGTGTGTCATTGGTCTGCGGCAAAGCTGCCTCATTAGGGGCATCGGCGCGCAGACCGTAATTTTTTGTCGCGATAGTTCACTAATAAACGATTTCCTAACGGCAGGTTTCCGAAACGTGACGGGTTTTCGAAAACCCGTCACGTTTGCATAATCAATTATGGCAACTATTTTTGTTCCGACTCCAATGCGTAAAGTGACCGGCGGACAAGGCAAAATTCAAATTCAAGCAAATACCTTGCAGGAAGCATTTGAACACGCCGAAGCCGCGTACCCCGGTTTTCGTGAACGCGTTCTCGACAATGAAGGCGAAATCAAACGCTTTATCAATGTTTTTATCAATGGCGTGGATGTTCGCAAATTGCAAGGACGCGCGACGCCTGTGCAAGATAACGATGAAGTCGCGGTGATTCCGGCGATGGCGGGCGGCGCATGAGCGATTCCGTCATCGTTTCCGTCGAATGGCTGCAAGAACATTTGAATGACGCGCAAGTGCGTGTGGTGGATGCGCGTGTGTCTGACCCGCGTTTGCCGATGGGCTACAAAGCGTCGCATATTCCCGGCGCGGTTCCCTTTGACCTCAATCGTGACATGTATGAGATGGCGATGGGTGGTCCGCGTGTCAAACCATTCGACGCCATCGCGAAAACGTTGGGCGAACGCGGCATCGCAAATGATTCGACCATCGTATTGTATGATGAAGGCACGGGTCCGTTGACAGGCACAGTGTATTGGCTCTTGAAATATCTTGGACATGATGATGTGCGCGTTTTGAATGGCGGCTGGCACGCGTGGCAGCAAGCCAACGCGCCGACGACTCGCGATGTGCCGCAAGTGCAACTTGTTTCGTACACCGCGAACGTGGACGAAACGCAACACACCACGGCGGAATGGATTCAAGAAAATTCGGCACGCGCGGATGTGGTGCTGCTCGATACGCGCATGGACAGTGAGTATTACATGGGACACATTCCGGGCGCGGTGAATCTTTCGTTTGACGAAGCGATTGATTTTCCAACACAAGGACTCAAAGACGAATCCATTTTGCGCGCGCAATTTGAAAATGTGGGCGCGACGCCCGATAAAGAAATTGTCGTGTACTGCGGTTCGGGTTCGCGTTCCGCACATACGTTTCTCGTATTGAAATCGCTCGGTTATCCGCGTGTGCGTAATTACAAAGGTTCGATGATGGACTGGGCGCACCATCGCGGGTTGCCGTTGGAATGATTTGGGTAGTAGGTAGCAGGTAGTATGTATCAAGTTTCGAACTTACTACCTGCTACTTGATACCTGATACCTACAAAACATGAGCCGCTGGAATCCTGTCACCATTAACGCCCCATCCGATATTTCCGCCGATGAAACGTTCGACCTCAAAGGCGAAATTTGTCCGTACACCTTTGTCAAATCCAAACTGATGTTGGAGATGATGGGGTCAGGACAAATTCTCCAAGTCATTGTGGACAATGACGAATCGGCAACAAACGTTCCGAAATCATTGACGAACGAAGGCAACACTGTACTCGGCACGGAAAAAATCAACGAGACGGATTGGATGATTACGGTGAGGAAAAAGTAGCAGGTAGCAAGCAGCAGGGAATTTTGCCTTGCTACCTACTACCTGCTACGTGCTACCAACAGTGCAATTCACTCTCCGCGCTGCGACTCCCGCCGATTTGCCGCTTATCGTCAAACAACGTCACGCGATGTTTGAAGCGATGGGCTATGTGAATCGCGCGGAATTGGAATTGACCGACGCGAAGTTTGAGGAATGGGTTGCGCCGAAATTGATGAATGGCGATTATCGCGAATGGTTTTTGCAAGATGAGGATGGAAATGTTGTTGCGGGCGCGGGCTTGTGGATTATGGAATGGGTGCCACACGCGCTCGACCAATCAACACAGCGCGGCAATATCTTGAATGTGTACTGCGAGCCACAGTATCAAGCATTGGGTTTAACGCGACGTTTGTTAATTCACATTTTGGATTTTTGTCGTGAAAATGGAATTCGCTCCATCATCAGCAATCCAAGCGACGCGTTGCGTCCATTGTACGAAGCGTTAGGATTTCGTCCGACAGCGGAAATGAAAATTCAGGTTAGCGTTCCGAATTGAAGGGAAATGTAATATGTAGCAAGTAGTAGGGTGCGGCAAACGACGCCGCCATACTACCTGCTACCTACTACCTACTACATCAACCATGCTCGGTTTCACCAACGACCAAATTTATCGCTACTCGCGTCACATTATTTTGCCCGATGTGGGCGGCGCAGGACAAAAGAAATTGTTGAAAGCAAAAGTTTTGCTCGTCGGCGCGGGCGGTCTCGGTTCGCCAACCGCAATGTATCTCGCGGCGGCAGGGGTTGGCACACTCGGCATTGTGGAATTTGATACCGTTGATTTATCAAATTTGCAGCGCCAACTTTTGCATCGCACAAAGGATGTGGGGCGTCCAAAAATTGACAGCGCGGAAGATACCATCAACGCATTGAATCCTGATGTACAAGTGGTAAAGCATCAAGTCGTTCTCGATTCGACCAACGTGATGGACATCATCAAAAATTACGATATCGTCGTGAACGGCACGGATAATTTTCCGACGCGCTATTTGGTGAACGACGCGTGTGTGTTTGCGGGCAAGCCATTGGTGGACGGTTCGATTTTTATGTTTGAAGGACAAGCGACGGTGTACGATGCCGCGCACGGCGGTCCGTGCTATCGCTGTCTGTTTCCAACGCCGCCGCCGCCCGGCGAAGTTCCTTCCTGTCAAGAAGCGGGCGTGTTGGGCGTTCTTCCGGGAATCATCGGGAGCATCGAAGCGATTGAAGTGATAAAGTTGATTTTGGGCAAAGGCGATTCGCTCAAGGGACGTTTGCTTTTGTTCGACGCGCTCGCGATGGAATTCCGCGAGATGCAAGTGCAAAAAGACCCAAACTGCCCCGTGTGTGGTGAGCATCCGACGATTACGGAATTGATTGATTACGAACAATTCTGCGGCGTGCCGTTTCCCGAAAATCCGCTCAAGGCGGCGTTGCAAGAAACAAAAGAACTGGAATTGGTACCAGCGTAGTAGGTAGCAAGTAGCACGTAGCACGGGACATCCCTACTACCTGCTACCTGATACTCGAATGATGACGATGTTCAATCGCCCTGCCCTGTTAAACTGTATTGGCAACACGCCACTCTTGCCCTTGAAAGTACCGAACGGCGCATCGCCTCGCGTGGAATTGTGGGGCAAAGCAGAGTGGTTTAATCCCGGCGGCTCGGTCAAAGACCGAGCCGCACTGTTTATCGTCGAGGACGCGGAACGCACGGGACAGTTGACGCGCGAAAAAATTTTGCTCGACGCGACAAGTGGCAACACGGGGATTGCGTACGCCATGATTGGCGCGGCGAAAGGTTTTGGCGTCGAATTGTGTATGCCCGCGAATGTGAGCGAGGAACGCAAAAAAATTGTGCGCGCGTACGGCGCGACGCTCACGCTCACGGACCCAATGGAAGGCAGCGATGGCGCGATAGTAAAAGCGCGCGAACTCGCCGCACAATTTCCTGAAAGATATTTTTACGCAGACCAATACAACAACTCGAACAATTGGTGCGCGCATTACGAAACGACCGCACCCGAAATTTGGAAACAGACAAACGGACGCATCACGCATTTCGTTGCAGGCATTGGCACGAGCGGAACGTTGATGGGCAATGCGCGGCGTTTGCGCGAATACAATCCCAACATTCAAATTATCGAAGTCGAACCTGCCGATGAATTGAACATCATTGAAGGTTTGAAACACATGGAGACCGCGATTGTGCCGGGGATTTATGATTTCAAAATCGCCGACCGCAAAATTTCGGTGGACGCGGAAGATGCTTACATTACAGCGCGCGATGTTTCCAAACACGACGGATTGTTTGTAGGATTCAGCGCGGGCGCGGCGATTTACGCGGCGCGGAAAATTGCGCGCGAGATTGAGGAAGGTGTGGTTGTGTGCGTGCTGCCGGATGGTGGAGAGAGATATTTGAGTACGGTGAGTTGGGAGTAAAGCAAGTCCAATTGTATTCACATTGAAAACAATTCGGCATCACTTGCGCCTTAATTCCTGTTATACTCTTTCGCAGCAAGGAACATGTCGCGAGCCGTTCCTCGTCGGCGCAGCAAAGGAAATAAGGAGCAAAATGAAGGTAAATTCGTTGGTTCAATTGAGCGTTATCGCCTTGTTTAGCGGTGCGCTCATTTTTGTTGTCGCGTCCGGCGGCAGCACACCGCGCGCACGCGCCCAAGAAGGCACGGAACAAAACAACAAAGCCATTCCGCCCGTCACCAAAACCATGAACGCAAATTATGTGGATGGTTTGAGCGCAGGCAAGACTCCCAAAAGGAATCAATTACTGGCGTTGGACGCCAACTCAAAATTTCCAGACAGTGTGATTCCGGATTCGATTCAGCGCCGTGTAAGTGGAACGTGCGCGGCGGGGAGCAGCATTCGCGTAATCAACGCGGATGGTACCGTGACGTGCGAAGCGGATGATGTCGGTGGTGGCGGCGGATGGTCACTAACCGGAAACGCGAGCACAAATCCTCCGACCAACTTTATTGGTACCACCGACAGTAAAGCTCTCGTGTTCAAGACGAACAACACAGAACGCGTACGCATTGAGACGAGTGGCAATGTAGGAATCGGCACGGCAAGTCCGGTTGCGAAACTTCATGTCTCAACCACATCAAACAATGCCGGGAATAATACTGCCGTATTCGAAGCGGCAAACATTGGACCGAACGCGAGCAACATTCATTATGGAACAACCGGCGACTGGTATATTCGCTCCGCGGCGAGCAGCGGCAAGGTTATCTTGCAAGACACCGGCGGCAAAGTGGGCGTTGGCACCACTTTGCCAACCTATGGGCTGGACGTTGTGTCCAATGATTTTAGCATTCTTGGTGCGCGGAAAGCCAATGGGGCATATGTCCTCGCGGTAAGCCAAAATGGTGTCGCAGTCCAACCATACCAATATGCCGGTACATCACACATTTGCTACAAGGATGGTTACATCTCAACGTGTGCGTCCGCGGCGGAATATGTTCCGACGATTGATCGCGGCAATGGCTTTCCCGAAATCGCAGACGTCGTAAGCATTGTGCCGAATGTGAAAAATCCGTACGCGGATGAACATGCGCCTTTTGTGGTTCAGAAATCTACGCAACCGTGCGATGACAATTTGCTCGGTTTCATTCTTGACCCTGCGATGGGCGCGGACGGCAAAAAATTGAATGAACATTATTTGCCGTTGGCGATTTACGGATACTTTCCTGCCAAAGTCACAACTGCGAACGGAAGCATCACGCGCGGCGACCCACTTACCTCCAGTTCCAAAGCCGGTTATGCGATGAAAGCGACAGGCGCGTGCAAAATTATTGGGTACGCTTTGGAAGATGCGAACGCAGATGGAACGATTCAAGTATTTTCGCATCTTGGTGAAAACAGCGCGTCGCAAGTTTCAGAAATGCAAAAGCAGGTAGACGCGTTGACCGCAGAGAATCGCGCGCTCAAACAATTGTTGGTGGAAATGGATGCGCGGGTCAAGGCGCTTGAACAGACCGCGCCCGTTTCGTATCACCCAAATCGCTAAAAGAAATATTTTATCTGCATGGTCGCAACGACTGATTTTCTCGCGCAAGGACAACGCGCGCTCGCGTCCGCCGATTGGGACGCCGCGCGTCAATTCTTTGAACGCGCGCTAGAGCAACCACCAAACCCCGAAGCCCACGACGGTTTGGGGCTTGCTTGTTGGTGGCTCAATGACATTCGCGCATCGCATCATCACCGCACGCTCGCGTTTCAACAATTCAAAAAACGCGGCGACACAAAACGCGCGGCGATGCTTGCGATGTGGCTCGCGCGCGAACAAGTTTTTTTGAACGGAAATGTGAACGCGATGAAAGGTTGGTTCGCGCGCGCGGAACGGTTACTCGCCGATGAACCGCGCGGCGTCGAACATGCGTGGCTCCAACTTTTGCGCGCGTCGTTGCTTGCCTCGCCGCAAGATTTGGAAACTATCGCGCAAGCAACTCTCAATGACGCGCACGCGTTGCGCGATGATGATTTGGAAACGCTGGCGCTGGCGTTCACTGGAATCGCGCGCGTTTCGTTGGGGCGCGTCGAGTCGGGCATGGCAGACCTCGACGAAGCGATGACGGCAGCACTTGGCGGCAGTGTCGCCTTGACGACGGTGAGCGAAACATTTTGTCTCTTGCTTTCCGCGTGTGACATGGCGGGCGATTTAGGACGCACGGAACAGTGGTGCCGCACGGCGCGCGAGTACGCCAAGCAAAATCATTTTCCATTTCTTGCCGCAACCTGTCGCGTGACGTATGGTGGCTTGTTGACCGCGTTGGGACGTTGGAGCGACGCGGAACAAGAGTTGTCCGAAGCGATTCGCGCGTTCGAGCAAGGACACTACGCGCTGCGCGTGCAAGCCGTAATCAAACTCGCGGACTTGCGCGTGTGGCAAGGACGCTTGGAAGAGGCAGAGGTGCTGCTCGCGGGTTTGGAAGATATGGGCGCATCCACGCTGCCGATGGCGCGCTTGGCATACACACGCGGCGATTACGCGTCCGCACGCGCGATCTTGACGCAAGCGATTCATTCACCAAAAGATTTGACCCTTGACCAAGCGCCAGTGTTGCGGTTGTTGGTGGATGTTTATCTCGCGATGGATGAAATTGACGCGGCAACTTTAAGCGCCGCGCAGTTAGAGGAATTGGCGAACGCGTCAAATAGTGATTTATTCCGCGCTCAAGCAGAGTTGGCGCAAGGACAAATTCAACGCGCATGCGGCGCATCCGACGCGGCAGAGTATTTTCAACGCGCGCTGTATCGCTTGCACGCGTTTGACCAATCGTTGCTCGCCGCGCGCGCGCGTTTTGAAATGGCGCAGCTGTCACGCGCAACAGACCACGCGGCGGCGATTACGTGGGCGCGCGCGGCATTGGCATCGTTCGAGCGGCTCGGCGCAAAACAGGACGCCGCGCGCGCGTCGGAATTTTTACGAAGCATTGGTGCACCGCCGCGCGCGGTGACGCGTTCTACTGCGGACCTCACCATCCGCGAACGCGAGGTGTTGAATCTTTTGGCACACGGACTGACGAATCGTGAAATTGCCGAACGGCTTGTGGTGAGTCCAAAAACGGTGGAACATCACGTCACGCAAATTTTGTCGAAACTTGGCGCGCGCAGTCGTGCTGAAGCTGCTGCGTTCGCCGCGCGGATGGAAGTGTGAAATGGGGGATGCGAATAGGGGAACTGCCCGATGTGCGGTCAGGGTTTTCGTAGTATGCTTGTTGCAGATTCAAATTCAAGGAGATGTGAAATGATGACCGAAACCATGACCAGACCAATCGTGCAACAAAAAAATCAAGGACGCGCGTTGTGGCATTTGGGCGCGCTGTTAAATTTCAAAGCCCTCGGCGCAGAAACGAACGGCGAATACTGGGCGCTCGAAGGATTGGCGGACAAGACAATGGCAGTGCCACTGCACGCGCACACACGCGAAGCAGAAATTTGGTACGTTCTCGAAGGCGAAATCACGTTCACGATTGGCGATGAAAAAATGACGGCGGGTCCCGGCACATTCGCATACATTCCGCAAAACGTCCCGCACACATTTCAAATTCGTTCGGGCAAAGCGCGCTGGTTCGGAATTGGTATTCCGGCAGGATTGGACGAATGGTTTTTTGAAACCGGCGTCCCCGCGCAAGCACTCACGCTTCCACCTCCGCCCGACGGACCGCCCGATGTCGAGGCGATTGTGACGAGTCTGAAAGCGTATGGAACGGATACTCTCGGTCCACCACCTGACCCAAGTTCGTAGTGAGGCACACCACACATAAAATTTTTTAAAACTCTAACGACGCAATGTCTTGGAGTTTTTTTCTGTCAAGCGAATCTCAAGCTCACACGTCTTTCTCGTGTCCGTTTCGAAATTATCTCTCCGCCAAAGCGCATTCTGTTCCCTGTTATAATTGGTTGTTGCAATTTGGTTTGCTGCGAGCGCACTCGTGGCAAGGTTCTAAAAGAAACAGGGAGCATCTATGAAAATCAAGCAATTTGCAGGATTCATCGGGTTCGTCGTTGTCTTTGGCGCACTCGTCGCGTTCTTGGCGCGAGGCGGTGACACTCGCACCGCACAAGCACAAGAAGGTACACAACAAAATAATAAAGCGATTCCAACCGTCACGAAAAAAATGAACGCCAACTATGTGGACGGTCTTCATGCAAGTTCAAGTCCCAAAGCGAATCAACTTCTCGCACTCGATGCGAATGCAAAATTTTCGGACAGTGCAATTCCCGATTCGATTCAACGGCGCGTGAGCGGCACGTGCGCGGCGGGCAGCAGCATCCGCGTCATTGCGGCGAATGGTACGGTGACATGCGAGGCGGATGATAGCGGTGGTGGCGGGGGCGGCTGGTCACTGACGGGCAATCCGGGCACAACCGCAGGGACAAACTTTATCGGCACTACAGACAACAAAGCTCTCGTCTTCAAAACCAACAACGACGAGAGTATGCGGATTGATGCGATCGGGAATGTGATTATTGGAACTGCCAAGCCCCAGCCGGGAGTAGAGTTGCAGGTGAATGGCTCTGCCCATTTGACGCCGAGCGGAAGTGGGGGGGACATTCTCCTGGCGGCGCCGAATGGGGAATCAGGCATGACCATCAGAGGCACAAACCGCGCCGATATTCGCTATGACGGCACATCACTCAAGTTAGTCGCAGGGAACGGCGTGACGCCGCCTGCTGCAACGAATGGGCTTGCGATTACGAATAATGGAATCGTTGGCATCGGGACAATTCCTTCAGAGGGAGACCTCAGTAAGCTGGATGTGGCAGGAAGAATTACGGTGGATGGCATACTCAATCAAGGCCCTTTATCGTTTGGGACATCCAACGGTGGTCAGAATGCACTCTGTTGGTTTTGGGGCGGTCTAAGGACAGTAGCTCCTTGTAGCTCGAGCATCCGCTACAAAAAGGACGTGCAATCCTATGACGAAGGCATGAGCGTGGTCATCCGCCTCAAGCCCGTGACGTTCACGTGGAAGGACGGGGGCGCGCGCGACATTGGTTTTGTTGCCGAAGACGTTGCTCAAGTCGAGCCACTGCTGGTCACCCGCAATGACAAGGGTGAGGTTGAAGGCGTCAAGTACGAACGAATGGGCGTGTTGTTCGCCAATGCACTACAAGAACAGCAATCTCAAATCGAACGACAGAAAATTCAAATTCAAGAGCAACAGAACCAGATTGATGCGCTCAAGACAATGGTTTGTCTGGACCACCCGGATGCAGAGCTCTGCAAGTAACTTGCCCGTTTGACAATTAGGGTTGTCACAACGTGCCCGCGTCCAGGACGACGCGGGCATTTGCACATTTCTTCACAACTCTAACGCCATTTTTATAAACAATTTCCCATTCTTATATTCTTTTAAGCACGCGCGACTAGAATTGACTTGTCATAGTAGCGACATTTTTGAGCGCGCAACGTATTTTCGTTGTACTGAAATTTCCGGAGGCAATTGTTTCGTATGGCTCATGATTTGGAAATCCGCGACTTGCATGTTGAGGTCGAAGGCAAAGAAATTCTCAAAGGCATGAATCTCACCATCAACAAAGGCGAGATTCATGCGGTTATGGGTCCGAACGGTTCGGGCAAGTCCACCTTGGCGAACACGCTGCTCGGACATCCACACTATGTCGTCACACAGGGCGATATTTTGTACAAAGGTTCAAGCATCCTGGAATTAAAACCGGATGAACGTTCGCGCGCGGGGATGTTCCTTGCGTTTCAATATCCGCACAGCGTTTCGGGCGTCACCGTCGCGAATTTTTTGCGCACCGCGTTAAATGCCAAGCGCAAAGCGACGATGAACGGCGATTTCAAACCGATTGCGATTCCCGAATTTCGCAAACTGATGCGCGAAAAAATGGCGATGCTGAAATTGGACGATTCGTTTGCCACGCGTTATTTGAACGAAGGTTTTTCCGGCGGCGAAAAGAAACGCGCGGAAATTTTGCAGATGGCAATTCTCCAACCCGAAATCGCAATTCTTGACGAAACCGATTCGGGTCTCGACATTGATGGTGTGCGTATCGTGAGCGAAGGCGTCAACTCGCTCGCCGGTCCGAATCTCGGCATTCTCATCATCACACACTATCAACGCATTTTAAATTACATCAAACCGAATTTTGTGCATGTGCTGGTCAAAGGCAAAATGGCAGTGGAAGGTGGACCTGACCTCGCGCACAAACTCGAAGCCGAAGGATATGATTGGGTGTTGAAACAGGTAGAGGCGTAAAACGTCAAAACGTGAAACTTTGAATTCATGTTTTACGCGTGACGTTTGACTCGGAGTAATCACATGGCTGAACAATTGGATGTACAATTTGATATTGGGGCAAGTGGTTCGACGTACGCGGAAAAGTACGGCTTTTTCGATAAAGAAAATTACGCGTTCCGCTCCAAAAAGGGTTTGAACCACGAAGTCGTCGAAGAAATTTCGTGGATGAAAAACGAGCCGGACTGGATGCGCGAATTTCGCCATCGCTCGCTCGATATTTTTTACAAGAAACCGATGCCGCAGTGGGGTGGCAATCTCAACGACATCAATTTCGACGACATTTATTATTTCGTGCGCGCGTCCGAAAAGCAAGGGCGCAATTGGGACGAAGTTCCCGCCGACATCAAAAACACGTTCGACAAACTGGGCATTCCCGAAGCCGAACAAAAATTTTTGTCGGGCGTCGGCGCGCAATACGAAAGCGAAGTGGTGTACCACAGCGTCAAAGAATCATTGACGAAACAGGGCGTCATTTTCACCGACACCGATTCCGCGCTCAAAGAATATCCTGACCTCTTTAAGAAATATTTCGGCACCATCATTCCGCCCGCGGACAATAAATTTTCCGCGCTGAACAGCGCGGTATGGTCCGGCGGCTCATTCATCTATGTTCCGCCGGGTGTACATGTGGACATGCCGCTGCAGGCATATTTCCGCATCAACACCAAGAACATGGGACAATTCGAACGCACGTTGATTATTGTAGATGAAGGCGCGTTCGTCCATTACGTGGAGGGCTGCACTGCCCCAACGTATTCGAGCGATTCCTTGCACAGCGCAGTCGTCGAAATTATGGTGATGAAAGGTGGACGCGCGCGCTATACCACCATTCAAAATTGGTCGGCGAATGTGTACAACCTCGTCACCAAACGCACCGTCGCGCAAGAAGATGCAACGATGGAATGGGTGGACGCGAATCTCGGTTCGAAACTCACCATGAAATATCCGAGCATCTACTTGATGGGCAAAGGCGCGCACGGTGAAGTTTTGAGCGTGGCGATGGCGGGCAAAGGTCAGCATCAAGACGCGGGCGGCAAAGCCGTCCACGCCGCGCCGCACACCACTTCACAAATCATATCCAAATCCATCAGCAAAGATGGCGGACGCACTTCGTATCGCGGTCTCTTGCAAGTCTATCCCGGCGCGGAAGGGTCGCGCTCCAAAGTGCAATGCGATGCGTTATTGCTCGACGAACATTCGCGCTCGGACACATATCCCTACATTGACATTCAAGAAGACGATGTGACTATCGGACACGAAGCATCCGTTTCCAAAATCGGCGAGGAGCAATTGTTTTATCTCACGTCGCGCGGTCTCACCGACAACGAAGCCTCCGCAATGATTGTCAATGGTTTCATTGAACCGCTCGCCAAAGAATTGCCGATGGAGTTTGCGGTAGAACTCAACCGTCTGATTAATTTGCAGATGGAAGGTTCGGTAGGTTAATAAAGGATAGGGGCGAAGCATTTTTGCGACAAAAAACGTCGCGTCGAAAATGCTTCGCCCCTACACAACGTTACAAAAAAATCGCTCTCCCGTCGCGAAACGAGAGAGCGATTCATTGTACGGGCGAACGTTAAAAATAAATTATTGTGAGGCGCGTACACGCTTCACCGCTTCCTCAAAATACGCGCGGTCAATCTCGAAACCGACAAAATCTTTTGCCAAGCGCAGCGAAGCAATCGCGGATTGACCAATGCCGAGAAACGGATCGAGAACAAGGTTTGTGCGCGTGATGCCGTGTAACTTGATACACATTTCCGCGAGTTTTATGGGAAAGGTCGCGGGATGCGGGCGCTCCTCGTCACGACTTTTAATCGTCTCGTAAGGAATAAACCACGTATTGCCGCGACATCGCACATCGCCTTTGCCTTGCCAACGCGTCACATTCGATTTGTCTTGATACGGCACGCCAATCGCCAAGCGGTCCAGTTTCACATCGCCGCGTTTGGTGAGATGGAAAATGTATTCGTGATTGTCATTTAGAAATCTTGGTGAATTGATGGGCTTGTAATGTCCGACGGAAGCATCGTCAACAATGTTTGGGTAATTGCCAATATCTTGTTTTTGAATCGCGATAGACTTGATCCAATGAATCGTATTTTGTAAAACAAATTCTTGCTGCATTACTTGAAGCACACGAAATGGCACATCGGGGTCCGTGGGTTTGCTGCCGACATTCAGAAAGAGCGAGCTGTCATCGTCCAAAACGTTTTTCACTACACTCGCCCATTCCCTGAGCCATGCCAGATATTTTTCGCGCGAAATGGTGTCGTCATATTTGGAATACTTGATGCCAAGATTGTACGGCGGTGATGTCACAACAACACTCACCGATTTTTCTGATACATGTTCACGCATTCCTTGAATGCAATCTTGCGGAAATAATTTGCACTGCGCGTTGTTTTTGAAAATAATTTTTGGACGCGGCATTAGAATTGTTCAAGCCCTTGCGGAAATTCCCGAATCGGGTGCAAACTTAAAATTGGAATATAGCGCGTGCGAAAACCGGCAGCACCACCACGTTTACTTTTTTCGTCACGTAACGGCGCGCGTTCCACTTCGTCACCCGTCGCAAAGCCGCAAATAAACGCGCTCGTTTCGGAGACAATGCTTGGATTTTTTGGGTCAACGTCAATAATCACTTGGACATAATACTTGGGTTTGCGTTTCGCGTGATAATCTTCGCGCACCAGTAGATTCAGACGCGGATTGAAACGAAACGCGGACGCTTTAATTTCGACTTGGTTGAAATCTGTCTTGCCGATATTTTTCATGACATTGTGTTTGCGCCAATCACCAAAATAATACTGCGCCCACACCATTTCGCCCAACACACCCGTTAAGGTATCAACGGGCGATGCAATCGTGCGATTGATGTGCGCGAGCGACGCGGCGAGATTGGCGGCATGAAGCATCTCGGCAGTAATGACAACGCATACAGGGTCACGTTCAAAATTCATGGCTTGTTCCAAGCAGCGTGATTTTATCAAATCAATACCCAGCAATCAACTAGGATTTTTCATCGGAGGCAATTTTTCCTGTGGCTGAAACAAAAACATTAGTCGGATTTTCCAAAGAAGCGCTCGAAGCACTCTCACGCGCGAACGGCGAACCGGACTGGATGCTCGCGCGTCGTCTAGAAGCATGGCACGTGTATAACGAAACGCCTCTGCCCGCTTCAAATGATGAATTGTGGCGGCGCACATCGTTGAAAGATTTGAAATTGGACAACGTGGTGCCGTTTGAATTTTCTGAAGAAGCATGGTCGCCCGCGCAATTGCCCGCCGAATTTCAAGGACTCGCAGACAATCAGGAATCGGCAGGCGTCCTCATCACCCACAACGGACGCGCAGCGTTTGTGCAGCTAAAGGACGAATACAAACAACGCGGCGTAATTTTGTGTGACCTGAATACTGCGCTACGCGAATATCCCGAACTCGTGCGCGAACATTTCATGACGCGCGCGGTTACGCTCGCGGAAAATCGCTATGCGCGTCGCATCAACGCACAGGGCATCACCGAATCACACGGCTATAGCGACACGATTGGCGATTTGAAATTTGCGTCCCTGCACGGCGCGTTTTGGAACAGCGGCACATTTTTGTACGTCCCGCGTAATGTCGTCGTCGAGCAGCCCATCAACACCCTCGCGTTCTATGACGCGCCGCAGGTTGCGATTTCTAGTCACTCGCTTATAATCCTCGAATCCGGTGCGTCTGCAAAACTCATCGAGGATTTTGGTTCGAGTGCAAACGAAGCACAACGTTTTGGCAGCCGCGCGGTGGAATTGATTCTCAAACCCAATTCCGATTTGCAGTACTTTAATTTGCAAGATTGGGCGCACAACGTTTGGGATTTTACGTCGCAGACCGCAATTCTTGAACGCGACACCAATCTCACATGGCTCGCCGGAATGTTGGGCAGTCACGTCACCAAGGCATTTCTCGATTCGCGCATTCAAGGTCCGGGCGCGAATGTGCGCATGCTTGGCTTTTTCTTTGGCGACCAACAGCAACACTTTGACCAACACACTTTTCAAAATCATATTGTCGGCAACGGGAAAAGCGATTTGTTGTACAAAGGCGCGCTCAAGGACAAAGCGTACTCTGCCTTTCGCGGTCTCATTCGCATCAATCCCGACGCACAGCATTCCGACGCGTACCAACAGAATCGCAATCTCTTGCTCGCGCGCACCGCACACGCGGACTCGATTCCTGAATTGGAAATTGAAGCGAATGATGTACGCTGCACGCACGGCGCAACCGTCGGACCGATTGAAGAAGAAGCCGTGTTTTACATGATGGCGCGCGGTATTCCGCGACCCGAAGCGGAACGACTGTTCACCGAAGGATTCTTTGACGAGCTGATTTCCAAAATTCCGCTCGAAGTGGTCCAAGACCGCTTGTTCCGCGTGATTCGCCAAAAAATTGTTGGAGCATAATGGTCCGATTCTTTCCCTTACGATGTATCTGTACTTGGCGGGGCGCAGCGCACTGACGCGCCGCGGACCCCGCGTCTCGATGGTACTCATTCGACACACTCTCAACATACCTTCGACCGCATAGGTCACAGATTCATTCTCAAAGGAAAAACAAAAAAATGTCACATCACGAATACGCGTATCCTGAAAAATTGGTCGAGACCGAATGGGTCGCCGCCAATCTCAATGACCCCAACGTTCGCCTCGTCGAATCCGATGAAGATGTTTTGTTGTACGATGTCGGTCACATTCCCGGCGCCGTAAAAATTGATTGGGTCCAAGATTTGAATGACCCCGTGAAACGCGATTACATTGACCGCAACCGCTTTGAAGCATTGCTCTCCAAAGCCGGTATTGGTTCCGACACGCGCGTCATTTTTTACGGCGACAAAAACAATTGGTGGGCGTGCTATGCGTTGTGGGTGTTCCAACTTTTTGGTTTCACCAATACCGCGATTATGAACGGCGGACGCCAAAAATGGATTGACGAAGGGCGCGAACTTTCCAAGGATGTGCCGTCGTATCCTTCCACCAATTACAAAGCCGCCGACCGCGATGACCATTCGATTCGCGCATTCCGCGATGATGTTCTCGAACACATCGAAAAGAATTTGCCGCTCGTAGATGTACGCTCGCCGCAAGAATATACGGGCGAACTTTTACACATGCCCGGTTATCCGCAAGAAGGCGCGCTGCGCGGCGGTCACATTCCCGGTGCAAAATCTATTCCGTGGGCTAAAGCTGTGACCGAAAAGGCAACGTTCAAAACACCCGAAGACTTGAAAGCGTTGTATGATGCCCAAGGCATTACGGGAGACCGCGATACGATTGCGTATTGCCGCATCGGTGAACGTTCCTCACTGACATGGTTTGTCTTGACGTACCTGCTCGGTTACCCGAACGTTCGCAATTACGACGGTTCGTGGACTGAATGGGGCAATCTCGTCGCCGCGCCGATTGAAAAGTAAGCTGTACGTAGCAGGTAGCACGTAGTAAGGTAGAGAAGCCTACTGCCTACTATTTGCTACCTGCTACCCAAATCATGACTCGCCAAGATTACATCGAGTTTATTCTCGACCACTATAACAATCCACGTCACAAAGGGAAACTCGACGACCCTGACATCATGGTGAATGGCGGCAATCCCGGCTGTGGTGATATTGTCACCATCTATGTGACGCTGGACGAGAATGACCGCATCACCGACGCCGCATTCGACGGACAGGGCTGTACGATAAGCATGGCGGCAGCTTCGCTCGTGATGGACAAAATTATCGGCAAGACGATTGCCGAAATTGATGCAATGGATTACAACGAGCTCATTGAAGAACTCGGACGCGAAGTGGTTCAATCGCGGATTCGCTGTGCAACGTTAGCGATTGACACTATCAAAGCGGGCGCCCGCGAATATCCTTCGCACAAAGCGATGGGCAGGAAATTGGTTTCCCCAATTGTGTTGTCCGAAACCTTTCGCGGTGATGGACTCGAGGGCTGACTTGGACGGAACGTTCGCAGGAGTGCAGTCCACTCCAACGTTCCGAATGGAGACACACATGAACGAATTTCCAGAAACAAATCTTGCTGAAACAAAAATGGCTGAACCGATGTACGGTGCGGATGACCCGCTTGCGCGTCCGAGCTACCCGCTCGTCGCACCGGGCAGTCCGGAAGACACTATCAAAAAAGCGCTGCGTCAGGTATTTGACCCCGAAATCGGTTTGGAAGTGGTTCAACTCGGACTCATCCGCGAAATTCTTTTGAATAACGACCCTGCCGAAATCAAGATGATGCTCACGACACCGTTTTGTCCGTATGGCGGTTGGCTCATTCAACAAATCAAAGACGTGAGCGAATCCGTATCGGGCAAAAAAATCAAAGTGACAGTCCTGCCCGATTTGTGGAGTCCCGAAATGATGGAAGACCCGGGGCTATTGACCGGTTGGTAAACCAAAAGATAGAGTAAGAGTAAATTGCGTTGAACTGAAACGCCACTCTTGCTCTTTTTTTTAATTGTATGAGCAACCTTGATGTCGCGTCTCTGCGCGAAGATTTTCCGATTCTCCAACAATTCGTACACGGCAAACCGCTTGTGTATTTGGATTCCGCCGCGACTTCGCAAAAACCGGAAAGTGTCATTCGCGCGCTCGACACGTACTATCGCACGACGAACGCCAACATTCATCGCGGCATTTATCAACTCGCCGAACAAGCGACGGAACAGTACGAAAACGCGCGCAAGCAAGTACAAAAATTTATCAACGCCAAAAGTTGGCGCGAAATTGTTTGGACGCGCAACGCGACGGAAGCGTTGAATCTCGTCGCGTATTCGTACGGACGCGCCAATGTTCGCGCGGGTGATGAAATCGTCATTTCCGTGCTCGAACATCACTCGAACATTGTCCCGTGGCAATTGCTTGCGCAAGAAAAAAACGCGACGCTCAAATACATTCCCGTTGACGGACACGGACAACTCGCGCTCGACGACTTGGAAAACATCATCACGGAAAAAACAAAAATCGTCGCCGTCTCGATGATGTCGAATGTCACAGGCGCAATCACCCCGCTCGACAAAATTATTTCGCGCGCGCACCAAGTTGGTGCAATCGTCGTCGTGGACGCCGCGCAAGCCGCGCCGCATTTGCCGCTCGATGTCCGCGCGCTCGATGCCGATTTTGTCGCGTTCAGCGGACACAAAATGCTCGGACCTTTTATCGGCGTCTTGTACGGGAAACGCGCGCTGCTCGAAGCGATGCCGCCCTTTCTCGGCGGCGGCGACATGATTCGTAAAGTGGAGTTGCAAGAATCCACGTGGAACGAACTGCCGCACAAATTTGAAGCAGGCACGCCCGCGATTGCCGAAGCGATTGGTATGGGCGCGGCGATTGATTATCTGAACGCGCTCGGCATGGAAAATGTCCGCGCACATGAAATGGAATTGACAGCATACGCGTTGAATAAATTGCAAGAGATTCCCACATTGCGCGTGATAGGTCCCACCCAAATCGCGCAGCGCGGTGGACTTGCGGCGTTCGAAATGGAAGCGGAAGGAACTTTTCCGAGCATTCATCCGCACGACATTGCCGCCCTCCTCGACCGCGACGCGATTTGTATTCGCGCGGGACATCACTGCGCGCAGCCGTTACACGATTTCTACAATCTTCCCGCGACCGCACGCGCCAGTTTTTACGTGTACAACACGCCCGAAGAAATTGACCAACTTGTGGCTTCGTTGCAAAATGTGAGAAAGATGTTTAACAAGTAAAAAGTGACAAGCTCAAAGCTAAAGGTTTTCATACAATTTCACTTTTAGCTTTTGACTTTATACTTTTAGCTTTGACCGTGGACGATTTATACAAAGAACTCATTCTCGACCATTATCAGCATCCGCACAATCACGGCACGCTGCCCGACGCGACCAATTCGTACGAAGACTCGAATCCCTTGTGCGGCGACAAGATTCGGATGGAATTGAAAATTGAAAATGGTGTGGTTACGGACGTGAAATTCACGGGAAAAGGTTGTGCTATTTCTCAAGCGTCCGCGTCCATGCTGACCGACGAAATCAAAAACAAGTCGTTAGAAGAAATCAAACACATTGACAAACAAGTTGTGCTGGACCTGTTGGGAATTCCTCTGGGACCCTCAAGAATCAAATGCGCGTTATTGCCGTTAAAAGTCATCAAGGCGAGCGCATACGGAATTCACGAGTGGGGCGATGAGGATGAGGAGTAATTTCTATGGGGCAAGTAGTTGCTTTGACGGCAGAACCTACATCATTATCTAAACCCGTTGAGAAGATTTCTTATGAGGAATTTCTCAAGCGCTATGACGGCAAATTTGCCGAGTGGGTAGAAGGAGAAGTTGAAGTGGGAATGTCTGTTTCGCAGCAACACGCTGACGATTCGGGTTTTCTTGAAAGCATCTTGCGTTTTTATGTTGATGCTCGGGATTTAGGCAAAGTGTATTCTGCGCCATTCCAAATGCGTTTTGCTGACCAAGAACGGGGACGCGAGCCGGATTTAATGTTTGTTGCCAAGTCGAACATTCATCGCATTACTCCTCAATATCTTGATGGACCAGCGGATATCGCGATTGAGATTCTTTCACCCGAAAGTGTAGGACGGGATCGCGGCGTAAAGTTTGTCGAATATGAAACGGCTGGCGTGCGCGAATATTGGCTGATAGACCCCGAACGGCAACAAGCCGAGTTTTATGTGTTGGGTGGTGACAATCGTTATAAGTTGATTTTCGGCGGCAACGCGGGAAAATTCGAATCAACGGTATTGGATGGATTTTACTTGCAAATCGAATGGCTATGGCAACAACCCATGCCCAAAGTTCCCGTTGTTTTACATGAATTGGGAGTCCTGTAATGTCCGACTTTGTAACCGTTGCGCGCGTCGGCGAAGTAAAAAAGGGGCAAGTAAAAACCTTTCATGTCAACGGACACGACATCGCCTTGTGTAACGTTGAAGGCACATATTTTGCAACGCAAGATTTATGCACGCATGATGGCGGTCCGTTGGGCGAAGGCGAATTGTGGGATTACAACATCGAGTGCCCGCGACACGGCGCGCGTTTTGATGTACGCACGGGCAAAGTCACTGCTCTCCCCGCGCTGTTCCCCATCAAGACCTTTCCCGTGCATGTGGAAGGCGAAGAGATTCAAGTTGCGCTAGATTAGCGTTCGTGTAGAATACGATACATAAGCACTCGACGCCCGCGTGTTATTGCACGTGGGCGTTTTGATTTCAGTTGCGCAATTCGCAATTTCAAATTTCCGTAAGGAGTTGAAGATGTGCGACCCGCACACCCACGTCGAATGGAAATGTGGGCGACGGTAAGACAAATTTGAAATTTGTCGTACATTTTCAAGAGAGTCCAAGATGAACCTCCGCATCCCCGGTCCCGTCACCGTTCCCGAAGACATTCTCGACGAAGCAAGTCGCCAGATGATTGACCATCGCGGTCCGCAATTTGCCGCGATGCAAAATCGCATCGTCCATAATCTCAAAACGAGTTTCCAAACCAAAAACGATGTGCTGTTGTTCACCGCGTCCGGTACGGGTGGACTCGAATCCGCCGTCGTCAACACGCTTTCGCCCGGCGATTCCGTTCTCGCGTTCGTCGCGGGCGAATTTGGTGAACGCATTGCGCGCATCGCCAACACCTATGGCGCGAACGTCAACAAAATCAAATTTGAAAATGGACAGGGCATTGACCCCGAACGCGTCGCGCAAGAATTGAAAAACGCGCCCAACACCAAAGCGGTCCTCGTCACGCACAACGAAACATCTACGGGCATCATGCACCCGCTCAAGGAAATTTCCAACGCCGTGCGCGCCAATTCCGATGCGGTGTTGATTGTGGACGGAGTGAGTTCGATGCTAACTGCCGACGCGCAAATTGATAATTGGGGAATTGATGTGATGGTGTCCGCGTCACAAAAAGCGTGGGCATGTCCGCCCGGCGTCGCGATGATTTCTGTTTCGGAACGCGCGTGGAAGGCGCACGCGAACGCGAAAACGCCGCGTTTTTATTTTGATTGGACGGAAACCAAAAGTTGGTTGGAAAAAGGACAGACGCCGTTCACACCCGCCGTGTCCGTCTATTACGCGCTCGACCTTGCTCTCGAAAAAATTCTCGCGGAAGGTCTGCAAAATGTTTTCGCACGCCACGCACGTATCGCTGCCATCACGCGTGAACAAGCAAAGTCACTAGGGTTCCGCATGTTCGGCGATGAACGTTACGCGTCGAACGCGGTGACCGCGCTGTACGCGCCCGAGGGCGTGGACACGGAAGCATTGCGCAAAGCCGCACGCGAAGAATACGAACTCATCATCGGCGGCGGACAAGGACCGATGCGAGGAAAAATTATCCGCGTCGGACATCTCGGTTGGGTCAAGGAACAAGAGATTCACGATTGCTTTGCAGTGATTGGACACATTCTCGAAAAAGTGGCGGCATAACCAAATGAAGCGGCGGTGGAATTTCCACCGCCGCAATTTTTTTATTTCGTAAATTTCATCGTCCCGCCGTCTTTAAGTTGAATCAACAGATTGCCGTTCTCGAAAGAATACGCGGCTGCATTTTGCAGTGCGCTCAAGAACTTTTGGTCTTGTGATTCTTCCCCGCAATAGATCAGCGTTGTAATGATGGGCGAAAGCGTAAGTGATTTTCCGTTCGTCGTATAGTCTGCGGCGCCCGTATTGCAGTCGGCTTGAATACCCGTTTTGCCATCCGCACTAAATTTCACCGTGTACTTGTCGGGAGCAGCAGATTGAATTTCACCAGTCGAGCTCGTCGTGCTTTTCCATTTCCAAACCACATCGGCAAGTGTTGGCGCGCCGGGAGTTTCACCATTTGGTCCCAAGTACCCCAATTCCTTGCGCGAGACTTGATTCAATTTATTTCCCTCCAACGCGTACGTATCCACCACGCGCAATGTGCCGCAGCAAAACGGTTGGTCAGGACCTTGCGTCAAATAATCCACGAGCAATTGATTATTTTCAATCTTTACCGCCAACACGGGACTGCGGTCTCCTGTTCCCGTAGTTGCGGCTTGAGTCGCTTTGCCATCTTGACTTGCATCAAACTCAAAATGTAAAAATAGCCACTGCCACCGCCCGTGGAACCTGTAATCACTGCCGCCGACGGAACGCCATTCAATTCACCATACGCTACTTGCCCCGTCAAACTCAACTGAATGAGCAATGGAGTGTCAGGCGCGGCGGGCATTGAGAATTTTCCATCCTTGACCGTCACTTTACCGTTCGGCACCAATTCACTCGAATACGTCGCGTTATACAACGCGTTCTTCTCCAATCCCGACCTAGCGCCATTCCACGTCAAACCTTTTGCCGCGTCCGCGCTCGGAATGCACAATTTCCAACCCACCTCCAACACATCGGGATTCACAATCGTCGCATAAGAAAAATCGGTTTCCGATTTTAAATTCGTTTGCGCCGCGATTGCCTCATACGCGCTCGCGCTGCCCAGATATTTTTCTGCAACTTTCGACAACCAATCACCCGATGCTGCGGTGTAATCTTGTTCGCACGTGACCGTCGTTTGCGCAAAGGTCGGCACTGTGAAAATGGCTGCCAACAAAAGCGCGCCGACAAGTCCGCTTAGAATAGATTTCATTCACCTCTCCCTGAAAAAAAATTTGTGACGCACCGCGTCATGTTTCAGACGACCAGCAATTGAAACTTGTTCCTCTCAAATAATCGCCTCTTCGCGGTGCTCACCCCACTCTTGACGCAACACATCCATCATCTCTTGCAGCGTCGCATACGCGTTCGCCGCGTCAATAAAGTACGGCATCAAGTTTTCGTTGGATTTGTTCGCGGCATGACGAATCGCGTTCAGCGTTTCGCCCACGCGCACATTATCGCGTTCGCGGCGTACACGATTCAAGCGTTCGATTTGGTGGCGCGCCCCTGCTTCATCCACGCGCAATAACGGCACGCGTAATGTTTCATCGGTCACATAATCATTCACGCCGACGATGATGCGCTCTTTCGCATCAATCTCGCGTTGATACCGCGACGCGGCTTCAGCAATTTCGCGCTGTTGAAAACCGCGTTCAATCGCGGGAAGCATCCCGCCGAAATTTTCAATCTTGCGAAAATACTCGTACGCTTCCGCTTCCAATTTATTCGTCAATGCTTCGACAAAATAACTGCCGCCGAACGGGTCCACCACATTCGTCACGCCGCTTTCTTCCGCAATAATTTGCTGCGTCCTCAAAGCAATCATCGCCGCGTGTTCGCTCGGCAACGCCCACGCTTCGTCAAGTGAATTTGTGTGCAGCGATTGCGTTCCACCCAACACGCCCGCCAACGCTTGCAAGGCAACACGCGCGACATTGTTCATCGGCTGCTGCGCGGTGAGGGACACGCCCGCCGTTTGGGTGTGAAAACGCAAGAGCCACGAGCGCGGATTTTTCGCGCCGAACGTTTCTTTCATCTCGCGCGCCCAGATGCGCCGCGCCGCGCGATATTTGGCAATCTCTTCAAAAAAATCATTGTGCGCGTTAAAGAAAAATGAAAGACGCGGCGCGAACGCGTCCACATCCAAACCGCGCGCAATCGCCCAACGCACGTACTCGAAGCCATCGCTCAACGTGAACGCCAATTCTTGCGCCGCCGTCGAACCCGCTTCGCGAATGTGATAGCCCGAAATCGAAATCGTATTCCATTTCGGCAATTCGCGCGTGCCAAATTCCACCGTATCCGTCACGAGCCGCATCGAAGGTTCGGGCGGAAAAATAAATTCTTTTTGTGCGATGTATTCTTTGAGAATATCGTTCTGCAACGTGCCGCCCAATTTATCGCGCGCGATGCCGCGTTTTTCCGCCGCCGCAATGTACATTGCCCAGATCATCGCGGCGGGCGAATTGATGGTCATCGAAGTCGTCACTTGGTCAACGGGGATGCCGTCAAACAAAATTTCCATGTCCGCGAGCGACGAGACCGCGACGCCGCATTTTCCAAATTCGCCCAACGCTTGCGGTGCGTCGGTGTCATAACCGTACAACGTCGGCATATCGAACGCGGTAGAAAGTCCCGTTTCGCCATGTTCGAGCAAATACTTGAAACGCGCGTTCGTTTCTTCCGCCGTGCCGAATCCCGCAAACATTCGCATCGTCCAGACTTTGGTGCGATACATTGTTTGATGCACACCGCGCGTATATGGAAATTGTCCCGCATCATTCAAATCGCGCGCGTAATCCATCTCCGAAATATCGAGCGGCGTGTAGAGTCGTTCGATTTCTTCCGACGAAGTTGTAATAAACTTTTTCGCGCGTTCGGGATTTTTCGCCAACGATTTCTGCAACGTCGTTTCTTCCCACTTGTCGCGCGCGTCGCGTACTTGCTCCAATTCTTTTGGGTCAAACATGATAACTCCCATCGGACAGGCACAAAGCACTGCCCCTACGTTTTGACGTTTTACGCATCACGATTCGGTTTCTGATACAACTCAATGAGAACCCCGTGCGCGCTTTTCGGATGAATGAACGCGTATTTCATTCCACTCGCGTTCACACGCGGCGTCTCGTCAATCAATTGCGCGCCATTTTCTTTCAAGCGCGCGAGCGCGCCGTCAATATCATCTACTTCAAAACAAATGTGATGAATCCCCTCGCCGCGCTTCGCCAAAAATTTTCCGAGTCCGCTTTCTGGGTCATGCGTTTGCACCAACTCAACCTCACTTCCACCAACAGGCAAAAAAGCCACTTGCGTTTTTCCGCCCTCTTCGGTAGCAACGTGTTCGAGTTCCATTCCTAACGCGCTCTCGAAAAATTTCAACGCGTCGTTGATATTTTGTACGGCAATGCCGATGTGGTCTAGGCGTTTAATCATTTTTGCTCCGTGTCGCGCGCAGCCAGAAAAAATAATCCCCGCGCGATATTTCCCCGCGCGCAAATCCAAGTCGCATCATTCGTTCGCGCAATTCTTCCGGCGCGTAATATTCTTTCACGATATTGAAAGTGCGCCCATCATTCAATGTGCGCGCTTGGATGTTTTCACTTGTGGGAATCACATTCTTTGTGCCTTGTGGCTCGTCCAAAATAAAAACATGTCCGTTCGCTTTCAGGGCGCGGCGCACGCGCTTCAAAAAGGAATCGAGTTGCGCTTCGGGAACGTGCGAAAGCCAAAACGCCATGAACACCAATTCATATTCTTGCGTCGGCTCCCACTCGAACAAATCCACACATTCGTATTTCACGCGCGGGTCATTCACCCGTGAGCGATTGATTTCTAACATTTCGGGCGCAGCATCGAGCGCGGTCAAATGTTCCGTGTGCTGTGCCAACAAACGCGTCCACACACCTGTGCCGCATGCCAATTCCAAAATGTTGGTGTACTGCGGCAACGAATGTACAACGCGTTCCGCGTCGCGCCATTCGCGCGCCATCGGACTATCACCCGCGCCGAGTGTTGGCAACGCCGTTTCTTCGTACTCGCTCGCCCGCGCGCGATAGTATGCGATTTGTTCTTGAAGCAGAGAGTCAGTCATCTTGTCGCGGCAATATCCAACCTTCAAAACGCCGCGTTCCCGTGATATTCGCCAAACACGCGACGCAATGTGTCCGAAATTTCCCCAACCGTCGCGTAGGATTCAACACAGTGCAGAATGTGTGGCATCAAATTTTCGGTCCCACGCGCGGCATTTTCCAATGCGCGCAAGGATTCACCACAACGCGTTGCATCACGCGTCGCGCGCAATTCGCGCAAACGCGCTTTTTGTTTTTCTTGCGCGGCGGGACTGGGACGCACAATGTGCGGCTTGATTTCTTCTTCCATCACAAATTTGTTGACGCCAACAACAGTGCGTTCGTTTTCATCCACCGCTTTTTGAAATTTCCACGCGGACTCTTGAATTTCGCGATTGATAAAGCCCGTTTCAATTGCGCGCTGCGCGCCGCCGATTTTTTCAATTTGCGCGAGATAATCCCGCACGCGCGTTTCAATTTCATCCGTGAGATGTTCGATGTAATAACTGCCCGCGACAGGGTCAATCGTGTTCGTTACGCCCGACTCGTACCCGATGATTTGTTGTGTGCGTAACGCGATTTGCGCCGATTCTTGCGTGGGCAGCGCCAATGCTTCATCATACGAATTGGTGTGAAGCGATTGCGTTCCTCCCAACACTGCTGCCATCGCTTCAATCGCCGTGCGAACAATATTGTTTTCGGGTTGCTGCGCGGTGAGTGAAACGCCCGCCGTTTGCGTGTGAAAACGCAGCATCATGGATTGTGCTTTTTGCGCGCCGAACTTTTCCTTGATGATGCTCGCCCACAATCTCCGCGCGGCGCGAAATTTTGCAATCTCTTCGCAAAAATCCATTTGCGACACAAAGAAAAAGGAAAGTTGCGGCGCGAATTCGTCAATCTTTAATCCGCGCGCGAGCGACGCATTCACGTATTCAATCGCATTCGCAAACGTGAACGCGATTTCCTGCACCGCCGTCGCGCCCGCTTCGCGAATGTGATAGCCCGAAATCGAAATCGGATTCCAACCGGGCAGCTCGCGCGCGCAGTATTCAATGACATCAACCGTGAGGCGTAAAGATTCTTTTGGCGGATAAATGTATGTGCCGCGCGCAATGTATTCTTTTAGAATATCGTTTTGCGTTGTCCCGCGAATTTTCGCGTTCGGCGCGCCTTGCTTGCGCGCAACCGCGACGTACAACGCGAGCAAAATCGGCGCAGTCGCGTTGATGGTCATGGACGTTGAAACTTGGTCAAGCGGAATGTCGGCAAACAACTGCTCCATGTCCTGGAGTGATGAAATCGGCACGCCGACTTTGCCCACTTCGCCTTCCGCCATCTGCGCGTCGGAATCATAGCCCGTCTGCGTCGGCAAATCGAACGCGACGGAAAGCCCCGTTTGTCCTTGCGATAACAGATATTTGTAACGCGCGTTTGATTCTTCCGCGCTTGCAAAACCCGCGTACTGCCGCATCGTCCACAAGCGCCCGCGATACATCGTCGGCTGAATCCCGCGCGTGAACGGATAGTCGCCGGGAAAACCAAGCGCGTCCAAATAATCAACGCGCGTGGTGTCGGGAGAGTAGATGCGTTTGACGGGAATGGTGGAGAGGGTTATGTGATTGTCCATTAGGGGTTCTTTCCGAAATTATTTGAACTCGCCAAGATGATAATATTGATTCCTCATCTGGTCAGCGTCGACTTGATCAAGCATATTCAAGACACGCTTGATGATGACACCAATTTCCCACTGTGGCGCGACAATGATTCCGAAATGCTCCTTGTTCTTTTCACGATAGAGTTTGTGCAAGTGTTCAAAATCGCCCATGTTGTGAGTCAGGATTGTGCGTCCTTGCGCCACCGCAAACTTGAGTTGCTCCTCATCCTCTATCCCAGTCTTGTCTGCTTCAAATGCGGAAAGCGCGTCATATCCGCGCGCGCGAATTTGTGGAGCAATTTCGCCATGTACGTCTTCATCCGTGTAAAGAGCTATGTAGAGACGCGGTGCAACGCTCGCCATCCTGCCTCCTCATTTTCGCGAATATACTTTTCGATTTCTTCGGTGTGGTCATAGTAATAAGAAAGCGCGTCATATATTTTCGCGAGACTCAGATGAGGATATCCTTGGAGAATCCTTTCGGGCGAGTCACCTAACCGTGTTCGTTCAACAATCGTACGAACGCTAATGGCAGAACCGCGAATCGTCGGCTCACCGCGATGCATCGTCGGACTCGTGTAAATATGTGGATGGTCAGTCGGATACTCGATTCTTGTTCCGCCAGTTTTCGTTATCACTTCTTGCGGCACTCTGCTCTGCACAGCATCATTCCTATTCTCAACTCCCGGGAGCGCATATTTCTCTTTTACTTCGCGCAATTCGCGTTTCACCTGTTCCAGTTCTTGCGCCATTTGTTCGAGTGTTGTTCCTGTTTCCATCTTTTACCCTCCAACATTTTCAAAACATCGCGGATACCGCATTTGACATCCATACTGTCGCAATTACAATCTTTCCAACCTATGCTCCGCGAATTTGTTACCATCGTGACTCCACCGCGTTTACGTTCACTCGCGCTTGCCGATTGGAAATACGACCCCTCGTTATCGAAGCGCGATTTGCGTCTCGATTTTTTGCGCGGACTCTTCCTCTGCACAATGATTGTGTATCACTATCATCGCGCGTGGTTGATGCAGTTCACGTATGAATTTTTTGGAAATGTGTCTGCGGCGGAAGGTTTTGTTTTCATTTCCGGAACGGTTGTTGGTTTGGTGTATCTGCCCATTTTGGAACGACAAGGATTTCACACAATGCTTCGCAAAGCGCTAAAGCGAACATTGCATCTTTATCTCGCGTTCATCGTTTTGCAAAGCAGTTTCATTCTTATTGACTCGTTCATCTTGCCACTCAAACCGATTGGGAACATTGGGAACGAGGTTCCGTTTTGGCAACTCGTTCTCAAAATTGTTACGCTGCGTTTTGGACCCTTTGGGTTTGATATTCTTTTGCTTTACATTTTACTTTTATTTTTCACACCTATCGTGCTTTGGCTCATTGCACAAGGCAAGACGCGGTGGGTTGTTGTCATTTCGCTCGCGTTGTATGTTTTGTATCAAGTCGCGCCGCAAGCGTTCATGTGGCAGTTTTACGGCAAAGAAGTTTGGCGTTTTCCTTTTATGGTGTGGCAGTTGCTTTTTGTCTCGGGAATTTTGCTCGGAACCTATCGCGCGCAACTCGTACAATTTTGGCGTCATCTCGCGCCGATTCAGCCCGCGGCTTGGACTGCAATTCTTTTTGTAATTTTTTTCGTGTTGCGACAATTGATGGATGTGCGCGTGATTGTTTTGGATAATGCCGCGTATGAATTCTGGTTCGAGAAAAGTACGTTGGGCATCGGACGTTTGCTCAATTTTGTCGTACTCGCCATCGTCATTGCTTGGTTCGTCACAACATTTTGGGAGCCACTCGCGCGCGGACCCGCGAAAATTCTCATTCCTTTGGGACAAGCCTCACTGTACGTATATATGGTTCATCTCATTCTTGCATATCTGTACCGTTCGACGCCCGCCGCTTTGCCGCTTGCCACCACAGGCATTTACGAAATTCTGACCATCCTCTTTATTTGGTTTCTCGTACGCCGAAAATTCCTCTTTGCCTACGTCCCGCACTAATATCCCCAAAAATAAAACGAGGCGGCAGCGTGAATTATGGCGGTCGAATACGACCGCAACGCCCCGCCCCGTTACAATCAATCGCGCCCGCGATACAAAATTATTGAGTGACCGCTTTCATCGTATTCGCCACGCCTTTGCGCGCGGCTTGCGCGACCTTGCCCGCCTTCTTTTGCGTCGCTTTCAAATTTGAACCTGCGGCTTTTTCGACGCGTCCAACTTGCTTTTGCACATTTTTCAATTGTGCGTTAAACGTTTTTTGTGCCGCAGCGGCTTGCGCTTGCGCCGCCTTGGTCTGTTGTTTGATGAGTGATTGTGCCGACGCGGAAGTGTCTTTGGCTTTTGCCGCCAATGTTTTTTCTGCTGCGGCAATTTGTTTGCGCGCGGTGCTCACTTGCGCGGACGCAGCTTTGGTTGCAGCATCCATTTGCGTTTTCGCATCGGCAACGAGCGCGGTCTGCGCTTCAACGGTTTCCGCTTTGGCAGATTTGGCGCCCGCTTTCAATGCTTTGTTTGCCGCCGCCCAACGCGCTTTGGCAGCAGCGATTTCTTTCGCCATCAATTTTTCAACCGACGCGAGTTGGCGTTTCGCATCTGCCAACAATTGCTTTTGCGTTTTGCTCACTTTTTTCTGTACGCTCGCTGCCACTTTGGGCGCTGCCGCAACGGCTTCACCGGCTTTTTCAGCAACGGTGCTCGCGCCTTCTTGCGCCATTTCCATTCCGCCCGCCGCCGTATCTTGCGCTTTTTCCATCATCGCGCTGCCCGCATCTTTCGCAGTTTCCATCGCCACTTCGGCGGTCCCTTGCACAGTGCCGACTGCTCCGCCAATCGCTTCCGCGACTTTATTCAACATGCTTTCTTGCCCACCGGATTTCTTTTTGCCTGCCATCGCTTCCTCCTTTGGAGAAATACATTTGACGTTGCGCGCTGCACGCGCGCGGTCATGGGAATTTAGATTGAATGAATCACAACTAACGCTTGTCCCAGTTCGACGGCATCGCCGGGCTTGACGCGAATATCATGAACAATACCCACGCGCGGCGCGCGCAATTCATTCTCCATCTTCATCGCTTCGAGAATGACCAAGCCCTGCCCTTTTTGCACCTCCTGTCCAATGATTGCAGCCACGCCGCGCACGAGTCCGGGCATCGGCGCTTTTAAAATAAATTCGCCCGTCTCTTTTGCCGCGCGGTCCAGTGCTTTTTGAATTTTGCGCGTACGTTCATCTTGCACATTCACCACATACAATTCGCCATCAATCGAAATGCGATACTCGTCACCATTGCGTTCCACCAACACTTGCCACGACTTATTATCAATCAATAACGAATACAACGCGCCGTCGTCAATCGTTTGAAAATCAACGCGGTGCGGTTCGCCATTCACTTCGACCGAATGATTCGCGCCCGGACGAATTTCGTATGTGTGTTCACCAACGATACAGGTATAGTGCATCTAATTTCGCCAACCTTGTTTGCGCCAACTGCTGCCGTTCGTACCATTCGTCGGGGGAATTGTCAATGCGGTTTGACGGCGTTCGTGTGTGAGCAACGCGCCAACAATCGCGGCGATGCGTTTTTTGTCCTCATCACCACCTTGCTGCATCACGACCCTTTCTTCCACAAAGCGCGTATCAAAATGTCCGCCCATAAAGTTGGTGCTTTCCATGATGTGTTGATGAAATGGAATCGAAGTGGAAACGCCCATGATGTGAAATTCGGAAAGGGCGCGTCGCATTCGCACAATCGCCGCCGCGCGCGTTTCGCCCCACACGCACAGTTTTGCAATCAACGGGTCATAAAAAAGTGAAACCTCCATGCCTTCGTACAACCCCGTTTCCAGACGCACGCCGGGACCGGTCGGTTCATTCAAATTTGTAATCTTGCCGGTGGACGGCAAGAAATTGCTAAATGGGTCTTCGGCAGTGATGCGACACTCAATTGCCCAACCGCGCATGACGATATTTTCTTGCTTGTAGGAAAGCGGGCGCCCCGACGCGATGCGAATTTGTTCCTTGACAATATCAATCCCCGTCACCAATTCCGTCACAGGATGTTCCACTTGCAAACGCGTGTTCATTTCCAAAAAATAAAAATTGGAATCCTTGTCCACCAAAAATTCCAACGTTCCCGCGTTGACATAGTTTGCCGCTTTTGCAATGTTCACCGCCGCTTCGCCCATCTGCGCGCGCAAATTTTCGTCGAGCGCAACCGACGGCGCTTCTTCGACCAATTTTTGATGGCGTCGCTGCAATGAACACTCGCGTTCGCCAAGATGAATGACATTGCCTTTCGTATCCGCGAGAATTTGAAACTCGATGTGTCGCACACCGGTCATGGCTTTTTCAATATAAACAGAACCATCGCCGAATGCTTGCAGCGCTTCGCTGTGGGCGCGCGCCAACGCGTTCGTCAAATCTTCGCGACGGTCCACGCGCCGCATCCCTTTGCCGCCGCCGCCCGCCGCCGCTTTAATCATCACGGGATAACCGATTTCATCCGCCGCCGCGACAATCGCGTCGTCACTCAGCGTATCGTACACACCGGGCACTACCGGCGCGCCGACTTTCAACGCGAGTTTGCGCGCTTCCACTTTATTCCCCATCGCTTGAATCGCGCTCGCGGGCGGTCCGATAAAATCAATATCCGCCGCCGTCACCGCGCGCGCAAATTGCGCGTTCTCTGCCAAAAAGCCGTAGCCCGGATGAATCGCGTCCGCTCTGGCGCGCAGCGCCACTTCGATAATTTTATCAATCCGCAAATAACTTTCGCGCGCAGGCGCGGGTCCGATGTTGTACGCTTCGTCCGCGTAGCGCACATGCAGCGCGTTGCGGTCCGCGTCCGAATACACCGCGACAGTTTCGACACCCAACTCGCGACACGCACGCAAAACGCGCACGGCGATTTCCCCACGATTGGCGACGAGAATCTTTTTGAACATGATGAGGTAGCAAGTAGCAAGTAGCAAGTAGCAGGGATTTCCCTGCTACATACTACCTGCTACCTTCTACTTGTCTCCCTCCAACACTGCCAGCACATCTTCCGCTTCCAACGGCAAATTGATGCCGCGCCAATGTTTTACCCCATCGGGTTCATTGCGAGCGTCCCAATAAATTTCCAGACCATTGCCATCGGGGTCATCAAAGTACATTGCCCAACTGATGCAGTGGTCCACCAGCGCGACCTTGATGCCCGCGTCGGTCAATGCTTTGTACGCGTTTGCAAACGAAATTTTATCGGATACTTCAAATGCGACGTGATACAAGCCGACGCCATCGCGTGCGGGCTGTGGCGCGTACGTGCCAACATTCTGTAACGCGATTTCGTGGTGAAATTCGCCGCCGCTCAAAAAGACGTACGCGTCCGCAACGCGTTCGACAAATTGCAGCGAAAAATACTTTGTATAAAACGCCGTCGCGCGGTCCAAGTCACGGACTTTGAGGTGGGCGTGACCGATTTTGGTTAGATAATTCATGCTTTCCATTCCCCGACAATTTTTCGAATTTTTCCGGCAGAAATGTCACTTTGATCTGATTTTGAATAAATTGTTACAAGTAGGATTTTTGTCGGCGTCCGCAAATAATAAAGCAACCGATAACCGCCGCGTTTGCCTTTCTGACTATCGCTATTACGCACGCGCACTTTGTAAATCGTGTATGGTGTTCCAGGTACTTGGTCTCCCAGAATTTGCCCAGAGTGTAGTTGTTCAATTACTGGCTGAACATCACTTTTGATATGGCGATAGCGCTTCGCCAATTCGCGCAAATTGTGTACGAATTCTGCAGAGTATTCGATTGTGACGCGCGTCTGATTTTCAGATTGCATCAATGTCTTTCCATAAATCTGAAATCGGGAACGTCTCACCGCGCATCACCTCATCCCACCCCTGTCGAAAACTTTCTTCTGCAGATTTCAGGGTGACGCTTTCGCGATAAATCCGAACAATTTGGAAAAGCGCGGGCAGATACTCTGCGGGAGTTTGTTTAATTTCGCGCGTCAATTTTTTTTCGTAAAGGGCTTTGACTGTCATTTGAACTCTCCACGTTCTATTCTCACAGCGGAATATTCCCGTGTTTCTTTGGCGGCAACGTATCACGTTTATTCTGCAACATCTCCAACGCCGAGATTACACGCGCGCGTGTAAAGCGCGGTTCGATGATGTCGTCCACGTAACCGCGCGATGCCGCGACGTACGGATTTGCAAAACGTTCGCGATATTCGGCAATCAAACGCTGACGCGTCGCGTCGGGGTCGGACGACATCTGAATCTCATCGCGGAAAATAATATTGACCGCGCCTTCGGGACCCATCACCGCAATTTCGGCGGTGGGCCACGCGAGATTCATGTCCCCGCGAATGTGTTTGGAATTCATGACGCAATACGCGCCGCCATACGATTTGCGCGTGATGATTGTAATTTTCGGCACTGTCGCTTCGCAATATGCGTACAACAATTTCGCGCCGTGTCGAATGACGCCGCCGTGTTCTTGACCAACGCCGGGCAAAAATCCTGGCACGTCTTCGAGCGTAATGATGGGAATGTTGAAACAATCGCAGAACCGCACAAAGCGCGCGCCTTTGACTGACGCGTTAATGTCGAGAACTCCCGCGAGGACAGTTGGTTGCTGTGCGACAATGCCAACAACGCGCCCATTCATGCGCGCAAAACCGATGAGAATGTTTCCTGCGAAATGTTCTTGCACTTCAAAGAAATCGCCGTCATCTACAATGCGTTTAATCACTTCTTTCATGTCGTACGCTTTGTTCGGATTGTCGGGAACGATTTCGTCGAGTTCCGTATCCGCGCGCAAGGGCGAATCGGTGGTCACGCGACGCGGTGGGTCTTCGGCGTTGTTTTGTGGCAAAAACGAAAGCAATGTGCGAAGCATGTTGACCGCTTCTTCTTCACTGTTCGCGGCGAAATGTGCGACACCGCTGGTTGAGTTGTGAACGATGGCGCCGCCGAGCGTTTCAAACGAAACGTCTTCATGCGTCACCGCGCGCACCACATCAGGTCCTGTCACAAACATATAGCTTGTGTCTTTGACCATCAACGTAAAATCGGTGAGCGCGGGAGAATACACCGCGCCGCCCGCGCACGGTCCCATAATCGCGCTGATTTGCGGAATCACACCGCTCGCCAACGTGTTACGCAAAAAAATATCGGCGTAGCCGCCGAGCGAAATAACACCTTCTTGAATGCGCGCGCCGCCCGAATCATTCAAACCAATTATCGGCGCGCCATTTTTCAACGCCATGTCTTGCAAGCGCACAATTTTTTCCGCGTGCGCTTCACCGAGCGAGCCGCCAAAGACGGTGAAATCTTGCGAAAAAACGTACACGAGTCGTCCATCAATCGTGCCGTAACCTGTGACGACGCCATCGCCATAAAACGTTTGCTCGCCCGTGCTGAACGATGAACCGCGCTGTGTCACGTACATGCCAATTTCTTGGAACGAACCTTCATCCAACAAAAGTTCGATGCGTTCGCGCGCGGTGTATTTTCCTTTGGCGTGCTGTTGGTCAATCCGTTTTTGTCCGCCGCCAATCAACGCCTGTTCGCGCAGCGCGCGCAATTCCATCATTTTTCCGTCAAGAGACATGACGACTCCGTTTTACGAGTACTGTTTCAGCGTCTCGCGTGCAATCACGATGCGCTGAATTTCGGAAGTGCCTTCGTAGATTTCGGTGATTTTCGCATCGCGGAAATATCTTTCGATGGGCAATTCTTTGGAATAACCCATGCCGCCGTGAACTTGAATCGCTTTGGTCGTGACCCACATCGCAGTTTCGCTCGCGTACAATTTTGCCATCGAAGCATCGCGCGTAAATTTTTCGCCGCGCGTTTTTTTCAATGCCGCGTTGTAGACTAACAAGCGCGCCGCTTCAATGCGCGTTGCCATGTCTGCCAGCATCCATTGAATTGCCTGAAATTCACCGATGGCGTTCCCGAATGCCTCGCGTGTCTTTGCATATTTCACCGATGCTTCAAACGCCGCTTGCGCGATGCCTAACGCTTGCGCGGCGATGCCGATGCGTCCCGCGTCGAGAATACTCATGGCGATTTTGAAACCGTCGCCTTCTTGCCCGACGCGTTCGCTCGCGGCGACGCGATAATTGTCAAAAAATAATTCGCACGTCGCGCTCGCGCGGATGCCGAGTTTCGGTTCCACTTTGCCGCGCGCAAAACCCTCTTGTGTCGTATCAATCATAAATGCGGCAGTGCCTTTGTGTGCGAGTTCTGGTTTCACCATCGCAAACAGCACCACGAAATCGGCAACGGGTCCGCTCGTCACCCACGACTTGCGCCCATTGATGGTGTACGTATCGCTGTTCAACACGGCGCGCGTTTTCATGTTGCCCGCGTCACTGCCCGACTGCGGTTCGGTCAAGGAATATGCACCAATCTTTTTCCCCGACGCGACGGGAACGAGATATTTTTGTTTTTGTTCCTCGGTTCCAAATTTATACAACCCGTGACAGAACAAAGAGTTGTTCACAGAAACGATGGTACCGTGCGACGCGTCCGCTTTGGAAATTTCTTCCATCGCCAACACATAGCACATGGTGTCGAGTCCTGCGCCACCGTACTCGATAGGAATCTCAATTCCCATCAAACCGAGTTCGCCCAACTTCATAATCGTCTCGCGCGGAAATTCCCCGCGCGCGTCAAACTCGGCAGCAATCGGCACGATTTCCTTTTGCGCGAACTCGCGCGTCAAATCGCGAATCTGTTTTTGTTCTTCGGTAAGTTCAAAGTCCACTTTGTTTTTTTCGATTTTTGATTTCCGATTTGTGATTGAAAAACCATTGAGCAAAAATCCGAAATCATAAATCCCAAATCATAAAATCTTTCACACCATTTCAATCGCAACCGCCACCGCTTCCCCCCCCCCCAAACACGCCGACGCAATTCCGCGTTTTCCATTGCGGCGTTTCAATTCGTGCAGCAGCGTCACCAAAATTTTCGCGCCGCTCGCGCCGAGCGGATGTCCCAGCGCAATCGCGCCGCCATTGACATTCACCTTGTCCCAACCCCAACCGATTTCGCGTCCATCAGCAAGAACTTGCGCGGCGAACGCTTCGTTAAGTTCAAATAGGTCAACGTCGTCGAGTGACCAATCCAATTTTTTCAAAAGTCCGTTGATGGCATCAATCGGCGCCCAAAAAATTTTTTCAGGAACGGTTCCCGATTGATGATAACCGACGACGCGCGCGAGCGGCTTGTGTCCGTTGATGGCAGCTTCACCCGCGATGACCAACGCTGCCGCGCCATCGCTCCATCCTGGCGCGTTACCTGCGGTGACCGTTCCGTTTTCCTGAAACGCGGGCTTGAGTTTCGCTAATGCTTCGAGTGAGGTATCCGCGCGAATCGTTTCGTCCGCGTCAAAAATCTTTATGCCACCTTTGATGGGAAATTCAATCGGCGCGATTTCATCGCGGAATTTTCCGTCTTGCTGTGCGGCGAACGCGCGTTGATGGGAATGCAGCGCGTATTCGTCTTGTTCCTCGCGCGTCACTTCCATTTTTTGCGCGATGAGTTCCGCCGCGTTGCCCATGTGCCAATTGTGAAACGGGTCGGTAAGCGCATCGAACACGACGGCGTCGCGAAATTTCACTTCGCCCATCCGCGCGCCGCCGCGTAAATGTTCAGACAAGTACGGACCGCGCGACATGCTTTCAAAACCACCCGTCACCAAAACATTCGCATCGCCCGCGCGAATCATTGCGGTTCCAAGCATCACCGCTTTGAGCGACGAGCCGCAAACTTTGTTTAATAATGTCGCGTTGATGGTATCGGGCAGACCTGCGCCGAGCGCGGCTTGACGCGCGGGTGCCTGTCCAAGACCCGCGCTGACAACATTGCCCATTAACACTTCGTCAATTTGTTTCGGGTCAACCTGCGCGCGTTCCATTGCCGCGCGAATCGCGTGCGCGCCCAGTTGCGTCGCGGGAATGTCTTTTAACGAACCTTGAAATTTTCCAGTGGGGAGTC
The DNA here is from genome assembly GCA_964469005.1 of uncultured Anaerolineales bacterium. Lineage (GTDB taxonomy): Bacteria > Chloroflexota > Anaerolineae > UBA4142 > SHND01 > SHND01. The sequence continues at coordinate 116,598 of CAYXXF010000009.1, forward strand.
GTGCGCCAGAGAGGATGAACACTTCTTTGTATTTCATTTCACATGACCTCGTGTCTATTATAACAAAAATGGTGAAAACAAAGTAGCAGGTAAAAAAGAAAACAGGGAAACAAGTCTGCGTAGATACCTGTTTCCCCGTGTGCCTGTTTCCATGTTGTGTTACGCGCCGCTTTTCATTGCCTTTTTCAATCGCTTGTACATACTGTCCACATCTTCAGCGAGAACACGGACGTCGCCAATCGTCGTCATAAAATTCGTATCCGCCCCCCAGCGCGGGACGACGTGAATGTGAATGTGGTCTTTTAGTCCCGCGCCCGCGTCCACACCTTGATTGATGCCGATGTTGTACGCTTTGGGATGAATCGCCGCGTCGAGAATGTTCATCGCGCGTTTCACCAATTGGTTCATTTCCAAAAGCGTTTCCTCGTCAATCGCGCGGAAATCGCCCACATGCGCGATAGGCGCAACCATCAGCGCGCCCATCGTGTACGGATAACGATTCAGCATCACCAGCGCGTGTTCGCCGCGCACAAGAGTTAAATTTTTCGCATCATGACGCGGTGCGTCATCAATCGCGCGGCAAATAAAACAGCCTTCGTCTCTCGGCAAATCAAAATACTTGTGCCGCCACGGCGCGTCAATGATGGTGAATCCTTTGCCCTGTGGAAATGTTTCTTGGAGGATTTTGGGTTTGAGGGACATGGTGTAGGTAGCACGTAGCAGGTAGCAAGGTTATGGTCCTCTACTACTTGCTACCTACTACGTTCTAACTTCCTTCTCATACACTTCAGGATTCACTGGAGTCGGCAATTTTTCGCCATGCACACCGGCAATCAAATTTTTTGCAGCCATTTCTGCCATCTTGCCGCGCGTAGCAATCGTCGCGCTGGCGATGTGTGGAACGACGAGATAATTCGGCAACGTGAGCAATGGACTGTCCATGTTGATGGGTTCGGGTTCGGTCACGTCCACCGCCGCCGCGCGAATTTTTCCCGACGATAATGCGTCGTACAACGCGGGATGGTCAATGATAGGACCGCGCGCGCTGTTGATGAGAATCGCAGACGATTTCATTTTTGAGAACGCATCGGCGTTGAACATGTGACGCGTCGTCGCGTTCAAATCGGTATGAATGGAAACAAAATCCGATTCGCGCAACAGTGTGTCCATGTCTGCGTAAATGACGCCAATGGATTTTTCCAAATCTTCGCGGCGATATTGGTCATAATACAACACGCGCATATCGAACCCGCTCGCGCGTTTTGCCATCGCAACGCCGATGCGCCCGAATCCGATGAGACCCAACGTCGCGCCGTGAATGTCAACGCCCGTCAGCAATTTCGGTCCCCATGTTTTCCATTTGCCCGCGCGCACATAGTCCGCGCCTTCGACCACACGCCGCGCTGCGCTCATCAACAACGTGAACGCAAAATCGGCAGTTGTGTCCGTCAACACACCGGGCGTGTTTCCAATCGGAAGACCGCGTTGCGTTGCGGCAGGAATATCAATGTTGTCGAAACCGACAGCATAATTCGCGACGACGCGCAGTTGTGGATTTAGGTCCATCAATTCCGCATCAATCTTGTCGGTGAGCAGCGACAACAATCCCACTTTGTCGCGAATTTTTTCTAAAAGAATTTCGCGCGGCGGCGGCAATTCCTCCTGCCACACATCGGCATCACACGCGTCGAGTACGAGATTCAGTCCTTCATCGGGGATGAGGCGAGAGACGAATACTTTTGGTTTCATGGTTTGAGGTATTAGGTAGCAAGTAGCAAGTAGCAGTTGTTCATCCTTACTACCTGCTACCTACTACTTTCTTATCACTTTCACATTTCCAAAATCGCCGACCTTGCAATACACGATGCCGAGATTGAAAACTTGCACGAGATATTTTTCGCCTTTGTACATGAAATCGAGTTCGTCCGTTTGTTGGTCTTGCAAGCCCATCGCTTTCGCGGCGAGCCACAGTGCCGCGCTGTTGTTGACGGGCATCCACGGTTTCGCCGCGTCGGCGCGCGCTTGCGCAGCTTGTTCCAATGTTTGTTCAACGGGCGGAGGTGGCTGCAGAACATCATTCGGCGAGATATCGGGACGCGCTTCCATGCACACCGCGTCGAACCAAACGCGGTTCTCGCCGTTGCCACCTTCTCTTGCAATCGCGCGCAAAAAAATTGTTGCCTTGTTCGCTTGCGCGACAAAGACCATTTGCATTTCGGGACGATTCACGGCGGCTTTGCCGTCAAACAAATCGGGACCCCAAATCACGTTCGGCGATTTCGCGTCCGTGTCGCCGTTCACATCCACGCCGATTTTTCGTGCAATCGTTTGCACGCGCACATTCGGTCCGTTGAACGATTTTGCCGCGAGCGAATAGCCGAGCCGAATCATGTACACCATGTTCGGCTGCAATTTTTTTACCGTCTGGAGCAAACCCGCATCGAATGTGTCGCTCGAAAAAATTTGCTGTGAGCCGCCGGGGTCAATCGCTTCATTGTCCACCCAACGAAATTGCGGCGCGTTGGTGCTGATGAGGAACGGTTCCCAATTATCAATGACCGTGCCAAACGGCGTGTTGTGATTTGCAGGACCCATACTCCCGTTCTTGATGAGATTGTCAGGGTCTTGCGCGCACGGGTCATCGAGATTAAAGCGGGGGAAGGGAGGGAAGGTGGGCATGGTTGTTCTCGGTTCCTACAATGACGAAAATGGTGTGGTTGGAAAATCGTTTACAGCAGACTTGAGCGGATACGTAGATGAACGCGCTCCTATCCGCTTATCCGCTTTCAGAATCCGCTGGCAGTTCTCCGCACCAAATCATACCACCATTCCAACTGATTTTGCTGATTCAAAATCAATGACCACAACAACCGCAGTGCGCCGCCCGCGAGCAAACCAATTTCGATTTCGCGCGTCGAGACAAAATATCCGCGCGCGTTCAACGCGTTTCGATACATCTCTATGGCGTCCTCTTTGGAAAACGGCAGCCGTTTTGCATTCAACGCGAGAAAATATCCCAAATCCAAAACGCCCGCGCCGCGCGTTGCATCTTGCCAATCCAAAGCAATCGTTTGATGATTGCTTGCCATTCCCAGATTATCAATTTTGTAATCTCCATGCACAAGCGTCTGCGGCATCGTCTCCAATTCGCGCATCAATGTTGCAGGGTTTTCTTGTACCGCGCGAACGATTTCTCGCACATCGTTTGGCGCGCTTGAAAAAAATTCCTGCCAGCCGCGCGCCGCCATTTCCATCACGACATTCGCTCGCCCCGCGTCAATTTCTGCTTGCACACGCGCAGGCGAAAGAATCGTCAAAAAATCTTGAATCAATGACAAACCGAGCGCGGAATTTTGCAATGTCGCGTCATTCCAAAACTGCGCGTGCAGCGCGGCGAGATGTTCGAGGAGCAGTTGCGCGTTGTATTGAGACAACGGTTGATTTGGCAACAGTTCTGCCGAAACATCGCGCATCAATGTCGCCCATGATTCGCCGTTGCGCGCGATTGCGATGACTGGCACAAAAATTTCGCGCGGCATTCGCGTGTAAATTCCATGCGCGAACATCATCGCCTCACGCGTCAAGGTATCGTGCGTCAAACGCATCACCCAATCGCGCGCAGGTTGAAACTCTTTCAGAATCAAACGCGTTTGTCCTGCGTCCGTTTCAAGCAAAATTTCCTGCAACTCACTCCCCGAAAGATGCGCGACGTTCAACATTTCACGTCGAACTGACTTTACGCGCGCGCCGAGCAACTCACTCAACGCGTCAAGCGCCAACATGTCAACCATCGAATCAAAAATAATTCGTTGCATTGTTGTATAATTCGCGCGTATGCGCGAACAAATTATCGGAAGAAAAATTTTGCGTTACGGGCAGGTGCAGTCCACCAATGACCTTGCGCGCGACGCGGCAGAAAATGGTGAGAGGGAAGGATTGGTGATTTCCGCGCAAGAACAACTCGCAGGACGCGGACGCATGGGACGCCAATGGATTGTGCCGCGCGGAACGTCATTGCAGTTTTCGATTCTATTGCGCCCACCGCTTGCGCCGCAACACGCGACGCGTTTGATGCCGATGGCTGGGCTTGCAATTGCAAACACACTCGAACGTGAATTGAATTTGCAGCCGACGTTGAAATGGCCCAACGATGTTTTGTTGAATGGAAAAAAGGTTGCGGGCATTTTAACCGAATCGAGTATGCAAGGCGACACATTAGCATACGTAATTTTAGGCATCGGGCTGAATGTGAATTATACAATGAGAGCGTATCCCGAACTCGCGCCGTTTGCGACAACATTGCAAGATGTGTTGGGACACCCGTTTGAACTCGCGCGCTTGGAAGATGCATTGTTGCACGAACTGGATGCATTGTACGTGCGTGTACTTGAAGGCGAAAGTCTTTTGGGCGAATATCGCGCGCGGTTGAAAATGTTGGGACAGCCCATTCGCGTGCGGCAACATGATACAATCATAGAGGGCATTGTGGAGGATGTGGACGAGGACGGCGCGCTGATTCTGAAACAAGGCGATGCGCGTGTAAAATTATTTGCGGGGGATGTGACGATTCTAAAGTGACATGGGCAAGTGGCAGGGTTTTCCTCCCCGTCACTCGTTACCCGTCACCCGCTTTACGGAGGTTATTATGACGTGGCGACATTGGTTCGTGGTTTCGGTGCTCCTTTTCATGAACGTTTTCATTTTTGGCTGCATGCTTCTCGTCGCGCTCCAAAAAGTGCGCTTGGGATTTTGAAATCCCAAGCCGTACAAAATTGGCGGGCGAAGCGGCAAAACGCCTTCGCATTTTGAAATTTAAGCGAATTCCATATAATTCAGTCGTTGCCACCTTAGCTCAGTTGGTAGAGCAGCCGCTTCGTAAGTGGCCGGTCCTCGGTTCAAGTCCGAGAGGTGGCTCTGAAAAACACTGTGCCAATTCATCGGCGCAGTGTTTTTTTATCGAATGAATGCGCGGCATTCCGATTTTGGAATTCGCCGCGTCCTCGTTTATAGTGGCATTCAGTTCTGATTCGCCACGCGCGAATTGTATGTAGGAGATTTTTGTGAAACAAGCACTTGCCCTTTTGGCGACCTTTTTGTTTTTCGTGATTGCGGCGACAACCATCGGAATTGCCCAAGCAAATCCACGTAATGCACCGCAGCTAACTCCCACGTTGACGCCGTCAAACACTCCGACTCCCTCGTTCACTCCAACCGAAACCACAACCGCGACAGAAACAAGTACCAACACCGCTACGGCGACAGCGACGACGAATCCTTGCGAAGGACATCCCGCCGCGCCGAATCTCGTCGCACCCAAAAATAAAACGACGACGAACAATACACAACTGAAATTGAAATGGACGCGTGTCGAGTGCGCGACCAATTATCGTATTCTCATTCGCAAAGGCTCGAACAAGGGCGAACCGGTGATGCGCGGTTCCACCAAAAAAATCAAAGTGACCACCGTCCCCTTGGCGCGCGGTTTTACGTACTATTGGAATATCAAAGCGTGCATCAAGGCGCTGTGCACGCGTTCCAAAACATGGACGTTCACAATCAGCGCACCACCCACGCCAACGCGTCGCCCCACCACACCGGGCGGCGGCAACGGCACGCCCGTCCCGGGCAATCCACCCGGCAACTTGGTGAATTATTACAGCCCCGACCGCGGCGGCGTTGGGGTGTATTTGTACAATGCTCCCAACACGCTCTTTCGTTTTGAATGTGCGCGCGACGCGAATTTGTGGAGGCAATTCGGTGCGGGCGCGACCATGTACAATATCGCGTTGTGGTACTATCCCAACGAAAGCATTTCGTACGAACGACTCGACTTTAACATTCCCCAAGTTGTCGAGAATCTGACTCTACACGCCAACAGCGAAGGGTACGTAGAATTTGCAGCTGACACCGGTTCGTGGACACCCAATCATCACTACCACCTGATATTCACCGGCAACAGCAGCGGCGTGCAATACTGCGGACATTTTGACATTCAATCGGCGGGCGCACCAATCGAACCGCTCGCACCCAACTCGCATGACCCGCGCGAAATGGAACGCATCTATCGCGCGGCGGGCGTTACGATTCCACATCCTCATCCAAGTGTACCTTGAGCGCGCAGAAAAAAATGTCGCGAGCGCGCGTTCGTTTCGCCGCAGCGTGTTTTGGTTAATTGCGTTGTGGTTCGTCACGTTCGCTGTGCTCGCGGCTGCGTACCAAATTCAAATTCCGTCCACGCTCAATCTCGCCTCAAGCGATTGGTTATATGCGAACGGTTTGCTCAAGGGCTTTTATCCGCGCCAAGGCAACGACGCGGAAACGTATCGGTTCACTGCCGGCAACGCGAACATCACACTGCTTGCGCCCGGCGCAACGACGCCGCTCGAAATCACCTATTTGATGAACGCGTGGCGTCCCGACCGTGCGGGCGAAATTGACCTCTCTCTCAACGGCAAATTTATCAAACGCGTCGCAAATTTTGAATGGCGTACACATCGCGCGGTTTTGGATGAAACGGTGCCGCTCAATCCGAACGCGCTCGTTATCGGCATCGCATCCGATACATTTTCGCCGCAAGAATACGACCCCAACAATCCCGACCCCAGCACGCTTGGTGTGCGCGTCCAATCTATCACGCTCACGCCAAAAGCAATTGTGTTTGTCACGCCCTCGTGGATTTTTATTTTCATAGTTGCGTTGTTAGTCAGCGCGTGTTATTGGATTGGCGCGCGCATGAATTTGCCGCGTGTTGGAATTTTTGTATCGTTCGTACTAATTGGAATTTTCGCGCTGTTGCTCATGTTTCAGCGTTACACCGCCGCAACATATTTCATTCCCCTCACTGCGTTACTCGTCGTCGCGTTTTTATTTTTACATTCGGCACGCGGCGCATCTATTCCAAAAATTATTTTGACCGGCGTGATGCTCGGTATCCTTCTGCTCACATTCGGCTCGCGTCTCCAACTCGCCACGCAATTGCCAAACAGCGTTGACGAATTGACGTACATGCCCGTCAGTCAACGTTACGCGAACAACATCGAGCGCGGGCGTTGGAATCAAATCGTGCGTTTCAAAGGCAATATCGAACATCCGCTGTTCAATAAATTGTCATTCGCGGCGGCGATGGTTGCGGGACGCGCAGTGGGAATTACAAACGATTTATTGAGCGCGCGTTTTGTTTCGGTGGCAATGACGGCGCTGCTCGCCGCACTGCTCGCCGTGTTTAATCCATTTGCAGGAATTTTCTTTGGACTGCATACGATTCAGGCACAGTATTCATCGCTCGCGTATTTGGAAGCATTGCCCGCGTTCACGTCAACGTTTGCGATTGTGGCATTTGAACGCGCGACGCGTCACGGCAAACGTTGGCTGTTCATATCCGCGTTGATGCTCGGACTCACCGCCGCGTCGAAATATATTTATCTCGTCGCGGGCTTGGCGATTGTCCCCTTTCTCTTGTGGCAATATCGACGTCAAGCATTCCAAATTCTTTTGTACGGCGCAGTCACGCTCGGCGCATTTTTTTTAGCGAATCCGGTTTTGTGGGATGACCCGCTTCGCAACATAATGGCATCGGTGAACTATCATCTCGCTTACAGCGCGAGTCAAGGTGTTGCCAGCACAAATCGCGCGTGGTATTGGCATTTGTTGTATCTCGCGCGCGTGGACGAATGGAGCAACGGTTACGCGTTCCCGCCCGATGCGTTGATTTTTGTTTTGGGTTTAGTGGGCTTGCCGTTTTTGTGGCGCACGCACAAAATTTATTTGGTGTGGTTTTTGGTCGCGCTCGTTTTCCTCTTGCTCTGGCGCACCAAATGGGAACAATACGCGTTGATTTTTATCACGCCGCTGTGTCTCTCCGCCGGATTTGGGTTGAATGAAATTGCGCGTCGTGTACGCACCCGCGTTGTGCGTACACCCAACGCGCAGCGTGCGCAATGAAACATTCCGCGCGCGCACATTTCCTCGTTCTCGTATTGTATCTCGCGCTCACTGCGTTTTTTTTATTTCCCCTGCCCTTTCAACTCGCCGACCACGTTCCCGATTGGGGCGACCCGTTAGAGAATGCGTGGGTGCTGGCATGGAACGCGCATCAACTTGTCTTTGACCCGCTGCAAATTTACCACGCCAACATTTATTATCCGTTTCCCAATTCCCTCGCGTTTTCCGAAAGCCAATTCGCCAGCAGCGTACTCGCGCTCCCCATTTTTTTCGCCAGCGGCAATGCGATTCTCGCATACAATTTTGTTTTTTGCGCCGCGTTCGTTTTTATGGCGTTCAACACGTACTTGCTCGCGTATGATGTGACGCGTCAGCGCGCCGCCGCGATTCTCGCGGGCATGGCGTTCGCATTTTGGTCATACCCATTCAATCATCTTTCGCATCTCAATTTGGTGACGCTGCAATACATTCCTCTCGTATTTTTTGCTTTGCGCCGCGCGCTGCAGAAAGCAGATTTGAAATTTGCACTTCTCTTTGCCATCGCTCTTACCGCGCAGGCGCTTTCGTCGTGGTACGCCGCGCTGATGACGAGTTTGGGAATTGTGGTGTACCTTTTATACGCGTTCGTCGCGCACCGCCGCGAAATCCGTCTGCGCGCACTTTTGCAGCTCGCGCTGGTTGCATTGCCCGCGCTGCTTTTGATTGTCATCCTCGCCCTGCCCTATTTCCAAGTGAATCGCGCGTTCGGCTTGGAACGCTCGCTCGACGACGCACAAATTTTTTCTGCAACGCCCTCGACATTTTTCACGGTTGCGCCACAAAATCGTTTTTACGCGAACTTGTTGCTGCACAACAATGCGGACGCGCTTTTCCCTGGCATTCTCGTTTTGCTCCTTGCCTTCGTCGGTCTTGTAAATCGTCACGCGCGCGAACGATGGGCATGGCTCGGCATGATAATTTTCTTTGCGCTCATCGCGTTCGGTCCCGCCTCTCCGCTGTATCGCGCGCTGCACGAATATCTGCCGGGGTTTCAAGGCACACGCGCGCCCGCGCGTTTTTTCGTGGTGGGGATGTTGGGCTTGAGTGTTCTCGCCGCAATTGGCTTTCAGTTTCTCGCACAAAAATTTTCTGCGCGCGCGGCGACGGCGTTGAGCATCGCCGCGTGCGTTATCATTACACTCGAATTCTTCAGCGCGCCCATTTCCGTTGTGCCGATTGAAACGGGCGAAAAAATTCCGCAAGTGTATCGCTGGCTCGCGCAACAGGCGGAAAGCAATTATGTCGAGATGCCCTTGCGCGGCGGCGATGTGGAATTTCTCACGCGCGCCATGTATTTCAGTACAATTCACTGGCACGCGACGCCGTTGGGTTACGGCAGTTTCGCGCCCGCGCAAATGCAGGATGTGATGAATGTGTTGAACGGCGAGATTGAACCGCCGGCGACGCGCATTATCAATCTCTTGCGCGAGTACAATGTGCGCTATTGGATTTTTCACAGCGACAAATACACCGATGACGAATGGAAAAAAATTTCTGCCGCGTTAGTACAAGTGGAAGGTGTGCGCGCGGCGTGGAACGATTCAAGCGATTTTGTGTATGCGATTCAAGGCGACGCGCCCGCGCATCCATTGACCTTTTCGTATCTCGTGCCACAGCACGCACGCGCGCATGAAAAATTTGTCGGTTATCTCGTCGCACGTCACTCGCGGCGATATCCGATTGTGAATGATGACTTGAACGCGCATCAAGCAACGCTCACGTGGCAATGTCCGAACGCGCCGCCCGTCACACAAACGTTTTCGCTTGCACTGCCGCCCGTGTTGCGCGAACGCGCGGTAGGCGTACCATTCGAAATCATTGCACCAAATACTACGGGCGAATGTGAAACAACGTTTGCGCTGGATAACAATCCATTAAACGCATTTGATGGAACAACGCGCGTCACCATTTCAAACAACGCGAATGAAACCGATGCTGCGCTTGAATTGCTTGGCATCGCGACAACCTCGCGCGAAATTTTGCTAGGTAATCCGTTTTCATTGAATCTGCTGTGGCGCGCGCGCCAACGTGTGCGCGAAGATTTACGCGTAGCAGTTACGGTGTACGACCCGAACGAGAATATAGTGTACGAAACGCTTGAGCACCCATTATTGTCGTTCACGTATCCCACAAGCCAATGGCGCGTTCAAGAATTAACCGCCATTGAGTATCCGATTCCAATTTCGCCCGACGCGCCAACGGGAACCTATCGCATTGAAATCGAATTGCTCGACGCGAACGCGACCCAACAAATTCCGTTTGTGACGATGGACGGTTCGGCACAAACCATTCTGACAGATTCGATTAAAGTCCTGCCGCGCTAATCATGACACGCTCACCATTGTTGTTTGAATCAAATTCGCCACGCACAATTCGCCCGTGGGTTTTGAATGCCGGCGCACTATTGTTTTATATCGTTGCAACGTGGTTCATGCTCTTTCCTCAACCGTTGTATTGGAATGACCGTGTACGCGATTTGGGCGACCCGCTTTTTGATGCGTATATTTTCGCGCGCAACGCCTACACACTGCTCGACAATCCCACGCAACTTTTTCACCTGAACATTTTTTATCCATATCCGAACGCGGCGGCATTTTCGGAAAATGAAATCGCGAGCAGCTTGCTGGCGCTGCCATTTTTTCAATTCACGGGCAACGCGATTTTTGCCTACAACGTTGTTTATTTTTTTTCGTTCGTGCTGTGCGGTTTCACCATGTATCTCTTGGCGTACGACTTGACGCGGCAGCGTGTCGGCGCGTTGTTGGGCGGTTTTGCGTTCGCGTTTTGGTCGTATCGAATGCAGCACTGGAGTCATCTGAATTTGCTCACGCTGCAATACATGCCGCTCGTCTTGTTCGCGCTGCGCCGTGCGTGGGATTCCGGCAAGTGGAAATTTGCCGCGCTGTTTGCAATCGCGCTCGTGCTGCAAATTCTTTCGTCTTGGTACGCCGCGTTGATTCTGGTGATTGGCTTGGGATTATTTGGCGTGTACTTGTTGTTCACGCGACGACGCGACGTTGTCGTAAAAAAGTTTGTGCCACTTTTTATTGCGAGCGCAATCGCGGCAGCAATTGTTTTGCCGTTGGGCTTGCCGTATTTTCAAATCAATCGCGAGTTTGAATTTGCGCGCAGCATCGCCGACCAAGAACGTTTTTCCGCGCGCCCCGAAACTTTTTTTTCCGTAGCGCAAAACAGTTGGCTGTATCGCAATGTTTTGCCGATTGACCGCAACGAGCCGTTGTTCGCCGGTGCGCTGATTCTCATTCTCGCCATTCTCGGGGCGGTCACGCATTCCAATGTGCGGGAACGCGCGTTTTGGATTTTGCTCCTTTTCGTTTCCGCGATTCTCGCCTTGGGTCCAACGCTACAACTTTCAGAATCATCCAGTGTGCCGCTGCCGTTTCGTTTGTTGTTTGATTATTTTCCGGGGTTTCAGGGAATGCGCGCGCCGGCGCGTTTTTTCATTCTGGGAATGTTGGGCTTGAGTGTGCTTGCAGCCGGCGGCGCGGGATGGTTACTCGCACGCGTCCGCATTTCCAAAAAAATCGCGCTCGCCGTGGGAATTTTTGTTTTGGCAATCGAATACAATGTTGCGCCATTGCAGCTTGTGCCGTTCGCAGCGGGCGAACAAACGCCGCAAGTGTATCGCTGGCTGCGCCAACAACCACAAGGCAATGTTTTGGAACTGCCGCATCGCATCGGTTCGACGCCGCAGATTGCCAGTGCAATGGTGTACAGCACGGTGCATTGGCACACGCTGCCGTATGGCTATGGCAGTTTCATTCCGCCCGCGCAAACCGATTTTTTGTTCACTGTAAATACCGCGTTGGAAAATCCCTCACCGCGTTTGCCAAATGTGCTGCGCGAATTTGATGTGCGTTACGTGATTGTGAATAACGCGTTTGGTGAACAAGCGGCTGACAAAATTCGCGCGGCGTTCGCGCAATTGCCCATGTTTGAATCGGTGTATCGCGATGAAACGTATCAAGTGTTTCGAATTAGTTCCGACGCGCCTGACCATCCCTTACAATTTGATTGTCTCGCGCCCGCATACACGGCACCAAACGCGCCATACATTGCATATCTCATCGCACAACATGCGCGGCGATATCCGATTGTGAACGATGACTTGCAAACGCACGAAATAAAATGGGAATGGCGCGCGCAAAATAATTCGCGACTCACGCAAACGCAATCACTTTATTTGCCGTACGTGTTGCGTGAACGCGTCGAGGGCGTTCCTGTGCAACTCACCGCGCCGAATGTTTCGGGCGACTATGAATTGCGTTGTACGCTCGATGGCGCGACAGAACCGTTGCACACACAACGCGTGCGCGTGGATTCAGCATTTCAAACAAACACAGCATCCTCTTCGCTCGAGTTGCTGCAAGTCAAAACCGCGCCGTCAGTGCCACAACGCGGCGGCGAAATCATTGCCATATTTTTTTGGCGACGCCGCGCGCAAGAACGCGCACCGATTGTTATGCGCGTCCGTTTGCTCGATGAAAATAATCTCGTCCGCGCAGAATTGCTCCGCCAACCGATTCTCTTTACCTATCCCGTCCGCATGTGGCGCGAAAACGAATTGGTTGCCGACAGTTACGCGTTGCCGATTCCCCAAGACACGCCCATTGGCAAGTATCGCGTCACCATCAGCGCGTTGGATGAACGAACGAACACACCACTCACTTTTATCAATCCGCGCGGCGAAACGACTGCCGAATTTTCCGCCGAGTCTTTTACGTTGCTGCAATGAACATTTCGGTCATTATTCCCGCATACAACGCCGCGCACACGCTTCCCCAAACTCTGGACGCGTTGCAGAATGCAAATCCCCCCCCCCTTGAAGTGATTGTCGTGGATGACGGTTCGGCGGACGAAACGGCGCGCATTGCGGAATCGTTCGGTGTGCGCGTTCTCTCGCACGAAAAAAATATCGGCGCCGCGGCAGCGAAAAACCGCGGGGCAAACATTGCGCGCGGCAAAATTTTGTTGTTTATTGATTCTGACATTGTCCCGCCGCGCGAAATTGTGGACACTGTGTCGCGTGCATTTGAAACGCGCGCGTGCGACGGCGTCGTCGGGTTGCTCGACGAAAATATTCCACATGCGAACTGGGCGAGTCAATTCAAAAATTTGTGGATGTATTTCACCTATGCGCGTTTTGCGAACACGCCGCGCATCGGACTGTTTTACACGAGCATCGCGGCAATGCAACGCGCGAAATTTCTCGAACTCGGCGGTTTTGATGAAAACTATCGCGGCGCGAGCATTGCGGAAGATACGGAATTTGGACAGCGTGCGTGGGGACATGGCGCAAATATTGTGCTTGAACCAAATTTGCGCGTCGTACATTTGAAAAAATATACATGGCAAAATGTGTTGCGCGAAGATTTCAAACGCGCGTATGCGTTGACGTTGATGAGATTACGCAAACGCGGCGCGCCGTTTTTCACCAGCGTACCCTTTTTCTATCAAATCGCCGTGCCGACGATGTATCTGACGGTTCTATTTTTCGTACTCGGATTTTTCGCATCCAATTACTTTTTCGCCGCGCTTGTCGCACTGGCACTCTTTTTTCTCTGGAACGTTTCTCTTTTCAAATTTCTATTGGCAAAACGCGGCGCCGTTTTCGCTCTCCAATCCGCGCTCTTTCTGCCCGTTGATGTTTTCGTCGTCGGACTCGGCATGTTGCTCGCCTTTGCAAATTTCGCGCGCGGCGTGCGTTATTGACGTTTGACGTTTGACGCTTGCCGTTTCACGATTCTCGATTCTCTAATCTCTTTTTTACATCTCGCTTTGTCACACATTCGACAAGCCCCATGTTTTGATTACAATAAAGCGCATTCTTCATGGCAACCAAGACCATTCACTATTTATTGTTCGACGCGAGTTGTTCGCTCTGTTCCGATTTGGCAGGCGATGTGGAACGCGCGAGTGACCACAAACTTGTCACCAAAAGTTTGTATGACCGCGATGCGTTGGAACTGTTGAAACGCGCGCGTCCCAAGTACAAATTTGAGCCGACACTGTTGCAAATAAAGGGCGATAAAGTGCGCGCATATACGGGCATGGCAATGCGCGCGCAAATGGTGACGTTTCTCAATCCGGTGCAATTGCTAAAGATTGCGCGCATTGTTCAAAAAGCAGGTGTGCCACTTTTCGGGGATTTTGAAGAACATACGCCTGCGCTTGACGAGAACGAAACATCAACAAAAGTTGCGGAACCAATTGCCGAACCTGCCAAGCCCCCATTTGAATCCGGGTTTCGCTTGACGCCGGACGGTCCTGCATTGGGAACAAAAACACCGGTTGCAACATTGACGACGTTGCGCGACGAAACGCTTGATTTGGAATTTGATTCGGAACGCAACACCCTTTTGTTATTTCTTTCGACGCATTGCCCATTCTGCGTCGTCGTCGCCAAAACACTCGCGGAATTTTCCGCCGACGCGCCGGAACGCATCATTGTCGTTTTCGGTGCAGCGGAGCCCGACAAGCTGAACGAATTTGTGCAAGCGCATCAACTCGAACATTTACCCATCGTCGTTTCGCCGGAAACGCGCGCGGCGTTTGGCGTCGTCGGTGTGCCATACGGATTTGCGCTCGACCAACGCGGCATTGTGCGCGGCAAAGGCGTCGTGAACAACAACGACCACTTGGACAGTTTAGCGAATACGTTTTATGTGAGCGTCGAAGCGTTCAAGCAAGCGTTGGCATCGCGGAGTGAAGATAAAGTTGTTGTGAGTTGACATTCGACAAGCAAGTTTTGTTGGATAGAATTCGAAAAGTTTGGCGTTCAACGAATGCCCCGCCGTCAAAGGACTGCGGAAATGGATTTTGAAATCATTGGTGACATCACCAACATTCAGCGTATCGCTGTCAATCAATCCATTCGGGAGATTCGACCGCTGCGCCGAAAATATGGAACAGGCAGATGGAGAAAACTCAAGGGCGTCGCGCTCGTTCTGTTGCCGAACGGACGCGTGCGCAGAGCCGAACTGCATTGGTACGAAGCCCACGGCATCGGCAAAAGAAAAATCAAAATCAGCCGCTTTTTGGATTGACCACGCATGTAGGACAGTCGAGAGCGACGCGTTTTGCGTTGTGCATTCGGAATGAGGAAGAAGACGACTTGATTTTATTCAAGTTGTATAAAATTCTTCCCGACGAATCTGCCGCGCGTGATGACTTTATCCGAATTATTGATGAATCCGGTGAGGACTATCTCTATCATGTTTCGCGCTTTGCGATGATTGCCGTCCCAAAAAATGTAGAGCGTGCATTAGCCCTCGCCGCTTAATGTCATTTCCAAAAGAGAGTGTTCATGAGCAAACTCAACTATTTACCATTCGCCAAACGTATCGTGTCGAAAAAAGGCGCGTCGCCGTTGTATTTCGTTTTATTCATTACGAAAAATTGCAACGCGCGCTGCGGGCATTGTCTGCTCGGTTCGCACGAACGGCACACAGGCGAATTGACCATTGACGAAATCGAAAAAGTCAGCGCGTCCATGGACCCGATGATTTTTTTCACACCAACGGGCGGCGAACCATTTTTGCGTAAAGACTTGCCCGAAATCGTAAAAATGTTTCACAAAAACGCGAAAGCGTTGAACGTGGGCATTCCGTCGAATGGTTCACTCACAAGCCGCGTGGTGGACGGCGCGCGCGAAATTTTGGACGATTGTCCCGACCTCGATTTGCACATTGACATTTCGATTGACGGCGCGGAAGACGACCACGACAAATTTCGCGGGTTCAAAGGATTGTTCGACCGCGCGATTCGCACGTACCGCGAACTGCGCGTCCTGGAAAAATACTATCCGAATTTTTCGACGTGCATTCAAATTGCAGTCAGCGCGTACAATCACGAAAAGTTGGACGAGATTTACGATTACTTGCAAACGTACGTCGGTGTGAATACTGTGTTCACTTTGTTATTGCGCGGTGGACCCAAAGACCCGGGCGCAAAATACACTCCGCCGATTGACCCCAAAGCGAACGAATTTGACGTGGACAATTATTACAATTTCCACCAACGCCTCGAACACGACAATCGTTCGCGCGAACTCACGGGTTATTACAAATTGCCGTTCGGCGATTTCATCAACGCGAAACGCATCATTCGTCCCAAACTGATTACGAAAATGACCAAAGAACGCCGTTACGTGATTCCGTGTTACGCGGGTTCGCTCGGCGGCGCGATGTATGCGGATGGTTCGGTGCTCGCGTGTGAATTGCTCGACGAAAAAATTCTCGGCAACGTGCGCGATTACGATTACGATTTCAAAAAAATCTGGCAATCGCAAAAGGCCGACGAAGTGCGCGAGTGGATTTCCAAAACAAAATGTTACTGCACCTACGAGTGTTTCTTGACCATCAACATTTTGTTTAATCCGCTCATGTATCCCGTCATTATGAAAGAATGGGCATCGCTCAAGTGGGCGCAAATGCGGCACAACCTTTCGCCCGAAATCATGCGGAGCGCGCCGCGTCCTGTCGAAAGTTATCGCGTGGAACTTTAGATTTAGTTCGTACACAGATCCAAAATAATGCGAGCGTCTCTCTTTGAGACGCTCGTGCTTTTAGTCTCACGGGAGAATCCGATTTCCGAGAGGTCAGATGCAACTTCGTGTAACCCTCCCTATCCTTTTCTGTACAATATTTTTGGGTTGTTTCTTTGGAGCATTTGTCGCCGGCTATTTCAATAGTGAAGGCGCGGCAAGTTGGCAATTAATTGAACCTCTGCCAGATAAAGCAGTCAAGATACTTGACGCGGGTATAGAATTTGTTGCTGTACAATCCGCGTCGGGCAAGATCTATTATCATGCGGCTTCCAGTGATCAAGCTTGGGCAGAAAGTACCGAGTCATCTGTGAGGGTCGGCAAGAGCCAACCGACTTTTGGTGAACGGCCAATTCCTGACCCACCGGGTAAAATAGTTGACAAGTTTGAAGTGAACAAGTCGGCTGAAATGATCCAAAAAGCTAAATATGCTATTACGGAAGATGGAAATGTCTGGTTCTGGAAATATACACCGAGCATGTTGCCTCAACTAGATGGAATTTTGGTTGGCATCTTTGTTGGGTTGTTTGTTGGAGTTGTAATCTCAATCATAATCACCGCGCGTGTGCAAACTTCAGTGGGGAATGAAACTTAATACTCTCGTAATAGTTGGCTGATTGAATAAAAGGGTGATGATGTCATCACCCCTTTTCAATTCACGCAAAAGATGAAACGAAATTTACTATTCGCTCTTTTCACATTCGCATTGGGGCTGTTGCTGGCAGCCTGTGCTGCACCAAGCGCGTCGAACGTTGCTCCGACTTTAATTCCTCCAACGAATTCGAACGCGCAAAACAACGCGAACGCGGCAAATTGCGCGACGGAAAATCACGCGCCGTTTGATTCGTTCCGTTCCGATACCGCGTCCAAACTTACCGCGTCCACCAAGCCGAAACTGCTCGAATTTTGGGCGGTGTGGTGACCGACCTGAGTGAGTATGCGACCCATCGTGCATGGGTTAGAAGCCGATTACGGAAATTGCATCGAGTTCGTGTATCTCGACATTGACGATTCTGCTAATGCGGAGGCGATGCGCCAATTCAAATTTCAAGCACAGCCGCTTTTGATTTTGCTCGATGGAAACGGCAAAGAATTGTGGCGCAAATTTGGCAGAATCTCGCGCGAACAATTGGAAGCGGAATTGAAAACCGCGCTGCCATGATCTCCAAAATGAAAAACACCGTCGCGTAACGCGACGGTGTTTTTGTTTGAGGGTATAATCGTGATGGAGGTTGCGATGCCCAAGAAATCTCTTAAACGCGTCCCCGCCGAAATCAAAGCGTTCCTGTCCGCGTATGACGCGAATGTCCAAGCCATTGCGTTGCAAGCCCGCGCACTCGTTTTGGAGATTGTGCCGGACGCGCTCGAACAAATTGATGTGCCTGCGAAAATGCTCGCGTATGGTTTTGCGGCAACGTACAAAGATTTGATTTGTGTCATCATGCCGCAAAAAAATTACGTGAATTTTGGTTTTCCGCGCGGCAGCACAATGCCCGACCCGAAAAAATTATTGGGCGGCACAGGCAAGCGCGCGCGGCATGTGAAATTGACGAGTGTGGAGCAAGTGCATGTTCCCGAATTGCGCGCGCTCATTCAAGGTTCAGTCAAGCAAATCATAAAGAGTTAGGATTGCCACAGCCCGCGCATCAATTGGTGATTGCTTGATTCTGTTTTACAATCTTTGCAATGTATCGCAACTATCGCATTTCCCTCGTCATGCCCTGCCTCAACGAAGAAAAGGGGCTGCCCCAAATCGCCCGCGACCTTCCCTCCATCGTTGACCAAGTAATCGTCGTTGACAACAATTCCACTGACAATACTGCCGCCGTCGCGCGTTCGTTTGGTTGGACGGTAATTCCCGAAACGCGACGCGGTTACGGACGCGCGTACAAAACAGGACTCGCCGCCGCGACAGGCGATGTGATTGTGACAATGGACGGTGACGGGACGTATCCGCGCAATTTTATTCCCGTGCTGCTCGACGTGATGGACGATGAACAGATTGATTTTATTTCGTGTGACCGTACAGGACACAAAGACCGTCCGAGTAGTTTTCTGCGCGTATTCGGTAACGATGTATTGAATTGGTTTATCTTTTTGTTGTACGGTTTTCGCATTCACGATTCGCAATCAGGGATGTGGGTTTTCAAACGCGAACTTTTGATGCGCATGAATCTCACGAGTGACAGCATGGCTTTTTCCGAAGAGCTCAAACTCGAAGCGTTCACACTGCCGAATGTGCGTTGCAAAGAATTGGTCATTTATTACAAAGAGCGTCACGGCGAAAGCAAGCTCAACATCTGGCGCGATGGGTTTGCCAACCTTGGCTTTTTGTTTAGAAAACGCTTGGGCTTGCTTCCACGCACCGAACCGCTGGTTTCCCCCACGCGGATGGGTGTAACAGAGGCAGCCCCGAGTGCCGCCTCTGCCGCTGCGGACCATTGACCGGACACTACGCAGCGGGACAATTTGCAAACGTGTCCTGATTTCACAACGGAGGTACAAAGAATGAAACCCAAGTGGATGCTCGCGCTTACGATGGTCTCGGCACTCATTGCCATGATTTCAATGACGATAGCGGCGGTTGCGCTTGCGGCTCCTGACACACTCCAGCCCGCTGGCAAGATGCGGGTTGCCATGCAGAGCGGTTCGAACGCGGTGAACATGACTTCGACCAGTTACCAGAATATTCCGAACCTTGCCACCAATGTCACAGTTCCGGGCGGCAAGGTGGCAGACCTCGTAATTCAGTTTTGTGGAGTGATGAATTCGCCGGATGCGCTCTATGTCCGCGCCCAATTCGATGCCTCGAATGTGAGTCCCTCTGGCGATGTTCAGGCGTTTTACGACACGTCGGGCGGTGCGACAAGTCAATGTTTCACTTGGTACAAGCTTGGTGTTGGCTCCGGACTGCATGTTGTCGAGATGCAGTGGAAGGGTTTGGGTGGACAGCAGTTCATGAGCCAGCGCAGTTTGGTCGTTTGGGCAAACATTCGTAATCCTTGAGTTCCACGCATCGCCATTTCACCACAAGGAGCAGACATTCCTCTGCTCCTTGTTCCATCTTTCATGTTCACCCTCCGCTTTGACCCCAATGCCATCGAATTTTGGGCTGCGCGCTTCGGCAGCGATGAATCCGCCGCGCGCTTTTTCCGAGAAATTGTTCCGCGCGTCAAAAAATACGGCTATTTGAACAAAGAAGATTTCGTCAGGCTGTGCGAATGGAACAGCACACGCCCGCGTAAACTGTATCATTCTAACGCCGAAGATTTCATCCGGGAAATTACGCGCGTATCTTTTTCAACAAAACATGAACGCGTGCGCGTTGAAATTCTTACGCTGCTGAATGGTGTCTCACTCGCCACCGCGTCCGTGCTGCTGCACTTTTGCGCGCCCGACCCGTACCCGATTCTCGACACAAATTCCTTGTGGTCTCTCCAAGCAACACCGCCCAAAAAATTCGATTTCGATTTTTGGTGGCAGTATGTTCAGGTCACGCGCAAACTCGCCAAACAAGCAAAAGTGGACATGCGAACCCTCGACCGCGCATTGTTCCAATACGCGCGCGAGAATCAATAACAAATCGCGTATCGCCAACCGCGAATCGCAATTCGTTTTTCGACTATCCGACTATCCGACCAACCAACAAATGGACATTTCTTCCCTCCCCCGTTTCCCTCTCGCCACCCTTCCCACACCGCTCGATGAATTGCCGCGTCTCTCGCAGGAACTCGCCGTGCGCGTCGTGATGAAACGCGATGACCTCACGGGTTTCGCGCTCGGCGGAAACAAAGCGCGCAAGTTGGAATTTCTCGTCGCGGATGCATTGAAAAAAAATTGCGATGTTTTGGTAACAGGCGGCGGCGTGCAATCGAATCACATTCGCACAACGGCGGCAGCCGCGCGCAAAGCGGGCATGGACGCGGTGGGCGTTTTCTTTGATTCCCCCGGCGGTGTCGCACGTCATCACGCTGCGGAAGATGCCGCCCTCAAAGATGAGCGTGATGACGTGCGAGAAGTGAATGGAAATTTATTGCTCGATGAAATTCTCGGCGCGCAATTGGTGTACGCACAAGCGGACAAACACGAAACCGAATTGGTGATTCAACGTCAGTGTGATGAATTGCGCGCGCAAGGACACAATCCATATCTCATTCCCGTCGGCGGTTCAACACCGCTCGGCGTCATTTCGTACATCCTTGCGGTCCAAGAATTGCTGGAACAATTGAACGCGAAAAATATTTCAATGGATGCGGTGGTGATTACAACAGGTTCGTGCGGCACACACGCGGGCGTTTTGGCAGGAATGAAAATGTTTGGCCCGAATGTGCCTGTGCATGGAATCACGGTGAGCCGTCCGCGTGCGGAATGTTTGGAGCGCATCCCGCGTTTGATTGACGAGACCGCGCAATTTCTCGAACGCGACCTTGTTCTCGACGAAACTGACATTATCGTTCACGACGCGTATATTGGACAAGCATACGCGAAAATTACGCCGCAAGCGCGCGCGGCAATTCAACGCGTCGCGCGACTCGAAGGAATTTTTCTCGACCCCGTTTATACAGGTAAAGCGATGGCGGGACTGATTGATTTGGTGGCACGCGGAATTTTCGCGCAAGGGTCAACAATTTTATTTTGGCACACGGGCGGCGCGCCGGGGCTGTTTGGATTTCCGCAAGATGTGATATAAAAAATCCGAGCGATTTTATCGCTCGGATTTTTTTTGTCACACAATTTCTTTTTGCGCTTGCGTCGGCACGGGGACGTTTGGATGCTCAACCTTGACGCGTATTGCCGTCGTCCTCCCGTTTGTTAGCTGCGTTCGCAATTGCACAATGCTGCGCCGAATCGGCGGCACGCGCACGAGGAGCAAAATTGTCAGCACGATAGCGTACACCAACGGTTCAAATTTCTCCGCCGCTTTCGCTTGCCAGAAAAAATGAATGATGACGAGAATCCCAATCGGATAAATGAGCCAATGCAAACGCGTCCAATTTTTTTTCAACCGTCTCATCCATCCTTTGGTCGAAGTGACCGCGAGCGCGACGAGTAAAATCAAGGCGGTGAGTCCCACGAGAATGTACGGTTTGGTCGGAATCCCATCTTCAAAAATAAATTGAATGTCAAAGCCATAGTCGAGCGCGATGAAATTGATGAAATGCAGTCCCGCGTACATGAATGCGTACAAGCCCAACGCGCGACGCACCTTGAGCGCCTGACGAAAATCGAATGTCACGCACAGCGGCGTTGCAGACAAACAGAGCAGCAAAAGAATCATTGCCGTCCTGCCCGTGACATTATTGATGGTCGTTACAGGGTCTGTTCCCAAATCATCGCGCAGCGCGCGTATGACCAACCACAACAGCGGTCCCCACACGCCAAGATGCACCGCCACGCGCAGCCAATTCTCGCGCAGCCAATTTTTTTTCATCTTAATAATTCGCTCGCAAATCGAGTCCGTTGTACAAACTTGCGACCTGCTCCTCATACCCATTAAACATCAAGCTCCGGCGTCGCCCAAATTCGCCGATGCGCCGTTCCGTTGCTTGTGACCAGCGCGGGTGGTCCACTTCAGGATTCACGTTCGCATAAAAACCATACTCGCCCGAATTTGCATTGCGCCACGTATTGTCAATCGGTTGGTCGGTCAATTCGATAGACACAATCGCTTTGATACTTTTGAAACCGTACTTCCACGGCACCACCAAACGAATCGGCGCGCCTTGTTGATTCGTGAGCGGTTCGCCGTACATACCGGTGGCAAGAATCGTCAGATTGTTCATGGCTTCATCGAGCCGCAACCCTTCGATATAGGGCCATTGCAAAATCGGGAAACTTTGATTCGGCATTTGTCCGCGCCGCATCACCGTTGTAAATTTTACATACTTGGCTTCCGGTTTCGGCTCGACCATTTTCAACAAATCGCCCAAATGAAAACCGACCCATGGAATCACCATTGACCACGCTTCGACGCAGCGCAAACGATATACATATTCTTGCTGTTGAAACAATTTATAAATTTCTTGCAGGTCGAATGTGCGCGGTTTGTTGACCAGTCCGTTCACTTCGACTGTCCACGGCGTCGGAGTGAATTGTTGTGCCACATCCGCCACCGCTTCTTTGTCTGTCGAAAATTCATAATAATTGTTATAGTTTGTAATTTGTTCAAAGGTGTTTAGTTTGTCGCCCAATTCATCCGCCGCCACATTGCTGAATGGCTCATTATGTGCAAGCGCGGCAGGCATTTCCGATGCGCTCATGGTGGGCATTGGCGTCACGTTCGCCGTCGGACGCGCGGTGGGCGACGCGGAGGGCGCACACGCGGCGAGCACCAATGCGCCAGCCGCCGTCGGCACCGCTTTAATCAAAAATTGCCTTCGGTTCATTATAAAAAATTTTGGATGTTTCGCGTTCGGGTCTCGCTTTAGCATTTTCCTGCTCCTCAATT
The DNA here is from genome assembly GCA_964469005.1 of uncultured Anaerolineales bacterium. GTDB lineage: Bacteria > Chloroflexota > Anaerolineae > UBA4142 > SHND01 > SHND01. The sequence continues at coordinate 139,592 of CAYXXF010000009.1, forward strand.
GCTTTGCACAGTTTGTCTTGAAAAATGATGCCGCTACAATACAGTCGTACCACTCTGTTATACGTTACAGTCTACGCTTACATCTCAACACCATACTAAATAATTCTTAAGCAAGTATTAAGACGATGGCAAACATTCATCCCGAATTGATTCGCATCGCTGCGCGCCAAGTGCGCGTATGGCGCAATGCTTTTATCGAATCTCGTCCAAATTTATTTTTACTGCACGGCGGATTGGGCGACGCGCAATGGCATTGGCATACCGTTTGGGAAACGCTCGCCGAATCGTACAATGTTGCCGCGCCTGACTTGCCGCGTTTTGGCGGCACGGTGGAATTGCCCAACGCGTCCTTTAGCGAATTGCTCGAATGGCTCGCGCGCGTCCAAGAATTGATTGGCATGTCGCAAGCCGCGTTCATCGGCAATTCGTTCGGCGCGGCATTGGCGCGATTGTACGCGAGCGCGCATTCCGAACGCGTCACCCACTTGATTTTGGTGGACGGTGGACAGATTCCACGCGTCCCAAAATTCGTGCGGCGCATCATGGGGGCGCCGATTCTAGCCCCAATGTTTGAACTGGTTCGCCGCCAAGCATTTTCAGAAAAAGGAATTGCGCGCGCGTTTGCCAACCCCGCGTTCGTCACTCCCGAAATTTTAACCGCGTCCCAAAACGCGTCGCATGGGTTTGTCACGTTGATGCGGCAAATTGTGTTGAGCGATGTGCCAAACACACAACCGCCGCGCGCGCCGACGCTTTTGATTTGGGGCGAACGCGACAAGCTGGCGAATGTAGCGCGCGCGTATGAAATCGCTGCCGAGCTTGCCGAATCGCAACTCGCCATTATCAAAAATGCGGGGCATTTGCCGCAATTAGAAGACCCGGTCTCATTCGTAAAAATCGTGCGCGATTTTGTCAGGTAGGACAAATTTGTAATTTCCCCTACGCGCGTATAATCTTGAAACCCTTGCAAACTCCACGCGAAAAATTGTGCAACCCCTTGCGTCGTTTTGACCCTTTTTTCACCGCCCTGCTCGTCGTCTTTAGCATTTTTGCGCTGACGTACTCTCTTGTCATTCCGCTCTTTGAAGGTCCTGACGAAGACGACCATTTTCGTTACACCCAATATCTTGCCGACCACCGCGCGCTGCCCGTACAAAAATTTGAAATGGGGGGGGGTGAAGCGGGGCATCAAGGTTGGCAGCCGCCGTTGTATTACGCACTCGCCGCGTTGGTCATTTCACCGCTTGACACAAGCGATTACGCGGAACGTTTGCAGCGCAATCCCGCGCAATCGTTCACGGGCGACATTGCGTGCTGCGGACGCAATTTGTATTTTCATTTCGACGCAGAAGATTTTCCGTATCAACGCACCACGCTCGCGGTGCACCTCGCGCGCGGTGTGACGATTTTGTTCGGAGTCGTTTGTGTGTACGCCATCTATGCGCTCACGCTCACACTTTTTCCCGCGCAAAAATATCTCGCGCTTGCGACGACGGCGTTTGCAGTACTCAATCCCTCGTTTCTTTTTTCCGGCACACTCGTCTCGAATGATATTCCGCTCGTCGCGTTCTGTACGCTCGCGTTTCTCGTCATGGCAAAAATCTTGCTCGGACAATGGAACGCGAATTGGAAATCATTTTCGCTCTTGGGAATTTTTGTCGCGCTGGCAATTCTCACCAAAACCACCGCGCTCGGTCTGCTGCCGCTCGTTTTCATTTTCATCATCTATGTCGCTCTTTGTCAACACTCACACCTTAACATTTCGCGTTTGACGTTTGACGGTTTACGTTTCACCGTTTATGTCTCGCTCCCAATTCTCGCACTCACCGCTTGGTATTTTCTCCGCAACCAATTTCTTTACGGCGACCCGCTCGCGTACAAACTCATCGCGGCTTCGGCGTTACCGCCGCGCGACGCGCCATTGACTTTTGCGGAACTCACCCAAATCAATTTGCCGTGGCTCTGGCAAACGTTTTGGGGCGGTCCCACGCCCGGCGATTTTCCACAAATCCTTTTGACAATTTTTCTCGTCACATCTTTCCTCGCGCTCATTGGGTTTATGTTTCACGTTTTACGTTTGAAAAATCAACTCGGCGCAAATCGGCTTTTGATACTCGGCTTGTTACTTGCATGGCTCGCGTTCATTTTCATCGCGCAACTGCAATTCATTCGCACCGCAAGCGGTACCGACCAAGGGCGCTATTTATTTCCCGCGATTGTGACATTCGCATTAATTTTTGTTTTGGGTTCGAGTGAAATTGTTTGGCGATTTTTTTCGCGCGTACGCCGTACATTTCCGTTTTCGCTCGCACAACGCGCGGTCTCCATTTTCACCACCGCGTTCTTTATCGCGCTCGCGGCGTTTGTTTTGTTTGCGTACACCCTTCCTGCCTACGCACAGCCCGCACCGTTTAATCCCACAACACTCGCCCAACGCGGCGCGCCGCTCGACGCAAATTTTGAAAACGGCATGTCACTGCGCGGCGTTTCACTTTCGTCCCGCGCCGTTTCGTGCAATGAAAAATTGGGTGTGACATTATTTTGGACAACGGACGCGCGCATCAAGGAAACGTATCGCGTGTTCGCACATTTGGTGAACGCACAAGGCAACGTCGCGGGCAACAAGGATGTGATTCCCGGACGCGGCGCGTTTCCGACGGTGTACTGGAAAGCGGGCGAATGGCTGGAGGATACCATTTACGTGCCAATCAATCGCGGCGCGCGTTCCGGAACTTACAACGTCATTGTCGGCGCGTACAAATTTGGTGAACCGGAGCAGCGGGTGAATTTGAAAAATTCGCAAGAGGATTTTGTGATAGTGGGCGACGTGCAGTTGAACGCGCCGGCGGAGGGTTGCCCATGACACAAAAACGCGTCTCGCTCGCGGAGCAAGGACTGACCGCGCTCCAAATCAATTGGGATGTGGTTGCCGCGCTGGTGTTATTTTTCGCGTCATTCGCGTTGTACGCGCGCACTGCCGCGCCCGGCGTTCTCGACGGCGATTTCGGCGAATTTCAAACCAACATTTATTTGCTCGGCGTCAGTCACACCGGCTATCCGCTTTATTTTTTGCTTGCAAAAATTTGGACAATGGTGATGCCCGTCGGCAGTATCGCGTTTCGCGCGAATGTTTTTTCGGGACTCTTTGGCGCGCTCACACTTGTAATTTTGTATTTCACACTCCGCACGCTCAATCTCTCGCTGGTCGTTTCTCTCTTTTCGTCCGTTCTCTTCGGCGTCTCGCGCGTGCAATGGTCGCAAGCGGTTATTCCCGATGTCTACACGCTCAATTCGTTTTTTATCGTGTTGGTGTTATGGCTGGCAATTTTGTGGCGCTTGGGTCGCGTTCCCTTGTGGTATGTTGCGCTCGCATTTGGATTTTCGCTCACACACCATCGCACCATGATTTGGCTTGCGCCCGCGTTGGGAATTTTCGCGTTGTGGGCAGGCGGCAGAAAAATTTTTCAACCGCGCGAGTTTTTAAAAACTGTCGCCGCCTTATTTTTACCATTACTGTTGTATTTGTACATTCCACTGCGCGGGGCGAGCGATGTGGGTGTCGAATATCACGCGACGAATTTCACCGAAATGATTTTGGCGAGCAATGTTTCGGTGTGGCTGCGTTTCGGTCCACCGGGTTTTATTTGGGAACGCATTACGCAAGTGTACTTGACGCTGCTCACTGAACAATTTACGTTTATCGGTTTCGCGTTCGGAATCATTGGCATCGTCGCATTGGCAATCAACCGCGTGCCGAAAAATTTTCCCGCTTCGCTCCCACCGCGCCAATTGCTGTTGTTCATTGGACTCGCGCATCTCGCCGAAACCGCGTTCGCAATTGTCTTTTGGGTTGTGGACAGTGAAATTTTTTTCATTCCATCCTATCTGACCTTTTTGTTTTTTGTTGCTATCGGTTTGAATCTAGTTTGGGATTGGTTGGTCTCACGTTTGACGTTTGACGTTTCACGGCGCGCGGCATTGACCTTTATCACACTGTTCCTCGCCGCGTGGTGCGCCTATCTCGCCTGGACAAATTTCCCGCGCAATGACCAGAGCAACAATGATTTCGTCGAGGCGCGTTGGCAAGAAATTCTCGCGCAGCCGTTGGAAGCCAATGCGATATTGATGGGTTCGTGGGAAGATTTGACACCGCTTGAGTATTTTCAAAATGTCGAGCGGGAGCGCCCCGATTTGCAACGTCGCAAAATTGTCATCTACGCGGACCAACTCCATCTTGTTTCCCAGCAACAGCCCGTTTCGCAGGTACGCGAAAATTTAGAGCGCGGCGCCACAATCTATTTAACGCGTCATCCCGACGATATGGAAACGTTCGGCAATCGCGATGGACTCGATGCGGTTCCGTTTGCATCTCTTTGGCGCATTCAAGCGCGGCACACCAATCGCGGCAGTGAGACTGTGCAGCGTTTTGAATTTGAAGAGGACTTGCGCGAATTCAACGCGTTCCCAAATCCGGCGCGCGCGGGCGCGTTTGTAACGCTTGATACGATTTGGTCAAGCGATAGTTTTTTGGATGCGACGCGTTTTGTTTTACAGTTGAGTGATTCGCAAAATAAATTGTGGGTTGACAGCGAAACGCTCCCGCGCGATGGGCGTGCGGGTACAGCAACCGGCACAACGCGCGAGCTGCAAGGATTTTTTGTTCCGCCCGATGCGCCGCCGGGAACTTATACCCTCAAACTTGCCGCGTTTCAACACAATTCCCAAGCTCCGCGCGCTATTGTTCAAGATAAAAATTTTATCACGACAACGTTGCACGTCGTCTCACCGCGACAAGCGACTGCGCCAGAACGGATACACCTGCCACGCGCTTTATCTGCAACAATCGGTAGCGCAAATTTTTTGGGCTATGATGTTTCGTCGGGCAGTGGAACGCCCGCTCCAGAACCGCGCGGCGGAGACGAGATAGAATTTTCAAGTTGGTGGCAAAACATTTCACGCAATAATGATCTGTTGGAAATAAAATTGCGCGACGCGAATGAAGTGGAAACAGTTTTGTATCAAGGCGCGTTGTTTCCGAATGCGCGCGGTGAATGGAATCCCGCGCAGATTGTACGGGCGCGCCAAAACATCACCATTCCGCCGCAAGCCGCTGCGGGGTACGCGCGCCTTTTGCTTTCATTGAATGGACAAGCATTGCCGCCACTTCGGATTGCACTGCAAGAAAGTACGCGCAGATTTCGCGCGCCGATTGTTCAGCGTCCGCTTTTAACACTCGTCGGGGACACGATACAATTGCTCGGCTATAAATTAGACCGCACCGAATATCGCGCGGGCGAGGCAATTCCGTTGACGCTGTATTGGAGTGCGAATCAAACGCCGCCTGCGAGTTACAAAGTGTTTGTGCATTTGCTCGACGCGAAGGGTGTATTGCGCGCGCAGCGCGATTCGATTCCACAAAACGGCGCGCTGCCGACGAATCGTTGGTTTGCGGGGGAATATATTACAGACGAGTACGCGTTGAATTTGCCGAATGATTTGGCGGCGGGCGAATATCACATTGCGTTGGGAATGTACGATGAAGCAACGGGCGCGCGCGTTCCACTGACAGACGCCAATGGTGTGCGGCTTGAAAATGATGCAGTGATGCTCGGTGATATGGTGACGGTTCGATGACAACGCGCTTGCAAAACTTTTTAGCCAGTGAACGCGCGATATTTTTTCTCGTCGCGCTGTTTGTGTTGCTCGGCGCGTTGTATTCCGTCACTACGCCCATTTTTGAAGCAGGCGACGAATTGTGGCATTACCCGCACGTGCAATGGATTGCGCGCGGGAATGGTTTGCCCGTGCAAGACCCCACGCATAAACAATTGTGGGAACAAGAAGGCGGACAGCCGCCACTGTACTATGCAATCGCCGCAGCGAGTACGTTTTGGATTGACACCGGCGATTTGTCCGAACGCTTGTGGCGGAATCCCTACGCGAAAATCGGCGTGCCGCTCGCGTTCGGCAACAAGAACATGATTGTGCATACGGGCGCGGAAAATTTTCCGTGGCAAGGCACAACACTCGCCGTACATTTGATTCGGTTGCTGTCCGTTTTGTTCAGTGCGGGCACAGTTTTTTTGACATACAAAATCACGCGCGAGATTTCTCTCTCTCTCCCTCTCTCTCCCTCGCTCTCTTTCCTTGCCGCTTCATTCGTCGCGTTCAATCCGATGTTTTTGTTTATCAGTGCATCGGTGAACAATGATTCGCTCGCGGCACTTTTGGCAACGAGCGCGATTTTTTTGTCCGTTCAACTCGTCACACGCGGCGCAACAAATGTGCGTGTGTTCGTTCTCGGCATCATGGTCGGGCTTGCTGTCCTCACCAAAGTCAGCAATCTCGCGTTGGGAATTGTGGCAATGAGTGTGCTTGTTTATTGCGCGTGGAAACAAAAAAACGTTCTTGACATTTTCCGTTTGACACTTTTATTTATCATTCCGATTTTCGTTCTCGACGCGTGGTGGTTCGCGCGGAATTATTTTTTGTACGGCGACCCACTCGCCTTGAATGTGTGGTTACAAATCGCGGGCGGACGTCCACCGCAAACATTGTTGGGCTTGTTGAACGAATTTCAAGGATTCCGCATTTCGTTCTGGGGCAATTTCGGCGGCGTAAACTTGATTGCGCCCGAATGGGTTTATACCACGCTCGATATTTTTTCGCTGCTCGCAATGATTGGAATTGTCATTGGCGCGTTGCGTCGCACCTTGCCCGCGCTGTTGTGGATTCCCGCGCTGCATGTCGCGGTTGTTTTCGTCGCGTTGATTCGTTGGACGTTAATGACGTATGCTTCACAGGGACGATTGATGTTTCCTGCGATTGCATCCATTGCAATTTTGTTTGCGTTTGGACTCTACGCATTCACGTTTCAAGTTTCGCGTTTGGCGCTGCGCGTCGTCCCGATTGGCGTAAGGGAACACTTCCTACGCGGGTTTCTTGCTTCTCGTTTCTCGTTCGTTATTCCCGCGCTCCTCGTCCTCTTTCTTTTTTCGTTCGCCATCCTCGCGCCATTCCTCCTCATCGCGCCCGTGTACGCACAACCCTCACGCGTGGCGGAAGCACAAGTGCCGAATCCCGTTCACATCACCTTCGACGCGGGTAACGCGCAACCCGAACTTGTTGGGTTTAAAACGGCGCGCTTTATCCAAGTCGGACAAGAGCTGCCATTAAAATTGTTTTGGCGCACAGGTTCACCGATTCCTCAAGATTTGCCGATGTATGTTCACGTGTACGACGTGCGGGGGGAATTGATTGGGCAATGGGACGCGTTCACGGGGAATGGATTATTGCCAACGCGATTGTGGCAGCCGAACGAGATTTTTGTGGACGAATATCGCGTACCCATAAAATATCCCGAAGCGTATCCGCACATCGGACGCGTCGAAGTGGGCATGACGCGCGTGGGCAGCGCGAACGTTTTGCCCGCGCGCAATCCGCAAGGCGAAACGATTACCCCATCGCTCGCACAGTTCAAAGTTTCAGCGCAAAAATTTTCGCCCGCACAAGGACTCGTCGTTCTAGGCGAGCAATTTAATTTATCGAGTCTCGGATTGCGCGTGCAGCGCGGCATCGATAATGTGGTTGCGGAACCGAACGAACACGGCGTCATTACTTTGAAAGCAGGAACACTTGTGAATTTGGGAATCGTTCTCCAAGCGCGCGCCGTTCCCGATTCCGCTTACAAAATGTTCGCGCATCTGGTGGACCCAAATGGCGTGATTGTTTCACAACTCGATACGCAGCCATTGCAGAATCAGTATCCGACAAGTTTGTGGGACGCCAACGAACAAGTCGCAGATATTTTGGGACTGGATATTCCGCGCGAGGCAAACGGCAGATATACATTGGAATTTGGCGTCTATCGCGCGAACGATTTGCAGCGCTTGCCAATACGCGGTGACGATTTTGACATCTGGCGCGTGCGGGGCGACCATTTGGACGCGGACGTGGAGGTTACGCCTTGAAAGATGCAGTTCATCGCACATTTCAATGGTCGGAATGACAAATTGAAAAAAAGGCGAGCCGTGCTATAATCTCGCCATCTCGCCGTGTTCGTCTAGTGGACTAGGACGCAGCCCTCTCAAGGCTGAGACCACGGGTTCGAACCCCGTACGCGGCATGCTAAAAAGCGACGGACAAAAATTTGTCCGTCGCTTTTTATTATTCCGGCAACTGCTTGTTTTGAAATCGCAGTGGCATCAAGATATTTTTCCACACGCCGCCCGTTGCCGGCAGTAATGGTTTTGTTTGTTGTGTCGTGTTCGGTGTTGTTACATTCGTTATTGGCGCAACATGTACGCCCGTTCCCGCAATCGTCAAGGAAAAATTCGCGGTGCCTGTATTGTAATTCACCACTTGGACATAGAACGTGCCGGGAAAATTGAACTGCCCTTTCCATTTCAAATCGCGCGCTTTGCATTCGCCCCAATACACTTCTTCACCCGTATTGCAATCCACCGAATACGGCGTCCCGCGCCCAATCGGTTTCGTACTCTTTTCCCACCAAGATTGCGCTTGTTCGGGCGTGAACACATTGAATTCAACCAACGTGTCCGTCCCGTTTGGCATCAAAATCGTAATGAGCGATTTATCGCCCGCGTAATCAAATTTGTACCAGTACGTTGAATTGGCAGGAATGCTTTGTGGTGCATTAGAAATGTACGCCGCCGTCGCGGGTTGTGTATTCGTTCCATTTTCTGCGAATGCAGTCGTCGCAAAAAGCAGCGAGGCGAAAATTGCGCCGCAGAGCAGAAATTTTTTCATGTTCGAGTTCTCCTTTCGCCTCAAGCATACGCAATCTCGAAAAAAATACAACAATCAAAAAAATCCACTCTGGTGAGAGTGGATTTTTTTGTTCACGGCATCACTTGGTCTTTGCCGGGAAATTTCACCGCGTCCGTCGCGCATTTTCCATTTGGACAACTCAACCAGTCCACCGCGCGCTGCATTTGCAAATCGCGCGCGGCGCGATATTCTTGCGCGCTCATCGTTTTCAACATGGCAGGCGTCAATGGTGCGACTCCGGCGGGCAATGCAATTTTGTCGTCGGGCTTGATGCCTTGATGCCAAATCACGCGTCCGTTCGGCGTCAACCATTCGAGCGTCGCCAGCAATAACGCGGAACCATCGGACATCGAAAACGTATTCAACACGGTTCCTGTGCCAAACGTTGTATCGCCAATCAATTTCGCGCGGTTTGCATCTTGCAGCGCGCCCGAAACAATTTCGCTCGCGCTCGCGCTGCCATAATTGATCAACACCGTCATCGGCAAATCCGTCGCGACGCCGCCCGCTTCGATTTTCACTTCTTGAATTTTTCCTTGCGCGTCTTTTTCCAACAGCACGTTGCCCTTGTCCAAAAATTGACTCGTCGTCGTCACCGCTTCACTGAGCAAGCCGCCCGGATTGTTTCGCAAATCCAAAATCACGCCTGTCATGTTTTGCGCTTGCATTTCCTTGAGCGCGTTTTTCAAGCCATTGCTCACGCCGTCGCTGAAACCCGAAATACGCACTACACCAATCGTCGTCCCCGGCACTTGCGCCCACGACACATCATTCACTTTGATTTTCGCGCGCGTGATAGTGATTTCGCGTTGTGTGTCATCGTTCGCATCAAGGATGACGAGCGTCACTTGCGTTCCTGCCGGTCCGATAATTTTTTCAATCACGTACTCAACACTCTTGCCCGTCATGTCTTCGCCGTTTACGCGTAAAATCGCGTCGCCCGGTTTCAATCCTGCTTTGAGCGCGGGCGAATCATCCATCGGCGCGGTGATGATGACGTAATCGCCTTTCTTTTCCACTTGCGCGCCGATGCCTTCAAATTCACCGCGTGTGTAATTTTGATGCTGTTTGAGCATTTCAGGCGAAAGAAAAGTGGTGTGTCCCGTATCGCCGAGCGCATCCACCATTCCCGTAATCGCGCCGTAGGTCAAACGATTTTGTTCGACCACATCGCGGTCCACATAATTGCGGTCAATGATGCGCCACGCTTGCAAAAGTAAATCCGTGTTTGGGCGCGTGTCCACGTTCGGCGATGCATACGCGGTGGTCACGTAACGGTCCAGCAAGACACCGCCCGCAAGTCCAAAGCCAAACACAGCCAGAATCAAAAACAATACGCCGATATATTTCAATTTCGATTTCATTTGTTTTCCTCGTTCGGAGCGAATCGCTTTTCGCGAATCGCATAGCATGACCATTTTAGGCAAGGTGCGTTAGGTTGGAATGATGGAATGTTTAACGCGTAATGAGTAGCAACGTGCCTCGTGCGCGTTCTATGGAATCAACAACCGCACGCCCAACACAAACAACAGCAGCAACACAATTTTCCGAAACAACGCGACGGGAATAAAGCGGTCCAAAATCACACCCGCGATAATTCCGATGACCAACGCGGGCACCGCGAACCACAATAAATTCAAAACCTCGCGCGTAAAATTTCCTTGCCACGCGTGTCCCACCAACACAAAGATATTTTCGAGCAAGAACAACACTTGAAGATTACTGCGAAACTCATTCGGCGCCCAACGTTTGCACGCGCCATAAATCACTGCTGGCGGTCCACCGACATTGTAACCACCTGCCAAAATTCCTGACGCAAAGCCAAAGAGATAACTCCACACGGGATGTTTGAGTTCGGGCAAGTGCGGCGTGAGCCACGCATACACCGCATAACCGAGCAATAAAATTCCCAAACCCACCAACACCACGCGTTCATTCAGTGCAGCAATGACGACAATTCCGATAGGAATTCCAACAATCGCGGCAAGGACCAACGTTCCAACCGCACGCCAACGCAACGCTTGCCGTTGAATCAACAGCAGCGCAATGTTCATCGGCAGGGAAAGCATTGCCATCAACGGCGCGCCCGTTTTCACACCGACGAATTGCGACAACAACGGCATCGCCACCAACGCGGAACCGAACCCCGTCACTGCTTGCGTGAACGCGGCAACGAATATCGCAAGCGCGACGCCAATGTGTTGAAAATCAAAATTCATTCGTAGGCGAGCGCATCGCGCACCGTCAAGCGAGTCGCGTTCCACGCGGGCAGCGCGCTCGCCGCCGCCGCAATCAGAATCACCAACGCGAACCAAATCATAAATGCTTCAAGCGAAAACGTGAACGCCAAACTTGCCTGCAATAATTCGCGTCCGACCAAATCATTCAACACATTCGCAAGTGGAACGGACAACAACACAGCGAATGGAAAACTGAGCACTCCAACCAGTACCCCTTCGACAATCACAATCTGCAACAGTGACGGCGTTGGCGCGCCAATCGCGCGCAGTACGCCAATTTCGCGCGTGCGTTCCAAAACATTAATGCCCATCGTGCCAAGCAGACCAAGCCCGCCGACGAACGCCAACAAAATTGCCATCGCGGTCAGGAATCCGATGATGCTGTCAAAATTCGAGTCATCGGCGGCGCGCGCTTCTGCGCTCGTTTGCGTCGAGAGAACGTCAATGTCATTCGCCTTCAAATGTGTTTCGAGTGTGCGCGCGATATTGCGCTGCGCGTCCGCATCGCGCGTGTTGGTAAAAATTTGCAAACGTTCGGTCATGCCGCGTTCGTGTTGCGTGCGCGTCCACGCGTCGTACGGCACGTACGCAAGCGGACCGCGCAAGCGACTGCGCGTAATGCCAATAATTTGCCATGTGCTTTCACTGCCGTTTCGTTCCAACACCATCAAATCACCGCTACGCAATTGCGGATGCGTTTTCAATACTTCCGCGTCTATCACCAACGCATTTTGGTCTTGAGGAATAAACCAACGTCCTTGCAACAATGTCGGTTGAATTGCCGTGGACGCGTTCGGCACACCAAAAATTTCGATGCGTTCGGCTTGAATGGAATTTACGCGTTGCATGTTGGCTTCGCCCCAGCCCCAACTTTCGACGTGCGCAATGCCGTCAAGTGCTAGCGCCTCGCGTTCGACGCGCGCCGCGCGCTGTGGTGCAGTGAAAATCAATTCCACATCGGCGCGGCGAAATTCATTCATCTGCGCGAGCGTGGTGGACATGGACGCGCGCACATTCAACACTGCCATAAATACCGCGCCGCTTACAATCAAGGTTGATAGGGTCAATAACAAACGCGCTTTGCGCCGAAACGCGTTGCGCAACGAAAGCAACAGCGGACGCGGCAGCGCGCGAAAAAATTCAACGAGGTGGTCGAGGCGGCTCGCGCCAAATGTTCCGCCGCCTAAACCATACGCCATAATCGCTTCGCGCACCGTGATGCGACTTCCCGAAATGATGGGCGCGAGCGCGGCGAGCAATGGAATCACAAGCCCGGCAGCAATTTGTACGCCAAGCGCGCCCGGCACAATTTCAAAAGGGACGGGCAGCAAATTCAAAACGTCAATCGAAAACGTCACCAAAAGATTCGCGCCGAGTGCGCCAAGCGGAATCGCAAACACAATCGCGAGCAAACTGTAAAGCAACACTGTTGCCAAATACATTTGCAAAAGCGTGAACGTCGGCGCGCCAATCGCTTTCATTACACCGATCTCGCGCACTTGCTGCGCGAGCAGCGCCGAGAGATTCGTCACGACCAAAATCGCGGACGAGAACAACGACGCGATGCCGAGTGCGCCAAGCAGCAGCATCATGGATTGCACCGAATCGGCAAAAAACAATCTGCCCGGAATCGGCGGAATGGTCGTCGAGGTAACGACATAGCCGCGTGCTTTTAATTCTGCGCGCACACGCGCGGCAACATTTGCAATTTCCGAACGCTGCGTTGGTTCCGTTGTAACAATTAACAACTGATTGAATTCGTTCGGGGCATCCAACCACGTCAAGGTTTCGCGCGTGACGTATCCATACACTGCGCCCGATAAAAATGTTGACGGCTGCGTGAGGTCATGCGCGACGGCAACCAGCGGCAATTCTTTTTGTTTGCCGTTCGGTAGTTCGAGTAAAACGGTTGTTCCCAAATGCGCGTCGAGAAATCGAAATGAGGAACGTTCGAGCGCGAGGGTGTGCGGAGGGGGGGGGAATTTTCCGATGACGGGCAGCAGCCGATTCACCGCCGCGTTTGAAAAATCATTGCGCGCATACAATTGCACATCGTGCCACGCGCCATCTTTTGTGCGAATCCGCACGTTGAGCAACGTTTGTCCTTGCGCGGCGCGCACGCCATCCATACGACGCACCACATTCAACAACGAATTGTCGAACGACGAAACATTGAGCGTAATGGTCGCGGGCTGCGCCGAGGCGTAACTCGCCGCGAGATTGTTGGCGAGCAATTGCCGCGCGCCTTCAATCATGCCGACAGCAATCACACCAACGGCAATGCACACCACGACCAGCGCGGTGCGGCTCGGATTGGCGGCGAAATCGCGGAAAACTTTTTTCCAGCGCGGGGTCATGGCTCTATCCGCGCGGCGCGCGCGGCGATGATGCGGTCCAGTTCCATTTTCAATTCGCGCGATTGCTGCGCGAGATTGTTGAAGGTCGCGCGGTCGAGCGTCATCAGTTCGACCGCGGATTGATTCCACGCGCGGACGTTTGCAGTGCGCGTGCCGCCGCGCACCAATGCCATTTCGCCAAAGTACGCGCCGGGGGTGAGATGGTCAACGTTAATTTCCGCGCCGCCCGGATGCGAAAGCAGCACATCACATTCGCCTTGTACGAGGATAAAAAATTTATCAGCCGCATCGCCTTGCCGAATAATGTACGAACCGGGCGGATACACCACACGTTCCAAATTCGCGGCGGCGAGCGACAATTGATTCATGTCGAGCGCGGTCAACGCGCGCGCAACGTACGTGTTGACGATAGCGCCGTCGGCAACAACAATCGTCCGCGTCGCGCGCCGCGCGAAATCGCTATCGTGCGTGACCATCACAATCGTTTTACCTTGCGCAACGAGCTGCCTAAACAATTGAAAAATGGAATCGGCGGTCGCGGAATCGAGATTCCCCGTCGGTTCGTCGGCGACAAGCAGCGGCGGGTCATTCGCCAACGCGCGCGCAATTGCCACACGCTGCTGTTGTCCGCCCGAAAGCGCGGCGGGTAATTTTTCCGCGTGGGCGTGCATGTCCACCATTTCCAAAAGTTCGAGCGCGCGTGTCTTGCGTTCGCGGAGCGTGTAACGATTCGCAAAATCCATCGGGAGCATTACATTGTCGAGAAGGGAAAGCGTAGGCAAGAGTTGAAAAAATTGAAAAACGATGCCAACATTTTTGCCGCGCCACAATGCCATTTGGCTTTCGCTCAACTGTTGCACAATCGTTTCACCGACGCGCACTTGCCCTGTTGTCGGGCGGTCAATGCCGGTGAGCATATTGAGCAGAGTGCTTTTGCCGCTGCCCGATTTGCCAATGATGGCGACAAATTCGCCGCGCTCGATTTCTAAATCAATCTCGCGCAGTACTTGGACATGTCCCGCTTGCGTAGAGTATGCTTTCGAGACTTGTTTGAATTGAATCCAGCCGGACATAAGAGGTGTGATTGTAGCGCAGTACTAGAGTACTTGGAAACCCAATAGACAATCGCCCCATTCATGTTAGAATGTCCGCGAATTGGATATGCCAGACTCTGTGTCTCCCGAACCGATAACCGAATCAGTTCCGCCCGCGCCCGAAACATTAAATCCTCTCGTGTTGGGGACAACGCTCTTGGACCGCTACACGATTGTAGAAGTGATTTCGAGCGAAAATGGTGTCAACACCTATCGCGTCGCGGAAATGCGGCGCTGTCCGAATTGCGGCGTCGAGAATGAAGGCAATCTCACGCATTGCGGTTTTTGCGGTTTGGAATTGCCTGCGCCGCGCACCCTTGTGCTGACGGAACGCGCGGCGGCGAATTCCGCGATGCTGCCGACGAGTTTCATGCTCGATGGTTTGACGTACGCATTCACGCGCGATGTGTCACAACAGCTCGAGGCGGTCCAACCGGCGATTCAATTGCGCTATCATTTTTTGAGTGACCCGGGTTTGGTGCGCGGTATCAAGGGCGATGCGAATGAAGACAGTGTGCTTGCGTTTCATTTGAGCGCGCAACACTCCACTGCCGCGCCATTGCTCGCACTGTTCATCGTTGCGGATGGGGTCGGCGGCGCCGCGGCGGGTGAAGTGGCGAGTCAGCTTGCGATTCAAACGGTCGCGCACGAATTGTTGTCAAAGTTGCTCGCGCCAATGCCTGACGATGTGTCGTTGACGGATGATATGATTCACGAATTTATCCGCGCGGCGATTTCGGAAGCGAATGTTCACATTCTGGAATATGGGCAGCGACAGGATGTTTCATTGGGTGCGACGATTACACTCGCGCTCGTTCTCGACGACCACGCGTATTTTGCAAATGTCGGTGACAGTCGCAGTTATCTGTGGCGCAACCAAACGCTGACGCAGCTCACCCGGGACCATTCGTACGTCGCGCAACTTGTAACAAAAGGCGAAATCACTGCCGAAGAAGCGCGCGTGCATCCGCAGCGCAATTTGATTTTAAAAAGTTTGGGCGATGCGTCGGGCTTTGACGTGGATATTTTTCCATCCAATGCAAGTTTGGAGTTGCAACGCGGCGACCAATTTTTGTTGTGCAGTGATGGGCTTTGGGAAATGGTACACGACGCGGAAATTCAAACCATTTTAGCCGGCGCGTCCGACTCGCAACACGCGTGCGCGCAGCTCATCAGTTTTGCGAATGCGGCGGGCGGTGTGGACAATATCAGCGTGATTGTTTTCGGTATCGAATAACCGCGTTCTTGTTTTCGGTTGATTCAAATTCATTATGCGACTTGCGCCGGGGCATATTCTCTACAAGCGGTACGAAATCGAAGCGATGCTGGGACAAGGCGGCATGGGCGCGGTGTATCGCGCCCAAGACCAAGCATTAGGTCGCGCGGTCGCGGTCAAAGAACGCGCCCCCGACCCGAACGGCACCGAAGCGGGCATGTCGCAAGCGCGTTCACAATTTCGCCGTGAAGCGCAAATCCTCGCGCAGCTCGCGCACGCGCATTTGCCGCATATCTATGATTATTTTTCAGACGCCGACCACGAATACATTGTGATGGATTTGATTGAAGGCGAAAATTTACATCACCTCGTACAAGAACGCGGCGCGCAAAATGAACAATTGGTGTTGAGTTGGACGCGTCAAATCTTGGACGCGCTCGTGTATCTGCACGCGCGCAACGTGATTCACCGCGACATCAAACCGCACAATTTAATTCTCACACCGGATGACCGCATCGTTTTGGTGGACTTTGGTCTGGTGAAATTGATGGACCCCGACCGTCCCAGTACTTTGACGCTGCTGCGCGGTGTGGGCACGCCGGAATTTGCGCCCCTCGAACAATACTCGCGCGAAGTAGGACACACCGACCCGCGTTCGGATATTTATTCGCTCGGTGCGACGTTGTACACATTGCTGACCGGCAAAGCGCCTGTGGATGTGCACGCGCGTTTATTAAATCCCGACGCGTGGAAAACCGTGCGCGTGTTGAATCCTTCCGTCTCGTTCGGCACAGAAACAATTGTCGAAAAAGCGCTGGGGTTGTATCCGCAACAGCGTTATCAAACTTCGTTGGACATGCTGCAAGCGTTCGGTTTTTCGCCATCACGTTTTGTAGATATTCCAAAAGTCGCGCCGATTCCCACCACGCTTCCTGCGTCTCCAACCGAATCTGCAAAACATCAAGCGCAGCCGGACGCGACGGAAACTGACAGTCTTGTTGTTGCCGAACCAACCGCACCGCCAATCCAAGCGGCAGCAGAAATTATCTCCCCCCCCCCCACAACCACTTTTACGAGCGAAAGCGGGACAGCATTCCTGCGCGGGCATACACAAGTGCTTGCGCCAAAACCAAAACTTTCGTTGACGCTTGTGCGCGGCGTGCTGCGAATGCAAATCGGTTTGGGGAAATATGTCGAGTTTGTGCGCGTGCCGGCGGGACGTTTTTTGATGGGCAGCAATCCGCAAGACGACCCGCATCTGCAATCGGATGAAACGCCGCAGCGTAATATCGAACTTGCGGAATTTTGGATTTCAAAATTTCCGATTACGGTCTCGCAATACACCTTGTTCACAAGCGCGACGAATCAGCCCGCGCCATTTGATTTTCCACAAAAGAGTGAACATCCGATTACGAATGTGAGTTGGTACGATGCCGTCGTCTTTTGTCGGTGGGCGAGCGATTTGACGGAACGCGTGGTGCGTTTGCCTAGCGAAGCGGAATGGGAAAAAGCCGCGCGCAGCAATGACGGGCGCATTTATCCGTGGGGCGATGAATTTGATGCGACGCGTCTAAATTCTGCCGAGACAAAAAATTCCAGCACGACGCCTGTGACACAATTTCCATTGGGCGCGAGCGCGTGCGGCGCAATGGACATGGCAGGCAATGTGTGGGAATGGGTGAGCGATTGGTACAAACCCGATTTTTATCAGAGCGCGCCGGAAGTGAATCCACAAGGTCCCGAAACGGGATATTACAAGGCGTTACGCGGCGGCGCGTGGTTCAGTGACAGTGTGCATGTGCGCGCGGCAGACCGCACGCATTTCAACCCGGACAATCATTACGATTACGTTGGCTTTCGGATTGTGCTAGAATCAGGTTCGGCAGTACATTCGCCGTAAGTTTCCACTGCGCGTTCGGGGGGATGCGCGCGCCAACCATCAACTATGGCGCTCATCAAATTGTGTCCGAATTGCAATCAGCGCAATAACGCGGAATTTCGCGAGTGCGCGAAATGCGGTACGTCATTGAGCATGACGGAACCCGTTGACGCACCCGCGTTATCGCCACCGAAACTTTCGATTCATCATCACGCGCTGTACGTGCCGCTGCAGATTGAACTCGTTATCGGACGCGCAGACCGCGAAACAGGTTGGCTGCCCGATATTGATTTGACCCAATACGGCGCGAGTTCGACGAATGGTGTTTCCCGCCGACACGTGCGCTTGATTTGGAATGGAGAATGGCAAATCGAGGATTTGGGTTCGATGAATGGAACGTACTTGAATCATCGTCGGCTCAAACCCGGAGAACCTCTTGCACTCCTGCCCGGCTCGGTGATTCAAATCGGCAAATTATTTCTGACGTATCATGGTTAGTGTTATTCATACATCCAAATAAAAAAATCGCGTTCCGATTGGAACGCGATTTTTTTTGGTGGCAGGGGAGCAGAGAATTGAACTCTGGACTACCATTTTGGAGACGGTCAGTTTACCATCTAGCCTACTCCCCTATTGGATTTTTTCTGAACAAAGAAAGGGCTGCCGTTACCGCGATTCAACGAGCCATACGTTGCAGTGAGCGAATGATGATTGGGACAAACGACAGATTCCCCACAGTTCTTGCAGAATGGACGCGGCTTGAAGGGCATTGGCATCTCAATTCGCCCTCGCAAAATCTACGAGAGTTATTCTAGCATAACCTCCAAGTGCGTGCAATTTTTATTTCATCATCGGCACCTTCACTCCCTCACGTTTCGCAAACTCAACCGCCTCCTCATAGCCCGCATCCACATGACGAATGACGCCCATGCCCGGGTCACTTGTCAGTACGCGTTCGATTCTTTTCGCCGCTTCGGGTGTCCCGTCCGCGACAATCACTTGTCCCGCGTGTTGCGAATAACCGATGCCAACACCGCCGCCGTGATGAATCGAAACCCACGTCGCGCCGTTCACCGCGTTAATCATTGCATTGAGAAAAACCCAATCTGAAATCGCGTCGCTGCCATCTTTCATTGCTTCGGTCTCGCGGCGCGGTGATGCTACGCTGCCCGCGTCGAGATGATCGCGTCCAATCACAATCGGCGCGGATACGATGCCTTGTGCGACGAGCTCGTTAAATTTCAAACCCGCGCGGGCGCGTTCCCCATACCCGAGCCAACAAATGCGCGCGGGCAATCCTTGAAACGCGACGCGCTCTTGCGCCATCCGAATCCAACGCGCGAGCTGTTCATTCTCGGGAAAAAGTTCGAGAATCGCTTCATCGGTTTTGTAAATGTCTTGCGCGTCGCCCGACAACGCGACCCAACGAAACGGACCTTTGCCTTCGCAGAACAACGGACGAATGTACGCGGGAACGAATCCGGGATAATCGAACGCGTTCATCACACCCGTGTCAAATGCGCGTTGCCGCAAATTGTTACCGTAATCAAAAACAATCGCGCCGCGTTTTTGAAATTCCAACATCGCGCGCACGTGTCTTGCCATCGCTTCCATTGCCAGAGCTTGGTACGCGTCCGCATCCGCCGCGCGCAATTGCTCTGCTTGCTCCAACGGCATTTCGGGAACGTACGACAATGGGTCATGCGCGGGCGTTTGGTCTGTGACAACATCAGGAATCACACCGCGCGCGACGAGTTCCGGAAAAACATCCGCTGCATTTCCGATCAGACCAATGCTCTTTGCTTCTCGTTTTTCGCAACTCTCTTGAACCCACGTCATCGCCTCTTCCAAATTATCCGTAACCACATCCACATAACGCGTGTCCAAACGTTTCTGCGCGCGCGCGCGGTCCACTTCGACAATCAAACCAACGCCCTCATTCATCGTAATCGCCAACGGCTGCGCGCCGCCCATGCCGCCGAGTCCCGCCGTTAAAACAAATTTCCCTTTGAGCGATGGAACGCCAAAGTGTTTGCGCGCGAGCGCGGCGAACGTTTCGTACGTGCCTTGCAAAATTCCTTGCGTGCCAATATAAATCCAACTGCCCGCCGTCATTTGCCCATACATGATGAGACCTTCGCGTTCCCACTTGTCAAAATTTTCTTGGGTCGCCCAATGCGGCACGATGTTGGAATTGGCGATGAGTACGCGCGGCGCGTCGGGATGCGATTTAAAAACGCCGACAGGTTTGCCCGATTGAATCAACAACGTTTCGTCATCCTCCAAGTCGTGAAGCGAATTGATGATGGCATCGAACGATTCCCAATTGCGCGCGGCGCGTCCGCGTCCGCCGTACACAATCAAATCCTGCGGTCGTTCCGCCACCTCCGGGTCAAGATTGTTCATCAGCATTCGCAAAGCGGCTTCTTGCAGCCAACCTTTGCAAGAGAGGTGTGTGCCGCGCGGGGCGCGTATTGTTCGGGGTGAGGACATGGTGTGTTTGAGCAAAAAGTATCAGGTAGCATGCAGTAGGTTCTTGCTTGCTACCCAATCCCTGCTACTTGGTACTCAGCAACCTTTCGACCTGCGTTCGTAATTGCGGCTCGGGCAACGCCCCAACGAGGCGGTCAATGATTTTTCCGTTTTTCACCAAGAGCAATGTTGGAATACTTTGCACTTGATATTGTGCGGCAGTACGCGGATTGTGGTCCACATCCAATTTCGCAATGCGAACGCGTCCCGCGTATTCGCGCGCGAGTTTTTCCAACGACGGCGCGATGCGGTGACACGGACCGCACCAGTCCGCCCAAAAGTCCACCATGACCGGCAGCGGCGCGTTCAACACCTCGCGTCCAAACGTTGCATCGGTAACATGCAACGGAACATTGGACGCGGTTTGAGTTGGTTCGGCGCGTTGCGGCGGAGGCGATTCCGGTGACGGCGCGCGTCCCAATAAAAATTCCGCGTGAGCGCGCACATCCGCCGCAAGTGGCATTTCCGCGCGGCTGGATTCATTTTCATTTTTGAACGTGATAACTGTTGGCGCGCGCAAGCTAAAACGCTGCACGAGAGTGGGATTCTCGTCCGCGCGAATTTTTGCGACAATCATTTTTCCCACTTCGGATTTCGCAATTTGTTTCAACGCGTCCTCCATTGCCGCGTCCGGTGCGCCCGCGCTAAAGAGCGCGAGAACAGGCAAGCCCGCGCGCAGCACGCGTTCAAACGATTGGTCATTACTGTTGAGCGGCGTATCAAAAGCCATTATTTCACCTCTCCCTCATTATATCTGTGTTTTTGTTACGATTTACCTTGTCTTTTTACCTGCGGTTCGTTTGTCGAACAAACGAGCATTTGCTCGATTCTGTTTCCATAGTATAATTTCTCGCCAATCTGTCCTTCAGACGCAGGATGGATTGCAAACAACGCGTTCGCAAGACCTGCCGGGTTTCTGGATAGGTCGAGCGAAAATCACTATACGCAGTACGCCAAAACGCGAGACCTGAAAAATTATTCATCGAAACCTGTCAGGTCTGAGATGTGACGCGTTGCACTGGAGGAATGTGCATGACCCTGGCGCAAATGCAAGCGCGCTTTTTTGAACTCAAGGGCAAACTTGCCGTCGGACAAATTACAGAACAAGATTTCAAGCACGAGTTAGAAAAGCTTCGGTTTCAAGACCCGCATGGGCGCTGGTGGATGATTGGCGCACAAAGCGGGCGTTGGTATTACTATGATGGCGCGCGTTGGCTTCTCGGTGACCCACCGGATCCCGGAGCGCCGGGTTTAGATTCCGGCAGCGCGATTCCCGTCATCCCAGCCACGACTTTAAATCCAAGTTATTCGGTACCACAATCCAATTCGTTCGCTCCTGCCGCGCAAAACACGCAAACGATTTCCGTTCCGTATAGTTACGCGCCTGCGCAATCCGTTTCACCGGCGGCGACGAGTCCGGTTCCGGGCAACGGTTCGCGTTATGTTGCCCCGGACCCATTGACACGCACAACTGTTGATGCAACCGCCACACGCGATGTTACAACTCCCGCGCAGACCACATCGTTCGCGCAAGCCCCTACTCCCACCCAAGCTGCTACATCACAACCGGCGGCACAATCCAGAGTGCAGCCCGGCGTGCAACCCGGGGTGCAACCCAAACATACGATCGGCGAAACGTTGCGCGAAGATTTAGCCAAAGTGCATTTGCCGCATGTCCAAATGCCGCAGCTGCAGATGCCGCATCTCCAAAAACCAAATCTGCACGCGCCGAATCTGCACATTCCACCACAGCTGGTACCGCACGCGCCCGCACAAATTCGTAAATATCAGCCACCGTTCATTTTGCTCGGCGCGGTGGTGATTGGGCTCGCGCTTGTCGCGCTGTTGTGGCTCGCCGTTGACAATTTCGTTCCGGGCAAACCGATCAGTACGATGATTTCGCGTTCGCTCGGTTCAAGCTCCGTTCGTCCCACCGTTGTGCGCCCAACACCACAAATCGCCGGCGGACAAAATGTGGACAATCTTTTGCGCGTGGGCGATGAACTCGCCGCCAAGAGTCAATTTGAACCCGCAATCGCGCAATATCAAGCTGCCGCAAAATATTCGCCCAACAAAGCGGATGTCTATTGGCACTGGGCGCGCGCCCTCGCGTTGACCGGACGCATCGGCGAAGCAATTACGCAGGCGCAAAAAGCCACGCGGCTCGACCCCACCTCCGCGAACGCGTTTGCGGAATTGACGCGCGCATACGCGTGGGCAGGTGAAAACAGCGGCGCGATTAGTTCGGGCGAAAAAGCAATTTCCCTCGACGGCGAAAACGCGACCGCGCAAGCATTTCTCGCGGAAGCGTATTTGCGCGCGGGACGCAACAACGAAGCGCAACAAACGGTTGACAAGGCGCTTGAGCTCGATGATTTGAATCCGGAAACGCATCGGGTCGCGGGATGGATTGCAACCTTATCGGGGCGCAAAGATGAAGGCGTCGGCGAATGGAATCGCGTGATTGAACTTGCACCCGATGTTTTCTTGTATCACTATGAATTTGGTTTGGTGTATGCAAATCACCTGAACGACCCCGAAATGGCAATTCCATCGTTCGAAAAAGCGATTGAATTGTATGCGCCGTATATTCCTTCGTACATTGCATTGGGACGCGCGTATCTCGCATCGAATCAACCGGGTCCCGCGATTTTGCAATTTCAAAAAGCATTGACGCTCGACCCAAATTCCACCGACGCGTTCGTCGGCTTGGGACAAGCATTTCAGTTGCAGCAAAAATGTCCGCAAGCGATTCCCTATTTTCAAAAAGCGCTCGACCTGAATAAAAAGCTCTCGTCCGCGACAAAAGGTTTGGAGGACTGCGGCGCGTTGGCGAAAGGCACATCTCCCGAAGTCGCACCGACACAAGCGGTCATCGTTCCCCTTGCGACAGCGATTCCCCAAGCGACCGTTTCCCCCGTCACCAACAATTCGGGGCAGCCGCGTCCAACGCCCGCTGCGAATCCGAGTGGAACAAACACCGCGAGCGGCACGGGACGCATTTACTTTCCGGTGTACGATGGACAGTATCGCGTCTATTCCGCAAAGCCCGATGGCAGTGACCGCCAACTCGTCGTCGAACTCGCGTCGAATCCGGCAGTCAATGCCGATGGTTCGCGCATGTTGTTTTATTCGTGGGTGAGCGACCAACGTGGCATTCATCGCATTGATACCAACGGCGCGGACGACACATACATTTCTCTGCGCGCGGAAGATACGCTGCCCTCTTGGTCGCCCGACGGCGCGAAATATGTGTACTCGACACGCGCAGGACAAGGCGGCGATATTAACAAACGCGCCTATACGGTTCGTGTGGGCAGCACAGGCAATCGTCCGCGTCAAGACCCTGCCCCATTGATTGAACAAGCACAATATCCCGCGTGGGGTCCAAACAATCAAATCGTTTTTCGCGATTGTGGATTCCCTGACGAAAATTGCGGCTTGGCAATTGTGAACGCCGATGGTTCCGGCAAAAAACAATTGACCAATTTCAATTCCACCGCGCCGAGCTGGTCTCCCGACGGTTCGCGCATCGTATTCATGAGTAACGCGGCGGGCAATTGGGATGTGTATGTGGTGAATGCGAGCGGCGGTTCGCCTGAAATCCTCACCGACAGTTTTGAAAATGACGGCTTGCCGGTCTTTTCACCCGACGGCAGCAAAATCGCATTTGTCAGTCAACGCGAAGGCAAGTGGGCAATTTGGCAGATTGACTCGGACGGCGAAAACGAGACCAAACTGTTTGACCTCGAAGGCGAAATCGCCGGAACCGTCGCAGGCAACTCGCCCGCCCAACCCGGACAAAAATGGTTGGAACAACGAATTTCATGGAGATAAAAAAATTTCTGACGCGTTGCGTCAGAAATTTTTTTCGCAACAGGTGAAATCAAAATGCCGCATCTGAATTTCGACAACGCAGAAATTTATTACGAGGACGAGGGACAAGGCACGCCTATCGTGATGCTTCATGCGGGCATTGCACACCGCGCGATGTGGGACCCGCAGTTTGAATTTTTTGCGAAAACACATCGCGTCGTTCGTTTCGACCAACGTGGTTTCGGCAATACAATTACGCACACCAAACAATTCAATTGTCGCGCGGATTTGCTCGCGCTGCTCGACCATCTCAACATTGAGCGCGCGATTTTGCTCGGCTGCTCGATGGGCGGTTCGCTCGCGCTCGATTTCACGCTCGAACATCCCGAACGCGTCTCGGCATTAATTTTGATTGCAGCAGGATACAGCGGCTTTGAAGCGCCCGCGGATTTGGTCAAACAGTGGGACGAACAGGATGCCGCGTTCGCCGCAGGCGATTTGGAACGCGTGATTGAATTGGAATTGAAAATGTGGGTGGACGGTCCGCATCGTTCGCCCGACCAAGTTCCCGCCCACGTGCGCGAAAAAATTCGCGCGATGGAATTGGACAATTTGAAAATTGACACGGATGGTTACACACCCGTACAACTTGAACCGCCCGCGATGGGGCGATTAAGAGGGGTCAATGTCCCCACGCTCGTCATCATCGGCACCGGCGACCAACCCCACGTCGTCGAGAACGGACAAACCCTCGCGCGCGAAATTCCGAACGCGCAATTGGTGATTTTGGAAAATATCGGTCACGTGCCGAGCATGGAAAAGACGGAAGAGGTGAATCGGGCGATTGAAAAATTTCTCTCAAAATTTTCTTGACATCGTTCTTTCTTTCTGCTATATTACCGCCAACAATTCGATAGAATTATAAGACGCTGACGCAGACGAGTACGCGTTTTACGAGTTTCAGAGAGTCCGTGCAAGGGTGAGAGACGGACAATTACGAGAACGCCGAATGGACTGCCGAGTTTGGCGATTGAACGCGATACGGGTTTGCATCGCAAGTAAATTCGCTACGGAAAACGCCCCCGTTATCGCGGCTGAAGGGATAAAAACTGGAAGTTGGAAGTTGGACATTCAGCCCAGCAGAGTCCCCGCAAGAGTGAGACTGGCTCAACCTTTTCCGTCGCACCGCGACGGATTTTTTTATTTGTGCGGTGCGAGCTAGACTCAATTAGGGTGGTACCACGGGAATTCGCATTTTTGAAATGCAACCTCTCGTCCCTTTCGGGATGAGAGGTTTTTTTATTTTCTGGAGGTGAACATGTTTCAACCATCACGCGAAGAATTTCTCACATACACACAACGCGGCAATCTCGTTCCCGTCTTTCGCGAATTGCCCGCCGATTTAGAGACACCTGTTTCCGTGTATTTGAAATTGCGCGGCAACGGCAACTCGTTTCTTTTGGAATCGGTCGAAGGTGGCGAACAAATCGCGCGGTATTCGTTCATCGGCGTCAATCCTTCGCGCGTCATTACCTTGCGCGCAGGCGATTCGTTCGACGCCGTGCGCGACGCGTTGAAAAATTTTCGCGCGGTCACTGTTCCGGGACTCCCGCGTTTTACGGGCGGCGCAGTGGGTTTTCTCACGTATGACATCGTGAATCAATTCGAGCGCATTCGCACTCACCGCAACGGCAATTATCAGGAATACCCACTGCGCGATTTGCCCGAAGCGATGTTTATGCTTGCGGATACGCTCATCGCGTTTGACCACGTGAAACATCGTATGTTGGTGATTGCCAACGCGCATGTCAATGGCGATGCGATGAAAGCGTATGACGAAGCCACCGCGCGCATCAATCAACTTATTGCGCGTTTGCGTCAGCCGTTGTATCCGCCGATGCGCGGTTCCGTTGCGAACGGTTTTCAACTCAACTCGAACATGACGCCCGAACGTTACTGCGACATGGTGCGCGCAGCGCAAGAACACATCGCGGCAGGAGATATTTTTCAAGTGGTATTGTCACAACGCTTTGAACGCGAGACGCACGCGGAAGCGTTTGAAATTTATCGCGCGCTGCGAAGATTAAATCCATCGCCGTACATGTTTTTCCTTGATTTCGGTGAGACGCAATTCGTCGGCGCGTCGCCTGAAATGTTGGTGCGTTTGGAAGACGGCGTCGCGCAATTGAATCCAATTGCAGGTACGCGACGACGCGGCGCGAATGAACGCGACGATGCAGAATTGGAACAAGAATTACGCAGTGACCCAAAAGAACGCGCGGAACATGTGATGCTCGTAGATTTGGGACGCAATGATTTGGGACGCGTATGTGAATTTGGTTCAGTGAAAGTTCAAGATTACGCGGTGGTCGAACGTTATTCACACGTAATGCATCTCGTCTCGCGCGTCGTCGGAAAATTGCACGGCGAGTACGACGCGTTCGATTTGGTGCGCGCGACATTTCCTGCGGGAACATTATCGGGCGCGCCAAAAGTGCGCGCGATGGAAATCATTGACGATTTGGAAAACGCGCAGCGCGGTCCATACGCGGGCGCGGTTGGTTATTTTGGATTTCCTACCGAACACGCGCAAGGCAATATGGACTTGTGCATCACGATTCGCACCATTGTCATGCGCGGCAATCTCGCCTACATTCAAGCGGGCGCAGGCATCGTCGCCGATTCCGTTCCCGAACAAGAACATCAAGAATGTGTGAACAAGGCGAAAGCATTGGCAGAGGCGATACGAATGGCGGAGGAGGAAGTGTAGCAGGCATCAAGTAGCAGGTATCAAGTAGCAGGTAGCCAGTTGTCCCTACTACTTGCTACTTACTACTCGCAATAGGAGCAAAACATGATTCTTGTAATTGATAACTACGATTCGTTCACCTACAACCTCGTGCAATATCTCGGCGAACTCGGCGCGACCCTGCGCGTGTTTCGCAATGACCAAATCACGCTCGATGAAATTCGCGCGTTGAATCCATCGCACATTGTAATTTCGCCCGGACCCGGCGACCCGACGGAGGGGGGGGTGTCGAATGATGTGATACGCGAATTGCATCAAACAATTCCGATTCTCGGCGTGTGCTTGGGGCATCAGTGTATGGGGCATGTGTTTGGTGGGACCGTTTCACGCGCGCCGCGTTTGATGCACGGCAAAACATCGCGCGTGTTTCATCGCGGGCGCGGACTTTTTGAAGGAATGCCGAATCCGTTTGAAGCGGGACGCTATCACTCACTCATTGTGCAAGAGCCATTGCCCGAACCGCTCGTCGTCACCGCGTTCACCGACCAAGGCGAAGTGATGGGTTTGCAGCACAAGACCGCGCCAATGTACGGTGTCCAATTTCATCCCGAATCGGTTCTCACACCGCACGGGAAACAGTTGTTGAAAAATTTTCTTGAGGTATCAAATAGCACGTATCAATCTGAAAGTAGCAGGTATCAGGTAGCAGGTAATAACTCTCATGCTGGCACAATCATACGAGACCTTGCTACGAACCCCACGCTACCTACTACTTCCTACATGCTACCTACTACTTCAGCCAAGGAGCCAATCATGATACGCGAAGCCATTGCCAAATTGATGGAAGGTAAAAATCTTTCGCAACCCGAAGCGGAAACTGTCATGAACGAAATTATGGATGGCGTCGCCACGCCCGCGCAAATGTCCGCGTTTCTCGTCGCGTTACGATTAAAAGGCGAAACGATGGAAGAAATCACGGGCTGCGCGCGGGTGATGCGCGACAAAGCCGTGCGCGTTTCACCGCAACGCACCGACCTTGTGGACACTGCAGGCACAGGCGGCGACAAATCGGGAACGTTCAACATTTCCACCACCGCCGCGTTCGTCATTGCGGGCGCGGGACTGGGAGTTGCAAAACACGGCAACCGCGCGATTTCGGGACAATCGGGCAGCGCGGATGTTTTCGAGGCGCTCGGCGTGAATTTTGATTTGACGCCCGAACAAAGCGCGCGCTGCATTGACGAAGTGGGCATCGGCTTTTTGTTTGCGCCGAAACTGCATCCCGCGATGAAAAATGTCGCGCCCGTCCGCAAGGAGCTCGGCATCCGTACTGTGTTCAACATTTTGGGACCACTGACGAATCCCGCGTATGCGCCCGCACAAATCATCGGCGTCTTTGATGGCGCGTACGCAGGAACCATGGCGCATGTGCTAAAATCGCTCGGCAGTCGCGCGGCGTTCGTGTTTCACAGTCAAGATGGTTTGGATGAACTCACGACGACTTCGGACAATTACATTACATTTTTCACCAATGGCGTTGTGCATACAGAAACGCTCGATGCGCGCGACCTCGGACTCGAACGCAACGTGCGTGAAGAATTGCGCGGCGGCACACCACAAGAAAACGCCAACATTGCGCGCCAAATTTTGCGCGGTGAGGAACGCGGCGCAAAACGCAATGTCGTCATGCTGAACGCGGCAGCCGCACTCGTCGCAGGCGGCAAAGCAAACGATTTACGCGAAGGATTGGAACTCGCGGCAGACGCGATTGATTCAGGACGCGCGTATGGCGCTGTGGAGAATTTGGTTGCGATGTCGCAAGGTTTTAAGGTTGAAGGTTAAAGTCAACGGTCAACTCGCAACCTTCAACCTTCAACCCGAAAATGATTCTCGATGAAATCGTTGCCGTGAAACGGCAAGAAATCGAAAAACGCCGGGCGCGGATTTCGCTGGATGAATTTCGTACGCGCGCGGAAAATTCACCGCCCGTCAAAAATTTCGCGGACGCGCTGCGAAATGGCGAATGTGTTGCGCTCATCGCGGAAATCAAACCCGCGTCGCCATCGCGCGGCGATTTGAAGGCGAACGCGGACCCCGTAAAAATCGCGCGCCTGTACGATGAAAACGGTGCGTCCGCAATCTCAGTACTCACTGACCGCCAATTTTTCAAAGGCGACTTGAATAATCTAAAAGCCGCGCGCGTCGGCGCGGATGTTCCACTGCTACGTAAAGATTTCATCATTGACGAATATCAGGTGTATGAATCGCGCGCGCTGCAAGCCGATGCCATTTTGTTGATTGTGCGGATTCTCGACGACGCGCAGTTGGGCTCGTATCGTGAGTTGGCAGAATCGCTTGATATGTCCGCGCTGGTGGAAATTCACGACGAACGCGAATTGGAACGCGCGTTGAAATCTGATGCAAAAATCATCGGCATCAACAATCGCAATCTCGCCAACTTCACTTTGGATTTGGCGACGACGGAATTGCTCGCGCCGAAAATTCCAAACGGAAAA
This sequence comes from uncultured Anaerolineales bacterium, assembly GCA_964469005.1. Classification (GTDB taxonomy): domain Bacteria; phylum Chloroflexota; class Anaerolineae; order UBA4142; family SHND01; genus SHND01. The sequence goes on from CAYXXF010000009.1 coordinate 168,781, forward strand.
ATAATCGTGAGCGAGAGCGGAATTTTTTCGCGCGCCGATGTCGAACGCGCAGCGAACGCGGGCGCGGGCGCGGTGTTGGTGGGCGAAGCATTGATGCGCGCGCAAGACGTAGGAGAAAAAGTGCGCGAGTTGGCGCGCGTGAAGCGTCAAACGTGAAACGTCAAGAAAATTTGCCTGCGTAGCAAGCGTTCTCTAACGCGACGAAATGAACATGACGATTGTAAAAATCTGCGGCATCACAAACATCGAGGACGCGCGTGTGGCGGTAGATGCGGGCGCGGATATGCTCGGTTTCATTTTTTATCCGCCGAGCCCGCGCTATGTTACGCCGGAACAAGCGCGCGAAATTCTTGATGCGATAAGCGAAAAGCGATTTGCGATTCGCGCCGCAGGCGTTTTTGTGAATGAATCTCTCGACCACATTCGCGCGGTGATGGAAACTGCGTCGCTTGACCTCGCACAATTGCATGGACAAGAGTCGCCGGAAATGCTGCGCGAATTGGGAACGCGGGCGTACAAATCCATTCAAGCAAGTGACCTTGACACGGCGCGCGCATTGATGGCAAACTATCGTGATGCGATAAACGGAAGTATGCCCGCGTTTATCGCCGACGCGCCGCCTGCGAAATTGCCCGGGGGAAATGGGATGGTTGCAGATTGGAGCGTCGCATGCGAAATTGCAAAACAGTTTCCCATTTTGCTTGCGGGCGGATTGAATGTCGAAAATGTGCGTGAGGCGATTGAGATGGTGCAGCCGTTTGGTGTGGATGTTTCGAGCGGCGTCGAACGCGCGGCGGGGTTGAAAGACCATTGGAAGGTAACGAAATTCATTGAGCAGGTGAAGAGGTGAACGGGTGAGGGCGTGAAACATCACCCGTTCATCCGTTCACCCGCTCACCCCTTCAAATTATGAGCAAAGGTCGTTTTGGAAAATTCGGCGGTCAATACGTTCCTGAAACGTTGATGCCCGCACTCGCCGAATTGGAACAAGCGTATGAGGACGCGAAACGCGATGAAAATTTCGCGCGCGAGTTTGAGGAGTTGTTGCAAAAATTTGTGGGGCGTCCGACGCCGTTGTATTTTGCGAAACGTTTAACGGAATTGTGCGGCGGCGCGAAAATTTATTTCAAGCGCGAAGATTTGGCACACACGGGCGCGCACAAAATCAACAACGCGCTGGGACAAGGTTTGCTCGCGAAACGCATGGGCAAAACACGCATTGTCGCCGAAACAGGCGCGGGACAACATGGCGTCGCGACGGCGGCAACCTGCGCGATGTTGGGACTCGAATGTATTGTGTACATGGGAACGGATGACATCAAACGCCAACAGCCGAATGTGTTTCGGATGAAGTTGTTGGGCGCAGATGTCCGCGAAGTGAATGCTGGCAGTCGCACCTTAAAAGATGCAATCAACGAAGCGCTGCGCGATTGGGTGACGAATGTGATTAGCACGCATTATCTTCTCGGTTCCGCGTTGGGACCACATCCCTATCCGACGATGGTGCGCGAATTTCAAAGTGTGATTGGACGCGAAGCGAAACAGCAGTTGATGGACGCGGAAGGAAAATTGCCGACGACGTTGATTGCGTGCGTGGGCGGTGGAAGCAATTCGATTGGATTGTTTGACGCGTTCCGCCATGATGATGTCGAAATGATTGGCGTGGAAGCGGGTGGGCGCGGGATTGGTTCGGGGAAACATGCGGCGCGATTTGCTGAACGCGGCGTTGGTGTGTTGCACGGGACGTACACTTATCTTTTGCAAACGGACGATGGACAAGTGCGCGAAACACATTCCATCAGCGCGGGGCTTGATTATCCCGCCGTTGGTCCTGAACACGCGGAATTTTTTGAAACTGAACGCGCGGGGTACACGTACGCGACGGATGAAGAAGCATTGGACGCGTTCCAAAAAATCTCGCATTACGAAGGCATCATTCCCGCGCTCGAATCCGCGCACGCGGTTGCCGAAGTATTGAAACGCGCGCCGAACATGTCGCGTGATGAAATTGTGATTGTAAATTTGTCGGGACGCGGGGATAAAGATTTGCAGACGGTGATGAATGAATTGAGTAAAGAGTCAACAGTCAATAGTCAACCATAATTCCTCCTAACGACTAACGACTTGACACGTCATCACGCAACCCGCGCAACTTTGAATTTGTGCGTGATAGCGTGTCACAGACTAGCAACTAAAATGAATCGCATTGACGAAACTTTTAACGCACTAAAAAGCAAACGCGCGGCGTTGATGCCGTACCTGCCATTGGGGTATCCAAACATTCAAGTTTCACGCGAATTGATTCGCGTCGCGCAAGACGCGGGCGCGGATATTTTGGAATTGGGTGTGCCATTCAGTGACCCGCTTGCCGACGGTCCCGTGATTCAACATGCGACGCAAATAGCGTTAGAGAATGGAATGAGTTTGAAAAAATGTTTGGATTTGGTGCAGGATGCGCGGGCGAATAGTGTTACAATTCCTCTCGTGCTGATGGGCTATTACAATCCCATCTTGCAATATGATTTGAAAAAATTTGCGCGCGATGCATTCGAAGTTGGCGCGGACGGCGTGATTGTTCCTGATTTGCCGATGGAGGAAGCGGACGCCTTACAAGATGCCGCGCGCGAGCAGGACTTGCAAGTGATTTTTCTGGCTGCGCCGACCAGCAGCGACGAACGTTTGAAAAAAATCAGCAAAGCGACACGCGGCTTTTTGTATCTTGTTTCGCTCACCGGCGTCACGGGCGCGCGTGAAGGATTGCCCGAAGGCATCGCGGAATTTGTGGCGCGCACACGCGCGGTGACAAGCAAGCCGCTCTGCGTCGGCTTTGGCATTTCGAACGCCGAAAACGCGGGGCGCGTGGCGAACTTTGCTGATGGTGTGATTGTGGGCAGTGCGCTAGTTTCAAAAATTGGGGACGCGTCGAATGCGGCAGAAAACGCGCGCGCGTTTCTGCGCGAGCTGCGCGACGCATTCCCTCTAAAGTAGTACGGAGTTGTGTGTGGCAGGACTATTCAAACCCGGAACAATCATTCAAGGATACAAGATTGTTGAACTCGCGGGGGACGGCTCACAATCCAATGTATATCTCGCCGAACGCGAGCAGACCTTTTACTGGTTGATTCAGATCGAATCGCCGAATTGGGGGTCTGATGTTCGCGCGGCACAGGTGCAACAATTTGAGACCGAAGGCGCGGAATGGGTCGCCTTTACCGCCAGCGGCATTCGCATGGTGGACCTCGCCAGTTGGGTTGACAAGATGGAATTGCCGTTCATCGGATGGCGGTGGGCGCAATTGGCGCGCACGGTCGGATTCATTCACGATAAAAATGTAGTCTTGCAGCGCACGCGTCCTCTCTCGCTGGAACGCTTGGTCTTTAACAATGAAGGGGAATTACTTGTTTCCCAAACCGATAGAGACGCCGCCGATGAATATACCTTTGCCGCGCCGGACAATGTGCGCGCTTTGACTCCTGCCGCCGATGTCTATGCCTTGGGCGCTTCGCTCAAAGCATTGGCGGGGGAAAACCTGCCGCGTGCGGTAGAAAAAGTTCTGCAGCGCGCGATGGACCCCGATGCTGCCAAACGGTATCGCAATGGCAAAGAGTTTGGCGAAGCACTGGCGCAAGTTCTCCCCAACCCCGCGCGCGAAAAAGTCATCATGCCGCGCCCACATTCGGCGTGGCGTTGGATAGCGTTTGCCGGAGCGTTTCTTTGCGGCGGTGTGGCGCTGGTGATTGGGTTGGTGATTTGGTTCGGCTTGCTGCCCAATCCGATTGCCGAGCCAACTGCTGTTGCTGTACAGGAAATTCCGTTACGCGTAACAATTTTGAAATGGAGTGTCCAAGAGCCGTGTGACGCGCGTGTTGCGGTGCGCGCCGAAGAAGCCGGTTTTGTGGTGACGACCAATGAAGGTGTGGAATTTTACGCGTCCACACCATTGGCAACGATTACGCAAATCAATCTCAGCCCCGGCGAAAATCCCGGCGAGTACCTCATGACCTTCGGGATGGGTGATTTTTGTAAAAAAGGCGGCGCGTTGACGATTTACGCGCGGCGCGAAAACAAGCAAGGGCAGAGCATTGTTTATTACTATCCCGAGGCAGAGGCGCCCAAAAATTTTGCATTGTATAAATCGGGCGGACGCCAGGCAAACGTGCGTTCGTATCCCAAGATGCGTTTGTATTTTGGTTTAACGGACCACAACGGTGGACCCGCCGCACTCGGCGGACCAATCATCGTAAAACTCTATCAGGATGGACAAGGCGTACCCAAATTTAGTCTCAAGCCAGTGGACCTAAAGCTCGACCCGCTCATTGCGGTTCTCGTTTTGGACACGAGCAAAAGTATGGTGGGCGAACCGTTAGCACACGCGCAGCAAGCCGCTGTGAGTTTTATTGAACAACTCGACCCGAACGATTTCGTGTGCGTGTATCGCTTTTCAACGCAGGTGCAAGAGGTGCATATTTGCAGCGCCGACCACGCTGCGGCAATCAACGCCATCAACAAATTGACCGCCGGGGGCAATACCGCGCTGTATGATGTATTGGTGCGCGTAGCCGGTTTGCACGGCGGAAAATCGGAACGTCAAGCCATCATTGTCTTGAGCGACGGTGCGGACAACAACAGCAAAGCCACACGCGAACAGGCGCTCGCGGAAATTCAGCGGACGAATGTGCCGGTCTATCCGATTGGGTTGGTGAACCAAGATTATTCTCCCCAAGTGCTGCAAGAAATTGCAGCCAAAACCGGTGGCGTTTATTTGGAAGCGCCAACTTCGAATGAGCTCATCGGTTTGTATGACCGTTTGGGCAAAAGTTTGGCGCGGCAGTATCAAGTGGACTTTGAATCCATTTTTCCCGAACGCAAAAAGGGAACCATCGAGTTGGTCATTTCCGACGGCAAGGATGAAATCAAAATTCAACGCGATTTTGTGGTAGAGCAGTAACCAATTTTTGGAGGAATGAGTGGGCGGTAAAAAAATTGTCTTTTCCGGCATTCAGCCGACCGGCGATTTTCATATCGGCAATTATATCGGCGCGGTGAAACGCTGGGTCGCCGAACAAGACCTGTACGATAATATATTTTGTGTGGTGGATTTGCACGCTATCACATTGTATCAAGACCCAAAGGTGCTGCGCGGAAAAATTCGACAAGCGGCGGGGGTGTTGTTGGCGTGCGGCATTGACCCGCAAAAAAGTTTGTTGTTTGTGCAATCGCATGTACCCGCGCACGCGGAGCTCGCGTGGATTTTGAATTGTGTTACGCCCGTCGGTTGGCTCGAACGCATGACGCAGTACAAAGACAAATCCGCGAAATTAGAAAGTGTCAGCACGGGACTACTCGATTATCCCGTGTTGATGGCATCGGATATTTTACTGTATCAAACGGATTACGTTCCCGTCGGCGAAGACCAAAAACAGCATATTGAATTGACGCGCGATGTTGCACAGCGTTTCAATACTTTGTACGGTGAGACATTCACGATACCCGAAGGTACCATTCCAAAAATTGGCGCGCGCATCATGGGCTTTGATGACCCAACGGTGAAAATGTCCAAGAGTATCGCCGCCGACCAAAAACATCACGCGGTTGGATTGCTCGATTCGCCCGACCAAGTGTGGGCGGTGTTGAAACGCGCGACGACGGATTCGGAAAAAGAAATCGCGTTCAGTGAGGATTCAAAAAAAGCGGGTGTGAACAATTTGCTCACAGTGTACCAAGCGTTGACGGGACAATCGCAAACGGAAATCGAAAAGCACTTTGAAGGAAAATTGTATGGCGCGTTGAAACGCGAGGTCGCGGATGTGATTATCGAGGCGCTCAAGCCGCTTCAAACGCGCTACAATGAATTGATGCAAGACACAAGTGCGCTCGATGCAATTCTCCAACGCGCCGCCGAACAAGCCGTCACACGCGCCGCGCCTACCTTGCGCCGCGCCAAAGAGAATGTGGGATTTGTTATTTGATACCGTAGTTTGCAAAACAACGGCAGACAATAGAACGAAAGAAAGCAACGAGTACGGCTATTGTGAAATGAAACCAAACGGCGTACGATATTGGCAATTCGTCAAGCAACAAGCGATTTGCGATACGCGATACGCGAACAACCCAAAGGAGGGAACATGTCCGACCAAACCAAATATCTTTTGCAAGAGAGCGAAATGCCCAAGCAGTGGTACAACATTCAAAACGATTTTGCATCGCCACTGCCGCCCGTGATTCATCCCGGCACCGGGCAGCCGATTGGTCCAGCCGACCTCGCGCCATTGTTCCCGATGGAATTGATTATGCAAGAGGCGAGCGTTGGTCCGTATGCGACGAGTTATGTGGATATTCCCGAAGAAGTACAGGAAGCGTACAAATTGTGGCGACCCACGCCGTTGATTCGCGCGCGGCGCTTGGAAAAAGCGTTAGGCACACCCGCGCACATTTATTTCAAGTACGAAGGCGTTTCGCCATCGGGTTCGCATAAACCAAATACGGCGGTGCCGCAAGCGTATTACAACAAACTGGCAGGCACAAAGCGTATGACGACGGAAACGGGCGCGGGACAATGGGGCAGCGCGCTCTCGTTCGCGTGCAAGTTGTACGACATTGAATGTAAAGTGTACATGGTCGCGATTTCGTACCGCCAAAAACCGTATCGCCGCATGTTGATGGAAACGTACGGCGCGCAAGTTGTTTCTTCGCCTTCGATGGATACACCCATCGGACAAAAATTTCTCGCGCAAGACCCCGAACATACGGGTTCGCTCGGACTCGCGATTAGTGAAGCGGTAGCAGACGCCGCGCCGCGCGAAGATACAAAATATTCACTCGGTTCGGTGTTGAATCATGTTTTGATGCACCAAACGATTATTGGGCAAGAAGCGTTGAAGCAGATGGAACTCGCGGGCGAATATCCCGATATCGTCGTCGGCTGCGCGGGAGGCGGCTCGAACTTTGCGGGCATCGCGTTACCTTTCGTGCGCGAAAAAATGAAAAGCGGCAAGAATACGCGCATCATCGCCGCCGAACCCACCGCCGCGCCTTCGTTGACGAAAGGTGTGTACACGTACGATTTCGGCGACACGGGACAAATCATTCCACTCGTCAAAATGTACACACTCGGTTCGTCGTTCATCCCCGCGCCGATTCACGCGGGCGGCTTGCGCTATCACGGCATGGCGCCCATCGTCTGCAAGTTGTATGACGAAGGTTTGATTGAAGCTGTCGCCGTTCCGCAAAACGCGGTCTTTGAATCGAACGTGCTGTTTGCGCGCGAAGAAGGCATTCTCCCCGCACCCGAACCCGGGCATGCGATTCGCGTCGTGATTCAGGAAGCGTTGAAAGCGAAAGAAGAGGGCGTCAAGAAAACGATTCTATTCAACCTCTGCGGTCATGGGCATTTCGACCTCGCGGGGTACGAAGCGTACATGCGCGGGCAGCTGCAGGATTTCGAATATCCGAAAGAAGAAGTGGAAAAAGCGATTTCGATGCTGCCGAAAGTGGAGATGGCGTCATAGACCCTCACCCCCCAACCCCCTCTCCCAGTGGGAGAGGGGGAGTAAGACTCCCTTCTCCCAAGGGGAGAAGGGCTGAGAATGGGGGGATGTCAAACATGAAACCGCGCGCGACTCTTTGTAAATCCAAACTTCCGCAATATCTCCTCGAGCTCATTCGCGAATTTCGCAAGCATCCGACAGACGCGGAAAAATTGATGTGGGAATGTTTGCGCGCGCGTCGCTTGAATGGATTTAAATTTCGGCGCCAACATCCAATCGGAAGGTACGTCGTGGATTTCTATTGTCACGATGCGAAACTTGTCGTCGAGGTTGACGGCAACATACACAGTGTCCCCGACCAAATGGAATACGACCGAATCCGTGAGTCCGAGTTGACAGCACTTGACCTCTCAATCATTCGTTTTCGCAACGAACGCGTCATGAACGAAACAGCAAATGTATTGGAAGAAATCGCCTCTTATCTCCCCTCTCACGTTGGGAGAGGGGCTGGGGGTGAGGGGTGACCAACGACCTCTTTGAAAAAATCTACGCGCTCGCGCGCGCAATTCCGTTCGGTAAAGTTACCACGTACGGACAACTCGGCGCGATGGTGGGATTGAGTGATATGCGCCACGTTGGTGATGCAATGAACACGTGTCCTGAGGATGTGCCATGGCAGCGCGTGATTAATTCACGCGGCGCCATTTCGCTCGGCGGCGCGACGGGTTCCAAACAACGCGCGATGCTTGAAGCAGAGGGCGTTGGGTTTGACGAAAACGGACGCGTAGATTTTGATGAGGTGGGTTGGATTCCCGATGCCGAATGGTTGGAAGCAAATGGTTACAAACAACCACCGCCATTCACGAAAGAAAAAAAAGAAAAGAAAAATGACGGCGAGCAGTTGAGTTTGTTCTAATGCGAGGAGCAAGTAGAATGTAGCAGGTAGCAGGGAATCCCATCCCAGCTACCTGCTACTCTTTTTACCTACTACCCAGAATATGGAAGCTACCGAACTCAATCTCTCCATCGTTTCTTTGCAAAACGTTTTGCTCCACGAAGAAATCGAACACAAGCGCGTAGATAAATTGACGCAGCGTTTGCGCGACGAACACGTGTTGAAAAATCCGCCGATGGTGGCGCAAGTGAATGACGATGGCACGCCGCGTTATATTGTTCTGGATGGCGCGTCACGCACAAGCGCGCTGCGCGCGTTGAACATTCCCGATATTCTTGTACAAATCGTTGATTATCATTCCGCGCAAGTGAAACTCGATTCGTGGCATCATTTGCTTTTGGACATTACGCCAAGCGGCTTGCGCCGCGAACTCGACGATGTGGCTTGTGTCTCGATGGTCGAGATGGATGAAGCGCAGGCAGAACGCGAGTTGCAAGAGCGAAAAATTCTCGCGTATCTCAAATTCACCGACGGACGTTCGGCGGGTTTGCGCTGTAGTGACAGTTTGGCGGAACAAGCTGAAGCGTTGAATGAAGTAGTACGTTCGTATGAGGCAAAAGTCGAACTCTATCGCGTCTCCTCTACGAATCTCGAACAACTCGTCGCCGACCCGAAACGTCTCGCGGCAGTGATGGTCTTTCCGCGTTACACGCCGGACGAGATTATTCAGCTCGCATTGAGCGGCGCGCGCGTGCCGATGGGCATCACGCGCCACATTATTCCCGGACGCGCGCTGCGCGTAAATTTGCCGCTCGAAATTTTGGAGCAAGAAAAATCGCTGCCAGAAAAAAACGCGTGGCTCGACGCGTGGCTCCAAGAGAAAATGAAAAATCGCAATGTGAGATATTATCAGGAACCCGTGTTTTTGTTTGACGAATGAAACATCAATGGACAACGCACAAATCACCCAATCACCCAATCACTCAATCACCCAATCTCCAATCTCTAATCTCCATGTTATAATCCCGCGCGCGAATTGTAGAAAGGCACTTCCACTATGTCTCTCCCCGATTTCGGTTTGCTCAATTGTTTTTACTTGTTCCTCTTGATGCTCGGCGTCTTTTACGCGCTCTTTCTCCTTGTCTCGGGCGGACTCCATTCCATTCACATGCCTTCGCTCGATATTGACTTGAGCGGCGCGCATGTGCCGGGCACCGCGCATGTGGACATTGGCGGCGCGGCGGGACATGATGTCAGCATCGTTTCACTGAGTCCCATTAGCATCGCCGCGTTTGTCACATCGTTCGGCGGCATCGGTTTGATTGCCACACTCGGCATGGGTTGGAACAGTATCGCGAGTGTTGTCGCTGCTGTGGTCGGTTCCATCGTCGTCGCCATTCTTTCGCATTTTGCATTTTTCTATCTGTTCATTGCGCCGCAAGCATCGTCCGCACTCAAATCGAGCGACATTATTGGACGCGCCGCCCAAGTCACCGCGCCGATTCCCGGTAACAGTGTCGGTGAAATTGCGTATGTTTCGATGGGTGAACGGCATACGGCAACGGCGCGTTCCAGCAATGGTCAAAACATTGCACGCGGCGCAACCGTCATTATCGAAGGCATCACAGGCACTGTGATGAATGTCCGTTTGGAATCCGAAAGACAAGCAAAGGAAGGTTAAGATGCAACCACTTGTAATCGTTTTTGCGGCATTCGCCGTCATATTCGTTTTGTTTATTTTGTTTCTGCTCATTTCGGGACGTTATCAAAAAGTCGGACCGAATGAAGCGTTGATAATTTCAGGACGCGGTACCACGCGCATTGACCCCGTTACCGGAAAACGCGAACGCATCGGTTATCGCATTGTCAAAGGCGGCGGCACCATCGTTTGGCCCGTTGTGGAAACGGCGAAGCGCCTTTCGCTCGAAGTGATGACGATTGAAGTGGAAACACCGCGCGTGTACACCGCGCAAGGCGTTCAGGTGACGGTGGATGGCATCGCGCAGGTCAAAGTCAAAAGCGATGAAGTTTCCATCGCCACCGCCGCCGAGCAATTCCTTTCTAAAAACGTTGCGGAAATCAAACAAGTCGCCCTGCAAACATTGGAAGGGCATTTGCGCGCGATTGTCGGCACCTTGAGCGTCGAGGAAATTTATCGCGACCGCGACCAATTCGCACAGCGCGTGCAAGAAGTTTCCGCGACGGACATGGCGAACATGGGTCTCGGCATTATTTCGTTCACCATCAAAGACATCAAGGACGATAAACAATATCTCGATTCGCTCGGCGTCGCGCGCACTGCCGAAGTAAAACGCGATGCCGCGATTGGGCAAGCGCTCGCCACACGTGATGCAAAAATCAAATCGGCGGGTGCGGAACAAGAAGGCGAACAAGCGCGCTTTGTCGCCCAAACCAAAATTGCAGAAGCGGACAAAGACTATCAGGTACAAAAAGCGGCATATGATGCCGAAGTGAATCGCCAAAAAGCGGCGGCAGAACTCGCGTACGATTTGCAAAAAAATATCACGAACCAACAAGTCCGCGAACAAGAAGTGCAGGTTACGGTTGTCGAAAAGCGCAAACAGATTGAAGTGCAAGAACAAGAAGTTGCGCGCCGCCAGCGCGAGTTGGAGGCGACCGTTCGCAAACCTGCCGAAGCGGAACAGTATCGCATTCAAACGATTGCGGATGCAAACAAGTATCAAGCGATTACGAGCGCAACAGGTGAAGCGGAAAGCAATCGCCAAATCGGTCAAGGCGAAGCCGACGCGAATAAATCGCGCGGTCTCGCGCAAGCGGATGTGACGCGCGCAGTCGGTCTCGCCGAAGCGGAAGCAAACAAGGCGCGCGGTCTCGCCGAAGCCGAAGTCATTCAAGCGCAGGGTTTTGCCGAAGCGGAAGCGATGAAGAAAAAAGCGGAAGCGTGGCGCGAGTACACCCAAGCCGCCATCATTCAACAACTCATCGAAGCGATGCCGAAAATCGCGGCGGCGATTGCGGAACCATTATCGAAAACGGACCGCATCGTCGTCATCAGCAACGGTGGCGGCAACGGCGACGGCGCGGGCGCATCCAAAATTTCGCAAGATGTCGCAAACATCGTCGCCCAAGTTCCCGCGACGGTGGAAGCATTGACGGGTGTGGACATTATCAAGACGCTGAAAAATTTGCCGCAGGTGCAGCAGAGCGATGCGGTGGATAGCACTGCCGAAAAGCCAAACGGTTCGACGAATACATCGAGCGAAACATAAATTTTTTTGTGCAGATGCCCCAACGCGAATCTACGCGAATGAGATTCCTCACTCCGACGTAATCTTCGGGACCGTTCGGAATGACAATCCAATGCGCGTAGATTCGCGTTTTCTATGCGATGGACATTCGAAGCTATAACCGTGACGCGTGGGATAATCAAGTCGAGCAAGGCAACATCTGGACGCAGCCCGTTTCGCCTCAAGTGATTGCGAACGCGCGACGCGGCGAGTGGAGCGTTTTGCTCACCGAACAAAAAAGTGTGCCGCGCGAATGGTTCATCGTGCGCGGGCAAACGGATATACGGGGACTCGACATTCTGTGTCTCGCGTCCGGCGGCGGACAACAAGCGCCGACGTTCGCGGCGGCAGGCGCACACGTCACCGTGTTGGACAATTCGCCAAAGCAATTGGAACGTGACCGTTTTGTCGCGGAACGCGATGGATTGGAAATTGTGACGATAGAAGGCGATGCGCGTGATTTGTCCATGCTCGCGGATGAATCGTTCGACCTCGTGTTTCATCCCGTCTCGAATCTCTTCATCCCCGAAATTCGTCCCGTGTGGCGCGAAGCATTTCGCGTCTTGCGGCACGGCGGAATTTTGCTCACAGGGTTCAACAATCCTGTCTTGTACGCTTTTCCGTATGACGCGCTCGACGGCAAAGAGCCGCTCACTGTGAAATACAAATTGCCGTACACGGACATTGAACATTTGCCCAAAGCAGAATTGGAAAAATTGATGGCGGAAGGTTCGCCGCTCGAACACAGCCACACGCTCACTGACCAACTTGGCGGACAACTCGATGCGGGTTTTCAGCTCGTCGCGATGTATGAAGATTATCATTCCGGAATGACGTTGAGCGAATACATGGGAACGTATCTGGCGACGCGCGCGGTGAAACCGTAACGCGCGAGACCTGACAGGTTTCTCGATGCAAGCATCGCAAAACCTGTCAGGTCTTTTTCATCGCCGCGCGTTTTGTGCTACAATCTCCGCCACTCCCCTTTGCCGTCGAAACATTTCTGCATGTCATTTCCGCGTTTTGCCATTTTGTTTTTTTTCTTGCTCGTCGCGTTCCTCTCGTCCTCTTCCGTTTCCGCCGCGCAAGCTCTCAACTATAAAATTTTTACCACGCGCGATGGTCTCGCGGGTGATTACATCACCGCGATTAAATTTGATTTCGCCACCGATACTCATTGGGTTGGCACAACCGAAGGCGCAACACATATCGCGCCGACGCGTTGGACGAGTTATACGCGCGCGCATGGTTTAGGCGACAGCTGGATTACAGCGATAGACATTTCGAGTGACGGGCGCGTTTGGTTCGGCACGCAAAGCGGCGGCGTATCAGTGCTGCATCCCATCTCAAAATCTATTACTACGTACAATCTCGAAAATTCTGATTTGCCGTCCAACTTTATTACGACACTCGCGGTTGATTCTCAAGACCGCGTGTGGGTGGGAACACTAAACAATGGAGTTGCGCAATTTGATTCCGCTACGGGGAAATGGAATACAAGTCTGCCCGACACTTCTGTCACATTTTTTTTCGTCGCCTTTGACGAGTCCCGAACGCCATGGCTTGTTGCAGATGGACGCGTGTACGCGTGGCATGATGAACAATGGCAGTTGCGCGCGCTGCCGAATAACGAGCAAGCAATTCGTTTGAGCGACGGACATCGCAATACAGTTGCCATCACGCGTGAGCGGATGTATGTTTGGAATGGCGCGGCCTGGGAAAAATATATTCCGTTGGATGACGACGGCGCACCGTACATTGGCATTTTGAAATCCGAACAAATCACCGCGCAAGAGGAAGGAATCTACGAGGACGTTTGGTACGGCACCGCACGCGGTTTATACGTGATTGACCCGCCTTCGACATTCGAGCCTCCGCAACCACTCCCTGTCCTTCTCATTCACGGCTGGACCGTCGCGGGCGATGACACACTCGAAACGAGCGAATTTCGTTTTCTGGCAAGTTATGCGGACCGCGATGGAATTCCGATGTACTATGCGCGCGGCGTTTCACCAAAAAATACATTGTATCAAAATGCGGCAGTGATTCGTGACGAGATCACGCGCGTGAAAAATGAAAGCGGCGCGGACAAGGTGAACCTTGTCGCGTTTTCAATGGGCGGCATGAACACGCGCGCGTATTTGGAATCGTCGCTATACGCGAACGATGTCCACCGCGCGATTATTTTGGGAACACCGCAAGCGGGCGTCGAAATTTGGAAACCGATTTTGTTTCAACAAATTTTGCAAAAACCCGACGAACCTTCCGCGATTGAACTCTCGCCCGAATACGCGCAGATGATTGTGAATCAAACGCGTTCCCCCAATCCAAACGTGTTGTATGATTTGTTGATTGGCGATGCGCGCGAACAAACAGGTTTGGCTTTTCTCGACGACATGCCCGCGAGCGACGCGCTCATTTCCGTACACAGCGCGCTCGCGCTGGATGCGCCAAATGTTCGCAAACACATCAACAACGATTTGCACGACTGGGGTCCCGAAGCTGTGCCGATTGATTTGACGGGCTATTTGTATCCGCGCGAAACGTGGGAACGCTATTTACGCAACGCGCTACGCAACAACGACACCGCACCAATTGGTTCGGAGATTACATCGCTATCACCGGCTAAAGTAGCAACACCGACATCAAATCACACTCCCGTCATCACCCAAAAAATCCGCGCGGGAGAAACGATTACCAACAGCGTCGTGATTGACGAAAATAAATCGGCGCGTTTCGTCGCGTATTATCCCGGCGGCGAAATTGATTTCTCACTCATCGCGCCGGATGGACAAAAATTCGAACCGAGTGATTTGCCGCGCGATGAAAATGGTGTGTTGACACTTTCCACCGACATTGCAAGTTTCAGCGGTTATGTTGTAAAAAATGCAACCGTTGGTGAATGGCAAATGATTTTGTCGCGAACGGATACCCGAAACAATATAGTGGATGCTTCGACGTATGTGGAATTGGATTCGTCATTGCGAATTTTGGTGCAACCCGTTGATTCAAAGGCATCTGCAATGTTTCCAGTGACACTTGCGGTTCAGGCGCCAAACGATGCAACAGTGACGGCACGCGTTGCAATTCCCAACAACGGCTATGGTGAGGGCTATGATTTTCTAGAGCTTGCGCTTTATGATGATGGCGGGCACGATGATGGCGCAGCGGACGACGGCACGTTTGCAAATGAATTCAAAGCAGCAGTTCCCGGATGGCATCTCGCCCAAGTCCAGGCGATTGGAAACACATTTGCGAGAGAAGGTGAAATCCTCTTCCCCGTCAGTTATCTTGCAGAAAAAATTGAGTTTCAATCTGATTGGGAAATTTCAGCGCAAGCAGAAAATCAAGTTCTCGATTTTTCCGCCAAACTCAATTGGTATGAACCTGGCAATTATGGATTCGCGGCATCTCTACGCGAAGACAACAACAAAATTATCGCGCGCCAATTCTTTCTCACAGACCTGCGCGAGGGGGAAAATCTCAAAACCTTTGCCTTGTCATTTCAAAATCCATTGCACGGCAAACTGCATTTGGATTTGGAATTATTTGATTTGAATTGGGCCGCCTATTCGTTAGGAAAGATTCAAGACGCGGCAATCATTCAACAATGATATGAAAAATTCTCGTTTCGCGTTTCTCCGTCGTCCGCTCTTTTGGCTTGCGCTCGTTGTTCTTGCGCTCATTGCTGGCGGCGCGTATTTTTATTTCAATCAAACGACAACGCGTCCGCAAGCCACCGCCGCCGTCACACGCGGCGACTTGAAAGCGACAGTGAATGCGAACGCGCGCGTGCGCGCGGAAAAAACGGTGCGGCTCGCGTTTCCGTTTTCAGGCTTGGTGACCACAGTCCATGTGCAAGAAGGCGAAGATGTGGAACAGGGTGAGGTGTTGGTCGAAATGGACCGCACCGAACTCAATCGCCGTTTGGAACAGGCGAAAATGAGTCTCGAATCGCGCGCACAAGATTTGCAAGAAGCGCAGCAGCCCCCGCAAGCGGCAGAATTGGAAATCGCGCAGCAGAGTTTGAAAAAAGCCGCGCTCGCGCTCGCCGCCGCCGAAAATCGCTACAAGGATAACGCCAGCGACGAAAATCGTATCGGCAAAGAACTCGCGCAGAGTGACTACGAAATCGCGCGCGCGAATTTTGAACGCCAAACGCGCAGCGCGTCGCAAGGACAAATTGACGATTTGGAACGCGCGGTGCAAAACGCGCGCTATGATTTGCAAGCGGCGCAAGATGCGTACGACAAAACAAGACTCGCCGCGCCCTTTGGCGGCGTGATTACCGAAATCAATGCAAAAGCGGGTGAATTGTTTGGCGGCTACAATGCAGTGGTCGAAGTTGCCGATTTGCATACACTGCAACTCGTCGCGGAGATTGACGAAATTGATGTCGCGGAGGTGAACGCCGGGCAGCCCGTCACCATTCGCTTTGACGCGTTCCCCGGACAATCGGCAAAGGGAACGCTGTCGCGCCTTTTTCCGTCCGCGTCGAATGACCGCGGCGCAACGGTGTATCGCGCGATTGTTGGTTTGGAAGCAACCGAACTGAAACTGCGTCCGGGGATGGGCGCGACCATCGAGATTGCCACCATCGAGAAAACAAATGTCTTGCGTGTGCCTTCCCGCGCGATTAAAAATGCGGGAACCCAAAAAATTGTCGTGGTGCAAGCGGGGAATGAAACGCGCAATGTCGTCGTGGAAACGGGCTTGTCCGATGGGAACAACACCGAGATTATCAGCGGTGTGAGTGAAGGAACAATCGTAGTGGTGGAATAAATTTACGCCAACGTGATTTCGGCAAACATCGGTAAATGGTCTGAACCTTCGACATCGAGTGTCCATACGCGCGCGTGAAATTTATGCGCGCTCGCGACAAAAATTTCGTCCAACTTTTGTTTCACACGTAACGCGCGCTGCGTGAACAAAATTTCATCGGAAATCGCGCGCAGTCCCAATTCCGCCGCGTCCTGTTTCAATTGTGCCCATGTCGGTTTGCCGCCAATGCGAAAGGTGTTGAAATCGCCCGCAAGAATCAAAATGTCCACTTGCGAACGCGCGCGCAAATCATCCAACACTGCGCGAAATTGTTGGCGCTTGAAACGATAACCCAAAACATCGAGATGCGCCGTACACACGCGCACCGCAAAATTTTCCCACGCGCCGTCGCCGACAAGATTTACGCGCGCTTGTTTGCGCAAACGATTCAACACGACGCGTTCGGCGCGCGGCACATGGACTTGACGATGCGTGGGCAGCGTGTGATGTTCAATGGTACCAAATTGCACGCGCGTTTGATTCCATACCAGCGCGTTCGCTTGCGGACGCGTTTTGAGATGATTGTAAATGTGATGATACGACGCATACGTTTCGCCCAACACGCGGGCAATGCTCGACGCGTCGTCGCCCTGTTCGTGCGCGGATGCTTCTTGCAACGCCAACACATCGAGATTGCGAAAGTCGCGGTGATGTTTCACCACGTCCAGCACATGTGCGCGCTTTATCCCAACTTGAATGTTCCACGAACAGAAACGTAGTGTCTGTGCCATGCAACTATGATAAAGCGGAATACTCGAATCGTGAAACACAAGCAAGCATTTGTCATCGCGCGCCAAATTGATACAATAGCGCCGAACTCTATTCCAAAACAATGATGGTGCGTCGTCTTGTAATTTTGCTCAGCATATGCGTCTGCGTCGCGTGTGCGCGCAATGCTCCCCCCCCCCCCACGTTTCCGGCAGGTGCGCCTGCCACCGCGACACCGCGACCTTTTTTTTCGCTTCCGCTTGGCGACAATTCCACCGCCACGCCCACACCCGAACCTGAAGATACGCCAATGCCTTCGCCGACGCCGGGACCGGTATTCACCGAGTACAAAGTCCGCAATGGCGATACGCTCGGTGGCATCAGCGCGCGTTTCAATTTGTCCATCGAAGAGTTGATGAAAGCGAATGGACTCACCGACCCGCACTCACTCCAAGTCGGACAGGTGTTGAAAATTCCAACCATTATCGAACAGGTTGGTCCTGCCGAAACAATTTTGCCCGACAGCGAATTGGTGTACGGACCCGCGTACAAAAATTTCAACGTTGCGGAATTTTTAAAAAAATATCCCGACAGCTATCTCGCGTCCTATGTCGAAACAGTAGAACGCAAGCAAATGTCCGGTGCGGAAATTATCCAACTCGTGGCGGAACGATTCAGCATCGGACCGCGCGCGCTGCTCGCGTTATTGGAATTGCAAGGGCGATGGGTAACAACGTCCGCGTTGAATGGAAGCGAAATCGCGTTTCCGTTTGGTTTCCAAGATGGCGCGCGTCAAAATTTGTATCGGCAAGCGGCGTGGGCGGCGAATCAAATGAACGCGGGCTATTACGGAAAAATTTCCGGACGGCTCGGCATTTTGGATTTCACCGACCGCCAACGCGCGCGGCTCGCGTGGGATGTGAATCCGGGAACGGCAGCCATTCAAAATGTCTTGTCGAAAACCGCGACGTGGGACGAATGGCAAACGCTCATCGGAAAAACCGGATTTCGCGCGACGTATGAAAAATTGTTTGGCGACCCCGCGCAGTACGAAATCAAACGCCTCTTGCCCAAAGATTTGCAGCAACCCAAATTGCGTCTGCCGCTCGAAGACGGCAAAGTGTGGTACTTTACCGGCGGTCCGCACGCGGGCTGGATTGATGGCAGTCCATGGGCAGCGGTAGATTTCGCGCCCGCTGACCAAGCGGGTTCGTGTTGGGCTTCACAGTACTGGACCGTGGCTGCCGCGCCCGGTGTGATTACGTCGGCAGAAAACGGACGCGTGGTTTTGGATTTGGACGGCGATGGTTTTCAAGGCACGGGCTGGGCGCTTTTGTATATGCACACCGACGACGCGGAACGCGTCGAGGTCGGTCAAAACGTAAAGACGAACGAGCACATTGGACATCCCGCCTGCGAAGGCGGTTTCGCCGAAACGAGTCATTTGCATTTTGCGCGTTTGTACAATGGACAATGGCTCGCGGCAGACGACAAAAATTTGCCGATGGTGCTTTCGGGCTGGACGTTCAGCGGCGATTCGCAAGAGTACGACGGCGCAATGACGCGCGCAGGCGAAACGCGCACTGCCGAAAATCAGCGCCTCGAAAAAGTGAATGATATTCTCGCCGACGGAGGCAAATAAAAAAATGTTGTCGGCGAATGAACAAAATAAAAAATCAAGCGCGCTGTTCAAGCGCGCTTTTTTGCATCCGCTCGCGTTCGGCACGCTGACTCTGTTGGCAACCCTGCTCGCGTTTGCGCCGACGATTTTTCCGGCGCCCCTTGCGCTCGCGTGCGGACTGTTTATTGTTTTTTTCTATCCCGGTTTTTTGCTGGCGCAGACGTGTCAAGTTTTAGGAAACGCGACACGTCTTACCCACCTCCCAATTTTTTTCGTATTCAGTCTCGCCATCTGGGCAATCCCCGCGACGACACTGCAACTCATCGGCGCGAATTGGTTCGCGTTTCGCGTTGTGTTTGTCGCGATAGTGTGGATGTTGACCATCGCCGCGTTTTGGCGCACACGTGACGCTTCTCGTCTCTCGTCTCTCGACTCTCTTCTCTCGCCCACCCAACTCATCCTCCTCCTCGCGTGCCTCCTCCTCGCATTTATCGTCTGGCGCGGACCGCGCGATGCAGACGATTGGGGCTATCTGCAAATCACGCAGCAATTCATCGGCAGTCAACATTTTCAAATTCTCGCCGCATCCGAAGCGCGTTACAGCATTCGTTATGCGTTTCATGTGTGGATTTTTTTGCAAGCGTTTCTTGGCGAATGGTTAAGCGCAGACAACGTCCAATTGCTGCGCGACATTTTGCCGCTGGTGTTGACGCCGCTCGCACTCTTGAGTTTTTACGCGTGGGCAAAAACTTTTTTTGGAAACACGCGCGCCGCGGTCATTGCCCTAGTTTTTCAATTGCTCATTTACGTTACGTCCGCAAATGCAGATGGTTGGGGACGCGGTTTTTTTGCGCGCAGCGCGCAAGATAAATTTCTCGTGTGGCTGATTGTGCTGCCGATTGCGTTTTCGTTCGCGTGGAATTTTTTGCGCGAGGGAAAATGGCGGCAGTGGTTCGCGTTTGGTGCGACGGTCATTGCGGGTTTGTGGGTACATCCCGTGAGTTTGCTGCTGCTTGTTATTGCGCTCGGCGGATTCGCGCTCTTTAATCTCTTGTCACGCGCGCCGTTCCCGCGCAAACGGTGGCTGCTATTATTGATTGCAAGCGCGCCCGCACTATTGTCGCCGCTTGTAATTCGCGCGACGACGTTGGCATCGGTGTTTCGCGTGGACACGCCCGATGTCGAAGCGTATTTGCGCGTGAGTGAAGGACGTTTGTTGCTTGAGCCGCCATTTTATATTGCCGACCCCACGCTCATTGCGAATCCTTTTATTCTATTGTCGCTGTTTGTGTTGGTGATTTCAGCAGCGCGTCTTTGGAGCGATGCGCGCGTTCAATTTTTGTGGGGCAGCACATTATTGCCGCTTGCACTCGTGTTCAATCCATTCACCGCGCGGCTGCTCGGCGAAATGTTGACGCCGTGGCAATTGTGGCGCATCACGTGGCTCGTCCCTGCCGCGTTTCTATTGACAGAGTTCGTCTTGCACACGCGTGAAATGTTTCAATCGCGCCGCATCGTTTTCGTCTGCGCGCTGGTGCTTGTGGTAAGTACAGTGTTTGGATTGACGAATTTGAATCTCGCGCGTTCGTTGAACAATTTCACCCAAGACCACGCGCTAGAGGCACCCGTTCGAGATATGCTTCTCGCGCTGAAACAACGTTTGGACGCACCGGCGAATGTTTTGCTGCCGCGCAAAATTACGCGCTACGCGTCTGCATACACCTATCGCGCGCTCGTGTTGTCAAACGACGCGCAAAAACCGGAAGACACGCGCGGGCAGCAAATTGACCGCTTTTACGACCCGCACGCCGACCCGAAATTTCTCGACGCGTTTTTGGATTTTTGGCAGAGCGAATTTGTGGTGGTGGAAAATGGAACGCTGCAAGACGAGTTTTTGAAAACGCATCCGCGCGCGCAATTTTTGTACGAGAATGAGGCGTTGAGGTTGTATCGGGTCAAAGAAAAATAGAGGTTGGAGATTTCTCTCGGCATGCGAAATGACAATCTCTTAATACGCGCTGCGGTCACGGAAAAATTTTAGCGCGGTGAGAATGAGGATTTTGAAATCGAACCAGAGCGACCAATTTTCGATGTAATACAAATCGTATTTGGTGCGCTCGCTAATCGAAGTGTCACCGCGCAAACCGTTGATTTGCGCCCACCCCGTAATCCCCGCTTTTTCGCGATGGCGTTCCATGTAACGCGGGACGAGTTCGCGGAATTGTTCCACAAACGCCGGCTGTTCAGGACGCGGTCCGACCAAACTCATGTGTCCGAGAAAAACATTGATGAATTGAGGAAATTCATCAAACGACGTTTTTCGTAAAAAGCGTCCGATGCGCGTCACGCGCGGGTCGTCTTGCGTTGTCCAGCCGGGTCCGTCTTTTTCCGCGTCCAACTTCATGGAGCGAAATTTGAAAATAGGAAATGGTTTCGCGTCGAGTCCCATGCGCACTTGGGTAAAAAGCGCAGGTCCGCGCGAATCCACTTTTACCAGCAGCGCAAGCAGCAATAAAAATGGGGACGCGAAAATCAAAAAGATTCCACTGATAATCACGTCCACTACACGTTTCAGTGTAAGTCGCCAACCGCGCAATGCGACATCGCGCATTGCCAACAACGGCAAGCCGGACAAATCACCAATGTTGACTTCGGATGCCATGATTTGAAAAACATCCGGAAACACTTTGATGCTCACGCTGCCGTCTTCGCATTTGCTGACGATGGACAAAATTTGTTGATGCGGCGCGTCGGGCAATGCAACAATCACTTCATCAATTTTCATCGCGCGCACCACATCGCCCAAATCTTCGGGACGCGCGACGACGGGCAAGCCCAACACTTTCATCCCCACACGTTCGTCGTCGAGAAAAGCAACGGGACGATAACCCAAGCGCGGTGACGCGCGAATTTTTTCCAAAATCAAATTGCCCGCTTCGCCCGCGCCGACAATCAACACGCGCAGTTCGCCCCAACCTCGCGCATACGCCAACGAACGCAATCCGCCATGCACGAGGCGTCCGAGTCCAACGAACAACAGTGTGAACAACCACACATACACCAACAACAAACGCGGATATTCCAAATCACGATACAACAACGTCGTGACCGCCACCGCAACGATTACGCCAATCGAAGTCGCGGGGACGAGTTTGTAAATTTCGTCAATGCGCGATTCCCCGCGTCGCTGGTGATAGAGCCTATAGAAAAAATAAACGCCATTCAATGATGCCAATGTGAACAGCATCATCGGCAAAAAATCCAACAGCGCCGGCGTCGGTCCGTTACCCGGGTTCGTTTCAAAGGTGACGCGATATGCCGCTGCGAACGCCGCAATGATGAGCGCAGCATCGAGGAGCAAAAGCGTAATCGTGAAAATCCACTCGGCGCGACGGCGCATCAGCTGCTTGCCCCTTTCAATTCACGCGCGCGAAAAATTTCCGGCGCGAGCGCCAGTCCGCCCTTTAACGCGATCCCACTCATCACAATCCAGTCGAGATAAAACGGCGTCGTTTTGCGATAATGCTTTTCGTAAAAAATATACATCGCGCGATAAAATTCGATTTGCGCTTTTTTGGATTGCTTGGATGATTCGCGTTTATAGTGCATGATTTCTGCGCGCGGAAAATAATACGCGTTCCAGCCTGCTTGTTTGATGCGTAACGCCAAGTCCAAATCTTCGCCGTACATGAAAAATGTTTCGTCCAACAGTCCCGCTTGTTGTAACGCTTGCGTTCGCATCAACATTGCCGCGCCGACGACGGAATCCACTTGCGCGGTCTCGTTTTCGTCGAGATACGTCAAATTGTATCTGCCAAAACGTTTCGATTTTGGAAATAATTTCGACAACCCAACCATGCGATAAAATGAAATCTCCGGTGTCGGAAAACTGCGTCGGCACGCGAGGTCAAGCGAACCATCACGCAACAATAGTTTTGGACCGACCACGCCCGCGTCGGAATGCGCGTCAAGAAATTCCATCAACAAACGCAGCGAATCGGGCGGCACAATCGTATCGGTGTTTAACAACATCAACGCGCGCGGCGGATTCGGACGCGCGAGAAATTCTCGCAGCGCGAGATTGTTGCCGTACGCGTATCCGCCATTCGTGTCACTCGCTATCACACGCGTGTGCGGAAATTCCGCGCGCAGCATTTCCACACTGCCGTCGCGCGACGCGTTATCCACCACCGTCACATCAATCGCAACCCCGCGCGTCTGTTCTAACGAACGCAAACAATCGCGCAGCAAATCACGCGTGTTGTAATTGAGAACGACGATTCCTAAATCCAAGTAATCAGGGCTGAGGACTGAGGACTGAGCAGGGCGTTAACTCAGTCCTCAGTCCTTATCCCTCCTCGACTTTCATTTCAATCACGCGGTCCAAACGAAAATAGCGTTCGGCGTCACGCAAGTGGCAAAACGCGCGCACGTAAATATATTCTTTGCGCGCGTTCACGTCCACCACGCTCACCCAGCGTTCCGTCTTGCCGCCAAATTCATCCACATAACGCAAAAACAATTTTCGGCGGCTCCGTAATGCTTCTTCCAACGCGGGCGGCAGCGACAATTCTTGCGGCGGTGGCGCCTCTTGCCACAAAACGGTTCCGCCTTGCATCTCCAACAATTCGCCGAGCGTGCGCGGTCTCAATTCCTCGACAATAAATTCAAACACCGCGCGCGTTGTCAAAACATCCGCGAGCGCGCGGTGCGACGTTTCTTTTTCAATCCCCAACGCCGCTGCCACTTTTGCCAACGCGTTCGAGCGAAATGAAAAATGTTGGCGCAGCAGCGTCAAGGTATCGAGAACGAGATTCGTCGGCGGCGCCACGCGCGCGAGCCGAAATTCATTTCCGACGAAATTTATATCGAACGGCGCGTTATGCGCCACAATCACAACACTCTCCATTTCCGCGCGCACTTGCGCGGCAATTTCACGAAAGCGCGGCGCGTGCAACACATCTCTATCGGTGATGCCATGTACCCGCGCGGCGCCGGGCGAAATCGTGCGTTCGGGATTCAACAGCGTGGTATAAAAATTTTCCATGGCGTCGCCGCGAAAACGCGCCAACGCAATTTCCACCATGCGGTCACCAAAACGCGGCGAGAGACCGGTGGTTTCCGTATCAAGAAAAACGAGAGGAATTTCCGAGAGTGGCAGGTCGAGCATAAAACGACTATATGAAAGGGTGTCGAGGCGAACAGGTGATACGTTTACTAACGCAGGGCTGAACTTGTCCATCAAACGCAAATTCGTGCGAACAGTATAATACGAATTATAAAACTCGTAGAAATTCTCGGGGGCATTGCAAGCGGCGGAAACTTGAAAAAAACCGTATAGTGTTAAGAGATGACCAAGTTTGACCCTTCTCTACATTGAGGAAAGGCAGTCTGACGCTTCCCACTTTTGGTCTCTCGTTTCTCGCATCTCGTTTCTCAATTCCGTTCCATGCTACAATAACAACTCCCATGAATATCCAAACCGCCGCCGCCACGTTGCGCGCCAATGTTGGACGCGTCATTGTCGGCAAAGATGAAATCATCAATCTCGCGTTCGTCGCGTTGTTGTGCGAAGGACATCTTTTGTTGGAAGATGTGCCGGGCATTGGCAAAACCACACTCGCCAAAGCGCTCGCAAAATCGCTCGACTGCCAATTTCGGCGCATTCAATTTACGCCCGACCTTTTACCGAGCGATTTAACGGGGCTGGCGATTTACAATCAAAAGACGCAAGATTTTGAATTTCGTCCGGGTCCGGTATTGACGCAAATTTTGCTCGCCGACGAAATCAATCGCGCGACGCCGCGCACGCAATCGGCATTGCTGGAAGCGATGCAGGAACGTCAAATCACGGTGGACGGCAACACGATGCGTTTGCCGCGCCCGTTCTTTGTGATGGCGACGCAAAATCCGGTGGAACTCGAAGGCACGTTTCCTTTGCCCGAAGCGCAGGTGGACCGCTTTTTCATGCGAATCAAACTGGGCTATCCGAGCGCGGACGAAGAGAGCGCGATCCTGAAACGCTTTGAACGCGCGGAACCGCTCGAAGAACTCGCCTCCGTCATTGACAATCAATCACTGATGGAAATGCAGCGCGCGGTGCAAACGATTCGCGTTGAAGAGAGCATACGCGAATATATTGTTTCGATTGCGCGCGCGACGCGTTCACACAACGCGGTGGAATTGGGCGTCAGTCCGCGCGGCACATTGTATCTGTATCACGCCGCGCAAGCATACGCCGCAACACGAGGGCGCGATTATGTTTTGCCTGACGACATCAAATATCTCGCGCCGTATGTTTTGACGCATCGCCTCATTCTCGGCGCCCAAACGCGTTTGCGCGGACGCACCACTCAAGATATTGTCAATGAAATTGTGCAAGCTGTACCTGCGCCCGTCGAAAAGCCATGAGTAGCGAGGCATGAGGACTGAGTAGCGTTGATGGTTTTACTCATCCCTCATCCCTCATCCCTCATCCCTTGTTTACATCCGCTTGGCTCGAATTTGCAATCATGATGGTTGTCCTTGCCGCCGTGTTTGGGCAAGAGACGTTGTTGACGTTGGCATCGCTGCTCGTCATTACCTTGCCGCTCGCGTGGCTGTGGCAGCGCGTCGCGTTTTTAGGCGTCGCGTATCAACGCGTATTAAATGAAACGCGCGTCTTTGAAGGCGAACACGTTACCCTGACATTGCGCGTTTCAAATCGCAAATGGCTGCCGCTCGCGTGGCTGCGCGTGAGCGACCTCATGCCGCTCGCGTTGACCCCACAAGAAAAATCGCTGTCGCCCTCGCACATTCCTCTCATCGGCGTTCTCGAATCGCGCGCGTCCCTCTTGTGGCACGAACGCGCGCGTTGGGACTATCACATTCCATGTCACAAGCGCGGCTACTATTCATTGGGTCCCGCACAGATTGCGACGGGCGACCTCTTTGGCTTGTTTGAGCGTTCCTTAGAAGTGACACACCGCGATCGCTTGATTGTGTATCCGCGCATTGATGAGATTGCCGAATGGGGCTTGCCCGCCAAAGAACCGTTTGGTGATGCGCGCACACGTGTGCCGGTCTTCCAAGACCCGACGCGCATTCGCGGCTTGCGTGATTATCATCCCGAAGACGCGCCGAAACATATTCACTGGCGCGCGACGGCACGACACAACGCGCTGCAAGTAAAACAGTACGAACCCACCATCAATTTCAATTGGGTCTTTTTTTTGAATTTGGCAACGTACGAGCAAGCGTGGCAAGGGGTAGATAGTGAACGTGCCGAACGCGCGATTCGACTCACCGCGTCGCTCGCCAATTTCGCGGCGAAACAAAAATACGCGTTCGGTCTTGTCGCCAATGGAACGTTCCCCGATTCCGACCAACGCTTGCGCGTCTTGCCCGGGCGCGACCCCGAACAATTACGCAACGTGTTGGAAGCGCTGGCTGCCGTCTCGTACTATATCGCGCTGCCGATTGAAAATTTACTGCGTCGCGAAAGTTCAACGCTGCCGTGGGGTTCGACGTTGATTGTCGTGACGCCCTTGGTTACAGAAAGTTTGCTCGCCGAAATGTTGCGCCTGCATGATGTAGGACGACGTATCGTTCTCGTTTCGTTGGATGACCATTGGGAGCCCGTGACATTGCCCGGTGTGTTGGTCTATCGCGCGCACGACCCGGCAAAAGGTTTAGAAAAAATCGAGACGCGCGAATGACGACAAAACTACGCGTCCATAAAAAATATGGCGCGTATTGCTTTCTCTTTGTTTGAACTATGACCAGCGCACGCACCCTCATGAATTTCAATTTGCGCGCGGAGCTGCGTCTCGCGCTGCTCGCGGCGGCGGAAGCGTGTTGGCTCTACGCGATTGTTTTGACAATTGGCACACTGATGGGTTTTCCGCGGGTGGTGTCACCCATTGGAATTTTTGTCGTGTATTGGGTGGGCTTGCTGATTGGACGCGTGCTGCCGCGTTCGGACCGCGCGTGGCGCGTGCTGCAAGGATTGACCGTTGTGTTGGCGCTCCTCGCCATCATCGTCGCCATGCGCGTTGGCTATTACACCGAATTGCCATGGTTTGATTTTTCATGGCTTGGAACATTTTTTGGACGTGTCATTACTTTTTTTGAACGCGTCACTGCGGAGGAACTTTCGACGCTCATCTTGATTGTTGCCTTTGTGCGCGCGTTGGGTTTCGCGCAGCGCCCGTTGACGCTGTGGGTCATCGGTTTTCAATTTCGTCTCGGCATCGTCATTTTTTTCTTGATGGCGTTTCTCGCTGCGCTCACCATTCGGGTAGATTTTATTTTTTGGATCTTTGGTTATTTCGCGTTGTCACTCATCGGCATTTCGCTCGCACGCATTGAAGAAGCCGGGCGCGAACATCCGCTCGGTCTCAAATGGGCGCTGGTGTTGAGTGCGACAATTGCAGCGACGATGCTGCTCGGTTTTGGCACAACACAATTTCTCACGCTCGACGCGGTGAACGCGTTTTTCGCGTTGTTGTCACCACTCACCTTTTTGATTCAGATTCTCGTGACCATCATTTCGATTCCATTTTTCTATCTCTTTGAAATTTTAATCAGACTGCTTGCGCCGGTGTTTGAACGCTTGCTGCGCGTCCTTACGGGAATTTTTCCCGACCTCAATTTTACCAATCCCGAAACCTTGCGCGTCGTGACCGAAGTGTCGCGCCAACTCGAAAATATTTTTCCATATCTGCGGCTCATCGGCATCATTCTCGTCATTCTGGGAATCGCGTGGTACATTGCCCGCGCGTTGAATCGACGCGTCAAATGGCAAGAGCATGAACAGTTTGCGCGCGAAACATTGGACGAACGCGACGAATCTATTTCCGAAAGACGCAAACGGCGCGCGACCACGCGCGAACAGCGCCGTCACGTTCATGCCGAAAACGTTCGGCGCATTTACGCGGCATTGCAGCTGCACGCCGAACGCTTGGGATTGAAACGGAACGAAGCCGAAACGCCGTTTGAATTTTTGCCGCGCCTCGTCACGCGTTTTCCCGATGCGGCACCAGAGATTGACACCATCACCCGCGCGTATTGCGATGTGCATTATGCAATGCAAGACTCTACCGAAACCCAAGTGCGCGAATTGCGCGCAGTATGGCAGAGCGCGAAAAAACAAATGACCAATGACGGAGGACGAACGACAAAAGTATGAGCAAGTCTTTCATCGTTCGTCCTCCGTCGTTCGTCCAACCATGAAACTCGTCACCGCACACCAAATGCGCGAGCTCGAACAACGCGCGGACGCGTCGGGAAATTCGTACGCGCAAATGATGGAACGCGCGGGAACGCTCGCCGCACAAGCGATTATCAAAAAATGGAATGTGCGCGACCAGCGCGTCTTGGTGTTGGTGGGTCCCGGCAATAACGGCGGCGATGGTTTGGTCTGCGCGCGCGTGCTGCACGACGCGGGCGCGTCGGTGCGTTTGTATTTTTGGAAACGCGCGTTGGACGAAAAGGATGTAAATTGGAATTTGTGCGCGGAACGAAACATTTCGTTTGTGCGCGCAGAGGACGACGCGGATTTTGCACACCTGCGCGAAAAATTGCAGCACGCGAATTTCATTGGGGACGCATTGTTGGGAACGGGTGTGGCGCGTCCGATTGAAGGAACGCTGCAAGAATTATTGAACGTTGTGCGAGCTGCAAAACATGGCGCGCGCGTGATTGCGATTGACTTGCCCACCGGTCTCAATCCCGACAGCGGCGCGCTCGACCCCGCGACCGTTCCCGCCGATTTGACGATTACGTTCGCGTTTCCGAAAATTGGACAATACACTTTTCCCGGCGCGAATGCCGTAGGAGAAATTTACGTGGTAGATATTGGAATTCCTCAAGAATGGGCAAATGATGTTTCTGTCAATGTTGCGGAAGCGCGCAACATTCGCGCGTTGTTGCCTGCGCGTCCGCGCGATGCCAACAAAGGCACATTCGGCAAAACGATGCTCGTGTGCGGTTCGTTGCATTACACCGGCGCGCCCGTTCTTGCGGCGCGCGCGGCGGGACGAAGCGGCACGGGACTCGTCACATTGGCAATTCCGCAAACGATTCATTCGATTGTGGCAACGAAAATTGACGAAGCAACTTTTCTGCCGTTGCCCGACCACGCGGGCGATTGGCGTCCGCGCGCGGCAAATGAATTGCTCGCGGTGTTGTGGGACAATCCGTATCAAGCATTACTCATCGGCTGCGGCATCGGGCGCGCAGTGAGTACACGCGAATTTTTGGAACGCCTTCTTGAACAACTGCCAACGCTGGAAAATCCCCCCCCCCTCATATTGGACGCGGACGCGCTCAATCAACTCGCAGAGATTTCGGAATGGTGGACAAAATTCTCGTTCCCCGCGCCGCCGATTCTCACACCGCATCCGGGCGAAATGGCGCGGCTGCGCGGAATGAAAACGCGCGAGGTGCAAGAAAACCGAATCAACGTTGCGCGTGACGCCGCGCAGCAATGGAACGCGGTTGTTGTTTTGAAAGGCGCACTCACCGTCGTCGCGTCGCCGAACGAGACGGCAACGCTCATACCATTTGCCAATTCCGCGTTGGCGACGGCGGGGACGGGCGATGTGTTGGCGGGAACGATAGCGGGACTCTTGGCGCAATATCACGCGCAAGCCAAGCACGACGAAAATTTTGATTCCACGCGTGCCGCGTATAATGCCGCCATCGTCGGCGCGTACGTTCATGCGTTGGCAGGTGAAATTGCCGCGCAAGAAATCGGCAACGTCGGCGTCGTCGCGGGCGATTTAGTTGCGCGGTTGCCGACCGCGCTCCAACACCTCCAGAGTAAAGCGGAATGAGCAAATTTTTGAGAGCCACGCTACATTTTTGTTTTGTACTTGTACCTTGTACCTTTTTACTTTTGGGCTGCGTCCCCTCCCCCACCGCGACGCCGCCGCGGCAGACGCCGTTTCCGACGCTGCCGTTGGTAGATGGCACACAAACGCCGCAAGGTGAAATAACGGATCCGGCAGCCACACCCCCTTTAACGAGTTCGACACAAGTTCCAACGTCCCTTCCGCCTTTGACAAACGCGCCGCGTCCGACCCAAGTTGGATTTCTCGCTGACACTTTTCCACCGATTGTGCAGCTCACTGTTCAAGACCCCGAACTCCCTGTCTCGTCTGAACAAGCTGTCCCGTTGAATGTTCTCGCGGCAGACAATGTGGCAGTCACGCGGCTCGAACTCTATGACAACAATGTGCTATACGGGCAGACAAATGTGACGCTTCCTGCTGCCGTCTATTCCAATCAATTCATTTGGAAATCGAATGTGTTGGGCAAACACACCTTGCGCGCGCTTGCGTATGACGCGCAAGGCAATGCGAGTAAAATCGCGCAAATCGAACTCGATCTCATCAACAACAATCGCGCGCCCGCGATTCAAATCACGTCGCCGTCGGGGTCCAAAGATGCTGAAATCGGCGCGCCGATTTTGATTCAAGGCGTCGCCACCGATGATGTGGCAGTAACGCGCATGGAATTGATTGTGGACAATCAACTCGTTACCTTTGTCGTGCCGGAACGCGCGGGCGGCGTGACGCCGTTTGCCGTGGCGATACCATGGACGCCGACGACAACGGGTTCGCACAATATCGTTTTGCGCGCGTATGACAATCAAAATCAGAGTGATGATTCACTACGCTATACGATTCGCGTGTTCGACAATCAACCGCCCGTCGTGACCGCGCAAAGCGAACATACGACAATTGCAACAGGCGATGTCTTGGTCGTGGATGCGCTCGCACTTTCCAACAATGGCATCGGGCGCGTCGAATTGTATGTGGATGACCGTTTGACCGATGGAACCAACAGCAATTCACCTTCACAGCAAACCGCGCTGCAAACCATTCTCACGGCGTCCGATTTAGAAAATGGCACACATTCGTTTTTTGTACGCGCGTATGATGTAACCGGGCAAACGACGGACACCCCGCGTGAAAATTTTCAAGTCGAACAAGGCGCGCCGCGCGTGAGCCGCGAAACACGCGTGACACAATCCACGCGCACGCCGCTGCCACCGACTCCTACTGCGACCCCGCAAATCAATTTGCCCGGACCGCCGACGATAGAGTTGCAATTGACAAACGCGCCGGTCACATTACCGAATGCGGCGCGGATTCAAATCACCGCGCGCGGTTCGGCGGAATTGGACCGCATCGAATTGTGGGCGCGACTGCCGGGCGAAACGAGCGCGCAATTGGTGACGGAAGAAAATGTCAAAGGCGCGACGGAAAAAACAATTGTGTTCGATTGGCTCGCGCCGCGCGCCGGCGTAGTTGAAATGTATGCACGCGTTTCGGATAATTTGAAACAAGCGCGCTTGTCGGTGCCATTGCGTTTCAGTGTGGATGCGCCGCGCGCGCCGACACCCCCCCCCGCCGTTTTTGACTTCGCACGCACGTGGCTCGCCGAATCGCCCGCCGCGCAATTTCAAGTGACGTTCCGACAAATCGGACGCGCGCTGCGCGGCACATTGATGGAACAGCGCGCGGATGGAACCTCTTTGCAAGGCGAAATTGTCAGCGGCGCGGTGAATGAAAAAAATGTATTGTTCGCAGTGGATTTTCAAATTGCGAACAATGCATCCTCACACACGTTAGAATTTGATTGTGCTTTCAACGCGCGTCCGCCCGTTCTCACTTGCAATTACACCAATGAAAACGGCGAACGCGGCAGCGCGGTGTTTCAACCATTGGAACAATAAAATGAAACCGCTGTATCCCTTTGCCTATAACGTTTTCTACTTTGCGGGAATTGCGTTTTTCAATCCGTTCCTCGTTCTCTATTTTCAGAGTGTTGGTTTGTCGGGCGCGCAAATCGGCGTGATTGGGGGAATTGCTCCGCTCATTACGCTCATCAGTGTGCCGTTCTGGACGGGACTCGCCGATTCGACGCAACGCCACCGCCTCGTAATGAGCATGGCACTCTTTATGGGTGCAGTCAGCGCGGCGGCGCTTGGCTTTTTTGAAACGTTCCTCCCCATTCTTTTCGCCATCACTCTCTTTGCGGTATTTTTTTCGCCTGCCGCTTCGTTTGCAGACAGCGCGACGATGTTTATGCTTGGCAAACGTAAAGAAATGTACGGGCGCGTGCGGATGGGCGGCACGTTCGGTTTTGGCATCGCCGCAACCATCGCGGGCTGGGTCGCCCAAAGTTACGGTTTGAAAACTGCGTTTCTAGTGTGTGGGGGAATATGGCTCGTCACCTTGTTGTCGAGTCAAAAATTGGTCTTTCGACGCTTGACCACCGACGAGCCGACGGTGGGAAGCATGCGCTCGCTCGTGAAAAATCCGCGCTGGCTTTTTTTTCTCACCATCGCATTTATCGGCGGCTTGGGTTTTACCGCGTTGGCAAATTTTTTCCTGCCGTTGATGCGCGATGTCGGCGCGAACGAATCCACCATGGGCATTGCGCTCACCCTCGGAACTTTCGCGGAACTTCCCGTATTCTTTTTTGGCAATCGGCTTTTGCGATTTTTTAAACCATCGGGGCTGCTGGTGTTTGCGGTTGTGGTCACCGCCGCGCGCATGTTGCTGCTTGCTGTCTCCACTACGCCCGAACTCGTTTTGATTTTTCAAGTGTTGAATGGCTTGACGTTTCCTGCGATGTGGTTGGCGGGCGTTGCGTATGCAGACCAACTCGCGCCCGTCGGACGCAGCGCAAGCGCGCAAGGCATGTTCAGCGCGATGGTCTTTGGCATTGGACCTGCCGTTGGAGGTTTCATTGGCGGACCACTGCTCGATGGCATCGGCGCGCGGGGTTTGTTTCTGGTCTTTGGTATTGTCGTGCTTGTCACCGTGAGCATTGTGGCATTGTTGCAAAGACGATTGCCCCCGTCACAGCCGGAGGAAAAGATATGACCCAAACGATTGATTCCGTACAATTCATAGAGACAAAAAATTTTACGTCACAACTGTTTGATATTCTCGACGAAGTGTTTGTCACGCATCACGGAATTTTTCTTGACAAGAAGAATTCATTGTTCGAGACACTCGAAACCATCAGCGCGGCAGAAGCATCCATTCCCGTCGGCGGCAAATGCGCGTCACTCGCCGCACAGGTGAAACATGTGAATTTTTATATCGAGGTGTTGGAAAAATATATTGTGGGACCGCCGCCGCAAAATGTGGACTGGGGCGAAATTTGGCGCACGGTGGAAAAGGTGACACCGGAAGAGTGGACTGCGATTCGTGACGAATTGAAAACAACGTATGAACGCGTGTTGGCGATGCTGCGTGCGACGCCGACGTGGAACAATGAGGACACGATTGGCGGCGCAATGGCAATCATGGTTCACACCGCGTATCATCTCGGCGAAATTCGTCAGGCGCTTTGTACACTCCGTTAAGGCGAAACAAAAATGAATTGGTCTGAACATGATTTTGTGCGCGAGGACGTGAAATTGCACTATTGGCAAAAAGGCGCGGGCGCGCCGATTTTGTTATTACATGGCATCACGGACAATGGCGCGTGTTGGGGACGCACCGCCGACGCCCTCGCAGCCCATTACACCGTGTACGCGCCGGACCAACGCGGACATGGCAAGTCGGATGCGCCCCTTGCGGCGTACACCTACGCGGACTATGTTGCAGACGCGCTCGAGTTGCTGCGCGTGAGTGGACATGCGAACGCGCTGGTGATGGGTCATTCTTTTGGCGGCGTCGTCGCGCTGAATCTGGCAGCAGAATTTCCGCAAGCGGTTTCCAAATTGATTGTCGTTGACCCGCCCTTGTTCGACATTGATGCCGCGATGCCACCTTTTGTGCTTGAACGTGAGCGTTATAATTTTTTTGAATGGCTGCGAAAATTGAAACCATTGTCGCGCGCAGAAATGATTCAAGTGTGTCAGACGCAATCACCCACTTGGAGCGACGACGAATGTGAGACGTGGGCAGATAGCAAAATGGACGCCAGCCTGCATTTGTGGGAACAAGGTGGCATTCCCATGCAAAGCGATTGGCGCGCGTGGCTGCACGCAATCACGTGTCCAACATTGTTGGTCTATGGCGATGCTCAACTTGGCAGTCTGATAGATGAAGAGAAAGCTGCTCAAGTTGTGCGCACGTTACGACAAGGGACAAGCGCGCGCATTCCAAACGCAGGACACAGCGTACACCGCGACCAATTTGCAACCTTCATGCGCGCAATCAATCTCTTTTTGGACGAGGATTCAAACACGCGATGAGCCAATTCAATATCGTCGCGCAACGACTCGTGAATCAATATCTCATCGGCGAAAAATTGGCAACACCCGCGCAGGTGGTTGAAAGGTTTGGCGCGGTGCAGTCGCAAGATTACGCGGGGGCGAAATGGGCGCTCGCGCAGCGCATGAATCACACAACGGACGCGCAACTTGACGCGGCGTTCAACACGGGCGAAATTTTACGCACGCACGTTTTGCGCCCCACGTGGCATTTCGTCACGCCGAACGATATTCGTTGGCTGTTGGAATTGACCGCGCCACGCGTCAACGCGTTCAACGCGTCCATGTATCGCAAATATGAATTGGATGACGCCGTATTCATCAAGAGCAACGCGCTCATCGAAAAAGCATTGCGCGGCGGAAAACAAAAAACGCGCGCGGAACTCGCGGCGGTGTTGGAGCAAAATGGCATCGCAACGCAAGACGGCGTGCGGCTGTCATTGTTGATGATGCGCGCGGAATTGGATGCGGTGATTTGCAGCGGCGCGCGCAAGGGGAAACAAGTCACGTACGCGCTGTTGGGAGAACGCGCGCCGAAGGCAAAAAAATTGAAACGCGACGAAGCGTTGTTTGAATTGACGAAACGCTATTTCACAACGCGCGCACCCGCGACGGCGCAAGATTTCGCGTGGTGGTCGGGGCTGACCGTTGGCGACGCGAAAAAAGGGCTGGAGTTGTGCAAAGATTTTTTCGTGAGTGAAAAAGTTGGCGAACAAGTGTTTTGGTTTTCTCCCTCCGCGTCGTCGAAAAAGCCAAGCGCAGCGATTGCACACTTGCTGCCGAACTATGACGAATACTTTATCGGCTTTAAAGACAGAAGTGCGTTTGGCGAACGCGTAAAATCAAAAACATCAAAAGAGTTGAATCGTTCACTCTCCTTGCACATTACTTTTGTCGACGGGGAAATTGTCGGCGGTTGGAAACGAACGCTGAAAAAAAATCTAGTGCGCGTCGAACTCGATTTTCTCACGTCCATCACAAAACCCGAACAGCGCGCGGTGGAATCTGCCGCACAGCAATTTGCAAAATTCCTCGGGCTGTCGCTCGAACTCGTCGAAAAGATGTTTGACGACAAACGCCGCACGGGACTTTTTACTTGAACCCGCTTGCGCCAAACACCAAATCCAAAATCGTTTGCGCTTGCGCCGGTGTTGCCCAACGCGGCTGCACGTAATCGTACAACAGCGTCGGCAGCAATTCCGTCTGAATCAGTTTGCCGTTGTGAATTGTGTGGCGCACGACGAGTCCTTGCCGCACGTTGTCACTTTGCATCTGGTCAAAAAATAAATTGCCCAGTCCGTACAAAATTATTTTTTTGCCGTCCTCGGTAAATTCCATCGCTTGCGGTTGATGCGCTTGCACACCGGTCACCACATCCGCGCCGTTCGCAATTCCATCGCGAAATTTTTCCACGTTGCCCGCGTAGGGTTTGTATTGGTACGTCTCTTCGGATTGCATATCAAGAAACACAACGTCTGCGTTTTCGCGCGCCTCTTTTAATTCATTGTGCAAAATTTCCGGGTCGTACTGCTGCGCGCCCGGACGGTCAGCGGTTGCCCAAACGCTTTTTGGTCCAAAACTGTTCATGCCGAGAAACGCGAGTTTGTTGCCGTGGTCTTGTATCACGAGAACGCGCTTTGCTTCGTCAATGTTCCGTCCGCCGCCGAAAACTTTAAAGCCCTCTTTGTCGAACAAATCCAATGTTTCCGAAAATGCTTTGATGCCGTAATCGTTCATGTGATTGCCGGTGGACGAAATCAAATCCACACCCGCGAGCTTCAACGCTTCGATGTATTGCGGTTTCGCACACAGCTGGAGCGTACCGAGAACCGGTTTGCACGATTCGGTGAACGGCACTTCGTTGCTCACGTGTGTAATGTCCGCTGCCTTTAATACGTCGGCGACGGCACGCGCGGGCAGTGCATTGTCGCCTGCCGCGTCAATTTTGAATGCGCTCGTGCGCGAAATCGCGGTGACGCCGGTCATTATCAATTCCGTCATGCGTTCGGGGATGCGATTTGTGCGCGCGTTCTTTTTGTAAAACGCGGACGTGAATCCTTTGGTGAACGTTGCATCGCCCGAAATGTATAAACGCGTCACAAGCGGATACGCGTCGAGATTCGCGTCGCGCTGCAAGATATTCAAATCATCAATGTGCAATGCTTTGACCTTTGGCACGAGTTGGTCGAACGGCACTATGGCGAGCGCGGTCTTGTTGTTCCAAACTGCGTCAACCAATTGGGCGGCAGGAACGCTCGTCACATTCGCGGCAGGCGCGCCCCACAAATCGGTGAACGCACCGAGTGTTTCGGGGCTGACGAGCAGTGTGTCAACGTCGCTTGAGGTATTTTGTCCTTGCCACAAATTCAAAAGTTCTTCCGAACCAATAGTGGCAAGTTTGGTCGGAAACCAGTCCACTACTGCATACACGCGTTCCGTCAAAATTTCGGAATCGGGCGCGCGCTGTGTGGAAATCACGACATCCGCGCTGGCTTTGTTTGCCGCAGGGTTGAGCGCGATTTGTTTGGCGGCAGCGAGAATTTCCGCGCGCAATGTGCCGGTGATTTCATTCGGGACGAAAATGGTCGGTTGACGCGGCGCGGTGGGACTGGGCGTGCGCGTCGGGCGCGGCGGCGTTGCAGTTGCTGCCAAAGTCGGATTTGTTGTTGTGCTTGGCGCTGTCGGTGCTTGTGTGGCGCAACTTGCCAAAAGCATCACACCGCACAGAAATAGAAGGAAATATCGTTTATTCATAGAATTGGATTGAGCGGACGAAAAAAATTTGTACCATCGCAAAACGTTTGTGTCAAGAAAATGCGTTGTGCTATAATCCCCCCCATGAACGTCAAGTCCTCTCGTTTCTCGTTTCTCATTTCTCGAATCACAATTTTGTTTGTCGCGAGTTTTATCTTTTTGTGGCTGCACATTCTCGACGACGCGATTATTACGAACGAACCGGCATGGTATGGCATCACCATTCCTCAATTTTTATTTTACTGTGCGGTCGTGTATGCGATTGTGCCGCCGTTGGGTTTGTGGTTGGCGCGACGCGGTTCGGTGTTAGGACTGCTGATTGTGCTCGCGTATTCGTTTCAAGCAGTGTACGGCGCGGGACTGAATCACATCAAACACATCTTTGGCGATTTTAGCGGTTCGCGTTTTTTGCCGACCCTGCTTTCATTGTTCGGCATTCAGATTACCGATATTCGCGGCTATGGTTTTTGGACGGTCATCATGGGCATGGCAGGTCTGGGCGTGACGCCGCCGCATCAACACATTCTCGCGTCCACCGTCATCGCGTTCATCAACATCGGTTTGAATCTCGCGCTGATTGTGATTACGGCGTTAGCAATTTATACGTGGTGGCAAATGCGCGCCATGCAGCGCGTGCAACCTTCCGAACAAGCCATTGTAAATTCCTAGCAGCGGGTGTGGATACCCCTTGCGCGTTTCCACGATGAAACGCCGATTCCGATTCATTTTAAAAACGGAATCAATCCGACGATGGAGACAAGACCTTGACGAAAACTCTGGTGTTTGCACTGGACATTACGAGCGACATGGCAAATCTCGAACGCGTTGCAAATTTCGTCAGCGATGCGGCGCGCCGCGCCAAACTCACCCAAAAGCAATTTGATGATGTGCAAATGGCGGTGGACGAAGCGGTAACAAATGTGATGGAACACGCGTATGCCGGTCGCACGGACGGCACGATTTCGATTCAACTGCGCGTGGATGCATCCGAATTGTTGGTCGAAATCCGCGATCAGGGCAAACCCTTTGACGCCAAAAAAGTAAAAAAGCCAAACACCAAGAGTCCGCTGTCCGAACGCTCCATCGGCGGCTTGGGTATTTTCTTTATGAAGAAATTGATGGACAAGGTGGAATTCACACACGACACATCGGGCAATCTGACGCGGATGGTCAAAAAATTGAATTGAATCGGAGCGCACAATTATCATGAGCGAAATTCAGGTCGTGCAACCGCAAGGACGCCTTGATGCACTGGGCGCGCGCAATCTGTGGACGGAATTGGAACCATTGACGCGCGTGGCGGCGGCGCATATTTTGGTTGACATGACCGAAACGCGTTATATCAGCTCGGATGGTTTGCGCGTATTGATGCGCGCGACCAAAGCCGCAAAAAGTAACGATGGCAAAGTGGTCTTGTGTTGTCTCACGGCGCGCATCGCCGAAATTATTTCAATGGCGGGATTGGAGCATGTGCTGGAAATTCACGCGACGCGCACCGCCGCCCAACGCGCGCTGGAAGCGCATCAAACGCCGCCGAAAGAATAATGTTTAATCGGTGACTCGTTTCTCGTTACTCGTTTCTAGCATCTCGTTTCCTTTTTTTTCATCTTTTCTCCTTCCTCCTTGCTCCTTTCACTTATGCGTCCACCACTCCCTCGCTTGCTCTTTTCGTTCGGGGTCGGCTTGCTCGGGCTGGGTGTGCTGGGCATCCTCACCGATTGGGCTGTGCTCTGGCAGAAAATTCTGCCGATTCTTTTTTTCATTCTCCTCTCGTTCATTGTAAAACGCGCGGGCGTCTATTCGCATCCCGACACGCTGCACTCGCTCGTCGGCATTGTTGACCTTGCCGCGATTTTTATTTTTGGACCCGTGCCCGGTGCCTGGGTCCCCGCGTTGAGTTCGTTGTTTTACATTCTCATCAACAATTTGGAATATCGCCGCCGCGACTTTGTTCGCACGCTCGAATCGCCGCTCTTTAACGCCGGACTAAAAGCGCTGATGGGGTTGGTGTGCGGCGCGGTCTTTTTGAATCTGGGCGGCAAGCTGCCACCGCCGGATTTTGGAATTATCAATCTCATTCCTTCCGGTGCGGCAATGCTTTTGTGGTTCGGCTTGGACAATTTGGGTTGGGGACTGTGGGAAACCATTCGCATTGGCGCGCGCGAATTTTACAAATTGTTTCGCAGCACTCTGGGCGCATCCATTTTGGTCGAATTGATACCGCTGCCCTTTTCGATGGTCATTGCTGTGGTGTACACCGAATTTGGCGGGTTGACGCGTCCCGTCTTTTTACTACTCGCTGCAGGTTTGATTCAAGTCGCGTTCGTGATTCAACGTTACGCCATCAGCGAAGAACGACTCAATCGGCGCACGCGCGAACTCGCGGCGCTCAATGAATTTAATCAAGCCGTTTCGCAAGCCGGATTTAACACCGAACGCGTCATTGAACTCTTGCTCGAATATGCGCGCCGTGTGCTGCGCGCCGAACATGTGCGCGTCGAAGTGTACGCGCCCGAACGCGAGGCATTGAGTTTGCGCGCGGAAATTCGCGAAGGTGCGGTAGAGTGGACACGCGCCACGCTCGCGTTGACCCCTGCCCTTGTATTCATGCGCGACCATCCCGCCTCCATCATCGCGGATGATTTGCGCGCGCGCCCGCTGCCTTTTGAATTTGAAACGCAGTTGGAACGCCTCACGGCGCGCTCAGTCATCTTTGTGCCTTTGCTGGCAGGCGATGATGTGATTGGAATGGTGACGGCAATCAGTTCACAGCCGCGCGCACTGATGATGGTGAATGCGCGCACGTTGAATGTGTTGGCAGGACAGGCGGCAGTCGCATTGGAAAACGCGCGGTTGTACACGATTGAACGCCGTCGCGCCACTCAACTCGCCATCGTGAGCGATGTTGGCAGCAAAGTCGCGCAAGTTTCCGAACTCGAGGAATTGCTCCCGAAAGTTGTCCACGAAATTCAAGCACGCTTTGGTTACAATCACGTTCACGTTCTCGTCGAACAAGAAAATCGCGAGCTGCTCTTTTTTGCCACAACGCATCCGCTCGGTGACCAATGGCGGCAGCGCGGGGAACGGATGCGGTATCACGAAGGCATCATCGGTTGGGTGGCGGCACATCAGGAAGCGTTGGTCGTCGCCGATGTCACCAAAGATACGCGCTATACGCCCGGACCCGATGGACAAACTATCAACACGCGTTCGGAACTCGCCGTGCCGCTGATTGTGGGACAGCGCGTGGTTGGCGTGCTGGATGTGCAAAGCGAACGCGTCGGCGCGTTCGGCGATGAAGATTTGTTTGTCATGAGAACGCTCGGCGCGCAAATTGCGATTGCGATTGAAAACGCGCGTTTGTACGAAGCACAGCAAGTGGAAG
Organism: uncultured Anaerolineales bacterium; assembly: GCA_964469005.1. Lineage (GTDB taxonomy): Bacteria > Chloroflexota > Anaerolineae > UBA4142 > SHND01 > SHND01. The sequence continues at coordinate 208,944 of CAYXXF010000009.1, forward strand.
CATACTATTTGAATGCGCTGTTGAACGTTGCGGAAAACTTGGCAGACCAGGAATCGTTGGACGACGCGCTCGATACGGTTGTGACGTTGACCACACTGCTCGTCGGCGTCAAACGCGCGTCCGTCTTTTTGTATGACTCGATAGCGCGCGAATTTCGCGCGGAAAAAGCGTACGGCTTGACGCCGACGATGGAACAACGTTTTCAAAATCTGCGTTTTCCGATTGGACAGCCGCCGCACAATGTGTTCACAGAATTGTGGACCACGCGCGAACCGGTGCGCGTTGCCAACGCGCAAGCGTCCGACCTTTTGCAACCCAATCTTGCCGCGCTGTTTGAATTGGAATCTGTCGTGTTGTTCCCACTGATTGCGCGCGGTGAAATGGTGGGCGCACTCGGCGTTGACCAAGGGGCGAACGAACATCAATTCAACGCCGAAGAAATTCGCGTACTGTACGGCATTGCAAATCAGGCGGCGGTCGCGATTGAACGCGCGCGGCTCGACGAACAAGCAGAATTGAAAAAACGGCTCGATTACGAATTGGGACTGGCGCGTCAAATTCAAACTTCGTTCCTGCCATCGCGTCCACCGCAATTGCCCGATTATGACATTGCGGCAGCATGGCACGCGGCGCGTCTTGTCGGCGGCGATTTCTATGACATGATTCCGTTGTCGCATCAGCGTTTGGGTTTGGTCATCGCAGATGTTTCGGATAAAGGGCTCGCCGCCGCGCTATTCATGGCACTGACGCGCACGGTGATTCGCACGATGGCAATCGGCAAACCATCGCCGCGCGAAGCAATGGAACGCGCAAACGATGTAATCATTTCGGACGCACAATCGGATATGTTCGTTACTGCGTTTTACGGCATTCTCGACACCATGGACGGCAGTCTCACGTATGCCAATGCCGGACACAATCCGCCGCTGGTGTATCATCACAGCAACAAAACCGTCACGCCGTTAAGAGAACATGGCATCGCGCTCGGAATTTTGCCGAACGCGGAACAACCGCAAGTGAGTGTGCAATTGGAATGCGGTGATGTGTTAATCATGTACACCGACGGCGTGACCGATGCGTTGGACAAAAGCGGTGAAGATGAATTTGGCGCGAGTCGTTTGACCGAAGTGATTCAAGACCACGCGGAAAAAACCGCGCAAGAGCTCACCAATGAAATTTTGCGCGCTGTCCAGGAATTTGTGAACGGCGCGCCGCAGTTTGACGATTTGACGTTGGTTGTGGTGAAACGAAATGTTTGAGCAATTTGAATTTGCGAAATGGAAATTGTGAATTGAACAATGAGTGAATTTCAACAACAGTTAACGGCATCGAGCGAAACACTTTCTCCGGAAGAATCAAAACTCATCGCCCCGTACTTTTCCAACACAGACCGTTCTGTGGTCGCGTTGGTGAATTTGCCCGAAGTGGTCAAAGGCGCGTTGTTTTCGCGTTACAGTCGCTCTGCCAAAGGTGTGCGGCGATTGTTTCTTGATGAATTTTTCGGCAAGAGCGAACTCTCACTCGCGGAAAATTTTCAAACGTCCGAGACATCGGAAATTTTGTCCCAAGCCCAAGAAGCGCGCGCCAAAGCGGAAGCGTTTTATACGCGCGTCCTTTCTGATTATGGCGATGATTCCGTTGGTGAACTCGGCGGCGCGCACATTGCATTTCAAGAAGTTTCGCAAATCGCGGCGAAAACAATTCAAGACCATCGCATTGGTTTGGCATTTTTGGAAAAATCTTCGCGTTACGTTCCGTTCGACGACAAGGTGAATGGACAGTACCGTTATTACCGCGACCGCAATTTGCTGCAATCGCAGTACGGCGCGCGCGTGATTGAACACCTCGATGGTCTGTTCGACGCGTATTCGACAATGCTGCCGCGCATGGTTGCGTATCTCGAACAAACACATCCGATTGACGAAATCGAATTTGAAAATGCGATTACGGGCGATGTGGAAAAATTTGTGCGTATTGCGGATGAAGAATTTCGCAAGAGTGCTTTGTTCGCGTACAAGTCCGCCGTGCGCGCACAAGCGTGCGATTTGCTGCGCTGTTTTTTACCGATGGCAACCTTGACGAACGTCGGCGTGTGGGGCAACGGGCGCGCGTTGGAATACATTCTGTTGAATTTGCTTGCGGACCCGTTCACCGAAAATCGTTTGCTTGGACGCGCGGGCGCGCACGAATTGGACGCCGTGATTGGTCCGTTCATCAAACGCGCGGACGATGAAAAAGGCAAACGCTTGCAAGAGTATTTGCAGGGACGGCGCGCGGTGCAACGTGAGTTGGCGAAAAAGCATTTGACGAAGGACAAAGGAGGAAGGACGAAGGACGAGCGTAAAACCGCAAACGTCAAAGTCATTCTTCATCGCTACGACGCCGACGCGGTGGATGCTGTGGTGGGCGCGATATTGTTCGGCGCGTCGGATTTGGATAAAGGCGCGGTGATGGAACATGTGCGCGAATTGGCGGAAAATGAAAAAATAGAAATTGTGCGCGCGTATGTTGGCACACGCGGGAATCGGCGGCACAAACCGGGACGCGCGTTTGAACATGCGCGCTATGAATTTGATTTACTCATCAATATCGGCGAGTTCCGCGACTTGCAGCGGCATCGCCTCGTGACGCCAGACCGTCAAGCGTACACCACCGCGCACGGTTTCGACATGAGCGAACAAATCAACGCCGTTCCCGAAATCCGCGACGCGTACAACGCGAACATGGAACGCGCGGATATACTCTTTCGCGAGATCGCGGAGGAATATCCGAACGAGGCGCAGTATCTCATTCCGTATGGCTATCGCGTGCGCTACAACATTGAATTAAATCTGCGCGAGCTGTATCATTGGTGCGAATTGCGAACGACAGAACAAGGACATCCCGATTATCGCCTCACAAGCCAACAAATGTATTATGCTGTGCGCGACGTGCAGCCATTGTTGGTGGAAGGCATGACGTTCGTGAATCTCAACCCCAATCCGCCCATGAGCCGCCTGCGCGCGGAAATGCGAAGCGCCAAGAAGAGGATGAGTGGGAGCAATCCATGAAAACTTTTACCGCGTATGTCGAGTGGGACCCCGAAACAAAAATGTACGTTGGAATCATTCCGGGCATTACAGGCGCACACACCCAAGCAGAAACGCTGGACGAATTGAACGAGAATCTCAAAGAGGTTCTTGAATTGTGCCTTGAAGAATATGGCACGGACATAGACGAAATGCCGCGCTTTGTTGGCTTGCAACAAGTCGAAATTGCCGCATGAGCAAATTACGCAGCGTCAACTTTCGCACGATGGATAAACTCTTGCGCCACTTGGGTTTTCAAATCGTGCGACAGAAAGGCAGCCATGTTTTTTTTCGGCACAGCGATGGCAGAACGACAACAGTTCCAAATCATGGCGGACGAGACCTTGCGCGTCCGTTGTTGCGAGAAATTTTGCGCGAAATAGAGATTTCACCCGATGAATTCACAAAAAAGTTGGATGAGCTCTGAACTCGATGACTATTTGAAATTGTTGCCGCGCGTGAAAAACGCGCCCGAACGAACGTTGTGGCTTTCGTATGATTCTGACGTAGATGTGTTGTACATCAATTACAAAAAACCGAGCATCGCAACCGACAGCGAAATGACGGACGACGACATTATCGTGCGCTATGACGGTGACGAAATTATTGGAATGACTGTGTTGCACGCCAGCCAACGATAGGTGAAACACGAATGCCCGCGATTCCCCCTACCCCCGAGCAATTCCCCTCAACGCTTTACGGCATTCACGATGTTGATGGGTTAAATTTTTTACAGCAAAACAATTCCAGTGGTTGGCTCGTTCATTCTGTGAATGTGTGGAGTGACCCGCCTGCCGATTACACCGCGCTGGTGAATGCAAAATGCCGCGTGCTGGTGCGTTTGAACAACGGCTATGGCAGCGCGGGCACAATTCCCCTACCTGCGCAGTATGACGCGTTCGCGGCACAATGTGCGAATTGGGTCGCGGCGAGCAAGGGCGCGAAATTATTTATCATTGGCAACGAAATGAACATCGGCGCAGAACGTCCGAATGGGCAGCCGATTGTGCCGTCAAATTACGCAAGTTGTTTTCTCAAATGTCGCGCGGCAATTCAAGCGAAACCCGGTTTGGCAAACGCGAATGTCATTCCCGGCGCGATTGGTCCGTACAATATCGAAACGAATTATCCCGGCAATCCGACAGGCGATTGGATAAAATACTTTCAAGATGTGTTGACGCTCCTGCAAAATCAATGCGATGGTATCGCGATTCATTGTTACTCGCGCGGACAAAACGCGGGTGATGTGACGAACCAAGACAAATTTTCCGCGCCGTATCAAAATAACTTTCGCGGTTTTCTCGCGTACCAAAACTTCGTGAACGCGATTCCCGCCGCGATGAAAAAATTGCCGGTGTATATTACCGAGACACAGCCGCTCATCAACGACGCGCCAAATTGGTTGAATCAAAACAATGGCTGGGTGACTGCCGCATTTGCCGAAATCAATCGTTGGAATTCGATTCAGAGCAATCAACCGATTCAAGCCCTCGCGATGTTTCGTTGGCTCAACACCGACCCCAATTGGTGTTTCAGCACGCGCGGAAATGTATTGGATGATTTTCGCAATGCCATCGCGCAGAATTTCAAAGTGAGATTGCCGGGAAGCGTGACACCGGGACAAACGCTAGAGCAAGCGGTGATGGCAGCCGTGAACAAGGTGCCATGGATGCCCGTGAACAATGGCGCGGCGTTGTGGAGATTTGCCAAAGCGAATGGGTTGCAAGACCAACAGACCGATGAACTGCCGATGAACTATCAGAGCAATGGCTATATCGTTCAGGTTTTCAATCTCGGCATCGTATATGTTCAAGTGGGCGATTGGGGCAATATCAAAGTGATTCCAAAATAAAAAACAGGTGGCAACGAAAACGGGTCGGCGTGGAACAGGATTCCATACCGACCCGTTTTTTTATTTCCATTCCAAAACCCATTCCAACAAGCCGCCACACAACAACATTGCCGCCGTAATCAGTGCGCCCAACAAGGCAACGCTGCACCCCTGCGTTTGGTCAACGCGCCGGAACATCAAAAGCGGAGTCATGACATGCGATACGCGCATTGCGCGCAGCAAGATGAAAAATTCGAGCAGCACAAACATGACCGCAAGCGCAAAGAGGACGCGCGCAAACCAAATCCACGAAAACATGCCGCCGAGTACCAACGCACTGCCAATGAGGACAACAACGATAAAGAAAACGCCTGCCGCCAAAACAAGGACATCCCGCAATAGTTGCGCTCGTGAAGACATACTCTTCCTCCGGCAAATAAAAACGCCGCACTGCACAAAGCAGTTCGGCGTTGAATGTTTTGATAGCACAAACTTGTACGAGAACCCTTTTACGGGTCAATCACCCTGAATTCACCCTCGATGACGTCTTCCGATTTTGCCGCCGGCTCTTGCGCTGGTGCCACTGTCGAGTTTCGAGCCAAGAACATTGCTGCAACGGCAAGCCCGAGGCGCCGCCACCATGGCGAGACCACCATGAGCGCCAGCATCACCAAACAACTCACACCGACAAGCATCAAGAAAATACGGACCATTTTTTCATCCTGCGCCGAAAAAAACACCTTCAACCGGCAAGCAACATCATATACGCAACCCACATTTGAACGTAACGCGCACGTGCAGCATCACGTCGTTTGGTCTTGGAGTGCCAAGGCGTGCATGGCATTCAAACCAATTTCAATCGCATTTTGTTCGCCGCGTTTGAATGCTTCTTCACCCCATGCGGGTTTCACTTCCGTCGGGGTCCCATCGGTCGCAAAGAGCGCGCCCGTACGCCAACCGCGAAATTGCCCGACGATGTAGAGTGTATCACTCTCCATTTCGATAGACATGACGCCCGCTTTTGCCATTTCCGCTCGTCCCTCTTTGGGCGCGTAAAACGCATCGCCCGCCGCGCCGATGCCGAGATGCACCGGCACATTCATTGCATGCGCTGCATCCACCATCGCGCGCACCACTTGAAACGTCGGCACTGCCGGATAATGTAACGGCAAGTACGAATTGCCCGTGCCGCCGAGACGCACCGCGCCCGTTGAAATGACAATATCGCCGGGTCCGAGATTCGGCTGCACGGCGCCGCACGAGCCGACGCGAATAAATGTGTCTGCGCCCATGTGCGCCAATTCTTCCAACGCGATGGCAACCGTCGGTCCGCCCATGTTCGTCGAACACACCGTCATGAACACGTCGCGATACTTGCCGGAATAGACGAGATAGCCGCGACTGTCTGTTACAAATTTCGCGTCGTCAAAATATTCCGCAATCCGTTTCGCGCGCACAGGGTCGCCGGGCGTAAAGCAGTAACGCGAAATATCAGACGGGTCGCACTTGATATGAAATTCCATGTTTCATCCTTCACTCTGTTCAGGATTGAAAATCAATTGATGAATGTTACAATCACAAGCACGTATGGCATCCACCCCACAAACCGAACCAACATCAAAATCACAAACGAGTTCCGCGCGCGGCTACATTCTTGTCCTCATCGCCACTTTGCTCATGTCCACCACCGGCATTTTAATCAAAGTCCTGTTGGTGGATTTCAAAATGCTGCCGCTCAATCTCGCGTTTCTGCGCGTGTTGATTGTTACGAGCGCGTTGGGCATTGCCATATTTTTGGTGAAACGAAACGCGTTGCGCGTCCAAACGCGGCATTTGATTTATTTTATCATCATGGGCGTCGTCGGCGTCGGACTGCATCAACTCGCGTGGATTACGTCCGTGCAACTTAACGGCGCCGCCGTCGCAACGGTTCTCGTGTATATCAATCCCACCATCGTCGCGTTAATCAGTGTGCGCTTTTTGGGTGAAAAACTAGACCGCAACAAAATCATTGCGCTTGTGCTTACCCTGCTCGGCATGATTCTCGTCGCGCAAATGTATATTCCCGAAAATTTGCAATTGAACGGACTCGGCATCTTGGTCGGTTTGGGAACGGGCGCGACGTGGGCGACCTACGCGATTATTGGACAATTTATTTCGCGTCGTTATTCACCATGGGCATCACTGTTCTACGCATTTCTATTCGGCGTATTGTTTTTGCTGCCGCTGCAACTCATTGCGGGAAATATCTTGGGAATGGGCGCACAATGGAACGGCTGGGCAATCTTGTTTTTTCTCGCGCTGGGTCCCACGCTCGTCGGTTTCGGTTTGTACACAGTTGGACTGTCGCAAATTCCCGCAAGTGTAGTCACACTCATTGCTACGCTTGAACCTGTATTTAGCATTATCCTCGCGTTCTTTTTATTCAACGAAATTTTGCAAGTCCCCCAAATCATCGGCGCGGGGTTGATTTTGTTTGCGGTGATTTTGTTACGCCCCCGACCGGAAACCATCATCGAAGATTTGTGATGTGCTTATTCAAAGCGTAGAAAATGAAACCGCCACGCGTCCAAATCTACAAACAAGCCCGCGTCGCGCAACTGATTGCCGTCGCGCAAAAAGACATCGCCGTTCAACGCGTCGGACAAACGCCAGACGCGTTCGCGCAGCGCCTCCCACGTTAGTCCAACCATCGCTTGTGAACGTTGCGCGGAATAATTGACCACAATCAGCGCGCGTTCGTTTTCGTACTCCCACGTCCACGCGACAATGTTTTGATAACTCGCATTGTCGCTCCAACCCGAACACGCGCACAAGTTCCATTCCCCCGCGTGAAACCACTCCGCGTCCAGCGCCTTTAACAACGCGCGATAAAACGATTCGAGTTCATAATTTTTTGTTTCGACGGCGCGGCGCGCGAGAAAAACGGGCAGCCGAATTTTGCGTCCATCGAATTGTCCATCGTGAAATATTTTTGCGCCGGGCACCGTTGCCACAATGATCGCTGCCGCGCGTTCCTGCAACAGCGCAAATGTCGCCGCCACGCGCGCCTCGTCATGATTTTCGACAAACCGCACGAGTTTGTCTTGATAGTCCGCACCCGCGGACAAATACGTGCGCACGCGTTCCGCCGTATCACGCACGAGAACATCATACAGTGGTTTGTCGTAACAATAATCGAAACCGTTTTGCATCAATTCAAATTCCAAATCCCAATACGCTTCCGCAATAAAAAGAAAATCGGGAAATGGCTGCTTGACGGCGGGAATGAGTTCGCGCCAAAATTCTGTTTCGGGAATCGCGCCGGCGATGATTACATCGCCGCGTGCCGCCCACGTTTTGGCGAAAACCGCATTGAGCATCAACATCGCCATGTCACAGCGTATCCCATCACATTGCATTGCAAGTGCGTTCACCGTTTCACGCATTGCCGCGCGCAAGCCCGCATCGAACGCATTCACTTGCACCACATCGCGCCACGGCGGAAAATACGGGTCGCGTCCATGCGCGAAAACCTGTTCCCCAATTTTGATAAATTCGGCAGGCGAACGTTCCAAATCTTGCAGCGTGCCGCGTACCAGAAATTCGGGATGTGTTTCCGTCCATGCGTGGTCGGGTGCAATGTGGTTCGGCACAAAGTCCAAAATCACACGCACGCCGCGTTGTGCCAATTCCGCCCGCGCGCGCGCCAGTCCTTTTGTGCCGCCGAGGCGTTCGTCCACCTCATACGCGCGTACACAGTACGCCGAACCCACATTATCCGTTACCGTGTAATCCGACAAGGCACGCGCAAATTCGTTTTGCAAGTCCGCGTTGGCGTTGGAAATGTCCATTCCACGCGGACTGCGTTCCCAAACACCCATGAACCACACCGCGTCCACATGCAGCGCGGCAAGTGCATCCCATTCCGGCGCGGGAACATTTTCGAGCGTGATAGGCTCGCGGTAACGCGTCGTCAAATCGGCGAGCCATGCCCACGTCGAAATTTCATAAAGGATCGGTCGTTTGCGCCATTCCATAATTACACTGAAAATGCAAAATTGAGGTATCTATCGTATCATGGGCGACGTAATAATTGATGCGCCGGTATCACAAACGAGTAAATTTCCCTGCTCCGAGGAGTCTTGCAATGCCGAAAGCAATTTGGCACAATCAGGTCCTTGCCGAAAGTGACAACACCATCGTCGTCGAAGGCAACCATTATTTTCCACCCGAAGCTATCCATTCGGAATTTTTTCGTGACAGCACAACCCACACCGTTTGTTCGTGGAAAGGCACGGCGAGCTATTACGACGTCGTCGTCAACGGGCATGTGAATCAAGATGCGGCATGGTACTATCCTGCTCCCAAAGAAGCGGCAAATCAAATCAGCGGTTATGTCGCATTTTGGCGCGGCGTCGTGGTGAAATAGACCTACTACGCGTTCACATTTCTGTTGCCCTTGCACCCTCCTCGGCGGAGGGTTTTTTTATTGAATCCGCGTCAAGACTTTTTCCGCGACTTGTTTCACCATTCCCAAATCGTTTTCAGAAAGTGAACGCGCTCCCGTAATACCGATGAACTGTTCGCCACGCCGCACAAACAACATGGAACCATTCCAAAATGCTTCGTCGCCCAAACCGTCCACGGCAGTAAATTTATTCTGCGCGGTGCTTTCCGCCTTGGAATCTTGAAACAACTTGCGCGCGTTCTCGGCGTTGTGTCGCCCGAACAACGTCAGCGCAATCCCACTTGGACGCGCCTCTTGGGTCAAATACGCGCACGTCACGAATTCCGCCTGTGCCAAATCTTCGACACTCCCCATCGTCGTCACATTTACGCGCTTGCCCAAAAGTTGCTCCGCTTCGGCGCGCGTAAATAGGTCACACGGCATTGCCACGCGCGAGTCAAATTTTTGCGGCGGCGGCACGGGCGTAGCAGTGGGCGTCTGCGGTGCGCACGCGGCAAAAGAGAAACACAATATCAACAGAAAAAAATAAATTCGCGCGCGCATCATTTATTTCCTCGCCTTGCAAATGGCTCGGTGTACTCGCGGTGCGTTTCCAACAATTCATCCAACAATTTTTCCGCCACCTCATAATTGGAAATCAACGGGTCAAGCAGCAATGCCTGCAACGCGGCTTGACGGTCGCCATGCACCGCCGCTTCAACTACGCGGTCTTGAATCGCCACCTGTTGATTCAACATTGCCGTAATCGCGTTGGGCAAAGGTTCAACACGCAGCGGCATTACGCCCGCGCCGCTCACCACCGCAGGCACTTCGACAATCGCCCAATCCGGCAAACCGGGCAGCGCGCCATTGTTCACCACGTTCACATTCAACTCGTACAAGTTTTCATTGTTCAACAACGCGGCAGCCACCTCAATCCCGCGTTCGCCCGATTCATTTTGCAAAAATTCATCGCGCAGCGCGTCGTCTGTAACGGCGCGTTCGACGCGTTCATCGAGTTCGACACTTTCACGCGCGCGTCCCTCAAAATCATAGCCGTGCAAATCGCTCGTCTCGTGCGCGTACGCAAAATATTCGCCGACATGCCCATCGCCCGTTGCGGGAAAGAGTCCGAACGCTTTGTATAAACGCTGCGACAATGGTTCCCATGACGCGGGCATTTTTTCCAAACGCGCGCGAAATTCGGGATACAAATCGCGTCCTGTTTTTTTATCGCGGATGTCTTGAATCCAGGTCACATGATTCAGCCCTGCTTGTTTCAAATCAATTTGCGTTTTCAATCCGCGCACAATGTCCGCATCCGGAAAATGTTCGTGCGTAATCGGAGCCCGTCCCAACACCTGACCCACCAACGAAAACCCCTTGTTGATTTGATGACACATCCCAATCGTTTTGATTTTCGTATAACGCGTCACGCCGAGGCACACGCGCGATAACGGATTCACATAGTTGATGAGATACGCGTCGGGCGCGGACAGTTCCATTTCGCGCGCAATGCCCAACACCAACGGAATCGTGCGCAACGCGTGCGCCAAGCCGCCGGGTCCACCATTTTCGCCAAGCACATGTTTGATACCATACTTGAACGGAATCTCCCAATCCAATTTCCAACGTTCCAAACGCTGCACTTCAATCGAAACAAACACAAACTCCGCGCCTTCTAGGGCGTGGCGATAGTCTGCCACACTCTCGATACGAAATGGTTTGCCCGTCGCGTTATTCATCCGCTCCGCCAAACGTTTCACGCGCTCCAATTTTTCCCCATTCACATCACACAACACGAGCGTGCTGCCCAAAAATTTTTCGCGTTGTTGAAAAAAATCGGCGACAGTGCTAACCCCAAAACTGGTGCTGCCCGCGCCGACGAGTACAATTTTTGTTTGTCCCATAGCGGATAAATCATAGGCAAAGTTTGAGGCATGTCAATAAAGCCGTTAAACGTCTTCCGATTGAATTTTCATTTCAACGCGCATATACTCTTGCCAAATCCCATTGGTCTAGTCAAAACATGTTGACCACACGCCGCCTTCTCGAAACGTTCAAACAACTCAATATCACGCATGTCGTCGGCTTGCCCGATAATTCCACCGCCGCGCTGTTTCACGAACTCGCGGAGGACCCGGACATTTATCTCATCACTGTCACGCGCGAAGGCGAAGCATTCGCGACGGCGGCAGGTTTGTGGATTGGCGGGCAACACCCCATCATCGTCATCCAAAACACCGGGCTCCTCGAAAGTGGCGACGCGCTGCGCGGAACGTTGACGCGCATGAGAATTCCCGTTGTCCTTCTCGTGAGTTATCGCGGTTACAAAGCACTTCCGAATCCCACGCCGACGACTTTGACCCCCGATGATTTATCGCGGCGCGACGTGGATTCCGTTGCCGTGTTGCTCGAACCGACTTTGCGCGCTTGGAACATTCCATATGAAATCATTACCGACAATTCCGAACTCGAAAAGATTATTGCCGCACAACAACGCGCCCAGAACGAAACGCGCCCGACAGCGATAGTGATTGCTGAAAATGTCCGCTAGTCGGCTAGTCGGATGGTCGGTTGGTCAATGACTATCCGACTAGCCGACCAGCCGACGAACCGACCAATGTTGACCCAACACGAATTTCTCTCTCCCCTCGCCGCGCGCCGCACTGACCAAGTCATCGTCAGCACCATGTCGCTCGTGCGCGCGTGGGGACGTTTGTCGAAACACGAACTCGATTTTGCATTCGCCGACAGCGCGATGGGGCACGCGCAATCGCTCGCGCTCGGCATCGCGCTCGCGCAGCCGCAGCGCCGCGTGCTTTGTTTGAATGGCGACGGCAGTATGCTCATGTCGCTCGGTTCGCTCGTCACCATCGCACAATGCCGCGCGCGGAATTTGATTTTATTCGTCGCACAAAACAATACGTACGAAGTGACCGGCAATCAAAACATTCCCGGCGCGGGCGCGGTGGATTTTCACGAAATCGCGCTCGCATGCGGATTCCCCCACGCGTTTCATTTCAACGACGCACGCGAATACGAAAATCATCTCGACAAAATCCTCCACTTGCAAGGTCCCGTTTTCATTTCCGTCCGCCTCGAACCCGGCGCGGAACCACCACCCAATCGCAAGCAAAGCGAAGACACACCCTACTTGCGCGGAAGTATCGCGGACGCGGCGCATCGTTTGCGCGATGCCCTGACAAGTATTGAGCAATGAGGACTGAGGACTGAGTCTCATACCAAAACTAAAAGGAGGACAATCATGAGCAGCAAAGTGGAAAAGTTTGAGGACTTGATTGCGTGGCAAAAAGCCCGCGTATTAACAAATAAAATTTATATGGTCACGCGCAAAGGTGCCCTCCGACGCGATTTTGGCATGACAGGTCAAATGCAACGCGCGGCTGTGTCCATCATGTCAAACATTGCTGAAGGATTCGAGCGCGGTAAGCGCGGTGAATTTCATCAATTTCTCTCGATAGCTAAAGGTTCTTGTGCCGAGCTGCGTTCTTTGCTTTATGTAGCACGCGATTCTGAATATCTTGACCAAGCTGATTTTGAGCGCATGATGGCATTAGCGCAAGAAGTCGCCCGCATCATCGGCGGCTTGCGCGCTGCCGTCGAACGACAACGTAACAACAAAAAAACAAGCGGCGATTGATGCCACATTACTCAGTCCTCAGTCCTCATCCCTCATGCCTTTACTAGACCTCGACCTCTATCGTACCGAAATTTCCGTTTCCATCTCGCCGCGCGTTCGCTTGAGCGTGGTGGACGCGGGTCCGCGCGATGCGGAGCATACGATTCTGTTCATTCACGGATTCGGCGGGCACGCGCTGCAGTGGGAAAAACAACTCGCCGCGTATGCGGAAAAATATCGCGTCGTCGCGCCCGATTTGCGCGGACACGGCTTGAGCGACCATCCCGATTCGCAATATACGATGCAAGAGCATGTGAGCGATTTAGAGCGCATTGTCGAGCAACTGAATTTTCCGAAACAGTTTGTTGTCATTGGGCATTCGTTCGGCGGCGCGATTGCATCATCGTTCACCGTGCGAAATCAAACGCGCGTCGAAAAATTGATTTTGATTGGGACCGCGTCCAGTTTCAAACTCGGCATCGCGCAAGATATTATTTCACGTTTGCCCACACAATACGCGGAACCGTTGCGTCCGTACTTGCCGGTGAAATTCAACGCGCCGTTGTTTGTAATGAAGCGAATGTATCTCGACACTGTTTCGATGTGGAACGGCAAAGATGTGCTGCCGCAGATTCGTGTGCCGACGTTGGTGATTTTGGGCGTGCGCGATTTGGTGTTTGAACAATCGCGCTATGAAGAGGTTGCCGATTTAATTCCAAACGCGCAGCTCGCAAAAATTCCCGTGAGTGCGCACATGGTGCAGCTCGAACGCGCCGACGCGGTGAATCGCGCGATCCAGCGTTTCATCGGCGGCGAGTCCGTTTCGTGGCGCGAAGGACGCCGCGCGGAAAATATAAAGATGCTGCAAACGCGCCCGTGGCTGTTGCATTACGAAGACGGCGTCCCGTACTCGCTGCATTATCCCACACAGCCGTTGTTTCGTTTTCTCGATATTGCCGACCGCCGCTTCCCCAACGCAACCGCGATGATTTATTACGACAGCACCATTTCGTATCGCACCTTGCGTCGTCACGCGAATCGTTTTGCGAACGCGCTCACCGCGCTGGGCATAAAAAAAGGCGACCGCCTTGCGCTGCTCTTGCCAAATTGTCCGCAGTACGTGATTACATATTACGGCGCGTTGAAAGCGGGCGCAGTCGTCGTGAATCTAAATCCGTTGACCGAAGCCAAAGAATTACAGCACCACTTGTCGGATTCCGGCGCGCGCGTGGTCGTCGCTCTGAATGAGAGCTATCCGTTGCTCGTACGGATTCAAAATTCAACCCAAGTCGAACACGTTATCCTCACCGGGCTGGACGAATATGTTTCGACAGTGCGCCGCGCCACATTGCGCGCGGAAAACCGCATTCCCAAAAATCCGTTGTTTGATAAAACACCTCCGCCCGGCGTTCATTTTTTTCAACAGCTCCTCGATAAATCGTCCAAAGAAACGCCGCTTGTCGATGTTTCGCCCGACGACCTCGCGTTGATTCAATATTCCACCGGCACAACCGATTTGCCCAAAGGCGTGATGCTCACGCACGCGAATTTGGTGGCGAACACGATGCAATTGCGCCATTGGCTGCCGGACGTTACCGAAACGCAAGAACGAATTTTGTGCGCGCTCCCGCTCGCCCATTCGTACGCGATGACAACGTGCATGAATTTTGCAATTGCCATTGCGGGCGCGATGGTGCTGCTGCCCACGATGCAAATTGGGTTGATGCTCGAAGCGATTCAACGCAATCATCCTTCGATTTTTCCCGGCGTGCCGAGCGTGTTTCTCGCGATCAATCAATTTCCGAATGCGCGCAAGTTTGGCGTGAAATCCATTCGCGCCTGTTTGTCCGGCGCCGCGCCGCTGCCGTTAGAAGTGCAAGAAGCATTTGAAAAAATTACGCGCGGGCGTTTGGTCGAAGGATATGGACTCACCGAAGCGAGTCCCGTCACGCACGCAAATCCAATTTTCGGTGAAGCGGTCACCGGAACAATCGGTGTGCCACTACCGGATACGGACGCGAAAATTGTGGACATGCAAACGGGTTGGGATTTGGCGATTGGCGAAATCGGCGAACTCGTGGTGCGCGGTCCGCAAGTGATGAAGGGCTATTGGAACAATTCCGAACAGACCATGCGCGCGCTGCGCCATCGGTGGTTATACACGGGTGACATTGCGCGCATGGACGAAGAGGGCTATTTCACATTCATTGACCGCAAGAATGATTTGATAAGCAAGAATGGATTGACGATTTATCCGCGCGACATTGAAGAGGCGTTGTTCGAACATCCCAAAGTGAGCGAAGCCGCCGCGCTCGGCATTCCCACGAACGGCGATAAACAAAACGAAACGATCAAAGTATTCATCGTGCCCAAGCGCGGCGAGAAACCAACAAAAGAAGAAATTCTCGCCTTTGCGCGTTCGCGTCTCCCCGAAACAAACATCCCCGACGAAATCGAATTTCGCGACGCGCTGCCGAAAACATTTGTCGGCAAAGTGTTTAAACGAAAATTATTGGAGCAAGAAAAACATTCCGAGGCAGCATGAGAGATGCTGACATTGCATTTGCAATTATCATCGGGCTTTTTGTTCTCGTATTCCTGTGGCATTACGGAAAGGCGGGCTGGGACGGCGTTACCAAAGGTCGCATGTATTATCTGCCGTTTGAAATGATTGGATATCGGGGCTGTTTCCCAATCAAACTCAAAAAATTGGAAGGACGTGACGCCCAGAATATAGGCTGTGTTTTTTTGGGAATGTGTGCCGCGATTGTTTCGTTCTGTATGCTCCTCGTTACAATATTGTTGCGCGATGCGCGTTGAATGGATTTGTCTGAATCCTCCATGCAAGACCGCGACCGCTGGAACGAAAAATATCGCGCCGAATTTCAACACGGACGCATCAACGCGAATCTCGTTCGTTACGCACATCTCTTGAAACGCGGACGCGTTCTCGACCTCGCGGGCGGATTGGGACAAAATGGCGCGTGGCTTGCAACACATTCAAATGAATTTCGCGTAATTAACGCGGATATTTCTGAAGAAGGATTGTTGCGCGCACCAAAAGAAACCGCGCGTGTCGTGGTAGACGCCGCGCAGTTGCCCTTCCAAAATCACAGCTTCGACACGATTCTCAACGTCCGTTTTTTTGACCCACGCGTAAATTTTTCCCAACAGCTCACGCGCGACGGCACAATTTTTTTTGAAACCTTCACCACCGCCGACGAAAAATATCGCCCCGACTTTAATCCCGCGCACCGTTTTGACCTCGCGCAGATTCCCGAAATTTTTCGCGGTCTGGAAATTTTGCATCAACACGAAACCGATGACGGCAAACGAGTTTATGTAACCGTAATCGCGCGTCGAATCACCTAATCACCCAACGCTCGCAGGCAACCACAACTCCACGCGCGTTTTTTCTCCCACGCGCTCCATCTTTAACGCACCGCCGATGACTGCCATCATCGTACTGTGCAATTGCAGTCCTTGACCGTTCCCATTTGCGGACAAAATCCCTACCCCATCATCCTGAATTGCCAAACTCAATCCTTCGCGCCAGCTCGCTTCAATCCATAAATTGAGCGCGCGCGTTTTCTCACTACCCCTGCCATGTTTTGCCGCGTTGCGAATCGCTTCGCGCGCTGCCGCGTACAACACTTCCGCGTTGAGCGACGCGAGTGTTTGTGCGTGCGCGTCCGCGTCGGGTTCAATGTGCCACGTCACCGCGTCGAACGCGTTGGTGAATTCTTCATCCACCGCGCGTTTCAACGCGCCGATAACGCCGTAACGCTCCACTTGTGGCGACGCGCCCGCAGGCATCTCGCGCAAGAGATTTGATAACGCGCGATGCACATCGGTCATTTGCTTTTGCGCGTTCACGGAATCACCAGCGCTCAAACTCAACATCGCTGTATGCAATTGGGGCAAAATATCGTCATGCAAAATTCGACGCGCGCGGCGGTCAACCACTTGCGTTGCTGCCAAACGTCCGCGCTGCAATTCAATCAAACGCCGCGTCAATTCCGCACTCGCTTGCGCTTGCAAGATGCGTTCGCCCGTCGCTTGCGCGATTTCGATTTCTTCTTGCGTGTACAAACTATTGTCATTGCGTTCGCCCAAAAGCAACATGCCCAACAAGCCGCGTTCATTTTGCAATGGAATCGCCCACACCGCGCCCGCAAATTGTTCGCGCGGAATCGCGCGAAACATTTCCTTGGCATTTGAAAATTCCGCGACGAGAGTTGAGATTTCGTGCGGCGCTTGACGCGTCGGCGGATACGCGAGCGACGACGCAAACGGCACGAGCGGGCACAAGTACGCCACGCGCACGTTCAACACATTTCCGCATAATGAATCGAACGCAGCGCGCAGTGATTCATTCGATTGACCATCGGGCAGCGTGCTCAAGAACGGGCGCAATTCGCGCACTACGCGTTCACGTTCGCCGAACATGCGAACGGAAAGTAACGCGTAAAACATGACGAGCAGCACCGTCGCGAGTAACAACGCGTAAATTGGTGAGAACGAAAAGGTTATCGTCGCCGCGAGCAGCAGACTATAACCCACCGCGAGAATTACCGCGCGCCGCCATTGACGAAAAAAACCGCGCCGCGGCAAAACTTTGCCCGTAAAAATTTCATACGAGACGGTGGCTTTGCCAATCAACACCACGGCAATCGCCACCAACGCGCCGACCATTAAATCGAACCACGCCAATAACGCGCGGACTTGCGCATCGTATCCAATCAATGCCGGACTGGAAAAATAGAGGACGACGACGAACGCGGAAACGAGCAACCCAACGAGCATCAACACCCCGGACGATGAAACAAGCCAAGGACGCGCGCGTCGCCGCGCGAGTTCGCCCATCCAGCGCGCCGAAGGTCCGGGATGCCGCAGCGCGTGAATCGCGAGACCTAAACAACTGATGGTGTACAAACCATACACAATCACCAACAACGGCGTGCCGGGCGTTGGCACATATTCCGTACGCCCGAACGTGACAACTTGTTGAAAGGTGGGGAGTGAACCGACAATGAGGATAAGAAAAATCAAAAAGAGCGCGCAGAACGAGGCAAACCACAGTCCGGCGCGATGCAACGTGTGATACACATTTGGGCGCTCACCCACATATCCCGCGTACCACAACATGACAACATACCACGCAAGCGGCGCGGCTATAATCGGCAGCCAGCCGAGGTGCCACAAAACATCCAGGTCTGTTGTCGCTTGCCGCAAGCCCTGTGCGAGAATCGCGGTGTGAATGAGAAAAAAAATTCCGCCGCACAACAAGCCGCTGCTGGCAAGCCAAATGCCCCAGCTGCGCCGGTCTGCATTCGAAACGACGACGATGCCGAGCCACAACAAAAGCATCGTGTTGAATAGCGAGACGGCAAGCGTCGCAGCGTCGAGAATTACATTTCCACTCATCGGAATAGAGGATGAAGGATGAAGGCGGAAGGATGAAACGCGAAATCAATTTCATCCCTCATCCTTCATCCTTGCTATTCATCCTTCCCATACAACCCATTCGCCGCGTTCATTCTGCGCGAGCGCGATGCCATCTTCATCCCATTGCAGCAAACGTTTCGCGCGGACAATTAACGCCGCGCGTGTGCGCGCGATTTTTTCATCTGTCGCATTGTCGGCGAGTCCCCACGCGGCATAAATTTGTCCGTTCGTGCGCGCAATGGTGCGGCGGTCTTTGAAACCCATGCGCGCGGCGATTTGTTCATTGCTCAATCCTTGCGCGAGCAATTTTGCCACTTGCTGTTCATTCGGTTCGAGCAACGTCATCGGGTCGCGTTCGTCTTGGACACGCACCGTATGGACGCGCGCCTCAATTTCGGGGTCAATGAAACTGCGTCCGTTTTTCGCGTCCTGCAATAACGGCAGAATCATTTCCGGCAAAAGGAAATTCGATTTTTTTACATACGCGTAATGACTCAAAATGCCCGAACGCAAAAAATCACGATAGTACGCGTCGTCGTCTTGAATGGAATAAAACACGACGGGCATCCGCGGAAATTCACGACGAATGACGACTGCCGACTGGATGCCATTGAGTTCACCCGCGAGCTGCACATCCATGAGGATTGCGTCAGGGGTTTCTGTTAGACAATACGCGAGCGCGTCCTCGCCGCGCGCACAAGCGTGCATCACGCGCACACGCGTTGTGGCTTCGAGTCCGCGTTTCAATGCGTCGTTGAGTTTGGGATTGTCTTCGACGAGCAAGAGGTTCATGGACATTGGAAGTTGGAAGTTGGATGTTGGATGGTGGATGTTGGATGTTGGATGGTGGATGTTGGATGGTGGATGTTGGATGGTGGATGTTGGATG
>CAYXXF010000009.1:228350-238796 GCA_964469005.1 uncultured Anaerolineales bacterium
TGGATGTTGGATGGTGGATGTTGGATGGTGGATGTTGGATGGTGGATGTTGGATGTTGGATGTTGGAATAAGGTAACTTGTGAACGTGGCATTGTCAAGCACGCAAGTGCGCGGACAGGCGAACGTAAACCATCGCAAATGATGTTCGTTTCCCATACAATCATCACAAAACAAGGAGGCAAAAGATGTTATCACACCGCAAACGAGAGTCTGAAAATCGAATCATCGTCTGGCTGTTTGCCGCAATGTTAATCGCTGAAGCATTGCTCGCGTTCGCCGTCGTGATGTTGCGCGGATGAAACACACCACGCACGATGCAATACGCGATGCTCAGGGGCAGCCCCTTTTCTCTCCCACCTCACTTTACTGGCGCGTCAACCGCGAATGGCTTATCGCGCTGGCGGGTCCGCGCGCCCTGCTCCTCGAACTCGCGCATCCGGCAATCGCGGCGGGCGTCGCACAACACAGCAATTATCGCGGCGACCCGTTTGGACGTTTGTACCGCACGATGAAAACGATGACGGAAATTTCATTCGGCGACGAACAAGAACGGCGTGACGCGTTGAAACATTTTTTCAAGTGTCATGCGCGCGTCAAAGGGACGACAACGGAAATGGGAGAAATGGCGTATGACGCGCGTGACCCTGAATTGCAATTCTGGGTGTTGGCAACGCTGATTGACTCGGTGGTGCGCGTGTATGAAAAATTTGTTGCGCCGTTGACATTCGCGGAAAAATGCGCGTACTATGATGACTGCGTGCGCTTGGCGCGCGTGTTGGGAATCTCGCACGCGGCGATTCCGAATTCATACGACGCGTTTTGTTCGTACATGGAGGCAATGTTGAGCGCGGATGTTTTGTGTGTCACGCAAAACGCGCGGGATATTGTGGACGCGCTGTTTGCGCCGACGCTGCGCGGTTATGCGACGCGCGGGTTTAGTTTTGTTGGCATCGGAATGCTGCCGCGACGTTTTCGCGACGAATATGGATTTGGGTGGGATGACGCCCGCGAAAAAAATTTGGAACGCGTCGCAAAGGTTGCACGGCGCGTTCGTCCATTGATTCCGCACGCGTTGGCGATTCATCCGAAAGCGTATCAGATGGAGAAATTTTTCGGGCATGGAAAGGAATTGGAATCATGCAAAGCGTAAATACTCTGGTTGCCGCTTGGGATTGGCGCAAGCCAAGTACGCGTGCAATTCTTGAACAACGTGTTCGATTTCTGACTTGGTTTTACCTTGTGACACTCGTTATCGTTGGAGTTTCTACATTTCCGCTCGAATGGGAAGTGAATCTTTTGAACAGCATCGTCTCCCTCCTGCGTTGAATCTCAAAACGAGCTTGCCGCCTCTGGTTGAATGGATTGCGCGTGTGAACACGGCATTGCAAGAAACCGCGCGCGCGTAATCCGTTTCTCGCGTACGGAACAGATTGGCTCGCGTTCGCGCACATCGTCATCGGACTGCTTTTCATCGGACCGCTGCGTGACCCCGTGAAAAATGTTTGGGTGATTGAGTGGGCGATGTTGTGTTGTATGCTGGTAATTCCGCTCGCGCTTGTAATGGGGTTCGTGCGTGGGATTCCGTTTGGCTGGACATTGATTGATTGCGCGTTTGGCGTGTTCGGAATCGTGCCATTATTTTTGACGCGTAAATTTATTTTGCAACTCCAAGCGATGGCGTGAGTACCCCGTTTGTTATTTCCTCACAGAATTAATTCCGCCTGCGCGTTGTTTTTCATACGGCGTCTTGCGCTTGAATCATCCTCATCGCACGCGGGCGTGATGTCGCGACGCACTCACATCGGTTTGTGCCAGCCACGTGAGCGCGCCTACCCCTCTTGACAATCCTCTAAATTTGGTTCATACTCACTGCACAATTGTGCATTGCGTTGCAAAAAATTTCAGCCGCGACTGTTTGTCGTGACCTCCCTTGGTCCCGCCGCGAGGCAATGCACAATTGCCCCTTTTGGCAATGGAGCCCACTCACCAAGAACTGCTCGCCCAAGTGGCGTACCTCTATTTTGAAAAAGGACACGACCAAAGTGCCATCGCGCACAAACTGCGCGTGTCCCGTTCCAGCGTCTCGCGGCTCTTGACGCAGGCGCGCAACGAGGGCGTCGTTGAGATTCGAATTCATTTTCCGTTGACCCTCGCGCGCGAACGCGCGGATGAATTGTGCCGACAATTTGGATTGAGAGAGGCACTCGTGCTGCGCGCGAGTTCGCATCAAGGATTGGACGCGAAGAGCAACGCCGCCCGCCTCGCCGCGCGGCATGTGCAAGAAGTCATTACGCACGGCGATACGATTGCGCTCAGCCGCGGCAGCACCGTTCACGCGGCGATTGAACAATTCACGCCAACGCCGCGTCGTGAAACACGCGTCGTGCAGTTGGTCGGAATGTTGCGCGTGGATGGCGCGGAAGATGATGACGCCAACCTTACGCGCGAACTCGCGCAGAAACTCGGCGGCGACTATTTCAATCTCACCGCGCCGCTCTTTGTGGAAAATCCCGAAACGCGCCGCGCGCTGCTGCACGAGTCAACGATTCGCAATGTGTTGAATCTCGCGCGGCATGCGCAACTCGCGCTCGTCGGCATCGGCGCGTTGGACCGTCAAAATTCCGCGATTGTGCGCCAAAAATTATTGCCGCCCGCGCAACTGCAAATTTTGCGACAAGGACACGTCGTCGGCGAAATTTGTTCCCAGTACTTTGACGCGCACGGCGAAATGGTTTCGACAGAGTTGAGTGAACGAACGATGGCGCTGGAATTGAACGCGCTGCGCGAAATTCCGCGCGTGATTGGCGTCGCGGTGGGACGACACAAGGCAAAAGCGATTCTCGCGGCGCTGCGCGGAAAATATATCAATACGTTGATTACCGACGAGGAAACGGCGGGGTTAGTGTTGGATTATTCAAAGAACGAGAAACGAGATTCGCCACAGGTCGGCTTGACGAGAGGCGTGAAACGCAATCGTAGTATAGCGCCTCGTACGCGTTGAAAGCGGGAGACGAGAAGCGGGATATTTCTAGAGGACGAGGATGAACATGAATGGTGAACGTGAAAGCAAAATCGGCAATCCGCGCGAACGCGTGAAATTGGCGGCGGGACTGTTTTGGGCGGACTATGCCGTGTTGGGCGCGCAGATTCAAGAATTGGAACAAGCGGGTGCGGACTGGATTCACATCGAAGTGCGCGACGGCGATTATATGCAATTCGGAATGCCGCGCGGCGGGATTGATATTTTGGAAGCCGCACGCGCAAGTACGAAACTGGAAATCGAAGCGCAGTTGCAAATGGTGCGCCCGACCCAAGACCAATTGCGGCAGATGATTGATGCGGGGGTGAATTTAATTTCGCTGCCGATTGAAACGTGCGGTGAAACAATTGTCGAGCATATTTTTTTCATCAAAGAGCATGGCTTGAAAGTGGGCGTGTGGGGTTGGGAAGGAATTCCGATGGGGAATTTTGAGCAACTCATTCCGTTTGTGGATATTGTCGAATACGAAACGTGGTATCCGTTTTGGAAACCGCCGCAAGCGGGTCGCAGTCCACACATTGTCAATCCCACATTCGGCAAACAGCTAAAACAATTGCACGACATGATTGTCGCGGCAGGTCTTGAAACGCAAGTGGATTTGATGATGGACGGCGGCGTGAATGCAAACAATTGCGCGGATTTTGTTCAATTGGGCATGACCGTTGCCGAAATGTCGTCGCCACTGTTGAAAGGTCCAAAAGGAAAATTGGTTCCCGGCAGTGGCGATATTCCGAATGCCGTTGCGCGGGTTCGTACTGCATTGGACGCCGCAGGCGAAACATTTCGCTCCGCGCGCGGATTGAAAAACGGGTAAGGTGACGAGTGACGCGGACAATTGAAACCTCGTCACCCGTCACTTGTCACTTTTTTTTTGAAAGGAGGAAACATCCGCGAAACGCTATTTGTGAACTAATCTCTGAACTGCACACACCGATTCGTAATGCACAGACCATTGGAGGTCAAGAGATGAAAACCAAGTTCGTGTATCTGGTACTCGTCGTCGCGTTGATGCTCGCCCTCGTCCCCACCGCGAGCGCCGCGCCGAATGCAGCTACAACCTGCGACCAAGACTATACCGTCACCGCAGGCGACTGGCTGTCGAAACTGTCCGATAAATTCCTCGGCAATGTCAAAGCGTACTTTGCCATCATGGCGCAGACCAACTACAAGAACGCCGAAGACCCCTCGTACGCCAAGGTGACAAACCCCGATGTTTTGGAAGTCGGACAAAAATTGTGCATCCCAAGCAAAGCCGACGCCGAAGCATTTCTCGCGAAATTCGACCCGAACAAGGGCAACATTGATTTGCTCTTTGCCAAACCTGCCGCCGGTCAATTGCTCGTAGGCAATTGGTGGACTTCGGGCGGTGAATTTGCAGGCATTAACGGCGTGTACGAACTGTACAAAAAAGCGCATCCGGGCGTTGAAGTAGTCCACGGCGGTATCGCGGGCGGCGGCGGCGTAAATTTCAAAGCCGCGAACTTGACGAAATTGCAAGGCGGCGACCCGTTTGATGTATTCATGCTGCACGCAGGCAAAGAAGTTGCCCAATACGACCCCGAGAAATATCTGTCGCCGGTGGAAGCGATTGTCGAAAAAACACAAGGCACCGTCATGCCGGACGATTTGAAAAAATTGTTGACGTACAACGGTCACATCTATACCGTGCCGATGAACATTCACCGCGGCAACGTATTGTGGGTCAACAAAAAAGTGATGGCAGACAACGGTCTCAAGACGCCGACGACGTGGGATGAGTTTTTCGCAGTCGCCGATGCGTTAAAAGCCAAAGGCATCGTGCCATTGTCGCATGGCGGCGCAAACGGTTTCGAAGCCCCCCAAACGTTTGAAGTGGTACTGATGAGTTATGCGGGCGCGGATGGCATGGCGGGACTCACCAACGGCACAAAATCGTGGAGCAGCCCCGAAGTGACCCAAGCGCTCGAAACATACAAAAAAGTTTTGACGTACACGAATCAAGACCGCAACGCGCTCTCGTGGGACCAAGCGACCAAACTCGTCATCGAAGGCAAAGCCGCCATGAACATTATGGGCGACTGGGCGAACGGTGAATTCAAAGTCGCGGGCAAGACGGATGCGGACTATGAAGGTGTTCCCGCGCCGGGCAATGCCGGAATGTTTATGCTCGTGTCCGACGGCTTTGCGATGCCGCTGAAAGCGCCGAACAAAGCGAATGCCGAAGCATGGTTGGAAATGATTGCAACCAAAGAGGCACAAGAAACATTCAACATCAACAAAGGTTCCATCTGCTCGCGCACCGACTGCGATTACAGCGCGTTCGATACGTACCTCAAATCCTCCGCCGCTGATTTCAAAGTCTCGCGCGTACTCCCGACAATTACGCACGGCTCTGCCATCGTTCCCTCGTGGCAAGCCGCCTACTATGACATCATCAAAAAGTTCGAAGCCGATGGTGATGTCGCCGCCGCGCAAGCCGCAATGGTGCAAGCTGCCAAAGACGCGGGCGCAGCAACGCCGTAAGTTCACGTAACAGTACTTGTCATTGCGAGGTGTTCACGCGCGGCGTGAACGCGGCGATGCAGTCCATCGCTTCAAACTCTACGCTCGGACAAAAGAGATTGCTTGGTGTTGAAAGGATGAACACAGGTCATTCATCCTTTCAACACTCGCAATGACATTTCACCACATAAAGGACGCGAACATGAAGGGCAAAGGTTGGGAAGTATGGGCAGCGGTCAGCATGGTTTTGCCGTCAATTATTCTCATCGCGATTTTTGTCTATACCTTTATCGCGTGGACGGGGTACACGTCGCTCACGAAATGGGCAAGCGCATCGCCCGATTTCACATGGGTCGGTCTTGCGAATTACGAGCGCCTGCTTTTTGGCGCGGGCATCGAGACGCAGCGTTTTTATATTGACATTCGAAACTTTGTCGGATTCACGACGCTGTTTTTGATTTCGTGTCTCGTCATCGGTTTCGGACTCGCGCTGCTGCTCGACAGTCGCATTCGCGGTGAAAATTTTTTTCGCAGCGTTTTTCTTTTGCCCTTTGCGATTTCGTTCATCGTGACGGGTGTCGTATGGCGTTGGCTCCTCACACCCGGCACACCTGAACTCGGCAGCACGGGCGTCAATAAATTGTTTGAATATATCGGACTCGGTTTTTTCAAACCGCGTTGGTTCACCGACCCGACGGTGTTCTATATCGCGGCAGATACAGGCGTTGGACAATTTCTCACCAACATCGGACTGGGGTTTATCGCGACGCCGAATTGGGGACTTTCGGCAGGAACGTTTTCGATTGTCCTCGCCGCAACGTGGCAACTTTCGGGATACGTAATGGCGCTCTACCTCGCGGGGATGCGAAGTATTCCACATGAATTGCGCGAAGCAGCACTCGTGGACGGCGCAAACGAATATCAAGTCGTGCGCCACATTTATATTCCATTGCTCACGCCCATCACGTTGAGCGTCGTCATTATCTTGAGCAGTATCTCATTAAAGTTGTATGACCTCACCGTTTCCATGACCGGCACGGGGCGCGGGTTCGCCACAGATACACTCGCGTTCAATATGTTCGAGACAACGTTCAAAGCGACGCGATTCGCGCAAGGCGCGGCGATTGCGGTGATTCTTTTGATTCTCGTTTCCGTCTTGATTATTCCGTACTTGCGTTACAGTTTGCGTTCGGAGACCGCCCAATGACGACCCAAACGAATGTCGTTGCTCGCGACGCTGCGGCTGAATTGTCGCATCACAAACCCTCATTTCCATGGTGGCGCATTTTTCTGTACTTCATCGCCATTGTATTCACGATGTATTATTTGCTGCCGGTGTTTTTGCTCGTTCTCACCGGACTCAAAAGTTATCGCGAAGTGAATCTCTATGACATGTGGTCACTGCCGCGCATTTTGAGCATTCGCAGTTTTTACGACGCGTGGATGGGCAGTCCGTCCGTGGCGGGGCTGGGACGCAATTTTGTCAACAGCTTGCAGATGACGATTCCCGCGACGCTCATCTCGGCACTGCTCGGCGCGATGAATGGGTACGTGTTGTCGAAATGGAAATTTCCCGGCTCGAATATTATTTTTCCGTTGCTGTTGTTTGGCATGTTTATTCCGTACCAAAGCATTCTCATACCACTGGTCACTACCCTCAACGCAGTGGGTCTGTATGGTTCACTTACCGGGCTGACCTTTGTCCATATTGTGTACGGCATTCCCGTGTGCGCGTTGATTTATCGCAACTATTACGCGACGCTGCCGAATGAAATGCTCGAAGCCGCGCACATTGACGGCGCGAATTTTTTCAGCATCTTTACGCGCATCATGCTGCCCTTGTCCGCGCCCGCGTTCGTCGTCGTTGCGATTTGGCAATTTACCAACATTTGGAACGATTTTCTTTTCGCTATCACCGTCACCAACAATCCGGCGAATCAACCTATCACGGTCGCGCTGAACAATCTCGCGGGCAGTTTCACCGTCGAATACAATGTGCAATTCGCCGCCGCGCTCATCGCCGCCGCGCCGACGATTCTGTTGTACATTTTGCTCGGACCGTTTTTCGTGCGCGGATTGATGGCGGGGTCACTCAAAGGATAGGTAGCAGGTAGTAGGTAGCAGGGAAGCATTGCTACCTACTACCTGCTACTTGCTACTATGACACTCGGCATCGGTCTCATCGGTTTCGGCATGATAGGCAAGGTACACGCGCTTGCCTATCGCGAAATTTCGCATTATTACCCCAACGCATTACCTCCAATCGAACTCGCTGCAATTTGCACCACGCGCGCGGAATCGGCAGAACGCGCCGCGCGTGAGGCGAATTTTTCCGCGTGGACGACGAGCGTTGACGAACTTGTCGCGCGCGACGATGTACACATCATTGATGTGTGTTTGCCGAATTACGCGCATCGTCCCGCGATTCTCGCCGCGATTCGCGCGGGCAAACATGTTATCGTTGATAAACCGCTCGCGATGAATTCGCACGAGGCGAGAGAAATTGTTGATGCTGCGCGCGATGCGAATGTGCGCGTCGGCATGGTGTTCAACTATCGTTTCGTTCCCGCGTTAATGCTTGCACACAAGATGATTTCTGAAAACGCGCTCGGACAAATTTATCATTTCGACATCAACTATTTGCACACGGGTTATCAAAATCCAAACCGCGCGATGAGTTGGCGTTTGCGTCATGCGCAATCGGGCGGCGGCGCGCTTGTGGATTTGGGTTCGCACGTGATTGACATGGCGCGATATTTGTTGGGCGAGTTTGAGAATGTGAACGCCGTGACGAGGACGTTTGTAGCGGAGAGACCCGCAGATGCGAGAAGCGAGATCGGACAAACTCCGTCCGCACGAGAAATTGTGGATGTTGATGATGCCGCGTGGTTGAACGCGAAAATGCAAAACGGCGCGCAAGGGACAATTTTCGTCACGCGTTTTGCGACAGGCGCGGTGGACGAATTGAACGTTCAAATTTACGGCGAACGCGGCGCAATCAAATTTAGTTTGCAAGACGGAAACGTTCTGCAATTTTTTGACGCCACCGCGAATTCCTCCACACAGGGCTGGACGCGCATCCCAACCGGTACGCAATATCAAGGCGCAGTCGTCCCCCCCCCCCGCAGCATTCTTGGCTGGAATCGCACACACGCCGAAAACATTTTCCAATTCCTCCGCGCCGTCGTCGAAAACAAACCGTTCGCGCCCGACGCAACAGATGGATTGCGAGTACATGAAATTATTGATAAAGCATATCGGAGTGACGGACGACGAAGGACAAACGACGAATAACTAACAACCAACAACTAACGACTAACAACCAATGACTACTTGGCATCTCGGCGTTGACCTCGGCGCAAGCACATTCAAGTGCGGACTGATTTCGCCTGAATGGAAAATCGTCGCGCGCAGTCATGACGAAACGCGCGCGTTGGACGGACCCGCGCAAGCAGCAGACCGCATCGCAGAACATGTGCGCGCGTTGATTGGACAATTGCCTCAAGACGCGACTGTTGCTTCGATTGGCATGTGCGCGCCCGGTCCGCTCGACCACACAACCGGCGTTTTGATTTATCCGCCGAACCTCACGGGCTGGCGCGATGTGCCATTCGCACAAATGATGCGCGAACGATTGGGCTTGCCGGTTTCGCTCGAACACGACGCGAAAGCATCCGCGCTCGGCGAATATCATTTTGGTTCCGGGCGCGGCGCGAAATCAATGGCGCTCATTATTATTGGCACAGGCATCGGCGCGGCAATGATTGTGGATGGCAAGTTGTATCGCGGCGACCGCGACGCGGCGGGCGAAGTGGGACACATAACAGTTGATATGGACGGACCGATTTGCACGTGCGGCTCGACGGGTTGTGTGGAAAGTTTCGCAGGCGGACCTGCAATCGTGAATGCGTACAACTATGCGACACGCGCGGGTGTGGAATCGGGCGAGGAAATCGCGCGACGCGCACATACGGGCGACGAAATCGCGCAGCGCGTGTTTCAACGCGCGGGGCGCGCGCTCGGTGCGGCGATTGCGACGATGGCAATGTTGAATGATATTGACACGTTCGTTTTGTTCGGCAGTGTCGTCAAAGCAGGCGAACTCTTGCTCACACCCACGCGCCAAGCCATTCCGCGTTATTCGTATCCGACCATCGCCTCGCGCATTAAAATTATGGTGGGTGAGTTGGGAAATGACGCGGGGATTTTGGGAGCGGCGTGGGGGGCAGAGAGTGAGTCCGCGAATAGATAACGGCGTATATGGGCAGTATCATCCAAATCCGTTTTCCCCAAATGGTTTTAGACAACATTGCACCCCACATTCTAGTATGGGAGAAGCACTGTTATGACAATTTATACCAAAGCTAAAATTGAAAAACTCTATCGTGCAAGTTTTAAGTCTGCTATCAATAAACTCAAAGAGATACCAATCTTCTGCGGCAACGAGCCAAATTTCACTGGACTAGGTGGTTGGGTTTTTGAGCAAACTATTCAATATTGTCTCAAGCGCGAGCTAAAAGCCCGCAAAATTAAGATTGATATTGCAGAACAGGTCAATCTTAAGCCGAGAGTAAAGGCTGATCTCAAAATCGGAAATGTTGTAATTGAGATTAAACAAAGTGGCTTGTTCGATAGATCTGCCATTGCTAAATACGCCATATACAAGCAAGCAGCCAATCTGCTTGGTATGGAATATGTATTTATCACATTGGGCGAGAGATACGAACCTTACCGAATAGGAATTATAAAGGAAATTGGAGACGAAAATTCATTTTTCTTGGATACGGATGGAGACTGGGCAAGATTTGTTGATCGAGTCACACAGCTTGTTAAATGAATCGTAGTTTTATTCCAGTTCTTTCGAGGTCACAGGTGGTGTGTCAAGTGTTGTGTAAAAAGGTTTCGAGCCGGGTATCGGCAGCGCG
>CAYXXF010000010.1:0-228917 GCA_964469005.1 uncultured Anaerolineales bacterium
GATTTTGGCGTAGGTAAGCACGCCATCAGCATATCCTTATTTCGGATAAAGTCTACTGGTGACTGATTATTCTCCCCAATCCTCTTCTTCTTTGGGCGCGAGGTCGAGGGTGATGGGATTGATGTTGGTGACTTCGAGTTCTGCGCCGCAATCGGGACACGTAACGATTTCACCTTTCATTGTCTTGCCCGCGAACGAAACGTTCGCAGCACATTCGGGACATTCGGCGGTCAACTGGGTGGTGCTAATGGTTTGAGCGAACATGGCTGAAACCCTCCTCAGGGTTTTGTGCATCGGGTCAACACCGGTGAAGGTAGTAGGTAGCAATTTGACAGGTAGTAGGGTTGAACGTGCTACGTGATACTTGCTATTTGATCCTATCATCCCTTCAAGCGTTTAGAGCTGCGTTGCTGCATGGCTGGACTCGCTGACCGATTCCGTACCAATTTGGCTAAACGCGGGTGATATTGACGCGGTGCGTGTTGAAATGTTTTTGCGGACGATGCCGCGTTGCAAAAATAAAAAACCAGCCCTCTGCAGTTACGCAAAAGGGCTGGCGATGTGCCGAACAATCAACGTTGATGTTCTGCAACCGATTCTCAAGCGCAGACGCGCTCAATTCGCCAGCCCGCCCTACGCGGGCGACGCGGTGAACGGAAGCGCAGAACCTCGATTGCAAAATTCACAGTCAACATTGTGAGAGTTTATACAATGGATGGGGGGGGATGTCAAATTCAACTTTGCTCAACACCGCTTTGCAATTGAAAAAGTAAAGTGGTATTTCCTCTTAAGAAAGATACCACTTGGTTATTTCGTCATTTTGTGCGCTGAAGACTCTATGCTTTGTATTATGTACTCGTTTTTTGCGAATGATTTGAATCATTGATATTGGGAAGATCAATGCCCGCTTGAGTACATAACCAAATGAAAAGTCTGGAGCGCCGTTCTGCACCTTGCTTTGGTTCCCCGAAAAAACTCATCAAGCGAGAGCGCGTGATCAATTCAGGTGCAAATACCTCAAACAAGTCTTTATATGCGGATTGCACCAGGCGTTTTAGTGTCGCTCGATAATTCTTTTTAAGCTCATCAAATTCTTCGGTTGGCGCACCGTCAGTTGCAGTGATTCCCAAGAATTTCAGCGTAGATGTCACTTTGCCTTCATTGTTGGTTGCAATACCCATTTTTTTCAACAGAGCAATGTTAATGGTCTGCTTCCATGTTGGGTGACGAATAAATTGCATCATTTCATCTACACTATCGGGAGCAGCAAATGGGTATTTGAGTGTCACACTCATGTTGTTGCTTTTCATGATTGGCTTTCTCCTATTAAACATTACTGGACTTACCTTTTTTCGGTAGCTTGTTTATTACGAGATCACGCCCCAAAGGTGTAAGCTCATACTGTCCGTTACCCTTTGAATCAAAATAACCCGACTGAGCAGCATGGATTAACACGTCTGTAACGCTTTTGGGCAACTGAAAGTCCGCTTTGCGGAAATATGTTCTGATATCATCATGGCTGATACTGGATTTTCTTTGTTCCATTGGAACAACATCAGCCAGAAAGTATGCCACAACAGCCGCCATTTCCGTAGCATATTTCGGTAATTTTTTCTTCCTCAATGTACGAATTGTTTCGGGCAATTCAGTATGCGGAGAAGGAGCCGCCGGTTCTCCAACTTGAATGATTGGTGCGGCAATACGTACGATTCCCAGTTGACCAAGTGCAAATATCAACACTCTTTGTCTGGTGTCGTTTTCAAGCGGGTCAAGTACTGAAATTATGGTTCGTACAGCATTCATTTCGCGTTCGGTAGCATTGTTCATGTTGTTTCCTCCATTTTTGTGTTTTCCTAGTCACGCATCTTGGATTCCAGTAATTCGTGTGCGCGCATGAGATTCTGAGAAGGTAACACATACCCTTCACCTTTTTTTAGTACGACACGTTCATTGACTAATTGTGAAAGGTTGGGGCGGATCGTTCCGCCTGGTAAGTTAATTGCGATTTCAATCTCTTTGGGAGATGCTGCCAACGGGTATTTTTCCTCCGTGAACGTGAAAAGAGCTAAGCGTGAAAGGAGATAAACCAAAACTTTTTCCTTGGCTGTCAGTTTGTCTCCTTTAAGGGTAAGCAATATCTTACCGTTTTCAGGATCGATTTGGACAAATGGCTGAAGCGTCTTTGCCAAGAGAGATCGTTTTTCGCCTTCCAGTTGTTCAGGTTTTACGAAAAGTACTTCTAGTGGATCGTTCGGCATCCTTCCCCCTTTGTGTTGTAACCGTTACAACAGTTACAACTGTTATAGTGTTATATCGGTATAATATATGGAATTGTCCCAACTGTCAAGTCCGCCAACCTTAAAATTTAAACGCGAGTGACAAACAAAAAACCTCCTTACGGAGGTTTTAAGAACTTTAGTTCATTGATATTCAAAACAACTCGGTGGCGTCCTCATACTTGCACAACCTCTTTCATCACATTCTCCAAAATACGCGGCTTGAGCGTTTTCTTTTCATTCCACTCAAACTTTCCGCGCAAAACGCACGCGTTTTTCTGTCACCACAACATAATTGTCCGCCAATTGATTCATGTGTTGGTCAAGCAATCGTTTGAGCGTCGCAATTTTAACCACGGCTCTTTCATCTTCAAGTCGCAAAAGCACAATTCCCTTGTGTGGATATTGTTCACGACAAACCTTTTCGCCAAAATCTTTATCGTTCGTGATCAGAATTCGGTTTTCGCTGAACGCTTTTTGAATGATGAATTCGTCTTTCATGCCGCGCGCCTGCTCGTACACGGAAAAAACATCGTGTCCTTCTCCGCGCAGCCAACGCGCTGCAAAAGGACCAGTACTTTCATCCACCAAGAATCGCATTATGCCATCTCCGCGACCAATGGCATAAACGCCGTATTTTCCAAAGAACGCGTTGCAAACAAAAGACACGCTTGAATATCTGCCGGCAACAGTCCATCATATTCTTGTATGATTTCTGCCGTTGTTGCGCCGTGTGCGAGCAAATTCAAAATATATTCCACAGTCAAGCGCGTGCCTTTGATTACCGGTTTGCCAACCATCACTTGGGGGTCCAGTGTAATCCGTTCCAATAATTGTTTATCGTCCATCATCGAGAGTTCCTTCCGCTCCATTGCATTCTATGGCAAAGCATCGCGGCTGTTTTGCCGTCATTCTGCACAACCGCTTGCATACACAAATTCTAACACGCCGCCACACACAGCGTCAATCCACTTACATATAATCCCCTTCAAAAAACCACGTCGAGAACGGCAACTCGACTTGTCCGCCGCCGACTGTCGCGCCGTCCGTAAGCGCGAATTGTTTCACTTCCACCGTCAGCGTCAAATCATTAATCGCGTCAATGATGACTTTGCCTTCGGTGTACACATGCGGCACAATGCGAACCTCGGCGCGCGTCGTTTCATTTTCAAAAACAAATTCCATGCCCTGCTTTGTCAAGTGCGCGACCTTGAGCGTCATGCCTTGCGCGAGTCCGCACAATTGTCCAAACTGCAATGCCGCTTGACTGTAATCTACTTTCATTCGCTGCTCCATCCATTCAATTTTGCGCGGCATGTTTGCGCCGCACCGTCCACAACGTCACCATAAATAAAATCACCGCGAGCGAAATTCCCGCGAGTGCGATGCCCACATAACCGACAGTGGCGAATGCCAGACCGCTGCCCAAACTTCCCGATGCCGCGACGAGTCCAACCAACAAATCATTCGTTCCTTGAATGCGTGCGCGTTCATTCAGGCGCAGCGAATCCGTGAGCAGCGACGAACCGGACACAAAACAAAAATTCCAACCCGCGCCCAAAACAAACAAGGCAAACGCGAGCCGCACGGTATCCACAGCGAATGGCGCAAGCACGCACGACAGAATCAAGAAAAACGCGCCGACCAAAATGGTGCGCGCATGTCCAAGGCGGTCTGCCACACGTCCCGTAATCACCGACGTCGCGTACATGCCCGTCACATGCGCCGCAATCACCAGTGCCACATCGTCGAGCGTGTGATGCAAATGTTCGGTCATTTGTAACGGTGTCATCACCATCACCGTCGTCATCACCACTTGTCCCAAAATCATCGCGGCGAGCGCGGTTTGAATATCATGCGAACGCAATGCTTGTAAAAATGTGCGGGGGGGGGTGTTGTCGGGCAGCATCGTTCTGGAAGCTATATGCGCCAGATGCCTTCCAATTTCGCGCGGGTCAGGACGCAAGAATGAAAAAATCATCAGACTGCCAAAAACAAACAACAGCGCGCCCGCCAAGTACGGACCCGCCAACGCGTCGAATCCTAAACTTGTGGCGAAACGACTCGCAGGCGCAATAAACAATGGACCGCCGATGCCGCCAACCGTTCCGCCCAACACAACCCAACTGATAGCGCGCGCGCGATGTTCACTCGTCACCATATCCCCCGCCGCGTAGCGTCCTTGGTCGAGCGCGCCGCGCGACATGCCCATCAAAAAATGTCCGAGGAACAATAGCAACGGGACAAAGCCAATCAGAGCGAACGCGCCCGTTGCCGCGCCCAACGTGCCGATCAAAAAACCGAGCGTCAAACCAAAACGCCGCCCATGCCGACTCATCAAACGTCCGGCAGGATACGCCCCGAACGCAGAACCTAACACATACATTGTCGTCGGGACACCCGCCAGCGCCGTCGTCCCGAACAAATGCGTCACGGCAATCGAACCCACCGTAATCGCCGAAGTCATGCCGAGCGACGCGATGCTTTGCCCGGCAAACAATGTCGCCGTCAGACGCCGCACCACATTTTGCGAAATTTCAAACGCTGCGACTGCCATCTTGTTCCTTTCGCGCGATACAAATTGCAGCGATTGTAGTCGCGCGGCAAAATTGCGTCAACAAACCTCTTGACCTCAATTCAAATTTCAAGTAAAGTGCATTTGTCAAGTTCAGTTGATGCGGAAATGCACGATGCATCAGGCGTCGGTTTCCGCATCCTGCGCCAAAAAGTAGCTTACGGCGCCTCGCGCATGGATTCGCGCGCAGCAGGTTCCGTTAGGAGGATAGTGCAAGTGGCAGATAAAAAGTTGTATGTCGGTAATTTGTCGTATAGTATGACGGAACAAGACCTGCGCGACCTGTTCAGTCAGGCGGGGGAAATCCAAGACGTCATGCTGATTGTGGACCGCGATACGCGTCGTTCCAAAGGATTCGGCTTTGTCGAATTTGTCACGGAAGCGGATGCGAACAAAGCGATTGAAATGTTCCACGATCAAGAATATCAAGGGCGACGCCTCACGGTGAATATCGCACGCCCGCGTGAAGAACGCGGTGGCGGCGGCGGTGGCTATCGTGGCGGTGGCGGCGGTGGCGGCGGCGGCTACGGCGGCGGAGGTGGTGGTCGCGGTGGCGGCGGTGGTCGCGGCGGCGGACGTGGTGGTCGCGGCGGTGGTCGCGGTGACCGCGGCGGCGGCGGCAGTCGCTATTAATTCCGACAAATAAAAAAACCTTCGAGGTTTCGACCTCGAAGGTTTTTTGTTCTGCTAGCGCTTTATCACTGCTTCGCGTTCGGGTCCATTTCCAACAAAGCGTACGGGTACGCCTGAAATTTTTTCAATCGCCTCAATATATTTTTGCGCGTTCTTGGGCAAGTCCGCGAATTTGCGAACGCCGCGAATATCTTGTTTCCATCCGCGAAACGAACGATAGACGGGTTCCACACGCGCCATGCCCGCACCTTCCAATTCGGAAAATTGAACGAGCTTGCCGTCGAGTTTGTAACCGACGCAAATTTTCAATTCGTCAAGCCCGCTCAACGTATCCAGTTTCGTCACAAACAACGCGTCGGTGCCGTTGATTTGCGCGGTGAATTTTACAGGCACAAGGTCGAGCCAACCCGCGCGGCGTCTGCGTCCCGTCGTCGCGGCGGTTTCCGCGAGTTGTTCGCGCGCAGGATGTTCGTCGGGCAATTCGGTGGGCATCGGTCCCGCGCCGACGCGCGTGCTGTACGCTTTGGTGACGCCGATGATGCGCGAAATTTTGCGCGGGGGAATACCGAGTCCTGTCGTCGCCGCAGAGGCAAGCGTGGTGGAAGCGGTGACGAATGGATACACGCCCCAATCGGTGTCGAGGAGTGAACCCATCGCTTGTTCGAGCAAAAACTTTTTGTTTTGTTCCAAACCTTTGTGAACGATGGGCGCGAGTTCTTTGATGTACGGTTTCAATTGTTCGTAATAGTTCCAATACTCTTCGCGCACATCTTCGTAATCGAGCGCGTCGCCGCCGAGCGCGGTGATAATTTTATTTTTCAAACCGAGTTGGACGTGCAAGCGTTCGTCAAACGTCTTGCCGACAAAATCCGCCCAACGTAATCCGTTGTACGAAATTTTGTCTGCGAACGCGGGACCGATGCCGCGCCGCGTCGTTCCTGTCGCGCCTGCGCCTTTTGCCTCTTCGTACAAACCGTCGAGCATTTTGTGATACGGCATGATGAGATGCGCGCGCTGTGCAATGAACAAGCGTTTTTCAAAATCAATTCCTGAATCTCGAATTTCCTGCATTTCTTTCAAGAGAACTTCAGGATCAATCACCATCCCGTTACCCATCAAACATTTTGTATGCGGATAAAAAATCCCCGACGGGACGAGATGAATTTTGAATGTGCCGTGTTCGTTGATGACGGTGTGACCTGCGTTGTTGCCGCCGTTGTAGCGCGCGACAAAATCCGCGTCACGCGCGAAATAATCAATGGCTTTGCCTTTTCCTTCGTCGCCCCATTGCGAACCGACAATGACTGTAACTGACATGGATGCTCCTATTGGAGATTAGTGCGATAAAAACCATCGCGATTGGAGATTGGGTGATTGGATGATTGTCAATTGTTCATTGTTCATTCACCTATCGCATTGCGCGTGAGTTGTTCCGCGAGTCCGATGTATTTTTGTGGTGAGAGTTCCAACAATTTTGTTTTGAGTTGCGCGTTGCCTTTGAGTCCGTACACCCATTGTTCATACCCTTCGCGCGTAAGTTGCTTGCCGCGCGTGAGCGTTTTCAATTGCTCGTACGCGTCGCTCACACCTGCCGCGCGTAAAATCGTTTGCGCGCCTTCGGCGACAATTTCCCAGTGCGCTTCGAGTTCTTGCTCGATGTGTTCGAGATTCGGTTCGATTTTGTCGAGACCGCGCACGAGGTTTTGCCACGCGACGAGCGTGTGACCGAACGTGACGCCAAATGTTCTGCGGACAGTGGAATCGGACAAATCGCGCTGCAACCGCGAGACGGGTAGCTTGCGCGCATAAAATTCCAACAGCGCATTCGCGACGCCGATGTTGCCTTCGGCATTTTCAAAATCAATCGGATTCACTTTTTGCGGCATCGTCGAAGAACCGACTTCGGACGCGTGTGTTTTCTGTTTCAACACATCATCGCTGATGTAACGCCAGATGTCTTGTGCGAAATCCAACAGAATCGAATTGGTCAAGCGCAGCGCGTCAAAGTATTCGAGCCAATTGTCATACGGCATGAGTTGCGTGTTGTACAACGCGGGTTCGAGTCCGAGCGATTGCAAAAAGCGCGTGCTGAATTCAATCCAGTCCACATTCGCGTTCGCCGCCGCGAGTGCGTTGAAATTTCCTACAGCGCCCGTGAGCTTCGCGGAAAATTTGTGCTGCGCGAGGCGCGCGCGTTGTTCAAGCAAGCGTACATAAAAATTTGCAAACTCTTTGCCGAGCGTTGTGGGAACGGCGGGCTGTCCGTGCGTTTTTGCGAGCATTGGCGTCGCGGCATATTGTTTCGCAAAATTTTTGATGCGCCCCAACACTTCATCCAATTTCGGCAGCAACACTTCATCACGCGATTCCAAAAGTGAAAACGCAATCGCGGTTTGATTCACGTCTTCACTCGTCAAACCAAAATGCAAAAACGGAATCACATCTTCGAGTGAAGTTTTCTGGAGTTTTTCGCACAGATAATATTCCACCGCTTTGACATCGTGCCGCGTTTCCATTTCCAATTCTTGGACGCGTTTCGCATCGTTTGTCGCAAACAGTTCGAGAATCGTCAAGAGAAATTGGTCTTCGGCTTCAGTGAATCGCCGCACAACTGAAGTATTTTGCGACAGCGCGCGCAAGTACGCGATTTCGACGCCGATGCGGTCACGAAAGAGCGCGTATTCGGACATGAAATCGCGCAATGGGTCAACCGCGCGCGCGTAGCGTCCGTCGAGGGGAGAGATGGCAAAGAGGGGGTCGGAGAACATGGAGGTAGGGTATCAGGTAGCAGGGAAACAGGTAAACAGGTAAATTCTTTGCTGCCTTCGTTTGGTGTGATATGATGCGCGGGAAAATTATACAACACGATTCAAGAATCGTATTGGTACGACAAATTTGAAATTTGTCGTACGTGGAGTGCCAATCCAAGAGGAGTGCGAAAATGCAGCCGGCATTGTTAGTCTTGGAAGACGGCACGCAATGGCGCGGAGTCGCATTGGGCGCGCAAGGAACGCGCGCCGCGGAAGTTGTTTTCAATACCTCATTAACGGGGTACGAAGAAGTCCTCACTGACCCGTCGTATTACGGACAAATCGTCGTCATGACGGCGGCGCATATTGGCAATACGGGCATCAATCGCGCGGACATGGAAAGCGCGCGCGTGTGGTTGTCCGGTTTTGCCATCCGTGAAAATTCTCCCCTTTACAGCAATTGGCGCGCAGAACAATCGCTCGATGAATTTTTGCGCGAACAAAATACTGTTGGCATTTCGGAACTCGACACGCGCGGTCTCGTGCGGCATCTGCGTACACGCGGCGTGATGCGCGGCGTCCTCTCTTCCGAAATTCTCGACGCAGAAGAATTACACCGTCTCGCTCTCGACGCGCCCGACATGAACGGCGCGGATTTGGTGCAGTACGTGACGTGCGAAGAACCGTATCATTGGGACGAGCGCGCGGAGGAAACGTGGTACGAGTATGCAGGGGACAGGGGACGGGGGATAGGGAACAGTTCTCTCCAACCCCCAACCCCCGACTCCCGATTCCACGTTGTCGCCTACGATTATGGCATCAAGCACAACATTTTGCGTTTGCTCACATCGCGCGGCTGTCGCGTGACGATTGTGCCCGCGCATTTTTCCGCCGATGAGGTTCTCGCGTTGAATCCTGATGGAATTTTTTTGTCGAATGGTCCGGGCGACCCTGCGGCGGTGACGTATGCGATTGAAAATATTCGCGCGTTGCTTGGACGCAAACCGATTTTTGGAATTTGTCTGGGACACCAAATTTTGGGACTCGCGTTAGGCGGCGAAACATACAAATTGAAATTTGGACATCGCGGCACGAATCAACCCGTCAAAAATTTTGTTACGAACCAAGTCGAAATTTCCACACACAATCACGGTTTCGCTGTGCGCGCGTCGTCATTGCCTTCGAACGTCGAAATCACCGAAGTGAATCTGAACGACGATTGTGTCGAAGGTTTGCGCGTGCCCGATTTGAAAATTCTCGCCGCGCAATTTCATCCCGAAAGCGCGGGGGGAACGCATGACGCGCTCCATTTGTTTGATGAGTTTATCAAGATGATGCGAAAGGCAGAAACGAAATGAACGAGTGGCAAGGTTTTTTCATTGCACAAGTCGGCGCGTCCGCCGCGTTGACAGGACTGCTCTTTGTCGGCATCTCCATCAATCTTGCCCGGATTTTGGCAGTCCCCATGTTGGCAGACTTGGCAGTCGCTGCGCTGTTTCTTTTATCCGCAGTCTTGGTCGGTTCCTCACTCATGCTCGTGCCGGGGCAATCCTTGCTTGTGATGGGACTTGAAATGCTGCTCATGGGACTCGTCGCTTGGGTTGTAATTTCTGTTCTGGATGTCAACATCTGGAAACATTCCGATTTCAAGTATCGCGGCGGCTCCGCGCTGTTGATTCTTTTCAATCAAATCGCAGTTCTTTCTTATGCCATTGCAGGCGTCATTCTTCTTTTGGGAAATCTCGCGGGAGTGTATTGGCTCGTTCCAGCGGTGCTTTTTTCGTTTATTGAAGCGCTGTGGAATGCGTGGCTTTTGCTCGTGGAAATCAATCGGTAGCCCAAAGAATTCTTTATCATGCCAAAACGAAACGACATTCAATCCATTCTCATCATTGGTTCGGGCGCGATTGTGATTGGGCAAGCGTGCGAATTTGATTACGCGGGCGCGCAGGCGTGCAAAGTGCTGCGGCGCGAAGGGTATCGCGTCATTCTCGTCAACAGCAATCCCGCGACGATTATGACCGACCCCGAATTTGCCGACGCGACGTACATCGAACCGTTGACCGTCGAGATATTGGAAAAAATTATCGCGCGCGAAAAACCAGATGCAATTTTGCCGACCGTCGGCGCGCAAACCGCGTTGAATCTCGCGGTGGAATTATCGAAACGCGGAGTGTTGGAAAAATACGGCGTGCAACTTCTCGGCGCGCAAGTTCATTCGATTGAACTCGCCGAAGACCGCCAATTGTTCAAAGCCGCGATGCGCGAGGTTGGACTCGATGTTCCCGAAAGTGATACCGTGACAACTGTTGACGAGGCGCTGCTGCTCGCGGAAAAAATTGGTTATCCCGTTTTGATTCGTCCGTCGTTCACACTCGGCGGCGCGGGCGCGGGCATTGCGTACAGTGCAGAGGAATTGCGCGAACGCGCGGCGCGTGGTTTGCGCGCGTCGCCGACGCATCAAGTTTTGATTGAGCAATCGGTGTTGGGTTGGAAAGAATACGAACTCGAAGTTATGCGCGATGCGGCAGACCAATTCGTCGTCATTTGTTCGATTGAAAATCTCGACGCGATGGGCGTCCACACAGGCGACAGTATCACTGTCGCGCCCGCAATGACTTTGACAGACCGCGAATATCAACGTTTGCGCGATGCGGCGAAAAAAGTTTTGTCGGCTGTCGGCGTTGCAACGGGCGGCAGCAATGTGCAATTCGCGGTGAATCCGCGCGATGGAAAATTAGTCGTGATTGAAATGAATCCGCGCGTGTCGCGTTCGTCCGCGCTCGCGTCCAAAGCGACAGGTTTTCCGATTGCGAAAATTGCGGCGCTCCTCGCCGTCGGTTACACGCTCGACGAAATCAAAAACGATATTACGCGCGTGACGCCCGCGAGTTTTGAACCGAGCATTGATTACGTCGTCGTGAAAATTCCGCGCTGGGCGTTTGAAAAGTTTCCGAACGCGGATGCGGTGTTGGGTCCGCAGATGAAATCAGTCGGCGAAGTGATGGCGTTGGGGGGAACGTTTCGCGAGGCATTGCAAAAAGCGGTGAGAGGATTGGAAATTGGAAGTTGGAAATTAGAGGTTGGAAATCGGAAATCAGAAATCGGAAACTTGCGAATGCCGACTGCGGATAGATTGTTTCGCGTTGTCGAAGCATTGCGCCAAAATTGGAACATTGCACATGTGGCGAATGAATCGGGCTACGACATTTGGTTCGTGGAACAGTTGCGCGCGATTGTGGAAACCGAACGCGCGTTATCTGATGAATCACTTGGTTCGTTGAACGCGGATTTGTTGCGCCGCGCGAAACGCGATGGTTTTGGTGACCGCGCGATTGGGGATATGGTCGGTGCGAGTGAATTGCAAGTGCGAATGAAACGTCAAACGGAAAATGTAAAATCTGTTTATCAACGCGTGGATACATGCGCGGCAGAATTTGAAGCACACACGCCGTACTTGTATTCGACGTATGCGGGAAATTTCGATGAAGCCGAACCGACGAAGAATAAAAAAGTTTTGATTCTCGGCGGCGGACCGAATCGCATTGGGCAAGGCATCGAGTTTGATTATTGTTGTGTGCACGCGTGTTACGCGTTAAAAGATTTGGGCATCGAAACCATCATGCTCAACTGCAATCCCGAAACGGTGAGCACCGATTACGATACCGCCGACCGTTTGTATTTTGAACCCGTCACGTTTGAAAATGTGATGGACGTAATTGAACACGAAAAACCCGACGGCGTGTTGATTCAATTCGGCGGACAAACGCCGTTGAATCTGGCGCGCGCATTGGAAAACGCGGGCGTGAAAATTTTCGGCACATCGCCCGAAGCGATTGACATTGCTGAAGATCGCGGACGATTCGGCGCACTCTTACACGAATTGGACATTCCCGCGCCCAAACATGGCACGGCGCGTTCGCTCGTCGAAGCGCGACGCGTCGCCACACGCATCGGTTATCCCGTGATGGTGCGTCCATCGTTCGTGTTGGGCGGACGCGCGATGGCGATTGTGTATGACGATGCCGACCTCGCGCACTTTATTGAACAAGCGGCGAGTGTACAAACAGAACATCCCGTACTCGTTGACCGCTATTTGGAAGATGCGTTCGAGGTGGATGTGGACTGCGTGTGCGATGGCGAGGATGTTGTCATTTGCGGCATCATGCAACATATCGAAGAAGCGGGGATTCATTCGGGCGACAGCGCGTGCGTATTGCCACCGTTCAAAATTTCGCAATATCATCTCGACATTATGCGCGACTATACGACGCGCATTGCATTGAAACTCGGCGTGCGCGGTTTGATGAACGCGCAGTTCGCCATCAAAGATGAAGTGGTGTATGTGCTGGAAGTAAATCCGCGCGCGAGCCGCACCGTGCCATTCGTTGCGAAAGCAACGGGCGTTCCCCTCGCGCGCATCGCCGCACAAATCGCGGTGGGCAAAACATTGCGCGAAATTGGATTCATGCAAGAGCCGCACATTGACGGATTTTTTGTCAAAGAAGTTGTGCTGCCGTTCGACAAATTCGACGGCACACCCGTGCGTCTCGGACCCGAAATGCGTTCGACGGGCGAAGTGATGGGACACGCTTCGAGTTTCGGTCACGCGTTTGCCAAAGCGGAAATGGCGGCAGGGATGTCCTTACCGCCGCGCGGACGCGCGTTATTGACAGTCAACGATTTCGACAAAGGCGCGGTAGTGAAACTCGCACGCGATTTATCAAGATTGGGATGGGAAATTTCCGCGACGCGCGGGACAGCCGAATGGCTGCGCCGCGTGGGATTGCAAGTGGAAACGCTCAACAAAGTTTCAGAAGGTACGCCGCATTTACTCGAAGCGATTACGCGCGGTGAAATATCGCTCATCGTCAACACACCACTCGGACGCCAAGCCCACAGCGACGGGGAAGAAATTCGCCGCGCAGCAGTGCGGTATCGCGTGCCGTTGGTGACGACGTTAAGCGCGGGGGCAGCAGCGGTGGGAGCGATACGGGCGTTGCAGCTGAAGGAGTTGAAGGTGAGGAGTTTGCAGGAGCATTACAAGAATGGGGAATGAGGGAAAGACGGGAAAATAAAAAACATCGCCCGACAATTTTTCTCTGGCGATGTTTTTTTTGTTTGTGCGCGATGACAAAAATAGATTTATGCAGCTTTACAGGATTGTTAAGAATCCTCGATTTATTTTTATGCTTGATTTACGGAGTGGCACCAAAAGGATGTGGATATGGCAACAAGCGCAGACCTGAAATGAAACGATAATCGCGTTGATTCTTGCTCACAAACGAAACGCCCAATGAAATTGCGGTTGCGGCAATCAGCGCGTCGGCAATTAACAAACCATGACTCAACCGATAGCGACGCAACAAATCAATCGCGGTGTCAGATGCTTGTTCATTCAACTTGACTACTTGAAACCGCGCCAAAAATTTTTCTAATGCGCGCAATTCTGTTTTGTCGCGACAGCCAACAATCAATTCCATTTGAGTTATCACACTGATTGCCAACGTCGCTTGCTGCTCAAGTTGTTCGAGACAGTCAAGCGCGTCGTCAATTTCGCGTCCCGCGTCAATGAGGATATCTGTATCCACAAGGACGATTTCAGCCATTGCCATTCATCCATTCGCGTTGGCGCAGTTCTCTGACCAACTTTGTGCTGTCGCGCATGTCTTTGCGATTGCGCCACATGCCGACAAAAGGTTCTTCGCGCAGTGATGTACGCTTGGAAGTTGGCGTAACACGGGGTTTGGCATAGCGTTCCCGCAAGAACGCGACAAAGTCAATCACCTGTCGTTGCAATTCAGGCGAGAGTGCCATGATTTCGCGCGAGATTTTCTGTTGGTTCATCTCTAATTTCTCCCTTTCCTGTATGGGTTATTATAGCACGGCAACGGTCAAGAAATTCGCCGCGCGGCTGTACGTTATCGCGTGCCGCTCGTGACGACGCTATCGGCAGCAGCAGCGGCGGTTGGCGCGATACGCGCGTTGCAGATAAAGGAGTTGAAGGTGAGGAGTTTGCAGGAACATCATTCTGTCAACGGATATTGAAAGCGGATGGGCTGTGCGCGCATCCGCTTATCCGTTATCTATCCGT
The DNA here is from genome assembly GCA_964469005.1 of uncultured Anaerolineales bacterium. Taxonomy (GTDB): domain Bacteria; phylum Chloroflexota; class Anaerolineae; order UBA4142; family SHND01; genus SHND01. The sequence goes on from CAYXXF010000010.1 coordinate 14,329, forward strand.
TGGCAATCTTCGCCCCTCAAAAATAGATTTACGATTCTTTACAGATTTGTTAATAATAATTGACAAGTCTGTTTTTTTTCATAAAATAGATTTTAGATTATTAACAAGATTGTTAAGGTATAACGATTATGGATGAAACCGTTGCGAAAGCTATGGCTGTTCAGCAACAAATTAGCATTGATTCGATTGTGCGCGAGGAATACGAATTACTCCTGCTCAAAGAATTGTACGAGAGCGAGTTTGGCGCGCAATTGGTCTTCAAAGGCGGCACGGCGCTGCGCCTCGCGTATGGCTCGCCGCGCTTTTCCGAAGATTTGGATTTTAGCGCGCTGGGTGAAATAGAGGCGGAGAAATTTGCCGTATTTCTCCAAAAAGTGGCGAACCGCTACACCGCCATTGTGAACGTCGAGACGCACGCGAAATTTTATACTTTGTTTGGTAGCGCGAAAATCAAAGAGAGTTTTTTACCGCGCGCGTTTCAAATCAAAATCGAAATTTCCAAACGCAAAAGCAAACTTGTGGCAGGTCAAGATTTTACGGAACGCCTCATTGCGAGCCAGCACGCGCCCTTGACGGTTCTCGCGCGTGTCGCCACATTGGAATTAATTCTGCGCGAGAAAAAGGACGCGCTGAAAAATCGCCGCGCGGCGCGCGATGTATTTGATTATTGGTTCATTCTTCAACTGCTCAAGCAAGACGTGCAAGTGGATTTGAAAGGATTCGATATCGAATTGGCAAAAGCAGAATTGCATCGCTTGCTGCCGCGTTCGTACTGGAGAGTTGTTGACGCATGGCTCGCATCCGCCCAAAAGATTCGGCGCTGATTTCCAAATTGCTCGCGCTGCCCAAACCGTATTTCACCGCGACAGACCTCGAAAAAATTTTGGGACTACAGCGCGCGTCGCTCTATGTGACGTTGACACGGCTTGTGCAAGCGGGCGTTCTCGCGCGCCTTCGTAAGAATGTGTACAAACTCGCGATTGCGCCGATGGAAAGTGAAAAGGCGGCGAGCGAGTTGTACTTTCCTTCGTATCTTTCGTTCGAGAGCGCGCTTGCCAAATACGGCATCCTCTCGCAAATTCCGTACACGCTGACCTTTGCCACTACACGCGCGTCAAAAAAAATCGCGCTAGCCCAGACCCAAATCGAATATCACCATTTGAAACGCGATTTGTTTTTTGGCTATGCGTTTGAAAATGGAATTTGCATCGCCGCGCCTGAAAAGGCGCTGCTGGATGAATTGTATTTGGTGAGTCGCGGCAAAGCGACGCTTACCATTGAAGAATTGGATTTGCGCGAAATCAATGTGGCGCGGTTGGAAGAGTACGCGGAAAAATTTCCGCGTTACGTCGCGCCATTGGTCGAGCGGGTGAAAGAATTTGAGGGAACGATGGGAGTGACGTTGGAGGGGAGGGAGAGGATGGAGTGAGGGAAAAGGGAGAGCGAGGAGATGGGGCGAATTGATCAACACGGTGCGATTTGAAATGATGGGCGCGATACGCGCGTTGCAGATGAAGGAGTTGAAGGTGCGGAGTTTGCAGGAGCATCATCAGAATGGGGAATTGAGCATTATGCGATACAAAATTTTTCCCATGTCGTATGGAAATTTATCTTGCTTACTGTTTCAACTTATCCAAAGCACGGTTAATTGCCCAGATCAAGCGTAGGTCGTTGGCTTCGCTTTTAATACGTGTTAATACCCAGACAAAACTAATATCACCTATTTCACCAATCGCCTCTGCTGCAGACTCTCTCACATCAATGTTTTCGGCTCTGCTTCTCAATAAGAATAAAAGTTGTCCAAGAGGTTGATGATCACCGATTTTCCCTAAAGCCCATGCTGCACGTTCGCGAACTTTATCGTCTGGATCGTGTAGGGCATCAATTAGTGGTTGAACAGCTCGCCGATCACCGAGCTTTCCAAGTGCAAACGCGGCATTCACCTGTACTTTGCCGTTGAATTCGAAGGGATCAGTCAAGAGCTTTATAAGCGGCTCAACAGCGCGCCGGTCATTGAGCCAACCCAATGCCCACGCTGCTTTCTCCCGTACTCTCGCCTCGCTGTCACTTAGCGAGCGAATTAATCCTGCAACAGCACGCTGGTCTTGGATTTGCCCGAGGACTACTGCTACCCCCGCGCGTACATTTTCATTAGGATCAGATAGGGCTGGAATGAGAAACTCTACGGCAACTGATCCCAAGTCCACCAATGAAAGCCTGGTACTATTCCATGCACCTGGATCTGGATTTCGAAAATCAGCAATTAGTTTCTCAATATCATTCATTGTTTTTCGAGCACCCTTCGTAAACTTTTCAGATTGATCCGATCCTGACTCTAGATCTCAGGCGAAAGAATCACCTCAATCGGTTCACTGTGCGCGTCAATGATGTATCGTTGTTTCCGAATGATAGTGAAACCTCTACGGTAATTATGAACCTACCTCACGCGTCGCGCAATCCAAAATCGCCCTCCCCATTTTCCCATCCCCCTAATCCTATGCGAAAATCGGCGCACGTTGGACAACGAACCATACTGTTTTGACCTTCAATCCCAACAAAAAATGCCCGCGTCGTTCGCGGGCATCTCTTTCATTCAAAGCAATGCGTTTCAAAATCACGCAGGAACTTTTTCTTGCATTTCCACCAGCGCGTTCGTCACTTCTTGGATGAACGGCGGCAAATCGTCTGGAATCCGCGCCGTCACCACGTTGCCGACGCGGAAACACGGCACATCTTCCCATAAACCACCGGCATTGTTCAAATCATCCGCACACGCGTCCACCGCCGCCACCTTGCGCCCGCGCACAATATCGGTGCCCATCACTTTGTCAACGGAAATCAAAACAATCGGTCCGTGGCAGATCGCGGCGACCACTTTGCTCTGCTGATACATCTCGGCGATGAAACTCAATGTGCGGCGGTCCGTCCGCATAAAGTCGGGCGCATAGCCGCCGGGAATCACAAGCCCATCGAAATCGTTGACATGCAAATCGTAAATGCTGGCAGTTTGATAGCGCACGCCTTCGGCAAGCACAACCATCGGGACAGGATGTCCGAACCGACCCGTCACGGGTTTTTCGGGAAACGACGGGCGCGTGTGAAAGTGTCCTTTGGCGTTCAGCGGCAGTGTCGCCACCGTAACTTTGGCACCCGCTTCGCTCAATTCCAGAACAGAATAGAGCAATTCGATGTCTTCGTATTCGTGCGCGACCAAGATGGCAACGCGTTTTCCTTCGAGTACCTTTTCCATGCGATTTACCTCCTTGTCAATGTTGCGGCTATTTTACTTTATCCGTATGCGATGTCAATGAGTTTTATCGTTTGGCGCTCACTATCATGCTGTGCGATAATCACCGCGCCGAAACGCTAATCTCTCGTCTCCAATCTCCAGTCTCTAATGTTCGAGGACACATGACCAACAACAGCACCTACATGCACTGGCTGCGCGAACGAATTTTGAACGAAGGAATTTATCTTGGCAACGGAATTTTAAAAGTTGATGCGTTCATGAATCATCAAGTGGACCCATTGCTCATGCAAGGCATTGGGTATGAATTTGCACGGCGCTTTCGCGGACAGCATGCGACGAAAATTCTCACAGCGGAAACGAGTGGGATTGCGCCCGCGCTCGCGGCGGGGATGATGCTTCAAGTGCCTGTCGTGTTTGCGCGCAAGACGAAACCGTTGACGTTAAAAGAAGAACCGTATCAAGCGAGCGCGCCGTCACACACCAAAGGCGGACAAGTGACGCTGATGGTGTCGCATGAATTTTTAGCCCCCAATGAACGCGTGTTGATTGTTGACGATTTTCTCGCGTCCGCGTTGACCATTCGCGCGCTCGCGGAAATCGTCAAGCAAAGCGGCGCAACACTCGTCGGTATCGGTGCGGTAATTGAAAAAGCGTTTGAAGGCGGACGCGGCGCGCTCCGCGATTTGAATGTCCAAGTCGAATCGCTGGCAGTGATTGAAAAGTTTGATGGTGATAAAATTATTTTTGCGGAATGATTTTATTGGACGCGGATAAATACGGATGAACGCGGAGAAAAAAACTTTTCCGCGAAAATCTGCGTTAATCCGCGTCCAATCCGATGTTAAATTATGACCATTCTTCCTGAAACCGCCCTCACCTATGACGACGTTTTGCTCGTCCCACAGTACTCTAACGTCTCGTCGCGCAAGAAATTGTCCACCAAAGCGCGGCTGACGAAAAAAATCGAATTGCAAATTCCGATTGTGTCATCGAATATGGACACCGTGACGGAAAGCGCGATGGCAATTGCGATGGCGCGCGAAGGCGGCATCGGCATCATTCATCGTTTCATGACGATTGAACAGCAAGCGAATGAAATTGCGCGCGTGAAAAAAGCGGAATCGTTCGTCGTCACCGACCCGATAACGCTGACGGTGGATAATACTGTCGGCGACGCGCGGCGTCTCGTTGACGAAACCGGCACGGGCGGCATTTTGATTTTGAACGGTGGGAAAAAAATTGCGGGGATTGTGACGACGCGCGATTTATTATTTGAAAACAATAATCGTCGTCCGGTGACCGATGTGATGAAACGCGATGTTGTGACTGCGCCCGCGAATACAACATTGCGCGAAGCCGAAAAAATTTTGCACGAACACCGTATTGAAAAATTGCCGTTGGTGGATGAACAAGGCAACATCGCCGGACTCATCACCTTGAAAGACATTATGAAATTGGAGCAATATCCAAAAGCAACCAAAGATGCGCGCGGACGTTTGGCAGTGGGTGCGGCGGTTGGCGTTAAAGAACGTGATATGGAACGCGTCGAAAAAATGTTGGCGGCGGGCGCGGACTGCATCGTCGTTGATATTGCGCACGGCGATTCCGAACAAGAAATTTTGATGATTCAAAACATTCGCAAACATTTTCCCCACGCGCAAATTATCGGCGGCAATGTCGCGTCGGCGGACGGCACACGCCGATTGATTGACGCGGGCGCGGATGCCATCAAAGTCGGCGTTGGTCCGGGTTCGATTTGTGTGACGCGTCTCGTTGCAGGTTCGGGTGTGCCGCAATTGACCGCCGTGATTGCGTGTGTCGGTGTGGCGAAAGAGTACGACATTCCGATTATTGCGGATGGTGGCATCCGACATCCGGGCGACGCGGCGAAAGCGTTAGCGGCAGGCGCGGATACGATTATGATTGGTTCACTGCTTGCGGGAACGGATGAAAGTCCGGGACTCTTGATGACGCGCAAAGGGCACAAGTACAAAGTTTCGCGCGGCATGGCATCCACCGCCGCGAATCGTGACCGCAAGACGCGCGATGGAGAACGCGTCGCACAAGAAGATTTGGACGAATATGTAGCGGAAGGGGTCGAAGCCGCCGTGCCATATCGCGGGAAAACGCGCGAAGTGTTGACGCAGTTGGTTGGGGGAATTCAATCGGGGATGAGTTACAGCGGCGCGCACACGTTGAAGGAATTTCACGACAAGGCAATCTTTGTAAAAATGACGGGCGCGGGTTGGAAAGAAAGTACGCCGCATGATGTTGAAGTTCTATAAAAAACGTAGAGACGTTCCGTTGGAACGTCTCTTTTTTTTACGGCAGCCGATTGGACCACACAATCGAAAACATTAACGCGAGGACCCCGAGGAAAAATGCAAGTGTGAGAAAGATAAAGGAAATGTCTTGCGGCTGCATTCGCGTTACCAATTGTGTCGTTAAATTTTGATACACCGCGCGCAAATCTTTTTCGGTTGATGCATTATAGTATTTTGCATTCGTGAGCTGCGCGATTTCTTTTAATGTCGGTTCGTCGAGTCGCGCTTGAATCGGCGCGGCGCCGATACGCAAGACAGCCGATTCGGGCGTGCCGATGCCGATGGTATAAACGCGAATCCCGCGCTCAATTGCCTGCCCCACTACTTCGAGGGGGGGGGGACCGTCCGTATTTTCACCATCGGTAAGCAAGACAATTACCGCAGGCGCGTACTCACCGCGCTTGATGTATGGCAGTTCACCACCCATCGAACCGTACAAAGCATCCAGCGAGGTCATCAGCCCGTTGCCAATGGCGGTGCCTGTGCGCGGATTCAATTTCGCAATCGCTTTGAGAACTTGGGAACGGTCTGTCGTCGGTACTTGATTCAGGTACGATGCCTCGCTGAACGAGACAACGCCGATACGCATTTTCGGCGGCAGTTGCTCGATAAACAATTGTGCGGCGGCTTTGGATGCTTCCATTCGACTGGGGAACATGTCCGTCGCCCACATGCTCGCGGACACATCCATCGTCATAATAATCAATGCCTCGTCGGAGGGTTCACGCACCATGATGGCGGGCTGCATCAGCCCCACAATCAAGAGTGTCAATGTCGCCAAGAATAAAAGCGGGGGAATATGCCGCCGCCAACCGCGCCCGCGTTGTGAATCGCGTACCAAGTCCGCGCTCGCGTACCGCAAGGCAAAACGGCGGCGGCGGCGTTGACGCGCGATATAAAAAATTAAAATGGCGGGCAGGAGCAGCAGCAACACTGCGAACTGCGGAATTTGAAAAATCATCAAGTCCGTTTCAAGGCGACGACGGTGATATCGTCGCTCTGTGGGAACGCACCGGTGAACGCGCGCACGTTTTCATCCAACACCCGCAGGAGGTGCCGCGCGGTGCCGTTCCCGTTTTCCTGCAACACGCGGCGCAAGCGTTCTTCGCCAAACAATTCTTCTTGCTCATCCGTCGCTTCGGTGACACCATCCGTATAAAACAAAATCACATCGCCGCGCGCCAATTCGATATCCTCAGAACGATAGGAAAACGCGTCCAAAATTCCCATCGCCAAATTATTACCTTTTAATTCTAGCATTGTCGCGTTCGACGCGTGAATCCAGTACGGATTATTATGTCCTGCATTTACATACGAAAAATGATGGGTATGTGGATCCAGTATGGCGAAAAAGACGGTCACAAACATTCCGCCCGTTGCATCGCGCTCGAGCGCACGGTTGGCGCGTTCGATGATTTCGCTGATGGTGCCGCCCACATCCGCGCTCGCGCGTAAAATACTGCGCGCTGTCGCCATGAATAGCGCGGCAGCCATGCCTTTGTCCGAAACATCCGCAATGACGATGCCCATGCGTCCGTCGGCAAGCGGAATGAAATCGTAAAAATCGCCGCTTACTTTGCGCGCGGGTTCCCACATTGCCGCGAGTTGATAATTCGCCAAATGCGGCGCATCCGTCGGGATGAGATTCGCCTGCACTTGGCGCGCCGCGTTCAGTTCGCCGTCGAGCCGCGCCTTGTCCATTCGCAGCGCATACAACTGCGCGTTCTCTATCACAATCGCCGCTTGATTGGCAAAAAGTTGGAGCAGCGTTTTATCCGTTTCTTGGTACGGCGCGCCGTCCGACGCGCGATACACATTCAATACCCCAAGCGAACGTTCCTCCAAAACAATCGGTGCAGCGAGTTCAAAAATAGGCATGCGCCGACTTGGATTTGCAACGCACGCCTCGCCGCTCGCAAATGCGCGCCCCGTACAACCCTCGCCAATGCGACGCGACGGCATACTCAAAAATTCTTGAACCTGCGGGACCAGTACTTTGCGCTGTTCATCATACAAATACAAATCACCGCCTGCGCTCTTTAATAATTCCACCGCGCGTTCACGAATCGCGCTCAAAGCTTGGTCACGCTCCAGATGCCGCGTAATATCAAGGGACGTGGAATACAGCTGCTGCAATTGTTCCGCGCGCAATTCCGCTTCGGCGCGATAGGCGTGGTCTCGTTCGCGCAACGTGTGTTGAATCGCCGAGACAATAATAAAAAGTGACAACGGATATTTTGTAACGAGCCACAAAAATTCCTGTTTGGGCAGCGTTATCAAAACACTTGCTTTCAATGTCCGCGCTGTGCCGGAACGCGGCTGGTCATCTATCAACGCGAGCTCGCCAAACCACTCACCCGCGTCCAACACATTCAGCGTTTGCTCATCTTCACCCGTGCCGGAAAAAATTTCCACCTTGCCCGCATAAATCATATAAAACGTGTCACCCGCGTCGCCTTCTTGAAACAAAATCGTCTGCGCGGGAACTGCGCGGCGCGTTGCCGCGCGCGTCACATGTTGAAAATCGTCGGGCGTGAGCGGACCGAAAAATGGAAACTGCAAAAATTTTTGTTGGACGGGCATACGCTAGCTCGTTCGATACCGCAGTTGCGGGTCATACATCGTCAACACATTCTCGAGCGGCGTGTCGGGTTGAATGTGATGCGAACTGCACAAAATATATCCGCCGCCTTTTCCCAACACATTCACGCGTTCTCGTACTTCGGCAATCACTTCGTCTTTTGTCCCACGCGGTAACGTCTTGATAATGTCCACGCCGCCGTGAAAACATAATTTATCGCCAAATTCATTTTTCAAACGCGCGGAATCCATCCCTTTCGCATCCGGTTGAATCGGATTCAGCACATCAATTCCCAAATCAATCAAATCGGGAATGAGCGGATACACCGCGCCGTCACAATGATACATTACTTTTTTGCCGTACGAGTGGGCGAGCTCCACCAGCGCGGCGTGATGCGGACGCACAAATTCGCGCCACATTGTTTTGGAAATCATCAGCGAATTTTGTGTTGCCACATCGTCATAAAAATATAGCATGTCAATGTGGTCGCCGGCAATATCGAGAACGCGTTTTGTATTTTCGATGGACACTTCACTCAAACGCTGCATAATATATTTTGGAAAATCGGGCTGGCTTGCGAGGTCAATCAAAAATTCTTGCATCCCGCGCAGCGCCCACGCAATTTCAAAGACCGAGCCGATGCGAAAGCGCCAATACAAATTGTGCTGCGGGTCGAGCGTTTGAATAATGTTTGGCAGCGCGGAAAAATCCCACCAATCGGGCGATGCCCACGGATGCGCGGCGAGTTCCGCAATGCTTGTCGCTTCGGACAACGGAAACGATGCAAACTCTTGGTACGAACCAAATTCGTGTTCCACTTTGCGATAATGCACGCCCCAAATGTCGTACCACGTCCCATCGGGAACATATTGCACCCACATGCGATTCGGGGTCGAACGCGCCAGCGAAATCCACCAGTCCACATGCGCACCCGCTTTCATTACAGACGCGGGCGGAGCGCAAAACATATCGTACGACAGCAGACGCACGTCAATTTCAAACTGCCGCAGTATGGCTTCACGCGCAGGTTCCACAAATTCACTCGCGCCAATTCCTGCAACATCCGGCTTTAATTGCGCGATGAGTTTGTTCCACACTTCCGGAGTCGCCAAAAAATCCACCGGCACGCGGTCAGGTTCTTGATGCTGCAAGGCAAGTTGCACGCGTTCAAATTCAGTCATTCGTGGTTCGTCCTTTGTCGTTCGACATTCCGAAAAGCCAAAAAATTTACGATTCCAAAAACAATTCCGCTCAAAAGCGCTAACGCAACACCCAAATACATATTTTCACCAATCACCGCAATCGCAATCAGTATGCCGGTGAGCCAAATCAAAAATGCGTGCCAACGTTTCATCTCGTTTCTCGTTTCTCGATTCTCGGAGCGCAGACAATTGTTCCACTCCGAATCAATCCCAAATACACCCAATTGAATCCCAACCAAAACACTGTCGTCGCCTGATATGTTACAAACAACGCGAGATACGCGATGGACAACGCGAGAAGCATTGTGCGAACTGCACCGCGCGAAATTCTTAACGCGCGCCACGTTTCATACGCCAGCCAACCGAGCCACGCCAACAAAATCGTCAATCCAACAATTCCTGTATCGTGCAATGTCATCAAAAAAAAATTGCTAATCCAATCGCGCGTTCCTGCCGGTGACGTGTGATTTTGTGCGAACACATTGACGCCATTGCCCAAAAGCGGATTCAGTAAAAAATCATTCCACGCGCGTTGATACGCGTCGAGCCGAAAAAAAATAGATTTGCTCGTCAACACGCGCGAAAATGAAAATTCCGCGAGCGCGCCCCCCCCCCCTGCCAGCGCACTGTTTGCCACAAGTGCCAATCCCACCAAAACAATCGCTGCGCCGCCAATCGCAATTGCCCACCGCCGCCGCGGGCTAATCGACAGCACCAGAAATAAACCAAATACCAAGCCAATCCACGCCACACGCGTTAAACTCAACGCGACGGTGACGAGTGTAAGCAGGATGCCGCCAAGCAACGGCGCGCGATATTTTGTAAATTGTGAATCGAGCAACAGCGTAACTTGCAACAATGTTGCTGCCATCGCGTACATGCCGAGCGTGTTGGAATCGAACAGTGTGCCAAACGGCGAGTGCGTGGTGAAAACTTCCAACGCATAAATTTGCACACCGAGATTGATGCCGAACGGATACACCAACCACGCGACAATTCCAAACAACGATGCCGCGACGCCAACAATAATCAGCATCCAAACGCCGCGTGTAAATTCCTTACGGTTCGCGGCGACGGCGCGCACGAACCAATAGAGCACGACGCCGAATGCCATCAAAACAAAAAACTTGAAACTCTCGCGCAATTGCGGTGAAAACAAAATCGAAGCAAGCAGCGCGAATCCCAGATACGCGACGAGTAAAATATCCGCGCGCGAAAAATGGAGGTATGAAATACGCGGGCGCGTTTTCAAAAACCACGCGAGCGCGACGCCCGCAAACACAAAATGCTCGATGCGTAAGCCCGCGCCGAAAAATTCAAAACGATAGCGATTGAGCGCGGTCGCCACAATCAACAACGACAGCGCGGTCTTGACCCAAACGAACGTGATGCCAAATGCGCCCAATGCCAAAAGGATGGGAATAAACCACGGCACATGCGCCGTTTGTTCCGTTTGCAAGTTCACGGCGCGCGCGACGCGTGACCACCATTGAAATAAATTCATGCGTTGTGCGGCGGCGTGAGAATTGTGCCGAGCGTTTTCACCAAAATCAGCGCGTCGAGCAGCACCGATTGATGTTTGATGTAGTACAAATCGTACTGCAATTTCACCAGTGCGTCATTCACCGAACGCCCGTAGGGAAATCGAATCGCCGCCCAGCCCGTCATGCCCGGACGCACCACATGCCGCAAACGATAAAAGGGAATTTCGCGCTGCAGATTTTCCACAATTTCAGGACGTTCAGGACGCGGACCGACGAGTGACATTTCACCGCGCAGCACGTTCCAAAATTGCGGCACTTCGTCCAATTTGAAACGCCGCAAAAATTTTCCCACACGCGTCACACGCGGGTCATCTTCTTCTGCCCACACAGCGACGCCGGGCGGTTCTGCGTTCGGAATCATCGTACGGAATTTGAACAAACGAAACACGCGCCCATTTTTGCCTACACGCGCTTGACGCAATAACAACGCGCCCTTTCCATCCAAACGAATCACCAACGCAATCAACGGCAAAAATGGCGCGGTGAGGAGCAGCGCGCTCAATGCCAAAATAAAATCCAACGCGCGTTTCAAAATGCCGTTCAAGCCGCGCGTCGCGTCCTGTTCGAGCGGCAATAACACGCTCCAATTTTTCCCAACATGTTCCACCGGCACGCGTCCCGTGAGTTCTTCGTACACTGCCGCCATGTTCACAATTTGCACACCCTGTTCGCGCCACGTTACCAATTGCGCCAACCATTCATCACCCAAATCTTCTTGCGCGCCGACAATCACTTCATCCAATCCCGAAATATTTCGCGCCAACGTTTCCGCGTCGCGCGCGGGATTAAATGACGCAATCACATTATAGTACGCCGACGCGTGTTCGCGCAGCACTTGCATTAACGCGTTCGCGCTTTCCCCCCCCCCTACGACAACGATGCGGCGCGCCAACGGTCCCGAACCCAACGCCAACGCAAAGAGTCCGCGCCACAGTGACAACAACAACGCGGCAATGAGCGCAAAGAAAAGAATGAGATGCCGCGGCAGCGATTGCGGCACTGCGAAAAAATAAATCACAAAATAAACGGCGAGCGTTCCCAACACGACACTCAGTGTCGAACCAATCACGCGGCGCGGCGAACCTGCCACGCGCAAATCGTACAAATCCATGACGCTCGCACACACGAACCAAATCGCTGACAAAAATAAAAACCACGCGCTAAAGGTATCCCACGAACCCACCGCGAGCCACCACGTCGAACGCTGCACGCCGAGCCACAACGCGGCGAGCGCGGCAAGATTGACACACACCAAATCGCCCAACACCAAAATCCACCGCACCTGCGAACGCTGCAGCGAAAAGCGCGGCGCGGCGGTGGAAACGGAAATCGGTTTGGTCAAACGCTTGGGCGATTGCATTTTCAATGCCTCGTCATTCGTTCAGCCGCGCGGGTTGGAGCGCGTTTGTATTTTCTGCGGCGAGTTCGTTTGCGCACCACTGCACCGTTCTGCGAATCCCTTCCTCCAAATCAACTCGCGTGTAAAAACCGGTACTCGACAGCAATTGGTTCGATGCTTCCCAAACCAGCGGGTCGCCGGGGCGATGAATGTCGCTGAACGCGATGCGCTCCGGATTTTCTCCCAACGCGCACACAATTTTTTCCGCCAGTCCCCGAATCGAAATTGCATGACCGGAGCAGACGTTGATTGTCCGTGCGCGCACACGCGGCAGTGTGCCAAGTAACACCAGCGCCGCAGCGGCATCTTGAACGTACATTAAATCGCGGCGTTCCTCGCCCGTTCCCAACAATTCAATCTTTGTATCGTGTCGCAGCGCTTTGCGCGCAATATCAAACACAACTTGCTTGCGCTGCCCCGGACCATACAACGAAAAGAGACGCGCGGCAATCACATTCAAGTCATACAACTCGGCATAGACGTTCAGATAATTTTCCGACGCATATTTGCTTGCCCCGTACGGTGAGATGGGACGCGGCAGAGTTTCTTCGGTGATGGGCAGCTGCGCCGGTTCGCCATACACTGCCGCCGAAGACGCATAGACAATCAAGCCATGAAACTCGAGCGCGCGCAATGTTTCGAGAAATTGTACCGTTGCCCAAAGGTTGGATTCAAAATCAAAATAAGGTTCGATGACCGACTGTGCCGCAAATGCCGCGCCCGCAAGATGAAAAACCAAATCAAATTCGATTTTGCGCAAATCCTCACGCAGCGCAATATCTTGTACACGCAATGGCAAATTTTTTGTCGTACCATTGGACGAGGGCTTGCTCTCCACGCGCGGGTCAATCCGAATGACATTCGCGCCCAACTCTTTTAATAACGCGCAGACTTGCGTTCCCAAAAAGCCACAGGCGCCCGTAACCAGTACATTTTTATTTTTCAAATCTTGGCGTTCCAAAAATGATGGCAACATAAATCCTCAAGTTCTCATGCTCGCTCACTGATTTGTCGTCGGCTGCCCATCGCCGTTCAATGGCGCGAGCGATGGACGCGTGAACAGGTAGCGATGTTTCCAAAAATAGCGCGCGAGTCCTTGTGCGTGCAGCAGTGATAATTTTGAAAACGCGCGTCGCTGCGTGAGACGCTGTTCGTTGTGAATCACGACGGCGTCCGGTACATACATTACGCGCCAACCCGCGCGCCACGTACGAATACAATAGTCCACGTCTTCGGGTCCGTAAAAAAATTGTTCATCCAGCGCGCCGACTTGCGCGTATGCTTCGCGCCGAATAATTTGGCACGCGCCGATGACATAATCCACTATGCGCGGCGTTTGATGGTCATATTCCTCGTACATTTCATCTGCCAACAATCCGCGCGCCCACCGCGTCGGCACACGCCGCAACATTTTTGTCTGAACGGTTGGCAGCTTGCGGCACGTCAATTGCAAGCTTCCTTGTTTGTCTTGCAAGCGCGGACCCGCCAAACCGACTTCGGGATGTGCGTCCATAAAGCGCACAAGATTCGGTACGGCATCTCGCGTAACAATTGTATCAACATCCAACAACATCAAATAGCGCGCGTGCGCGTGCGCGTGCGCCAGACCTTGATTGCGCGCGGCTGCCACGCCGCGATTTTCTGTATTGTGAACAATGACCGGCATGAATGGAGCATACTCTGTTTCTGCCAACGTAATCCCATTCTCGACGAGAACGACCTCAACGCTCAAATCGCCGTGTCCTGCCGCAATGGATTCGAGACATGTCGGCAAAAACGCGCGGTCTTGCCAAACCAACACCACAATCGAAAGGTCAAGCATTCGCGCGCTCTTGCTCGGCGATAGCTTGCAAGACGCGCCACACCACCTGTGCGCTCGCTTGCCAAGAAAATTCGCGCGCGCGTTCCAGAGCCAACGCGCTCAATTTTGCGCGCAGTGCCGCGTCCTGCAGTACGCGCGCCATGGCTTGTGCCAACGCGTGTTCGTCGTGCGGCGAGACCATCAATCCCGCTGTCTTGCCCGTCCACGGCTCACCTAAAATTTCCGGAAGCGCCGGCGCCGTCGAAACAATCACGGGCGTACCACATGCCATCGCTTCCACCGGCGGCAGCGCAAAACCTTCGTACAGCGAGGGATAGACAAACACATCCGCGAGAGAATAGAGCGCGGCAAGGTCCTCATTCTCCACAAAGCCGAGCAGATGAAACCCCATCGCGTCGCTGCGCTGAATCTCGCGCTCCAATTCCGCGAGTCCCCAACCCCGCGCGCCCGCCAACACAAGATGATGCTCCAAATCAGGGCGCGTGCGTTTCATTTCGGCGTACGCGCGAATCAGACACGGCAAATTTTTGCCCGGCTCTAAGGTGCCGAGATACAACACAAATCGTTCGGGCAGCGCATACGCCTCACGCACACGCCGCAAAATTTCCGGATCATGTACGGGCTGCAGCGTGGGACTCGGCGCAGAATATGCCAGCGCAATTTTTTCTAACGGCACACGCGCATACTGCGCGATTTCGCGGCGCGAATTTTCGGCGTTGGTCACGACAATGTCCGAATGGCGCGCGGCATAACGCGACATCCATTTCACGTACGCATTGCGAAGCGGAGGATATTTTGTAACGTTACGATGTTCCGCAATCATATCATAAATCATCGTCACCTTTTTTCCGCGCCACACTATCGGAATTGCCACCGATGGTGTGAACAAGACATTAATGTCATGCCG
This sequence comes from uncultured Anaerolineales bacterium, assembly GCA_964469005.1. Taxonomy (GTDB): domain Bacteria; phylum Chloroflexota; class Anaerolineae; order UBA4142; family SHND01; genus SHND01. The sequence goes on from CAYXXF010000010.1 coordinate 29,358, forward strand.
CACCAATTGAATTGGCAAAACAAATTGTTCGTACGCAATGCGCGCGGCAATGGAGGACGGAAGCGAAACAAATACGCGCGTGACATTCGGCGCGGGATAGGCAAAATGAATTTCCGCGCGCGGCGCAAGGAAAAAAACATATTCGTTCTGCGCGTCCAACTCCAACAGCTCGCGCAAAATGTTTTGCGTGTAATTTCCCGCGCCCGCGAGTTGTTCACGAAACGGCAAAAGATTGACGGCGATACGCATGGCAGGTTGAGATTATAAGAGGCAAGTGGAGAATCACGGAATTGTGATTGACGTGGAATTGTGCGAGGGGTAGAATTTCAAGAATTCAAGAGATGATAGTTTGGAGGTTCTGATGCGAATGAATTGGAAAATCTGGATTGCATGTTTGATTTCGATTTGTGTCACTACTTTGCTACTCTGCGCGACGCTTTTCTTTCCGCTCGCTGCGCGCGCAGACCCACCTCCTCCCGTGGGTTACTGTGTCCCCACATGACATCTCGTCGAATCTGGCTTGAACTTTGCTTCAAGCAAATTGAATGATGTGATTGCGTTCGACTCAAATGATGTTTGGGCAGTCGGTGGCGCGACAAACGATGAGTTGTTTCATCCACTCGTCATTCATTTTGACGGAACCACATGGACACCGGTCCCCTTGCCCGAGGTTGGAGACAGCGGTTTGCTCTATGCAATTGCCGCAAGTGCGAGCAATGACGTTTGGGCAGTGGGGTTTTTCACCCAAGCTGGCACTCGGAAATCTTTGACGATGCACTGGGACGGAACCGCTTGGGCAATTGTTCCCAGCCCCAATTCACATTCCACGTTTAACGCGTTGAACGACATCGCGGTTTTTTCTCCAACGGATATCTGGGCAGTGGGTTCGGTCTGGGACCCAGCCCCGTACCAAAACCACTCGCTTGTGTTGCATTGGAACGGCAGCGTATGGGAAATCGTCGAAATTCCAATGCTCGGGACAGACAGCTATTTGAATGCAGTAACAGCCATTGATTCAAACAATGTTTGGGTGATTGGGCGCGATAATTCTTTTCATTGGGATGGAAGTACTTGGATAAGCCAGGTGACTGTCCAAGGTGAAACCATCGCACATCTCGGATCAAATAATGTCTGGGTTGCAAATGGTTACGTCACATTAAATTGGAATGGCAGAGCATGGAAAAGTATGCTTCTTCCTTACGAGTATTTACAGTCCCAAAATTCCAATGAACTTGGAATTATTGCACCCGACAACATTTATATTGTTGGGGTAGGATTTGGCTACAAGTGGAAATGGAGTTGGGCGACAAGTCTACATTGGAATGGGAATTATTGGCGTTTCCTTGACATGCCCTATGCAGGCGATGAGTCTTTGCTTAACGGGCTTGCCATCGTTTCTCCCACAGAGCTCTGGGCGGTAGGTAGTTATCTCACAGACCGCAACGATACGCGCGCATTACTCTACCGCGCACAGCCGCCTTGCACCGTTCCGCCGCCAACGCCTACTCCCTCGCCGACCATTGCCAAACCACCTGTGCCCCAACTACTTGCGCCGCTCGACGGCGCGACGAAAAAAAGGCGCCGCGTTACTTTGGATTGGGAAAGAGTCGCAGGCGCGACGGGTTACGAGGTTCATCTGATTCTATCCGGCGGCAACTGGATTGCTTGGAAAAGCATCAAGCAGACGAAATGGGAAACGAATCCACTCCGAAACAACAGCTATTTATGGCGTGTGCGTGCGTGCCGTGTCGAAGGTGATAGGTCCGAGTGTAGTCATTGGAGCAACTGGTCTAACTTTAACGTTCGAGGAAAGAAAACAAAGCAATGAGTTTTAGAGGGCATCATGAAAAAATTTCGCCTCGCGTTGGTTTTCGTATCTACTGCGTTTCGGCAAGACACGCAAATTTACAATTTTGGTTTCACCCTAACGCGCAAGACGAATGTCACTGCCGCGATGAACACCACAAACGGAATCAACCACACCACGCGCGCTTGATAGCGCGTCGCCGCGTCATCAACAAATTCACCACATACGTCAACACAAAAAAGGTCACCAGCCAAAACACGCGCGCTTGATACCGCGCAAATACGCCGCTCAACGAACCGGTCACTGTCGCGTTCATCACGAGAAAAATGAACAGCGCGAACCACACCGCGAGCCAAAGCGAATCATGCCGCATCCGCGCGACACAAAACAAAATTAACGCGGCGACGAGCCAAAATAATTCGCGCGCAAGCGGTGAGACGGCAAACAAATAATTCGGCGGCGGCGCGCCGTGCTGCTGCCCACTCACTTGAAACATTGCCCATTCGCGCGGATACAATTCGCGGATTGCGCGCGCGGCATCGGCAGAATCGGGCTGTACTAATAAATCGTTTTCGCGTTCAATGAGCCAAAACAATTCCCAACTCGAACGCGCGCTGATGTTCAAAAATTCCGCGAGACAACATTCCAACGCGCGCCGCGCAATCGCGCCGTGTTCGGATGCCGCCGTTTCCCAATCGGTTTGCGCGAGCGGACTGTTTTCATTCCACAAAAACCAACCCAATTCCCCCTCGTGCGCGTTCAATGTTTCTCGCGCCCCGCACAACGTCCACGTTTCGGTCTCACAATACCGCGCCAGCGTTCGTTTCAAAATGCCCGTCTCGTGCAAACGATTTACAAAAAAAGTATTACCGCCGCGTCCAAGTGAAAATCCTTTGCCGAGCCACGCGTTGATTGCAACATTCAACGCAATTCCCAAAACAATTACGGCAACCAATGCCGCGATTTTTTTCAACGCACCGCGTCGTTCTTGCGACAACAAAACAAAAATCAACGCAAACGGCACCAACGCGCCCAACGCAATCCATAAATGACTATTGTGAACAAGAAACGCGAACGTAACAAACAGCGCGGCAATTATTTTTTCATGCCGCGCCCGCGCCAACCAAAACCACACCGCGCCCAAAAACACCCAACTCGCAAATACATCGGGAATCACCCAGCCGACGAACATCGAAACATTCGTAAGCAGCGCGGTCAACCCAATCAACGCGAACGCAAAAAATTCGCGTGCGCGTGTTTTTGGTAACAGCAATTCCGCGTTGCGAAACAACAGCACACTCGTCCCCAACGCTTGCGCGAAAACGATTGCCCACACACTCGGCGCGAGTGATGCGGCGCGAATAAACAAACCATACCCGAGCGGACGGTCCACAGGCACAAACAACTGCCACGCGGAAAACAAATACGTTCCCGTGTCAGAAAAAATGAGCGGATAGCCATTCCATAACGGCATCCACAACAAAACGAACGCGCCGCCAGCAATCAGCGCGGCGCGCAGCAAAAAACGATTTCTCATCGTCGTAACGAATTCATTCGTTATGGTGCGGCAATTTCATACACCGACATTCTGCGCCAAAACGCATCGCCGATGCCCGCATTACGCAAAATGACGGCGGCGCGCGGTTTCGCTTGGGTCGCGGCAGGCACGCGCACGACGAATGCTGTCGCGCGCCAATCCGCATTGTTCGCGCACACATCGCCCGCGCCGTTAGGAAATACCTGCAAGGTGTTGTCGAACCGGTCGAACGTCACATACGTTCGTTGTGCGCCGCGCGCCAACGTGTTGCGACATTCGTATCGAAACACGTAATAATGTTCGGGCTGTAACTCGAGGAATTGTTGGGCGACGGTAGTGCCATCTTCGGTTGCGCTGGTCAACCGCAGCGCAGGTTCATTCGTATCGTTCAAAACGTTTGCGCGCACTGCGCCGAACACCCACGCGCGTGGTGCGCCGTTATTGCGCGTTTCCAAATTCGGATTCGCCAACACATTTTTTCCCTGACCCGTATCCCGCAGCATAATTTCCGCCATCGCAAACCGTTCCGCGTCCCACGCGCGAAATGCGTTCACCAAGCGCAGCACGTTATCGCGCGCGGTTTCTTGATTCGACAACGGACGCGGTGAAATGAGCGCGAGATTTTTTACAAACGTCACATCCATTGCATCACTCACCGCGCGCACGCGTTCAATTTCTTGTGCGTCACGCGCATAGACCATGCCCCACGCGCGTGCGTGTGTGCTTTGCATTTGCGCCGCCAGTGCGCCGTCCAATTCATTCGGCTCAATCACGCGCGGCGTCGTTTCACTCGGCGGCAAATAAAAATCAAATGCCATCTTGTGATAGATGGACGCCTCGCCAAAAACGATTACAACATCATTTGCTTTTGCCTGCGCGCGCAATAATTTCGCCGCGCCGCGCCAATCGGTGAAACGCCAACTCTCGTGCGGTTCGACATACGTACGTGCGAGCGACGGCGCCAGCGCGACAATGCCCACGCACGCGACGAGAATGTAGGAAGCGCGCAGCGCGAGTTGAAAATGTTTCTGCGCGAAAAATTTTTCTGTCTCTTCCGCAAGCCACAACGCGCCTGCCGTGATGAGCCAATACAGCGGCGGCAAAATCACCGTCCAATAGCGCATCGTCGTAAAACCGGCTTGGCGCACCAACAAATACGCGCACGGCGCGGCAATCCAACATGCGAGCAATGCAAACGTCGCGCGGCGATTGCGCCATAACCAAATGATGCCCAAGACTTGAATGAGCGCAATCACCAATGCCGCCGACGGCACTTCGATTCGATTCAACGCGAGCCACGCTTGCGCGTTCAACGCATACGTTAGAGTCAACGCGGCGCGCGTATAAAAACTTGAAAACAGATGCACCTCGGAGGCGCGTAATACAAACGGCGTCCACGGCACAATCAATGCCGAACTCACAACACTCGCGACGAGCAACGCGCGAATCAACTTGCGCGCGTCCGGCACTTTGTAATGTGTGAACGCGTACAAAAACGCAAACGCGAACTGTCCCGCCAGCACAAACACTGCAAGATAGTGACTGTAAAAATTCAGTGCGGCGGCAATGCCGAACGCGATGCCCCATTTCCATTCGCGCGTGCGCAGCATCACAAACAACAGCCACGCGGACACATTGGAAAAAAGCATTAGCCACGCGTACATGCGCGCTTCTTGACTGTTTGCGACGGCGACAGGCGAAACGGTCCACAACAACGCAGCGAGCCACGCGCCGCGCACGCCCAGCGCTTGTTTCGCCGCAAGCCATGCCGCCAACACGGCGAACGTTCCCGCAAGGACAGCAGGCAAACGCACGAGCCATTCGGGAATTGGAAACGCGGGGCGTCCGAAAATGGTGTACACCAAATTCGTCGCCACGTGCGGCAGTGGCGAACCCAACTCTGCGCGCCGACATTCGAGCAAATTTGTTACATCGAACGCGAGACATTGCGTCGTCGCGATTTCGTCAATCCACAGCCCATTGCCCTCAATGTTCCACCAACGCAATGCGAACGCGACGACGAGTAACAACAACAATCCAAGAACCGTTGTGCGCGAATGATTGAGGCGTTTCCAAAACAATGCGCTCATGTGTGCGCCACTTGCTCCAAAATCGCTTGCATCCGCGCGGCTTGCTCTGCCAATGTAAATTGTTCAAGCACGCGCGCGCGTCCGCGTTCACCCAACGCGCGGGCTTTGGTTTCATCGTCCAACAATTCCAACACCGCACGCGTCATCGCATCCACATCGCGCGGCGGCACAAGTATTCCCGTTTCGCCATTCACAATTTGCTCGCACACCCCGCCGACATCCGTTGCGACGACCGGACGCGCGCTTGCCATCGCTTCCAAGACCACGAGCGGAAACGCTTCTTCCAATGAAGTGAGCAAAACAACATCCATTGCGCGCAAATAATTTTCCACATCCTCCCGAAAACCGAGAAACCGTACACGAGACGGCAAGTTCAATTCGCGCGCTTGTTTTTCCAAGCGCGCGCGTTCGACGCCATCACCGACAATCAAAAAATTCACATCGTCGCGTACGCGCGCGATGCGCGCTGCCGTTTCAATAAAATACTCGACGCCCTTCTCCGGCGCCAAGCGGCTCAGCGTCCCGACCACGCGCTTGTCTTGATTCCATCCCCATTCGCGCAATATCTCGTTTTTGGATTCTCGCTTGTCGTAAAATCGTTCGCCCTCCACCCCATTGTAAAGCACTGAAATTTTTTCGCGCGCCGCTGGGACGAGTTGTATAAATTGTTCGCGAATCAATTCACTGACTACGACAATGTGATTCGCCCAACCAATCATCCGTTTTAGAATCGCGTTACTCGGCAGCGTCGTATTGTGTTCCCACCAAACTATCGGCACACGCGCGAGTTTTGCCGTGAACACACTTGCCAAAAAAGAAAACGCGGAATTTGCCAAAATAATATCCGGGCGCAAACGACGCGTGACGTGAAGCAAACGCGTTGTGGGAACGACGCGCTGCGCGAGATTCCACGCCCTGCCGCGCGTTTTTTCAATCGCGCCCAGTTCGAGTGAAATGGTTTCGATGCCGTACGCTTGCGCGCGCGTACCAAGTTCCGCGTTTGGCGGACACACGATGCAGCATTTGACGCCCGCGCGTACGCGTTGAAATTCGCGCAGTACATTCAGCAGCGCGATTTGTCCGCCGCCGAACATTGTTTTGTGGTCCACACACAGCACACGCATACGTTATGGTTTGACCGCGCACACAATCAACGTTTCGCCGAGCCGATTCCATAACGGAATCTGCGCGCGCAGCGTTTCAATGCGCGCCCACATTTCCGGCGCGTCCACGGTACGATAAAAGATTGTGGGCAAGCGAAACGAGGTCGAAAGAATTGTGACCTTTTCAAACGCGCGCAATTCGTTTTGCAATTCCTGCTGTGTGAACGCGCGATGCACCACACTGTGCGGGTCGTCGGGATGTTCGAGATTGTGAAACGGCGGCAGCGCGGCAGGGAAAAATAATCCGACGAACGCTTCGAGCCACGTGAACGGATTGGCGTAGGACCAATAAACAGGATGGCGCGACGGCGTGGACAAAAGCAAACGCCCGCCGGGTTTGAGAATGCGCCATAGTTCGGAAATGCCCGGCTGCACATTCAATAAATGTTCCAACACTTCGGTGCAAACAATCAAGTCAAATGTATTGTCGGGAAACGGCGTGCGTTCTAAATTGGCGACGTTGATGTACGCGCGCGCGCCGAGACGCTGCTGCGCGCGCGCGGTCTTGTAGAACGAAATATCCATGCCAAAAAAACGCGCGTCGGTGCCGCGCCATCGTTTCTCCGTCTCTTGCAGAATGTAACCGTCACCACAGCCCGCATCCAACACCTTTGCCTCCCCAACATCACGCGGCAGCAATTGCCAAATCAATTCATAGCGCCGCATTTCGTAATAACGCGTGTGTGCGGGCAACTGCGCGAAAATTTCCTCGCGCCACAGTTCATCATGCAGCTCGCGCTCAATCACATCGGCAACGTTCACGCGTGCGACGCGTTTTTTACCTTGCGCGAAAATTTGCTGCGCGCGCACGCGGCGGCGCACATAATCCGCGAGCCACGCCCACGTCAACATTCCTGCGGCGGCGGCAATAAACCAACGCATCCAATTTTTCATCACTGCTCCGTTGTGCGACAAATTTCAAATTTGTCGTACGTCTCGCTCAATTGATTTGATTATGCGCGAGGATCGCTTCTTGATACAACGCCACATACTGCGCTGCGATGTTCTGCCACGAATGGTCGAGTGCCCACGCGCGCGCGTTGTGTGACAAACGCGCGCGTTCCGTTCCGTCGCGCAACAGGCGCACGCATTGTTGTGCGAATACGTCCGCGTTGTGCGCAATGACAAGTTCAAGTTCATCCCGCGCGTCAATGCCTTCAAGCGCTTGCGGTGTGGCGACGATGGGTTTGCCCATCGCCATGGCTTCCAACACTTTGTTTTTGATTCCGCCCGCCGCTTGCATTGGTGCAACAATAATTTCGTACGCGGCGAGTTCGGCACGCAAATCATCCACACCGCCCGATACACGGATACGTGTATCGCTTGACAGAGCGCGTACGCGCGGCGTCGGATTGCGTCCGATAATTGTAAAAGTTGTTTGCGGTAGTTCGCGCCAAATGTGCGGCAAAATGTTTTGGGCAAAATACAACACCGCCGCTTCATTCGGCATGTAGTTCATCACGCCCGAAAACGCGATGCTGTACGGCATTTGTTCTACGGTGCGCGGCGCGAAAAATTCCGCGTCAACGCCATTCGGAATTACGCGCGCGTCCACGTGCGGCGCGAACGCGCGCAATGCTTGGCGTTCGCGTTCCGTCACCATGACCACGCGCGTCGCATGCGCATAGTACGCTGCTTCAAAGCGGCGCATCTTGGAAATCTGCAAACGCGCGGCAATTCGTTCCGCGCGGCGCGGCGCATGTGCAAGCGCTTGTTCCATGTACGCCGTCAATGAATCGTGCGGTGCAAGAATCGTCGGGAGCGAAACTGCGTCGAGATAGGTGGCGACGAGTCCCGTATCGAAATGCGCGACATCAAACGCACGCGCCGCCGTCAATGCGCGTAACGCGCTGCGAAATTCCGGCGCAATGTAGGCGCGCACCCAGAGCGGCAATTCATCCGCCAAACTGGATGCCCATTTCCGCCAACGCGACACGTGTACAGGCGGCACCGTTAGCACATTTTCAAAATATGCGTTGTGTTCCGGGGACAGTTCTGATTTTTCCCCAAACGTGAGCAGCGTCAATCGGTGCTGTTTCGACAATTCGCGCGCGAGACTCGCCACAATCAAGCGCACGCCATTCGTCGGCGCGAACGGCGGTTCGGGCGTGACAAACAAAATGTTCATGCCAACATTTCCGCATACACGCGCTGCCATTGCACAACACTGGGTGCGAGCGCGAACTGTGTTTCGATGCGACGGCGCGCGTTCTCACCGAGCGTGCGCCGCAATGCGCGGTCGCATACAAGTTGAATCACGCGCGTCGCTAACGCATTTGGGTCGCGCGGCGGTACCAAAAATCCGGTTTCACCGTCAATCATTGTTTCGGATGGTCCGCCAACATTTGTCGAAACCACCGGCACCCCGCACGCCATCGCTTCCAAAATTGCCATGCCGTACGATTCAAAATCGGAAGGCGAAACCAACACATCCGTCGCGCGCAGCACACGCGGAATGTCGCGGCGGAATCCTGCAAACACAATTGCGTCGCGCAGACGCGCATTCGCGTTCACGCGTTCCATAATCGCGCGGCGCGTTTCATTTGCATCCTTTGTGTTGAACGCGGTATCGCCGACAAACAGGAAACGCGTCTGTGGAAACGCATCGAGAATTTGCGGCACGGCGTCCAAAAGATTCGCATGTCCTTTGACCGATTGAAAACGTGCGAGCAATGTAACAATTGACGCGTCGGGTGCAATCCCCAATTCCTGCAAAATTGTTTCGTCACGCGCACCCGGTGAAAATTCGTTTGTGTCCACACCGAACGGCAAGACGGTGATGCGTTCGCGCAAACGCGGATTCGTTTGCATGAGTGTTTGTGCGAGCAACTGCGTTGGCGTAATGATGCGCGTGACAAACATTTCAAAAAATCTGCGCTTCCACGCGCGGTCCAATTGCCACAAACCATGCAACGTCAACACCAACGGCACGCGCAAAAATTTTGCCAACGGTGCGGCATAGTGCGCGCTTTCGGAATCGTTGCAATGAATCAACGCGGGCGGCTGCGCGCGTACATTTTTATATAACGCGGGGAAAAATTTTAGCGTGATGTTTTGTTTTGAAATGGGGGCAAAGTCAAGAACGTGAACGGGGATTGCGTCGGCGCGCAGTGCGTCCACGAACGCACCGGCTGTACCACAAATTACGCGCGGCGTGAATTGCGCACGGTCGAGCGCGCGTACATACGCGCGCAGACTGCTTTCCCCCCCCCCCAGTCCGCCGAACAGCGAAAGATAGAGAATGTTGCGCGCCAAGAGAATTCCGGATGATGTTACCACGCGTCCGTCAACACGAGCGCGGTATTTTCCAACCTGCGCGCGCGTTCACTGATTTCCGCGCGCGAAACGGGTTTGCCGTGCGCGTCGTAACACTGCCGATAAAACGCGAGCGCGTTCAATAGTTTTTGTGTGGCGTTGACCACATAGTTCACACGCAGCGCACGCACCACGCGCAGCGCACGCAGTCCCGACCAATACAATTGCGAAGGATGCAAGCTCAAGTACAGCGTCGGGCGAATACGTTCCAGCCATTGCGTCATGGTTGGAATCACTTGGTATTCGCCGCCCTCAATATCCATCTTGACAAAATTGCAGTCGGCAATGTTGTTTTGCTGTACGAAATCATCCAAACGCACGGCTTGAACCTGCCACGAATGCGCCGCCGAATGCGCCAACATTGTCGAAGCCGAGTCTCCCGCCTCGCGTGCCGCGACGAGACGGAGTGTGCCATTCGTGGCAGCGATTGCCGAGTTGAAAAGATGAATGTTGTCGAGACGCGGTTGATTGAGTTCTACATTCGCCGCGAGCTTGGCAAACGCCACCGGGTCAGGTTCCAGCGCATACACCGCGCGCGCCTTTTGACATCCATACAATACCGTCGGACCAATCCACGCGCCCAAGTCAAGCACTGAATGCTGCGCGTCCGTGAAATGGTCATACAAAGCGAATGTTTCCGGTTCCCACTCGCCGCGCTGCACTTCTTGCCAGTACAAAGTCCATTCATCTTCCCGGACGTGAAATGTTCGCCCGTGTACAGAGATTAACATATCAAGAACGCGACCACAGACGCCCCCATTGTGTCATGACAATTCTTTGCACGGCGCGTGTTTCGGGCAAATGCAGCATGTACGCAAAAATGGCATATACGCACAAACTCAAGACACTCGCGCTAACGAGTTGGAGCATTGGATTGGAAACAAGTGAGACGACTGTCGCGCCGATACCGAAAATGAAAACAGCAGCAACAAAAATTTTTGTGAGTACGCGGAATGTCACCAGAAAATTGGCGTGCAGCCAACGCACAAAAATGAACGAACCCGCTACCGCATAAAATAATTCGCCGATACTTGTTGCCAGCGCGACCCCAAACAGACCAAGCGTACCAATCAAGGCAAACGTGAACACAATGGTGAGCGCCATCGCAACGCTCGACAAAAGAATGGGAAACACACGCGTTTGAAACGCAGGCAGACCGCGCGATACAAGTCCGCCAATTCCGCGCGCGGGCAAGCCGAGTGCGAGTCCCATCAACACGAGCGCAGTAGCTTGAGTGGAACGTTCGTCGAACGAGCCGCGCTGTAACAAGACACTCACGATTGGGACTGCCAACGCGGTTATGAATCCCGCCAGAGGCGCGAGGAGCAGCGCCACGCGCACGAGCGCGTGGCTCCAGCTTGAACTCGCTTGGAGTTTGTCTTGGTCCGAAATGTGTTTGGCAAATGCAGGTAAAAACGTCGTGCCAATGGCGCCGCCCAAAACTGCCATCGGAATATCGGCAAGCCGCTGCCCATAGCCCCACGCCGCGATACTCCCCGCACCCAGCGTCGAAAGCAAACTGCGACTTATTAGGAGCTGGACTTGCCATGCAAGTGTGCCAAACATGTACGGCGGCAGATACGTCAACACGCGCCACACATGCCGATTGCGCCAATGAATTTTTTCAACGTGCGCGGGTTTGAAGCGCAGCGCGCGCGCCAATAAAAAAATGAGCAATGCGCCCAACGCGAGCAAGCGTCCGAGCATCAAACCGCGCACACCCCACTGCAAAAACTGTACGAGAACAAAAAACGCGGCGAGATTCAAAAGCGCGACGAGCAGCGTGTTGAGCGCGGCGGTGGTGAAATCATCATACGCGTAACAAATTCCCAACAAAAGTCCCGCCGTCGCGTAATAAAACAGTCCGGGCAAAATCAAATCGCTCAATTCCACCGCGAGCGCGCGTGTGTCGGGCGCAAAACCGGGTGCCAGCGCAAACATGAGCGTCGGCATCGCCAAAAACAAAAGCGGAATCAAAAACAAAACGATTCCGCACACGAGCAACAGCAGCGTCAACGCAATGCTCCATGCTTGACTTGCGCCGTGCTGCGAACGGTGGTCAATAAACAACGGCGTAAAGATAAAACTCAACGTCGCCAGCATCAACACGTACTGCAGCGCTTCGGGAATCGAAACGGCGAGCGTGTACGCGTCCATCTGCGCGCTTGCGCCAAATTCGCGCGCAATCAGAATCGTCGTCAAAAATTGCAAGCCCAACGCGGCGGCGTTGGCAAATGCAATCAAGCCCGTTCTGCGCCAAAAGGTTTGAAACATGGAGGAAAAAAAACTAGTACACCAATTGGCGCGTCACCAGTTCGTCATTCGCTTGTTGGACGCGGTCGAGGGCAATTTCGCGTTCCGCCCACTTCCACCATTCGCGCACACCCTCTTCAAAGGAACGCGGCGGCGGCAATTCATACGTTGCGCGCAATTGTGTCGTGTCCGCCGCGCAGTGGCGAATATCGCCCGCGCGAAATTGTTGCGTCACGTTCGGTGCAAGGTCAATGTTCATTACACGCGCGAGCTGTTGCGCGATTTCCAAAATGGTGCGCGGCTGTCCGGTGCCGACGTTGAATGCGCGCCCATCGCCGCGCGCGGAGTCGAGTGCAGCAATAAGGGCGCGCACAATATCGCTGACATGAATGAAATCGCGCGTTTGCATGCCGTCTTCATAGACGAGGGGGGGGTGTCCATTTTTCAAACGCGTGCCAAACAGGGCAATCGCGCCCGTGTACGGATTCGACAATGCTTGCCGCGAACCATAGACATTGAAAAAACGAAACGCGATGCACGGCATGTCGTACGCGCGTCCAAGGGTGAGTGACAATTCTTCTTGGTCGCGTTTGGTGATGGCGTAGGTTGAAGTCGGCGCGAGCGGTTTGTCTTCGGGCGTGAGCAGTGGTACGAGAACCGCGCCGCACGTTGGGCAATGCAATTCCCAATCGCGCGCGCGCAATTGTTCGAGTGGGCGCAGTGTCGGCGTCACGCGTCCGTGTTGCGCGCACGCATACGCGCCTTCGCCGTAAATGGACATGGACGATGCGACAATCACTTTTTGAACGCGCGTTTTTTCGTGCGCGAGAATTTGCCAGAGACGCGCGGTGCCGTGTGTGTTGGCATCCACATAGCGCGTGATTTCGTACATGGATTGTCCAACGCCCACTGCAGCGGCGAGATGAATGACCGCGTCCGCGCGTGTGAGCGCGCGCCGCCACGCGTTTTCATCACGCACGTCGCCGCGCAAAAATTCCGCGTCCGGCGCGAGATAGCGCGGTGTGGTCACGTCACCGTGAACTTGCGGCACGAGCGCGTCGAGGACGATGACATGATGCCCGCGTTCCAACAACGCATCTGTCAAATGCGAGCCGATAAAGCCCGCGCCGCCGGTGACGAGAATGTTCATGGGAATTGGAAATTAGAGGTTGGATGTTGGAGGTTGGAAATTAAGCGTCGGATGAGAGAAAGAATTGGCGAAGGAACATGCGAAATTGATAGAGTGATTTGAGTACGAGATACGCGGGTTGTCCGAAATGTTTTTGGTAATAATAGAGAAAACTATGCCAATGAATGTCGTGAAATTTTTTGGGCGCGCGGGCAGCAGTACTGGAACCGCCGTAATGTGTGATGCGCGCGTCGGCGACGTAAAAAATTTTCCAGCCGCGTTGATGCAGCCGATAACACCAATCAATCTCTTCGCTATAGATAAAAAATTTTTCGTCGAGCAGACCGATTTGTTCCATCGCCGCGCGACGAATCAGCAATGCCGCGCCCGAAACCGCGTCCACCACGCGCGTGGTGTCGCGTTTCCAATCGGCGTAGATATTGGCGCGCAGCACGGGATTGTTTGGAAAAACGCGATTCAACGATAACGCTTCAAACACGCCAAAGAGGAACGTGGGGAAACGATTCGCGGTGCGTTGGAGTGAACCATCGGAGTTTAGCAATTGCGCGCCGCACCCGCCCGCTTCGGGATGCGCGTCCATAAAAGCCACGAGCGTTTCAAAACAGTCCGCAAAAATTTCCGTGTCGTCATTGAGGATGATGAGATAACGCCCCGTGCCTTGCGCGAGCGCGCGATTGTGGCTTGCCGCGAAACCCAAACGTTCGGCATTTTCGATGACGCGCACATGCGGAAATTCGCGCGCGAGCATCGCACGGCTGTCGTCGGTGGACGCATTGTCCACCACAATGAGGTCGAGTGAAACGCGACGCGTATTTTTTTCAATCGAACGCAAGCAGCGTTCCAGCATCGCGCAATTGTTGGTATTGACAATCGAGACGGTGAGGTCTACGCGCGGCGCACTCATTACGGATTCACAAGGATATAGTGCGGCAAACCATCCACGCGCAATCGCATTTTGCCTTGGCGCGGGTCGAGGTCTTTTTTGCCATTGTCACGAAAGATATAGCTGCTGCCGTACATGTCTGTCACCTTGAGCCGTTTGGCTTTCAATGTCAACGCGCGCGGATTGCGCGGGGCTGCACATTGGGCTTTGCCGTTACGCACCAAATCGGCAGACCACGCAATCCATTTGCGCTTGCCGTTTTGTTCAAAGACGTACGCTTCGACCAATTTTGGTTTTTTGCGACGATTGAGAAAGGACGCGTCGCGCAATTGGTCGGTCAGCACTTGGTACGCCAGATACGAAGGTTTGGGCGCAAACGCTTCATCCACAACACCAAAATACCACCCCTTGTCAGGATAATCGAGAAACGTCCACCACGTTACGGCGCGCAAATCCGCGCCGACCGCGCGCACGAAATTTCGCACTACACATTGGCTTTGTCCGTCCAAACCAATCCACTGCGGCTCGGAACCTTCGCCGGTTTCTGTAACAAAAAGCGGAATGGAAATTCCCGCCGCGGTCATGCGCGCGCGAATCGCGGCGGCTTTTGCTTGAATGCCGTACCAACCTGCGCCGCTCGTTTGGCGTTCCCAATAGGGACCATAAATATCGTAATAGGTGTACGCCAATAAATCGGCATACGGCTCATCGTTGGGACGCGGATGTGTGGCGATATAACCAAACAAGTCCGGCAAAAAGTGATAATTGAAATGACTTGCAGGGGGACAAGCGCCGGGGTAATCGGAGGGACATGTGCCTTTGTCAAAATCGTCGAACGCCACCGCGAATGCGACTTGGGCGTTTGGGTTCGCTTGATGGACAGCGGTTCGCGCCAGCGCGCCCATTTCCGCGTAATCGGCGTAATCCGGTACGCCGTTGTTATTCAAGTCTTGCGTGTCGTGGTCGCCAAAACAGCCGCCCGTGTTGTGAGAGACGCCGAAACTGTGGTCGGACTCGTTATACAAAATCCAAATTTTCACTTCGGGGTAACGCGTCGCCAGCGCGCCCATGAATTCAGAAAATTCTGCGCGCATGGATTCATTCGTCGTATCAATCGGACCACACGTTGTCGTCGCCGCCCACGCGGGGTTTTCTGTAATGAAAATTAACGGGATAACGCCCGCGTCGCGCATGGGCAAGAGATAACTATCGGGATATGCCCAGTTGTAATTTTCCGGCGTGGTGTTGATGGGTTCAATCCATTTCCAATACATGGCGATTCGCACGAAACTCGCGCCCATCGTTTTCACCAGTGCGAGATTGTCTGCGCTCTTTGCCACATAACCGCCGTCGTCCACTCCAAAGTACGTCGCGGGAATCGGACCTTCCGCGCGCGCAAACGTGGAAGGCAACAGCAGCAGCCACAACAAGCTGAATCCAAGCAAAAATTTTTTCACTCCGCCACCTGAATATAAAGCGGGTTCTTGTCCACTTGCACGCCGACGCGACCCACCGTGCCATCCTTGTCTTGTTCCGCGCCATCTACAAGTGCGCGCACACCGCCGTACATGTCGGTCACTTGCAAGGTGTTGGCAGAAAAAGCAATCGTCACGGGCGCATCCGATGATGACCACACGACGCCGATGCCTGCGCCGCCTTTTTCAAAAAGGTATCCTTCACCGCCTTGTACTTGGAGCGCTTGTAAAAATGTTGCGCCGGTCAATTGTTTCGAAACAGTTTGATATGCCGCGTACATGGGTTTGGGTTTGCCGTCTTGGTCGAGCAAACCGTACTTCCACGTATTGGTCGGCGGCGGACTTGAATCTGCCAGGTCTTGGTACGTCCACCACACAATGTGGGTCAATTCACTTGCGAGTCCGCGCACAAACGTTTTGACGGCGTTTTCACTTTGGCGTTCATTGCCGATAGAGTACGAATCTTCACCCGTTTCACCGACCATCAACGGCACGTTGATGCCTGCATCACCCAAAAGTTTTCGCACGAAATTTGTTTTCGCCGCGATGCCGACGCCTTGCGCTTGACGCTGCCAATACGGACCGTAAATCGAATAAAAGTTGAACGAGACCACATCCAAATAGCGTTCGCCGTTCGGCAATGGGTTCGCTTGCATAAACGCGACAAGGTCGGCGAGAAAGCGCGCGTTGAACACGCCACCTCTGCCGCCGCCCGGATACGTCGGTGGCGCGCTCGCTTCGTCAAAATTGTCCATTGCCAACGCGCCCATCACCAACAATGCGTTCGGATTTGTTTCGTGCACCGCACGCCACGCGATGCGCAATTGTTCCGCGTAATCTTGTACGTCCGGTCTGCCGTTGCCATTAATATCTTGTCCGCCAAAGCAACCGCCCGCGATATGGTCGGGATAATGCGCGTCGTCCGGTTCGTTATACAACACCCAGTATTTGACTTGCGGATAACGCGCGACGGCTTGACGCAAAAATTGGTCGAATGCAGGTAAATCGTTCACGGGTCCGCAAGGCGAATTGCCCGCCCACGACGGATTGTCGAGAATCAAAACGAGCGGCGCAAAATTATTGTTGAGCAGCGTTTTCATTGTGCTGTCCGCGCCGCCCCATTGATATTCCCCTTTGGTTTTTTCGACGCCACTCCAACCAATACTGGTGCGTACCATTTGCACTCCGCCGAGAATAGCGAGCGCGCGTACTTGATCGTTGTATAAAATTTCGCCGTTCGTGTTGACGCCAAAAAATGCTTCGGGCGCGCGGCGGGCTGGCGGTGGGGGGGGGGGCTGCGTCGGTGCGGGCGCAGCCGTTGGCGGCGGAACATTTGTCGCGGCGACTGCGGTTGATTGTGATTCTGTGGTCGGAGCGACTGCTGTCGGTGGTTGTGTGGTTGGCACAACCGTCGGCGGATTGTTGACCACACGCGGCGTTGGTGTATCGAGCGTGAGAGGGGGAGCCGTTGTGGGCACAACAACCGGCGTTGCCGTTGGCGTCGCACAAGCAACGAGCGCGACAAGCAGCGCAAGCGCGAACGATTTATAAAGCGTGAAAAATTTTCGGAACATTTGGAGCATGATACATTCAAACAGAAAAAGTGAAATTGAAAAAAGAGCCAGCCAACAAAAGGGATGCGGCTGGCTCCAAGGTTACGGGTTGATTTCGACAATCTGCGGATTGCCGGTCAGCATGATGCCGATTTTGCCTTTGGTTTTGTCTTTGTCTTTTTTGCCATTGTCTTTGATGAGCTTGGTTTTGCCCACATAGTCCACCGTGCGAATCGCTTTCGCGTCGAACGTGGCGAGTTTGGAATTGCGCGCCCAAGAACATTCGGGGTCATACGAAGTGGACTTGTAACTTGATGACCACACGACATATTTTATCGAACCGCCATCTACAAAGCGATATGCTTCAACGTTCACAAAATTCGCGGTGCCGCTCAGATTCTTTTTGTAGGTATAGTTGTTGAGCTCGGTCGTCAGCGTGACCAATGCCGTGTACGCTGGTTTGGGCTGCATGTTTTGGTCCACTACACCAAACTTCCACGTATTGTACGGCGGGTCAGCATCATCGGGCAAATCTTGAAACGTCCACCACACCACGCCTTTCAGTTTTGCCGCCGCGCCGCGCACGAGCGTAATATCCAAACAACGCGCTTGGGCGGATAGACCAATCGAGTACGAATCTTCACCCGTCTCGGTAACAAACAACGGCACAACGGGAATTTTCGCTTGCTTTATTTTGTTTTTCAACGCCGCGGCTTTGGCTTGAATCCCGCGCCCCGGCGCATTCTTTTCCCAGTACCGTCCATAAATGTCGTAATAATTGAACAACACCATGTCCATATATTTCTGACCATCGGGCAGCGGATTCTTTTTCATGTAGGCAAAGAGGTCGGTAGTGAAATTGTAATTGAAATCGCCGTTATGCTGACCCGGATACGTAGGAGGCGCACTCGAGTCAAAATTATCAAATGCCAATGCGCCCATCACCAGCTGCGCGTTGGGATTGGCATCATGGACGGCTTTCCACGCGGCGGCAAGCAAAATTGCATACTCTTTGGAATCTTTGACGCCGTTGTGATTCACGCCGCCCGCGCTCGACGCACCAAAACAGCCGGCGCCCCGTTCGAAATTTACGCTGCGGTCCACTTCATTGTACAACGCCCACATGGTCACTTGCGGAAAATGCGCGGCAAGCGCGCCGATTGCATTCGCGAATGCCGTCACTTTGTCAGAGTCTGTGGTGTCCACGGGACCGCAACGCGTATTTGCCGCCCACGACGGATTGTCCGAAATGTACATGATGGGTGCAAGATTCGCGTTGAGCAATATATTGATGTTGCCTTCGACTTCAGTAAAATCATAAACACCCTGCACGGGTTCGAGCGAATTCCAACTCACTTCGCCGCGCACCCAACGCACGCCCGTGGCGCTCGCCAGCGTTGCCGCTTCGGCAGAACGCCCAACTACACCGCCTTCATCAATTCCGAAAATCTCTGTGACGCCGGAAGGCACCAATGCCGCACGCGCCGCTTGCGCGGGAATCGTCTTAGCCAAACTCACGGCGAGAACCACCAATCCCGCGCCCACGATTGCAATTTGTGCAACGCGTTTCCCCCAATTGACTTGCATGATAAAACTCCCTTGTGCTGAACCCCGCGAACGCTTGCGCGTTACACCCGATAAAATGGAATAATAAACAAGCCCAACGCTACAATGTTATATACAACCATAAACAAAACCATCACACCGAACCATGCGATGTATTTGGAACGCGGCACGAACGCGCGTGTGCCGAGCAAAAACAAGGTTGCCAACGGAATCAGTACGGGAAAAAGATAACGCCCGGATGAACCGCCGTCCCAACCCAAATCCCAATAGCGGACTTCAATTGCCAAAATCAAGAGGAGCGCAAAGACAATGCTGCCCACAAAGACAACCAATGTGCCGATTTGCGCGAACGTGAATTTTTTTACATCGCGCACCGCAACTACTATCAAGCCGAGCAGAGACAACGCCGAGAGGATTGCAAAACCGATGTATGCTTGCACGCCGAGTGTGATATTCATCCACCCGAAATGTCCCCAAATGCTCACAAAGAGCTGGCGCAGGTAGCTATAGTACAAACGAAACGCGTGCGGCTCGATAATGCGCGCGTCGAGATAAAAGGGAAATTCTTCCGACGGCAAAAAGAGAAACAAACGCACAATATAATTGGACAACTCTGGCACATTGACGGTAATCCAGTTCCACGTCCAATACGCGCCGACGGCGATGAGAGCAAGCACAATTACGCTGACGGCGAGCCGCACACTTTTTTGCGTCGCGCTCAAGCGCCCCCCCCCCCAACGCGTCACCGCGTACACAAAAAAACCAAAACCCAAAATTGGCAAGCCGTACAGCGCGTTGCGTTTGGACGCCAACCCAATGCCAAGCAAAAGCAACATGCCCACCACACGCGGCAGCGACAGTCCCAAACGAAACGTGCGAACCATCAACGCAATCATCCACGCAAGCGCCGCCTCTGTGAGATGGTCATTCATCACCACGCTATGTAAAAAAAGATGCTGCGGCAGTAACATCACAAACACAGGAATCGCCAGCGCCATCGTCGGGTCAGTGCGGAACAATTCGCGTCCGACAACGTATGCCGCCAACACCGTCACCACATTCAGCAAAATCGAAAGCAAGCGCATCGCGTACAATTGCGTGCGAATGCTATTGTCCGCTACCAACTTGAACGGTGCCAGATATAAAATGTACGCGAGCGGCGGTTGATGCAATTGATGCGCGCCGCGCGGATAAATGTCATCAAATGTTTTTGGCAATTCGCCCGGCGTCCGGCGTTTCCATTCGCTCACGCCCCATTTCCAATAATTGACTGCGTCCATCGAGCGAATGATTTCGTCCATCACGTTTGGGTCAACGTCCGCCCAACTGACAAAACGATTTTTTTCGTACAACAAACGCACGTACTCGTAATGACGCGGTTCGTCCGGTCCACCCCACGGCGGAATGACCGCCAGATAAACGAGACCGAGCGCAAGCGTAAGCACTGCCAACAGTACCGGCAGCGCGCGAATGTTTGTCAAAGCCGTTTCGCGTGCCGGAATCACACCAGGAGGCGCGGGCTTCAAGGTCGTTGCTTGTTCCATACCAACGCAAATCAGTATAACCGAGTTTGGAGGTGATTCAAATTCGCGCGCTCCCTCTCATCCTAGCGCGCGCGCTTAACCGTACATTAAGCCCACACAAGAAATAGTAGATGGACCTATCGAATGAAATTCGACGGCAAAACATGGCGTTCCAAAAAAACAAAGCCAAACCGAATTATCTGCATCAATACGCGCCGCGTCGGCTCAACACCGCCGGCACGGTCTTGACCAAAATCATCAGGTCGCGCCAAATCGAATAATTTTCAATGTACTCTAGTTCCAAGCGCATCTGTTCATCGAACGACAAATCGCCGCGTCCGCTGATTTGCATCGCGCCCGTCATGCCGGGTTTCACCAACAAGCGTTGACGCTGTGCGGGCGAATAGCGCGTCGCAATGCGCATCACTTCGGGACGCGGACCCACCAGCGACATGGAACCATTCAACACATTAAAGAGCTGCGGCAATTCATCCAATGACGTTTTTCGCAGCCATGCGCCGACGCCCGTCACGCGCGGGTCATTCCGCAATTTGAAATGCGGTTCTGCCAATTCCTCTACATTCACCAAGTCATCCAACAACGCTTCGGCATTTTCGACCATCGAACGAAATTTATAAATGCGAAACGGTTTGCCATATTGCCCCGCGCGTTCCTGCGCGAACAAAATCGGTCCTTTGGAATCCAACCGAATCAAGATTGCCACAACCAACATAACCGGTCCTGCCAGCACCAAACCCAACACCGCGCCAACAAGGTCAAGCGCGCGTTTCAAAACGCTGTTAAAACCGGTGATTGCGGGTTCGCGTAACGTAATCACGGGCAAACCGCGCAGTGTTTCGATTCCCGTACGCACGGTAATAAATTCCAACAAATCGGGCATTAGGCGCACGCGCACCTGACTCTCGTGCAGTGCCAAAATCAATTCCGCCAATTCCGCGCGCCCACGCGCCGTTTGTGACAAGAAAACATCATCCACCTGTTCGCGGTCAATCACGCGCAGCGCGTCCGCCAATGTGCCAAGTACCGGCGCGGGCAGCGTCGCGTTTGAATGTTCATTCTCGGAAATAAAACCGAGCAGTGTATATTCGCGCCAGCCCATAATCTGCGCGGCGAGTTCTTGCGCGTTTGCATCTGTACCAATAATCAAGGCGCGTCGCGCTTCGGGAAGAATCCGCCGCCGCGCCTGCACGACACGCCGCGCCGCGCGCCACACAAACACAAGACCCAAATCGAGCAGATAAAAATAAATAAAGAGTACGCGCGAAAAATTTTCAATTTTTAAAAAATACAACGCCGCCGCCAACGTGAACAATGCAAACGTGACCGCAAGAAAAATTGTGCGCGCTTCGCTGCGCCATTCATCGCGATTGCGCCGTTCATACGCGCCCAAAAAATAAAAGACCACCGACCAAATGATAGCGACAATCACCAACACGTCACCGGTCACGTAAAAACGGTCCGGCGGCGCACCAAACGGCAGCACTCGGCGCAGTATGTCAGCAAGTGCCATCGCCGCCAGCACAGCTATCAAGTCGCCGACCCAGAGGACAATGCCCAGCCACCGCAGACGCGGTGCATCATGTGCGATAAAATTCATTTCGCCTTCAAAAGCTCCAGCAAGCGCGCGGAAAAATTTTCCGTCGAAAATTGCAGCGCGTTCGCGCGCAGCATCCGCGCGTCAAACCTTAAAGAATCCGCGCGCCTTACTCCATCCATCAACGCCTCAACTGTTGGTTCTCCAAATAAAACTCCAGTCTCGCCATCGCGCACCGTGTCCAACACTCCGCCCGCGCCATACGCAATGACTGGACAACCCATCGCTTGCGCTTCCACCGGCACAATTCCAAAATCTTCCAACCCCGGAAACAACAAGGCGCGCGCGCCCGCGAGTTGGGTCCGAATTTCGGCGTGCGTTTGCGTACCGAGAAATTTTATGTTCGCGTCCGCCATTTTTTCCAACGCCGCGCGTTCGGGTCCGTCCCCGATGATGCGTAATTCGCGCTGCATTTGTTTGCACGCTTGAATCGCCACATCAAAACGCTTGTATTTTACCAAGCGCCCGATGGCAACGTAATACTTTTCGCGCGGCACGTCGAGCGGCGTAAAGGTTTCTGTGTCCACCGGCGGAGGCAGCACTAACGCATCACGTTGATACAATTGTTTGAGCCGCCGCGCGACAAAATTCGAATTGGCGATGAATTGGTCCACGCGCTGCGCCGCCGTCGCATCCCACATCCGCAATTGATGCATGTACGCCTGTGCGAACAAACGCAGTGGGCGCGGCACCACATTCACATATTCCGATTCCAAATCCCACGCGACGCGTTGGCGGGTGTGCGTGTACGAAAAATGTTTCGCGTGCGGCGGGGGAATAATTCCTTTGGCGATAAAACTCGACGACGAAAGAATTATATCGTACCCCGAAAAATCAAACTGCTCTATCGCATACGGCATCAACGGCAAAAAAATTTGGTGTGTGCGTCCCGCGAACGGCAAACGCTGAATGAACGACGTTCGCAAGTCCATGCCGCGCAGCCATTCATGCGCGCGATTCTTGTCATACACTTGCAGCGTAAAAATCGGCGCGGTGGGAAACAACTGGTGCAGCACTCGCGCAACCGAATCGGCACCGCCGAGATTGCAAAAGTATTCGTGAACAATGGCCAGACGCATGAAACTAGATGTTGATTGTTGGAAATCTGAATTTCGATTTTTGAATTTCGTTATTTCCCACGGCGAAACAATTCGCTTGACGTTTCACGAATGTCGCTTTGCGACAGGCTATCATCCATTCGCCATCTGCGATATGCGATTCGCGATATGCGAATTGATTTCGGCGAAACGTCTTTCCCACGTATTTTCGCGCGCGCGGGCGCGGCGTTTTTCAATCCACTCGGCGTTTCCCTTTTCGGCGAGCGCGCGTTCCACCAACGTCGCGTATTCGTTCGCATTCGACGCAACGGACAACACGTCGCGGTATTCTTGAAAAATCGGGAGCGCGATAGCGACAGTGGGTTTGCCGACGGCGAGACACTCGTGCAATTTTGCCGGATTCATATAGCGCGAAAAATTGCTTTGCACATACGGCAGCAAAAAAATATCCATATGATGCAAATAGTTGGGCAGTGCCTCGTGCGCAATGTGTCCGAGAAAATGAACATTCGGAAATTTTTGCAGCGCCGAAATATCCGTGCGCACAATTCCGAGTAAAACAATTTGCCACGCGGGATGCCGCGCGGCGAGCTGCGCGAGCAACGCAATGTCCACGCGTTCGTCAATGCCGCCGAAAAACGCGAGACGCGGATGCGGAATGTTTTTCAGCGCGCGCGGTTCGTCGGGTGCAACGTCCGCGAATTTTTCATACGCAACGCCGTGCGGCACATAGTACGTGTGCGGATTCAACGCGCGTTGGCGTTCCAACAATTCCGGCGATGTGACGAAAACAATGTCCGCGTCACGCGACAAAATTTTTTCCGATTCCGCAAACGATGAAAATACCCCCTTGGGATTTTCTGTCAGCGCATCCATGCAATCATAGATTACAAGTTTGGGCGAGAGATTTGCAATCACCTCGCGCGCGAGCGGCGTCGGCACGAACGTCCAAACGATTGGCTCTCGTGACGCATTGTCGCGCTCAGTACCAAATCCAAACCGCTTGCGCGACAATGCGTCACCCCCCCCCACTTGTTGAATCGCGTTTTGAATTTGATTCGTCAAGGCGCGTACATTGCGGCGATGCGCGAATCCGATTTGTTGAAACGGATTCACGATGGGATCAAGCACCCATACATTTTCCATCACCGGACGAATGCCGCGTGTGCCTGCGCGCTGGCGATTTTGCAAACGCGCGAGAATGCGGTGGCGGTCTTGCCATTGCGGCATCCGAATCCCAATCGGTTCGATGAATAACACGCGATTGCCCGCACGCGCAAAACGCGCCATCAATTCTTGATGCCGCAGCCACAAAAAATCCCAACTCAAGGTGGCAAAGCAAACAAACAATTCGTCGCGCGGCATATTACGTTGAGCGTTCGCCATTTGTCACCAGCGCCACCAAGCGCGCGCTCACCGGCAACGCACACGCCGCGCCGACAAACGCGGGCAAAATAAAAACGACGAGATGCAGCAAAATCGCATACGCCAACGCAATACTTGGGTCAACGCCGTACAGCATCAAAGCATAAATCACAATCGAATGAAAAACGCCGAGACTCGCCGGCAGCGCAGGCACACGCGTGCCAATTTGTAGAGAAATTACGACAAACCACGCCGCGCTCCACGGCACATGCAAATTCAACGCGAAAAATAACAACTGATTCACCAACGCGCCAACAAGCCACACGAAAATGGTCCAAAACAAAACGCGCATTGCTTCGCGCCGCCGCGTCAAATTCAACAAAC
Organism: uncultured Anaerolineales bacterium; assembly: GCA_964469005.1. Classification (GTDB taxonomy): domain Bacteria; phylum Chloroflexota; class Anaerolineae; order UBA4142; family SHND01; genus SHND01. The sequence goes on from CAYXXF010000010.1 coordinate 54,095, forward strand.
TCTCAAATATGCCGCGCAGAAATGTGGAAACCGGTTGCGAATGATTGCCCACAAGTCGCGCTTCGACCCGCGCAGCCAATTCCAAGAGCGGTTCACGCACCCCGCGAAAGAGCAACAACACAATTGCCGCACATAACGCCAGCCCTACGCTCAACAAAATCGAATCGCGCAGCCACGCGTCCAATGGCACGAATGGCGCGAGCGCTGCCAACAGAATCAGCATAAAGAGCGTGTCCAACACCTTTTCAATCGCGACCGAACCCAACACAAAACCGCTGTTCAGTTTTTCGGATTCTGCCGCGAGCAGGACACGCGCAACCGTGCCGAGTTTTGCAGGCAGCAATGTATTCAACAAGTGCGCGCTGAAATAAATTTGGGCGAGCGGAAAGAAACGCGTGGGGTACGGAGAGAGAAGAATTTGCCAGCGCCGCAAGCTAAAAAGCGCAGAAATCATTTGCACGCAAAACGCGAGAACGAACCAGCCCAAATGCGCGGCGGTGAGTGCGGCAATTGTTTCATTGACATTGACCGTGCGCGCAATTAGCCACACCGCGAACACACTCACACCCGCGCCGAGCAACAATGCAAGCCATGTGCGTCCTCGAGGAAGAGAGGTTTGAACGGCGCTCGCGGGCGAAACATCATTCATGCGTTGTCCCGTTCGCGCGCGGCGTACGCCATCAACAGCCCCAAGAGAAACCATACGACGATGGAAACTTTGGTACTGACTGCGACGGCATCCAACAAACTGTGAGTTAAAAAAACCAAATAGCCCGAAAGTAATCCCATCACCAACCACTGCGACGTTCCGCGCGACGCACGCGCAACCGTTCGCCAGCCCACCGCCAACGCGCTGGTCACCAAACCGAGATACGCAATCATGCCGCCAATGCCAAAGTCCACGCCCATTTGTAAATAAAAATTGTGCGCGTGCGGCTGGGGTGCGCCGGGGTTACTTTGCAAAAGCGGGTAGAGCGCCAACACTGTCGGCTCGAACGTCCCGATGCCAATTCCCGTGAAAGGAAAATCACGCAAGATTTGCATACTGCGGTCCCACAATTCCAAACGTTCGCTCGCGCTGGCGCTCGAATCATTCACCATAATCTCATTGACCAAATTTGTCGTGCCAAATAACCAACCCGTTGCAACCAGTCCCATCACAATCATTGGCATGAACCAGCGCGTACGCTGAATGCGCCACAAGAGTACAATCAAACTTGCAACGGCAATTCCGGCGAGTGCGCCGCGCGATTGCGTGAGCGTGACGACGCTCAAAAAAAAGAACGCGAGGACAAGAATGAAAATGCGCCGCATTCGCGTTTGCGTCATTGCCAAAGCGAACGTGAGCAGCACGAGCGGCGCTAACGCGCCTGCGACGATATTGGGCGTAAAGCCCCGCGGATTCAAAAACGAAAAATCGAATTTGGGCAGGTACGCATAAATCAATGGTATCTCTAAAAACTTTTCCGAATAACGCAAACCCAAAAAGCCCGCGACGCCCAAGCCCGCACCCAGCGCAACCAACACCCACACACCTTTTTCCACCCGCATCGTCGTCATGCCATTTACGATGCTGTAATACAATGCGACGCCGCCGATAAATTCCACGTACAAACGCAAACTCGTTACGCGGTCGTTGGAAACCAAAACCCCAACGATGCCGAGCCCGAGCAGCAGCACAAGCGGAAGGTCGAGCGACGTTGCGACGGACCACGTGCCGCGTGTGATGCGGCGCGCCAACCAAAAGACTATGATGCCGGTGAACGCGCCGAGCAAAATGGCGAACGGCAAATTACTGGCAAACAAAAACGGCGCCGCAAAGACCCAGAGCAACCAAAATTCGTACTCGGCTATCCGGGCAGCGCCGCGCCGCAACATTTCGTTCACTGTCGGAAAATCTATTTTGTGCGTATTACAAGTGCCGCACCCGCGCCGAGCACCAGTCCCATCATTCCGCCAAGCAACACAGTCAACAGCCGCCGCGATTCAGTGGGCTGTGTCGGCGGGACCGCCATATTTGCAACGCGCACCGTCTGATTCTCGGTAGTACTGGCGAGACTGGTTTCGGTCACTTTGGTGAGCAATAATTGATACACGCTCCACGCCGAGTCTCGGTCCGTCTGCAATTCTTTTTGTTGCGCCGCCGCTCTTTCGATTTGGACTTGGATTTCGTTGAGTTGACGATACTGCTCTTGCACGGCTGCACCACCATAGGCGGCGCGGCGTGTTTGAATGGCTTTGAGCAGCGCGTCCAACTGCGCGATTTGTTTCTCTCGGGTCGTCTCCCGTTCCAGTTCTGCAAAGGTCAAATCCAAACGAACAGGCAAGTCACCGGTATTGTTGTATGCGTTTGCTTGCAAGATTAATTTTGCCAATTCTTCGCCGGTGGACGCATCGCCTTGTGAGCTCTCAATCAACGCCCGCAGCGACTGGGCGTCTGCTTGCAATCTCGCCAATTTGCTTTCAACTTCCAGTTGGGCGTTCAACTGCCGCTGTATCAAATCTTGCTGCCGCCGCAAATTTTCCATCGGATTCGTGGAAATAAAAGTTTCGAGCGCCGTTTGTTTGGTCTGATAGGTTTGCTTGGCTTGGTCCGCTTGGACTTGGAACGCGACAGGCGAAACAGGCGATTCACTAAACACTTGATTCACGCGCGCCACATACGCATCGGCATATGTGTTGACAACGCGCGCTGCAAGGTCGGGCGAGTCAGAAAACATCTGAATGCGAATCAAATCGCCATCGCTGTCCACATTGATCGCATTGCGCAAATTTTGCGCGGTGTCTAGTTCTTCCGGCAGGGACGCGCCGAGGGCAGTAACCACTTGTTGCGCGAGGGCGAGACTCTGCCCGATGACCACAAGGGAGCGTCGGCGCGTCACCTGGTCCAACGCCAACGCGTTCGGGTCGGTGTCGGAAATCGTTCGCAGCTTGGGGTCGAAATTCACCAAAGTGCCGGTACGCACCACAGCCACATCCGCACGCGCCGAATAGCGCACGGGCAAAGTGCCGGAATACAAAAACATCGCCGCCGCACCGAGCAGTGCCAATACGACCGGCAATAACCAGCGTCGGCGGAGCAATTCTAAATAGTGCGCAAGATTCAGTTCGTTCACTAGCGTTGGAGCAGAATCAGTCAACGTCGCCATACTTCCTCACCCGAAAAAAATTTTATTGTCGCGTCGGTACAATCGTGTTCTGCCACGGCGAAGACGCCGCAAGCAATTCCGGTTCATCTTGACGCACCACCCGTTCGCGTTTCAAAATGCGCACGAACGTTTGAAACAAAATTTGCAGGTCGAGCCAAATGGAATAATTGCGCGCGTAATAAAGTTCGAGGCGCATTTCTTGTTCCAGCGTAATAGTGTTTTGTGAACTCGACGCACGTGCGCCCGTCATGCCCGGCTTGAGCGAAAGCAGATTGGGCAGCCACGTTTGATATTGCGCCGCATTCGTTGGTTCTACCGGACGCGGACCGACGAGCGACATTCGCCCTCGTAGTACGTTCGCCAATTGCGGCAATTTCTCCAGACCACTGTCATACAAGAATCGTCCAATCGCCGCGCCGCGTGTCCACAACTCTAACGTGTTGGGACGAATCGCGGCAAAACGGTACGTATTGAATTCCTCACCGTTTTTACCCAAGACCTTTTGCGATTCGACGAACGGACGACGCCCCACTATCAGCAGCACCAAAGAAATCAAAATCATCAGCGGCGACAACAGCACAAACGCAATCAGCGCAAAGGAATAATCCAGCGCGCCTTTGAGCAAACGGTCAATCCCCGTAATCGGCGCGCGTTCAATGTCCAACAACGGCACGCGATTTTTGTAACTGACGCGTACGCCCGTCGTCAACGTTTCGTACAAACCCGGCGAGACTTTGATAGCATACGTATCGTTATCCGAAAGCGTAATCCCGCGCAGCAGTTGGTCAAAACTTTCCCACGCCATTGCGCCCGAAACGAGAATCACCTGGTCAATGCGCTGTTCGCGCGTAATGATATGCAAATTCGGCGTCGCGGCGACCACGCGTAAATTCTCAACGATGAGGGTATTGACCGGCAAATAATCATCCACGAATCCGATAACCTGTACGCCCGTGCGTTCAAACGGCGTCAGCTGCCGCGCAATCGCGCGCGCATCATCATTCGTGCCAACGATTAACGCGCGCTGCACGAACCAACCCATATGCCGCAGGGAATAGAAAATACGCCGCACCGTAAAACGCATAAGCCCCACGAGAAACGTCGTTACCACCAGCCCAATCACCAACCAACCGCGCGCGAGGTCGGCAGTGCGAATAAACATCGAGACAGCAATCAATGCGGCAAAACCAATCAAGCACGCTTTCAACACATTGCCATATTCTTGCGGACCACCCAACAATTCTTCGCGGTCATAGAGCCGACACAACGCAAAAATCAAAATCCAAATGGGCAGCGAATAAAACACCACCGCGCGATACTGTTCCGGGTTCGCCGTAAAAGTGTACGGCAAAAAATCGCCGCCGGCGCGCAGTTCGTACGCCAGCAGCCAACCAGCCAGAATCATCACCGCATCAACAATGACGAGTGTAAGAATCAAAATGATATTTTGTGTGCGTAATTGCATCTGTCCTCGACAATTCGTTGCATCTTCAAGCAAGTCCAAAAAATTTAATTAACCCAAGCGCGGCGCGGCGCCATTCAAACGCAAACCCGCGTTCACCAATACACGTGCGCCGCCATTTTCAAAATGAAATCCCATCCGTTTCAAGCCCTCTTGCTCCAACGCGAGCGTCACCGCGTCTTGTTGTTCCGGCGCACAGAACAACATCATAAATCCCCCCCCCCCGGCACCCGCAATTTTTCCGCCGCGCGCGCCGTGCTTGCGCGCGAGCTCGTACAATTCATCAATCCGCGCATTCGACACATTTTTAGCAAACCGTTTTTTGCGCGTCCACGATTCATGCAAAATGTCGCCCAGTGCGTCCACGTCGCCGCGTTCCAATGCCGCTTGCACCACATATGCCATTTCCTTGACGGCATGTAACGCTTCCATCACCTTTGGGTCTTTTTTTTCCGACGACGCTTTTTGTTGGCTCAGGATATTGGAAGCCGCGCGCGTGCTGCCCGTAAAAAAGAGCATGATATGTTGTTCCAAACGCGTGAGCGTACGGGTCGTCAATTTCAACGGCGCGACCAGCGTGCGATTGGATTCAAAATCAATGCGGTTCAGTCCGCCGAACGCCGCCGCGTATTGGTCTTGCTTGCCGATGGGCATCCCCATTTTTTGAATTTCAATGTACGATGCAAGTTCCGCAATCTCGTACGGCGTCGGCTTGAGTCCTTTGGCGGTGGTGATGGCTTTGACGATGGCAACGCTGACAGTGGAAGAAGAACCAAGTCCGGTGCCGGGCGGAATTTCAGAGGCGAGAAACATGGACACGCCGCGCGTCACACCAAAGTGATGCAAAATCGCGCGCGGCAAGGAAAGGTCGCCTTCCCAAAAAAATTCCTGCTCCTCGAGCGGCGCGTGGCGATAAAAGGTTTGGTAATCCGAAGAGGTGATTTGTAGAGTCGGATCGGGACTGGGCTGCAAAAATACGTAAAAGTATTTGTCAATCGAAGTGCTGATGACGCAGCCCCCATATTGTTCGTAATACGCGGGAAGGTCGGTTCCGCCGCCCGCAAAGGAGATGCGAACCGGAGCGCGGGCAATTAACATCGTTGCGTAGGATACGTCGTTTTTGAAAAAAGAGCAATTAGCTGCGGCTCAGCTTGCCACATGACGCAAAGTGCCGCGCGCCAACATGCCCTCTTCCGCCGCCGCGTAATAATCGCGCAAACCCGGCTGGGCGACTGCCCACGCGATATACTCGTCGGCAATTTCGTCAACCGATTTCGTCGGTGTCCAGCCCAATGCTTTTAATTTCGATACATCAGAAACAATATGGCGCGTATCGCCAAAACGGTACAGCCCGGGCAGATGCGGCTCGATTTTGGAATTGATTTTGTCCGCCAATAAATTCGCGTATTCCAATACGGTCACTGCGCGTTCGCCGCCAACGTTAAACACTTGAAAATCCGCGCGAACATCCTGCAATACCAACACATTCGCGCGTGCCACATCACCGACATACACATAGTCCCGCACTTGCATTCCATCTTCATAACATACGGGCGCGCTGCCTGCGAGTAAGCGTTGTGTAAAATTCCGCAAAATCCCCGAATACGCGTTACGAAACGATTGACGCATTCCTTGCACAATCGAATATCTCATGCACGTCGTCGGAATGTTATAGCGGCGTCCGAAATTGAGTGAGACCATTTCTTGCGTGTACTTGGACATGGCGTATTGGTTGTGCGGATTGACTTGGGCTTCGTCGGTAATCACCCATTCCATCACCGCGCCACATTCGGGACAATGCACTTCCCAATCGCGTTCTTGTAATTGGCTTTCGGGGCGCAGCGGCGGATAGAAAATTTTACCGGACCCATTCGTGTGTCCGTTCGATGCAAGCGCGCTGTCGTGCGCGCGACACATGTATTTGCCTTCGCCGTACGTCGCTTGCGAACTCGCCACGACAATTTTTTGAATCGGCAGTTTGTGTTCGACAATCGTTTCGTACAACAAAGCCGTGCCAACGGTGTTGACGTGAAAAAATTTTGAAAAGTCGGTGAGATAATCTTGGTACGCGGCAAGGTGAATCACCGCGTCCACATCTGCCAACGCCGTTTGCCATGTCTGTGCCTCGCGCACATCGCCGCGCAAAAATTCAACTTGCTCCGGCACGTACTCGGGCAAGACACCTTCTTCGTGGACCGGTTCCGCCAGTGAATCCAACACGCGCACCGCGTACCCCTGCGTCAATAACAAATCCACCGTATGCGAACCGATAAATCCCGCGCCGCCCGTAACCAAAACACGCATGAACATTCTCCTCAACGTTAGCTGTCAGCGTCCCGTGCCGCGCAGGACTGCAAAAAAAGTACGCCACAAAATTTTCACATCGAGTCCGAGCGACCAGTTTTGAATGTACTCTAAATCGAGTCGCACCCATTCCTCAAAATCACGAATTTCATTTCGTCCGGCAATTTGCCACAAGCATGTGATGCCCGGTTTCACCATCAATTTTTGTTTTTGAAATTCGGTGAACGACGCGTACTCACTTTGCAACGGCGGACGCGGACCGACGAGCGACATGTCCCCCTTTAACACGCTCCACAACTGCGGCAATTCGTCCAGCGAAAATTTTCGCAACACCCGTCCCACGTTCGTAACGCGCGGGTCATTTTTGATTTTGAAAACGGGTCCTTGCATTTCGTTTTGCGCAAGCAGCTGTGCTTTCAGTTCATCCGCATTTACAATCATCGTACGAAATTTATAGCCGGTGAAGGGATGCCCGCCTTGTCCGACCACGCGCCAGTGATACAACACCGGTCCGCGCGAAGTCAACTTGATGGCAAGCGCAATCAAAATTAAAAGCGGCGACAAAAGAATCAAAAGCGCGCCCGCGCCGCACACGTCCATCAAACGTTTGACGGCGCGCTGCCACGAGGGCGGAGAATCCAAGACCAAAATTTGATTCTGCATTACGAGAGTTAGTGTATCACACTCGCCAAAAGTTTTTCGTATTCACACAACAATGTTTCGCGCGCAAAATTTTTTTCTGCGAACGCGCGTCCGTGCTGTCCCAAACGTTGGCGCAAGTCCGCATCGCGCGCCAGCTGCGTTACGGCTTGCGCCAACGCTGCCGGCTGATGCGCGTCAACCCAAACGCCGCATTCTGCCGCATGCACTTGGCGCGATGCTTCGCTGTCGGGATGCGCCGCAATCACAATCGGACGCGCCGCCGCCATGTACGAAAGCAGTTTGGACGGAATCACCGCTTCAACCATATCGGGATGTTGATTCAACAATAAAATGTCCGCCGCCGCCATCATCGCGGGTACTTGGTCGCTTGGCACCAACGGGAGAAAACGGACATTCGATAATTGTGTTTGCTGCGCGTATTGCATCAAACCATTTTTTTGTGAACCGTCACCGACAAAAATAAATTCAATCTCTTTGTGCGTGCGCAATTCGTGTGCCGCGTGCAGCACATTTTCCAAATCTTGTTTGACGCCCATGTTGCCCGCGTGCATCACCACGAGCGCGTCGTCCGCAATGCCATACGAATGGCGAAATCCATTCGACGCGCCAAAAGAAAAAAAATCGGCGCTCGCCCAATTGGGCAAGTACGCTAATTTTGATTCGGCGACCCCATTGCGCGCAAGCGTTTCTTGAAATCCTTCCGAGATGACGAGAATTTTTTCCGCGCCCGCGTACGCCCATTGTTCCAATTGGCGCGCGCTCCGCAAGGCAAAACTATCGCGCATCATTCCCACCGACATTGCTGCTTCCAGCGCGAGATCTTGAATCCATAACACATATGGCACATTGTAACGCCGCGCCAAGAGTCGCGCCGCGGCGCCCGCTTGAATCGGCGGCAACACGCCCAAAATCAAATCGGGTTTGTGTATAGTCCATCCCGAAAAAAATGTGCCAACACTTAACGATGTATCGTACAGGACACGCCGCCAGGTGGTCGCTTGCTTTGGTAAAAAAACTTTTTTCCGTTTCAGCAGGACGCCGTTGCGCGTTTCCGCGTGCGTCCATTTGCCCGCGTACGCCGCGTGCGTACTCCATTCGGGATAATGCGGAAATGTGGTGGCGACAGTGACAGCGTGTCCACGCGCAACTAGAAATTCGCACAGTCCCGTAGTGAATGGCGCAATGCCTGTACTTTCAGGCGCGTAATTCATCCCCAAAACCAAAAAGTTCATCGGACACAGTTTCTCTGGCGCGTGCGTAAAAATCAGAATCCCGCCTGTCCCAATACCAAATCGCGCGGCAGTGGTTCGTTTTGCACCAAAGCCGCAATGGCGCGTTCCATTTGTTTGCCGACGGCGTTCCAAGAATAGCGCGCTGCCAACCGTGCGCCTTGTGCACCAAGAGCGCGTCGCGTTTCGAGCGACGCGGCAAGTTCGCACATCGCATTTGCAAACAACACCGCGTCGCGAGGCACAACGCGCCCCGCGCCAACGCGCTGCACTTCGGGCGCAAAATTCAGCGTGTCAGAAATTATAACAGGCAAATGCGCTGCCATTGCTTCAAACATTGCAAACGAAAAATTTTCCGCATACGAAGGCAGTACGAAAATATCCGCGTCCGCGAGCGCACTCATTTTCTCCGCACCCATCAACAAGCCGGTCAACACAATCGTGTCCTGCAAATTCGCGTCGCGAATCCAAGTTTGCACTTGCGCGGTAAATTCCGGCGGGTCGCCCGCGCCGACAATTGCCAAACGCGCGTTAGGAATTTTTGCGTGGACGTGCTGCATCGCCTGAATCAAAAGGTCCAGTCCCTTTTTCGCGTTCAAGCGTCCCAGATATACGAGCAATGTACCATCAAAGCCGTTGAAAAATTTTGCGCGGAACGCGCCGCGCGGCGGCATCTGCCGAAAGGGTTCCAAATCGAGTCCGTGCGGAATGATGACCGATGGCGCGCGCAAATTCAAAGACGCGGCTTCCTCGCGTTCGCCGACAGCATTATAAAAAATCACTGCCGCTTGATTGAGAATACCATCCGCCGCGAAAAGATTATACAATTTTTTCTGTTCCGCGTTCACTGTGCGTTGAAACGGGGCAAGCACGCCATGGGGCCAGATGCCATATTTTTTGCGATGCCACCGCGCAGAGAGATAGCCACTCAAAACGGCGAACGAATACAACGAGTGTAACATGACAAAATCCGCGCGCGCAATATGCGATTGCACAACCGGCAGCGCGCGCGGCGCAAACGCATAGCGTCCGCGCGCGGGATAGGTAATTGCCACCAGCGGCTCGCGGAACGCGCGCGCGGCATCGGTGGTCAAAAAATCTTCTGCGCCGGGAATGTTTGGACCAAAAAGTTCCAAGACGACACGATGTCCCAGTGCCGCCAACGCGCGCGCAATCGGCGGCACGGCAACCAAGCCCACACCGCCCATTTCCAAACGCGCGCCTTCACTACACATGACGATGTTCATTCAGGTTCCTAATAGCGTCACGACAAATTGCAAATTTGTCGCATATGGCAAAGACTTATTTTTCAAGCGAGAGCGCGACGAGTTGATTGAAATGCTGCGCGGCAAGGTCCAGATCCCATGTCGAGATGATGCGATGGGATGCGGCGCCCATTTCGTTTCGCCGCTCATCATTTTGTAAAAGCGTTTCGAGCGCGTGCTCAAGCCCGTCCGAATCACCATACGAAACGAGCAGACCATTCACACCCTCTTGCACCAAGTCTTGCACCGCGCCGACATTGGGCGTTGTCACAATCGGCAAGCTGCACGCCATCGCTTCGGCAATGACCACCCCAAAGGTATCATACTCGGAATACAAAACAAACACATCCGACACGGCGTACATTTTTGGCAATTCAACATTCGGAACATGCGGATGAAACAGAATGCGTTCGCTTGCCGGGTGCGTGTGACTGCGCGCGACCAATTCGCTGCGCAGCGGACCATCGCCCACATACAACAGACTGACATTTTCGTTGCGCACGGCAATCCGCGCAAATACATCCACCAATTCCAACAACCCTTTGCCCGGCACAAAACGTCCACAGTACAAGATGACCTGCGATGTGGAAATACCCAACGCGCGTTTCAACTCGGCGCGTTGTTCGCGCGCGCGCGCAGCTTGCGTTTCAAAAAACGCATTGTCAATCGTCTGAGGCAAAACAATGGCGCGCTCGGAACGCGCTCCCATTGAAACGAGATATGCTTTGGCAGCTGTGCTTGCCGCGCAGGTGCCATCGAACGCGCCAAAGTAACGCCGTATGAGTGGCATCAACGCGCGCTTGAGGCGGCTCGGCGGATGTGCAATGCTCGTATCCCATAACCAAATCGGCAAACGCTGCAAGCGTCGAATCAACAGCGCCATTGCCGTATTGGGCATCGTCCAGCCCAACGCAATCACAATGTCATAACGATTTTGTGCAAGATGCTGCCAGAGATGCGGGGAAAAAAAGAGCTGGGTGTCTTGGGCGCGGCGCGTATGCACGGGAATGAGCAATTTTGGAAACGCTTGCCATTCAAACGCGGCGTCTTGGAGCGAAACAGCCCAATCACGCGCCGTTTCACTTTCTTCCGAAACCAACGCGCGAATTTTCAAATTCGGAATTTGGGCGAGCCGATTCAAAAGCGGAATCCGATAATGGGCAATCGAGCTGGCGATAATTGCTACCGTAATCATGCGGAAACCGTACCCAAAGAAAAGGCATACAAGTCAAGAAAACGTGTCAAGGCGGCGGCGGCGGCGTCCACATTCCACAGGGCAATGCGTTCCGACGCGCGCGCGCCCATTTTTTGACGCAGTGCGTCATCGTTCAAAATTTGTGCGAGCGCGTTTGCTAAACTTGCCGCGTCGCCGGGCGGCACCACGCGTCCATTTTCGCCATCGCGCACCAAGTCCGCCACAGCGCCAACGCGTGAACTCGCCACGATAGGCAAACCACTTGCCATCGCTTCGGCAATCACTACGCCAAAGGTATCATTGTACGAAGGCAGCACAAACAAATCTGCGAGCGCATACATTTCCGGCAATTGCTGCTGCGGGACAAAGGGGTGAATAAAAATCCGTTCCTTGGCAAGAGAGTCAGCGCGATGCGCGCATAATGCCTCTTCCAACGGACCGTGTCCCACCAACAACAAACTTACGTCCGCGTTTTCTGCGGCAACCTGTTCAAACGCTTGCAATAGTGTCGGAATTGCTTTGACGGTAATGAATCTGCCGACGAAAAGAATGACGAACTTTGTTTGAATCCCCAGCGCTCGTTTCAATTCCTCGCGCCGCCCGCGCAGCGCAAGCGCCTGATTCCGAAAAAACGCATTGTCGGTCACTTGTGGAAATAAAAAAGTGCGCTCACGCGCCGCGCCCAATTCTACCAAATACTCGACACACCACGAACTCGCAGCAAACCAACCATCAAACGAGCCCATGTATCGTTTGATGAACGGCATCACGCGCTGTTTAAATTTCCCGGGCGGATGCGGAATACTTTCGTCCCATACCACAATCGGTTGATGCGCGAGTTTGCGTTGTAACCACGCGATAAAAGTATTGGGCATCGTCCAGCCCAACGCAATCACGACATCATAGTGTTGACGCATCAAGTGCGTGAGCAATCCGGGGCTGAACGGAACCCGCATCGGGTCGTTCCATTTGTTGGTCAACGCGAACGCGTGCGTCGTAAAAACGTGATAGGGAAAATTCCATGCTTGCAAATTGTTGGGAGCTGCGTGCGTATCCGAAGGGGGATAACACAAGAGTGCGGTCACTTGAAAATTCGGCAACGCATTTAAATGATTCAGCAGTGGAATGCGGTACGGCGCAAGCCCCGCAGCGATAACCGCAATCGAAATCGGCTTGGATGCAGAAACAATCATACCCACCCGTAACTCAAGATTTGTACAACACGACCCACATGTGCGAAGACCAGCGCCGCGTGCCGGGAATCGCATCAATCAAACGGTCCGTTCCATCCACCAAGCCCGCAAACCACACACTGTCGCGCAGAATATATTTTTTTGCGTGGGAGAACAAACCGAAACGCGGAAACACGGCTTCCCCCCCCCCCACTTGTGCGACGAGTTCGCGCACTTCGTTTTGAGTTAGCGGAGAACCACATGCCGATTCATTGTTGCGAATCTGTCGCAGCCAGCGATACAACGGATTCGCGTTCGAGTTTTCAAAAAAAATCGCGCGCCCGCCAGGTTTCAACACGCGCCGTAATGATTGTCCAAATTCAGTTGGCGGAAAATGATGCAGTACGCTGAAACCCAATGCGACATCAATCGAATTCGGCGCAACATATTTTTCCAACTCTGTGCAATCACCCACGTGCGCTTGAACGCGTTCGGATACGCCCTGCACACGCGCGCGCAGCCGTGTACGCTCGACGCCAATCGGCGAAAGTTCTACTGCTTGGACGAAACTCGCGCGTTGTGCGAGCCATACCGCTTTTTCCCCATCACCCGCACCACATTCGAGAACAGTTTTGCCTTGCAGCGCACCGACATATTTTTCCCACAACCGAATTTCTTGCGGCGTGACGACATGCGACGGCAGCGGGGCGTTGACATCCGCGTGCGCGTACAACCCATCGTAATGCGCTTGCTCTTGCTCCAATTCGGAAAGATGCGGCGCGCCGTTCATTGTTTTGCCTCGCTCAGTGCGCGCGCGGAAACAGGCGACGCGATTGCCTTTTGCCCGACGGCGCGCGATGGCACATTCGTCCATTGCACGCCAAAGCCCAGACCAAAAAGCAAACCCACCGTCATCCATGTAAAACGGAACGTCAATTGCGGTTGGGTCTGGTCTATCAGAACCCAACCAAACGTAACCGCGCTCAACCCCAGCACAGTCCAATTTTTGTGGATGATGCCGTACTTGAACGCGCGCAGCGCGGTGATTAAAACAATTGCGTACGCGAGCAGCAAACCGAGAAATGCAAACAAACCGCCATTGAGCCAGCTGCTGATAAGCGTATTGTGGACCACATCATCCGTGACCAATTGGTCATTTGCAAGCCCACCGGTGCCCGTTTGGTCCAGCCCAGCGCCAATGAATGGGCTGGCATCCAGTACCGTGAGTGCTTCTTCCAAAAGATAAAACCGCCCCGGTCCTGTGACTGTCGTCGCGCGCCCCAAATTGAATTGGAGCAAAAGGACGACTTGATCGCGCACAAGGTCTTGTGTCAAGATGGCGAATCCGCCCAGACAAATTGCGATGATGGCGAGTGCCACCGCGAGCCGCGTTTTGAAATTGGCGCGCCAAAGGTAAAACGCGCCGAGTATGCCTACCGCGACGAGCGCGCCAACCCAACTTGAAACCGAACCTGAGGAAAAAAGCACGTACGCCATCAATAGACTACTCGCCGCCAACGCCCCCCAAACCAAAACGCGCTTGCGCGTTTGCCACTCTTGCAGCAAGAGCGCCACCGCGAGCGGCAGCGCAACGGCAAGCAAAAAGCCAAGTGAGTTGGGATGCCCGAACGTTCCTGAAGCACGATTCCAGAAGGTGATGTCATTGCCCACAAAGTAACTGTACAAGTTTTCAGGAACAATCTGGTCCGCCACTGCGACAATGCTGGTTACAATACCTGAAAAAACAAAGACCGCGAGAATTGTGTACAAATAACCGCGTCGCACCATAACAATCGTCATCGAAATCCAAAGCGAAAGTACAAACCAAATTTTTATGCCCACCCAGAGACTGCCCAATTGACTGACGGCGCGTATCGAAGACACCATGCCGCCGAAAAGAATCAGCAGCGCAGGAATCCACAAACTGTGCAGGGGCAACACACGACGCGGATGGCGCGGCAATAAAAAAATTTCAAATAGGAACCACCCTGCGCCGCCAAAGAGAAAAAAATCACTCGGCGAAATTCCGATGCCCGGCAAACGCACAGTCGGAAAAATCAACAAAAAGACGCCCAACAAATAAAACAACGGAAACATCTATACACTCCTCACTGTGCGCGCGCAAGTCGCTTGAGAACTTGGTGCAGCATTGTTCTTTCCCATTGCGGCAATCCCACGAACCACATCGTCGCAGCATACACGAGCAGAAACAAACTCGACAGCGCAAGCGTTTGCCATAAACTCGGATTCCATTGTACTTGGATGAGCGTCAAGCTGAGCGCAAAACACAAAATCAAAAACACCGGTTTGAGCAAGGAACGATTCCACGGTGAAACATGCACGAACCTTTTCACTTCCAGATATTCCAAAACATCGGTGACGAGAATCGCGCACAAGTACGCAATCGCTGCGCCCAACACGCCGTACTGGGGCATCAACACAAAAATCAAAACCAAGTTGGTGCCCCAAATCAAAACTGTATTGAGGACGCGCAGTTCGGGACGATTCGACAAAGAAATCAAAACGCCTGCGTTGCCGGTGAACATGTCAAGAAATCGCGCCACCGCCAACACCATCAAGACCACTGCCCCCGCCGCAAAATCAGAACCCAACAAATTCATCCATTGACGCGCAAACGCAAACAACAAAATAAAAACGGGCGCACTCAACACAATCATCCACATCGTCACGCGCTGATAATCGCGCGCCAACGACGGGTCATTCATTTTGCCTGCCGCGTGCGGCGCAAAATTTGTTGCGAACGCGTCCATAAACAATGAACCCGGCAGCGTCAACCGACTTGCCGCCGCATACAACCCCGCTTGCGCCGCGCTCAATGAACCCAACACAAACAACGCCCAATTTGAAAAAACATAATTCGCGCCATTCGCCAAGCCAAGCTTCCATGAATGTCCAAACAACTGACGCGCCGCGCGTCTGCGTCCCGTAACATTAAAGTGTCGCGGAATCAAATCATACATCAACGCTACAGTTGCAAGCAAGGTGACGCACGCGGCAGCAAGCGCACCAATGACAACGCCCCACAGTTCCCATCCTAACCACAACAAAACGCCCGTAACAATCAATTGCGTCAAAGTGCCAAAAACACGTTCGGCATACGCGCGCACTTGAATGCGCCCGCACGCCAACGCGTACGCGCCCAACATACCCGAGGCGGTCTGCAAAAAAACGGCGGGGGCAAACCATGGCGCGGCTGCGCGCGCCGATTCTGAAGCGGTACCACTCAAAACCAAAAGCGGAAACACCGCAAACATTACTACCATCAGTACGAACGCGAGCCCCAATGAAGTCAAGAGCGAGGCGTCCAACATCGCACGCGTCGTCGCGCGGTCACCATGTTGATACGCGGGCGCTACAAATTTTAACAAGCCCAAGTCCTGACCATTTGTGGCGACCAGCGTGAGCGCCTGCACCGTCACCAACCCCAAGCTAAAAACGCCCACGCCTTCCGTCCCCAACGAGCGACCAATGACAAACGTAAGCGCAAGACGTCCGACCAACTGCACGAGCGTCGTCGCATACACCAAGCCCGTGCCTTGCAACATGCTTGCGGTAGCACTTGAACTCGTTTGACGCGGAGAAAATTGAACGTCAGGCTGTGTCGAGTCGCTTAGGGGTTGGTTGAGCAAGGACAAGTTGTGTTCCTTTGACAAATTGAATCCAGTTCATCTTGTAAATGGGGGTACAAAACAATAGCAGTTGATTTGGCTTGGAACGCCAAATCACATTCTCCACGCAGAAAATAGGCGCGCGTCAAATGATAGCGGATTACCGCGTTATCCTGCTGACGGAGTGCCTCTTCAAGAAGTTTGGTCGACTCGGACAAATTGCCCTGTTCCAATAGTGCAATTCCTAAAACATATTTCTCCAGCCAACCACCCCGCCGTCCATAGGTCCAACGCAACTCTCGTTCTGCGCGCGGCAAGTCTGTTCGTCCTCCCAATAGGGCAGCGCCGACGAGATAATGAGCCTGCGGCTCATTTGGCAAAAGTGCCAGAGCGTGTTCTGCAGAATCAAGTGTCTCCTGCCATGATACCTTATCCGTATAAGCCAGACCAAGCTGGCTCTGGGTGAGCCCAAGCCATGCTTGCCCCTCACTAGGGGCTATATGTGTTGCGAGTCCGTACAACTCAATTGCCTTGCGTTCATTACCTTGAGAAAGGGATATGGCTCCACGTTTGACAAAGTAATCAACCGCATCCGCATACTGCCAGAACGAAATTGCATCCGCAATGTTGCCACTCTCAAAAGCCGCACACGCACGCCAAAATGCTTGTACGCGATTTGGATGCGTTGACCGCGCTAGAAACAACATTGCTTCCTGTGGTCTCTGGTCTGCAAGCAAATACAATCCCTTTAGCTCTTGTAATCTCTCAATCGGTGAGGCGTCCAGCTCTGCCAAGCGAATCTCCAAGTCACTTTGTTTCGCAAGTATTAATGTTGGGCAAATTTTTTCGTCAGACCGCCGAATATGATAAAGCGCATGAAGCATTGCATCATTGACTTGGAATTGTTTCAACAGTGCATTGCCAGTGATCCACACCACGGATGAGGATACGATAACAACAGCAACAATGGCAACTAGAGATCTGGGCGAACATTTCATTCTGCTAAATTGCACCCCGTTCACTTTACGTCCATTCTATAAATAGCTCCATCTCGAAGTTTTTCAGTTTGCGTCAATTGAACAATGACTTGAAGTTCTTCAGGAGTCAGTAGATATGCACGACGTATCCCGTCAAACCATACAAGGCAGATTTGTCCGTTATATGGGATAGCGGCTCTTTTCAACAAATCATTCATTTGGGCAGACCTGGATTTATCGGGTGGGTATCTCGATTCAACTCCTGTCGTCACATAAAGTGCATCTGAGCCATTGCTGTACACCTGGCAGTCAGTGATAGAAGAAGGGTTTTCACGAATAAAGCGCGCCATCTCACTTGCGCGCCAACTGCCACTATTGTAACCCCAACCCCGTAGGCGAAAATAATTCGCCCACACTGCCTGATATGTTCCCGCAAGATAGCCAAGCCAGAGAAAACCCACTAACACAACCACAAGCCAAGCGCCCCATCTCCAAGTCCAAGTTTTGACAAACGAGTGCGCGAGCCAATCGAGAAGTAAAAATATCAAGAACGCAAGTGGCACATATATTGGCGCTAACAATCTGTCATCAATCGGATCTAAATTCATTGTCGAGGACGAATAATTCAAGAAAACCAAATACCCAATCAAGACCATCACCGTCGGGACCAATCTTTTTATTCGCTCTTGGGATTCCTTGAAATTTTGCGCCACCACCCAACCGATACAAATTCCGACGATAATTCCGAGAATCAGTACAAGGAAGCGGTTCGATACAAGTTCAACATTGACAAACCAATTCAAGATGGTATCAAATGTCAAACTCAAATTGTCATCAATTGTAAACCGAGAAATTCCACGCCCGCCAAATGGCATCCCTATGAGGAGATAGTTTCTCCAAGACCACAGTCCTGTAGGGATAAGCGCAACGAAAAGGAAGAGTATTCCAGAGCGCAGCTTGGTTTTAAGGTCTGACGGAGACAAGAGCAAAACATTTGCCAAGCCCATCGGAATCAAGATTACTCCAATATACCTCGTCACTGCAGCGAGTCCTGCCGCAAGCGCAGCAACTAAAAGCCAAATAAAGTGCCTTTTGGTTTCGAACACGTCAAGGCTCAAAAGAAAGAGCAAAACAAGAAAGATAAACAATGGCTCGCTCCAAGCCATGAGCACAACCTCAAGAAGCGTTGCCGAAAGCGCTACAGACACTGTTGCAAGCAATGCTAAAAATCGAGATTTCAGATGACGCAAGAACAAGAGTCCCGAAAGAAAAACAATGAGTGCGTACAGAACGGCATTGATGAAACGCGCAACGACGATTGCATCGGTTCCTGATACAAGTTGTGTTGCTGCCAATAGAAACGGATAAAGGGGCGGCCAAACCGTAAGTGGCGAACCATCAAAAAGAATCAGACCCCGTCCTGCAAGCATATTTTTAGCAGTGGAAATATATGCCGCCGAGTCGGGCGTCAACCCCGCGCCAAATTCACGCGTGAACCATAATGTTCCGACAAGCGTCACCAATGCAAGCAGACCAACAAGCCACTTGCCATTATAGAAAAATCCTATTCGTTTGGACATAGCAAAATCTATTTTAGTTTTCCAGAACGCTACGTAGATTCCAGCAATTGTCTTGTGTCCATATTCATTCCATCGCGCACCCCGCGCACGACCACACAACACGCTTCCCAACGTTCGCGCCACGATTTCCGCGAACCTGCAAAGACCGCTTGCGCCAAACTCGTCAACGTGCGGCGCACAACGTACAGCAAAAACGAATCGCGCGCATAATATTCTCGGCGAATCACGATACTGTTGCGAACGGCATAATATCGCTTTGCCGCATTCAACCATACCACCGGAAATCTTTGACCAACGAGGGTAATGAATTCCGTATCATCAGAAGGATGTGTCACTATGCTCGGCAAATAAATATAGAGCCGCTGCCCTGCCCGCATCAAACGCAAACTGTATTCTACTTCGTCCCCGCGCGTAAACAGTTCAATACGCGGCACGCCGATACGTTCCACAAGGTCGCGCGCAATCAACGTGCCTTGAAAAAATTGTCCGCCAATCGTATCGAGGAAACCAGCCGCATCGGCGCGCGCGCGCATTTCTTGAACAGTCAATAATTTTTCGCCAAACAAATAATCGTCAGAACGCTTACGCCATGTTACCGCGCCGATAGATGGTCGGGTTGCATCATTTTCGCGCAGACTCAACGAATTGATGAGTTGGAGAGTTGGACGCAGCTTCAGCCCTTCAAGCAATTTTCCCAACGCATCGGGACAGACAACGACATCATCGTCAAACAACCACAGCCAATCAAAACCGCGCGCGACTGCCCACTTCATCCCATAGTGCAGCGAACCGCCCGAACCTTCGTCGGGTACATACAACACATTCACGTCTGTTTGCGCGTCGAGCCATGCGCGCACTTGCGTTGTGGTGCTCGCATCCACGACCAAAATCGCATCAAGTTTGCGTGTTTGCGCGCGCAGTGCATTCACACAGCGCCTTACCATTTCCAAACGATTGAACGAAACAATAATTGCAATGATGCGCGGCGGTGATGCCGCGTGAATGTTCGGACCTTGCATTATCCTTTTCGCATGAACGTGTAATTGCCGTTGCCCTGCGCGTAAATCAAATCATAGCCCGCATCGAGCAAACTCGTCACCGAAGTTGTGATGCGCTGCTTGAACGCGGCATCCAACGGACTGAACCATTCATCATATTCGACACAAAGCACACGGATATCAAGCTTGTCTCTAAGTATGGACTCGATAACGCGATACTCGGCGCCTTCGATGTCCAATTTCAAAAGGTCGAGGCGCGAATGACCGTGCTGCTGCATCACGTTTTTCAAACGGTCAACCGGCACGAGAATGGGGTCTGTCGTTTTCTGAAGATTTACAAGCGAATGGGAAACGTGCGACGGGTCTTGTGGAGGGAAAAATTTCAGCACCTCTGGTTTGTCCCACAAGCCGATGGGAAAAAAGTGGTAGTGCGAATTTTGCGCGGTGTGCGCTTGCACATACGCAATCGCGCGCGGCGTCGGGTCAAAGCCAAACACGTGACAACCGTATTGCGAAATGAGACCCAAATCAAACGAAATGTCTTCGCCGCAGCCAACGCAATAACAAATCGAATTGGCATCCAATATGTCGCCGGGAATCACCCATCCACCGTACTTGGTGCCGATTTCTTTCATCCCTGCGCGACGACGAATGTTGACGCCGGTGAGATTGTCGCGCCCGAGCAACTGACCCAGATAGAAGGAGAATTTATTGTAGAATCTCGTTACGAGAACGTTCCTCTGCATTTGATGCTCCAAATGGACTATTACGACTTTCTCTCAACGCAAGCATGAAGCAAATTGAATTGCAGATTGCATAGAGTGTCAAACATGATAATTGAATCTGCGTTTTTTGTCACAATTGTTTATCCAAACTCGGTATTCTTGGTTGACAGAACTTGCACCATCAAATAATTCCTGAAAAATACAAGGCATCACAGTGAACGAATCCTGTGATGCCTTGTGCGAAATCCTTCTTGGGAATAACTGTTTATCTTGGCAAGGTCAAATCGGAGGATGCGCCATAACGCACCGCCCAATACGTCCCATACTCGCTCGACGACAAGCGCGGATACCACGTCGTGTTGCTCGCTCGGAACAACACCATGTCCGTCCGCCCATCCCCGTCAAAGTCCCCCGCCACCGCCTTGTCCCCACTCAAGCCCCACTGCTGCGCAAAACTCGTCGTATAGTTGCTCGATGAACGCAGCACATACCACACCCGCGTGCTCTCTCGAAACAAGGCAATGTCCGTCCGCCCATCGCCATCGTAATCCCCCGGCACTAACGTGTCCGTCCCGACACCATATTTGATTGCCAACGGACTCGTATAGTTCAACGACGAACGCAGGATATACCATGTCCCGTTCCCCGGTCGAAACACGCCAATATCATTCCGTCCATCCCCATCAAAGTCGCCCGTCACCGGTTTGTCATTCGTCACGCCCCATTGCAGCGCAAATCCACTCGCATAGTTCGTACTCGAACGCATCACATACCACACGCGGGTGCTTGGACGAAAGAGTGCGATGTCGGTCTTGCCATCGCCATCGTAATCGCCCAACATCGGCACATCTGTTGCAACACCATACTTGACCGCAAACCATCCCCCATAGTTCGCGGTGGACTTGAGGATATACCACGTGGTGTTGCTTGGGCGGTAGATGCCCAAGTCGGTGCGTCCGTCGCCGTCAAACTCGCCGGTGAAGGGGACATCGTTCGCCAGACCCCACTGGACGGCGGCACCGGTCGTCTGATTCGTGGAGGAATTGCGGAGATACCAGACCCGCGTGCCGGGACGGAACAGTCCGATGTCGCTCTTGCCGTCGCCGTCGAAATCTACCATCTTGTTCAAGCGTTGCACCGTCGGGCTGAACGTCAGCGCCAAGTTCAATGTCCCGCCGCCTGCTTCCGCTTGTCCATTCTTTTCGGCACCACTCGGAAGCGCATGAGGCATTCGAACATCATCTTTCGCTTGCGCGGGCTTGTCAACAGGAACCAAGCCCGAAGTGTAACGGGTTACCTCCAGAAAATACGTTACGCCCTTATATAAATACACTCGGCTCACGAGTGATGCCAACCCTTCGCCGTTATCGTCATCGCAGGCGATGTTGGTCAGGTTGCCCGCATTCCCGCGCCACACCGCCAGCATCGTGTCATAGTTGCTGCCGTTGGTGTTGACTTCCAACAATCCGGTGCTGTTTGGCGTGAAGCGATACCACACTGACGCCGACCCTGTGCTCACGCTCCCGCACGGTAGCACAGGGTCATTGCTCGCTGTCGTCGCAATCGTGCTGTCCTGACTCGTGGCGTAACTGTTCCCCGAAACCACCACCGCATTCGCTATCTCATCGTTCGCAACAGCGGGACAGTCTTGTGTTCTGCCAAGCACCCATGGGTGGTGTTGGGATTCGCCATAATCGTTGTAAGCACTCACTTCATAATAATAATCAATTTGGCAGAATAG
Source organism: uncultured Anaerolineales bacterium (assembly GCA_964469005.1). Lineage (GTDB taxonomy): Bacteria > Chloroflexota > Anaerolineae > UBA4142 > SHND01 > SHND01. The sequence continues at coordinate 76,184 of CAYXXF010000010.1, forward strand.
ACCATCATCGGTATAGGTGGTGGCGTCAGTGCCAACCGACGCGAGATAGATAAAAGTCCAATCACCTAAAGTGTCATCGTAGCCCCATTTGTATATCTTGTAGCCAGTCTCCCGTTCGACGTTATCCCATGCCAACGTCACTGTGTTGATACTTGTCCCACTTACCCGAAAATTCGTCGGTGTCACCGGTGGACCTGTTGGAGTAGTATCAAAATTTGCCGTCACATTCCTGTCCGCGGTCATAGTAACCGTAGTAGGATTTGACAATCCATTAATATCGCCTGTCCAACTGCTGAAACTATAACCACTATTTGCGTGCCCGGTAACTTCAACATTCGTGCCTGCTGTATATTGCGCTCCACAGTTAGGAGATGGATTGGTGGTGATTGTGCCAGCTCCACCGGGGTTAACTGTCAAGCCGAGTGAGTAACAGGGCTGAGAAAAGTTGGCAGTTACATTCTTGTTCCCGTTCATCGTGATGGTAGTTGGATTAGTGGAACCACTCGCATCACCACTCCAATTGCTAAATGTGTACCCTGAATTAGCGCTCGAAGTTACTTGGACATTTGTTCCTGGCAAGTATTTGCCTTGAGCGCAATTGCTTGGCGTATTGACACTAACAGTTCCCGCTCCCCCAGGGTTGACACCCGTGGAAAGTGAGTAACAGTTTGAGTTAGTGCGTTGAATTCGAATAACGTTTGGAACCGTTACACCAGAGGTACTATCATAAGTAGAATTGTAATACCAGAATCCTGCCTTGGAACCACCATCAAATTTGAAGGCGTTTTTCAAGGTCTTTCCATAAACATCCAATCTTTGGTACATGATATCATGTACTTCTTGCATGGTGTGGGTGCGATTGTTCGATTCTGCCAGCACAAGAACTTGACCATCTGTTGAATAGCCAATCGCCGATTGATAGCGATTCCACCAGTTCCCATATCCGAAATGTTCGCCATTTATTCCTACATCACCAGTTCCATTTCCATTACTATCCCTGCAATTATGATTTGCATCTTGACCATATTGACAATCCCAACGAAAAGATCCGTCAAAGGTAAACTGGGGTCCTCCGCCAACCAAGTTGTAGCTGTATTGTTCCAGACCGCCTCCGGAGCCCGGGATATCTCCACACCAGCTTCGCGCCTGACTGTCACTCACAAAGCGATACCACCAATCCATTACAGGTCGCCCGTCTTGAGAAAACCCAATCTCTCGACGCACTCGGGCATCAGAGCAGAGATGACTAATATTGGTGTGGGTAGTTGGGTTTGACCCATTTGAAATCACTAGACTCTGCGGACCACAATTAGGACTAGCGCACCATTGATAATCCGCATTTATCATAGCAATGGTATTACTGTCTGCAAAGGATGAAACAGACTGAATTGAGTTTGGACCGAGCCCCGCTACTTCTACCTTGACTGCTGGATTCGTCAAATCAACCATAAGCACATAGAGATTGTTCTGACAGACCAGCCGATAGCCGTTTGACCATTGGTTATCAAATTCGACTGGAGACGAACAGTTTGCTCCTTCGGGAGAGTACAAGGCAGATTCGAGTTCCCCACTTTGTGCAAGCACAGGGGGAAATGAGCTCGTACCAAGGAGTAAATAGATGATAGCAACGAGTCCAGAAACAATATAGCGACTTCTGAAGATATTGCACCACAACAGTCTCATTCCCTCCATATGTGCTAATCTCCAATCGTATTGAGAGAATAGAGACAGAGGGCTTTCACTCCTCTACTCAATTGATAGAGTGCGTACAATAATTTCATCTTATTCTGGGGTTCCCGGATAAAGAATTTCGCTATCGGGCGTCTCATCCAGAATTCGAATGTCGCCTTCCAGTTTACCTTTTGCGCGCTGAATCTCTTCCTTTTTCGGAAAATCCGGCTTGGCGATTTTTTTGCGCTTGGGCATTTTTACTTTTGGCAGCTGCTCAATTGCAGAGTCATTCACTTCAATCACGATGCCATCGGCAATCGGCGCATCCAGTGGACGCATAGCACCCACGCTACTCACCGGAATGCTTAGCGTGAAAATCGCTGCGAGTAACAAGAGAGTTTTTACGTGGCGTAGAATTCGCATTCTGATCTGATTCATACTCATGCTCCTTTTTTCCAAATCGCGCAGACAGTCGCATCACGATTTATCTTGGCAAGGTCAAATCGGAGGATGCGCCATAACGCACCGCCCAATACGTCCCATACTCGCTCGACGACAAGCGCGGATACCACGTCGTGTTGCTCGCTCGGAACAACACCATGTCCGTCCGCCCATCCCCGTCAAAGTCCCCCGCCACCGCCTTGTCCCCACTCAAGCCCCACTGCTGCGCAAAACTCGTCGTATAGTTGCTCGATGAACGCAGCACATACCACACCCGCGTGCTCTCTCGAAACAAGGCAATGTCCGTCCGCCCATCGCCATCGTAATCCCCCGGCACTAACGTGTCCGTCCCGACACCATATTTGATTGCCAACGGACTCGTATAGTTCAACGACGAACGCAGGATATACCATGTCCCGTTCCCCGGTCGAAACACGCCAATATCATTCCGTCCATCCCCATCAAAGTCGCCCGTCACCGGTTTGTCATTCGTCACGCCCCATTGCAGCGCAAATCCACTCGCATAGTTCGTACTCGAACGCATCACATACCACACGCGGGTGCTTGGACGAAAGAGTGCGATGTCGGTCTTGCCATCGCCATCGTAATCGCCCAACATCGGCACATCTGTTGCAACACCATACTTGACCGCAAACCATCCCCCATAGTTCGCGGTGGACTTGAGGATATACCACGTGGTGTTGCTTGGGCGGTAGATGCCCAAGTCGGTGCGTCCGTCGCCGTCAAACTCGCCGGTGAAGGGGACATCGTTCGCCAGACCCCACTGGACGGCGGCACCGGTCGTCTGATTCGTGGAGGAATTGCGGAGATACCAGACCCGCGTGCCGGGACGGAACAGTCCGATGTCGCTCTTGCCGTCGCCGTCGAAATCTACCATCTTGTTCAAGCGTTGCACCGTCGGGCTGAACGTCAGCGCGAGGTTCAGGTTGCCACCGCCACCTTCTGTATGGAGACCACCTTCCGATTCGCCATTCGCATTTGCACGCGTGGGCACGGGATGTGGCATTCGCGGATCACTCAGCACCTCTACCGGTTTTTCTACAGGCAGATACCCTGCCGTGTAACGCGTGACTTCCAAATAATACGTCGTACCTTTATACAAATATACTCCCCTCAACAGGGAATCTACACTCTCGCCGCCATCATCGTCACAAGCAATGTTTGTTAAATTCCCCGCACTCCCGCGCCACACTGCAAGCATCGTATCGTAATCGCTACCTCTGGTGTTGACTTCCAACAATCCGGTACTGTTCGGCGTGAAGCGATACCACACCGACGCCGAACCTTTGGTCACGCTCCCGCATGGCAAGACCGGGTCATTGCTTGCGGTTGTTCCATTGGTGCTATCTTGGTTTGTACTGAAACTGTTGCCGCTGATGACCGTCGCATTCGCAAGTTCGTCATTGGGCACAGCCACACAGTCTTGTGTTCTGCCTAGCACCCACGAATGATGCACCGATTCGCCATAATCGTTGTACGAGCTCACCTCATAGAAATAGTCGGTCGAACAATAGGGAACACGGTTGGTGTAGGTTGTGGTGTCAGCAGGAACATCATCGTACCAAATAAAAGTCCATTGACTCCCATCGTAGCCCCATCTGTAAATGTTGTAACCGCTTTCGCGTGATACATCATCCCATGCCAGTGAGACCGCATGTGTCGTCGTCCCCGTGACCCGAAAGTTCGACGGCGTTGAGGGAGCTACGTTAGATGGAATTGTAAAAGTACGTGTCGCGCTCCAATCACTTTCTTTATTCTTGTTGTCTCGCGCTCGCACGCGCCATTTATAGGTGTTAAACTGTCCGTCCAGAGAAGCTGGTCGCCAACATGAATCATTTATCCATCCACTATTTGCATTCACCGGACTGTCATAGACTTCGGCATAATACTGTACTGGATTGTCGCCTTCAGGGTCGCTGGAGCTATTCCAGCACAAGCTTGGCGCGTTACTATCTGTGGACTGGTACCCATCTGTCGGACTCGATAGTGTCGGCACACTGGGCGGATTGTTGCGGTCTATGAAATAGATTTCAATTGAACGCGTTCGATTCCGCCAAGGGTCCTGTAAGTTCGGTTCATCGCGTTCAAAGTGTCCGGGGGTTCCGCCATGTCCCGTTTCCGTACTTAGTACGACATGATAATTCCCAACATACGAGCCCTTGAAGCGTAATGACTCGATACGGTCGTACCAACCAATATCATTCAGGTTGCCAATCTTTCCCGCGGTCAATGTCGTACACGGCGTACCATAATTTGTCCCATCACAAATTTCAATTCCGTCTCCGCCCCCACCGCCTCTATCTTGGACCTTGAGTGATGAAACTTGATTATCCCCTATCGAATTACCATTCAAGTCCGAGTCATCACCGGTAAAATCTTCACAACCACCGTTATAGTTATCATCCCGACATAGCACTGCTTTAACATTCCCGCCAACTTTGACCGAAGAAGCAGAATCATTTGCAAACCCCATCGAGCCCGGATTGGGATAATCTCCTCTGCCAAATGTTTTGCAATTGCCTCCGTAGTTTGGATGCTCAAAGAGTGCTACTTGGTCAGAGTTCGGATTGCAGCCGCCACTACCGCCTCTGTCTTGCACTTTGACCGATGAGACTTGATTATCCCCAATGCTATTGTCACCCAAGTTGCCATCATCACCAGCGAACTCTTCACACCCGCCGTTATAGTTGTCGTCTCTACACAAAATGGCTTTTACATTTCCGCCGACTTTGATTGAGGAGGCACTGTCATTGGCAAAGCCCATTGAACTTGGATTTGCGTAGTCACCTTTGTTCAAAACCTTGCAACTCCCGCCGTAACCGCCATGTTCAAAGAGCGCAATTTGGTCAGAGTTAGGATTGCAACCGCCGCCACCGCGAGAATTCTGAGAGGTTAGTGGTGTTCCTTGGTTGAAGGTTTGTCCCGAATATTCAAGGAAGTAGAGGTCAACTGAATTTGTGAACCAGCCACCTTGATTTTGTCTTTGAAAATGGAGATGGGGACCACATCCCGTCCATCCAGTTTTGCCGCTGTAGCCAAGTAATTCGCCTTGGCTTACTGAACCCGAAGTCTTGGTTGCATTCCTTAGATGAATGGAAGTAGTCGCCCTACCGTCATCATGGTTCACAGTAACATAATTGGTTGTATTCGCATATGATGAACCACCGCACGTAGCGGGATCTACATCAGTACGAGAATACGCTACCGTACCCGGAGCCGATGCCCAAACTTCTGTTCCTTCATTGAAACCAAAATCGTAAGCGTAATAATTTGGTTGTGCATCATGAGAACTGCAACAAGGATCGGGTCCCCAGCCTTGATTTACGTTCCGAGTAACGCCATTTTGCCAAGGTAAATAGTATCCCGCAATCCTTGGTGTAAGCAGCGAATTCGCCCTATTTGAATACACAGGCTTGCTTATTTGATTCAACTCATCAAGCATTATTCCGCTAATCGATTGTCCATCAATCTTCAAAGCCCCGACAAAATCGCGAAACAATGATGTAGATGCTTCTAGGTCGCTAGTGACCAGTATCATTGCGACTACTTCACTTGGACGGTCAATGAGAACTACAAAGACTGGTTCTCCTTCAACACGGTGCCAAAAAGACAAAACTGTTCGGTCGGCTTTGAGAGCACGTAACTGTTGAGGCTCGAAAAAGATGATGTTCATATCAACTGCCGATCCAAAGGCTCTAGCAGTTGAAACTTGTGCAAACCAAGAATCCAGGGACTGATTGAGACGTTTGGCAAAACGACTGGCCTCTAGGGCATCTGGATGTTCTTGATTCTGCGAACTTGTTCCATCCATGAAGGAGACCGATGCAAGGATATGCTTATACGGTTTCCAAGAGTAAGGTTGGTAATTTTGTGGATAGTCAACAGTAACTTGATCGCCAAGTCCAGAATAAGTATGCCATCCTTGCTGGGCAGAAGTAACTTGAGAAGTGGTTGCAACGCATATCAGTAACAATAGCATCAAACAAAATCGCAGTACCAAAACTCTTATTTGATTGGACGTATTTGATTGCATAGGATTTTTCCTCACAAACGCGATTTTGATTTCCGGAATAGCGGGTAGAGGGGCAGTACACAGTTACGTCGTGCCACATTAGCACAGATGGAAAAAACACAACCAACGCGAAGAAAAAGCAACAAGTAAACCTTTTTCATCTTAATCTGCAACAGTTTAGATATGGTTATGCGATTGTATAAACTTGGTATTATTTTCTGGAAGAGAGAATGAGGATCTTCAAGACGTTTGATTTTGCATTATCTTCAGTGGAGCCGCCAAACACGCGACTCCACCATATTTTTTCCACCCGTTGCAAATTTTGTGCTTCTGTCGCTTTTCGCAAGTCTTCACTGCAGCGACACATCATCCACATAAAACGCCGTTAGCACGGACGAATCGCTTGTCCCTCGAAAACGCAATACCACAGTTTGACCTGCATAACCAGAGGGCAGCGTTGTGAGAGTCTGCACCCAACCATTTCGATAATTTGTATTGCTATAGGTGGCAAGCGTCGCGAGGACCGTCCCCGAGGTGGAGAGCAATTCCACCCGCAAATAGTCGTATGGGGTAGTTGTGACTTCACTACTCCGCATGTACCACCAAAAACTCAGTCGTTGATTTGAAGAGTAGCGGATTTGCTGACTGATTTGGTCAGTACAATTGTTATAGTCGCAAAAGTAGGCACTCCATGAGCCCGTTCGTGGAAAATTCGTCGAGACAATCGCCAGACCATTGCTTGCATACTCACTCCAACCCACATTTCGTCCACTTTCAAAATTTCCATTCGTCAGACCCGTCGTGTTTTGAGACCAACTCGCGCGCGCCACCGCACCGCCGCCGTTCTCGTAATACTCCACACGAATGGTGTGATAACCCGCACTCATGGTGCGCGTAGCAGTGTATGTTGTGGGACCTTGGTCAAACCACTTGTCAATCAGATTCACATCATCCACATACAAACGAATCCCATCGTCGGAGGTCGTTATGAACGTGTAGGTCCCGCTGTTGAAATTGAAACTGCCCCGCCAGCGCACCGAGAAATTATCATTACCGATGCCGCCGCCGGGTCCGTTATTGCCCCAATCCACATTGATACTGCTATCATTCCTGATAAACGTTGGACTGCCGCTCAGCGTACGATTATTATAGTACTCACCACAATATTGATTTTGCGGAATGGTTGTACAACCCGTTACATTGCGCTGCCATCTCAAGTCAAATGGGTCTGTTGCATGAGTTGCACCGCTGTATCCATAGACTTGAAGAAAATGGTCACCACTGTATGTTGCAGTCCACGAAATGGACTCGTTACTCGTCCCGCCCGCTGTGGATGCCGCGAGTTGCGCGCCACTAGAATTGTACAATTTCAAATCATAGTCGTACGGCACACTCGTCAAATCAACACGAAATTGTGTACCGGCGGAGGCGTAAAACTTGAACCAGTCAGGGTCATTGGCGGGGCAAATGTATCCTTGATAAGTTTGATTTTCATTGATGGCACGCGCTTGGTTTTGGCTATTGTTCGGTTCATTGTTATCTGTGTTGCAAGTGTTTCCACCAAAATATTCTACAAGGGCATCTTTGATCGCTGTGCCAACGATAGCCCGAAAGGTTGCACTCTTGAGCGCGTTCGCATCGGTTGTGTTATCGTGAAACCCAACCTCAATGACGACAGCAGGTCCGGTAAACCAGCGGTTCTCCCCATAAGCAGCATTAGAGCCTTTGACCCCACGGTTACACCAACTCGAACTATACTGCGCGCGGACACGCTCAATGATTTTGGCTTGAATCCGATTTGCGAGATCCAAACTCTGCGTCTGATAACCGTTGCCCGTGTCATACCAAGTTTCTGTGCCACAGCCGCCACCGCCATTCGTATGAATACTGACAAGCGCATTTGCGCCAAGCCAGCGCGCATAATAGGGTCGCGCCATGATGTCTTGATTGTACATCCCATCACCTGAATTCCAGACCCATTCGGGAGCTCCAAGACTTTTCACATATTCACGCGCACTCATTTCCCACCAGGCATAACCGCTACTGTGGTTGCCCGCATTCTTGTTCAGCTGGCGGGCGGGACGGACATCGGCGCCCACGCTAGTGAGTTTGGGCGTGAGGTCTGATACGAATTCAGGTGTAATCAAATCTTCGATGATGCCGTTGTATGTACCGCGTTGGAAAACCCAGCTGCTTCCATTATAGAAACGTCCGTGTCCGGGGCTCACAACGATTTTCTTGCCGCCAATGGCTTCTGTCCTTTCGGGTGCGATTGCAGGTTCATGTTCAAAGAGGGGTGCGCCTTCTATCAAAATCTCGTAATCAAGACTGCGCTTTTCGGCGAGTCCCTCTTTTTCAAATTGCTCGTTCACAAACATGTTGATATGATTCAACAGCTCTTGAAATTCCACACCGGTGCCTAATGCAGTTGCCTCTTTGCTAAGATTCAGTGTCAGAGTCCTGCCATTGAATTTTAATTTCAACAATCTTACATTTGTCGGAACGCGAACTCCTTCGAGTTCCTGCGGCACTGTTTTGAGTGCACGCCGCACTTGGGCGCGCAAGCGCGCACGAAAGGTATCTTTTTTGTTTTTGTTGCGCGGTTCTGTTGTCGGTGCCGGTTCGGATGCAGCTTTGGTTGTTAATTGAAAAAGAGTTCCCCTATTGTCAAACCGCTGTTTGTTGGCGATAATCACAAAAAAATATTTTGTGTTTTGTTCCAACCCTTTGAGTACTACGCGATGCGCTTGCCCGCGATAGTCTTTGCCCTTTACATCGTAGGCGATGTTAGTCACATCATTTTCACGCAGACCATATTCAATTCGACCGCCTGCCTCTTTGTTCGTTTTCCATTCAATCACAACCCGCGTCGGATTTTTCTTGCCGACTTGCACGACTACATCCGAAACGGTCAAATCCGGCGGACCCGCCAAAATCATTCCTGTTTGTGATTGAATCGAATTCAATGACAACAAGAATAACATGCCAATGAGCAGCGAGAATGTGCGCGTGAAAAAAGAGCGATTCATGCAAAGCCTCCTTGTTGAATTGACATCGAACTAAAAGTCAGTACTTCATCGTACGTTAAATTATAGTAGATTCTTTTGGGATGTGCGCACACCCCTTTGGGTGTGCGTTGCATCCATCTACCTTTTATGATTCCCAAATTCTCTGAATCCAAAACTCTTTCTGATTTTGTAGGTGATTTGCGCGCAAGTGTTTTCCTCTACCAAACCCATGCCGCGCGACATTTTGGAATTGACCGCACAACAATCGGGCGCTATGAAAATGCAGAGGACCGCATGCAAGCGCCGCGAGGTTATGTAGCAACGCTCGCATTGCTACTCTGTGAAAAACAAAACCACACCCACAATGTCGTGTGGCAAAACGCGTTGCTTGCAGAAATTAATCAAGCGTATTCTTCAGTGGGGCAAGCAGAAATTGCTACTTGGGATGAATTAATCATTTCTGCCAAGAGATACACTCCAAAGATTCATAAAAGGGAGTCCCCCAAACATTCTGAAACTCCGAGCTCGAGTCATCCGTCTCCAACCTCGTTCAAGGGACGTTATTTGCCGCAGCCGCGCTATCGCGTTTTACACGGACGCACACGCGAGCTTAAACATGCGTTGCGATTTTTGTCGACGCGGCGCGCTCCTCCGATGCTATTGATTGAAGGTCCGCCTGGGAATGGCAAGACTGCCCTAGCACGCGAAATTGCGGAAAAGGTTTTGACTCGCCCAATGTGGGCAGATGTATTATGGATAAGCGCCGAGCAGATGGGCATTGAAGCACTCAATCAACCCAATCGTTTGCAGCTTACTTTGGATGAATTAGTACAACAATTGTGTACGCAGACGGGTCTTGCAAATCGTAGCAGTGTATTTGATGAACAAATCCAAATGCTTCAGACCCTCTTTCGGCAACGCAAGTATTTGATTGTCTTGGATAACCTTGAAGCAAGTGCTGATGAACAAGACATTTTGCGACAAATTCAAGCAATGCTTGGTCGCTCGCGCTTGTTAGTTACGACTCGCAGTCGCAATTTGTATAGAGCGGGACTTGTTCGAGGAATCGCGCTAAAGGGTTTGACTCTGGCAAGTGTTGCACATTACTTGAAGCAAGAGACGCAGGGACGGGGACTTGAATATGAGAAGCACTTTTCATCAGTGACCATCCAACAGATTTACCAAGCGACCGACGGCACTCCTCTATTGCTAGAGTGGTTCATTCAAGATATGCAATTGTTGACTTTGCAACCTGCCCTCGACAACTTGTTGAAACGCTTCGCTGACCATCAAGATCAGCGTTATCAACTTTATACCCGGTATTTCTTGAAGCGATGGAACGAGCTCTCGCACGCGGGAAAACAACTGTGGATATTTATTGCTTTGTTTATTCCGGCAAGTTTCTCTCAAAAGCTTCTCATGCAGCTGAGTCCTCTCAGCAATGAGCTATACGCTAAAGCATTTGCAGAGCTTGTGCAGTATGGCATTATCGAGACCACAGTTAACTCTGCCGACGACACTCAACGGGCGAGTCTTCACCCATTGGTCCGCAATTTTATTACACAAGGATTGAGAACGCATCGGGTTGTACCAAGATGGTTAGCCAAGTTCTACCATATGGCTCTGATACACGCCGCACGAGGATGGGAGCGGTTGTGTAATGAAAATCGCAAAATTCTGAACCAACAGGATGAGCGTCAAGCGTTTTTACATGTCGTCCAAGAATGCATGCGCGACAAAAACTATACTGCAGTGCGGGGCTTGCATGAGCCTGCATCCACCGATCTTTTCTTTATGGGGTACTTGCATGAATACCGTCAGTTTCAATTGATGTGTCTGGAAGCGGCACATCAATTAAGAGACCGGAAGCGCCAAGCCCAAATCGAAAGTGAATTGGGCTGGCTTGAACTCACACGTAAAAATTGGGATGCTTCACAAAAATTAATCGGCTCTGCGCTTGCCTATTACCGCAAAACGCAGAACGTGCGATGGACGCTCATCACCAGACGTTATCTTGTTACCATCGCATTGGAGCGCGGGGAATACGAAATTGCGCGAACAGATTTTAGGAGACTGTTAAAGGAGCTTCGACAGGTTCTAAAAACAGCCACGGGTGAAACACGCGCCGCCTTACTGCGACAAGAGGGAATAATCCACGATAGTTTGGGGATTGCGCTTTGCCAACTTGGTTCGTACAAAGCGAGTGAGCGCGAACTAAAACGCGGGTTGGCGTTGGTTCCGCCGGGAGAAAATGCGGCTTTGGCAATCTCTCTATTTAATCTCGGCAAGCTGCACTTGCTAGCCCGGAAATGGCGACAAGCCAAATCGTATCTTGAAAAGTGTTTGGACGTGAGCCGCACTGGACACTATCATGGAACAGAAGCGGACACACTTGAGCAGCTTGCGATATTATCAGAGAAACAAAAGAACTTGGCTTTGGCAATCCAATTTACGCGACAGGCTCTTGAAATTTATCAAACCCTGCAAGACACACAAAAACTCCAACAATTGGAAAATTTGCTCAAGCGTCTAGTTTCTCAGCGAGCCTGATTCAGTCACAAAAGTAAATCAGACCAATACCTGTCCACTCAAACATTATCCGCATGCTCCAACTCGCGCACCTGCTCCAACCACAACGCCGCGCTTGCATCACTCGGCATACGCCAATCGCCGCGCGGGGACAATGCAACGCTTCCCACTTTGGGACCGTCGGGTAACGCCGAACGTTTGAACTGCTGCGCGAAAAAGCGTTTGTAAAAAACGCCGAGCCATTTCAAAATGGTTGGCGCATCGTATTCGTTCGCGCCGAATGCTCGCTGCGCGAGAAAGAAAATTTTGCGCGGCGCGAATTGATGACGCACCATATAATACAAAAAGAAATCGTGCAAGATGTACGGACCGATGCTGCCTTCTGTACTTTGTTGCTGCGCGCCTTTATCGTCCACGGGCAAAAGTTCTGGCGTAATCGGCGTCGCCACAATGTCGTGCAAGATATTTCTTACCTCGCCGAAAAATTCCGCGTCCCCCGCCCATTCGACCAAATAGCGCACAAGCGTTTTCGGCACGCCCGCGTTCACGCCGTACATGGACATGTGGTCGCCGTTGTATGTTGCCCAGCCGAGCGCGAGTTCCGACAAATCGCCCGTGCCGACGACAATGCCGTTGATTTGATTCGCGACGTCCATCAAAATTTGCGTGCGTTCGCGCGCCTGCGCGTTTTCGTACACCACATCGTGTTTCGTTTCGTCATGCGCGATGTCTTGAAAATGTTGACGCACCGCGTCCGCAATTGGAATCGTGCGAAACGTGATGCCCAAATTCGTCGCGAGTTGTTCCGCGTTCGATTTCGTGCGCGCGGTGGTGCCAAAACCCGGCATCGAAAGCGCGTGAATTCCTTTGTGGTCCAAACCCAAAATATCAAACGCCTTTATTGTCACCAACAGCGCGAGGGTGGAATCCAATCCGCCCGAAACGCCGATGGTCACATTCTTCACGCCGATATGTTTCAAACGTTTCGCAAGTCCTGTCGCTTGCAGTGCAAAAATTTCGCGGCAGTGATGCGCGCGGCGTTCGGGGTCAGTGGGAACGAATGGCGTGCGCGATAACGGACGTTTCAAAACGTACGGCGACGTTGTGCGCGGCTCAGGCAAATCAAAATCAATGACGCGATATTTTCCTGTCGCGCTTTGTTGTGAGAAACTTGTATTCTTTGTTCTTTCGTTGACGAGACGTTCGACATCAATATCCGCAATCGCCATTTGCGTTTCAAAACGAAATCGTTCCGTCAACGCCAACACAATTCCATTTTCCGCAATCAACGAATGTCCCGCAAACACCACATCGGTTGTAGATTCGCTCGGACCCGCGCCGGCGTACAAATACGCGGCGAGACATCGTCCCGATTGATGTGCGACCAAATCGGTGCGGTATTCCGATTTGCCTATAGTATCATCGCTTGCGGATGGATTCAACAAAATTGTCGCGCCCGCCAATGCTTTATCACTGCTCGGCGCGTTGATTGCCCACAAGTCCTCGCAAATTTCAATTCCAATCACACAGCCCGGCAGATTTTCCGCGCGAAATAAAATGTCCGCGCCGAATGGCACGCGCGTATTCCCGATGGCGACTTCGTTGAACGCGGCATTGCGCGATGACGTGAACCAACGCTGCTCGTAATACTCTTGTGTGTTCGGCAAATACGTTTTGGGAATGATGCCGACGATTCTGCCATTGCACAAAAACGCCGCGCAATTGTAAATTCGTCCATCTTGCAATAACGGCAAATCTACAACGGCGGCAAGATTTTTTTCAGCCGCCGCTTGCGCGAGCGTGTTCAGCGCGTTGCGCGCGGATTCAAGCAACAGCGATTGATAAAATAAATCGCCGCACGTGTAGCCCGTAACGCCGAGTTCGGGAAATAAAACGAGCGCGCAATTTTCCTCTGATGCGCGTTTCATCGCGTCCACCATCACGCGCACGTTGAAATCCACGTCCGCGACGCGCAATTCAGGACTGCACACCGCCACGCGCACAAAACCGTACGAAAAAGGATTTTGCATAATTAAAAATGCCGCGCGTGTGCGCGGCACATCATACACATTTCTGCATGTATTCTAGGCAGTGACCGACGCGACAACACTTGATTCGTGCGCGTTCTGATTCCCATTCCCATTCCCATTCCCCGCGAGTTTCGCGCGCGCTTGCGTTTCAATCCATTCATACGTGCGGCGCAATCCTTCTTCGAGTGAAATTTGCGGCTCCCAATGCAACACCTCGCGCAAACGCGTATTGTCCGAATTGCGCCCGCGCACGCCTTGCGGTCCGGGAATATGTTTTTTCGTAATCTCGATGCCCGCGATGTTTGCCACAATGTCCGCGAGTTGATTGATGGTGATGAGGCGGTCTTGTCCCAAATTCAACGGCTCGCGATAATCCGAACGCATCAACTTGTCAATGCCGACGACGCAATCGTCCACAAAACAAAACGAACGTGTCTGCTCGCCGTCGCCCCAAATTTCAATTTCGTGATTCCCTGTCAATTTCGCGTACGCGATTTTGCGACACATCGCGGCAGGCGCTTTTTCGCGTCCGCCATCCCACGTTCCCAACGGACCAAAGATATTGTGGAAACGCACCGTGCGCGTTTCGAGTCCGTAATCTTCAAAATAATGTTTGCACAATCGTTCGGTAACGAGTTTTTCCCAACCGTACGCGTCTTGCGGCTGCGCGGGATAGGCGTCGTCTTCTTTTAATGGTTTCACATCCGCGTCTTCTTGAAGATATTCGGGATACACACACGCGGACGACGTGTACAGCAATCGTGTGACGCCGTTCTGATGTGCGCCTTCCAGCGTGTTCAAATTGATGAGCGAGTTGTTGTGCAAAATTTGCGCGTGATGTGTCGAGATGAAACCCATGCCGCCCATGTCCGCCGCAAGCGCGTACACGTGGTCAATGTTTTGTGTTGCCGTGTCCGCATTTTCCCATTTGCGTAAATCGGCAACGAGAAATTCGTCCGCGCGCGTCGCGCCGTATTCGGGTTGCTTGACATCTACGCCGCGCACCCAATAGCCCTGCGTTTTCAAAAACGCAACGAGATGATTTCCGATGAATCCGCCCGCGCCCGTAACCAGTGCGCGTGTTTGTTTCGACATGAAAAACTCCGAGAATTGGAAATTAGAAATTGGATGTTAGATGTTGGAAGTTAGAAGTTGGATGTTCAATTGTGCATTGCCATTCAGCGTCTTGCCATCTGCAATTCGCCATCTGCCGTTTGCTCTCGACGATTCGCCACGTACCAATCAATCGTTTCGCGCAGACCTTGTTCAAATGGAATTTGCGAGACAAAACCAAATTCATTTTTCGCGCGTGAGGTATCGAGTTTGCGACGCGGCTGCCCGTTCGGTTTCGTCGTGTCCCACACCAACTTGCCTTGAAATTCGGTGAGCCGCGCAATCAATTCCACCAACTCTTTGATGCTGATTTCGTGCGCGCTGCCGAGGTTGACGGGCGCGGGCGAATTGTATTTTTCCGCCGCGAGCAAAATGCCTTCCGCCGCGTCTTGGACATACAAAAATTCGCGCGTCGGACTGCCGTCGCCCCACACCACAATCGAATCATCGCCGCGTTCTTTTGCCTCGACACATTTGCGAATGAGCGCGGGAATCACATGCGACGACGCGGGGTCAAAATTGTCGCGCGGTCCGTACAAATTCACCGGCAGCAAATACACCGCGTTGAAACCATATTGTTCACGATACGTTTGACTTTGCACGAGCAGCATTTTTTTGGCGAGTCCGTATGGCGCGTTCGTTTCTTCGGGATACCCATTCCACAAATCATCTTCGTGAAACGGCACGGGCGTAAATTTGGGATACGCGCACACAGTGCCGAGCGCAACAAATTTTCCCACACTGCTTTTGTACGCTTCGTGCATCAGTTGCGTGCCCATCATCAAATTATCGTAAAAGAAATCGGCGGGATGTTCGCGATTCGCGCCAATGCCGCCGACACGTGCCGCCGCGTGAATAATCAAATCGGGTTTCAATTCGCGCAGCGCGCGGCGCACATCCGCAATCTCGCGTAAATCATAATCGCGCGTGCGCGGCGCAAAAATTTCGCGCGCGCCGCGTTGTTTCAAACCTTCGACGATGAACGAGCCGAGAAACCCCGCGCCGCCCGTGACCCACACGCGTTTGTCCTGCCAAAAGTTGTGACCGTTCGTGGAACTCATTCAAAGAAACCTTTGCTCAAAATTTTGTGAGAGGAATGGGAAACGCGCGGTCCTCTGCGCGCTTGTGAAGATTATAGCACAGACGCGCAGTGCGCCCAAAGAAAAGCACTGTTTCGGGGCAATCGGAAAACACAAATTGCGCCAAAAAATTTACCCAATTTAGGGGATTTTCAAAAAGAACAAGTGCGCTATTCTATTGGCGCGTGGCGTTTGCTTACAAATGCAAACGCAGCTTGATTCTTTATTCATCTCAATTGAGGAGGCGCCGATGTAACGATACAAAATAAACAGAGGGGAGAACTGCTCGTAACAGTTCTCCCGTCCCAGCCCATTCGCTTGAGGTAGCAAGCGCACGGGGGTAAAAAAGTATAGCACTTTTTTTCTCCTGCGCGCATTTATAGGAATGTTCCGCGATTTTTAGCGCGGTCATTCTGACAACAAAAATCACAGGAGAAAAAAATGAAAAACAAAACATTTCGCAGTTCGTTTCTGCTTTCAGTGCTCAGCATTCTGTTGATGCTGTCATTCGCATCTTCCACGCAAGCAGAAAATACACCCCCAATTAAGAGTCAGACGATTGAATTCCATGCTCCACTCAACTCGAACGCGAGAAGCGGCAGTGTATTCGTCAATAACGCAAGTATCGGTCAAGTAGCATGGACACAGCTTGCCGATGCAGGCGCAAGCGATGACCAACGCGCACGCGCAGCGTTACAAGCAGGGCAAGTAACCAATTATCTCAAAGCAACTGGCTTTGGATTTAATGTCCCTGCGAATGCCGCTATCGGCGGTGTAGTTGTCGAGGTGGAACACTCGGCAAAAAATTTGATAACCAGCATCAAAGACAAATCCATCAAACTGGTAAAGGGCGGTTCTATCGTCGGTCAGAACCGCGTGCTTTCCCCAAACTTTTTGAGTACAAGCGATGACCCTAAACAATACGGTTCGTCAACGGACATGTGGGGTGTGACACTGACCCCTGATGAAATCAATGGCTCTGATTTTGGGGTTGTGGTTGCATATGAAGCATTTCAAGCAGATACAGCGCGCGTGGATAACATTCGCATCACGATTCATTATAGTTCGCGCCTTTATGATACAGATGACAGTTCACTCACATGGACACCGGGATGGGACACAATAACTGATGACCGTGCCAATGGTAGATTCTATAAAGCCACACACTCGCCCTACGATATCGCTAACGTCTGTCTCTCCTTTAGTGGCGCAGAGCGTGTTGGGGTGGGGCGCGTGGTTGGCACTAATCAAGGAACGATGAAAGTAAAGATAGATGGTGTTGAGGTTGCTGGCAGCCCGTTCGACAATCATATTTCGTACTCGGACGGTTATACCACAACGATGCATTCTTTCATTTGGGTAAAGGAGGACTTGACGACTTCGAGCCACACTGTCTGTGTTGAGGATGTGAAAACTGATAACGACGAAATCGGTTTTGACTACTTTGTGATTGCGAAAGGCAACAAGATGGCACAACGAGGCGCTTCTTTGGTTCATGGAACCATGAAGCGAAGCGATATCAATGCACATTGGTATTATGAGCGAACACCAACCACTGCAGATGATTGGGATGGTTATGTTCCACATCACTACGGGCTAGGGGATATAGTGAGTGTGTGCAGCGTTATCAATATGCTTAATAGTATCCCATCAGGAAAACCCGCTCCAGATTATTGGATTCTGATGAATGAAGAGGATTGGCCCATCTGGTTCACACCAACAACCTATCGCGGACCCGACGATACTAGTTGGGCGAACAATCTTTACACAACAATGATGAACATCAAAGATGCCTATACTGGAGCTGCGTCATGTAGTGGCATGACAAAAAATCTGCCCGCACCCAAGATGATTTTGACGATAGGGTCGCAATATCATGCGCCGCCAGGAACAGGGAAGTATGGCAATGGAAACATAACAAACTGGTGTTCCGGCGGATCAAACGATCCCAATGATCCAGATCCTTGGCACTTTAAGTCAGATCGTCAGGGAACATGGCATTGTCAACACTTGGGAGCATCTTGGATTGCCGCGTTTTGGCAAACCTTGGTAAGCCAACATGCTAATGCGCCTGATTATGTAGCGGGCTTCGCGGGGAACTTTTATCCGCCGGATGTGGATGTCAATGGATACTCCAACACGGAAAACCTTAATCCGCAGCATGTCGCAGATTTCGCCAGAGATCTAAAAGATTGGGCTCTTGGCACGGGTATTGACAATCCCGAAGTCTGGATTAAAGAACTAGGAAGCTGGGTCTGGGGCTGCCCCGAACCGCCAAATGGTAATGGTGGAACGATAGACGCACAGAAAGATAATACAACTTGCGGTGGGACAACCTATGCCATACGGAATTTTATTGGCGCTACCCAAGATAAGTTAGGCAACCAAGGGGTTGTCAATCGTTGGGCTTGGTATGCAGACCGGTATGGTGGGTATCACCAATGTTCCGCAGGTGGAGATAGCGATACTAACCCTAAAGTCTACGGCAATATTGCTGATGGTGAATTCCTTGCACTCAATGCTTCATGCAGTGGCACTCCCACGTTGAGTCCCTTCGGCAACAACTTTTCGGTTGCAGCACCGTATCGTTAGAAGTAATCTCTAAGTCTTTGCGCTCTCAATGCAAGAGGTGGTGGGCTACGGAATTGAGCAGGGTGGCAGAGTCGAAGCATAATGAAAAATCTTTATCTCTTCGTTTGCCTCATTGTAACCCGTGGCCCACGCTTCACCTTCAATTGCTGAATTGATATTAATCAATCCCGCATCCGTAGTGTACCATTCTGAACCATTCCAAAACCAAAGTCCTGTATTCGTATTTGCCCATACAAAGCTGTTTGATACTGCAATCGTGTTGCTCACATTTACTGTTTCCGGATACAACATAAATCTCCACTTTTTTCCATTCCATCGTTCGATGAATTTGTGCTCATTCGGCCATATGCCATAGTCCCCAACTGCCCAGATACTTTGTGGAGATACAATTGACATGTTCCGGAAGCTTGCATGGTCAAGTGGTTTCGGGCTAAGGCTGGGTACAATCTCCCACCCATTTTTATCCTTATGGATTGCCAGAGTCCGTGAGGAATCAGATTTATCTTTACTACCTAGAATCCAAATGTTATTCTTGGAAAGAACTTTTATATCACGCAAATCCATTGTTTGCGTGAATACTTTTTTGTTTACAATACGCCATTGAACCCCGTTCCATTGAATCAGGCGGACATTTGAATATGCACCAGCGTAGTCATATCCAACAACCCAAATATTATTACTAGTGAGAGCATCAAAGGCATTTACGGTAAGGAAACCTTGACTTGGCAGTTGATAAATCTCCCACTGAGCCCCATTCCAATGACGAGCCCAGCCATGGCTGAAAGGCCCGTTCGATTGATTTCCAATCACCCAAATATCACCTGCACCAAAAACTGCCATGCCTTTGGGGATTTCCACTTCGTTAAAACCATGCGTAGTCGTGTAAGATGTATGCGCATTCCAAATAGATCCGTTCCAAATACCTATTGTAGTTTGATCTGGTGTTGGAGGTTCATTCCATTTATATTGCAATGCCCATGCCTCACTCGCAGATTTTGCATAGATACTAAGGGAGGCGTTGCCGAACGGATGTGACACTTCTTCCCACATTCCACATTCCTCAGCTTGTACACTTACAGGAGTAAAAAGAACTGCAGTAGCAATCAGTAACAGTGTACAGAGACAACAAATAAATCCAATGTAAGTAGTCGTGCCAGAGATTGAAATTTTGTGTAATTGATTTGCATTCATATTGGTCCCATTTCCAAAATGCGGTACAAACCGTTGTGAATGATAGTCGAATAAACTGGTACACTTCACTTTCTAAAAGATTGTAAAGTGTAAATTCGAGTTCTGCAAATCATTTGAATGACAACCAATTCTTTCAATCCTCTTACAGCTATCCTCTTGTCCTAAGCTTACCCAATTTTAGGGATAGACAAATTAGAACATGCGTGCTATTCTTTCCTCTGTAATTTCTCCCCTGCGCCTCCTCGCAAGATTTCTCTCTCTCGACTGCGCTCGAGATCGTTCGAAATGACAAACAACAAAAATGAAACGATTTCGCTTTCAGAACTCGGACTTGCGTTTGAATCCTCAATCTCTCTGGTTCACTCTCACTGCACGCGAAAAAGAAATCGCGCGCTTGTCTGCTCAAGGCAAACGCACGCGCGATATAGCGAACGAGTTGTGTCTTTCCCCGAAAACGGTTGACACCTATTTCAAAACCATCTTTCGCAAACTCCAAATTCACTCGCGCATCGAATTAGCCAACGTCGTGCGCGAGTGTACGGCTTAACCCAAACTCTTGCCTCTCTGCGTATGCCTCCGCCGCGCGCCGTATCGTCCCAACACCACCGCCATTCCAAACAATGCCCATAACCACAACGCGGCTTTGTTCCCCCACATGTTCCCTTCCAACAAATCGCTTGCGAGTGCGGCGCACAACGCGGCGAAAACCCCAATCGCCAAATGCGTTTTCACATCGCGCGCAATCGCGTGCCAACTCGCGTACAGCGCATACGCAAACAACGCGGCGAACGCGCCCAGTCCAATGAATCCCGTTTCAAAGCCCGCTTGCAAAAAAAGATTGTGCGCGTGCTGCCGCTGTGGTTCCGTCAAAATATCACTTGCCACATTGTCCGCGTAATTTCGAAATGAATTGATGCCGTGTCCCAACGGTTCGCGCACAATCTCTTGCGCGGCAAAATCCCACACGGCGCGTCGTCCTTCCAATGACGGCGCAATTTGAAAACTGTAAATCGGAATCGGCGCGAGCGCACGAATGTCGTCACCCAACGAACTGAACAGTACAATTCCCAAAAGCGCAAGCGGTAACAGTCCGACGAGAATCCGTTTATACAAACTCAAAAACAACAACATCCCGCCCAACGCGGCAAGCCACGCGCCACGCGCTTGCAACAAAAACAGCATGAGCAATAACGGTGCGAGCGCGACTGCGCCAAACGCGCGCAGACGTTTTTCTTCGCCCAACACCAACGCCATCGCCAATGGCAGCAGTCCGGCGAGCGTGCCCGCGACCATGTTCGGGTTCGATTCTTCAAACGAAAAGCGTTCGGGTTGAAACAAAAATGTAAAGTTGAACAATTTGTCCGCCGACGGTTCCGTAATAAACGGCGCGCCGAACGCAATCACCACCCCACTCGCGGCAAGCGCGGCGGCAACATTCCACAAACGTCCGGGATGGTCAGCATAATCCGCAATTACGTACAAGACCGCGACGCCGCCGAGAATACGCGCGGTCGTCAACACCGTTCCAAACAAATCCACCGCGCGCAACATGCTCCACAACACCGCGAGCAAAAAGAGCAAAAGGATGAAATTGACGCGCGTGTGCGGAAAGGGACTGCCGAGCGCGAACCAACGCGTAAAAAAAATTGTGAGGACGAGCAAGAAACCGACGAGGAGCAGCGGAGAAAAAAACAAGAGGCACGCGAGCGCGAGGAACAACACCCAAACAATGTTACGGTACAACCTCCGCGCGCCGCGCCCCGTTTTACGCGGCGTTGATTCCTTTGCGCGACGCGGTGCAACCTTCACTTGCAGCGCAGCGAGAAAAGATTCCATGTGAGGCGCCCGCGCGTTATTTGACCCAAATCGGGTCGCGGTCAAACGAAATGCTGTTGCTGATGTTTCGCAAGTTGGAGCCGTCCGCGTTCATCACCCAAATTTGCGAAGTGGTTGAACTTTCGTTGACATGAAACGCGATTTCGTTTCCATTGGGCGACCACGTTGGTTTTTGTTTATAGATGAATGGATTGCCGCCGCGCGTGATTTGTGTTGACGTTTCCGTGCCAATGTCGTACACAAAAATTTCGTCACTGCCAAATTCGCGACTCACATACGCGATGCGTCCGCCATCGGGCGACCAAACGGGGTCATACGCAATCCCGCGCGACAGATTTGTGATGCGGCGCTTTTGACCCGTGTTGGCATTTTCAATCCAAATTTGCAGCAGATCACGGTCATCCGGCGCGACCACCGCGAGTTCCGAACGGTCAGGCGCATACGGTTCACGCACTTGCGCGAGCCGATAAAATTCATTCCCCGTCAACCCTTGCAAAATCGTTCCATCGGGACGCATCACCACAATCATTTCATCCAAGAAACGATTCGTCACCATCAACAAATTACCGCGCAAAAATTCCGGCATCGGACGCAGCAACAATTCGCGCACTGTCGGCGTCCGCGAGGGCTGCACCGTCGGCGTCAAACGCGCGTACAGCGTTGCCGCCGCAATGAGCTGCGGTGTACGCGTCGGCAGCGGTGTGAATGTCGCCGTCACTTCAATCCAATTTTCCGGGGTCGGCGTGTACGTGCCTGTCGTAATCGCAACGGCGGTTGCCACTTGCGCCACTGCCACGCGCGTTTCTACATTCACGGCGGTGGGTTCTTTGGTCACGAGAAAAATCGGCGTTGCCGTCGCGTGACTGCGCGGAAACGGCGTCACCGTTCCGACACGCGTTGCAAAATCCGTTTCGCGCACTGCTATCGCCGCCGCCGTAACCACATTTTCTGCCGTCGGCGTATTGGTCACAACTACAAATTGTCCGGGACGCGCAACGATGCGTAACGTCGGATGCGCGCCACTTTTCAAATCAAGTCCGCCGCTGTCCCATGTAAAAAGCGAATTGGACGGACCGTCCGGACCTTCGATACGCAAGACAAGATAGGTATGTTCGCCGATTTCGTTCGTCAAGCCCGGCAATTGGTCGGCAGTCAGTTGAAATTCATTTGTGCGCCCGAGGTCGAGGTCGGTTGGCGCTAACGCCTCCCCAAAACTTGTGACCTGCGTCGCATTCAAAAAATTATCGGGGACCAAATCTTCCCAATCTTCAAACGCGGGGAGCCGAATCAAGCCCACGCGCCATTCGCCCTGCGCGCCCAAATTATCGCGGCTCAAGCCCGTCAAGTCCACTTGCGCGGACAAAATTTCAGAATTGGGCGGTAGGGCAGAAATATCAAAAAAGAGAATGCTCGAATAACGGTCACTGCCAAAAAAGCCCGCGTGCAAATTGCGGTCGCCCCAATGCAACGTCGCGTCATTCGATTTGAGATAGCCGCTGCGCGTCGGGTCGGCGATGGAAACAAAAACACTCGCGTCCGCCGGAGTTGTTGGTTCGGGCGCGCGCGTGATATTTTTTGCGGGCGGAGCGATCGGAATGGGAGTGGCAGTACTTGGAATCGTTGCGGTCGCTTGTGGGGTTGGGCTAAGCGCCGCAATGCCCGTTGGTGTGACCGTCGGTTGCGGTGGATTCAAAAGATTCGGCGCGATAAATAAAAATGCCCCGAACGCAACGAGCGAGGCAACAATCCAGAGAATCGTGGTCAGACTGGGGAGACGCGAAGACAGGTTGTTCATTCAGAAAAAAAATTAAGGATTGCGGATTTCGAACTATGAATGGGGCGGCGGAAATTTTCAATTCGCAATTTTCATTTCGGGGAGACGTTACGCTTTCTTTTGTCCATAGTAATAATAATAATAACCCGCCGCTTGTTTTGTCCCCATCTTGTTCAAAATGACGCCGACCACATTTACATTCGCGCGTTCCAATGTCTCTAACGCGCGCCGCGCGATTTCGGTGCGGGTCTTGCCCGAATCCACCACCAACACCGCGCCCGAACAACGCGAACCAAGAATGCTGGCATCCGCAACCGGCAGCACAGGCGGCGAGTCCACAATCACCAAATCCGTGTTTTGCCGCAGCGACGCGAGAATTTGCGTCATCATACGCGAGTCCAACATTTCGGCGGGGTTCGGTGGCACCGGTCCGCTCGTCAGCACGCGCAATGTACCCACACCCGTCTTTTGCATCACATCGTCGAGCGAAACACTATCATTCGCAAACAAATCGGAAAGCCCGACGCTGTTATCCAGTCCAAACATTTTGTGCGCGGAAGGACGCCGCAGGTCGGCATCCACCAAAACAATTTTCTTGCCCACTTGCGCGAGTGACACTGCGAGATTCGCCGCAGTGGTGCTTTTGCCTTCGCCGGGTCCTGCACTCGTCACCAACATCACGCCGCCCGGATTTTCAATCCCCGAATAACGCAAATTCGTACGCAACACGCGATACGCTTCCGAAATGGGCGAACGCGGTTGCTTGAAGGTCACCAGTCCATCTTGCGGCTGCCGAATCCCACTGATGCGAATAATCGCGCCGAGCGCGGGGCGTCCCAAAATGCGCTGTGCGTCTTCGGCGTCTTTGATGGTATCGTCCACGTACTCGAGCAGATAGACAAACAAACACGCCAACGCAAAACCACCAAGAATCCCAAGCAGCACCAATTGCGTAATGTTGGGGCTGATGGGCATGGTCGGCACACTTGCGGGCGCGAGAATCGTCACATACAATCCGCCGCCGCGCGTCGCCAATTCCGAAAGCGACGCATAATTGCGCTGCCACGTGTCCACCTTATCTTGAATGGCGAACAAACGCGCGTTCAAATCTTTGAGCGCCTCGGGGTCATTCTCAATCGTCGTGCGCGCGGTGAGGTCTTGCACCGTTTTTTGTCCGGTCAAAATTTGTTGGCGCAGCGCGACCAATTGCTGCTGCAAAAATTCGCGTTCCGCCGCCGCTTGTGCTTGCTGTTCACTCACCGGACCTTGCAAAATCAATTGGTTCGCGAGTTCGTTCGCAATCGCTTGCGCCAAAAACGGATCGGTCTCAACCACATTGATGCGCAACAATTGCGGCTGTGAGTTTGTCGAAATCAAATAAAACAAATCTTGCCACGCGCCGCCGTAACCCACCGCTTTTGCCGTTGCTTCTAAAATGCGCGGCTGCTGTGTCAACATTCCATACGCGGCAGACAAATTTGCACTCGCCTGCAACTCGCTATCCGTCGGCGAAAGATTTTGTTGCAGTTGCCCAATCAACATTGTCGTCGTCGCGCGGTAGGTCGGCGGGATGGTGCGCGTCAATAAATAACCGCCGACGCCGCCGATAGAAGTGACCAAAACAATCAGCCACAACCATTTGCGACCGAGGGTCAAGTAGCGTCCCAATCCCGAGCTCACGACCCGGTTCGTGACATGTGTTGCCGAAGCATTCGAAAGTTGCATCATCAAACAAAAATCAATCTTGCGGCTGCACCGCGATGGTTGGTTTTGCCGCACGTCCGCGCAAGGTCTGCAAGAAAATTCGCGGCACGAGTGCAATCAAACTTGGCTGCAAGAAGGGCAGCTGCCACGCCACGCCTGCCATTTCATCACGATTGTGTTCACTCAAAAACTTTTGCACACGCGCATTCACGCCGGTGGTCAAATAATTGTACGCGCGATTGTCCAGACGGTCGAGCGCGACGCGCATCCCCCAATGCAATGCCAATTCATTTGTCAGCGCGCGCAATTCCGTTTCGTATGCGGTTTGCTGAACAAGTGCGCGCACCGCTGCCGCCGCGCCCAAAATTCCCGAAACGGTTCCGCCGACAGTTGTGACTTTGACATGCCCCGCCGCGTCGCCGACGAGCAAAACGCGCGCGCTGCCAATTTTCGTTGACGGTTTCAAACGCGGATGATACAACGCGATGCGCGCGCCTTGATAGGCGATAGCTTTGAATCCTTCGCGTTCCAAAAAACGCCGCAAGATATGACGCATCTGCGCGCCTTCATCACCCACCAAACCGACCACCGCGCGCGTATTCGATTCGGGAATCAGCCAATAAAAGAAACGCGTCTCATCCGTATCGAACCACACTTGCGTTACTACGGGGTTCCAATCGTGTGGTAATTCAATTTCCGCTTGCAAAATTGGGACCGTCGGCGGATGGGCGAGCCCCACTGCGCGCGCCACATCACTAAATACGCCATCCGCGCCAAGCACCGCGCGCGTTGTGACCGAAAGTTTTTCGCGCGCCGTGTTTTGAAATTCGAGCCGTGCGCCGTCGCCAAATGGTTCGATGCCACAAAAACGACGCTCCCAAAAAATGGAAACGCCTGCCGCTTGCGCGTCCGTCGCTAACGCGTGAATTAACGCGCCGCGTTCAATAATCAAATCGGGGTCGTTCAAAGTGACCCGCGTTTGCGCCGACGGACTTGCCAATACCAAATCACGAATCGTGTGCAGCAAAACTGGCGGCTTTAAGCGCGGAAAAATTCTCCACAAATGTGGCGTCACAATCAACGTACGCCGCGCGGGATTCAGCGTGCGCGCTTGTTCCAAGACTGCGACCCGTTTGCCCGCCCGTGCCAATTCCGCCGCCGCGTACAGTCCTGCCGACGACGCGCCAACGACCACTACATCCCAATCCAAGAGAAATTCTCCACAGAGACAGATTTCATGCTAGGTTTGATATTACCACAAGTCGTACCAGATAACGTGTTTGAAACACGCGTCGCCTCATACTTTATTGCTGCGCGTTTCCCACTTGCCGCGAAAACTAATCCAAAACGAAAGCGCAATCAAACGCACATCGAGCGCGAGCGATTGATTTTTTACATACACCAAATCATACGCAAATTTTTTGCGCGGCGGCGCGTCTTTTGGCAAATAAATGGTTGCCAAACTGGTCAGTCCCGGACGCACCGCGAGCCGCGTGTAAAAGCCCGCGATGTTTTCGACGGTGACTAAATTTCCTTTGCCATCGTTCACAATTTCGCCAATCGCCAACGCGCGTGGTCCCACAAAACTCATTTCACCTTTCAAGATATTCAAGAGCTGCGGCAATTCATCCAGTCCCATCGCGCGCAATGTTTTGCCGATGCGCGTAATGCGGTCATCGTTTTTCATTGCCTGACGAATCCCGTATTTTTCATCCGAATCGGGAATCATCGTACGAAATTTATACACGCGAAACGTTTTGCCGCCGCGTCCCCAACGGTCTTGTTTGTACAACACAGGTCCACCGTCTTCGCGTTTAATCAACAGCGCGAGGAGCAGGAGCACCGGCGAACCGACGACCAACATCGCCACCGCCAGCGCCGCGTCGAGCGGATATTTGAGAAAAGGTTCGCGTTGTTCAATCACGCGCGCGCGCGTTTGCGCGCGCAGTGCGGCATTGCTCGAGATATTTTCCATAGCATCAATTGAATACAGAATTTGCTACGCGTTGCAGCAGCGTGTCGTACTGCGCCACAACCGTTTCCAGCGAAAATTGTTTTTCCGCCGCCGCGCGTCCGAGCTGCCCCATCTCGGCACGGCGCGCGGAATTGTTTTTCAATTCCAACAACGCATGAACCAAAGCGTCCGCTTGATGCGGCTCCACACAAATGCCACAGTGCGTTTCGGCAATCAAGTTCGCCACATCACTGCCCGCTTCCGCGCTCGCCAACACGGGACGCCCACTCGCCATAATTTCATACAACTTGCTCGGCATGGAATAACGCGCCGCGCCCGCGCGATACAACGAGACTTGTACATCCGATGCCGCGCGCAAATGGGGTAACGTCTCGTACGGTTGAAAATCCATAAAGCGCACATTGTCGAGCATCAGCTCTTGCGCTTGCGCTTGGAGCATGTCGCGCATCACACCGCTGCCCACAATCAAGAATAACATATCGCGTTCATGCCGCAACCGTGCCGCCGCGTGCAGCAGCGTTTCCAAATCATATACATAGCCCAAATTGCCCGCATGTGTAATCACGAATTTATCCGCCAAGCCGTGCTGTGCGCTGAACGCATTTTCTTTTGGCAGTGGGCGCATAAATTTTGTATCTACAAAATTCGGAATGACCGACACTTTGGCTGGCGACACATTTTTTTCGCGCACCAAATTTTTTTCAAAAGCGGGCGTAATGACGGTGATGTGTTTCGCGCGGCGATACATGAACTGTTCAATTTGCGCCAGACCTTGAATCGCGCGGCGGCTGGTCAATTGTCCTTGCGCCATGGGCGTTTCAGGATACAAGTCCTGCACATTGTACACGAACGGCGTACCTTTGATGCCGCCGCTGGTGTACGCCGCGACGCCGGTAAAGAACGAGCCGTTCGTGCAGAGAATGACGTCATATTTTTCGCGCCGCAAAAAATTGGTCAGCGCCGCCAGCGCATTGAACGACAAATAACTCAACAACCGATAATTCATGTTTTGTTTTTTGCCGTTCGCAAACACATTTACGCGCGTCACATCCAAACCGTGTTCGTGCGTGCGTTCGCGCCATTTGCCGCGATACGATTCCCACACGCGAAATTGTTCGTAATGCGGGAATGAAGTAATTACGGAAACCGCGTGTCCGCGCGCCATCAATCCTTTCGCCACCTGCGACATCAAAATTCCCGTTGAGTTGACATCCGGCGGAAATTGGATGATGAGTAACAAGATTCGCATCGAAAATTATTTTTTCACCAAAAAATTTCCCAACACCAGCGCGTCCATTTTCGTTCGCAAAAAACATTCCACCGCTTCTTCGGGCGTACACACAATCGGTTCGTTTTCGTTAAACGACGTATTCAAAACAATTGGCACGCCCGTTTCATTTTTGAACGCGTTGATAATTTTCCAATACAGAGGCGCGGTTTCCCGCTCTACCGTTTGCAAACGTCCCGTCCCATCCACGTGCGTTACCGCAGGAATTTCGCGTTGCTTGTCAGGACGAATCCCGTACACTTTAATCATGAACGGGTCGGGATATGCTTGGTCAAAATAGTTACCCGTCTCTTCCAACAAAATCGAAGGCGCGAACGGACGAAATTTTTCGCGGTGCTTGATGCGCGCATTCAAAATGTCTTTCATGTCGCCGCGTCGCGGGTCCGCGAGAATGCTGCGATTGCCCAACGCGCGGGGTCCCCATTCCGCCGCGCCTTGAAACCAACCGACGATGTTGCCCTGTGCGATGAGCTGCGCGGTTTGTACGCATAACGCGTCCTCGTCCAATTCTTGATACGCCAAATCATACTGTTTCAATGTCTGCGTCACGCGTCCATTCACAAAACGCGGACCCGTGTACGCATCGCGCATGACAAACGTGCGCGGCTTGCCGAGAATTTGATGCTCGATGAAATACGCCACACCAAGCGCAGTCCCCGCATCGCCCGCCGCCGGTTGAATAAAAATTTCCTTGAACGGTGTTTGAGTACGAATTTTTCCATTGAATACGCTGTTGAGCGCGACGCCGCCCGCGAGACACAACGTGTCGCTTTTCGTTTTTTTGTGCAGCAATTTCAACAAGGCGAATTCCGCTTCTTCCAACATTTCTTGGAGTGACGCGGTTACGTCCATGTGATACTGCGTGAGTTCACTGCCCGGCACGCGCGGTTCGCCAAACACCTCCACAAATTTTTTCGAAAACATGGTGCCGAGTACGGGAGAACCATTTTCCCACGTCATCGAAAAACCTTCGTTCAAATCAAGATAGTCTGTATTCAATTCAAACGAACCATCGCGCTGAATCCGCACAATGTCGCGCATCCGGTCAAGATAGTTCGGCGCGCCATAACCTGCGAGCCCCATCACTTTGCCTTCGTCGCCGTATTTTGGAAAACCGAGCCACTGCGTCACGAGCGTATAAAAATAACCGAGCGAATGGGGAAAATTGACCGCGCCGAGTACTTCAAGCTGATTGCCGCTGCCCTTGCCCCACATCGTCGAAACAAAATCGCCCATCCCGTCCACCGAAAGAATCGCGGCGTCTTGATACGGCGAAACAAAAAACGCGCTCGCCATGTGTGCGCGATGATGTTCGACGTTGTGAAATTGTGCGCGCACATTCGCCGCATCCAATTTCATTTCTTGTACGAATGCGGTTTTCACATCGCGCACACGCGCCATATTGTTCACGCGGTCGCGCATGTAATTAAAGTTGGGACGCTGCCGCAGTGCGTACAAAATTTTCTTGTGCAGATTCGCGCTCGGATTGCGCGAAATGCCGATGTGGTCGAGGTCGTAGGGTGAAAGGTTCGCAGCTTCCAAACAAAATTGAATCGCGCGGACGGGAAAGCCCGCCCAGTATTTTTGCCGATTGAAACGTTCTTCTTCAACCGCCGCGACGAGTTTGCCGTCTTGAATCAAACACGCCGACGCGCCGCCGTGATAGGCATTGATGCCGAGGATAAACATAAGTTCAAAGTCAAAAGTTAAAAGCTAAAAATGACACGATCACTTTTAGCTTTTAACTTTTTCCTTTTGACCTGCCAAGTCGTCGAGATGCGCATCCACCAATACGCGGAACCAAAACGCTTGGAGGAAATGAAATAAAAATCCTTGTTTGCCGTCGAGAAAACCCAAACGGAAAATATAACGATAACAAAAATACAGAAACGGACGAACGTAAAGGGGCATCGCGTACCAGCGCTGCTTGAGCCACAAGGTGCGCTCATCGGGATTCCCGAAAAAATTCGCGCGAATCAACGTTTCGTGTGCGCGCTGCCGCTTCAAAAATTCTTCTTGCGCCAAAAGTTTGGCATAGCGATTGTGTTTTTCAATCCAGAATTGCAAATCATTCTCTTTGAAATTTTCTTCCACCAAATCATGTTGCAAATTTTGCGTCGCGCCATTCACGTAAAAATGATGGTCCATCAAATCGTGCGCGTCCATTTGCACGCGCGTTTTGCGAAACAATTTCAACAGATATTTTGGATAATACGTGCCGTGTTTTATCCAACGCCCGCGCCACACCTGACGGCGTTTGATGAAAAAACCGTCAACGTCCTTGACGCGCTCGGGAGATGAAAAAAGCGCCGCCAGTTCCTCCCGCAGCTCTGCGGTAATTCGCTGGTCGGCGTCCAGTCCCAAAATCCATTCCTGCGTGATGGGTAAATGTTCCAGCGCCCAACGCCACTGCTGCGCGTGCGTTTCAAACGGATGCTCAAAAATTTGCGCGCCGTACTGTTTGGCGATAGCGAGCGTCGCATCACGGCTGCCGGAATCTACAACCCACAATTCGTGTACGACTCCGCGCAAACTCTCCAAACACGCGGCGAGATTCGCTTCTTCATTATACGTGAGAACGACGCAAGCAATCATTGCGAGCAGCCATTGCAAACAATCATTGGACGAGTGGCTTGGGGTCAACCTCGTGCGGGAGAATGGCACGCGGCGCGCGCGTTGGAAAATATCGTTTCAGCGCGAGAAAATGTTTCTCGTACAGCTGCCAACTCAAAAATGCTAAAGCCAATGTCAAAACGGTTGCCACCACATAAAACAAAATTTGCCACACCACGAGTGAACCGAGTATGGAAAAGGGAAACCGATTGAACACAAAATCGCGCAACACGCCGCGTACCGGCATGTGAAACAAATACAACGCATAGCTGTAAATTCCAAACGCAATCAGTACTCTCGAACCAAACACACGCGCCAAACGCGTCTGCGGCGCGGTCACCAGGATTTGCGCGAGCAGCGCGCCAAAAAAAATTGCGAGCAAGGTATAACCCAACGTTTGAACCCACCGATTGTCCCAAGCCAAGCCGCCTTGCCAAAGCGCCAATGCCGCCAGCAACGCGCCCGCCACGGGAAAGATTTTTGGCGCGTGCCGCGTCCACGACGGCGCGCTCGCGGTTCCGCGCACACTCAACGCGAGCAGCGCGCCCACCGCCAATCCATCCAACCGACACGGCGTCAACACATACACCGCAATCGGGGGAACGCCCGTCAAAACCAAAACAATTCGCAAGCCCAGCGAAAACGCGATACAACCCAAACAAATTTTTATTAGCGCGCTGCGCGAAAAAAATAAAACAACCAGGGGCCAAATCAAATAAAATTGTTCTTCAATCGCGAGCGACCACGAAATATCCAAAATCGCGTGTCGAAATTCACCCGCCGCCGCAATTGAAACGTTGGACAAAAAAACCCAATACCAAATTTCGCTGCCCGCGATTCGCCCGAAATTCACCGCTTTGTAGTGTCCTAACTGTGGCAGCAGGACGAGCGAAAAAATTACAACAGCATAATACAGTGGAAAAATTCGCAGCACACGGCGCGCATAAAAATTGCGAAAATAGTGCGCGCTGCCTTTGGCGTCGTACAAAATTCCCGTAATCAAAAATCCCGACAAGACAAAAAATAAATCTACGCCAATCCAACCCGCCGCGCTGATGCGCGCCAGCCATTCATCCATCGGCGCGGCGCTGACCAAAATTGTTTGGTGATAAAACAACACCAATACAATCGCCAGCCCGCGCAGCCCATCCAAAAGCGGCACATGCGCTTTCTCCAACGGCGCGCTTGTCGTGTTCACGCGGCGGACTCGCGCCCGGTCTTGAATGCCACCACATAATGCGACATCCAAAAGGGATACACGCGCCCAATGCCGCTTATCGTTTCCACTGTGAATCCTTGCGCGGCTAACAATGCTTGAAGGGAACGCGCCGTAAAAAACCGAATGTGTTCGCCGCTCGGGTCAAAATGTCTATCAAATTTCGTCAGCGCGATAAAAACGTTTTTGGCGAGTCCGTGATACGGCGTCGTCAACACCAGCATTCCATTTGGCTCAAGCACCCGCGCCATTTCGCGCAGTGCAAATGGCACATCAAATAAATGCTCGATGACTTCAGTACACCACACCGCTTGAAACGCGCCATCATCAAACGGCAAACGTTCTTGCAGCGACGCGACCTCAAAACGCAGCTGCGGATATTGGACGCGTGCGTGCTGAATCCCATTCGCCGAAACATCAATGCCCAACGCATCAAAACCGCATGCAGTAAAAAAGTTAGTAAAGACGCCGCTGCCGCAGCCCGCGTCCAGAATTTTCGCACCGCGCGGCAAACGCGCGAGCGTCACGCGCAAACGCCTTTGACGTTCGCGCACCAGCTGCGCGCGTTCGGGGTCGGCAGTTCCCGCGCGCCAATACGCTTCATAAAATTCAGCTTGTCGCATCGCGTTGCTCGGCAATCACTTGGCTGTACAAATTGAATAACGCGTTCACCATCGCCGAGAGAGAAAAAGTTTTCTCTGCCAAGCGCCGCGCCCGCGCGCCAAACATTGTACGCAATCCTTCGTTTGAACAAAATACCTGCAGCGCGCGCGCCAACGCCTCCGACTCACACGGTACAACCATTCCTGCCTCTGCCGACGCAATATCTTGTTGCACACCAACACGTTCGGAAACAACGACGGGCAACCCTGCCGCCATCGCTTCTACTGCCGCAATGCCGAAATTTTCAGAGTACGAGGGCAATACAAAAATATCTGCCGCGCGCAGCAATGCGCGTTTTTCATCGTCCCCCACATGCCCCGCCCACACGATTCGTTCGCTCAAGCCGAGTTCTGCCACGCGCTGCTTTAATACATTCACGTACGACGGCTCTCCCCCCCCCGCAATCACCAAACTCGCATTGATTCCATTCGCGCGCTGCAACGCGAGGGCATCAAGTGCGAGTTCCAGTCCCTTGATAGGGTCAAGCCGTCCCAAAAACAAAATCATCGGACTGCCAAGCAAATGCGGCGCGTGTTCGAACAACCACTGTTTCTCGCGTGCGAAATCATATCGAGACACATCAATGCCCAATGGAATCACCACGCTCGGTTGTGTCACACCCATCGCCTGCGCCTGTGCGCGTTCCATCGCGCTCGTAAAATGCAGCCGCGCCGCGCCTTGCACGATGCGGCGTTCGAACAATGCAAACGAAATGCGTTTGAAACGCGGATGATGCTCCGTCATGCCATAGTGATTCAGCGTCCCCAACGGGCGCACGATATAGGGAATGCGGTGCCGCGCGGCAAAAAATACGGCAGGCAGCGTAGTGTATGAAAAAAGCGCGTGGACGTGAAGCACATCATAGCGCGCAACATTGCGCGCGAGCCAAGTTGTGAGTGGCAATGAAAATTTATAAAATTGTGTTTGCTTGCGAAAAAACCAATGTATTACATCTTCGCGCACGACAGGCGTTCCGAGCGGCACATCCAAATGCCCAGCGCCGTCATCGTCCGTTGTAACAATTTCGACGTGCGCGCCCGCACTCGCCAACGCGCGCGTCATTGTCTCTATCGCCACACTCGGACCGCCATGCACGCGGCTGATGGACGGAATGACATGCAATATTTTCATCAAACAATTATCGCATCCACAATTCTCTGCTGAAATTGCGCGGCGGTAAAATTTTTTTCATATCGCATCTGCGCCGCGCGTGACCATTGCGCCCATTCGTCGCCATCGCGTAGCAAACGCGTCAACGCGCTCACCAACGCGTTTTCGTCGGACGGATTTACGGCGAGTCCTGCTTCCGGCGGATTCACCACTTCTTGTCCCGCATCGCAATCACTCACCAAACACGGACGCCCCACGCGCAGTGCTTCGAGATACACCAAGCCGAATCCTTCGCCGCGACTCGGCATTGCAAACGCGCGACAATGGTGCAGCAATTCTTGTTTCCGCGCCTCACTCACGCGTCCGAAAAAATTTATGCGCGCGTCCAATTTTTGTTCGCGCGCCAAACTTTCCAAATCCGCGCGCAAATCGCCGTCACCCGCAATCCACAACTGCGCGTCGGGAATTTCCGCGCTCACGCGTCCCCATGCGCGAATCATTTCCACGTGTCCTTTGTAATTTTCGCCACGCGCCAAACGCCCCAACATCAAAATCGCAGGCGGATGTGTTGGCGAGACGATATTTTGTTCGGGGACGCCAACGCCGAGCGGCACGACGCGAAACGCATCAACGTTCAACTGCGGTTGAAATTCCAAAAAACGTTCGCGCGTGAAATTGCTGTTGGTCAAAAATAGTTTCACGCGCGGCAGCATCCAACGCGTCAATGTGTCTTGTTTGCGCCATGCTTCGATGCCGTGTAAAAAAACAATGACGCGCGCATTCGGCGCGCGTAAAAAAGGAACCAATTTGAGCATGGCAAGATGCCATACCAAAATGACGCGCGGTTTCTCGCGCACGCGCAGCGCGCGCCATATCGCTTGGGTTTTGCTGCGAGCGACAATGCGTTCGTATCCGCGTGCATTGTCGCGCGCCCCGTCCCATTCATAACAAAACAGGGTTGTCGTTTCCCCGCGTGCGGCAAAATTTTTTTGTGCTGCTTCCCACGCCAAACGCCCGCTCGTTTCGATGCCGCCAAAACGTTCGGGCTGAATGTTTGGAAAAAAACCAAACAGCGCGGACTGTTTCATTTCGCCATCACATCGCGCAACTCGGACTTGACTTGGTCCGGCTCTTGCAGCCCGCCAACAAAAAACGGCACCAACAAGTCATTTACGACAAACGCTGCCAAAATTGCCGCCGCGCTCGTCGCCGCAATATCCACCAGCGAACCGCCGGGCTGAATCAAACCGAGCCCAATCAAATAATACAGCGTAAAGTGGCGCACATCACCATCGAGCAAGTAACGCGAGGCAGTGACATCCAACACTGCCAAGCCAACGCCCCACAACAAGCCCCCCACAATCACCGCGCCCATTCCAAAATTAAAATAAAATTCCAGCACCTGTCCGACGCCAACACTCGTTGCACGGTCAAATTCGATGCCTGTCGCGTCCGTGACCAGATTGCCGCTGCCCGCGCGCACCGGTTTGTCGGGCCAAATCGCGCGCGGCACCAACGCGATGAGCGCGTCCACCAACGTCGCGCCGTTCTTGAATTCCGCTTTGCCACTGCCAAGATTTTCTATCGCCGCGCCAATCAGCACGTTTTGATTCAAGCGCAAATCAATCGAATTGAGATGGCGCGGGTTGGAAAGGTCAATCAATTCAAATTCGCCAAAGGTTTCCAAAAACTGCGCGGTGCGTTCTTCAAACGATTCATTGCCCCACACCACGCGGCGAATTTGATCGCGGTCTCGAAAATAGGTAACAAAGGCAGAAATCCCAACCACGACAAACACTACACCAAATACGGCAACCAACCAACGCGGGCGAAAAAAACTGGCGAGAAACGCGAGTCCGGTCAGCAGCGCGCTCGTGCCAAATCCAATGAAACCCTGCAACACAATCGTCATGACCGGCATCATGCCCAACCCTGCAATCCATACCATCAAGGCAACAAAACTGCGCGCCTGCCACGCGCGCCACATCCCTAAACAAATCCCCAAAAGCAAAAGCTGATTAAACACCGATGTCACCGCGCTGACGGTTGGCACATCGCG
Organism: uncultured Anaerolineales bacterium; assembly: GCA_964469005.1. Taxonomy (GTDB): domain Bacteria; phylum Chloroflexota; class Anaerolineae; order UBA4142; family SHND01; genus SHND01. Next base: position 112,109 of record CAYXXF010000010.1, read on the forward strand.
CAGGAGCGGTTGAATTACAAAAAAACTCAACAACCCAACCGCGACGTACAAACGATACAGCCATGGATTGACCAATGGCGTCGCCCCCCCCCCCACGCTCACTGCTTCAGGCATTCGACGCGTTTGGTGCAGCAGCCACAATGTTGCCAGTGCGCCGACACCAAACGCCAAAATCGCAAACGAACTCGCTTCGAACCCCAGCTCCACCCATTCGCGCTTATAAAATGCGTAAGAAGGGTCAAGATACAACACCGCGCCGGGCAAATGAATCAGCGCAAGATTCATAAAATATGCCAACACCAAACCAACGCCTAACGTCGCTTGCGCGCGCTGCATCAAAATCAACGCGCCAAGCACAACGAACCAAACAATCAAACCTGTCCGCAAATCCATTTCAATCCAACTCCAACATGACCGCCAAACGGTCTTGATATGTATGTTTATTTTTTGAAATACGCGCGTGCGCCGCGTCCGCGAGCCGCGCGCGTTCCGTCGGTTGTTCCAATACCTTGCGCGCTTTATTCAGCAATTCTACCGCGTCCGAAAAATACGATACGGCTTGTCCTTCCGCGCCAAACACGGCGCGATGTGTTGGCGTATCCTCGGTCAACATACAGCCGCGCATTGCAGGCACTTCGAACGAACGCATCACATTGTCATCGCGATTCGAACGCCGCACCAAATTCAAACAGACGCGCGCGTTTTGAATCGCGTCGCGCAGCGTCGGCAAATCTACATGCCCGCGCGCCGCCGCACGCGTCGCGGCATAGCGTTCCCAATAGCCGCCGTACAAGTGAACCTTCATCCCCGCGCGCAATAGTGATGCAACAAAAGGCACGCGGTCTGCATCGGCGCCGCCCGCAAACAAAACATCACACGCGCGCGCGGAATCGGGCACGGCGGTGGAGGGAAAATGAACACGCGGATTATAGGCGAACGGTAAAAATTCAACACGCGCGCAGCCCGCCGCCAAAAGGTCAGAGACGTTGGCGCGGCGTGGTGTGAACACGCTGTCGTACATCGAAACCGCGCGCAAAAACCATTCCGCGCGTTGGGTTGCGCTCCATGGGTCATCCGTCAAAAAATTGAGCGTACGCACGCCGCGTTGTTTCAAAACCAACAGCGTTGTGCGCGTCAATGGCGCGAGTCCCGTTGCCAACAGATGTGTCGGTTGAAATTCCGCGCACCGGTTCAAAAGCAACGCGTTGAACCTTTCCAAATTGGGCGGGCGATGTCCGCGCACGCGCCAATGCCACTGCCGCGCGAGCCAACTCGCATCGAACGCCGCGCGCGTGTCGCATATTTCATTCGCGACACCCAACGCGTTCGCCGCATCACGAAAATGCGCGCCGATATGAATTTCATCAGGATTGCCCACAATCAGCAAGCGCGTCATTTGTTGCCCACCGCAAATTCAAACGCCTGCGCGATGCCCTCTGCCGCGCGCCGCGTCGAATACATTTCCGCGCGCTGCCTACATGTTGCGCGGACGTTTTCCGCGCGCATCCATTTCACCGCGCGTTCTAGTGTGCGCGTCAAATCATCCGCATCCTCTGCGCGAAAAATTTCGCCCGTCTCGTGCGGAATCACCAAATCGGGCGCGCAGCCCACGCGCTCAGAAACCACACACGGCAAACCGTGATGCAACGCTTCGTTCACCACCAGCCCCCACGTTTCGCCGACGCGCGACGGCAAAACAAAAATATCCGCCGCATGAAAAAACCGACTGAGCTGTGTTTGATTTTGAAAACCGACAAAATGTGCGCGCACGCGCGCGGCGTCCGCCAACGCGGACAATTCCTTTCGCATTTCACCATCGCCGACAAACAACAGATGTGTTTGCGCGCGTTGTTGTTCCGAAAAATTTTTCACAGCACGCACCAAGAGCGCAGGGTCTTTGCGCGACGATAATTTTCCCGAAAACAAAAAAACATGTTCGTGCGGCGCAATGTCCAATTCATTTCGCGTCGTCGCGCGCAATTGTTTGTGTGTGACATCGTCCAAGCGAAACGGCGTCGTGTCCACACAGTACGGCGAAGAAAATAAACGTGACGCCGAAACCCCCAAACGCAAAAAATGTTCGCGCGAACGCGCGCCGACGTACAACAACGCGCGAAATTGTGAATAGAACGCGCGCAGTGCGAAATCGCGCGCCGTCTGCTTTGCGAACGAACGCGTCACCGCATGGTCTGTGGTTTCGCCGCGAAACAACAACGGATAGCCCACGCGTCGCGCCGCGAAAAACGCGTCACGGTGAAAACGCGGACTGTAACCGACGAGCATCACCGCGTCAGCATTCGCCGCGCGCAATTGTTCGCTTAAACCGCGTGCGCTCACTTGCGCCGCCGCACGCGCGCCTCCTTGCGCCACACGCGTCAAAAATTCCGCGTTATATCCCGACAACAAATCCGTGTCCCATTGAAACGTCGCGCCAAATTCCTTATCCTGATACCCCGCAACGCTGAAATCCGAGCCATACATTGCCGTGACGCTCACGCCCAATTCTTGTTGCAGCACGCGATACACGGGCGCGTGATATTGAATCGGATGCGTCTCGACGACAGCCAGACGTTTTGAATTCATCGCGTTTCGCGTTGTTGCATGAGTTCCATCAACACAGGTGCGAACTGCGTTTCGTAATTCCACTCATTCAAAATTTTTTCCTGCGCGCGTTCTGCGCGTGCGGCGCGTTCTGTGCGACGTTCCCAGTACCAACGCACCGCGTCCGCGATGCTTGCCGCGTCATTCGGATTGCACGCGCGCGCGAATCCGGTTTCCACAAACACCGCGCGCCAATCGTCCGCATCGGAAACAATTAAATCGAGTCCGCACGCCAAATAATCAAAGGGCTTGTTCGACGCGCCGAGCATCGTCGTTTCGTTGACATCCGTGCTTTGCAGTGGCGTCAACGCGAGTCCCACATCACACGCGCGCGCATGTGCGAGCAATGCGCCGCGCGGCATCGCCGGAAAAAATTCGACACGCGGCGCGACGTTCCATTTTCGCGCGTGTTCATCAAACAATTCGCGGTAGCCGACATGTCCGACTGTCTCGTAACCGATGATTTGCAAACATACGTCATTGGGCAATTGCGCCAACGCATCCAAAAGAGTCAACGGCAAACGCCACGGCGTAATGGAACCTTGATACAACAACACAAACGCTGCCGACGCGCGCGTGTTGGGGGGGGGTGAATCTTGCAGCCGTTCGGGACAATTCCACACGCAAAAGGTTTTCGCTGCCGCATCAAATTCGCGTGCAAAGGTTTCGGCGCGCGTCATATTTGGCAGCACGCAAATTGTTGCGCGTTTCACCAAACGCGCTCGCGCCATCATACACCACCGCGCGAGACGACGCGTCGCGTGCGGCGTATCGTGTTCGTGATACAACACGCGCAGCGATGGAAAAAAACTGGCGAACCACGCGGCAGGCGTCGCAAACAAATCGGACGCGTACAACCAATGCGGACGCCAACGCGCCGTCCAATACAACACCCACAAGATAAAAAATAAAAAATAAAACGCGCGCTGCCACCCGAGTCTCACAAACGCCAATGCTTTGTAGCGGATGTTTGGGTGTTGGGGAAAATCGAGCGCGTGCGTTGCGGTGTCGTCAATCGCCAAAACGAGGACGTGCCAACCGGAATCGGCAAGAATGCACGCGCTGTGATGCAACGGCGGATACGCGCCGGAATTGGCATATTGAACATACAAAATGCGGCGCGCGGGTTTCATTTCGTTTCAAACATACGCGCGCGCAAATAGGGCAGACCTTGTGTATAGTACAAACTTGCCCAATAGCCACCGCCGCAGTAATGTCCTGCGACCACGCCCTGTGCACCTGCGTATGGACAAATGGCGTATGCGGACGGCAAAGGCTGCGCGCCCGCGCGCGTCAAAGCCATCGCCCACAACGTCAATTCTGCAAAGAAATGCGGAATGTGCGGTGTTATCCAAAAATCGCGCAGCTGCAAATCTTCTTCTACGTGCGCAAAGGACAGCGTATCGCGTCGCACGCGCATCATCCCCGGATTAAAGCGTTCGATGCACGGCTGTCCCAGCGCGTGGTCCAACACATCCGGCGGCAGCGCGTAGCGATAACCATTGTCCACCGAATATAAATTTTCGGCGTGGTTGGTTTCGGACAGTACCAATTCGCGCGGGGGCGCGTAAAACAAAACATCCGAATCCAAAATCACGAACGAAGCTTGTTCACCGTACAAACACGGGTCAAACAATTTGCGCGCATACGCGAGCTGTGTTCGCATCATTTCACAGCGCGTCAAATTTCGTGCGCGCAAGTATTCATTCACACGCGCGTCGCTCTCAGCGCGTGAGATGATTTGCACGCCGCGAAAGACGCGCTGCCATTCTGCATAATCGCGCGGCGTCATCGTTCCATCGTCGTGAATAATTACGACAGCGGGCTGTGCGCTGAAATAGAGAAAGGAATAGACTGCCCACATGCCTTCCCATACGCGCGCGTGATTCAGCAGCATGTGGGCTTCGAGCGTGCCGAGGTGTACCGCCAGCGGTGGTGCGTACCGAATCATTGACAAATGTTTTGCGCGCGTAACGTACAAATCCGCCCACTGACGCGGCGTCATGTGCGTCCAATGTCGCAGCCACAAAAGCGCGCGTCCCAGTCCCACACGGCGCGCAAGTTGGCGCAACGAATTTTCCGGCGCGTTCATTTTAGTTTTTACCCATTTCAAAATTTGTCCGCACGCGTTCGTACAATGCAATATGCTCCCGCGCCACCTCGTCCATCGAGCGTAATGGTCTCACTTGGGCGCGCATTTGTTCCAGCAAAGTGCGGTCTCGGGCAAGTCGCTGCAGCGCGTCGCGCCACGCGTCCACATGCAGCGGCGAAACGAGCAAGCCATTTACACCGTCTTGAATTTTTTCGGCAATGCCGCCCAAGTCGGAGCCAATCACCGGGATGCCCGCCGCAAATGCTTCCAGAACCACCAACGGACCTGTCTCGAGCCATTGTGACGGCACTGCCAACACATCATACTTTCGCAGCAGCGGAATAACTTCGGCGTGCGGCACCGGAGACAACGAACGAATCCGCGCGTCGTGCGCAATCTCTTGCCGCAAGCGTCGTGCAAATTTGGTTTCCGTTTCATCTTGTTCAATCCCAAAAATATCGAGGGCTATGTTTTCGAGCGGCATTTGTGACAGGGCGCGCACCAAGAGGTCAACTCCTTTGATGGGTTCCAAGCGTCCGAGCGCGACCACACGCAGCGCGCCATTTTGATGCGGGCGCGTCACATGTGTCGCGTCAAATTTGGGTTCCACAAAACCGTGCGGCGAAAGAAAAATTTTTTCAGCAGCGACTTGATTGTGCAACAACACCTGCCGCGTCCATTCACACACTGCCACAATTGAATCCACCTTGGTCAGCCATTCCCGAATCATGGTGTGCTGCCGCGCGACCAACGCGCGCATTTGCAAGGCGGTCCCAAGATGGGGAAGGTTTTTGCCCAGCGCGCCCAAAAGGGGCGGGGTGCGCGCCAACATATTTGCAAGCGGTATCGGCGCACCGAGACTGTGCAAGCGACAGCGCGTACAGCGTTCCGCCTCCAACACGCCATCACACACTTCGCGTCCCCAACGCATCAGTCCGCTCCGCAAACAACTCACCGTCGGCGTGTGATACGTGAACACAACGGGAATGTGTCGCGCATGAGCGGTATCAATCAATAACGGCGAGACAATCCGCGTAAAGGCGTGCAAGTGAACGAGATGGGGTTGATGCGCGTCCAAAATTTCGCCGAACGTGTGCGCCGCCGCGTGGTCGCCTTCGCCATACAAGCGCTGCACGTCATCAATTTGATTGTCCACCGCGAGACGTTCAATCGGAATTTCGGCATGGCGGTACGAGACGCGCGCTCTGCCCGGGGCGACAATCACATTTTGAATTTCGTGCGCGCGCAATTGTTCCGCCAATTGCTCGACGTAAATTTCGGTCCCGCCTACCGCATCGGGATAGTACGTGTACGGAACGTGAATAATCTTGAACATATCAGCGCGGCGCGTTCGAATGAATTGGTGCGCGCGGCGCGCGTCCAAGCATCGTCAGCATTCGTTCTTTGAATTGGCGATACCACGCGGCAATCGCTTCGGCGCGTGGATAGTCAAACACGCGCGACAAAATTCGCAACGTGCGCGGCGTCGCGGGGACATAACGCGGTTCCAATTTCAACGCGGCGCGATACGCGTTCCAAAAATTTGCGCGGTCTATTTCATAACTCATGCGCGCGATATTGCCATACACTTGGACGAGCACAGCGTGACGTTCGGGCGTAATGCCGGTGTGCGCGCGCCACCACTCTTCCACTTGCTGCGCGCTTCGCAAACAATCTTGGACAAACGCCACACGCCGCCGCGAAATTTGCTGCGAGTGCATTCGATACAATCCCGCGACGCCGGGCAAATAAACGAATCGCGCACCCTGCAGCGCACAGTCCAATACGAACCGCGCATCTTGAATAATCGGTAAATCCGCGCGAAACGCGCCAACGCGTTCCACGATGGCGCGGCGAAAGAGATAGGCGTGGAACGCCACAAAAAAACCGCGCAGTAATTCAATTTCCGGCGCGTCGCGCATTTCATTCGCCACCATTTGGTCACGCCCATACGCGCCATTTGTTTGTGCTGCCAGATATTGCCAATCGCTGTACACAATATCTGCGTTTGTTTTTTCCAAATGTGCCACTTGACGCGCCAGTTTTCCATCCACCAACAAATCATCCGCGTCCAGAAACTGAATAAATTCGCCGCGCGCGTGGGCGATACCGACATTGCGCGCGTGGCTTGCGCCGCGATTCTCGGTGCGAAAATACTCGACCGTTGGAAAATCGCGCGCGACAATTTCGCCGCTCGCGTCCGTTGAACCATCGTCAATCAGAATGACTTGGAGTTCAATGTCGCGCTGTGCAAACACACTCGCCAATGTTTCGCGTAAAAACGGCGCGGCGTTGTAACACGGAATGATAACGGAAACGAGTGGCATTTACGGCACGCGCAAAAATTTGTTTTGAAGGGAACGCGGCAGCAACAGCCGCACCAACAATTGCCGCGCGACGGGGGACAACAACACCAACGGATTCCACAACATCGCGTCGCAGAACGCTTGCCACCCTGCGCGGGTGTTTTGCTGCCGCACGCGTTTCAGACCACTCGCGCACGTTTCGCGCGCCAGCATCGCGCGCAGCCCCAAATAAATTTGCACCCGTTCGATTGCGCTCACACGGTTCCAATAACGCGCAATCACTTGCATCACCGCGCGTAACGCGGCTTGGTCGGCGGCTTGGCTTTTGGCGTCGTCATGCAAACGCATTTGCGCCAAACATTGCGGAAGGTAATGCAATTCAAATTGTTGGCGCAGGCGCAGCCACAAATCCAAATCCATCACATAGCGCAGTGAATTATCCAAACCGCCTACGCGTTCAAACGCGCGGCGCGAAAAAAAAACGCTCGGCTGTGGCAGATACTTGTCTTTATCGTAACGCAGCAAATCGTTGAACGAGTACGCCGCCGCGCGCACATAATACAATTCGCGCGATGCGTCCACGTTGATAAACACACCGTCGCCGGTTACGAAATCACAATCAGGATGTTGTGCAAAATACGCGCCAATCGTTTGCAAGGCATTGGGCAACAGCACATCATCCGAATTGAGCCAGCCGAAAATTTCGCCCGTCGCGCGCGCAAAACCGCGATTCAACGCGTCGGATTGTCCCGCATCGCGTTCACTCGTCCAAAACGCGAAATGTTTTTCGTACCGCCGCAAAATCTCGACGCTGCTGTCCGTGCTGCCGCCGTCCATCACAATATATTCGAGCGACGGATAGTTTTGCGCGAGAACGGATTGAATGGTCGCCTCTAAAAACGCAGCTTGATTGTACGAGGGCGTGACGAGCGAAAGGCGCGGGAGCATGATTATTTCAAAATTGTTTTGAAACGCGCGTACGCGCGCGGGCTGTACGAGGCGGCGAAACGACGCAATATGCCCGCGTGCGCGATTGCGCGCGGGGATAAACGCGCGGCGTGCCAATAACAGCGCTGCGCGTCGGCGTACATTTCATTCGCAAAATATTTGTCGCCGAGGCGCGCGTAATTCGCCGCGTAAATTTTTGATTTCCCTTTGGCTTTTTCCGCCGCGTGGTCAGGTTCGCCGAATGCTTGGTCGAGCAAACGCAATATGGTTTTTTCTTCGCGGTAATCGCGTACCATCGCGCGGTGCATATTGCTCGTGTGCAAACGATAGTCCGCCAGCACCTCATTTACAAAATACAACGGATACGAACGCGCGACGCGCAAGGTGAGATACCAGTCGGAAAAACCCAAATCGGCGGGAATCGGCAAAATGTTTTCCCACGCTTGACGCCGCGCAATCACCGTCGGCGACGGAATAAAATTTTCTTGGAGCAGTGCGAGATATTCATCGCCATAAAAATCGCGTCCGCCGTGTCGCGTGTCAATGCGCGGATGATGAATGAAATTCTGTTCATCTATCAATGCCACATCGCCATACACCAAACCCACGTCAGGATATTTTTCAAAAATCGGCAGGACGCGTTCTAAAAAATATGGACGATGCCTGTCGTCCGAATCAATGCGCGCAATGAATTCGCCGCGCGCACACAACAGTCCTTCATTGAACGTGGCGACATGTCCTTGATTTTTCGCGTGGCGAATGTACGTCAAGCGCGCATCGTCAAACGTTTCCATCATTTGCGCGGTATTGTCATTCGACGCGTCATCCACCACAATCACTTCATAGTCATTCGTCGCGGTCTGGGAAAAAATCGCGCGCAAACAATCGCTCAAGAACGCGGCGACGTTGTACGTGGGAACGACAAAGCTGACGAGAGGCGGATTCATCATTTACTCGGAACGAACAAGCAAACTGCGGAGGATGTTTTTGACGCGCGCGTAACGTTTTTCTCCCAATACTGTCCCGAGCAGGCGATGCATTCCGCCTGCGGCAAGGAACGTGCGGGGCTGCCAACGCAGCGCTTCCAAATAACAGCGGCGCGCGTCGGCGAAATGACCAATCCCAAAATAGTGGTCGGCGAGACTCAGATACGCTATCCCAAAGACGCGTTGTTTTATGCCATGCCCTTGCAGCACGCGTGGAGATTCGTCAAAGAGTTGGTCCAAGGTTTGAATGATTGTCCTCTCGGAATAATCACTCACCACCGCGCACCGATGTTGATTTTTCGCGTGAATCCGATAATCGGCGAGTGTGCGCGGGATGTAATACACCGGCTGTTCGCGCGCAACGCGTACGTTCTCATACCAATCAAAAGGACCAAACCGCGGATAAAGCCACTTGGGAAATGGCAACTCTTGGGTGACGAGCGCACTCCGCATCAAACGCGCTTGGGAGGCAGCCGGATTATGGAGCAACATTAGCTCTAGTTCGTTGCCCTTGAACGCGCGGTGCTGATGAAGCTGCCGCGAGATATTCCCTTCCCAGGGATCTGCGAGCAAGTTCCCATCCGCATCAATCGCTGCTACATCACCATACACCATGCCTACATCCGTATTTTGCTCCAGAATCGGCATGGTGTGGCTCAAAAAATCGGGACGATATCGGTCATCGGCAGAAAGTTCGGCGATGTAGGTGCCGCGCGCCATTTCAAGCCCATGAATTATCGTGGCAGTTGTCCCGCAGTTTTCAAGATGGCGCACGTAGAAAAGTCGCGAATCGTCAAACGCGCGCACAACGTCGGGGGTCTCATCTGTCGAGGCATCATCCACCACGATTATTTCATAGTCAACAGCAAGGGATTGGTGCGCGATGCTGTCGAGCGCCTCGTTCAAATAACGCCCATAGTTAAACGCGGGAACGACAAAACTGACCAGAGGGTTCATTACACGGTAACGGATAGCACAGTTGGCGCGCGCGGACGTTCATTCCACACGCGCACAAATTCACTTTGCTGCTCAATCACAACGCGCAACAACTGACAAAGCGCGCGAATGTCGTCACTCGTGACCGCCGTTCCCGTTGGCAAAACCAAAACGCGTTCTACCATTTTTTCGGTAATGGGCAGCCAAGTGTGCGTCATGGGATACAACGAACGATACGGCTCCATGCGATGCACGCCCGGAAAAAAGTAGCGGCGCGCGCGAACATTTTCTGCCCACAACATTTCGAGCAATTGGTCGCGCGTCACCCCTGTTTTTTCTGCGTCAATGTCCAACACCACATATTGATAATTCGCGCGTTCGCCCGCGTCATACGGTAACACGCGCACGCCGCGCACATCGTCCAGCTCTTCATTGTACTGCTGATAATGCGCGTAATTGATTGCGATAAATTCATCAAGCGATTCAAGTCCCGTAAGTCCCATCGCCGCGCTGACTTCGCTCATCTTGCCATTCGTGCCGACATAGACCACGTTATCGTATCCGGCGAAACCGAAATTTTTCATCAAGCGCATTTTTGCTGCGAGTTCATCGTCGTTCGTCACCACCGCGCCGCCTTCAAACGTATTGAAAAATTTGGTCGCGTGAAACGAGAATACTTCCGCGTCACCAAAATTGCCAATCATCTGTCCTTGATGTGTCGAAGCGAACGCGTGCGCCGCATCGTACAATACGCGCAAATTGTGACGACGCGCGATATTTTCCAACGCGTCCGTATCACACGCGCGTCCCCACAAATGAACGCCGATAATTCCCGTTGTGCGCGGCGTGAGCAATTCTTGGACGCGGCGCGGGTCGAGCGTCAACGTGTCGGGGTCGATGTCGCAAAACACCGGCGTGATTTGCTGCCACTGCAGCGCGTGCGCGGTGGCGACAAACGTCATTGACGGCACAATCACCTCGCCTGTCATGCCGAGTGCCCGAATCGCAATTTCGAGCGCGACGGTGGCATTGCACATGGCGATACAGTGTTTCACCCCAATCATCTGCGCGACGCGTGATTCCAATTCTTGAACATACGGTCCCGCGTTCGTGAGCCAGCGTTCGTCGAGAATGTGATTGATGCGTTCGAGCAAACGCGCGCGGTCGCCGATATTCGGGCGTCCAACGTGCAACGGTTCTGCGAACGCGGGCGCGCCGCCAAACAGCGCGAGTTGGGCAAGCGATTGTTTGAACACGTTACATTTCTTCCAAGCGCAGTTGAAATTTTTGCGCGCCGAGTTCGATTTCGAGTCCGCTATAGCCGGGAAATGTGAGACAACGCGCGAGTTTCACCAATTCTTCCGCGCTGAAATTTTTCCACGCTGCGTTTTGTTTCAAGGCAAAAAATTCGCGGCGCGAATGATACGTTCCGCTGCCTTGTTGTGCGAACACGCGTAAAGTTTCGCCGCGCGTTAATTTTTCCCACGCCTCCATGAGCAAAATTTTTTCCGCGTCGCGTACGCGCGCATGAAGCGAACCGCCCGTATCCGTTTCCGTGTAAGCCACTTTTATTTGCTTGACAATGTCCCCCTCGTCAATCCCCGCATTGATTTCGTGGAACGTTGCGCCTGCGGGCGTATTTTCCCACAACGCCCAAAAGACGGGATAGAAACCGCGCCCATACGGCAAATAGCCGGGATGGACATTGTAAATTTTTTGATAGCGCGCGAGGAAAGGTGGTTTCAAAATGCGCGGATAGTGTACGGACAACGCGATGGGCGACGCTTCAAAATTTGCATCATTCGCATTTTCTAAAACAACGGGCGCGCTGATTGCACGCGCGCGGTTTGCAATTTCGTCAGTCAACGCAAACACAGTGCCGATGTGTTCTGGCGCAACGCTTTCCAAAAACCATTGCGCCAAATCTCCATCCAACAGCAGGTCAAATTTTTGCATAGCCCTCACGCATTACGCGTGCAGCGATTCCCGTGTGGGCGCGGAGTGTTCGGCAGTTTGTGTCCGCGCGAGGAGCAGTTGGTCTTGGTCAGACAGAGTTCGTCCTGCGACGGCGCGATACAAGGCACGAAACGTCCGTGCCGTCTCTTGCCAAGAAAATGTTTTGCTCTGCACGCGACTGCGCCGCGCCAAATCGTCGCACAGCGTATCATCACACCACACGCGCGCAATCGCGTCAGCGATGCTCGCCGCCGAGTGCGGGTCAAAATACAGCGCGGCGTCATCCGCATATTCGCGCAGGGGCGGAATGTCCGAACACACCAAAGCGAGTCCTTCGTACAATGCTTCCACTGCGCCCAACCCCAATCCTTCAAATTCGCTTGGAAACACCAGAAAGGTGGCGCACCGGAAAATTGCTTTCAAGTCTTGTGCGGGAATGAAATCGAGAAAATGGGTTTGCGATTCCAGATGCAGCGCCGCGCAGTGGGCGCGAATCGTTTCTCCAAACTCGCCCATTGCGCCTGTACAGACCAGCGCGATGCGCGCGTTGTGTGTGTCGCGCGCGAGAGCTAACGCGTCGAGCAGGCGCAGATGATTTTTGTGCTGATACATCAATGAAGGGTACAAGATAAAACGTTCGGGCAAATTGTATTTTGCGCGTACGCGTTCGACGGTGGCGGAGGTGACAGGCAGAACGGCGGATGGCGGCGCGGCGCGAATCGCAAAAATTTTTTCCGGCGCAACATGGTATTGCATTTGCACATCGCGGCGCACCCATTGCGAAAGCGTTGTGATCGCGCGCGCATGAGCAAACGCTGCTGCATACAACGCTTCGCGCCAGCGCGTATGCGCTTGACTGATGGTTTTGAGGTGGCGGTGATTCAAATCGTAAATTGAAAAAATCGTCGGGACTTGCGTCAGGATAAAGTGCATCGGGTACGGAAAATGCAAAACGTCGGCGTGCAGGGATTCGTACCAGCCATCCGACTCTGGAATATACGGCGTGCGCGACGGCTGAACGCTGCGGCGCGCGGTGCGCCAAAGTTTGCCGAGTGGTTGGCGCATCGGTCCTAATGTGCGTTTGACCTTTTCGCTGCGCGGCACACGCGAGGAGGGCGGCGAAATGAGTTGTTGATTCGGACCCAAAAACGGTGCGAGCCACTCGCGGTGTTGGCTGTGCGTAATGATGCGATATTCTTCCTCGCCGTCGGTGAGTTTTCCAAGTTCATGCACCAACGCGACGAGCAATGGTTCAATGCCGCCATTGAGGTGCGGCGTAAGCTGTGCATCCAACAAAATTTTCAAGGGTCGCATAAAAATTTAGCGCATTCGCACGGCAAGATAATTTTCGCGATGATATACCGCGCCTTCGGGACGCTTGAGCCAATGCAAAGCATAGCCGCGCGCCGCGAGCCAGTCCGCAATCTGCGCGTCTTGGATATTTCCCGCTGTATCGCTGTTCCCCTCCAGCACCAACGCGCGCGGCGGATGGTTTGCAAAAAGTTTCGCCGCGCCGCAGAGGAATTGCCACTCGGCATCTTCAATATCGAGCTTGACGAGATTCGGCGGCGGCACACCTGCGTCGAGCATTTGGTCTGCCGTGCGACATTCAATGGTGACGGCGCCATAACCCAAATCGCGCACCAAGTTCGCGCCGCCGAGATGCGGGAATCCGGCGCGATACAATGTCGCCTGTCGCGGCGCATCACTCAGCGCAACGCGATGCACGCGCGCGTGCGCGCGGCGCGGATGCTGTGCGAGATGCCATTCCAAAATTTCGGCGTGCCACGGTGCAGGTTCAAACACGTACGTTGCCGCAAGGCGCGTGTCGGCAAGACATTTAAAGGTGAACGCGCCCACGTTGCCGCCTACATCCCACATCACATCACCGGCTTTCACGTACGGAGCAAGTCCGTCCCAAATTTCAGGTTCGTACGCGCCCGTCTGCCAAATCATATTTTGAATGTGGTCACGTTCATCCACGCTGAACCAACTGCCCGCATAACGGACGCGCAAACGCGCATACCCCGTCGCGCGGCGCAGCCACGTCCACCAACGCAGCTTGGTCGGAAAGTTCGGGGCGAAATAATACGCGCGCAACAAGTCTGACATTGGTTGATTGAGCACGCGCACAGGTTCGTTGCGCGCGCGGTTCAATTCTGCTCCATTCGCCAATCGAGATTCAAAACTCCTTGAAAACGTTCCATCGGATGTCCGGTGGGCATCGTTCCCACCACGAGCGGCGGCGCAGCCGTCCATTCGTCCAGACGTTTGCCGTCGTGCCACAAGCTGACAAACCAAACGTACGCGCCCGGGCGCAGAGGGAGACCGGGAAATTGGTACGTGAGATGCTGCACGCCCGGTTCGAGATTGAGTTGATTCGTCGCGCCCGACCACATGATTTGATTCGCGTGGTCGTATAAAACAATCCCGTGATGCACTTGGCGCAGGGCTTGATTCACGCGCAATGCAAAGCGCACGGCAACAGGTCCATGCGTCGCGAGCGTATGTCGTTCGACAGTCGCGGGCTGGACAATTTCCCAACTCACAAATTGCGCTCCGGCATCTTCCGATTGATGCGCGCCGCGTGCGTCGCGGTTCATATCCATTTCGTACGCGGCAGCCACTTGCGCAGTCGGTCCAATCGCGCGCACGCGTCCGCCGTCGAGCCAAATACATTTTTCACACAAGCGGCGAATTTGATTCATCTGATGACTGACAAATAAAACGGTGCGTCCCTCTTTGGTCACATCATCCATCTTGCCCAAACATTTTTTTTGAAACGCCACATCGCCGACCGCCAGCACTTCATCCACAATCAAAATTTCGGGTTCGAGATGCGCCGCCACCGCAAAGGCGAGCCGCACTGCCATCCCACTCGAATAATGTTTCAACGGCGTATCAATAAAGTCTTGGACTTCAGCGAACGCCACAATCTCGTCAAAGCGGCGTTCAATCTCGACGCGTCGCATTCCCAAAATCGCGCCGTTCAAAAAGATATTATCGCGCCCCGTGAGTTCCGGATGAAAGCCGGTGCCGACTTCCAAGAGCGAGCCGACGCGTCCAAACAATTCGACGCGTCCCGTCGTCGGTTTCGTGATGCGCGACAAAATTTTCAACAGCGTACTCTTGCCCGCGCCGTTCCGCCCAATAATGCCAATCGCTTCACGATGCCCAATCTCAAAATTCACATCGCGCAGCGCCCAAAAATCTTGTTCGGTGTGCGCGCGGCTGCCATTCCCATTCCCGCGAAGAAATAAAGCAACGCGCTGTGCGGGACGTTTCACCGACGCCACGATTTGGTCGCCGAGCAAGCCGCGCCCCTCCTGCCGCGCGCCGATGCGATATTTCTTACCCAAGTCTTGAACGCGCAAAGCGACGTCACTCCAACTCATCCTAAAAATACTCCATCACATAATATCTTTGAAATTACCAATTGATTTCGCTGAATGAAAATTATCCAAGCTCCATTTTTGAGATGAGGTGTCAAACAATATCCGCGAACGAGTCTTCCATGCGATGAAAATAAAACAGCCCCGTCAGCAGCACAAACAAAACAATCAACGTCGAAAGCAATATCAAGCCACCCGGCTCCCAACTCGTTCCCAACAATGCCCAACGAAATCCTTCAATCACGCCCACCATTGGATTCAAACCGTACAGCCACTGCCACTGCGCGGGAATGAGCGTACTCGAATACGCGACGGGCGACGCGTACAACCAAACTTGTACGACAAACGGAATAATGTAATTCACATCACGATAACGCACGTTCAACGCGGATAACCAAAGCCCAATCCCAAACGCGGCAAAAAGCGCGAGCAAGAGCAGGAAGGGAAGAATCAACATGCGCGGTGTTGGTGCGATGGCATAAAACAGCATCATGCCGAGCAAAATCAAAAACGCAAACGCGAAATCAACGAGCGCGCCGAGCGATGCGGACAATGGAATAATCACGCGCGGGAAATAGACTTTGCTCAACAAGTTGGAACTGGAAACCAGACTCATCGTCGTGCGCGTCAACGCACCGGAAAAAAAATTCCACGGCAGTAACGCGGTAAAAGTAAAAATCGGATATGGGATTCCGTCGGACGGAAGTTTGGCGAGCTGTCCGAACACAATCGAAAAAATCACCATCGCGGTCAATGGCTGAAGAATCGCCCACGCTGCGCCGAGAATCGTCTGACGATACCGCACCTTGATGTCGCGCCATGTGAGAAACATCAGCAGTTCGCGATAATCCCACAGTTCGCGCAAATTCAAACGCAGCAGTGGTGAATCGGGAACGATGACGAGCTGGGGCAGCGAGCCGGTACCTTCGGAATGAGTTTGCTCAAGTACGGACATGGTGGAAATTGGAGATTAGTGATTGGGTGATTTTTGATTTTTGATTTGCGATTCGCTATCCGCGATTCGCTATCTGCCATCTGCCATACGTCATCCGCTATCTGCTATTTTCTTGCAGCCACGCGTTCAAGACGTACAGCGACCACGCGCGTGACCAATAGTTTTGTCCGCGTTCAAACGATTCGATGACGCGCGAGACCGCGCTCGGTTCAAGAAAATTTTGGGCGTCGAACGGATACTGCGCGAAATAATTTTTCAAATCGCCGCGCAGCCACCGCGCAAAGGGAAACGTGAAACCCATTTTTGTTTTGCGCTCACGGACAAGGACGGGCAAATCATTGCCCATCGCTCGCAAGAGCAATGACTTTGGA
This sequence comes from uncultured Anaerolineales bacterium, assembly GCA_964469005.1. Taxonomy (GTDB): domain Bacteria; phylum Chloroflexota; class Anaerolineae; order UBA4142; family SHND01; genus SHND01. The sequence continues at coordinate 128,652 of CAYXXF010000010.1, forward strand.
ATCCTACCATTCCCTCGACTTTGCTCGGGACGAGTTTGTTTTGCCGCGTCAGGCAATGAAATAATTTTTTCGACGAGCAGATGGTCGAGCAATGGCACGCGCACTTCAAGCGAATGTGCCATGCTCATCGCATCGGTGTCGCGCAAGAGTTGACTGAGGGTGTACACATAAAGTTCTGCGCGACTCGTCCAAGCAAACGCAGAGTTGGAAGGTTGGTGATTGTCTCGCGGCAGCCCCGTATGCTTGTCCGAGTTGGAGCTTGCGCGCGATTCGATATATTCTGTTAGGTTGAATTGGTGCGCCTCGTTCCAGATTTCGGGCTTGACGAGTTCACGCGCCTGGTTCGGCGCAAAGAGTCCGCGATACGTGAGATACGCGGACGCGGGCGAGTCAGGGCTTGCAAGCACATGCGCCAGTTTGGCATACCGCGGGGCGAATTTTAACGCGTTCCGCGCGACGGTGGTCACGAACGGAATTTGCTGCACGCGGCGCAACCGTTGAGATAACTTGGGCGCGTTGTAAAACGTAGGATAGCCGCCAAACAATTCATCGCCGCCCAAACCCGAGAGCGCGACGGTGAGCCCCGCTTGCCGCGCGGTTTGCGAAACAAAATAGCTGTTGACACCGTCGAGACTCGGTTGGTCAAGCGCCCAGAGAATGCGCGGCATTTCATTCAGCACATCGTTCGCGGTAATGACCCGCTCAAAATGTTCCGCCCCGACCTGTTCCGCAACGGCGCGCGCGTATGGCGCTTCGCTAAACTCGGCTTCTTCAAAAACCATCGAACACGTTCGCAGTGTGCTATTGGTCGCTTGGCGCATCAACGTCACGACCGAACCGGAATCCAAACCGCCGCTCAAGAATGCTCCCAACGGCACATCACTCACCAATTGCGAACGCACCGCATCAAACAACGCGGCGCGCGTTTCGACGACGACATCGCGCGGCAAAGCGCGTTCGTGCGTTGGCATCGCCCAGTAGCGCGTCGTGCGCGCTTCCATTGTATCCAGCGAACAGTGCAAGAGAGTCGCGGGTTCGAGCGCGTGAATGCTTTGAAAAATCGTGCGCGGCGTCGGCACGCAGCCCAATTCCAAATACGCGACGATTGAGGTGGCATCCATTGCGCGCGAAATCAAGCGCGACGCGCGCAATCCTTTCAATTCGGATGCAAAGAGCAAACCCGCGTCGGCGTAGGCATAGTACAACGGTTTGACGCCGAGTTGGTCGCGCGCGAGCAAGACACAATTTGCGCGCGCATCATAAAACGCGAGCGCAAAAATTCCGCGCAAGCGCGCGATGATGGTTTCGCCCCATGTTTCGTACCCGCGCAAAATGACTTCGGTATCGCTGGTCGAACGAAACGCGCACCCCGTGCGTTCCAATTCCGCGCGCAATTCGTCTGCGTTGTAAATTTCGCCGTTGTATGTGAACGCAATGTTTTCGTCGTCAGACACCATCGGCATATGACCAAGTGGTGAAACGTCACGAATGGCGAGCCGCCGATTCGCCAGCGCGACGCGTCCATTCGCCGCGAGAAATGTTCCCGCGTCATCAGGACCTCGATGCGTCATGGCATCACGCATGAGATTCGCGCGCGCGCGTAAATCATCGAGCGAATGAGTTGGTTTGAGAACAATTCCGGCGATGCCGCACATGAGGAATAGAGTACGCGAAAACGAGAGGAACGCAAACCACGTCGGTGCAAAAAAAGAGATTCTGCAAGACGACTTTCGAGCGTCGCAGAATCTCACCGAGAGCAATCAACGCGCGCACAAGGCGCTATGCTACATCTTGCGTTTTTGGCGTTTCGGTTTTGCCATGTCCGTTCGGACTGCCCACGTGACCGTTGCCATTCTCGTGCCCGTTCGTTTTGTTTTGGGATTTTTCTTTTTTGCCGGAAGCGGAATAATAATAGTAATAGTTATTGTAATACCCACCGCGTCGCCCACTGATGCGATTCAAAACGATGCCGAGAATTTTTACTTGACTGCGCGTCAATGCTTCCGTAACGCGGCGCGCGGCTTCGGTACGTGTCCGCCCGCTGTCCACAACGAGAATGGCGCCGGAACAACGCGATGCGAGGATATTGGCATCGGCGACGACGAGCAGAGGCGGCGAATCCAAAACAATCATGTCGGATTCCTTGCTCAATTCATGCAGCAGATTCGTCATGCGTTTCGATTCCAACATCTCGGCAGGGTTCGGCGGTTGTTCGCCGGCTGCCAACACCGATAATCCTGCCACTTGAGTCGGCTGCAACACCTCTTCCAACAAAGGTGCGTCCTCTAAAAACAACGTCGAGAGTCCTCTGTCACCATTGAGATTAAACAGGCGATGCATGCTCGGACGCCGCATGTCTGCATCCACAAGAATCACGCGTTTACCGGATTGCGCAATCGCGACGGCGAGATTTGCCGCCGTGGTTGTTTTGCCTTCACTCGGATTCGCGCTCGTCACCAAAAGAGTGCCGCCGGGATTTTCAATCCCCGCGTAACGCAAGTTGGTACGTAAAGTGCGATAATCTTCTGCCGTAGGCGAACGCGGGTGCCGAATCGTAATCAGCGCATCTTCCGGTTTGCGAATTGGCTGAATGCGCGCAATGCTCCCCAGCGTCGTCAATTTGAATACGCGCTGCACGTCGTCAGAGGTCTTGACCGTATCGTCAAGATATTCCAACAACAGCACCACGCCAAAAGCAAGCACAAGTCCGGCAATCCCGGCGAACAAAACATTTTGCGGAATGTTGGGACTAACGGGTGAAGAGGGCAGCGGCGCGGGCGCAATGACGGTGATGTATTTGCCCGATGCTTGATTCAGCAACGTTCCCATCGAAAGATAAGTGCGCTGCCAATTGTCAATTTTGGTTTGGAGTCCGGTGATGCGTGTGTTGAGGTCGTCGAGTTTTTGTTGGTCAGTCTCGAGCGCGGCTTGTTGGCTCAGGTCGCTCAAAAGTTTTTGTGAGGCAACGATTTGAGTTTGGAGCAGTGCCTGTTGCGCGGTGATAAATTCGGTTTGTGCGTCGGCGGCTTTTTGCTGTTGGCTGACGGGGCTGTGCAAAATCAGTTGGTGCGCGATAGAGTTGGCAATAGCTTGCGCGCCTTCGGGAGTCCGCGCGGTGGCAGAGATGCGAATCGTCTGACTGCCCTGCGGAGCGGTGGCGGTGACGGCAAAATACAATGATTGCCACGAACCTTCCCAATTGATTTCTTTGGCAGCCGCTTCCAACACAGATGGTTGACTCGCCAGCAGCGAGTACGCCTGCGCGAGGTTGTTATTGACGTAAATGTCGTTGTACGTCGGATTGATATTTTGTTGTTCTTGCCCGACGAGGAGAACAGTCTCGGTGCGGTAGGTGGGAGGAATCGTCTCACTATAAAGATAGCTGCCCGCTGCAGCAAGCCCGGTGATGAGCAGCATGAGCCAGCCCCATTTTTTCAAGAGAGAGAGATAACGCCGCAGTTCCAAGATACACCTATACTACTTGCTACGAATTAGCCCATTTTTTCCATTGATGAAACATTGTATCGCCAAGTGGGCGAGCCACCGGTTACAGTCTAATTACAACGCCCGAAATGGGCATTTTTCAATCTCGGCGGATTGTACATCCGACATCCACATTTGTCGAATAGCGTAATGGCTTGACCTTAACTTGCACATTACGAATTGTCCAATTCGGACAAAACTTGTTTCGCCCGCGCCACCACATTCTCCATCGTATAGCCAAACTTTTCAAACAGCACTTGGTACGGCGCGCTCGCGCCAAAACGCTCGATGCTCAATACCGCGCCCTTGTCGCCAACGTATTTGCTCCAACCTTGCGCGACGCCCGCCTCCACCGCAAGCCGCGCGCGGACATGCGGCGGCAAAACGCTGTCACGATATTCCTTGGACTGTTGCTCGAACAAATCCCAACTCGGCATCGAAACAACGCGCGCGCGGATTCCTTCTTCCGCCAATTTTTTCTGCGCGCCCACGACGAGCTGTACTTCGGAACCGGTGCCAATCAAAATAATGTCGGGTTCCACTTGAAGCGATGGCGAAGCAGGTGCTTCCGACAAAATGTACGCACCGCGCACAAGATTTTCCGCCAACGCGTATTCGTTGCGGTCGAGCGTCGGAACATTTTGGCGCGTCAGTACAAGCGCGGTGGGATTCCGCGCGTTCTCGACGGCAACGCGCCAGGCAACGGCGGTCTCGTTCGCGTCCGCCGGACGAATGACGGACAAATTTGGAATTGCGCGCAACGCCGCGAGATGTTCGACGGGCTGATGCGTCGGACCATCTTCGCCCAACGCGATGCTGTCGTGCGTGAACACAAAGACGACATGCTGTCCCATCAACGCGGCAAGACGCATCGCAGGACGCATGTAATCGCTGAATGTAAAAAACGTCGCGGTGAAGGGGAGAATGCCGCCGTGCAATGCCATACCGTTCGCCGCCGCGCCCATTGCGTGTTCGCGCACGCCATAGTGTATGTTGCGTCCCGCGTAACTCCAACCGCCTCCAACACTCCCTTGCATATCGCCGTGTGCCATGTCGGACGGTTCAAAATCCCCCATGCCTTTGAGCGCGGTCATCGTCGAAGGATCAAGGTCAGCCGAACCTCCGATGATGTTGGGCAAATGTTTTGCAAGCGCGTTGAGAATTTGTCCGCCCGCGACGCGCGTGGAAATTCCTTTCGCGTCCGCGTTGTATGTAGGAATGTCCGCGTCCCAACCGTCGGGTTTCTCGCCGCGCAACAGCATTTGAAATTCGCGCGCGAGTTCGGGATATGCAGTTGCGTACGCGGAAAATTTCGCGTTCCATTCCGCTTCTTGCGCGCGTCCGTTGTCCAGTGCTTGGCGGAAATGTTCGAGCGCTTCGCCCGGAATAAAAAATGCGGGTTCGGTTGGAAAGCCCAAATTCTTTTTCGTCGCGGTCACTTCGTCTGCGCCGAGTGGTGAACCGTGCGCTTCAAACGTATCTTGTTTTTTCGGCGAACCGAAACCAATGTGTGTGCGTACGATGATGAGGGATGGACGCGTCGTATCCGCGCGCGCGTTTTCCAACGCGGCTTGCAGCGCATCCAAATCATTGCCGTCCTCGACGCGCTGCACTTGCCAATCGTATGCTTCAAAACGTGTGGCAACATTTTCGGAAAAGGTGAGATTGGTTGCGCCCGCGAGCGAAATTTTATTGTCGTCGTACAAATAAATCAGCTTGCCCAATTTCAAATGTCCCGCGAGCGATGCTGCTTCAGACGCTACACCTTCCATCATGTCACCGTCCGTCACAATCGCGTACGTAAAATGATTGACGATTTCATGTTCGGGACGATTGTAACGCGCGGCGAGATACGCTTCCGCAATCGCAAATCCAACGCCATTCGCAAAACCTTGCCCGAGCGGACCTGTCGTCACATCTACACCTGCCGTGAGTCCGTGTTCGGGATGTCCGGGCGTGAGCGAATCCCACTGCCGAAAATTTTTGATTTCATCCAACGACAAATCATAGCCCGTAAGATGCAGCAAGGAATACAACAACATCGAACCGTGTCCGCCGGACAAGATAAAACGGTCACGGTCAAACCATTTTGGATTCGCGGGATTATGTTTGAGAAAACGCGTCCACAACATATACGCCATCGGCGCCGCACCGAGCGGCAAACCGGGATGTCCGCTGTTCGCTTTTTGAATCGCATCCATCGAAAGCGCGCGGATGGTGTTGATGGACAGTTGGTCAAGTTCGGAGGTGGATGACATTGGAAATCCTTTGCAGGTAAAAGATGAGTGTTTGAAAAGGCGCGTGATATTATACTGCGCTTTGGCTAGAGAGCATTGCGCTTTGCCAACCGCGTACGGAATTGATGCGAAACAACGCGTGTGCGTCAATCAATTCATCCCACAGAATTACACGTTCATGAATTTTTCCTTGCTCCAACAACTGCGCGCGAAATGTTCCGCCCAACAGTCCGCACTCGACAGGGGGCGTAAAAAAATCGTCGCTGAATTGTACGACAATGTTCGCCGCGCACGTTTCAGTAATTTCGCCGCGTTCGTTCCACAACAAAACGTCATCGGCGTCGCCGCGTTGTGCCAGCGCCGCGTCGTACACTGCGCGCTGCGTCGTTTTGTGAAACAGAAATTTGTCGGACGAGTTGACGGGCGTTGGCGCGAGCGCGAGTTGTACAGGTTCGCGTTGTGTTTGCAACGGCGCGGCGGAAACTTCCAATGTTCCATCATGCGCCAACAATAAACGCACTTTGTGTCCTACGCGCGATAATGCACTCACACCGCGTTCGAGCTCCATCAACACGCGCGTTTCATCAAACGCGAAATCAAAATAATCGGCTGAATCGCGCAAACGACGCACGTGATATTCGAGCAGCCAATATCCTTCTTTAGGTGTCCATCGCAATGATTCAATGAGTGAAAATTCTTGTGGCGCTTCTGTCAACACGCGCGCCTTGTGTCGCGTTTCAGCGTACTCGTCGCCCGCTTCCGAATCCCACACAATTCCCCCGCCGACGCCATATTCCGCCAGATTTTTTTCGCGGTCCACGATGGCAGTACGAATCGCCACATTGAATTGCGCGCGGCGATGCGGCGCCAGAAATCCGATAACGCCCGTGTACACACGACGCGGCTCGGTTTCCAATTCTGAAATAATCTGCATCGTCCGCGCTTTTGGCGCACCCGTGATAGACGCGCAGGGAAACGCCGCGCGCAAAATTTCGACGAACGACGCGTCGCTCGTCGCGTTCACCGTCGAAGTCATTTGCCACACCGTAGGATAACGTTCTGTTTCAAACAAACGCGCAACATGCACACTCCCCACATCCGCAATGCGTCCCAAATCATTCCGCGCCATGTCCACAATCATTACATTCTCGGCGCGATTTTTTTCGGAATGATGTAACCAATTCGCGCGCTCGCGGTCTTGACGCAAAAAGCGTCCGCGCGGCGCGGTGCCTTTCATCGGTTTCATCATCAACGCATTGCCCTCGCGCTTTAAAAACAATTCGGGCGATGCGGAACAAATCGCATAACGCCCCGTGTCAATGAACGCGGCATAGCTGTTTGGCTGCGCGCGTACGAGATGCGAAAACAAATTCCACGCGTCGTCGTGAAATTCTGTGCGGAGCCGCATCGTGTAATTCACTTGGTACGTGTCGCCGCGCGCAATGTGTTCACGCACGCGCGCGATGGCTGCGTTGTACGTTTCGCGGGAAATGTTCGGCGTCCAATTCAACATTGGAGATTGGAGATTGGAGATTGGAGATTGGAGACTAAAAATTCGTGGCGCATCGTACAAACCAAACCACAAGAGTGGAAAATCGTGCAACGTGTGTGTTTGCAAAACGCTATCGGACGCAGGCGCGGCTTCGTAACTGATGAACCCTGCCGCGTACCCGTTTTGTTGAGTGACAAAATTTTCAACGCGTTCAAGCGCGGGGATGATTTCGGCAAGCGCGTTTGCGTGAATAATTTCGCGCGGGGATTCAAAACGGAGCCATTGATTTTTAGAAACGTCGCGGAGAATGATTGTGCCGCTCAATACGGCGCGCTCCCTGTAACAATCGGCAATTTCGCGTCACGGCTCCATTCACTGAATGAACCCGCGTACAAACGCGTATTGTCATAGCCCGCGAGATGCAGCGCAAACAAATCCGCCGCCGCGTTCACACCGCTGCCGCAGTACGCGACAATTTCATCCGCGCCATTCGCGCCGAACGCATCATAACGCGCGCGTAATTCCTGCGAATTGCGAAAACGCAAGTCATCCGTTCCAACCACATTGCCCGCGAGCGGCGCGTTGTGCGCGCCGGGAATATGTCCCGCGCGCGTGTCAATCGGTTCCGTTTCGCCGCGATAACGTTCGGGCGCGCGCGCATCGAGAATCAATATGCGCGGCTTGCGCGTCAATTGAATCATTTGTGCTTTCTCGACCACCATGTTTTCATGCGGACGCGCCACAAATTCGCCGCGCGGAAAATTTGGAATTTCCGCCGTCAGCGGTCTCCCTTCCAGAATCCATTGGTGCAAGCCGCCGTCGAGCAGTGAAGCATTATCATTTCCAAAGTAGCGTAGCAGCCACCACAAGCGCGCGGCATTCGCGCCGCCGGCGTCGTCATACACGATAACGTGTGATGAATTGCTTATGCCTACTTGCATCATTGATTCGGCAAATGTTTCCGCATCGGGCAAGGGATGGCGTCCTGTTTTCGCATCGGGTAATGGCACTGCCGCGAGATGACGGTCCACACTCAAATAAATTGCGTTCGGAATGTGCGCGTTGTGATAATCATTTTCGCCTTTGGTCGGCTGCAGCAAATACCAACGCGTGTCAACAATGCGAATGTTTTCGTCGTTCAGATGGTCGGCGAGCCAATGTGTGGTGACCAGAGACATGGTTGGAGGCAGCAAGTAGCAGGTAGTAGGTAGTAGGTTGAATCTCTGCTACTTGCTACCTGCTACTTGTTACGTCAATTTTTTCTATAAAACTCTCTCATCGTGTCCACCACGCGTTCCATCTGCGCGTGCGCGAGTTCGGGGTAAATCGGGAGCGAGAGAATTTCGCGCGCCGCGCGTTCTGTTTCGGGAAATGCGCCGTGTGCGTAGCCGAGCGTTTTGTACACGGGCTGCATGTGCAATGGCACGGGATAGTGAATGCCCGCTTCGATGTCGTGCTCTTTCAAGTATTGCAGCAACTCGTCGCGTTTGCGCGTGCGAATCACATACAAATGATAGACCGCTTTCACGTGCGAGGGTTCGTACGGCGTCACAATCGAATCATCAACATTGGACAACAATTCGGTGTAATAGTCCGCGTGCGCGCGACGCGCAGTATTCCATTGCGGCAGATGTTTTAATTTGACATCGAGAATCGCGCCTTGAATGCCGTCGAGGCGATAGCCATATCCCGAAATTTCGTGTTCGTATTTCGTCGTGCGTCCGTGGTCGCGCAACATCCGAATTTTGTAATTCAGTTCATCGTCATTCGTCACGAGGGCTCCCGCGTCGCCGTACGCGCCGAGATTTTTTCCTGGGTAAAAACTGAAACACGTCATCAGCCCCATCGTTCCCACATTGTGTTCACGGTACAGCGCGCCGTGCGCTTGCGCGGCATCTTCGATGACGGGAATGTTGTGAGCGCGCGCGATTTCTAAAATTGCGTCCATCTCGGCAGGTTGTCCGTACAAATGCACGGGAATAATTGCTTTGGTGCGCGGCGTAATCGCGGCTTGCAATTTGTTCGGGTCGAGATTGTACGTGCGCGGGTCAATGTCAACGAACACAGGACGCGCGCCGAGCAGCGAAATGGGTTCGGCGGTTGCAATAAACGTGTGCGCGGTGGTAATCACTTCATCGCCCGCGCCAATGTTGAGCGCCATCATTGCGAGATGCAATGCCGCCGTTCCCGAATCGAGACCAATCGCGTGTTTGACATTGCAGAACTTTGCAAAATTTTCTTCAAACTGTTTCGCTTCGGGTCCGAGAATAAACGCGGTGCGGTCAATCGTGCGCTGAATCGCCGCGTCAATTTCGGGTTTGATGGTTTCGTATTGCGCGTGTAAATCTACGAGTGGAATTTTTGACATGAGTCCTCTGAAGAGTAGAGATTGGAGACTAGAGACTGATTACTGACCACTGATTACTGCTGACTGCATTACGCTGGTTTCATTGAGCGACGGCGCGTGAGCATGACGAGTAGAATGACAAAAACGGACATGCCGAGAATCATCAGGACAAAGTACGCGAGCAAGACGAATGGTGTCGCATCTTGTTTTACGCGGCGGATGGTGACTTCTCGAAAGGTTGTATCTTGCGGCGCAATTGAAAATTTGAAATCGTCGTCCACTTGCGCGGGATTTACCGTGTCGGTGAATTTGGTGAGAAAAAATTTTCGCGTTGCGAACGGCGCGAGCGCGGTATTGGAAACGTTCGCGGGTTCAACCCACTCGGCATATGAAACGCGCGAATCACCGAACGCGTTTTGTTTTTCGATGCGATGGTCGGCGAGAATGTACAAAAAGAGTTGTTGGGAATTTTCCGCGTTCGCGGACGCGCGCATCGGATAGACCAATTTGTCAGAAGCGAACGAAATCCACAACGGCTGTAACTCGCCGCCCAATTCTTGTCCCGCGTTTTCGGGACGCATCCGCACCGCGACGAATGTCCAATTTTCGTCCACATACGGCTGCATTAAATCAATGACCGACGCGTCGAGTTGAAATCCATTTTCGTCCAGCCAATTTTTCAACGCGTCCTTGTCCGTCGCCGCGAGATTCGCCACATCGAATGGTCCAACATTTTGGCGCGATAAAACGTTCACGCCGCGCGGCGCGCCGCCCACGGCGTCGGGCATTGCGTTTGAACCGACTCCAAAACCGAATGTCCATTCGACTTCATCACGTACAAGCGGCTTGGTCATTTCCGCCAGTTCATCAAACAAATTCGACGGCGCAAGTTTTACATCCGCGCGCGAAGGAATCGGCAGAATAATCGCGGCTTCGGACGATTCGCCCAAAACGCCGAGCGACATGACAATATCCTCGCGCGTGCCATCCCAACGCACAAGCGCGCGTTCTTGCGCCACATTCGCATCGCCTTCACGCGGTATGTAGATGCCGCAGCCGCACGCGTACGCGGTGGACGCGGTGAACGCAAGTAAAAATAAAAACGCGACGAGAAAAATTTTTGACCAAACGCGCATATACACCTCCGCAAAACATTTGCATTGTAACATCGATGCGAAAGAGAAATAAAAAACCGTCGTTAGTGAGACGACGGGAGTAGTGCAATAGTTCGATAGTGCGGTTGTGCGATAGTAATCAGTTATCAGTATTCAGTTTTGCAGTTAGCAATATGCTATTCGCCATCTGCCATCTGCCATTCACGGCGCAAGTCGTTCAATCTTCCAAACATTGGTAACGCCGCGCGTGTAACGCAATCTATCGTGCATTCGATTTTCACGTCCTTGCCAAAATTCAAATATGTCGGGGACAACGCGATAACCGCCCCATTGCGCGGGACGCAAAACGTGATTTGGAAATTTCGCGTCGAGTTCTGCCGCGCGCGTTTCTAAAAATTCGCGGCTGGGAATTACTTGGCTTTGTGGGGATGCCGCCGCGCTCAATTGCGCGCCGCGCGGACGCGAAGAAAAATACGCGTCGGATTCTTGCGCGTTCACGCGTTCGACGCGTCCTTCGATGCGAATTTGGCGATGTAATGGCTGCCAAAAGAAAACGAGAGATGCGAACGGATTGTCTTTTAATTCCTTACCTTTGCGACTCGCATAATTTGTGAAAAAGACAAACCCGCGTTCATCCACACCGCGCAAGAGTAAAACGCGCGCAGACGGTTTCGCATCGAGCGCGGCAGTCGCCACAACCATCGCGTTCGGTTCGGGCAAATTTTCGGCGATGGCGAGTTCGAGCCATTCCTGAAACATGACGAATGGATTCGGGTCTGCATCGTGTTCGTCGAGGGTATGACCTGTGTACGTGATGCGGAGTTCTGAAATTACATTTGCCATAGGATCGAAAACGCGAATCTACGCGAATCAAAACGCGAATCTGCGCGAATCTTTATGTTTATTTTTTATTCGCGTTGATTCGTTGCAATTCGTGCAGATTCGCGTTTCATTCATATTCCGAAATATCGCGTACTTGTTTCATCACGCGCGCGGGATTCCCCGCGACCACCGCGCCGTCGGGAACATCGCGCGTGACCACTGCGCCCGCGCCGACCAACGCGTTTTCACCAATCACAACGCCGGGCAATAACGTCGCGTTCGCGCCGATTTTCGCGCCGCGTTTAATGTGCGCGCCGCGCAAATCTTTCTTTACGTTTTTCGATTGCGGATAGCGCGCGTTCGTGACGACGACGTTCGGACCAAGCCAACAGTTTTCTTCGAGAATCGAAAATTCGGGAACGAACACGTTCGAGTGCAAACGCGCGTTGTTTCCAATTTTCACATGATGTTCCACAATCGTGTGCGAGCCAATGCTCACATTATTCCCGATTTCATTTTCTTCACGAATCAAAACGCCGTGTCCCGTTTGAAAATCGTCGCCAATGATATTGCCTGCGTAAATGACGGTGTGCGAACGAATGATTGGGCGTGCGCCGATGCGCGTTGCGAGTTCGCCTGAATTTTTTCCGCGCGGCGGCTCGCCAACGATGACGAACGCGCCGAGTTGCGCGTCGTCAGGCACGTGGACGTTGGGATGAATCTGTCGAGATTCCATTTTTTTGGAAACCGGTTACTTGTTCAACTTGTGCGCGAATGGTATCCGCGTTCCATTTTTCCCCGATGCGAAATCGCAGCAGTGGAATTTTCGCGTCGGCACAAATCCGATTCTTGATTTCATCTTTTGCTCGAGTCGCTGCTTGCTCGTGCGATGAATCGTCCAACTCGATGACGGCGATGGCGCCAAGATATTTTGGATGGGCAAGCACAAAATCGGCGTGGCTGTTCTGCACGATTCCCCAAACACTCGGCGGCAATTTGCCAGTTTGCGAGACCAAGCTCGAAAAAGGCATTTGCGGAAAAATTTCGTAGCGTCCGCCTAACGCGCTTTGAAGTGTATGGAAAAAGGCACGTTCCGCGTCCGTCATTATGGGGCTTGGCTTGATTGCCAATGGTGTGTTTGGCAATGCACTCGTTCGCTTTCCGCCAAAAATATATTGAATGACAAAATATGCTGCTAGACCAAGAACGGCGAGAACAATCGCGATGTAGATTGAAGGATTCAACGCGCCAAGGGCTTGCCCCATGCAACCTCCTCAAAAAAATCAAATCACAGTGCAATCACTACGCCGTTTTGTTTCAACGATTGCTGCGCCGCTTCCAACACGCGAACCACTCGCAAGCCATTTTCGCCGTCGGTGCGCGGTGTTTTGTTATCGCGAATACATTCGAGAAAATGCGCACATTCGTACTTGAGCGGTTCGGTCAAATCAATTTTCGGAATATACAAATCGCCGCTGCGGATGCGCAATTGAAATTCGCCGAACGCGTCGCCGCGTTTGTACACACCCTTGTCGTAAATTTTTATTTTCGCTTCGGGGTCCACGTCGTCATAGACAATCATTTTTTCCGAACCAACAAACGTCATTTGCCGCGTTTTGCTGGGGTCGAGCCATGACGCGTGAATGTGTCCGACGATGTTGTTTGGAAAATTCAACAGCGCAAACACGACATCTTCAATGCCTTGATGCAAATACGTCGCGCCGTGCGCGGAAACAGACAACGGCATTTGTTTCAATAAAGCGAGCATGATGGAAACATCGTGCGGCGCAATGCTCCACAACGCGTTAATGTCCGTTTGCACGCGCCCGAGATTGACGCGATTCGCATAAATGTAAAACAATTCGCCCAGCGCGCCCGCGTCCAACAATTCTTGAATTTTCCACACTGCGGGGTTGTATTCAAACGTGTGTCCCACCATCAACACGCGTTTATTTTTTTGCGCGAGTTCCGTCAACGCGCGTGCGTCCGCGCTCGTGAGCGCGAGCGGCTTTTCCACCAACACGTGTTTGCCCGCGTTCAATGCCTGCGATACCAATTCAAAATGCGAACGCGCCGGTGTGGCAATCACCAGCGCGTCGAGAGTTGGATTTTCAATCAGTTCGCGCGCGTCGTTTGCGCTTTGTTGAATCGGATACAAACGCGCGGCTTCATTCAAACGCGCGTTATCCGCGTCCGCACACGCGACGAGCCACGCGTCGGGCAATTGATGAAAATTGCGCGCGAGGTTCGGACCCCAATAGCCGTAACCGACGAGACCGAGACGAATTCTTTCCAAGTTAAAAGCTAAAAGTTAAAAGCTAAAAGTAAATCGAAACTTTTAGCTTTTAACTTTGCACCTTAAGCTTTCTCCAGAATTGGAATCAATTCCATCTCTTCCAGTTTCTTGAGAATCTTGTTTGCCGATTCTTGCACCGTTTCTTTGTCGGAATGATAGACGACTTCGGGATTGAGCGGCGCTTCGTACGGGTCGCTGACGCCGGTGAAATTTTTAATTTCGCCCGCTAGCGCTTTTTTGTACAAACCTTTTACGTCGCGTTCCGCCAAAACGGGAATCGGACATTCGGCGTACACTTCGACAAAATTCTCAATCTTGCCGCGCAACTCGTCACGAATTTCGCGGTACGGCGAAATCGCGGCGGCAATCGCGACGACACCGTTGCGCGACAATACTTCGCACACCCAACCGATGCGGCGAATGTTGGTGTCGCGGTCTTCTTTGGAAAAGCCCAGACCTTTCGACAGATTTTCGCGAATGACATCACCGTCGAGTACTTCGACTTTCATGCCGCGTGCGCGCAAGTCCTGTTCAATCACGCGCGAAACGGTTGTTTTGCCTGCGCCGGAAAGTCCGGTGAACCAGAGTGTGAATCCTTGATGTTCCACTGTTGCGTAGCAAGTAGTAGGTAGCAAGTAGTAGGGTTTGCTTTCCCTGCTACCTGCTACCTGCTACCTCTTTACTCCTCATGTTTAATTTTCTTGCCAATCATGTCTTGCGGAATGGGCATTCCAAATTCATTCAACACCGTCGGCGCAATATCAACGAGTTTTGAATTTTTCAATTCACGTCCGCCGAGTTTGCGCTTGGGGTCGAAATAAATGTACATCCCTTGTTGCGCGTGGTTCGCGTCGTCAGGACCTGTATCATTTTCAAACGTGTAAATTTCGCCCGAACCGAGCGAGCCAACGCCGCGCCAATACAAATCGCCCCAAATGACGATGAGGTCAGGCGCGATGCCATTCACTTTTTTGTACACATCTTGCGGTTTGAACGCGTGCGTTTTCATAGGCTTGCCTTCGTGGTCAGGCAGCGCGTGAAATTTTGCAATCAATTCATCGCGCACTTTTTCGTATTCGCTTTGTGGAATGATGCCGTTCGGTTCGCGTCCTTGCACATTCAAAAACACGCGCGAATAGTAACCGCCTTCGCCCCACACGCGCGTCTTGTTCCAATTGATTTTCGCTTTCGATAGTGGAATGATGCCTTGTGGTCTTTCGTCGAGGTGCAGGTAGCCGTTCTGCATCAGCCATTCGTTGATGCAAATACCGCCGTCCATACGCTTCGCGCCGTGGTCGCTCATGACAATCACGCTGGTTTCATCATCAATCAATTCGAGCGTCTTGCCGATTTCTTTATCGAGCCACACGTAATAATCGTGAATCGAATTCAAAAGCGGATTGCCCGGTTCGTGCTTGATATGTTTCGGGTCGTGATATTTCCAAAAGCCGTGATGCAAACGGTCCACGCCGATTTCGACGGACATGAAATAGTCCCAGTCGCGCGTTTTCATTAAATGATTAATCACTTTGAAGCGCGCTTCGGTCATTTCATAAATTTTTTCGAGCAGCCACTGTTTGTTTTCGGTGCGAAAATTTTCCGCGTCCACCGCATAGTTCGGCGCGACGCGCAAAATTTCTTCACGCAATGTTTCGGGATACGTGAATTTGCTGTTGACATTCGGCGAAAGAAAACAGCCGACCATTCCGCCATTGACTTGTTTCGGCGGATACGAAGGCGGCACACCAATCATGTACGATTGTTTTCCAACGCGTCCGAGATAGTCCCACGTCGCAGGTTCATTGATGGAACGCGCGTTGGCGATGTTCATTTTTTCGTACGAATAATCCGCGCGATTGCGAAAGCCGTAGATGCCGAGTGTGCCGGGGTCTTTACTGGTTTGCGAACACATCCACGCGGGAACGGTGATGGGCGGCAGAACGGATTCGAGTTCACCCCACACTCCGTTCGACATCAGATAATTCAGATTCGGCAGTTCGGCGCGATATTGGTCAAACACCAGCGACGGTTCCGCGCAATCAAGACCGATGACGAGGACACGTTTCTTTTTGCCGCGCGCGAAAGCGAAATTCGGAAATTGGGTCATTGGGGATGAGGGGGTGAAGGGGTGAAGAGGTGAAGGGGTAACATTCTGTTCTGTCGCTCCACTCTCCACACTCCTCACTCTACTTTCTTGCGACTGATTACTGACTACTGTTGACTGTTGACTGTTGACTGATTCACTTTTTTTTTAGCAATCCCCTCAATCAACACTTGCGCGACTTCGGGACGCGTAAATTCGGGCGGAAGCATTTCACCGCGTTCGAGCATCTGGCGTACTTGGGTGCCGCTCAAAACGATGTGGTCTTCTTTTGGATGCGGACACGTTTTCGAGGAAACAATGCCGCCGCACTTTTTGCAATAAAACGTGTGCTCAAACATCAACGGTGTGATGCCGATTTCTGGCGCGGAAAATTCCCCAAACAAAAGTTGCGCGTCGTACGTGCCGTAATAATTTCCAACGCCCGCATGGTCGCGCCCGATAATCATGTGCGTGCAGCCATAATTCTTGCGACAAATCGCGTGAAAGATGGCTTCGCGCGGACCGGCATAACGCATCGCGGCAGGAAAGACGCCGAGCAGCACGCGGTCGGCGGGATAATAATCGCGCAAGAGCGATTGATACGATTCCATTCGCACATCGGCGGGAATGTCGTCCGCTTTGGTTTCACCGACGAGCGGGTGCAAGAACAATCCGTCCACAATTTCGAGCGCGGTCTTTTGAATGTACTCGTGCGCGCGGTGAATTGGATTGCGCGTTTGGAACGCGACGATTTTTTTCCAACCGTTGCGCGCAAACATTTCGCGCGTTTGCTGCGGCGTGTGACGAAATTCGGGAAATTCCGTGCGCGCTTGATGCGGCATATCAATCAGCCACACTTCGCCCGCGAGATACACATCGCCTTGTGCGTACAAACGCGCGACGCCGGGATGTTTTTCTTCGTCGGTGCGATACACATTTTTCGCCTCATGCACCTTGTCGTAATCGAATTTTTCCTTTAATTCCAACAGACCGACCAGATGTCCGTCCGATTCGACGAGTGCAATGTCTTTGCCGATTTCAAAATTGTCTGCGAGTTCGCGCGAGACAGGCAGCGTCACGGGAATGCTCCACGGCAGCCCATTGGATAAACGCATGTTGTTGACAACATTTTCGTAATCCGCTTTGCCCATGAAACCGGTCAGCGGACTCATTGCGCCGACCGCGATCATTTCGAGGTCGCTCAAGTTCACGGAGTTGAGCGTGCGGTAATGATGTTCCGCTTTTGCCTTGTCCGCACGTGCAATAATTTTTTCGCGGTCTGCGCCGGTAACGACGCGGTTGACGAGTACGCCGCCGTGTGGGGCGATTTCGCCGGTGTATTGTTGTGTCATGATGTCTTTTTTCTCTTTCCTGATTTTGGTTTTGATTCAGTCCATTCAATTTGCCGATAAATGTCTGCAAATGAAATTTCGCAATCCAACGAACGCAAATGCAATACCGCGTCCAGTTCTTCCAATGTTTCCAGCACCCAAAAATGTCCGTCGCGCCGATAGTGCTCAATGTATGGTGAGGATTGGTCAATCATTACATATTCGCGCAGTGATGGAATCTTGCGATACATTTTGAATTTTTCACCGCGATCATAATCACGCGTTGAGTCGGACCACACCTCGACAATCACCTGCGGATTCATAACCGTATCTTGCTGACGCGGGTCAATTTCAATCTTGCCGCAAATGACCATGACATCGGGATAGGTATAAACGTCGTCTTGTGGTGAACGCAAACGTATGTCGCTATTAAAAACACTGCACGGACGACGTTCTAACACGCGCACTAAAGCGTTCGTAGTGCTAATGACAATCCGATTATTGTTCAGCGATGTTCCCGCCATCATGTACGTTTCGCCAAACCAGTACTCGTGCTTGTCGCGCGAGAGTTCTTCTTGCGCAAGATATTCTTCGGGCGTGATGAATTGGTGAGAAGGGTGGATCATAGAAAACTACTGGGCGCAACGAAAACCCAAATTTGGTTCTGAAGGATCAGTATGGAAGCGAGATGCTGTGCGAGCGTCATAGAGATAATAACTCCAGGCTCCACCTCGCCACACTTTCTCTTTACCTGCTGAAGGTCCTTTTGGATTTGAGTGGGGCGAATTTACGTAATACGATTGATCGTACCAATCGGCAACCCACTCGCTCGCGTTACCCACCATATCTTGCGCGCCATAAGGACTTCCACCCGACGGAAAATAATCAACAGGGGTCAGACTATCACGACCGCTTTCTCGAGAATTGAGCCGATTTTCATCAAAAGTATTACCCCAAGGCCAAACGCGTTCGTCCGTTCCGCGTGCGGCTTTTTCCCATTCCGCCTCGGTTGGTAAATGCTTTCCTGCCCACTTGCAGTAGAGATTTGCATCATCCCAAGTGGCACTACTAAAAGGATAGTTGCTGTATTCCAAAGCGAGGTTTTCAAATAGTTCTGGCTGTTTCATCATCTCATATACATGCGGAAGTTGACATCCACCGTCATCCATACATTTCTTGTATTGAGCGTTTGTTACTTCGTATTTGTCAATCCAAAAAGCGTCAAGATAAACGATATGTTGTGGTTGTTCATCCAACGTACCGCCCAATCCTCCATAAGAACCTAAGCTGACTGTTTCAGGACTCCCCATAGTAAATTCTCCTGCTGGCACAAAAACCATTTCAGCATTGTCATTTCCTCTGCGTTCGGTCCGAATTTGAACTGGTGAAATGGTTTGACGCAATTGAATAAGCCAAGCTTGCAACCGCCAAGAAGGCACCAAAGTAAAGATCCCGAAAAAACATGCTCCACCAAGAAACAGTATCATCAAGAATGAACAACCTCGTTTTGAGCGTACAATACTGTAACCGCGACCAAGCGAATAGAAGAGACCATGCTTTGCTCTGATATCATGATCGCCGGTTTTGACTGCCGCGCCACAATACGGACAAAACTTGGCGGTGTCAGGAAAAGTTTTTCCACAGGATGGACATTTCATTTGTCCCCTCCTTTACAACAAAGGTTGTCCACAATTCAAACAGAAGCGTGCGTCATCTAATGGTTTCTGACCACAGTTCGTACAGAATCGTATTTGTTTCAATTGGTGCAAACATTTTTGACAATAGATTTCATCCAGCGCGTTCAATTGATTGCATTTTGGGCAAAGAATTCCAGTTGGCGCTTTCGGTTCGGTGCGCGCCTGTTCGTTTGTCGGGCCGCGCGTTTGGTCGTACTCCTTACGTCTCGTTGGATCGCGCAGAACCTCGTACGCTTCGTTAATTACTTTCATTCGCTCGTTGGCATCGGGGGATGGGTTAGCGTCAGGATGATATTTTCGTGCCAGCCGTTTATACGCTGATTCAATAACCTCCCATTCTGCGGATGGATCAACCTGCAAGATACGGTAATAGTCTTTTGATGCGGGCATGATTCCTCCCGAATGTTAATGAACTATTTTGACACTCTTCTTAAACAGATATATAGTTTCACCAGACCGGACTTGTAAGGCCTGGCATCGCTACTCCAATCTAATTGGTGTTAATCCGTCGGCGTGAGCATGCTCCGCCCGCTCTCTGCAGGGGGCGAGGACGGTGAGAATCGGCAGCCAGGCAGAGCCGGTCTTTTTTATTTCACCACAACAATTTCCTCTTTGATTCGTTTTTCAATCGCGCGATAGAATCGGATATCCTCGTAGGTGTATTTTTGCAAAATACTCCACGCCACCGCGTCAGCAAGTTGCATTGCCTTTTCGCGTTCCGAGTTTTCGACGTACAGAGTGAATTTTGAGCCGCGCCCTTCCACACGTTCCATAATTGCACGAATCAATTTATCGTGATGTGCGGATTTGCTGTAACGCCTGTCCATTATTGCAACAAGTGACGGATGACGAACAAGGACATTGCTGATACAGGTACTGAATGCATTCCGATACCAATCTTCAGCATCCGCTGGACGTTTGACTGCCTCCTTGCCAAGAATCGTAACATACACTTCCACATCCAACGCGGCAAGTTGATGCAACATTCTCAAAACAATGTTATCAGGAATCTGGGATGCTTTGAGTTCTGATACCTGCTTCATGCGTTTGGTCAGTGTATCGCGTGTTCGCTCAACAATTTTACGAAGTGGTACGATGCTATCACAAACAATCGCAGCGACGATCAGATAGTGTGACGAGCCACGTTTGTAGCCCGTATCACCCGCTTCGTCCATCACCGCGTAGAATAATGCCTCTTCCATTTGCGAACACCCTACCCCAAATACCCCAACCCCGCCAACCGTTCCTCGATTTCTTTTTGTTCCGCGTCGGAATACTCGCCGTCCATTTCATTTTGAAAATTCAATGCAGGCGCGTATGCCGCATCGCGTTGATGCAACAACAATTCATTCAACACGCGTCCATCCATATCATCAGGAATTTTTTCGTCAAACAATTGCAGAATTGTCGGCGCCAAGTCAATGAGATTGGGAGAGCGAGAGATAGAGGGATGGAGAGAAATGCCCGCGCCATTCATGACTAAAATTCCGTCCATGCGATGTTGCCCCGAAGTGTCACTGACAAATAACAATTGATTGCCAACTTTTTCGACGACGCTTTTCTGTTTTCCATTCACGCCGCGCCAGTCCACCGCGGCGATGTGATACGGACCATCAATCAACCCCACAACATCCGGCGCTTCTTCCAACGCGTCACCTTGATAAATTTCTTCGCGGCGATAGACGAAATCGAAAATCAGTTTTTGCGTTTCCGGGTCTCGGAGTTCGCGCATTGTGGAAATCACGACGTCGCGTGTCGCTTCATATTCGCTCGCTTCGACGCAGCCCTCCGGCTCGCGCCCGCGCACATTCAAATAGACGTTGCCCATTGTGCCGACCGCGTACGCTTTGGTGCGAGACCAATCCATGTTGCCGTACGCCATCGAGTAATGCAGATTCGATTTGAGTTCTGGAAACAGTTCAAATACTTGCGCTTTCACCGCGCCAATGAGAGGATTGTTCAAACGTTTCACGCCCGCGCGCAGTGCCGACGATAAGGTATTTCCAGATTGCTCTTTGTACGCGAGAATGCCTTGTTGTGCGAAATATAAATTCAAATATACCGCGTGTGTGAGCGGACCGAAACCGTGGTCGGACAAAATAAGGACCGTTGTGTTTGCATCCGCAAATTTTTCAAGCAAGCGCGCGTTGAACGTGTCCAGATATTCAAAGCAATCATTGATGACACTGCCCCATTGCGCGGCTTCGCGTTCGTTGTAGAGCGGATGCGTGGGGTCTTGATAACGCCAAAATTTGTGACACAAAATATCGGGCGCGCGATGCACCAACATTCCAAAATCCCAATTGGGATTTTTTTCAAGCAGATATTCAAACGCGCGCGTTTGCAATTCGCTCATGCGTTTCACGCGTGCCGCGAGTTCGTCCAACGATTCGCCGCCGGTTTCTCCCCGCTCGATATCCACATCAATAATGTATTCGCCGAGTTCGCGCAGCAATTCATCTTTTAATTCATGCGGATAGGTGAATTGGCTGTTGAGTCCGGGCGTCATTAAACCGCTGACGAGCGCACCGTTGATTTTTTCCACGGGCCACGTGAGCGGTACATTGACCACCACACATTTCTTTCCGCGCTCGCTCAAGATGCGCCAGAGCGTTGCCGCGCGGCGATGCGACGCGTTGATGTATTCCAGCGCGTAGGAATTTTTCGCGCGTTGATAAAATCCGTACAAACCGAACTTGCCGTTTTGTTTGCCGGTGGCGAATGCGCTCCACGCTTGTTCGGAGGAAGGTTGAATGCAGGAACGCAAAATGGAACGCGAACCGTTTGCGATTAACTTGCCCAACGTCGGGAGTTTGTTTTGCGCGAGAAGGGGGTCGAGCAATGTCCACGTTGCGCCGTCGAGACCGAGAACGAGGACGCGGGGTTTGGAGCGAGACGACATTTTTACAACGTTGTGATTATAGCAGACCCGACAGGATTTCTGAAATATATCAAGGACACGCGGCTCCCCCATTATCCAGTGGGCAAAGAGTGATGGAGTCTATTCCAAGCGCAAGGTTTGGTTCGCTTGTTCCAATTCCCGCACGTAAACGGATGGGACGATATTCAGATGCCGCTTCTAATTCAAGCACGCGTGCGCCTTTCAACCCAACGAACGCATGTGACCAGCGAAACTTGCCCCGCAAATCTTGCCTGGATCCTAATGATTGAAGCGCTCGCACTGCCGCTTCTGTAAGATGCATAGATGCTTCATCTTTGACGGCAACAGCAACTGCCTTGTTATCAGGAATTTGTTCAATGAATTCAACAAGACGTTCAGATTCTTCTTCAGACGAAAATGTGTCAAATGCCTCCGCAGCTTCTACTTTTCCCGTTTTGGGATCTAATACTACTATGTTGTATCCTCGTTGATTGGGTGATACATCTTGCCCATTCACGTAAACATGTGCAAAATCTCCTTGCTCCTCACTTGCGCTTGCAACCAGCAGGTTAAAACCGAAAAAACAACAACCGCTAAACAGGTAATTCCCAAAATGGACTTGAGACGCTGGAACGGTCTCACCAAATTGTAGAACAATTTCATTCATTCCAGTTCGGAGGTATTTTGCCGGAATAACAATCCCTTGTCCACATTGAGGACAATCTTGCACCATGAAATCTCCAACAGCATCTCCATTAACAATCACACGAGCAGACTGTTGTTTGAGGGTTGGCGGTAATGTTGCATAGAGTTGGAGAATCGCATCCTGTCCATTTGAATCAAATGGCGCAAAGATTTTTGCTTCACGGCGATTCGCCCAAAACAGATGGTCAGCGGTGAAAGCCCAACCTTCTCCCAAATAAATCTTACCAAAATCGGAATTGCCATTTGAATCAATCCATTCGATTTTGATGGAATTGGGCAAACTTACACCATTCACCCGATATGCAACCACGCCGCGCCCGTTTTCATAACTCTCGCTAATTTTCGTGACGGGAAAAATTTCCTCAATATACGAGCGCGTTTTGTTTGCCACATCGCGGTTTGCTTCCTCGAACGGCGTGTGCCAAATAATGTAACGCGTGCCGAAAAATTGCAGAACGTGCGGCGCGAGTTCTTTGTCGCGTGTTCGCGTCGCCTCATCAATTTCATGTCCGGTTTGAATCGCAATCAAGGAATTGAGAACAGGCGCTTCAAAAAAATACTGAAATTTCAGTTCGGGATTGCGCGAGGTGTTGCCGTTCAAAATCGGATGCTGCTGCGTCGTTTGAAAAAATTGCGCGTACATGAAACTGCGGTCAATCGGCGCTTGCGAATCCGCGCGATAACTGCCCGTGACGCGAAACCCATTGCGCCACGCGAGCGGAATTTCCATGACAGAAAAATTTCCCGCGTCGCGCGCAATTTGGAAATAGATGGACGGAGATTGGAGATTAGAGATTGGGAGTGGAGTGGAGAGAGGTTCGAATACTAGTAGCAGGTAGCAGGTAGCCAGTATTAGGGGACGTGCTACCTGATACTTGCTACTTGCTACTTTTCGCAACATCCAAAATATCCCGTACCCCACCAACACCGCCAAACTCAACGTCAACATCACACTCCAGCGCGACGGATAGCGATTGCCTTTGATGAGTGGAATTTCGAGCAAGGCATCGAACGGCATCGGCAAATCAAATTCCGCGCCGTTGATTCGTAATGTGGGTCCGAGAGAAATGAGCGCGAACAATACAAACCAAACGCCCCAAATACGCGCGGATTTTATTTTTATGGCGGCGATGATTGCGAACGCAAGCGCAACAAAGCCGAGATACATGAAATTGATGTAAGGGAAAGAGAAACGAGAAGCGAGAGAACCGAAAAGTGGATGAAGGTGCGACGGAATAAAAAAACCGAGAAGGTCTGCGGAAAAGATGTTTGAGAACCCTAAACCTTGTTGAATGAAATCGCCTTCGCTCACCGTGTCGGCAAAGAGCGCGGCAAAGATAGGAAGCATGGGGAGGATAAAGACGAGAGAGGCGATAAGGAGATTGCGAATTTGGAATTGCGAATGGCGAATTGAAAAACGTTTCGCGATGAACCAATAGATTACGTAGACAATGGAAAAGAGAATGAGGAACGAGGCAAAGATAAATTCGCTCAATGCTTGTGCGAGCAAAAAGAATCCAAGTAAAAAACCATAGCGCAGCGGCGGCTTGGGCGTGTCAAAAATTTTTAGCAGGAACAAAATGTAAAACGGAATCCACTGCGACGACGCAATATTGAATTGTCCGAGTGAGGCGTACAAAAATTTGTTCGCGGAAAACGCGTACACGAGTCCTGCGGCGAACGCTGCAAAAAATAAGTTGGACGCGGATAAACGCAGACTACGCGGATTGGTTTCGTTTCCGCTTTCCTCCGCGTTCCTTTGCGTCCGATTCAAAAGGTATATGACAAGCAAGTACGCGCCGAATCCACTCAACGTGAATGACAAAATCAAATTGATGTTTGCGGCAGGAATAACTCCAAAGGCGAATTGAAAAGGAATAGCGAGAAACGCGTTGAGATAGGTGAGGGTGTAAAAACCGAGATTAAGTCCGATTGGAAAAAACATGTAATCCGTATAAATCGGACTCGCACCCAAATTAAAAATCGAAAACGGAACCCACCATAAATTCCACGCGAGCGCGGGGTCATCGCCTCCATCACCCGCAACATGTGTGGCGAAATTCAAAACGAGCGGATACGTGAGGACGAGCGTGAGGAGAAAATACGCGAGGAGTGGAGTCCACAGCGTGCGGAACGTTACGCGCGCGAGGGACGCGTCGTTCTTAGTTGCCCACATACTCGATTTTGTAAATTGCGCCGCCCACCGTGTCATGCTTCCACGTAAAATCGGCGACAAACAGAGAGCCATCGGGGGCAGCCGTCACATCCAGTGGATGGTCAAAGTCCCAGGCAAAGTCCGAACTCTCACCTGTCAAGTGTCCGTTCTTTTCAACCAAAGTCACGCGGTCAATTTTGCTGCCGCGAAATCCGTTGTTGAATCCGCGCTGCACATCGGCTTGCGAATAGAGTCGTTCGCTGTCGCTCCAAATTGCCACGAATACATTGCCGCGAAATTTTTTGGGGAATTGTTCGCCTTGATACACCACCACACCATCGGGCGACGCGTGCGCGCGATAGGCGACGAGGGGCGCAATGGAATTCGACCACGGCGGAGGATAGCCATACACTTCAGGATAGCCATAGTCACCTTTTGCCGTTACCAAATTTAATTCATCACCCGCCGGATTCGCGCCTGCATCAGTACCATTGTCCGTCGCAAACAACCGCCCTTGTGCGTCGAACGCGACGTCATACGGATTCCTCATTCCTTTGGCAAAGCGTTCGAGATTTTTGCCATCGGCGTCCGCGACCAAAATCCCACCGACGAGCGGGTCAAGCGGTTTGTCCTTATAAAGATATTCGCCGTTCTTGAATTGAATTTGCGTCTCGCGCGGTCCGCCCGCTGCAATATACAATTTTCCATCGGGTCCAAACGCAATGCCGTTGTTGGAATGTTCATTGTCGAAATTTCCCAACCCCGTGAGAATGCGCTTGTGCATATCCTGCGCGCCAATCGCGCCATCGCCGTCCGTATCTGCCAACATGACAACATCGCCGGGTAATGAAACATACAACTCGTTTGTGTTGGGACGAAATGCCAATCCTTTGGCGCCTTTGAAGCCGCTCGCGAACACACGCACATCTTTCGCCACGCCGTTGTCATCCCTTGCACGCATGATGTTGCCCGAGAGGTATTCTGCCCAATACACCGTTCCATCGGGTCCAACGGTTAGCGTTGTCGGCGCGGCGGCGATACTAAAACGCGTGATTTTGAATCCCTTGATGACGGAGGGGTCTTTGAGTACGGCGGGTGTGGGCGGCGGCGTGGGTTTTGGCAAGCCCTCGGCGCGCAAATAGAGCAGACCGGGAATCGCAGGGAATAACAAAACCAGACAGAGTGCGCCAAACAGGATGGGTGAACGAAAACGCGCAGCCAGCCAAATCAAAACAGCCACAATACCAAATCCAAGCACAAGCCCGAGAATCGCCAGCCCCGTTTGGGTAATGACTTGCACCAAATCAATTGCCACAACGCGCTGCTGAAAAATCAAATCGGACACGCGCGTCGCAAAAAGCAAAAGCGCAATTCCCCCAATTCCCGCGCAGACGGCAAACAACGCGGCGTGCCGGCGCGCCAACATGCCACGACGCCACCAAACTACGGCAAGCACAACGCCTGCCACACTCATTGCAATCAAGAGCCAAACTACCACTGAAATAAAATTCATCTTGTACACTTGAGCGCGCGGCAGTTCAGGGTCCTATATAGCTCACACGATAAATCACCCCGGGCGCTTCGGGGTCCGCTTTGCCGCCTCGCATATCGGCAATATACATCGCGCCATCGGGTCCAACCGTGAGCGCGACCGGACGGTCTAACCCGTCCGCGAAATCGCGCACCTCCCAAACCATTTTGCCGTCTTGTTCCTCTTGCACAACGCGCACCACTTCACGATAGCGTGATTCGGGACGCGCGTGCCAATACAACGCAACATAAATATCATCGCGAAACCGCGGCGGAAACGCGTTCGCCCCCGTCGTTGCGGCGACATTATACACGGTGATTCCTGTTGGCGCGGTGTGTGGAATAAAGGCAACGATTGGCGCGGCTGTGTCGCTCCACGCGGGCGGAATGCCGAAAAAATATGGATAGCCATAATCCGCGCCCGGCTCAACCAAATTCAATTCGTCGCCGTCGGGAACGGGAATGGTTTCATCGCCATTGTCCGTTGCATACAAATTTCCTTTGGCATCAAATGCTATGGCGTACGGATTTCGCAAGCCGCGCGCGAACAATTTTGGATTTTTTCCATCGGCGTCCACTTGCAGCACGCCCGCAAATTGCCACTCGTCGCGCGGTTGTCCTTCATACCAATACGTTTGCTCTTTTAATTCAAGCTGCCCGACGCGCGGTCCGCCAATCGCAATATACAATTTTCCGTCGGGTCCGAACGCAATGCCGTTATTGGAATGTTGAATGTCGAGTGAAAATAAATTGTCGAGAATGATTATGTTTTCATCCGCGACGCCATCGCCGTTGGTGTCGCGCAGCGTATTGATTTGTCCGCGACTCGAAACGTACAATTTCCCATCATGCCACGCGAGTCCGCGCGGGTTCTTGAAATCGCGCGCAAAATTCTTTTTCTCGTCCGCGACACCATCGCCATTTGTATCGCGCAAACGCACGACATTGCCGTCCACCAATTCTGTGTAATACAAATTGCCCGCGTCGTCGAACGCGAGGGCGTTGGGTTCTTGTACATCGCGCGCAAATTCCTGCACTCGAAAATTTTCAGGTACGCGAATGTCTTGTAATGTCGGATGCGCGTTTTCGATGGATGAATTTTGCGCGGCTGATGCATTATTTTGCGTCACCACGCGCAACCCAACGAGCAGTGCAATTGCGACAACCGCAGCCAGCCCCAGTCCCAACAACAAACGTTTCTGCGCGAGCCAAAAAAGAATGCCCGCGCTTGCAATCGCGGCGAGACCGATGAGAGATGGAAAAATCTCGGCGCGCGTAAATTCCGGCAAATCCAATGCGAATGGCAGCGCGCCAAAAAGTTGCACAGCGAAACGACTGGCAAAGAAAAAAAGCGCGAGCAAAATACTTGCGCCAAGCGCAACCCAAAATAATGCGGGAGGTTTTCGCGTGCGATAAAATTGAAATGCGCCCAACACAACAAGTGTGAGCGCCAAGTTGAACAGAAAGAGCGCGAGATGGTCTATCAAGACGAGTACTCTGGAGTGGCTATTGATTACTTGCCGGTATAGACGATGCGATAAATATCACCGCCGCCACCTGAATAGTTCCCGCTAAAATCGGCGACATAGAGCGCGCCGTCAGGTCCGACCGTCACATCAATCGGATGAACAAAATTCCATGCGAAATCTTCGGATTCGCCTTTCAACCCTTCCGGCGTTTCGACCAATTTCACGCGGTCAATTTTGCGGACGCGATAAAAACGCGCATAGCCCCGTTCGTAATCGGCTTGGGAATAAACTCGCGATTCGTCACTCCACAATGCAAGCAAGAGATTGCCGCGAAACTCGGCAGGAAACATCTGCCCGTCGTACGCGACCAAGCCGTCCGGTGACGAGTGAACGCGATAGTTGACGGTGGGTGCGCGTGATTTTTCCCACGGTGCCGGAAAGCCAAAGGTGTACGGATAACCGTAATCGCCATCTTGGACGACGTAATTCAATTCGTCGCCCGCCGGATTGGGAATCGAGTCCGCGCCGTTATCGGTCGCGAACAAACGCCCTTGTGTGTCAAAAGCGAGGTCGTACGGATTCCTCATTCCGCGCGCAAAACGTGTGAGGTTTTTGCCGTCGGGGTCAGCAACCAAAATGCCGCCCGCCAGCGGATTCAACGGGCTGCCATCTTTTTCAAAATATTCGTCGTTCACCTTTTTCATATTACGGACGCGCTCTCCGCCAATCGCAATATACAAACGCCCATCCGGTCCAAACGCAATGCCATTGTTGGAATGTTCGATATCATAGACCGCCAAGCCGGTCAAAATTGCGCGGCGTTCGTCTGCAATGCCATCGCCATTCGTATCGCGCACCATGTTGATTTCACCGGGCATCGAAACATACAATTCATTTGTGCCGGGACGAAATGCTATGCCTTTGGCATTCTTGAGTTTGTCCGCAAAAACACGAACATCTTCGGCTTTGCCGTCGCCATCCAAATCCGCAAGACTCTTGATTTCGCCGGTCGAGAGTTCCGCCACATAGAGTCGTCCATCCAGACCAAACGCAATGCTCGTCGGCGTTTTAACATCTTCGTAAAATCGGTTGATTGCAAAAAGGGGCTGCACAGTGGGCATGTCACTCGGCGCGCCGGGAGTTTCAACAGCATTTGGCGCATTTGACGCGGTCTCGACGGGCAGCGTTGTTGCAATCATTGCGCCAACGCCGAGAAGGATGGGGACAAGGAAAAGAGCTATCAACAACGCGGTGTTTTTACGAATGGCGGGATTTTGTGCGACCCAAAGCAGCAAGATGGGTAATCCAATGCCCAAAACAAAACCGCCAACGGGCAGCACAGTCAAGTTGAACAACGCGGGCAAGTCTATTGGAATGATGAGTCGTTGAAACAAAAAATTCGAGACGCGGCTGGCAAGCGCAACATACACGCCTGCGACACTCAATCCTGCAATTAAAAGCGCGATGCCAAACCAACGTTCTCGTTGCCCCACGGCGCGCACACTCTGCAAAATTCCGGCAACAATCAGAGCCGCGCCCAACCCAACAACAAGCCAAAGCCAAAATCCACTCATTTTTTCCTTGGGACCTCGTGGTGATGCCGACAGCGCGCTTCGTACATTTCATTCGCGCCGACGACGACGAGCGGGTCGTCATACGCCGCCGGTTCGCCATTTACCAAACGCTGTGTGCGCGACGCCATACCACCGCACACCATACAAATCGCGTTGAGCTTGTCCACTTGTTCGGCTTGCGCCATCAACACGGGCATCGGACCAAACGGTTCGCCGCGAAAATCGGTATCGAGTCCGGCGACAATCACGCGCACGCCGCGCTGCGCGAGCTGCGCGACCACATCCGCGATTTCCCAATCAAAAAATTGCGCCTCATCAATCGCGACCACATTCACGTTTTCGTCCCAGTGTTCCCAAATTTCCGCTGCGCGCTTGATAGGACGCGCGTCGAGATTCGCGCCGCTGTGTGAAGCAATCGTCGCGTTGCCATAGCGAATATCAATCGCGTTCGTAAAGACCATCACAGTTTGTTTTGCGATTTGCGCGCGGCGCACGCGGCGAATCAATTCTTCGGACTTGCCGCTAAACATCGAGCCGCAGACAAGTTCGATATGTCCTTGTTGGTCATTAAAGCGGTCCATCGGATTGTTCACAACAACGCCCACGCCTCATCGGTAAGAATGATGCGTGGGCGTTTTCAATTCCACTGAAAATTTTTGCGAGAAAAATTTTACGCGGGCTCTGCGTTTCCATCTGTGGATGTTTCAGCAGGTTTGTTTTCGCGTGGGGGGCGCGGTGGACGCGGTTTGCGTTCGCGCGGTGCGCGAGTTTCGGGCGCACCAGCTTGGGCAACAGGTTCCGTCCCTGCTGCTTCGGCGACTGTCTCTGTAACAGGCTCTGCAACCGGTTCGGGCTGCGTCGCTTCCAACATGCCGCTGCGTTTCGCGCGTTCTTGCGCGCGGCGTTGTTTCTTGCTGCCTTTGACTTGTCCTTGCTCCACAGCGGTCTCACGCGCCGCCAAACGTTTTGTAAAGCGTTCGACTTGACCGGCGGTATCTACAATGCGCTGTGTGCCGGTGAAAAACGGATGGCAGTTGGAACAAATGTCAACGTGGACTTCTTTTTTGGTCGAACCGGTGCGCCATGTCGTTCCACAAGAACCACATGTAAAAAGCGCGTCGGCATAAAACGTGGGATGAATTGCTTCTTTCACAGTCTCTGTCCTTTACGCGCGCGGCTAGTCAGGCAACGTTTTGTGCGGTCTCGTCACGCACCTGTGCTGAACCAGACGCGACTTAGTTCAAATTTGCCGTGTCCGCTTGCGCGGCGACAACAGGTCTTTCGGCATAGACACTTACTTGTTTTTGCACCTGCGAGTACGGTTCAAATTTTACGTACCCATCAATAAGTGCAAAGAGTGTGTAATCCTTACCTAACCCAACATTTTTGCCGGGTTTGATTTTCGTGCCGTGTTGGCGCATGAGAATCGAGCCGCAGCGTACGAATTGACCATCAAAACGTTTAACGCCGAGACGCTGCGAATTGCTATCGCGTCCGTTGCGGGTCGAGCCGCCACCTTTTTTATGTGCCATGGTCGTTGCTAGTGGTTAGTCGTTAGGCATTAGTCGGTAGTTTTTCACGAATGACTAATAACTAATGACCAACAACTATATCCTTGATTTCCAAATGCGTTTCGATTTGGCGATGCCCGTGTGTAGTGCGGCGGCGATGTTTGTTGCGATAGTCGAACGAAATCACTTTTTTGCCTTTGCGTTCGTCCAAGACTTGCGCGACTACGCTGGCATTCGCCACTCCATTACCGACGGTGTAATTGTCACCATCGCCCAAAAATAAAACTTCGAGCTTTACTTGCTCACCGACTTGATTGGGCAAGCGTTCGACGGCGATACGGTCACCTTTTTCGACGCGATATTGTTTATTGCCCGTGCGAATAATTGCGTACATTCATTTCCTCCGATGCGCCGTAAATAGGCGTCAAAAAAGCGGCACGTCTTGCCAGCCGCTGAAAAGCCGAACAATTATACGCGAAGGCAAAGATTTGGCAAATCGCGTATAGCAAAGGGCTGATAACAAACCAATGACAGCGCGCAATTAACAAAGAGCCATCGGCTATCTGCCATCGGCTATCAGCAATGGCTCCAACTCGGCGTGAATGTTTCCATTCGACGCGATGCAGTATTGCATGTCCACGCGCGCGGTGTCGCCGTACATTTGAAAATTTCCGCCCGCTTCTGTAAGAATCAAACGCGCGGCAGAAATATCCCACTGCGACAATCCGGTATCGCAATACGCGTCGAGCCGCCCGCAAGCGATATAACAAATATCCAACGCCGCGCTGCCGTTGATGCGAATCGAACGCGCGCGCTTGAACAGCTGCACCATTTCCGAAATGCCGCGCGCCGATTCCCAAACATCATACGGCAAGCCCGTCGCCACCACACTTTCGCCAATCGTTTGCGCGTGACTGCAACGAATCAGCGCGTCGTTCAAAAATGCCCCACCGCCGCGCGTCGCGTAAAAAAGTTGGTCGAGAATCGGGTCGTACACTACGCCGACAATTGTTTCGCCATTTTCTTCCAAACCAATCGAAACCGTAAAGTACGGAAAATGATGCGCGTAATTCGTCGTGCCGTCCACCGGGTCAATCACCCAACGAAACCGCGCGCCATTGCCATACGTTCCCGTTTCCTCGGTGAGAACATCAAAGTCGGGTGTCGCCGCGCGCAAATGTTCCAAAATAATTTTTTCCGCCGCGCGGTCCACTTCGGTCACGAGATTGATGGCGCCTTTGAATTCAATCGCGTGCGGCTTGCCCCATCCGTCGTGCATGATTTGTCCTGCCGCGCGCGCCGCGTGCGATGCAATTTGTACCAACTCGGAAAATGTTTTGTTCATAGACGACAAAAAAGGTCGAGAATAATTCTCGACCAACAAATTTGAAATGCCCGGGAAGGGACTTGAACCCCCATGTCTTTCGACATACGCTCCTGAAGCGTACGCGGCTGCCAATTACGCCACCCGGGCTTGTACGAAACGATGTTTGCGTTTCGCCACTCATTCTACGCGAACGATATGCTTTGTCAATGTTATAATCTTTTTCAATGACTCTCCGCGAACAAATTCTCGAAACCGACGCGCGACTTGCGAAAATCTTTGGCAAGCCAAAGCGGACTGTGTCCGCACGCGGAGGTGACGCGATGGAAGCGTTAGTCGGCTGCATTCTTTCGCAGGCGACGACGGACGCCCAAAGCGACGCGGCATACAACGCGCTGGTGCAAAAATTTCCGACGTGGGCAAAACTGCGCGACGCGCGTGTTTCCGACATCGCGCGCACTATCAAAACGTCAGGACTCGCCAACGAAAAAGCGCAATACATCAAAGGCGCGCTGCAATTCATCGAACGCGAACGCGGTGAATTCAATCTCGATTTTTTAGATAAATTATCCGAACACGACGCGCGCAAATGGTTGACCCAAATGCGCGGTGTGGGACCGAAAACCGCGTCCATTGTTTTGTTGTTCGCGCAAAAACGAAACGTGTTTCCCGTTGACACGCACGTTCATCGCGTCACGCGGCGGCTCGGTTGGATTTCTGAAAAAACGTCCGCCGACCAAGCGCACGAAATTTTAGAAGCGGCGATTCCGCCGAAAATGTATTATCGCCTGCACATCAATCTCATTCGGCTCGGACGCGAAATTTGCCGCGCGCAAAATCCGAAATGTGAAATGTGTCCGTTGAAGGATGTGTGCGCGTATTATTTGGGGGGTAGAGACTTTTGACGCCGCGCGCGCGCTATGTTATATTTCGCGTTGCATTGCGTTTTTTGCAATGCCCCTAACGCCCCCAAAGTTGCTGTATCGTCAGCACAAGCCCACTCTTGTCGAGACGATATAGATTTTCCGAACGAGTCGCTCCCCACAAGCTTCTCGTGTTCGTTGTGTTTTGACGATTCGCGTTTGACGCATCACGTTCCATAACTCATCCCTCATTCCTCAGTCCTCATTACTCACATGTCCGGTTGGCGTATTTTTCTGCTCGTCTGTCTCGCGTTCGTCATTGGCGCGATTGGGTTGTTTTTGATGTTTGAACCCGCGCCCGCAGAACCACTCGACGAAGTGGCGTTGCGCACGAGCGCGGTCATGGCATCGTCCGCGTCAATGGGCATGGGCGTACTTGTTCCAAAAATGTCGCTCGCGGTGAATGTGGTGGAACCGAAACCGGGGCAAGCGCCCGTTCTCGTCGCGCTCGCGCGCAAGACAAAAACGCCGACGCCGCGTCCCACCCGCGAGCCGACAATCCGACCAACTGACCAACCGACTTTGGAACCGACAACGGAACCAACGATTCGCCCCACTGACGAAATTCCACCTACCTCTGTTCCAATTACATTCACGCCCGCGCCGACACAGCCGCCGCGCCCGACGCGCACCCCGCGTCCCGCGCAACCGACGCGCACACCTGCGCCCGATGAACCGCAACCCACTGCCGCACCACCAACCGAAAAACCGCCGTCCGATGCGGGACTCGCGTTTGCGATTCACGGCTGCGGCGCAATAACCAAAGCGGGCGGTTATTATTTGACAGGCGGCGTCGGCGGCGACGGCGATTGCATCAACATTCGCGCGAGTGATGTCATTCTCGATTGCAAAGGCAACACCATTCAAGGCGTTAGTTTTAACGGCGTCGGCATCGTCGTTCGCAAATTGGGAATTTTAGGAAACGAGCGTCCGAAAAATATCGAGATACGCAATTGCAATGTATCGGGCTATCGCTATGGCATTTATGTCGAAGGTTCGTCGGGCGTGAACATTCACCACAATGTGCTCACGCGCAATTTTGACGATGTGGACGGACGCCGTTACGGAATTTTTCTCGGCATGGTCGAGGGGGGGGGGATTCGGCTCAACGAATCGGACAACGGGCGCGTCGAAAACAACAACGCAAACACCCAAGCAATTGGCATTGACATTCGCTCCAGCAACGCGATTCACGTCCGCAACAATGATTCATCCAACAATTCCGCATGGGGCATCAATTTGGTCAAGACGACCAACAGCGAAGTTTCGGGCAACACAACAAATGGCAACGTGCGCTATTGCACGTGGGGCGCGGGCGTCGTCGGTCCCGGCTGTGACGCGGGCGGCATCACGATGCAAGATGGTTCGAGCGGCAATCACATTTTGAATAATGAAGTGGGCAGCGGCAATGGCAACGGTATTTTTATCAAAGCGCATGGCGTACCGTGCGGCAACAACAATGTCATCGCGGGCAATCACATTCACGACATTATGTACAACGCGATTGAATTGGGCTTTTGCACCGGCAATCAAATCGTCGGCAACAATTTGCACAACAGCATTGACGGCATCTGGATGGGTTTTTCCAAAGGCAACGTCATCAAAGACAACACGATTGCCAACATGAACAATCACGGCATCATTGTTCTCAACAGTTTGGAAAATGAAGTGAGCGGCAATCAAATCATCAACACGCGCGAAGGCATTTACTTTTTCTGGGAACAAAAAAATCCCGGTGAATTCTGGTGGCTCGACGTAAATCAATTTCCCTCGCGCAACAATCGCATTTTCAACAATACCTTGCGCGACAACGCGAGTTCCGGCATTTTTCTTCAAGACTCGACCGACAATCAAGTTCACAACAACGTCTTTGCCAACAACGCGAAAAATATCAAAATGCAAGGCAACACCAATGGCAATGATATTCGCGACAATCAAGAAGGACTGTTATTAAATCCACTCCGCTTCTTGGTCATGCGATAAGATGGAAACCGCGAATCTACGCGAATGTGCGCGAGTCAAAAGCAATGATTCACGTAGAGTCGCGGTTCATTTGGAATGGAACTCGCAGTAATACATTGGCAAGGTGCGCCGCCGAACACGAACGACGTACAACAAAAAATCCGCGCGGAAAATTTGCGCGGCTATACGTGGTCGAATGGTCCCTTCGACGAATACAGCGCGCACACGCATTCATTCGATAAAGTGCTGTACGTGTTGTCGGGCAGCATCACTTGGATACTTCCCCAAACGCAGCAAGAAATCACCACGCACGCGGGCGATAGAATTGATTTGCCGCGCGGCACAGTGCACGCCGCGCGCGTCGGTGAAAATGGTGTCACCTGTTTTGAAGCGCATTTGGAATGAACAATGGACAATGAACAACTCGCCCAATTTCTTGTTGCCGCAAAACGCGCGACGTACGCCGCACAAGGCGATGACGCGTCGGTGGCGCCATTGCTCCCTGCTTCGCGTCAACTCGAATTCCAACTCGGCAACGTGTTGTACCGCGACATTTATTTCGGCATGACATTTTTCGTCGGACAAGAAACCGTGTACGAAAACGAAAAACCGATTTGGGCAATGAGTTACGCGGGCGGGATAACAGACGAAAACGCAAATGTCGGCGCGGTGTACAAATTTCTCCAATTCGCGTTGCGCCAAGTGGAAGTGGCAACTCCATATCGCGGACCCGGTTTAATTCGCGGCGACGATTATCAATACACTTGCCAAACCAACGGCACCCTCGAAAATTTTTGGGGCATCGAACGCATCTCGCAAAATCGCGGCGTCGTGTACGAATTGCGCTATCACGGGGGGAAAATTCGGTGACAAGATGACAAGGTGACAAGGTGAAACGTCACCCTGTCACCTTGTCATTCTTTCATTATGCAACACACGATAATCGCTCAATACAACATGCGCGTGCCCCTGCGCGACGGCATCACGCTCTCTGCCGACATTCTTTTCCCTGAAGCGGTGAAACGCGGGGAACGCTTTCCTGTGATTCTCGTACGCACGCCATACAACAAAAATCAAAAAATTTATCTCGATGCCGCGCGTTATTTTGCCTCACACGGTTACGTGTATGTGACAATGGACGTGCGCGGGCGCGGCGATTCGGACGGTGAATTTGTGCCGTACGTGAATGACGGACGCGATGGCTATGACGCGATTGAATGGTGCGCGGCGCAGAATTGGAGCACGGGAAACGTGGGAACACTCGGCGCCTCGTACTTGGGACGCATCCAATGGCTCACCGCACTAACGCAGCCGCCACATCTCAAAACAATGATTGTGATGGTCACACCGTCCGACCCATTTGTAGAATTTCCCACCGGGACAACGGGGATTCAACATTTGTGTTGGCTCTATTTGGTCAACGGACGTTTGCGGCAAATGATGGAAGAAATCAATTGGAATCCGATTTACGAACACTTGCCGCTAATGACGATGGACGAGCGCGCGGGTTTCATTTCTCGAAAATGGCGCGAGGAATTGCAGCATCCGACGCGCGACGAATACTGGGAACGGCTCTGTTATCAAAACAAATTCGAGCAAATCAATTTGCCCGTGATGCACATTTCGGGTTGGTACGACGACGAACAAATCGGCACGCCGAAAAATTTTATCGGCATGACGACGCGCGGCGCGACGGAATTTGCGCGCACGAATCAAAAATTGTTGATGGGTCCGTGGGGGCACGCGGTCAACGCGACGCAAAAAATCGGCGAAGTGGATTTTGGTTCGCAAGCGATTATTGATTTACGCGGATATGAATTGCGTTGGTTCGACGCGTGGTTGAAAAATAATGACGACGGTATCACGCGCGAACCCGCCGCGCGCATTTTCGTCATGGGCAAAAACGAATGGCGCGACGAAAAAGAATTTCCGCTCGCGCGCACGCAATACGCGAATTTTTATTTTCACAGCAACGGCAATGCCAACAGTCGCTACGGCGATGGAATGCTTTCATTAGAAATGCCGCGCGACGAAAAACCCGACGCTTATGTGTACGACCCCGCGCGTCCGACGCCGTACGTTACCGACGCGACTTCATCGCAAATCGGCGGACCCGACGATTATTCCGGGATTCAACAGCGCGGCGATGTGTTGGTTTATGTGACGCCGCCATTAGAAAAGGATGTCGAGGTCATTGGACCCGTGCGCGTTGTTCTGTACGCTTCATCGTCCGCGGTTGACACGGATTTCACAGCTCTCCTGTTTGATTTACATCCGAGCGGTTTCGCGCAGCGCTTGTGCGACGGCATTGTGCGCGCGCGGTATCGCGATGGAATGGAATCTGCGTCGTTAATTGAACCGAACAAAATCTATCGGTACGAAATTGATGTGTGGAATACATGCCACGTCTTTTTCGCAGGACATTGCATCGGCGTCCAAATCGCGTCGGCAGGTTTCCCAAAATATGACCGCAATCTCAACACGGGACAAGATTTGGCGACGGGAACGCAAATGTTGCAAGCCCAGCAAACGATTTATCACGACGCGGAACATCCGTCGGCGGTGATTCTTCCAATTATTCCAATCACGTGAATCACCGCGACCACGTCAATCTCCTCCGCGACGGAATTTCACAACAAGGCGGTCAGTGGGCAGATTTGGGTTCGGGCAGCGGCGCGTTCACATTGGCATTGCGCGAACTCGTCGGCGTGGACGCGGAAATTTTTTCGGTTGACCAAGACGCGGGACGTTTGCGCGAACAAGAACGCGCGTTTCAACAACAATTTCCAAGTTCCAAAATTCATTTCGTGCGCGCGGATTTTACGCGCGCGTTGCAGTTGCCGGCGCTCGATGGAATTGTGATGGCGAATGCACTGCATTACTTTAAGGATAAAGTGCAAGTATTGAAACACGCGCGCGAATTTTTGAAACCGCGCGGTGTTTTTATTTTGGTCGAGTACAATGTGGACAATGGCAACATGTGGGTGCCGCATCCGTTGTCGTTCGTGACGTTTCAAAAACTTGCGCCGCGCGCAGGATTTGGCGAACCCCGCTTGTTGGCAAAGGCGCCATCGAATTTTTTGCGCGAATTTTACGCGGCGGCAGCGGTGAACCTTTGAGATTGGATATGGCGCGTGGCTCTGCGTGGCTCGGTGGAATTGTCGCCTTGGCTTTGTTACTGCGCGTTGCGTTTTTGTTCCTAGCCGGTGTGAACGCGCCGTTGACGGGCGACGAACTTGCCTATCAACAAATCGCGGAAAATATCGCGGCAGGACGCGGCTTTTGGCAAAACAACAATCCTTTTTTCCCCGGACAAATTTTGTATGCGTGGCAAGCACCGTTGTATCCCCTCGCGCTCGGCGTGCTGTATAAAATTTTTGGCGTAAATCTTTTCATCGCAAAATTTTTCGGCATCGTCGTCAGCACCGCAACAGTGTACGTGATGTATGATTTAGCATCACGCGTTTTTCGTTTGTCTCTCCTCGCGCTTCTCTCCTCTTTTCTCCTCGCCATCTATCCCGGTTTTTTGACGAACGCGCATTTGCTCTTGTCCGAGACGCTATTTATTTTTTTAATGTTGCTCGCGTTTGATTTGGTTGCGCGGTCTCTGTCATTTCGAGCGGAGCGAGAAATCTCCTCCCATGACACCGGGAGATTTCTCGCAACGACGGCTCGAAATGACAATCACAATTGGTTTTGGATTATTGGCGCGGGCGCGGTGTGGGGCTTGGCAACATTGACGCGCGGCATCACGTTGTATTTCACGCCGTTGTTTGCGTTGTGGCTGGCGTGGGCATTGTGGCGCGAACGCGTTTCATTCGCGCGCGTTTTCGGCGCGGCAATTTCGTTTTGTGTTGCGACGATTGTGGTTATTGCGCCCTGGACCGCGCGCAATTATTTTCAATTTCACCAAATCGTTGTGTTGGAAACCAAGGGGGGGGTGAACTTGTGGCTGGGCAATAGTCCATATACGCCGAACGATTTTATTCGCAATGTGTGGAAGGTTGGCGTGCGCGAACCAATGCTGGATGTTTTGCCGACAGATGAATTGGCGCGTGACCGCTCAGCGTACGCGCTCGGATTGGATTACATCCGCGCGGAACCCGCAACATTTTTTGCGCGCGTTCCGACCAAGTTCGCGGACTTGTGGGGATTCGAACGCAGTTTGATTGACAATGCGGAAGCGACCACGCGTGGGGGGGGGTGGATTTCGTTTGCAAAAATTGGGTCTGATTTGTTCGCCGCGCTCGTATATATGTTTGTGATGGCGTGCGGCATCGCGGGCTTTGTATTTGCGCCCCCGGACAAGTGGAAAATTTTGTTTGGCGCGTTCACGCTCTATTTTGTTTTCGTGCATCTCGTCATTTTCGGCGACGGACGTTTTCATTTGCCCTTGATTCCATTTTTTGCCATGTACGCGGCGTGGTTTATGGTCATGCTTCGGCGCGTTTCGTTTTCGCCCGTGCGCGTTGGCGTGGCGCTGTGTTTGATTCTGCTATTGGCAATCGTGTGGGCGCGCGAGTTGTGGGTTGCGATGCAGCTGCTGCGCGGCTAAACGCTTGCAAACGTGCGACCACAAAATTATTTTTTGCGAAACTCACTTGCAACAAAACAAGTTTCGCGTATAATTCTCGACGTTCGGATGTCGGCGTCAGCAGAGCGACGCGGCGATGTCCTTTTTTATTAGCTGTTACACAAGCAACACAGAGGAAGTTTCCTATGCCAGAAAAGACCGTCTTTCTCACTGCCGAAGGGCGCGAGAAAATTATTAAAGAACTCGAATTTCTGATTAGCGTCAAACGCCCCGAAGTGGCAGAAGCAATTCATTCCGCCAAAGAAGAGGGCGACATTTCAGAAAATTCCGCGTACGACGCCGCCAAAGAACAACAAGCATTTGTTGAAGGCAAAATCATGCAACTCGAGCAAATGCTCAAAAATGCAGAAATCATTTCTACGCCCATAATGACGGGCATTGTGATTTTGGGCTCGCATGTCAAAGTGGTCGAACGCGGCACCAAAGATGAAGAAGAGTATCAAATCGTCGGTTCCGCCGAAGCCGACCCCGCCAAAGGGCGCATCTCGAATGAATCGCCGGTGGGCAAACAATTAATGGGCAAGAAAAAGGGAGACCAGGTGGTCGTGAAAACGCCCGCCGGGGAACGCCAACTCCGTGTCATTGATGTCTGGTGAGCCGATAGGACATTCGGGGCGACTAGAGTCGTGTTGGACACGCAAGCGAGTTGGCTACGCAAGCGTGTCCATTTTTTTTGCGTATGGAAAATCATGCAGCGATTCACGTTCAACAACTTGTCAAACGCTACGGCGCACTCACTGCCGTTGACGATATTTCATTCGAGGTAAAACGCGGCGAGGTCTTTGGTTTGCTCGGACCAAACGGCGCGGGCAAGACAACCACTGTCGAGTGCATCGAAGGATTGCGCGCGCCCGACGGCGGCACAATTCATGTACTCGGCATGAACGCGCGGCACGAACCAAGATCCTTAAAAGAACGCATCGGCATTCAACTGCAAACAACGGGACTGTATCCAAAACTCGCAGTGCGCGAAGTGATAGAATTGTTCGCGTCGTTTTATACCAAACGTTTGCCGACACAAACCGTTATCGAAATGACGGGGCTGCAAGAACGCGTGAACGCGCCGACCAAAGATTTATCCGGCGGACAGAAACAAAGATTGTCCGTCGCGCTCGCGTTGGTGAACGACCCCGATTTAATTTTTCTTGACGAACCGACGACGGGACTCGACCCACAAGCGCGGCGCAATTTGTGGGACGTGATAAAACATTTGCAGGAACGCGGCAAAACAATTTTGCTCACGACGCATTACATGGAAGAAGCAGAACAATTGTGTGACCGCATCGCGGTGATGGACCACGGCAAAATTATCGCGCTCGACACGCCCAACGCGTTGGTGCGCCAAAATTTTCAAGAGCAAGCGATTGAGTTTGAATCGTTGGAACCGCCGTCACTTGAATTGCTGCAAAACATCGCGGGCGTTGTGCGCGCGCAAATTCAAGACACACAAATCACCGTATTCAGCACCGACGTTCCTGCGACAATGGCAGGACTGCTCGCGCTTTCACAACAAAACATACTGCATTTCGATAATTTGACCGTGCGCCGCGCAACATTGGAAGATGTGTTTTTGAAATTGACGGGGAGACGTATTAGGGAGTAGGTAGCAAGTAGCAGGGAAATCTGCCTGCTACTTGCTACCTGCTACTTGCTGCATGACTGCCTTTCTCCAACTCTACCTCGCTTCACTCAAAGAATTCGTCCGCGACCGCATGACGATTTTTTGGACGCTGGCATTTCCACTGGTGTTTGTGGTGATGTTTGGCGTACTGTTTTCCTTTGGCGGCGATTCGCGGTTTGACGTGGGACTCGTCGTCCAAGACAATGGCGCCACCGCGCAGCAAGTTGCGGGAATTTTGCGCCAAGTGTCGGTGTTTAAAATTTCGGAAATGGGACACGACGCGGAAATTACCGCGTTGAAACGCGGTGACCGCCGCGCGGTGATTGAACTGCCCGCCGGTTTATCCGAAAGCGTCGCGGCAAAACAACCCGCGCGTATCAATATTTTTTATGACCCGGCGAATCAACAAGCGTCGCAAATTGTGTTGACGATTACGCGTCAAGTGTTGGAACAAGTGGAACGTCAAATTTCGGGAACGCAGCCCGCGTTCGTCGTGCAAGAAGAAACGGTGCAAGCATCACAATTGCGTTCGATTGATTTTCTCTTGCCGGGCATTTTGGCAATGGCATTGATGCAACTGGGTCTATTCGGCACCGCACAGCCGATGGTGGCATTGCGCGACCAAGGCGTGCTGCGAAGATTGAGCGCCACGCCGCTGCCGCGTTGGACGGTGTTGGCATCACAAATCGCGATGCGGCTCACCATCGCGCTCGCGCAAACGGTTATCATTGTTGGTTTTGGCGTGATTGCGTTTCGCGTCCCGTTTCTTGGCAATCCACTGCTGCTGCTCGGTATGGTGATTCTCGGCGCGCTCACGTTCATTGCGCTCGGTTATATGGTCGCGGCATTTTCCAAAAATCAAGAAACCGCATCGGGCATCAGTTCGCTGGTGAATTTTCCGATGATGTTTTTGTCGGGGCTATTCTTTCCCGTAGAATTTGTGCCGCAATTTTTACAGCCCGTGATTGCGATTATGCCATTGACGTATCTCGTGGACGCGATTCGCCAAATCATGATTGGGACGAATCCGTTATTTCCGATGCCGGTCAATATCGGAATTTTGTTTGCGTGGTTCGCCGCGTCGCTCGTGCTGGCGCTGAAATTTTTCAAGTGGGAGTGAAAAAAAGGGATGACGGATGAGGGATGAGGGATGAGTAAAACTCAACCCCACTCTCACTGCTCATTGCCCATTGCTCATGACTCAATTCATTGAAACGCTCAACGACCTCGAAAAAGACCGTTACGAAAAAGTGCTGCGCCTGCGTGAACGCGGTGTGAATCCATACCCATTGCGTTCCAAACGTTCGCACACAATAGCGGACGCGCGCGCGTTGTTTGAAAAAGGCGAGGACGTGGGCGTGGTCACGCTCGTCGGGCGCATCACCGCGAATCGGTGGACGGGAAAAATTACGTTCGCGGACATTCGCGACGGTTCGGGACGCATCCAACTTTTTTTGCGCCAAGACAATCTCGGCGAGGAAACGTACAAACAGTTTTTAAAAGATTTTGATTTGGGCGATTTCGTCCAAGTAACCGGAACACTGTTCAAAACGAAAACGGGCGAACTCACCGTGCAGGTCGCCGAAATCGAAATGCTCGCCAAAGCCGTCGCGCCAATGCCCGAAAAATTTCACGGGCTGACGGACAAAGAGACGCGTTATCGCCAACGTTATTTGGATTTGATGGTGAACGAAGATGTGCGCGAGGTGTTTCGCACGCGGCAACGCGTGTTGACTGCGATGCGCGCGTATTTGGACCGTAACGGTTTCATCGAAGTAGAAACGCCCGCGCTGCAACCGTTGTACGGCGGCGCGTTGGCAAAGCCATTTACAACCTTTCACAATGAGCTACAACGCAATTTGTATTTACGCATCGCGGACGAATTGTATTTGAAACGTTTGCTCGTCGGCATGTTTGAGCGCGTGTACGAAATTTCCAAAGATTTTCGCAATGAAGGCGTGGACGCAACGCACCTGCCCGAATTTACGATGATGGAATGTTATCAAGCGTTCGGCGATTTGTCCGA
Organism: uncultured Anaerolineales bacterium; assembly: GCA_964469005.1. Classification (GTDB taxonomy): domain Bacteria; phylum Chloroflexota; class Anaerolineae; order UBA4142; family SHND01; genus SHND01. The sequence goes on from CAYXXF010000010.1 coordinate 171,830, forward strand.
CATGATGAAGGTGGTCGAGGATATTTTTGTTGAATGTGCGCTCGCCGCACAAGGCACGTTGCAAATTACGTACGGCGAACATCAAGTAGATTTGACACCGCCGTTTGCGCGCGTGGCGATGCGCGACGCGATTCTCGAAAAAACGGGCGTTGATATTTACGTGGATGATTCGTTTGATACGCTGAGCGCGCGCATCGAAGAAAAACATTTACGCGTCGAGCCGCAAATGAGTTGGGGCAAGTTGGTGGAAAAATTATTTGGCGCGTATGTCGAACCGACATTGATTGCGCCGACATTTATCATTGATTTCCCGACGGACATTTCGCCCTTCGCCAAAAAGAAACCGGGCGACGCGCGCGTGACGGAACGTTTTGAAATCTATTGCGCGGGCGCGGAATACGGCAATGCGTTCACGGAATTGAACGACCCCGAAGACCAATGGCTGCGTTTCGTGGAACAGCAAAGCAATCGCGCGCGGGGCGACGCGGAAGCTTTGCAAATGGACGATGATTACGTGCAAGCGTTAAAACACGGCTTGCCGCCGACGGGTGGTTTGGGCATGGGGCTTGACCGTTTGGTGATGCTACTGACGAATCAACATTCGATTCGCGACGTGGTGTTGTATCCACAGTTGAGGAATTGAATTTGACGGAATCTCATTTTTGTTTATACTGTCCTTTGTAAGCAACGGCAATATTCTGAAATCGAAAGGCATTTGCGCCAGTCCAGAAGATGCAGCGCAAGTGCCTTTTCTTTTTTCTGTCCGACACCCGATGTGTCAACGTGTTGAATGAGTTGTCAGAGACCATTTGATAGCAGAATCACCGTCTGCTCGCAAACTGCGGTTTGCACGCAAACGATTGTTTGCGAATATATTCATAGAAGGAGCCAACAACATGGCTGAAAGAGTAAACGGTACGGTCAAGTGGTTCAATTCGTCTAAAGGATTCGGCTTTATCGCCCCCGCCGACGGCACCAAAGACCTCTTTGTTCATTATTCCGCGATTCAAGAAGCGAATGACGGTTATCGTAATTTGAACGAAGGCGACCAAGTCGAATTTGATGTCGAACAAGGTCAAAAAGGTCTGCAAGCGACTAACGTCGTAAAAACGAACTAGACCCGTAATGCAAAAATCAGGTGGGAATTTTTCTATTCCTGCCTGATTTTTTTTCAAGTACAAACGTGACAGGTTTATGCGGTGAACTCTACCGCCAAAACCTGTCACGTTTGCAAAGAGGTCATCCATGAGCAAGGGTTTCACGGAAAAAGAAGCAAAAAAATTGATTGGGCAATCGTTCGAAACACGCGCACCGTTTTCCGGCGTGCCGCTGCGAACACGCGGTATGGTGACTGAAGCCATCAATTCCCAAGACCATTGGAATGTGACGATTGAATGGAACTTGCCGGGCAAACCGGTCAAGGGCTGGTACAGCAAACACGAATTAAAGAATTACATGAATTTGGTAAAACCGCCCGCCGAGTGAACATGCGTAGGGCAAACTCGAAAAGCGATTTGACGAAAATTTTAATCTCTCTATAATTTGTTTTGCACGGGAACGGCAGGCGGAAAGTGAAGTGGCACTGGGCGCTGTCTGGAAAGGTGGCGACGGTGCTTTTTTTTATTTTCACTGCGTTGTTCTGTGACACTGTAGAAAGGATGCTCCGCAAAAGTGGCTAAACAACAAGGCACGGTCAAGTGGTTCAACAACAGCAAGGGCTATGGTTTCATTGCTCCTGCCAGTGGTGAAAAAGACCTGTTCGTTCACTTTTCCGCGATTCAAGATGCGAACGGTGGTTACCGCTCGTTGAACGAAGGCGACAAAGTGGAATTTGACGTCGAAGAGGGTCAAAAAGGTTTGCAAGCGACAAACGTTACACGCACAAATTAAGGCGTCGAAGGTTTGCGTTTGTACTTCACGTATTGCTGCAATCATAAGAGATTATCCGTACGTCAATGCCGTTTATTGACAAGGTTGCTCAGAAGACCAGAGCAAAAAGTGAACACCCATAAAAAACATGCGAGCCGAATGGTTCGCATGTTTTTTGTTGCCAAAAACAGTGCGCCGTACAAAAGCGCGCGAAATTTGCAAACGCGCCTCAGAACCTAGCGGACCAAAAAATCACCTGCTTGCCCGCGCGCCCGCGCCTGTTGAAATTCCTCCGGCTCTATCCTTTGCGCCATCGTTTCCAAAAATTCGTGCGCGGCGCGCCGCGTGTGATACTCTGTTGCGGTGTGTGCAATGACATGCGCGCTCTTTTCCACCGCGCGCGTAAAATTGTTTTCCAATTCATCCACGCGCGCCAAACCAAACAGCGCGTCCAAGGCGCGCGGCGCGGCATCTATGTTTTGTGCGAGTTGTAACGCAATTTCAAATTCGCGCTGTGCGCGCGGCACGTCGCGCGTTTTGAGCGCAATCTCACCCAAACTGCAATATGTGTTCGCTTCCCAATAGCGCGCGCCGATGCGTTGATACACCGCGAGCGCATCGTGAAACAAACGGCGCGCCTGAACAAAATCCGCGCGCTGCATGGCTACCTCCCCCAAATTGCGAAACTGCTGCGCGATTTTTTCCGGCTGCCCAATCGCTTGATAGCCCTTGAGCGCGCGGTGATACAATTTTTGTGCGCTTTCCAAATCCTTTTGTTCGCGCGCCAGCTCCCCCAAATTTGCCAGCGTCATGTTCACACCGCGTTGGTCATTCACCGCTTGAAATAACGGCAGCGCCAATTCCAATTGTACGCGCGCGGCATCGAAGTTTCCTGCACTGTATTCAATGAGCGCAAGATTGATACGCGCGCCTGCGATGCCGCGTTTTTCGTCAATGCGCGTTGCCGCGTCAATTGCATGTTCACAAAATGCGCGCGCGCTTACTAAATCTCCGCGCCGCACGGCAACAAACGCGAGATTGTTGTTTGCATCCGTCATTAAATAAAAATCATTCAACACGCGCGCGTGAGCAAGACAGGTTTCATAATGCTGTGCGGCTTGGACAAAATCCCCTCCGTCAAACGCAACGTTGCCGAATTGCAAAAAACAAAACGCGCTTTCGGAATCATCGCGCACGGCTTGGGCGCGCGATAGCGCAAGCGTCAATTCGCGCCGCGCATCGTCCGACTTGTTCAAAAAATAAAATGTCGCGCCGACCCGCGCTTGCGCGACGTACGAAAGTGCGGCGGCGGGAGCAAGCAGCGTTTCCGCTTGCTGATACAAACTCTGCGCTTCGTGAAAACGATACAGCACCGGCGCAAGGCGATTCAATCTTTCCACATCGCGTTGTGCGACAAACCACTGCCACGCCAGTCGCGCATTTTCGATTTCCACACGCAATTCGTCGAGCGTGTGTGCCTGCGTTCCGCCGATGATGCGCGCGGCGCGCGCTGCCAAAAATTCACCAAAAAATTTCGCGTGTTGTGTGTGCGTTGCATATTCCTCGTTCGCGGCAATCAATCCTTCGCTAGCGCTCCGGACAAGTTTTTCGCGCGCAAATTCGCGGACGAGCGCGTGCAAATTAAAACGCGTGTCACTCGCGCGATAGACGAGCGTCTTGTCCACCAACGCGCCGAGTGTCGCGGCGTCCGCGTCGGCAATTTCACGCGCGGCGTCCGCGTCAAAGCCGCCGCGAAACACAGACAATTTTTGCAGCACCGCGCGTTCGCGTGCATTCAACGCCTTCCACGATTGTTCAAACACGGCGCGCACACTGCGATGCCGCTCGGACACATCGCGCAAATCGGAATCGAGCATCGTGAGGTCATGCTCCAATTGCGCGGCGATAGTTTCGACGGTTGCGCTCCGCGTCAAGCTCGCGGCAAGTTCGATAGCGAGCGGCAAGCCTTCCACCGCGCGGCAGATGTGCGCGATTTCGGACGCGTTTTCATCATTCCATGCAAAGGCGGAGGAAAGGCGTTGCGCGCGTTCGATGAACAGGTGCGTGGATTCAAGACGTGACAGGTTTTTCGATGCAAGCATCGCGAAACCTGTCACGTCTTGGTACGCCAACCCACGCAGTTCAAACACGCGTTCCGCTTGGAGCGCGAGGCGCGTGCGTGAAGTGACGAGAATTTTTATTTCGGGTGCGAGCAGCAAGAGGCGCGCCAAATCATTCGCCGCATCAAGGACGTGTTCAAAATTGTCGAGGATGAGCAAGAGCTCTTTATCTTGCAAAAAATTTCCAAGTTGTGCAAGCGCATCGCTCGTGCGGCTGAACATAAAATGCAACGCCGCGCCGATGGTGGGAATCACATTCGACGCGGCGTCAACGGCTTCGAGCGAAATGTACGCGCTGCCGTGCAAGAAACGTTCGCGCTGTTGTTCCGCAACGGCGAGAGCGAGACGCGTTTTGCCAATGCCGCCGGGACCGAACAGTGTAATCAAACGCGTGGCTGGTTGAGGGAGCCACTGTGCGAGTTCCGCGCGTTCTTTTGCTCGTCCGATAAAAGGAGTAGGTGACGCGGGGGGGGGTGAAGCGAGGGGGCGCGCGTCGCGAATTTTTTCAAACAGCGCAGTGGTTTCGAGTGACGGCTCGATGTCCAAATCGTCGCGCAAAATTTTTTTTAATGCTTGATATTGCGCGAGCGCGTCCTTGCGTTTGCCCAAGTGCGCGAGGATGCACATTTTTTGTTGATGTGCGTTTTCATTCCACGCGTCGAGTGCGATGAGCTGATTCAACATGCCCAATGCGTCGCGTTCATTCCCCACAGTGATGTTTTCGTGTACGTCACGTTGAAACATTTCCGCCGCACGTGCGCGATATTTTTCGCGCTGTTCCAGAACCCACACTTCAAAATCGGGCGCGTTTTTGATGGTGAGGGTTTGGAGAAAATCGCCGCGATAAAGAGAGGCGAGAAACGAGAACCGAGAAGTGGGGGCTTGATTCTCGTTTCTCGTTTCTCGTACGAGTTCATCTACATCCAGCCAAAATCCGCGCGCGCGGTCAAATGCGACAGTAGCTTTTTCCAAAATCAAAAATTCGTCGGCGATGGGTTTGAGTGTGGAAAGAGCTTTGCGGAGCGATGCTTGCGCTTTGGTTTCGTTTTCTTCGCCCCAGAGGAGATTGGCGAGATGTTCGCGCGAGTGCGGGCGCGCCGTGACGGCGAGATAGATGAGCAGCGCGAGCGCTTTGGCGGGAACTTTGCCGCCGATGTTTTCACCGTCGCGGGTGACGGTCACATGCCCCAGCGTTGTCAAGCGGAGTTCACGCATCATACTTTTTCACAAAATTTTCACAGCGGTTTGGTAGATTATAAGCGAATAGAAAATGGATTCAATAGCCGGTTGGAGAATGTAACCAATGCGTCAGACGCACACCTTTGTCTTGAAAATTTTGCTTGACCCTTCGACAGACTCGGGACAAGCCATGCACTCAGCACATTTGCGCGGACAAATCAGCGAACCGTCGTCCGATGATGAATGGCGCGCGAGTTTTGCGGACGTGAATGAATTGCTGCAACAGTTGTTGCAACGCGTCGCCGCCGCGCCGGGGGAAATGGAAATTGGGCTTGCGCTAAAACGCGTTGAGCCAAATGGAAAGGATGAAAGGAGTCACAAATGAAATTGCAAAAAATCCTTCGAGTGTGTGGACTGTTCGCCTTGCTCGCGCTGGGCGCGCTGCATTTCCCGACGACGAATGTCTATGCCGCGCCCACGTTCACAATTCCCACTGCACCATTTCTCAATATGGATGGGACGTTGAATCTGACGACGGGCGCGCAGGGCAGCTTGAATTTGAAAGAATGGAATGTATCGCTTGACCCACAGCGCGGTCCTGTCTTGACGGCGAACGCGCCAAACGTGCCCGGTTGGTCAGCCGTGACGAATGGCGTGAAAGGTAAAATTTCTTCCATCGCGTTCATGGGTACGGATGTATATATCGGCGGCAACTTTACCGAAATATGCGGCAACGCGACATGCGACAGCGGCAATCTGCCCATCAAGTATATCGCCAAATGGAACGGCAGCAGTTGGTCGGCGCTTGGCTTTGGAGTGGACGAACCCGTGAGTGTACTCGCCGTGAATGGGAGTGACCTCTATGTGGGTGGAGCGTTTGTGTGGGTTTGCCTTAACAGCGCGTGCAACGTGGTCACGACGGTCAACCACATTGCCAAGTGGGACGGCAGCAATTGGTCCGGACTCAAACGTGGCGTCGGTGACTCGGACGATCGTTGGCGCTATAGTGTGAGTACGATTGTTGTCGTTGGCAGTGACGTGTATGTGGGCGGTTATTTTCGGTATGCCTGCGGCAGCATCGGTTGCTCAATTGACAATATCCGAGTGAACAATGTTGCCAAGTGGAACGGCACGAGTTGGTCTGCGCTCGACTTTGGTTTGAAAGGGAGTACGAGTGCAATTGCGGTCAGCGGCAATGATTTATATATCGGCGGCAGTTTCGAGTATCGCTGTGGTGATGAAACATGCGCCAGCGGAAATGTCAAGATGAACAATATCGCCAAGTGGTCACTTGCCTCAAGCAGTTGGTCGTCGCTTGGTTATGGCTTGAGTAGTTCTGTCTATGCCCTCAAGGTTAGCGGCAATGAGCTGTATGCGGGTGGAGGATTTACGAAAATTTGCGGAAACGAAACCTGCGACAGCGGCAATGTAATAGCAAACAGGATTGCGAAATGGAACGGCGCGAATTGGGCAGCGCTCGGTAATGGCATAGATGGCTTGGTGTTTGACATTGAGGTCAGCGGCAGCGATGTCTATGCGGGCGGGGATTTTTATTTCCTATGCAATGACGCCACCTGCGACTACTCTACTGCAATAGCGGATAATGTTGCCAAATGGAACGGCGCTACTTGGGCGCCGCTGGGACTTGGAGTTGGAGGTCGCGGAGAACCAGATACAGTTCTCGAACTTGCGGTGAGAGAAGGTGAGATTTATGTCGTCGGCGATTTTCCGAGAGTCTGCGGAAACTATCTATGCAACCGCCAAGATAGTATGCAGGTGAACTCGATGGCAAAATACAATCCATCTGGTGCCTGCCCTACCAAGCCGGGCAAACCGTCACTCTGGCTTCCTGAAAATAACAGGACTGTTCGCTCACGCCCAACCTTCTATTGGTGGTCAGCGATGTGCGCGGTCACATACAACCTCATTGTTAAGGACGCGGCGACAAGTAAAACGGTGGTAAAGGTGAAAGGGCTGGACACGTCCCTCATGCAATACAAACTTGTCAAAGCGCTGCCCAAAGGCAAGAGTTACATATGGTTTGTAGAAGCGCTGAACAGTTTTGGCAAAACAAAATCCGAAACGCGGACGTTCACGGTCAAGTAAAAGGTGAAAAAAATGAAAACACAAAAATATCTTGTACTGTGCGGCTTGGTTCTATTCATCGTCCTCGCGGCGATTGCAATACCATTTGCGCGCGCCCAAGCTATGTCCGATGTGCCGTGCGATACCACTGCACTCATCAACGCGATTCAAAACGCGGTGGCGGCGGGCGGTTCGCAAACGCTGAACTTGGCAACGAACTGCACGTACACTTTGACGGCGGTGAACAATGGCGATGGCACGCGCGATGCAAATGGCTTGCCTGTCATTGCGAACAGTGTCAATCTCACCATTGTCGGTAACGGTGCGACGATTCAACGCGATGCCAACGCACCGCAGTTCCGAATCCTCTCGATTGATGCGGGCAGCACACTCGTTTTTTCTGCCCTAACGATACGCGGCGGCAGAGGGGTTGATGGTTCCCGAACACACCTGCCGGGTCCGGGCGGAGGAATTTACAATCGCGGTACACTCGATATTTCGTACAGCAACATTTTGGAAAATCACGCGGGTGATGGACTCAGGTCGAAGCAGGCAGGCGCCACCGGTGGAGGCATTTTTAATGATGGCACGCTCATTCTTGCTTATTCCAATGTCGCCTCGAATGTGAGCGGTGATGGAGATGATGGAAAAATTGGCGCGACAGGTGGAGATGGCGGTGGAATCTACAATTCTGGAACCGCGACCATTACAAACAGCGCGATTTATGGGAACAAGAGCGGGGCAGGCGGTAATGGCACAACGGGAGGTGGCGGAATGGCGGGCTTTGGCGCGGGCATCATGCACTTTGAGGGTCAATTGATTTTAGCAAACAGTACGGTCAGCGGTAACAAGGGAGGCAAAGGCGGTAAGAGCGATTCAGACCAAGATGGCTTTGGCGGTTCGGGCGGTGGACTTGCCGTATGGAAAGGCAATGTCACCATTACGAATAGCACCATCGCGAAAAACAAGTCGGGCGCGCCACATGGCGTAGGGGCAGGCATTGATGTAACTCATCCACAATCCACTGCCAAGCTGCGCAACACGATTGTGGCTGACAATGCGCCCAGCGCGAATTGTTGGGGCAATATCAAAAATGTAGCCAACAACCTCGACACAGGCGCGTCCTGCGGTTTCGGTTCAGGAAACGACTCCAAGAGCAATGCCGACCCGAATCTGGAGCCACTGGCGAGCAATGGCGCGGGCACGTTGAGTCACGCGTTCAAAAAGCCGAGTGATGCGTTCAACAAAGGCAAAGATGCCATCTGTGAGTCTGACCTCATCAATAACCAAGACCAACGCGGTATGACGCGTTCACAGGGCAAACACTGCGACATTGGCGCATTTGAATTGCAAGTGAGCCAACCGACACCAACCGCAACGTATACGCCTACACAGACAACTACACCCCCGCCTTCCACCGCGACGAGTACGCCAACGCGCACGCCTTCGCCCACACCAACGCTGCCGCCTTCGGGTTCATGTGCTGGTCCTTCCAACGGGCGCGTGAGTTGTTGGAAAGGCGAGAACAACGCGAACGATTCTATCAGCACAAACAACGGTACTGTGCAAGGCGGCGCAACGTACGCAACAGGCAAAGTGGGACAAGCGTTCAGTTTCAACGGCACGTCAGGACATATCCTCGTCCCCGATTCAAGCAGCCTCGATGTCACGACACAATTCACAATGAGTGCGTGGGTCAACCCTGCGGCGTTGATGGCCGCTCCACCGTTTCCGGGGAAAGGGGCTATTATTTCAAAAATTGGAGGTGGCGGCGGCAATAACGGTTACCAATACGGAATTTCCCACGACAATACCAAAATATCCTGCCAGTTCAACGCACAAGGCGAACCCTGGCCCGGCAACCAGTTAGTCGCGACAGTGCCCGGCGGCATTTCTCTGAACACTTGGACCCACATCGCGTGTACGTATAATAACGCGAACCTGACTGCGTATGTGAATGGTGCTCAAGTCGGCACGCTGGCCGTGGGTGCCAAGACTGTCGTCAATTCCGCATCGAATCTGCGAATCAGCAGTGATGACAATGGGAACGTCTATTTCGACGGTTTGATTGACGAGGCGCAAGTATGGAATCGCGCGTTGACGGCGCAAGAAATTCTCGACCTCTATAACGCGCAGTGAAATAAAAAAGGCGGGGACAGAAAATTGTCTCCGCCTTTTTATTCCGTAACGCAAATTTCAAATTTGCGCTACCAGCGCGGCGAGAGAACGCAATTCACCCACGCGGTAAAACTATCCCAATCAAAAAATGACGCGGCGCGCAAGCGGCGACGACAGGGCGCGGGTTCCTCTGTTGGCGCGGGCGTTGGCGCGATTGTGTCGGTTGGCGCGGACGCGGTTTGTGTTGGCGATGATGACGCGGGGGCTTGCCCTGAACTCGTTGAAGGGGGGGGTGAGGTCGTTGGCGCGTTTGCAACGGTTCCGTACAATGGCGCGCTATTTCCCAATGCGAGCGCGACAGTTGGAATGTTGGTGGAACGAATCGCGTCGTTGATGGAATCTTGCGGCGAGATTGCACAGCCCCACGAATTTTTTCCAAAATACACCGTCGAGCCGCCAATCCAAAACGGATACTTGCATGCCGCGCCCGTTTCGGGATGCGCGGTGGCGATGTTGTCTTGCAGCACATTGCCTTTTGAAAATGTGAATTCAAAACAATTGTTGGGCGATGCCGCGCAATAATTTCCGATGAAACGATTGTTGTTGGAAGCGAGTCCGCGTTCGCCGCTCAAGTAATAACAGTTGCCCGAATACTCGCAGTGATTGTTGGCGATGAGATTTTGATTGCACTGCAAACAGACCCAGCCCGCCGTTTCGCAACCGTGTTCAAATTTATGACTATCGGGCGTCGTGCAGCCGTGATTGTTGCGGTCAAAATGATTGCCGACAAAAACGGAATTGTTACTGCGAATGTTGAACGAACCCCACCCATTCAAATCGCTCAAATTGTTTCCGACGAAGGTGTTGTTCACTCCGTCCACACTCGCGACGCCAATCGTGCCGCCGCGTACGGTTGAGTTATGAACAACGTTGTTGTTGCCGAGCAATAAAATTCCGCCGCCGTAATTCAAACCGCCGCGCAAAACAGTTGGATTCGGCTGGGTGGGAAAAACACATTCCTCGTATTGACACAAAAACGCGCCCGCGTCCGCCGCATCGGGGGAAGCTTGAATCACCACACCATTAATCCAATTCCCGTTTCCTTCCATGACGATTGCGAATTGTCGCCCCGCGCTGTTGATAACCGACGAATGTGAATCGTCGAAAAGTCCGATGTTGTTTCCAATCAAATGCAGCGGCGGATAAATTTCGTTCGCGCACAATTTAATGGAGGTGTTGACGAGCGGAGGCAATGCATTCGCAGGCGTACAATTCGGAGGAACGATTGGGGATTGCAAACGGCGCGCACCTGTTGGCAAATCAATGTTGAGTGTGACGCGTCCGCCTTGTGTTGAAACATCCGCCGACGATTCTTGCGGCGCGTCAATAATTTGCCCCACACCACTGACGCTTTCGCCGAGAAACGCGATGCTGTACAAAATTGGACCGGGCGTTTTGTTTTCGACGATGGCGCGATAGGCGCCTGCTTCGCGGAATTTTCCAGACCACGTAACTTCGCCGCCTTTGCGCGAACCTTGTCCAATCGGTTCGGACTGATTCGGCACAAACACGTATAGCTCGACGCCTTCGGGCGCTTCGAGAACAATGTCAATCTGTGTTCTATCCCCTTTGTAATCGAAACGGTATTCGTGTTTGGCGTTCGGGAGGAGCGTGAGTTCGACTTCGTCTTGGGCGGAAACAAAGGATGAGGGGGGAAGGATGAGGGATGAAAAAAAGAAAATGATGAAAAGAAATTTCTTCATGGTGTGAAATCCGAAGATTTGTTACAGTAACAAATCTTCGGATTTCAAAAATAACCTACCCCTTGCGCGCTGTCAAATTCCACTCGCGCGCTAACATCGAATACACCGCAACGTCAATGAATTGTTCATTGTGCGTCCAGCCATCACGACGAATGCCCTCGTACTTGAAACCGACGCGTTCCGCCGTGGCGCGCGAGCGCGTGTTATTCACATCAGCAATCAAGCCGACGCGATTCAATTTAATTTCATTGAACGCAAAATCGAGCATGGGCGGAATCGCGCGCGACATGAGCCCGCGCCCCGCGAATTTTTCGCTGAGCCAATAGCCAATCTCGGTGCTGCGCGAGCGCGCCTCAATCGGAAAAAACAAAATGCCGCCTGCCATTTCATCATTTTGAAAAATCGCAACCCACGGCAAACCATCTTGGGCGAAACGGTCTAAACCGCGTTGAATAAATTTTTCCGCGTCCTCTATGTTTTTTATGCGCGTGGTCCAATCCAGCCATTCACCCAAATATGGCTGATTCTCTTGGAGAAATTGGACCAGCGTTGACGCGTGCAATTTTTGCAGGATGCGAAGGTCTGCGCCGTCGCCTAATTCATGTTTGAACATACGTTTGAGTTTTTGGAATGACCGCGCAAATGTTACGGCAGCGGCTCCGGTTGCGCGGCGCGCAACAACGCGTACCATTCTTCGCGCGTCAATTCGATTTCATCGGCGAGACAACTCGCGGCGACGCGTTCCGGTTTCGTGGTGCCAAGAATCGGTTGAATCTGTGCGGGATGGCGCAAGAGCCACGCGAGCGCAATCGCTTCGGGCGATGTGTTTTTCATTTGTGCCATGTGTGCGATGAGACCTGCCGCGCGTTTGACATTGGTTTCCGCGTTTTCCGGTGGATTGATCAAGCGTCCATTTGCGACGGGCGCCCACGCTTGAATGAGAATATCGTTCGCGCGACAGTAATCGAGTGTGCCGGTAATGCCGGTGTAGGACATGGACGAACGGTTAAAGTACAATCCATCCGCAATTAATTCAGCGTGTACTAAGCTTAGCTGTAGTTGATTCACAATCAACGGTTGCCGTACGAATTTTTTCAAGAGCTCGATATGCGCCCAATTCTGATTGCTCACGCCAAAGTATTTTACCTTGCCCGCTTGATGCAATTCATCGAACGCGCGCGCGATTTCTTCGGGCTGCATCAACACGTCGGGACGATGCAAAAGTAAAATGTCGAGATAGTCCGTTTGCAAACGCCGCAAGCTGCCTTCCACCGAGCGCATGATATGCTCATACGAAAAATCATAGCGCAGTGGATCCCCTGCGTTCGGCTCATCGGGAAAACGAATGCCGCATTTGGATTGCAGAATAAGCGTGTCACGCGCAATTTTCATTTCGCGTAAGGCTTCTGCAAAAACGGTTTCGGATTTGCCGCGACAATAAATATCCGCGTGGTCAAAAAAATTGATGCCGTGTGCGAGCGCGCCTTCGATAACGTTGCGCGCGCGGGCACGGTCAATCGAGGTCAACGGCGCATTATCCCATGTGCCGCCGATTTGCATACAACCATACGCGAGGCGTGTGCCGTGCAGCGCTGTGTTGGGAATAGAGTATGTTTTCATGTGATACAAGATACGCGCGTTCGTTTGAAAAAACAAGAACCTCTCACAAAATTTCGTGTGAGAGGTTCTATCTTCAGGGGTGAACCGGGGGACCCCCGTTAGGAATTGTGCTATTTCGTCTTGCCGGACTGGTCCTTTTTTTCTTTAGGCGCGCGTATCTCGATGCTTGACCATTCGCTCCACGTACATTGTCCTGCCCCACTGCACGCCGCCACGCGCCACACATACGTTGCACCTACATTCAGTTTCTTGAGACTCGTCGTCGTCTCGGTCAAGTCGCGTTTGCTCGCCAGTAACTCACCGTCCGGCGAATCTTGCCGCAGTTGCCATTTGTAATTCACCGCACACTCTACTGCATCCCACGTGAATACCACTTTGCCTTTCTTTACTTTCTTGCCATCGCCCGGTCCTGTCAGCGTCGGCGCCTGCGGTTCCCCACTGCACGCCCCTGCCAACGTCGTCACTTTGACCAATTCGCTCTTTGCCGTCCGTCCATCCGGGCGCACAAGCTCGATGCGATAGAAATACGTTTTCTCGCCCACCACACTCGTGTCACTAAAGGTGTAGCCGTTCCCGGTGATGCTCCCAACACTCTGCGCAGGCAGTAACTCGCCGTTCACTTGCGTCTTTACTTCTTTTTTGCTCTCACCGCGCAACACGTTAAAGCCGAGGATGTCCAACTCGTTCAGCGTTTCCCATGCCAGCGTCACGCTGCCATCCGTATTCGCGGTCGCGATGAGTGCGCCCATCTCTACCGACGTCGGCGAGTTGCTCAAGCCAAAGTCGAGACGGTCATTACTGGTCAAGCCGGTAGAGTTGGTAACGGTGCTCCCGCCACTCGTGCTGCCCGCCGTGAGGTTCAGATTCCGACTGCGAATTTCCCCGCCGGCAGTCCCATAACCATTGTCGTTGCCGTTCGTGCCGACGCTGTTCGGGTCATCGGTGTCGGCTTGACTGGCGGTGTCTATCGTGCTGTGATACGCACTCGGTTGCACGACGCCGACAATGTAGCGTCCGGCGGATAGGTTGTTAAAGGTGTAATTGCCACTGCTATCTGTCGTCGTAGTCGCGATTGCGGCACCGTCCGCCACGTTGTTGTTATCGTCGTCGCGATACAAGCGCACGGTCAGTCCGCTTTCGGCGCCGTTCGACGGGGTTTCGCCCGCGTCCAAATCGCCATCGTTGTTGCTGTCAATGAACACGGTGCCGCTCAACTGCAAGCGGTAAAAGCCCATGTCTATGGTCAGATTGCCATTGTTCCCATCACCATCGTTCGTCGGCTCGCCGCCCAACGTTACCGAGACGCTGCCATTCGTCACCACCACGCCATTTGTGGCGCCAAGTGTGCCGTTGACTTGTCCATGGTCGCTGTTGTTCGTGTCGCTGTTCGCACCAACGGTGTTGCTGCTGTTTTGGTAATTCTGCAACGTCCCACCACTCGTAAAGTTTGTGTCCGGAAGCACGACAAAGTATTGGGTGTTGGCAGTCGCCGCGATGGAAGGTGTCAGCAACGTAAAGTTGTAGGTGCCGTCGTTGCCGCTCACGTTCGCCGTTGTCGTTGTAGCGACAAGCGTGTCGCTGGCGGAATCAAAAGTGCCGTTGCCATTCGTGTCACGATACAATCGTACTGTCACGCCGTTGATGCCGACTTCGCCAACGTCGAAAGTGCCATTGTTGTTACTGTCATACCAGATGCGGTCACCGAGATTGACAGGTGCCGTGTAACCAAAGTCATAACTCGCGAGCGTCCCTTCACTCGAACCCAGCGCTTGTTGCGTGACGGTGCGCGAGCCTTCCGTCGCCGTTGCACTGACGCCATCATGATTGTCCGAATCGAGCAAGTCTTGTGAACCGCCACTGCCTTGATCAGTGTTCGTTTTGGCAAAGTTGGTCAATGCACCGGAACCGGGTTGCGTGACTACCGCAATGCTGAACGTGGGTTCGCCCAGTGCAGCACTGTTAGCGCCGTTGTAATCTTCGTCTTGCAAGAGGTTGGCGAAACTATACCATCCGACTTCAGTGGTACCTGTCGTGCTTGGGTCGTCGCCCGTCACAGTGCGAATCGTCGTGACGGTATCATCACCGCCGCCAATGGCGCCATTCGGTCCGGGATACGTAATCGTCAATTGCACCACAACATTGTTGATGCCCGTTTCGCCGGCTTCTTGAATCCCGTTCGCGTTCGTGTCGTTCCACACATAGTTGCCAATCGCCGCAGGCAGCACGTAATAGCCAAAGTCCACGGTATTGACCGTCCGATTGCTCGGAGTGAGCGTAACTGCATATGGGTCCGTCTTGCTTTCGTTATCGGAACTCGACGACTGATTCCCAAGTGAATGCCAGTATCCCGCCAACACTCCATTGCGGTCGCTCACATCCACCACATAGCGCGCATCGCCATTGACCCCATCGGTGACTGCAAGTCCGGTAAAGGAATACGCGCCACTGCTATCTGTGGTTGTCGTTGCAATGCGCGGTTCGCCCGGGTCAATTTTGCCGTCGCGGTCGGTATCCCAATACAAATCTACAGTTACGTTGTTAATTCCCGTTTCAACCGTACCAAAGCTGTCCACATTGCCGTCAGCATTGACATCATTCCAAATCAGATTGCCGATGGAACCGCGATTGTTCGAGCCATCATCTTGACCACGATAACCAAAATCGTGTGTAAGATTGACTTCGCCATCGGTGAGACTGGCTTCCGTAGATTGATTCGCAGTTCCTGTTCCATCCACATCATAAGTTTGATCCCATGCCCCAGAGCCGCCGGGTAATGTACTCGTATCCACACGCACGACGTACGATGTGCCTCCCGCAGTCAGATTCGGGAACAGATAGTAGCCATCCGGTCCGGTGTAGGTTGTCGCCAACAGCGTTGTGCCGGTCGAGTCATATAGATAGACACGCACGTTCGGAATGCCCAACTCGTTATTATCGTTCCCTGCCGAACCGTTTCCATTCGGACCAACGCCATCACCATCCACATCGAACCAGACAAAGTTGCCAATCATGCCGGTATTCGCATCAAGGTTTAATGTGGTGCGGCTCGATTGTTGTCCACTATTGTCCGGTGTATAGCCAAAGTCCTCTGTGGTCACTGCCGTCGCGCTCAAATTCTGCACGCGCGATTGACCATCACTTGTCGGGCTGTCTTGGTCATATGTTTGACGCAAGCCGTCCAAAACGTGATTGACATCTGTCACGACGACCAGATAATCGTTACGATTGTTGCCTGTATCGTCTGCAATATTTAGCCCGCGGAAACGATATGCGCCTTTCGCGTCCACATTGCCATCGCCATCCACATCTTGCGTACCGTCGGAGGTGAATTGCGTTGCAATGATTGGTTCTCCAGCATCCCACACGCCATCGTCATCCAAATCACGAATGAGCGAAACGGAAATGCCCCCGATACCTTCTTCCGTACTATCGGCTGTGCCGGACGCACCATGCTGCTCTGCCGCGCCAGAACCCGCGCCATCCGCATCCACGTTCGGACCCACGCCATCTCCATCGCGGTCAAACCAAATATAGTTACCGATGCTGCCTAATGAGGCACTGTTCGGTTGATACCCAAAGTCTGCATCAAGGAACACATCGCCGGGTCCGAGAATAACAGGTGTAGTTGTTTTGTTGTCGTTTGTTCCCGTTGATGTACCCCAGTGGTCGGGGTCGCCCCTTTGATTGTATTGACCACTTGTCAAAATCGCATGGCTCGCTCCGCTGTCGCTTGTCACTTGGACCACATACGCGCCGGGCGGCAGTCCATCAAAGATGTAATTGCCATTCTGGTCCGTCGTGCGCGTGGCGGTGTAACCGCCGACCGTATAAAGGTCATCATACACACCGTCGTTACCGCCATCATAGTAGA
Organism: uncultured Anaerolineales bacterium; assembly: GCA_964469005.1. Taxonomy (GTDB): domain Bacteria; phylum Chloroflexota; class Anaerolineae; order UBA4142; family SHND01; genus SHND01. The sequence goes on from CAYXXF010000010.1 coordinate 188,455, forward strand.
GTGATACAGTCGCGCCTCTGACGCCCACTTCGCCCGCGTCTTGGCGTCCGTTCCCATTCGTGTCAATCCACACGCGGTCTCCGAGCGCAGCAGTTGCGTTTTGTGTGCCACTGTTGACATCGGCAGTCGGATTCCAGTTATATCCAAAGTCGGCGGTGAGGTTGTCTTGTCCCGCGCTCAACGTGACTTGATAGCCGTAATCATTTGTGCCGGTGCTTTGGTCCTGATTGAACAAGTCCACATTCGCGTTTGGATAAATCGTCGTCTGTGTCAGTCCTGATGTGATGCCTGATGTCACACGCACGAAATACGTACCCGCTGCGAGTCCGGTAAAGAGATAGTTGCCGTTGGAATCGGTGACTTTGGTTGCGAGAGCATTGCCCGCGGAATCGTAAAGTGTAACCGTTACATTGGGAATGCCATCTTCGCCTTCGTCTTGATAGCCGTTGGAATCTTCGTCGAGCCACACGCGATTACCGATGGCACCGAGCGGTGCGAAACCGAAATCGAGTGAGTGGTTGTTTGCGCCCGTATCGCCGGTAGTGATGTTAATGACAAAGTTGTTGCCCGATTTGCTCGCATCATTATCTGCGACGTCCGTAATTGAGTTATTGTTGGTCGCAGAGGCATTGCCGTTCGCGGGTTGTGCCGCGTTTTGGGTAGTCACGGTCAAGCCATTCAACAAGTTCGTGTTGCTGCCTGAAGACGGGTCAACGCGAACTTGGTAGGCATTACCAGGGGCAATACTGTACGGTGTTGATGTTTGATAAGTAACACTCAAGAGCGGCGCGTCGGCTGAACTGCTGTCGTATGAATAGGCACGGCGTTGTGTCCCCGAGGTTGAACTGTTGTCAGAAATGATAAACGACATGCTGTTGCCGCTTGCCCAACCGCCCTGATTCACAATCTCTTGCACAACAGTTGTCAAGTCCGGTGTCGTTGCGTTTGTAGTGGCTCCAGAGGTCCAGCTGCCAATACTGCTCCATGCGACACTGGCAGAGGTTGTCGCGCGCGACGAGATATTATTGTTCGTTGCGGCAAAGGTCGCAGCATTGGTCGCCGCCTCGCCGCGAATCAGCGCGTTGATAGTCGTTGAGGTATCGCTATTGTTCGCGGTAAACTGTATCGTTGCGTTCGTAATGGTGGCACCTTGCAGAATCGTAATATTCTGGAAACGCAAGCCATCCAGCTGCGTGGCTGTCGTACTTCGCGGCACATTTAGTGTGCCACTGGTAATAGTTACGCTGCCGGAGGAAACCGTCTGCTCCGCATCATCCGAGCTTTGCGCGATACGCGTGGAAACCGTCGCACTTCCTCCCACGTACGAGAGCATGTTGGTCTTGCTGCTGCCGCCGAAATAATATTCGCCGTTTGCATCCGTAGTCGCAGTCCCAACCTGCGTATCCACTGTGCCGTCGCCATCCGTGTCCGCCCAAAGCTGTACCGTGAGACCTGCCATCGCCATTTCGCCGGGGTCCTGAATGCCATCGCCATCGTCATCACGCCATACTCGGTTCCCAATTTCAATCGGCGCGGCATCGCACAGCAATTCCATGTCGCCCATGCCGTTCGCTTTGCCAAATTCATTCGGACTGTTAAACGGACTCGAATCCACAACAGCATACGCGCCAATTTGCGCGCCGGGAACTCCGGTGGGGGGTGTGACCGCCTGCCAAATCAACCCTTGAGTATAGAACGCCGTGGGGTCATACGCGGGGCTAAAAATTCTGTCCGCGCCGGGTAGGTAGGCGAGCGAACCAAGTGTGGTTTCTCCATGCGTCGCGTCAGCCCCGGTGTACGCGTCACCGTAGTAATATTCGCCCGCATTGCCCGGGCTGTCATCGGTACGATAACCAACGCGGTCCGCAACCTGGAATGGGTCCCCTTGGTCATTCTCACCGGACTCGAGGGTGTATGTGCCGTTGCTATTTAATTTGGCATAGAGAACGTCGCCCGCACTGCCGTACATTAGCGTAGTGGCATCGCCCGAAAGTGCTTTTCGGTTCACCCAACCACTCTGATGCGAAAATCTATCTACGATGCCCAGTGTCAAAGACCCATCCGACATGAACTCGATGTCCGACAACAGGGGCGATGGCGCCGAACGAAAATCGTTACAACATCCCGCAGTTGCCGGCGTGTTGACTTGCGCGTCCGTCCATGTGTCCATCCATTTTTGCCAGCCGGCGTCCACGCGATTCGCGTTGGTGAGCATTTGGTAGTACGGCTCGCGGTTGTAATTAAACGGAACGGACAATAGCTGCGTAAAGCTCGTCGGATTCGCCAAGTTGAATGAAAGGACATAGCCAATCAATTCCGACGGATTGTCCACCGTCGCGGAGGTCGCGGCATCACACGTCACGCCCAAATAACCGAGCGTGCCGCGAATTTTCAAAGCAAACGGGCGCAGCTGTCCATTGGAGCAGCTCGGCGCGCCTGTGATGTCAGGGATTGATGCATCGTTAGAGTCGTTGGTAGGAGTATCGCTGGTAATAATTTCGTACTGCGTCACAGCTGTGCCGGAGATAGTATTTGGATTGTTGGTGTTGACGGTGACTTTGGATGTGTCAACTTTGATGAGCGTACGTTGATACAGATTGACCATCCACAACGATTTACCGTCGCCGGCAAAATCAATATCCCCAAACCCCGTCTTGCCCACTTTGCCAAACGCATCAAGGTCAATGTTGGCTGTGCCTGCTGCGCCCAGTGTGTTATCAGAATTGACCCCGCGTGTCACTGTCCCTAAATCAATTGTCCCACCATTAGTTGCTGTTACACCTTGCAAATCAAAACCGCCTAACAAAGAAGCCGTTCCGCTCGAATAATCCATCACATACACGCCGTCCATACCGCGCGGTCCCAAATCCACATGGCGTTTGAGAAATGCAGAAGTATAGACGCGTTTTTTCGAGCCATCATATGCCACACCCCACACCGCGCCCGTGTTTTGAATCTGCTCGTCGTTGGTATGAGAAGCCGGATTGTATGCCATTGAGATAATCGAGGCATTCGTGTTGCTTGTGCGCAAACCATTTTCAAAACGCGTCGTGACCAGTTTGGGATTGTTTTGGCAGTAATCGCAGGTGCGATTGAGGGCGAGGTTCACATTGCTCGTATTGCCATCTGCAACATATTGGGTGGTCGAGCCGGAATTGGTTGAGGTGCCGCCATTGACCGAATCGGTGCTGCGACTAGAAGGTTGAAAATCCAATAACGCGCCGGAGGTATTTGTCCAAGTGAACTCGATGCGATATGGACCGGTGCCGGTTGCGGATAAAGAATAATTGGGTCCCGTATCCGCGCCCGTACAAAAAGAGGAAGGTGTGGCGGCGGCAGTACAGCGCACCGTTGTTGTCGTTCCGCGCGCTGTGCCACTGCTGTCGTACGCCGTTACGGTTACACCCGCCACATGCAAATCTTTGGAGACGCCGGTAGAGGCGGTCGTGTTGAATGTGCCGTCGCCATTGAAATCTTGAAAGACAGTGCCGGTGATGGTGCCGGAAGCAAAAGCAGTTTTCCCCGGCGCGCTCAATTGCACGAGCGTGTAAAATGACAACGCAACTAATAGTGCAACCACAACACTGCGGCTAAGAGTATTTGCTGTCGTTTGAGTTCGATTGTTGGATTGCATGGAACCCTCTCCCGAAAAGTTCAAAACGGCAACGTTGCCGGAATGACAAACGCATTACCACGTCAAAATCAAGAATAAAAAAACCGCAAGCAACATGCAATTTCTTTGCACACGCTCACGGTCGGTTACGCCACCTGCTCTTCCCAATCATTTTCTCGCCGCAACCACTAAAAAACAGCGCTGCTTGAAGATTCCAGGCGTCCAATGCTGCGGGGGCCGGCGCAGTCAGGATTGGGAGTCATCGCATCCGTATCAATATGGGAGCAACATGTTGTTGCCCATGCCAACGTCCAACGTGCAACGTCAATTCTTGCACCTTAGCGTAGCATCAGAACCTTAAAATCAAGATTAAGCCCCGCGCGCTTCACCCAACTGTTGCAGCAGTTTGGCAATCAAACCCGTCCAACCCGTTTGATGACTCGCGCCCAAGCCCGCGCCCGTCTCGCCATGAAAATATTCGTAAAACAAGATGGCATTACGCCAATGCGCGTCGTTTTGCATCATCGCGTTTTCGCCAAACACCGCGCGCCGTTGCTTTTCATCTTGCAAAAAGATATTCGCCATCCGCTGCGCCAAAAAGGCAGCCGTTTGTTGTAACGTCAAAAAGTTTCCCGAACCCGTCGGACATTCAATTTTGAAATCATCGCCGTAATAGTGATGATAAAGTTGCAGTGTCTCGACAATCAAATAATTCACCGGAAACCAAATCGGTCCGCGCCAATTGGAATTACCGCCAAACAGTCCCGTATTCGATTCGCCGGGCAAATACTCGACACGATACCTTTCACCGCCCAGATTTAATTCGTACGGCTGCGCGGCATGTTCTTTCGACAACGCGCGTACACCATAGTCGCTCAAAAATTCGTTTGGGTCCAGAACGCGTTTCAAAATTCGCTTCATCCGATGTCCGCGCAGCAACGCGACGAGATGACGTTCTTTCATCCCTTCGTCTTTCCAACGCGAAATTAATTTCGTCAACTCGGGACGGTGCATCAAGAACCATTCAAGGCGCGCTGCAAAATCCGGCACGCGTGCCAACACTTCCGGCTCCATCGTCATTGCCGCAAACAACGGAATAATGCCGACCATCGAACGCAGCTTGAGCGGAAATTGCGTGTTGCTCACGCTCAACACATCATAAAAAAATTCGTCTTGTTCATCCCACAATGGAATCCCATCACCGCCCAAATTGTTCATCGCCGCCGCAATGTACAAAAAATGTTCAAAAAATTTTGTCGCGATATCTTCGTACACGCGATTGCGCATCGCCAATTCTAACGCGATGGTCAACATGTAAATACAAAACATCCCCATCCAACTTGTGCCGTCGCTTTGTTGAATTGTGCCGCCCGTCGGTAACGGCGCGCTGCGGTCAAACACGCCGATATTGTCCAACCCCAAAAAGCCGCCTTGAAAAACATTTCTGCCTTCCGCGTCTTCGCGATTCACCCACCAGGTAAAATTCAACATCAATTTATGAAAGACGCGTTCCAAAAAATCTAAATCGGCTTTGCCGTTTTGTTTGCGGTCAATCGAGTACACACGCCACGCGGCCCACGCCAGCACTGGCGGATTCACATCGCCGAAATTCCATTCATATGCGGGCGTTTGTCCATTTGGATGCTGATACCATTCACGTCCAAATAAAATCAATTGCTGTTTCGCAAACTCGGCATCGAGCAGCGCGAACGGAATACAATGGAATGCCAAGTCCCACGTCGCGTACCACGGATATTCCCACTTGTCCGGCATTGAAATCACATCCGCGTTTCCAAGATGCGTCCACTCTTTGTTGCGTCCGTTGAAACGTTCGCGCGGGGGCGCGGGTTGTCCGGCATCCCCTTGGAGCCAACGCGCCACGTTGTAATGATAAAATTGTTTCGACCAAATCATTCCCGCGAACGCTTGACGTTGAACCATTTTTTCATCGTCGTTCAAATTTGACGGCTGGAGTTCGCGATAGAATTCGTCCGCTTCTTGAACGCGCCGCGCGAAAATTTCATCAAACGTTTCAAACGGCGCGCGTTCCGTTTCCGCGTTCGCAAATTTTTTCGCCAAGAGGCGCAAACGAATCGTCGCGCTTGCGCCCGCGCGAATTTTCACGCGATACTTTAGCGCGGCTTTTGTCCCACTTTCAAAATTCACCGCGTCGCGTTTTCCGTTCACCACATACTCGTTGATGCCGTCTTTCACAAAACGCGTTTTATTTTCCACACCATACAAACGCGCCAAATTTGTTTCGTTCTCTGTAAATAAAATTTCTGGCACATCTTCAAACGCGAGCAGATATTCGCCCATGCCCGCCATGTGTGCGCGCAACATCTTTTCTCGCCCCTCGTCTCGCGCTTCGCGCTTCTCTCTTCTCTCCTTCTCTCTATCTCTCCCTCTCTCTATCTTTGGCTTTTCCCCTCCCCCCCAACTCCACATATTCCGATACCATAACGTCGGCAATAAAAACAAATCCGCGTCCATCTCACCCCGATTGAACGCGGAAATTTTTATTAGAATATCGCGCGGCTCGGCTTTCGCGTACTCGACAAAGACATCAAAATATTTATTGTCCGCAAAAATCCCTGTGTCCAACAATTCGTATTCGGGCTCGTCGCGTGTGCGCCGCCGCGATGTCTCGAGCAAATCGCGGTACGGAAACGCGCGCTGCGGATATTTGTACAACGCTTTCAAATACGAATGGCTCGGCGTCGCGTCCAAATAGTAATAATATTCTTTGACATCTTCGCCGTGATTGCCTTCGGGTCCCGTCAATCCAAAAAATCGTTCCTTCAAAATCGCGTCGTTCCCATTCCACAACGCAAGCGCGAAACACAAACGCTGCAAATCGTCGCTGATGCCCAACAAACCATCTTCGTTCCAGCGATACACGCGCGAGCGCGCGTGGTCATGCGGAAAATAATTCCACGCGTCGCCGTTCGCCGAATAATCTTCGCGCACCGTTCCCCATGCGCGTTCGGCGAGATATGGACCCCAGCGCCGCCACGCGCGCGCGTCCTGTTGTAATCGCGCACTTTCAACGCTCATCCTTCATCCCTCATCCTTATCTTTAAATATGCCGCGCCGCGCGCGTCCAAATAAATCGCGTCTGGAGTACGCACGACGCGTACCATGATTTGCTCGCACGCGGGACAGCGCAGCACCATTCCCGGCGCTTGATTAAAAACCATCAGCGCGGCCATTTCATTTCCCGTGCCACAATGCGCGCACTCGGTTTCCGATGTCGTCATCTCGACGCCGAACATTTCGAGCATCATCCCGCCCACCGCGTTGCCGTCAAGCATCATTTCCGTGTTCAAATCCATTTCATGTTCCATATTGCACCTCGTATGTAGCCGATAGCAGATAGCAGATGGCAGATAGCAAAGACACGCTTACTGAACGCTGATTACTGATTCACTATCGCACTCTCGCACTCTCACACTATCAAGTCCCACTCGGTCCAAACCGTTCCGTTTTCACATTCGACGCGGGAATTCCAATTTGCACCAACACATTCGCCGCGTTTTCCACAAGCGCGGTCGGTCCGCAAATAAACACGCGCACATGTTGCCCTAACGGCGCGGCAACCTCGCGCAGCATCTCCGCATCAATCCGCCGCGTGTATCCCTTCCAATTTTCGGGATGTGAACGCGTCAACGTGTGGAAAATTTTCAACCCATTCATTTTTTCGCGCAGTGTTTCCAATTCGTCGTAATAAATTACATCGTCCAACGCGCGCGACGAATACAACAGATGGGTTGGTGTCGAAACATTCGCCGCTGCGCGATGACGCAGCATACTCATCAACGGCACAACGCCTGACCCGCCGCCAATCAACAACAAGGGTTCGCGCATCATCGCGTCCCACACAAAATATCCGCCAATCGGTCCGCGCACTTCCACTTGGTCGCCGACGGTGACAACCTCGTGCATGTACGGCGACACTTCGCCGTCCTCAATTTTTTCAATCGTCAAATCAACCACGCCCGCACGTTCGGGTTCCGACGCAATCGAATAACTGCGTTCGACTTGATAACCATCTTGCGCGGTCAAACGCAAATCGTAATGTTGTCCCGCGCGATGCGGCACCCATTGCGGCAGCGCGAGCGTGAATGATTTTGCGCGCGCCGTTTCTGGTTTGATATTGGTGATGGTGGCAATTTGCCAAGCAAGAATTTTTTGCATGGTTGATTACTCATCGTCGCGTGGTGTGACGCACAATGTAGTTGACAGTACCGCGTCCAAAACCATCGCTTGCGCGGAGCGCGAATTTTTATATTTGCGCAAATACTCGGCGCTCACTTGTGCAATCGTTTCTGTTGCGCGCACCGCGCTGACATGAATCGGCATGCGCGTTTTTCCAACAAACATCACCGCATCAGGATTTTTGCGAATCTGTTTGTACCAAATTCCATTCGCACCGCGATACGAGCGGATGTACGCCTCGTCTCCGACGACGACAATCCAAATCGTGCGCCGATGCGGCGGCTTGTTTTCCGCGCGCGTTTCGATGTCAATTTCGTTTGTCTCTCCAAGTTTGGCAAGCACATCGGAAGTAAATCGCTCTGGCATAATTTTCAATTCCTCATAGCGAAACGTTCATCCCTCGAGAATCGCTTTCACGCGATTCAAACTCTGGATGTTTTCGGGTTCTACCTGTTGCTGCCGAATCAACAAAAATTCATTTCCGAATTCACTGATGGGATAGAACGTTACGCGCTGCACCAAATGTGTGCCGCCAGCGTTTGGGCTCATTTCAAGTTCCCAGACTGTGCGAAAGACCTGATGGTCGGTTGACTCCCATGCGACGCGCGTCGGCGCGTCCAACGCCGTAATCTTGGCAAAACTCACAAACTCTATCGGCAAGGTTTCACTGGATTTGAATTCCGTCCCTACCCCAACTGGACCCGGCGTCATTTGCTCCAACGTCGCTACGCTCATAGACCATTCACTATGCCGCGCGAAATCCGCCAGATAGTTAAATACCTTCTCCGGCGGCGTAGCAATGTCAATGCTTACTTGATTTTTCCACATACGAAATTTCCCCTTTCGGACAGAGCGCTTTAATCATTGGTATATCTTTGTTCCTTGAATGGGTCGCCATGATTATTGTACCCAAGCGATTCCCAAAATCCGCTTTTGTCTTGTTCCATAAAGCGAATTCCTTTCAACCATTTCGCGCTCTTCCAAAAATACAGACCGGGGACGAGCAAACGCGCAGGTCCGCCGTGTTCGGGCGTAATCGGTTTGCCGTCGTATTCGTATGCGACGAACGCTTGCCCATTCACCGCTTCGGGCAATGGCAAATTCGTAGTATAGCCATCGAACGAATACGCGGTCAAGTACGCCGCTTTGGGGTCCAATTCCACTTGCTCGAGCAGCGTATCGAATGAAACCCCGCGCCATTTCGTATCCAGTTTCGTCCATTTGGTCACGCAGTGAATGTCCACCACATATTCGCGCGACGGCAATTGCAAAAATTCTTGCCACGAAAACGTAAGCGGCGCGCGCACCAAACCTTCGAGCGTGAACGTCCATTTGTTCAAATCGACGCGCGGCGTCGGTCCCGCCGAAAGTACCGGAAAATCTTTTGTCACATATTGTCCGGGCGGAACGCGATTTGCTTGCGCCGCTTCGGGGGCGCGACGTTTGCCGACGAAACCGCGCGAAATAAATTTTTCTGCCATTTGAACTCCATTTTGCGTTTCACGTTTGACGTTTCACGTTGCGCGCCATTCACGAAACACCTTTAGCAATTTTTCCTGCGCTTCCGCCGAAACATCTTTTTCTTGCAGCTTGCCCAGCGTTTCAATTGTCGCGCGCATTTGTTCGACGTAGGTATCACAGCCATCACACGCCGCGAGATGCTGCTCGACGCGCGCGCGTTCGGTTTCCGTCAACGCGTTTTCAAAATAATTTGTGACGAGTTCGACCAACTCTTGACACGTCAGTTCAGATTCCATTTTATAAATACTCTTCCAACGCGCGCCGCACTTTACTGCGCGCGCGATGTAATAAGACGCGCTGATTTGTCTCGGCAATCCCCAAAGCGTTACACACTTCGTCCGCCGTCCATCCTTGAATATCGCGCAGCGTAATCACGATGCTTTGTTGTTCGGGCAACATCTCCACAGCGGCTTCCAAGTATTTCATCAATTCGGAATTGAGCGCGACGCGTTCGGGGTCAACATTCCACGGCGCAGGTTTCATCGCCCAATGTCCCGCGTACAAATCATTCGCGTCGCGAAAACGATTTTCGGGCACAGAAGGCTCGTCCGTGTCTTGGTCGTAATTTTCAAAAAAGGAGAATGGGATTGTGCGTTTTTCGCGTTTGCCGCGCGTTTTCGCCAAATTGGAAACTATCGTGAACAGCCATGTCTTGAGCGAACTGCGTCCTTGAAATCGTTCCAGTCCGCGCAAAAATCCGAGCCACGCTTCTTGTGCCACTTGTTCGGCAATGTCGCGGTCGTCCACAAACATTTGCGCGATGCGGACCATTGCGCCGTGATATTGCGTGACGAGTTGTTCAAACGCGCGTTCATCGCCGCGTCGCAGTGCGTCGAGTTGTGCCTTTTCTGCAGGAGATAATTCAAACGCGGGGGGCGTAGCGGTCACAGGATGATTATAGAACAAGAAAAAAAAAGAGGAAAGCATATTCGCTTTCCTCTTTTTACTATTACGCGTGCGGCAGTGCGACGCCCATTTGGGTGAGGATGCCAAACAGACCGCCGTTCGGCAATGGCTCCACTTGCCATTCCGTCACGCGTCCGTCGTTGACAAACACCTCCACATGTTCTGTCGGATTCGCAATCGCGTTGCCCGTCGGAGCCACGCGTGGAATGCCGGGCAGTGGCAGATTGAATTCGCCCTTGTGCGTGCCGGTGACTTTGACGGTGCCGCTGGTGTGCGAACCATTTGATTTGGACGGCACATAATTCATCCGCAAATCAGGAATCGCTGCCGCGAGCGCGCGATGTACGCCAATCCATTGTTCGGCGGAAATTGGTTCTGGCACCGCGCCGCTGAATTTAAAATCGTCGGACAAGAGCGCGCGCACGCCGTCCCAATTTTGCGCTTCAATCGCCGCCGCCACTTGGCTCACGATTTGCGTGGAAGTGTCGAGCGCGGCAACCTCGGGCGCGTCTTCAAGAAACGTGATTTCGGGCGGCGGAATCACGCCCGCCTTTTGCATTCCCGCGCGCAATTCGGGCGAACTCATGTACGCGCGTGCGCCAGCCGCATCGCGATAATTCATTTCGATAAACACTTCGTTTGGGTTCGCGGTGTTGCGAAATACGCGCTCGGATTCCAAACTGTGCGCATCGCGCAGTGATTTCAATTCGTCGAACACGGGACGCCATTTGGCGTAATCTTGAACCTTGATGTGTGTGAGAACGGTAAGCATTGAATTTTCCTCCTTGAACCTGACTGTCTGTTTGTTTGATGCCGCCATCATAACAAGGAGGCGTTACACGCGCGTCAACACAAGCGTGAACAAATGACCCAACCACGGATTACGCGGATAACGCGGATAAAATCCGCACAATCCGCGCAATCCGCGGTTAAAAACTGTGCCCCGTTACATTTGGCGAATTCTTTGCGCCTTTGCGCCTTGGCGTGAGATTTGAGGTGGACTGTGTCAGGTCTTGAGCCAACAGCTCGATTTCTTCCAACAGTCCCGCGTAACCATTTGCTTCCGCAATCGCGCGTGCCTCGCGCAAATCCGCCTGCGCGTCCGCGTCGGATAACAAGGGCGCGAGCCAAATACGAATCCGTACCGCGAGATGTCCATTGCCCACCGCATCCGCGCGCGCACGCGCATCCGAGAGCAATGCGCGCGCCGCGTCCGTTTGTCCGCGCGCTTTTGCCACCAATCCCAAGTTCGCCATATTGCCCGCGACGCGTTCCGGAATGGGCATCGCTTGCGCGGCGGCGAGACCTTGCTTGAAAAATTTTTCCGCCGCGTCCAAATCGCCCTGCGCTAACGCAATCTCCCCCGATGTGGAAAGCAAGTACGGTAAATGCGATGTGGAACCTTTTTCTTGCGCCACCTGAATTCCTGCGCGCACCGCGTCTGCCGCCGCGCGTTGTTCGCCGAGCAAATGCAAGTGATACGCGAGATTGTTATAGAGCATGATAGAACGCGTAATGTCGAGCGAGCCGGGCTGCGCTTGCGCGAGTTCCAACGCCGCGCGATATGCCACAACGGCTTGCGCGCTGTTGCCGCGTTGTCCGAGAACCGCCGCCAATTGATAGTTTCGGCGCGCGGGCGTGATTTGAGTCGGATATGCGAGAGGCAGCGCGAGTAATTTTTCCGCCGCTTGCAAATGATGTTCCGCTTCGAGCGGATGCGCGCTTTCCACCGCGAGCGTTGTACCCCACGCAAATTCTGCCGCGCCCGCGAGTTCCGACGGACCGGTATCGCGCATTTCGCGCGCGAACGCAATTGCTTCCCCATAACGCGCTTGGGGAAAAAGTGATTGCGTGAGCGCGAGCAGCGCTTCTTCCATCAATGCAAAATCGCGGTTTGCTTGCGCCAGCTGCAAACCGGTGCGATACGATTCGGTGGATGCGCCAAAGTCCGCTTTGTGAAATTGCGCGTCGCCCATCGCGACAAAAATGCGCGCGCGTACCGAGTCGTCCGTTTCGCCTTGCAATGCCAATTGATAAAACGTGGATGCATCAGACCACGCGGCGAGCGTACGCGCATGGTCGCCTGCGACTCGTGCGAACGGCGCCGCGCGTTCCAGCGCACCCGCTTGACTAAAATGCTGCGCGATGAGTCCCGCAATGGAATCCATCCGCGCGCGATGCAATTCATTCAATGCTTCGGCGACGCGCCGATGTAACACGCGCTGTCGTGATGCGCCCAATTGAGCGTACGCGTACTGCATCGTAAGTTGATGGTCGAAAACATACGCGTCGCCGTTCGCCGCGCGCACCAAACTTGCGCGCTGCAATTCATCCAGCGCGTCGAGCGTCGCGTCTTCGGACAATTCCGCGACGCGTTCCACCAACGTAAAATCAAACTCGCGCCCGCTGACGCACGCGCACTGCAAGACGCGCCGCGCGTTGTCATTCAAACGCAGCAAACGCGATTGAATCAAATTTTGAATCGTCGGCGTGAGAATCGTCGTGAGTGGCAGGGTCTCGGCGGCGAGTCTGCCATCGCGTTTCAATACATTATTGTCGTACGCAAAACGCAATAGTTCGTTGACGAAAAACGGATTGCCTTCGGTGTTTTCATTCAACCACGCGGCAAGTTGTGACGCGTGCGCGGGGGTCAACTCTGCGGCAAGCGTTTCTAAATCGCGCGCGGACAAGGCGTTCATTTCGATTCGCGCCATCCGTTCCTCGCGGGTCAACGTGTACAATAAGCTCGCGGCAGGCGTTGGCAATTCCATTGCGCGCGCGGTGACGAGCAGGACGAACGATTCTGACGCGTGACGCGCGAGATAACCCAATACGCCGAACGTTGCCGTGTCCGCCCACTGCGCGTCGTCAACAAAGAAAATGACGCGTTGGCTCGCGGCGAGATGCGCGAGCAATTGATACAACGCTTCCCACACGCGCGACTCATCCGCGCCGGGCAATGGCATGGATACATTTGGAAACAGCGTCAACACTTCGGGAGTGAGCCGCGCGAGTTCCGCCCACCACACGCTCGCGAGTCCGAGCGATAATGCCAAGGCAGCCCAGCCGCGCTGTGTGTACAATCCATGTAGCGCCGTGATGATAGGTTGGTATGGCAAATTTTGCTCCAACTCATGCGCCGCGCCGCGCAGCACCCGCGCGTCCTTATTTTTTGCGTCGGCGATAAATTCTTCTGCCAAACGCGTTTTGCCAATTCCCGGTTCGCCTTCCAACCAAATCAATTTGCCGTGCGCGGCTGCCTCATGCAATTGTTCCAATTCGCGCGCGCGTCCGATAAAGGGTAACGCGTTCGTTTCGATGCGGTGCGTGTCCGCGCGTTCCTCTTGTCTCGTTCGTCCTTTGTCCATCGTCGCGGGTCGGTTGTCTGGTAACGTATCCGTGACAATCGCATCGTACACGGCGCGCGTTTCCGCCATCGGCGGCACGCCCAATTCCTCATCCAACTTTTTCTGCAATTGTTCAAAGCGTCGAATCGCGCCTGCGCGGTCGCCACTTAGATATTGCACGCGCAGCGCGTGACGTTGTGCCTCTTCGTTCAATTCATCGAATGTCAGTGCGTGATGTAACGCGTCGAGTGCCTGCGCGTACGCGCGTTCATTTTCGTACGCGGTGGCAACCTTTATCCATCCACGAATCGCCAACGCGCGAAAACGTTCGCGTTCGCGCGCGACCCAATCATCAAATTCGGGAACATCCGCGAGCGTGAAACCTTCGAGGAAATCACCGCGATACAATTGTAGAGACGTTTCGTCGAGTGAACTCCGCTCGTTGAAACGTCTCTCTCCCTCCAACGCGCGCGCATCCACAAACACATCGTTCGCGAGCGCGAGGGTGTCAGCTTGAACAATCAGCGCGTCGCCGAGTTGTTTGCGTAAATCGTGCAGCATCGTGCGAAGAATTTGCTGCGCGGCAGAACGTTCGTGGTCAATGAAAAATAACGCGAGGATTTGGTCGCGCGTCAGAGGTTTGGAATGAGCCGCGAGGTAAAAAACGAGCGCGCGATTTTTGCGGCGAGGGATTTGGGTCGCAACGTTATCGCGCAAAATTTGCGGCGCGCCGAACAATAAAATGGACCACACAAGCCAATGATGCCACTAACAGAGTTGGAATGCAATTTCAAAAATTCGCGCGTGCGTTTTGCCAGCGCGGGATTCGCCGTGCCGTCGAGTTCAATTTCGAAAATGTGCGGCAGAATTCTTCATTCTGCATTGTTCATTTTTTCCAACCATTCGTCTGTTTGTTTCGGGTGCGTGAAATAAAAAAGCTGCAAATCTATTTCGGATAGAATCTATTCTCTAAAATGCGGCAGCACGCGCGTTCCCAACAATTCAATCGCGTACAGTAAGTCAGGACCGAGCGGCGGACCAAAACTCAAATGCGTGACGCCCGCGTTCACCAACGGTTCGAGCCGCGCAATCACATCGTCTGCCGAGCCGACGACTCCGATGTTCAACATGCGTTCATCCACCAACGCAATCGCTTTCTCTTTATTTCGCTCAATCATCATCGCGTGCGTGATGGGTTCAAAATCCTGCTGCTTCAAATTCAAGCGCGCCCAAATCAACGGCGACAACGCGTGTCCGTAGTACGCGATTTTTTGCGCCAACACGCGCCGCGCCAAATTCGCATCCTCACTCAACGAAACCCAAATGCACGCGGCGAAATCGAATTTCTCGTTTCTCGTGTCTCGTTTCTCGCTACCTCGTTCGACAATGGGTTTCACCGTGAAATAATGTTCGGGTGGAAACAGTAAGGGTAAAACTCCGTCAGCAATTTCTCCCGCGAGTTCCAACATCTTGGGACCCAACGCGCCAACATAAATCGGCGTCACGCGCGGCGCGCGAAATCTCAAGTACGCTTCATTCGTCCACTGTAAAAATTTTCCCGCGTGCGCGTAGGGTTCACCGCGCTGCAATGTGCGGACTGCGTTGATGGTTTCACGCATCGCCGCGAGCGGATGAGTTTGCTCGATGCCGACCCATTCCAAAAAATCGCGCGCGCCCGCCGCAAGTCCGAGATGGAAACGATTGTTTGACAATTCATCCATCGTACTCGCCAACATGGCAATTTCCGCAGGATGCAGCGTGTACGGATTCAAGACGCACGTTCCGATTTCAATGCGCGTCGTCCCATTCGCAATCGCCGCGAGAAGTACGGGCGCGCTGCGAAAAAATAAATCGTGGCTCACCCAAAATTGGTCGAACCCGAATTTTTCCGCCGCTTGCGCGAGCGCAACGTATTCGGAAATTGTGAGGTCGTTGTTGAGGCGAATAGAGAAACGCATAATCAATGCACAATGAACAATGCACAATCCACAAAAAATCAACGCTCACGACTGCGTTTGGCAGTCAACAACGCAAGCATATACAACCCCAATGCAAGCCAGCCCAAACTGCCGAGTCCCAAGAGCAGCGAAGCATATTCGAGCAAGCCCCCGACCACCGAGCCAATCAAATTAGATGCCAGTGCGTCGGGAGCATTTTCTACACGACGAAACCAAATGGAAAAAATTACGCTCGCGCTAAAAATGGGAATCGCCAGAAAGAACACTGCCAACACACTCCCGCCCGGACCTAAATTCAAAAATGTGTTGATGGGAACGAGAATCGTTGCCGCCAACGTTGTGACCAACAACACGCCCCAGGGGCGCACGTCCGTCGGTTTGCGAAGCGCGACGCCCACATTCGCCAGCAGTGCCATGACGAGAACTGCCGCAATCGCAATTGCATTCACCAACCATGTGGTGCCAAAGAGCAGCGCGACTTGGGTGATGATTCGGACTTCCATCAACAAGAACGCCGCGCCCAAAAAGAAAAAATGCCAACGCACATTCCACTGTGTGAATACGCGCCGCGCCAAGCCAAGCGCCACGAGCGCCAACAACGGCAGTACACTCAAATACGCAAAAGGCAAACTCGGTTCGCGCAAATATAAAAAGGGCCAATCGTCCGTCGTCAATGGCACGCTCAGCGGTTCGATGTTCACTTGCCGCGCGTAACCATGCAAATTGTGAATGGCAGACTCGGCTTCGGCATTTGTAAAAGGGTTCCCTTTGCGTACAAGAAAAACAAATCCTTCATGCGCGTACATCACCAATGGAGTTTGTCCGCTCGCCGCCGCCACCAACTCGTTCATGCGGCTGGTCATCCAGGGCTCAAACACACCAAAAACAATTGCCATAGTCCCACCGTCCTGGACGCGCGCAAAAGCATCTTGAAGCCCTTCGCGAGTGTACACAAAATTGTCGTGGCGGACGGAACCAAATGCCGACAAGACTTGTTGTGAATCCAAAAAACCAAAGACAACCAAATCGTATTGTTTGGAACTGTGCCGCAAATATGAGCGCGCATCGTCGGCGAATCCATTCACGCGCGGCGACGCGTAAGGATGTTCCGGATGAAAGACGCGTCCCAAATACAAAATGGCGGGGTCAATTTCCACCGCGTCGATATGTTGCGCGCCGCTCCGCAATGCGGCTGCCGTATCCGTCCCTGTTCCCGCACCCAAAATCAATACGTTATTCAACTTGGCAAATTGGTACGGCACAAGATATGCCGTATTCTGCAATTCCGGCGCAAGCGTCGGATGCGCGCTAAAAAATTCGGGCGACAAATCAAGCAAGTCTTGATAATAATAACCGGCGACGCGCAATTGATAACCCCACAAATCTTGCGTTCCATCAGGATTCTGCAGCATTGTGGGCTTGAGCTGAATTTTGTTGTATGGCGACCATGTCGTCGTTAGGTCAAGCCCCGGCGCAATGACGACCAACGCCGCGACAACCAGCGCAGGACGCCACCACCGTTGCGCGGTGGGATACAAAAGAAGCAGCGTCAGCAACGCAATGACCGCAAACCACAACATTGGCGGCAGCCACAAAAACGCGAGCAGGGTAAAGAGGAGTGTTCCCGCAAGTGAGCCGAGTAGATTGAGCGAATAGCCGCGCAAGGGCGCAACCGCAAACATACATCTGCCCGCGTATTGTCCAAGCGGAATAAAGATGAGCGCGCACATGCCAAAGCCCATCAACGTCAAAACATAATACGGAATCCAAGTAACGAGGCGCAAAAGCAGAGGGGTGGGACGCAGTTCGGGCAAAGAGAGTCCGAGCAGTGCGAGCTGTTCGCTTGCGGGCAGCGCAATCGCATTCCACAACTGGACTTGAGCGCCAAGCGCGACCGCGCCGCAGAGGAGCAAGAGCAACGGCAAAAAAAGCGGGAACAAACCAACGCGATGGCGCGCGATAAAATAGCCCAAACCCAAACCGAGAAACGCGGCAATCAAAACAACATTTTTCAAGTACGCAAACAATTTGATTTCCGCCGCCAGCCAACGAATCAAGCTCAATTCGGCAAACAGTCCCAGCGCCGTAACCAGAACCAAATGCCACATCACAGTGTGCGGTGACAAAAGGTCAAAGCGTTCGTTCCATTGTTCCAATTCATTGCGTACGCGCGCGGTTGCAACGGAGCGCGTGGGCGCGCGTTGCGGCGCAAGCACTGCCCATATCAGAATTGCGCTTGCCGCAGCAATGACAAAAAAACCCAGATTGCGCGTTCGCTCTATATCCGAAAATAAAAATGACTCTGCTCCAAAAAAGCCGAGTCCATATAACCCCAGCAAAATTCCAACCCCTGAAACGAGCAATGCAACAAGTACGAGTACAAGGCGTGAACGAGGCAGCATGTTTGGGCTCTCTAGAGGATTCGGTTATCCTTCCACTGATTCCACAATCGCCTCTGCTTCAATCTCGACCAGATATTCCGCGCCGACGAGTTTCGCTTCGACGAGCGTGTTCACCGGACGAATGTCCTGAAAAAATTCGCCGTGTACGCGCGCGACGCTTTCCCAATTTTTTATATCGCTCACGAAAACGCGTGTGCGTACCACATCGCGCAAATTTCCACCGAGCGCAACAATCGCACGTTCGATTTTTTGAATCGCGTAACGCGCTTGTTCCGCCGCGTTCGCGCCGCCAACGAGATTTCCGTTTTCATCCGTCGCCGTCGTTCCCGAAACGTGAATCACATCGCCGACGCGCACCGCGCGCGTATAGCCCGCCATCGCTTCCCATTTCGTGCCACTGCTGACCGATGTCCGTTTTTTGGAATCCATTTCGCTCCTTGTTATTCGCGTTGACGCGGCAGTTGCAGCGTGAACGTGCTGCCTTGTCCTTGTACACTGGTCACGGAAATATGCCCATCATTCATTTCGACGATAAAGCGTGTCAATGCCAAACCCAGACCGCTGCCGCGCACACGATTTCCACGCGCTGTATCTACGCGATAAAAACGGTCAAAGATACGCGGCAATGCTTCGGCAGGAATGCCGACGCCCGTATCGCTCACGGCAATCTCGACAAAATCTTTCAACACGCGCGTATGCAGCCGCACGACGCCGTGGGGGGGGGTGTACTTGAACGCATTCTCTAAAAGATTTCGCGCCGCCATTCGTACTTGCGCGGCGTTCGCATGAATCGGTGGCAAATGGTCAGGGACTTCTACTTGCAATTGCACTTGCGCTTGTTGCACAAGCGCGAACATGTCATCTGCCAAATCGTACAACATCGGCGCGGGGTCAAAATTCGTGCGCGGTGCGAGTGTGCCTTCTTCCAATGCCGCGAGCGCGAGCAATTGTTCCACTACTTGCTGTAAATGCGTCACCTCGCGTTCCATTTGCGCGAGATAATTTTGTGTCACCGCCGGATTCGTGCGCGCGGCATTTTGCAGCAATTCCAAACGCAACCGCAAACTCGTCAACGGTGAACGCAATTCATGCGCGGCGTTGCCTGCAAATTCTTTTTCGCGCGCGAGCAGTTCGCGCAAACGTTCCGTCATTTGATTGAACGCGCGTCCGAGTCGTTCGATTTCATCAGGACCTTCGGGCGTAACGCGCTGTTCCAAATGTCCTTGCGCGATGGCTTCGCTCGTTGCGGTGAGACGTTGTACCGGACGCGCAATGCTGCGCGCGAGCATCATACTCACCAACGCAGTGAGCGCCAAAATAATTCCACCAACACTCGCCAGTCCCAACCACATTTGTCGCACCATCGCATACATCGGCGCAGTGGACATGGAGAGCTGCACGAATGCCGTCACGTCTTCTTCGCCGCGCAAAGCGGCTGCTACAAAGACGCGTTCTTGATTCGCAAATTCATCCCAGCGAATTTCGTATTGTTCATAACCCGCGCGCGCGGCGATAAATTCCGTGTGATTGTGTTCAACGCCTTCGGTCACGCGCGGGTCAGAGCTCACCAAGACGCGCAGCTCATTGTCAACCAACGTAACGCGCGCGAGTTCATCCGAAGCGGTGATGCGACTCTCTTCGGCGTATGCTTGAACGAGCGTACGCAAGGAAGCGAGCTGGATGCCTTCATGCTCTTCGCCAATGGCGTTCCGCAGCGCGCTCGCAATCAGCTGCGCTTGAATTTCCAAATTGTGTTCTTCTTGTTCAAACGTCGCGGTCTGCAATTGCAGACCGCTCCAAACAATCAAGCCGCCCACGCTCAACAGTACCAACAACATGTACGTGAGCACAAGGCGGCTTGCTAATCCTTGCGACAAGAAACGCATGGCAAGTTAGGGCGCGGCGAAACGATACCCGAACCCGCGCACCGTTTCAATCCAACGCGGCGCGGAAGGGTCGTCTTCGATTTTTTCGCGCAGCCAACGAATATGTACATCGAGCGTGCGCGGGTCGCCAATCCATTCCGCGCCCCACACGCGGTCGAGCAATTCTTGGCGCGCTTGCGCGTGTCCGGCGCGTTCCATCAACGCAGTCAGCAAATCAAATTCGCGCGTGGTCAATTCCACCGCGTTGCCCGCGCGCGTCAAACGCCGCGCAATTTTATCGAGAACGAGTTCGCCACACAACAAACGGTCTTGCAACCCGCTCGGCATGCCGCGGTCCAATTCGCGCCGTCGCAGCAACGCGCGCACACGCGCGACCAATTCGCGAAAGCTAAACGGCTTGACCAAATAATCGTCCGCGCCCAATTCCAAACCCATCACGCGGTCGAGTTCTTGTCCCCGCGCGGTGAGCATTAAAATTGGGATGGACGATTCCGCGCGCAGCGTGCGGACGACTTGGAAACCGTCCATACCCGGCAGCATCACATCGAGCAGGATGAGGTCGGGTTTATGAACGCGCGCGAGTTCCAGTCCTTCGGTTCCGGTGACAGCATGCAACACGCGAAACCCTTCGCTCTCTAAACCAAAGCGCAGTGGTTCCGCGATGGTTTCATCATCCTCGACGAGCAAGAGTTGTGGGGGGGGGGGATTTGGCGACGCCATGGGGTGCAGCACGGGGTGTATGGACCGCATTCAAGATGCGTACCATCATCAAGAAATACACAATCAGCGAACTACCCACATACAACAGCATCATGCCGGGAGCCGTTGTATCCGTTCCCGCGAAAATGCCGTGCAATGTGAGAAACAAGTATAAAACAAAGCTGCCATAGTGCAAGGTGCGCCACGCGCGATAGCCGATTTGTTTGCGAATATAAAAACTCGCCGCAATGATGACACAGAAATAAAAAGCCAGTTGTCCAATGCCAACCCACAACGGTTCATAACCGCTGTACCCAAACGGCGTCAAAACTTGTACGAGCGTCGCGCGAATATATTTGTCGCCGAGCAAAATCAGCGCGTGAAAGACACTGAACGCGATGGCGAGCCACGTGACAAATTGATGCAGTTCGACGGCTGTGGGTCCGCCATTCCACAAGCGCGCCATTTTATTGCTCACCACCATTCCAAAAACCATCGAGAGCCACAACAAAACATACGCTACCACGCCCGTTGCGCGTGCAAGATACCAATACGCTTTTGGCGCATCCCCCAAAAGTGACGCACTCAAACCCGGCAGCCACGCGGGCAGCAACACTGCCGCCGCAAAGGCGCCGCCCGCAAACGCGAGCAGCATCAAAAGCATTTCGATTGGATTCAATAATGGAATGTCGTCATTAATTTGTGTTTCAAACTTGGCGCTCATAACAAAAAATTCTCCATTCGGGTATTTGTCAATATCGTTCCATTTTCCAAAATCAAGCGCGCGGCGAGTTCGCGCGCTGTAATCCACGCGAGTCCGTTTTCACTGCCCAACAACAGCGCGACTTTTGCCGCGACTTCGGCTTGAAAAATGGTTGGCGCAATCACCGTCGCGGTCAACACATCGGTCACCGCAGGCAAGCCCGTGCGCGGGTCAATCAGATGATGCGCGGGTTTTCCCTCGTGCGTCCATTTGCGAAAATCGCGTCCCGATGTTGCCACCGCACCGCGCGCAATTTGCAAGGTCGGCACATCCTCCTCGTCGGGCGCAAACGGATTTTCAATTCCGATATACCACGCGCCTTCTGCCGGCGGCGCGGTCATTACCATATCGCCGCCTGCGTCCACCAATGCCGCGCCCAATTCGCCAAGATAGTGCGCCGTTTGTTCCGCCGCCCAACCTTTGGCGATGCCGCCGAGGTCGAGCCGCGCGCCGTGTTCGACGGAAACGCTGTGTGTGGTTTGATTCATTTCCCAACGCGGCAAGGTGTGGGGAACGCGCGGCGTGCTTGCATCCAATTCGCGCGCAAGCTCGCGTGATTGAATTTCCGAAAACGTTCGCACGTATCCCGCCGCTTCAAGCGCGTTCAAAATCAACGGCGTTACCAAACCATCACTCCATCTTTCCGCGCGCTCTGCGGCTTGCAATACACGCCACAATGTTGTACTCACGCGCACGCTTTCACCACTGCGCGTATTCAATTGCGACAATTCACTGTCGGCGCGAAAGCGACTCAATGTTTTTTCCCACGCTTCAAACATTGCCGGCACGCGCTCGAGCCGTTCCTTGACGCGCGTTCGCTCGGAATCCACCGCACAAAAAATTTCACTGCCCATCGCGCGAAAAATGATTTCGTTCATCGTAAGGGTCAAACTTCCGATGTTTTCGAAACATCGGAAGTTTGAACGCAACCTTGTCTACTTGGAAGATTTTGTTTTGCGCTTCGGTTTCGGCGGCGGTTCCGGTTTTTGCGGAGCCGGTTGTTTTGGTTCGGATGCCGATGGATTGTTTTGCGGAGCATTTGCATTTTGTCCGCCCCCGCCATTGCGGTCACGCGGCGCTTGAGGTTGCCCTTGCGTTTGTGCCACTTCGGGCGGCACGGCGGTGGCATCACCGACTTGGCGCAGTCCACGCACCGGCAGCTTTGCCAAATTGGGCAATGCGCGTGTGGGTAATGCAGCGAGCATCACAGAACTTGTACCGTTCAAAGCTTGCGGTGGAATGTCCACGTACTGCGTAACTGCTTCATCCGCTTGAATCGGCTCGCTCGGATTGGCGTCGAGCAATTCACTGCGCGTGAGCCATGCCCAACCACTCAACGTGGTCGCCACCGAAAGCGATGCGAGCAATAATTTCGCGCCGCGCTGCATAGATTGTTTTGGTTTTGAATTTGGTTGTGCCATAGATTTTTCCGTCATCTACTCGCGTTAATCATCGCCTTCGTGCTCGCCATCATGGTCATCGCCCTCGTGGTCTTTGTTGTCTTGATGGTCTTTTTTGTCATTGTGCTTTTTGTCTTTGTTGTCTTTGTTGTCGTGATTATTGTCATCGTGTTGGTCGTCGTTCCCGTTACCATCATGGTCATCATTATCGTCGTGTTGTGCCGGCGGTGGCGAAGAGGGGTCATCCGGCGGCGTTGGCGGGTCGGTGGGGACATCGGCTGTGGGCGACGACGGGTCATTGCCGCCGTTATCATTTCCACCGCCACCGCCGTTGTCAGTTCCACCGCCTGCGTTCTCTTGCGGCGTCGAATTGGATGCTACTGCGACAACGCTCGCCAACACTTTGCCGGTAAAGGCGTCAACATAAACGATGCCGCCGCTCAACACGACTTCGTATGCCATCTTGCCTTTATAGTTCACCAATTCCGGCGGCTGCTCTAATTTACCACCGGGATACAGTGCGAGCGCGATGCGCGTCGCGCGGTCCGCCGAAACAAGTTTCGGCTGCGCGGTTGAAGGGGCGGCTACGGTTGGCGCAGGGGTATTCGTTGGCAGAATTGCGGGCGCTTTGATTTGTTGCCCGACGCCTCCGCCCAAATTTTCCACTATCACCGGTTCGGGTTCTACCACTTGCGTCGTCACTGTTTTCGATGTGATGCTAAAGGTGACTGCGCCGACAAGAACGACCACAAAAGCAGTCAATGCCATTGCCAAAAGAATTGCTGTACGTTGTTTCATTTTTGCTCCTTGATTCAACTTGATTTTTTTCACCGACACGCACAGCATAGCGAAAAAGCGCCCACGTGTGGTTAAGCCCGCGCCAACAAAAGGTTAAGCGCGCGTTAAGCGTTTCAACCATTCGTTTGCGTTTTGTTTTTGCTCCAGCTGCAAATACCCAAAAAAAGCGACAGTTATCATTGCCGCAGACTCGTTTTTGATTTATGATGCTTGTATCGAAATGTGCAGTGGCGGAAGTAGTAATTTTGTGTGTGGAGTACATCTATGGCAGCCGACAAATATCGCAGTGCCGAAGACGAATACTTTAAATTACGCGGACAATTTGATACCGGGCGTTTGACGCAAGAACAATTCGACGAACGCTTGCGCGAGTTGATGATTCAAGACGCGCAAGGACGGTACTGGATGCTCGGTGCGGACAGCGGCAAATGGTACTATTACGACGGCACGAGTTGGGTGCAAGGCGAACCGTATGCCGGCGCAACACCCCCCCCCCTCGCGGATGTACAAGCGCGTCCCGTTTCGTCACCGGCATCGCCGCCTGCGCCGCGCAGTACGTCGTCGCCCGCATCACCGCCGCCGCTAAATAACGCGCGCGGCTTTCCACTTGTGCCGATTTTGATTTTGCTCGTGCTTGTGATTTTGGGTGTCGCTGCGTTTTTGATTTTTCAAAATCGCGAACGTATTTTTGTCGCGCAGCAGCCACAGCAAATCACCCCCGTACTGCCGCCGACGATTACACGCGCGCCAAGTCCGACAGCGTTGGGCGCATTACCAACCGCGCCCGCAACGCTCGCGCCACTGCCCACCGCGATTCCTCCTACGGTTGCGCCAACCAATGCGCCAACGCCGGTTCCACCCACCGCCGCGCCCACGAATATTCCCGCGACCGACGTACCAGCCATCACGGTCATCGTCGTCACTTCTGAACCACCGCCTACTCTAGAATTGCCAACGCTCTTGCCAAGTGTGACCACGCCGCCAACCGTTGCCCCAACAATTGCACCAACGAAAATTCCGGCGACGGCAACCAAAGCTCCACCGACAAATACCGCCGTGCCAAATTTTCCGCCGAATGTGTATGTCACAAAAATCGAATATTCACCCAACCCCAAACGCAATCAGAATGTGACCTTTACCGCGACGTTTTTGAATACAACGGGCGGCACCGCCTATTACAATTGGTTGGTGCTTTTGTATGACCCGGAGAAAACAGGCAACAACAAAGGATTCGGTGAATCGCCGGCGACGGGCGTCAGCATTCCCGTCGGCGAAAGTACATTCTCGGTCTCGTACAGTCCGGTCAATGGACCCGGCGGCTGCAAAAACTTGTACATGCGCGCGGGTTGGAAAATTAGCGCGTTCGACAAACCCATTTTCCCCAACACGAGCGGCGACCCGGTGACCGTTTCGTTTGATGTGTGTCCATGAACAATACTCAATTCCTCATCATCGGCGCAGGACCGTACAGCATCGCAACGGCGGCGTATGCGAAATCGCTCGGCGTCGAAACGACCATCGTCGGCAAGCCGCTCGATTTTTGGAAAACGAATATGCCGCGCGGCATGTTCTTGCGTTCGGGTCCTGATTGGCATCTCGACGCGCGCGATGTGCATACGTTTGAAGCGTTTGTAAAACGACGCGGGCTCGCGCAGAGCGACATCAAACCGGTGCCGCTCGACACATTCCTCGATTATGTCAGTTGGTTCATGGGACAGTACGATGTTTCATCACACCACGCGTATGTGACACATCTGGCAAAAGAAAACGGGACATATCTTGCGACGCTTGACGACGGCGAAAAAATTCGCGCGGAAAAAGTTTTGCTGGGACTCGGTTTCACATTTTTTAAACATGCGCCGCGCGAACTCGTGGAAAAATTACCGCCCGGTTCGTACACGCACACCTGCGACACGGTGGATTTTGAGTTTTATCGCGGCAAGCGCGTGTTGATTGTGGGCGGACGCCAAAGCGCGTTCGAATGGGCGGCGATGATTCGTGAAAAAGGCGCAGAGGAAATCTATCTGACGCATCGCCACGCGACGCCAAAATTTACCGAACCCGATTGGTCATGGGTGCAGCCGATGGCGCGACGGACACTCACTGACCACGCGTGGTGGCGAAATTTACCAACCGAGGAACAAGAAAAAATTCGTCACGATTTTTGGGCGGCGGGACGATTGATTTTGGAACAATGGCTCGACGCGCGTGTGCATCAACCGAACGTTCACATTCATGAAAAAACAAACATCGTGAGTGTGAATGCACGCGCAGACAAAACGTTTGATGTTACACTCGACGACGGCGCGCAATTCAACGTGCACCACATCCTTCTCGCCACCGGTTACAAACCGAATATGCAAAACGTCGCGTTCCTCGACCGCGCGACGATTCTCGATTCGTTGGAAACCGTTGACGGTTTTCCCGCGCTCGACCCCGAATTTCAAACGAATCACAAAAATTTATACGTCACCGGTCTCGCCGCCACGCGCGATTTTGGTCCCTTTTTCGGATTCACCGTCGCGTGTCCGGTCGCGGCGAAAATTATTGGAGACGCGGTGGCGGAATAGAAAACACATATGGAACTAGAAATCTGTCAATCGAAACGATTGGCAGATTTTTTTATTTTTGTTGACAAGTCATAAGCCACTTACTAAAATCGCATGAGAGAACTGTTGATTGTAAAATCAGGATTGACGCAATGACAGATTCAGCCACAACCCCAACAATGACACATTCCACTCACCCGCGCCCCGACGCGTGGCTTGGTGTAATTCTCGTGAGCGCGTTATTGGTGCAGGTTGTGGTCGTGGTGGTTTTTTTATGGTCCTTCGTCGCGCCCAAAACGCCGTTGACGGTTGAAAAATATCTGCCCTTGCCAAATGGCGCGGCGTTCGTGTATCGGATTACGAATCCTGATGGCAAAGTCACTTATCTCTCGCGCAATGTGGAACGGCTCCCTTCGAATCAACTTTATCAGCGCATTGATTTCAAATTGGCGGAAGCATTTTTTCAATCTACGCAAGTGGATGTACTGGAAACAGAGCTTGCGGAATCACTGCGGCGTTTGACGACCATCAACGCCATCGTCCTCAACGATGTCGAATATGACGCGCTGGGCAACACGATAGAACGCACCACAAGTTTTGGAATTGTGCATCCGACGCGCGTTGAACTTTTCGCGGTCAACAATATCCCCATCACTCCACCGTTACCCTTGCTCGACCTAGCGCAAGCGAGTCAGCAAATTTCCGGCACGTTCGACCAGAGTGTGGACTTTACGTACGCGTTGAATCAAGAGAAGCTCGAACGCGCCGACAGCGCGTTTGGTGAATTGCGCGATTGTATGCGTACCAATTCCACGCTCGATTTTGCGACCACCAAAAATTCATCTACGACAATTTTTTGCGCGGGCGTTGGCATTGTTCAAGATGACACTGTAACCGGTGCGACGCCCGGCAGTGAACGATGGGAATTGGTCGCGGCGAGCGCGGACAATTTTCTCAAAGGCAGTGCGCCACTCGTCATCCAACGCGGCGAGACGCGCGCGCTCGAAAATGTTTTTAACGATGGAATCGGCACGGCGCTGACACAGACTCTCCAATACAAAGAACCGCCGCAGTTCATGGGCATTACGACGCCCATCGTGCCATTGGACGAAACCATTTTGTATGGCATCGGCAGTGGCGCGTTGGTCGCGTTGGAACGCACGACCCAAACATCGCGTTGGCGTTTTCAAACGGGGGATGTCATTTACAGCGCGCCCGTCGTCGCGAACGGCATTGCGTATTTTGGTTCTGCCGATAAAAAGGTGTGCGCCGTGCGCGCAGCCGATGGCGCGTTCGTGTGGGCATTTCAAACGCGCGACATTGTTTCCGCCGCGCCTGCGGTGAGTGACGGCACTGTGTACGTCGCTTCCGAAGACAAACATTTGTATGCGCTCGATGCGGATACGGGACAACCGCGTTGGACCTTTTCTGCAGGCAGTCCACTCGTCGCGCCGCCGGTTGTTTTCGGGGACACTGTATTTGCAAGTGGTGAGAATGGCACACTGGTCGCGCTCGATACACTGACGGGCAGTGAACGGTGGCGGTATCACGCGGACAAGGCGATTTTGGCGGCAGTAACGGTAAAGGACGCGCGCGTGTATGTTGGGTCGTACGATGGCAAGGTGACCGCGCTCGACGCAGCGAATGGGAATATCATGTGGCAGACAGAGTTGGATGACGAAGTGAAAACGCAGCCGCAAGTTGCACGCGGGCGCGTGTTTGTGACGTCACGCAATGACCTCCTCGCGCTCGATGCGACGAATGGCGCGATGGTGTGGCACTATCGCGATGAAAATGAATTGCGCGGCGCGCCGATTGTGCTGGGCGAACAATTGTGGCAATTGACTACGGAAGCTCTCATCGGCATCAGCGCCGAAAGCGGGACGCGCTATGTGCGTTTGCCCATGACCGGCGCAACCACGAACGCGGGTCTGAGCAGCGATGGGCGTGTTTTGTTTGCCGGATTTTCTGAAGGCACGTTGGTTGGTTTCGAGGGGAGCGCGCCATGAATCGCTCGCTCGTTACGCGCGAACATATTTGGCAGCTCGCGGATGCAGTGCGTCACATTGCGGTCGGTGCCGTGCGCATCTTTGCGTGGGATTCGCTCAAGTCCGGCTTCATTGATTTGCGCCGCTTGGGACGCGTGCCGCGCGTTGTTGCCCTCGTCGGTCTCGTTCTCGTATTCGGATTCATTGCGAGCATTTTGTTCAATGACCCTTTACGCACGAGTGGAGCATTGGAACCGCTGCCGCTTTCCTCATCCTCCATACGCGGCATCTTTGTGCCTGCGCTGGTTGTGCCGCTCACGTTTATCAGTTTGATTCTCGCGTGGAGTTTGATTCTCACCAGCGCGCTCCATTTGCGCCGCGCGCTGCGCTGGGGCATTCTGATTTGTTTTCTGTTTTTCGGTTTGCCGCCGAGTTACATTGGTTCATTGTCAGGCATCGCCGTCGAAAATCCGTTGACGTTGGTGTGGACGCTCCTGCATACCCTCGCCGCGTTCGCGCTTTTGTTTGGCGCCTTTATTTTTTTACCGCGCTTTAAATTTTCCGTCGCGGCAGAATTTGCCATTGTGTTTGGCAGTCTCAGCGGCTTGTTTATTTTGATGTTGTATTCTGCCGTGCAGGCGACACGCACGGGAACGGTGGATTTTGTGAATGGCTACTTGGTCGCCGAAGCCATCACGTATCCGCGTTACCTCACGACACCGCTCATTTATTTGTCCGGTGCGGAAATTATTGGCTTTGGGATTGCGTTCACCGGTTGGGGCGCGCAAGCGACGGCGCGCTATGCGCGCGCGTGGATGATTACAGTTTTGCTTGTCGCGTTTTTGTTGTATCGCTGGTTCAGTGTGTTGCCCGCGCTTGTTTCAAACGCGGCATCCCAACAACAATGGTTCGCGTGGGGCGGCGCGGCGTTGGCAGGCGTGTGTTTGATTCCGATTGCGTGGTGGCGCGTGCGTCAACCCTTTACCGACCAAGTACCGTTCAAATTGACCTTTGGCATCATTCTACTCATTCTTGTTCCACCGCTTTTGCTCTTTGTCAGCATCATCACACTGGGCGGGCTTCAATTGTTCCAAATCATTGCAATCTATCTCGCGACAAGTGAATTGGATTGGAACAACCTTACCGTATTAAAGGAAGCGATAAACATTCCGTATGCGTTGGTCGCGGCATGGAGCACCTGGCTGTATTTGATTTTGGCGGGTGTGGGAATTTTGGTTGCCGTCATCGGCACGCGGCGCAAAAAATTTTCAACCGCCGCGTTCGGGATGATTTTGGCGTGGACGCAATTCGTGTACTGGTTCACGCAAACAGGGCGTCCTTTGCAAGCGTGGCGGTATCAGTACGCGGATATTGAAATTTTCTTTTTGCTCGCGTTGACCGCGCTGACGTTGTATTGGTTAGCGCGCCGCGCATTGAATGCGGACCGCGCACTCAAGTTGCTCGCGCTCGCGTTTTTTACATGGGTCTTGCACTTTACGGATTTTTTGGATAATCCGCTCGCAATCTTTTTTGGACTCGCGGGAATTTCTTTTACGGCGTTTGGAATTTTGTGGAGTGTGCTTACTGCCGGAGGACGCTGGAAGGTGAACGACGACTCGCCAAGTTTTCCGAACGTGAGCCGTGTCTTGATGGCAATCGGTTACGTGCTGTTGACGCTCAACATTTCACATTGGTTTTTGGTAACGCACAATATCGAGGAGCGCAGTTTCAATGATGACGTGACACTGACCGGCTTGCGTGTGTTGGGCTATACCGCCGCCTATCTCGTCATCGTCGAAGGCGGACGCGCGTTGTTGAAAAAAGAAACGTAACGGAGGGGCGAAGTATCGCGTTCGGCGTCATTTGCCGAATGCACAATGCCTTTGTCCCTACCACAGCGCGCGCAAAAAATTTTCCATCGTCTCGACGCTTGAAATTTTCTTGGGATTGTTTTGCACCGTTTTATTTGCAAACGCCAACGCCGCGAGGTTTGGTAAATCGTTTTCCCTCACGCCCGCGTCGCGCAACCGCGTCGGCAAATTCAGACGCGTAATCCACTCCTCGACGCGCAATGCCGCGTCCATTGCCATCGCATATTCGTCTTGCCGCGCAATCCCCATCGTTTCTGCAATCCGCGCGAGTCCGTTCGCACACACATCCGCGTTGAATCGTATCGCGTGCGGTAAAACAATCGCGTTCGCGATGCCATGCGGCACATTCGCCGTTCCGCCCAACACATGGCAAACGCCGTGATGCAAACCCATCGCCACATTCGCCAACGCCGCGCCCGCGAGGTACGAACCCTGCAGCATCTGCGTACGCGCGTCCACATCATTTCCGTTTTCCTGACAGCGCGGCAATGCATTGAAAATCAAACGTGATGCGTCAAGCGCCAACAAAGTTGAAACAGGATTTTTGGTAATCGAATAGACCGCCTCAACACAATGCGCGAACGCGTTGATGCCGGTGGACGCGGTGAGTTCGCGCGGCAAATCGAGCGTGAGCAGCGGGTCATACAAAACGACGCGCGGCACAATGCGCGTATCACTCGTCGTTTCTTTTTTCATAACCCCATCACGTTCGCGCGTTATGCCGAAATGGGATGTGATTTCCGAACCCGCGTAGGTGGTGGGAATGGCGAGGATAGCAAGTGGAGACTGGAGACTATGACTTGCCGCCTTCGCCACGCCAATTGCGCTGCCGCCGCCTAACGCAATGAGCGCATCCGCATTTTTTTCGCGCGCGAGTTTCGTCGTCTCATCCACATTTATTTGCGGCACATGCTGCTGCACTGTATCAAACACCGCGACCAATTTTTCGCCCAGCAAATTTTCAAGGCGCGCGACATTTCCATTCGCGCGTTGACTGCGCGTGGTAATCAACAGCAGACGCGCAAAATTTTTCTGCGCAACGATTTCTGAAATTTTTTCCAACGCACCCGCGCCAAAAATTATTTCTTGGGGAAAGGTGGTGTAGTGAAAAGAGGACATAGGTATCAAGTAGCAGGTAGTAGGGGACACGTGATACGTAATACGTGCTACCTACTACCTGCTACCCCCACCATCATCTCGCCGACAAACTCCAACTCATCGCGATTCACCGTATGCTCCATGTTCGGATACAAACGCATCGTCACATTCGCGCCCATACGTTCAAACACATCGTGCGTTTCCATCACACGTTCTTTTGGAATGTGAAAATCCACATCGCTGCATCCGAGAAAAACAGGCATGTGTTCAAATGAACCCTTGTAATCGCGCGGTGTGCCGTCGGGTCCAATGAGTCCTCCGCTCAAACCGATGATGCCGCCGTATTTTTGTGCGTGACGCGCGGCGTATTCGGTGGCGAGACACGCACCTTGCGAAAACCCGAGCAGAAAAATTTTTTCGTTTGGAATGTTCGCGTCGCGCACACGTTGAACAATCGTGTCAACGAGATTTAACGCGGACGACAACCACGGCTCGTTTGTTTCCATCGGTTCCATGAAACGATATGGATACCACGTCGCGTTCGCCGCTTGCGGCGCAAGAAAACAGAATCCGTCGCGCGGCAATTCTTGGGTTAGCGACAAAATATCTTGCGCCGACGCGCCGCGCCCGTGAATCATAATCATTACCGCGCGCGCTGTTTCGAGAGGTTCGCCCGCGCGATAAATCGGTTGGGCTTGATGCAATTCCTTAGCCATGAGAGTGCTCCTCCAAGTTTGGCGAGGCATCGGCGGGCGCCAATGCCTTTGATTGATGTGGCGCAGTGGTCTCATGTCGCGCAAACGCGCGCACCGCGACAAAAATTCCGAGCAAGAAAAAGAGTGAACCGAGAAGGAACGGCGCGCCGGGCAAGGTGAACGGCGCGGCGGGACTGATGGCAAAACTGAAAAGATTCGTCGCGAGCAGCGGACCGACGATGCCTGTCAAACTGATGAGACTGGTGAGCGCGCCTTGCACCGCGCCTTGCTCATTCGCCTGAACACTTTTGGACACAATCGCTTGCGCGCTGGGCGTTGCGACAAAGCCGATGGCGCCGATGAATGGAATGAGATAAAACATCCATGCCTGCGGCGCCAAGCCGTACAACACATAGCTCGCCGCGCTGATGGTCAAACCAAAAACCAACGCGCGTCGTTCACCCAAACGCGCAACGATTCTTCCGACCAGAAATCCTTGTACCAGAATCGCGCAAAAGCCGACCACCGCGAGCGAAAGCCCTACTTCGCCGGGTCCCCATTGGAACCGAAAACTCGTGTACAGCACCCAAATGCTTTGCAAAATGTTTTGCGCCAACCCCGACAGCACAATCACGAACGCTAAACTTAGCACGGCAGGATAACGACGGATGCTGAGCAGCGAGCCAATCGGATTCGCGCGCGACCACGTGAACGCACGGCGATTTTCCTTGCTCAATGATTCGGGCAGTACAAAAAATCCGTACAATGCGTTCAGCAGCGTAATCCCCGCGACGACAAAGAACGGCAAACGCAGTCCGACATTGCCCAACAAGCCCCCGATGGCAGGACCGACAATAAAGCCCAAACCAAATGCCGCGCCGATGAGTCCAAAATTCTGTGCGCGTTTTTCGGGCGGACTAATGTCGGCAATGTATGCTGTGACCGCCGTAAAATTTGCCGCCGTGAGTCCGGCGACGAGCCGCCCCACAAACAACCATTCGACACTTGGCGCAAAACCCAACAGCACATAATCAAAGCCCGCGCCGAGCAGCGACAATAAAATAATCGGGCGGCGCCCATACTTGTCGGAAAGACTCCCCAAAATCGGCGCAAACAAAAATTGCATCAAGGCATAGACGGCGACGAACAATCCATAAATTGTCGAAGCGGTTGCCACTTGATTGTTGGTGAGCGATTCGATCAACTTGGGCAGCACAGGAATCACGATTCCCAGCCCGACGACGTCTAAAAACAACGTGACAAAAATAAATCCGAGACGCGGTTGAAATTTTGGCATAGGTTCTTTCACAGAAACGTCCGCCGAAAAATTGGGGCGGACGTTTCTGTGTTTCGATTACGCTCTCACGTGCGGCATTTCCAATTGCGGCAGCATCGCTTCGATTTGAGCGCGGTGAGGTTCGAGCCAGGGTGGCAGAATCAATTGCTCACCGAGATGCTTCATATCTTCATCGCGGTCAAACCCGGGACCATCCGTCGCCAATTCAAACAACACGCCGCCCGGTTCTTTGAAATAGACCGAGCGAAACCAAAAGCGGTCAATCTGCGGCGTAGGCGAGAGACCCATGCTTTCCACTTGGGCGCGCACTGCAAACTCTTCTGCATCATCGCGCACGCGCCATGCCACGTGATGTACACCGCCTGTGCCCCACGCGCCGCGTCGTTCGCTCGGCAGCTCTTTCACATCCACCCATTTGCCCGAGCCGCCACCGTCAACGCCGAAACGATGCCAGCCGTTTTCCTCGCCGCGAGATTCAAAGCCGAGACTTTCCGTCAAAAGCTTCGCCGTCGGCGCGAGCGCGCGTTCCCACAAACGCACCACGTGCATTCCGCGCAATTGATATTCTGTTGGAATCGGACTCGCGTCCCACGCAATAAAATCACGCGCGTCATTTGTTTCAACGAGTGCGAGCTGCAAACCGTGGGGGTCTTGAAACGTTATCGTCTTTTCGTCGAAACGAATTTGTGCTGCATCATACTTTACATGATTGGCGTCAAAACGTTCACGCCAAAAATCCAAGCTGCCGACGGGGACTGCAAATGAAACCTCATTCGCCAAACCAACCCCGCGTCGTGCGGGTTCCATTTGCGCCCACGGAAAAAAAGTAAGGTCGGTACCCGGATTGCCAACGGCGTCCGCATAAAAAAGATGATACGTGTCGGGCGCGTCTTGATTCACACTTTTCTTGACGAGCCGCAATCCCAATACGCCAACATAAAAGTCCAAATTCTCTTGCGGGTCACCTGCAATTGCAGTGACATGATGAATGCCGTGTACAGTATTTCCCATTGTGTTATTCCTTTTCCTTAACCCATTTGTTTCTGGGTCAGCCATTTATAGCTCAGATATTTTTTATTCACTCGCGACGGGTTTCGCTGCGACGTGCGATGGTGTCGCATTCCACGCGCGCAACGGCGCGCGCAAAAACAAAATCAAGAACGCGCCCGTACACAAAAAGATGCCATTCAAAAGAATCACCATCGGCACGCTAAGCATTTGCGCCGCGTACCCTACATACAATGATGCAAGCGGCTGCAACCCAAAACTGACCATGATAAACAGACTCACCAAACGCGCCCGCATATCGGAGGGCGCCATCAATTGGGTAATGCCAAGCGATGTGGCAATCACCGCAGGTGCGCCGATAGATGCAAGACCGATGCCGAGCATCGCGAGCGGGAGCACACGCGTTTGCGAAGTGACGAGAATCCAAAAGCCCATCCACATTGCCGCGCCCGCAATAGCAACGCCCGTGCGTTTCGCTGCTTGGATATATGGAATGACAAACACGACACTTAACAACGCGCCCATGCCGGAACCTGCCAACACGAGACCATATGTTTCCGAACTTCCGCCCAACACTTTGCTCGCAAACGCGGGCATCACATTGAGCACGGACAAACCAAAAAATGTAATCAGCACGACGAGCACCAACAAATCTTGCAAACGGGGCTGCGTTCGTACAAAACGAATTGCGCTCGCAAAATCTTGCAGCGCGTTCCCTCGCCCCTGCGTGCGGACTTGGTGAGAGCGCACAATGAGCAAACTCACAATCACAGGAATAAAACTCACCGCGTTCAACCAAAACGTCGTCGCTGTGCCGAGCGTCGCAATAATAAATCCCGCAAACGCGGGACCGATGATGCGGCTCACTTGCAAAAACAGCGCGTTCAAATTCACCGCTTTGCGGACCAACTGCATTCCCGACAAGTCGCCGAGAAATGCTTGCTGCGCGGGAAAATCCAACGCCGACACAATTCCCAGCGCGAGCGCCAACACGTACACATGCCACAATTGCACCAACTGGGTTTGCACCAAGACCGCGAGCAGCGCAGCCAACGTAAGCGCAATTGCCTGTGTGGCAATCAACAACTTGCGCCGGTCCAAACGGTCGGCAATCGTTCCCGCGAACGGTCCAAACACAAGCAGCGGCAAAGAGGAAAGGGATGCGACAATGCCTAACGCCGCTTCCGATTTCGACAATTCCCACACGACCCACGCCTGCGCGGTGAATTGCAACCATGTGCCAATCAAGGATACGGCTTGCCCGCCCAAGTAAATGGCAAAGTTGCGTACACGCAGCGGTTCAAACGACGCGAAAAAGGTATGGAGAGGATTGGATGGCATTTGGATTTTTATTCTTTACTTTTCAATGCTTTTAATTTGGGAAGCAGCGTCTCCGGTCCATAAATATCCAACACCACCGTGGCGGAATCTTTTTCGCGCGCGACGCGATGAAACGTCGCGCGCGAATCCGTTTCGACGCCGCCGCCAATCGCGACCACATCGAAGATTTCGTTCCGCATCAAGCGCAGCGCGTCCACATCGAGCGTCGCGCCTTGCGCTTCGAAACCTGCCGCGCGCACTTGTGCCAAAAGATTTTCCAGCAGTTTCGCGTTTCGTCCGATGATGAGTACACGCATAGGAATCAAGACCTGACGGGTTTTCAGAATTACGTTTTACGTTTCACGTTGTCGTACATACAACGCATCCGCGTCACATAAAACATTCGCGCAAAAACCCGTCAGGTCTGATAAAAATTATCCGCCCCACCCGTTACCGTTCTTGGGCATTTCCATCACGGGTAAATTTTGCCAGCCCGTTTCATTCAACCACGTTTCAAAATTTTTCAACGGCGGATAGATTTTTTTCACAGCGAGGATATCCGCATCGTATCCTTCGCCGTTAAAAAATTGAAACATCGCAATTTGCTCTTGCGTCGGCGTTTGTCCTTCGGGCAATTGCTGGGGCACCACATTGACGGGACGCCCAATCGTTTTCGAGAGTGTCGCCGTAATTTGCGATTCCGTCAATTCGTCGCCCGCGAGTTCAATCGTCTTGCCGATATATTCGTTCGGATTCGCAAACACCGCGGCGGTGATGCCGCCAATGTCATCCGCCGCAATCAACTGCATTCCTTTATCGGGACGCAGACCCCAACTAGAAAACATGCCGTTCGAAATTGCCGCTTGCGACCAAAAATAATTGTCCATGAACGCGACGGGACGCAAAATCGTGTACGGCATATTCAATTGCTTGACGTACTTTTCGATTTCCCATTTACTGTCGAAATGCTTTTGTCCCATCCCGCGATGCGCCGCGCCAACGGACGTGTAAACAAAATGTTTAATGCCCGCCGCTTTTGCCGCGTCCGCAAAAATTTTACCCTGTTTGATTTCGCCTTCGTAACCCACATTCGGCAGCCAAAAATTTTGCACACTGAACGCGCCATACGCGCCTTGCAACGCGTTTTCGACACCCGCGCGGTCATCCAAATCATTTTGGAAAATTTCCGCGCCCTGCGCCGCCAACGCTTTCGCCGCGTCTTTATTCACATCGCGCGTCAAGGCGCGCACCTTCCATCCCTGTTTCAATAAATGCCGCGCAACCGCACCACCTTGTTGACCCGTTGCGCCGCCGACGACGACAAGTTTCTCGTCATGGTGACTCATTTTTTATGCTCCATAAAAATCGCGAATCGCATATAGCAAATCGCGTATTGTAAATTTTTTGTCAAACGCTTTCTGTCGCGCGTGGGGCCCTCACGCGCTGCATTTTACGTTTGACGGATTACTGGCTACTGCTCACTGAATTCCACTCGCACCAATGGACTGTGTTTTACAAATTCTTCCAACTGCGCGTGCCGATTCCATTTCGCCACAACCTGCGTCAAAATTTTTCGGCGCGTCGGTTCATCGGTAATGGGCGTGGCGCGCGCGGGAATAGCTGCGTGCGCGCTCTGTTTCAAATGAAATGTAAATTGCGGATGCGCGACGAGGTTCGCATACCAATCGCGTTTTCCCGGCAAGCCGCTAATGTACAATTCCCCGTCAAAATTATGAAACGCGATTTCGATTTTGTGCGGCTTGTTTGATTTCGCGCCAAGTGTCGTGATATCAATCAAGCGGTCATTGTTTAACGCCCGTGAAATTATTTCATCCATGTCTTCTCCCAACGCTTACTAGAGACTAGAAACTGAGACTGAACACTGATTACTGAATACCGCTCAATGATTACTCGTTTCCGTCTTGAAACCAAGCCGTTCATGCGCGTCATCGCAAAATGGTTTGTTGGCGGAAGCGCCGCAGCGACAGAGCCGCCGTCTCTCGCCGCGAAAAATAATTTGTCCCATCGCGTCACGAATTTCAAACGCGCCTTCAAATTTCAAATTCCCATTCGGCTGCGGTGTGATGCGTAATTTTTGATTTGGCGAGAGTTCGGTTTGGGCGTTCGCTTCGGACATATGTGTGCCTGCATCGCGGAATTGAATCTCACGATGCGCGTTGTCACAAAACGGACGACTCTGTGACGCGCCGCAGCGACACAACGCCGCGCGCGTTTCGTTCAGCACCGAACCGTCGGGCATCACAATTTCCAAATTGCCGCGCACATAATACGGACCATTGCGCGCAACGAAAACCACATTCGTCGCACGCGGTTGTTCTTGCGCGCCGCCGTCGGTGCGTTCGTAATGCAGCGCGCCCGTTGGACAGCGTTCTACCGCGTCAATGATTTCGTCAACGGTCCCGTTTTCCACCTGCACCCACGGCTGTTCCCACGTGTTGAATACGTTCGGCGCGCGGCGCAAACATTCCGCCACGTGCGTACAGCGGCGCGGTTGATACGTCACCGTGATTTCATCGCGCTTGTATTTTCGTGCAAGGGGTTTGTTTTCCACCGAATAATTTATTGGACAGGATGAACAGGATTTACAGGATTGAATACAAAAACCTGTTCATCTTGTTAATCCTGTCAAAGGTTGATTTTTTTCTCTTTCCAATCTTTGAGTATAAAACGCAGCGCGCCGGGCAATCGTCGCGCCCACGCGCTCTCGGTGTGATGTCCGCCGCGTTCGGCTACATATTTCAAATCAGTGCGGAGGCGATATCCTTTTTCGCGCAAGAGTTCAAACAGCGGACGCGCGCTCGGTTCACGCGTGCCATTGTCCAAATAAATTTTGCCCACATGGAATTGCGCCTCACGCGCATATTTCAACATCGCGCCGCGTCCGACAAACAATGAGGGACTCATTGCACCGCACAACCCAAATATATCGGGGCGATGGAAAAACGCGTACAACGAAATCAATCCGCCCATCGAAGAACCGAGAATACCCGTCGCGTTTGGTTCCGTGTGCGTGCGAAAGTTGCGGTCAATGAACGGCTTGAGCGATTCGCACAAAAATTTTACGTACTCGTTACCGAGACTGTGCCATTTGCCGGGAAACGGGTTGTATTCATTCAAACGCGCGTCGCCGCCGTGATAAATTCCCACCACAATCGCTTCGTAGCCGTCCGCGCTCAAACGCTCCATCGTTTCATCCACTTGCCAATCTTGTCCCGCGTACGCGGTCAGATGGTCAAATAAATTTTGCCCGTCCTGCATATACAACACGGGATATTTTTTTTCGCTCGTCGCGTACGACGGCGGCAAATAAATCAACACATCGCGTTTGTTTTCGAGTTGCGGACTCCATGCCTGCGGCACAATACGCACATCGCCAACAACATGATGCGCCGCCCGTTTTGCAAAATCCAAATACGGCAAAATCTCCGCGCGCTTTAGAACATTGCCGTTTTTGTCTTTAATTTCTGCCGTCGCCTCGACGCTCATGCAGTCTCTGTCTCCTCGCGCACCTGCTCGACAACTTGTTTCAAAACCTCTAACGGCTGCGCGCCCATCACGAGATATTTTTCGGCAAAGACAATTGCCGGCACGCCGGCCATTTGGTTTTCATACGCGATACGTTCGTCGAGCAGCACTTGATTTCGGTATTCCACGTTTTGCAAAATTTCCGCGACGGGCGTTTCGATACCAACTTGCTTCAAGAGTTCTTGCTGCACATTTTCATCGCTCACGTCAAGACCATTCATCCAGTACGCGTCCAACGCGGCGTCATGAAATTCATTCCCTTTGCCTTGCGCGTTCGCGAATTTTTTCAATTGATGCAATGCGCGCGTATTGATGCCAAAGGGTCCTTCATTGATTTCAATGCCGTAATCGCGTTTCACGCGCGCAGCAAAAATCGGACGATTCGCTTCGATACGCGCGCGATATTCGGGCGGAATCGGCGGCGAACCTTTCGGGCGCAGTTCGAACGCGCGCCAATGCAGTTCCGCAGGATGTGTTTCGTTGAGGCGCTTGAGACTCAAGCCCGCCACAAAACACCACGGTCAGACAAAATCAGACCAAACGTCAATGCGAATCGGATTCATAGTCGTTAGTCAACAGTCAATAGTCAACAGTCAATAATCTCTCGTCCGTCGTTCGTCCTTCGTCGTTCGTCAATTTTTGACTGTCAACACGACACCATTTTTCGATGGGTCGCGCGCGAGCAAGCCCGCGTCGGTTTCTTCCAATTCATAACCTGCTTGACGCACGCGATTGGCGACGCGAGTCAATTCATCCGAAGTTGGAATGTTGATTGTAAAGTATTGCAAGCCAACACTGTCGCGCGGTGGTGTCGGCGCGTTCGCGCTTTCCCAGCTGTTCATGCCGAGATGATGATGATAACCGCCCGCGGAAAGGAACGCGGCAGTCCCGCCAAGATTTGCCATTTCGTCGAGACCAATTACGTCGCGATAGAATTTCGCATCGCGCGCGACATTCGCCGCTTTCAAGTGCATGTGTCCCAACACCGTATCGCGGTGCAGTCCTTTCCATTCGTCGGTTTCATTTTGCAGTTCACTCAACACGCCGCGCACGTCAACGGGTAATGTCCCCATTTGAAAATTTCCATTTTTATCGTACCAATCGCTGCGCGGACGGTCACGATACACTTCGATGCCGTTGTTGTCGGGGTCGCTCAAATAAATCGCTTCGCTCACAATGTGGTCGCCAAAGCCGAGTTGAATTTCCGCTTCGCCGAGACGACGCAGTGAACGCGCCAGTTCAAAACGCGACGGCACGAGAATCGCAAAATGGTACAGTCCTGTCGCAAAGCGTTGGATTTTCGCGTCAGGATTTTCGGTGAGCAATAATAAATCATCACCACCGGCGCCGAGATGCGCGACGCCTTTATCGTTTTTGTGAATTTTGAATCCCAGCACGTTTTGATAAAACGGCAGAGACGTTTTGAAATCGCGCACGGTGAGATGCACGTAGCCGATGTTGGTATCGGGGTGAATCGAGATGTTGCGGGTTTGTGGTTTGGGAAAAGTTGCTTGCATGGTTTATTGTTTGTCATTAGTATAATGAAGGCGGCATGGTAGATCGATTGTCATTAGGTCTGC
>CAYXXF010000011.1:0-88216 GCA_964469005.1 uncultured Anaerolineales bacterium
TGACTTGCACATCAAGCACTGGACTCTCTTTGCTCTCAATCTTGATAGGTTCATTCGCCACATTCTTCACTGTGAACCGAATAAGGATTGAATCCCCAACCTGAACTCTGCTGCGGTCAATATCGAGCTGAAGCACAAGGTCCTTGTATCGGGTTCGTTGGCTCTTGGCAGAATTTGCATCGCAACTAGAAAAGAAGATACCGGCTACGATAGTGATTAGCAGGATTCTTGCGAGTGGAGACCGAGCAACATTTGTGAATTCCATCCGCCGTTCATTTTTTATGCCGCGTGAATTGCCACCACGGTTATATCATCATGCACCGGTGCATCTCTGCGAAACGCGTTAATCGAATTTAGAAAATCTTCGCACAACGTTTGCGCGTCCACTTGAACATCTTGCTTGAGCAACCCCTGAATGCGTTCGATGCCGAATTGTTCGTGTTCCGCGTTCAATGCTTCCGTCACGCCGTCGGTGATGAGTAACATCGTGGCGTGATGCGGCAGTGTGAGTGTTCCCTCATCCAACAACACAAAATCAAAAATGCCGAGCGGCGCGCCCTGCCCTTGGGCGGGGGTGAAAATTTCGCCGTGCGGTTCGCGCACCAACGGCAATTCGTGTCCCGCGCGCGCGTATTGAAATTCGCGCGTGTTGCGATTCAAGATGCCGTACAATACGGTGACGAACAAACCCGACGCGTTCATTTCCAAAAGATATTGATTCACGCGTTCGAGCGTTTCGCGCGGGGAACGATTTTGGCGCGCTTCGGAACGAATGAGCGCGTGCGTTTGCGCCATAAAAATCGCGGCAGGCACACCTTTGTCGCTCACGTCGCCAATCACAATCGCGAGCGCATCATCGCCCAACGGAATGAAATCGTACAAATCACCGCCGACTGCGCGCGCGGGAACAATTTTTGCGCCGAACGAAAATCCTTTGAGATGCGGCAGCGTGCGCGGCAGGAGACTCATCTGAATTTCCGCCGCGAGCTGCAATTCGCGTTCCAGTTTTTCCTTTTCGATAATCTGTGCTTGCGCCGCTTTCAATTCCGCGTACGCTTCGGCGAGTTCGGCGTTGGCGATTTCCAACGCGCGATTTTTTTCAATCAAACTTGCCATCGCGTTGTTGTGCGCGTCGGTGAGCCGATTTGATAACACGCGCACCATTTCATACGCGAGGTACGGTTGCCGCACAAGCAGCGCGTCAAAATCCGCGCGCGTCATTTCCCACAACGTCGCTTCGCCGCGCGCGCGTACGCTCGCCGTGCGCTTGCCGTCACGATTGAACAAACTCATCTCACCGACAAAATCGCCGGAATGACGTTCGTTGACGATGCGTTCATCCGGCGTGCCAATGCCTTTGACGACTTCAATTTCGCCTTGACGCAAAATGTAAAAATGTTGTCCCGCGTCGCCTTCATAAAACAAAACGGTATCGTGCGGCACTTGGCGCGTAGTGAGAGTTTCCGCGAGGTGGTGAATTTCAGTTTCGGGCAGTGTGGAAAACAGCGGCACACGCGCCAGCATCATTTCCGTTTCAGTCACGTTTTATTCCTCTTGACAGTCAATGTATAACGATAATAGAATCAGCATTCGTGGGACAAAGCATTTGCGGCTTTGCGGTTATAATATACGTGCATAACGAGTCCGCTTGCTCTGAACGGTACGCCATTTTAGGACACTCTGACACGGACTGCAAACAGCTCTTGTCCGACGCAATTCCATCCCACAACGCAATCGAACATTTTTAATGGCGCGTGTGAAACGCGCGTGAGCCGATTCTTTCAGAACCATACAAGGAGGCAGCATGGAATTATCGTTGTCGCAAGAACAAGGTCAAGTCCCGGTCACAGTGCTGCATGTCAAAGGGAACATTGATTCCAACTCGTACGGCGAGTTTCAATCCTTTGCCGAAAAAGCCGTTGCGGATGGCGCCAAGAATTTGCTCATTGATTTGCAGCAAGTGCCATACGTGAGCAGCGCAGGGTTGCGCGCGCTGAATCATATCTATAACAAATTGCGCGCGACGGCAGAAGATAGTAGCACGGTGAGCAAAGGTGTTACGGCGGGGACGTACAAATCGGCGCACTTGAAATTGTTGGCGCCGAGTGCGCGCGTTTTGGAAACACTCAAGATGAGTGGTTTCGACATGTTTCTGGACATCCAATCCAATCTCAAAAATGCGGTTGCCTCCTTTTGAATGGACAATTCAATTTCCATTTTTCACAACACGGCAACTCGTCAATGGCTTGCGTCAAGCGGACTTGAGCCAAGCTGCTTTGGCGTTAGCGCCTCGCCGCATCGGAACGAATTGCCGTGATTTTATCTCCTCTACGCTTGTCGCAGGTGTTTGATGGCTCACTCGAACAACTTGCGAAACTGCGCGAATTTGTTGGCGCGACGGCGCACACATTGGGCGGCAGTGAAGACGATGCGTTCGCGTGTGAGCTGGCGTGTGACGAAGCTGCCGCAAATGTTTTTAATCACGCGTTTGAAGGCAAACCCGGACGCGTCACGATGACCTTATGGCGCGAGCGTGACCGCTTGGTCATGCACATGCATTATCATGGCAAGTCGTTTGACCCTGCGCGCATTCCCGAACCCAATTTGCACGCGCCGCTAGAAGAACGTCCGACCGGCGGTTTGGGTTTGTACTTTATGCGCCAATTGATGGACCAAGTGAATTTTGAGTTTGACGCGGTGCGCGGAAATGTGCTAACGATGCGTCGAATCTTGAATCTTCCAGAAAGGTACGGTGTTATGGAACTCTCGGTAGAACGTCCGACCGGCGATGCTGCCGTGATTCATATTCAAGGCAGTGTGGACGGCTCGAACTTTAAACAACTCATCGCGCAAGCAGAAAGTCTGCACGGTGAAGGTGTGACTCGAATTGTTTTGGAAATTAGCGGCTGCGAATACATGAGCAGCTCGGGATTGGTCGCGCTGAACGCGATTACAAAATTGCTGCGCGGTGAACGCGCGCCCGATACGGAAAATGGCTGGGCAGTATTGAAAACACTGGACGATGCGCGCGCGTCATCTTCGCAAACCCAACTCGCGTTGGTGAATCCAACGCCGCGCGTGGACCGTGTGCTGGATTTGGCGGGGTTGAAAAATTTCATTCCCACGTTTCCCGATACCGCCAGCGCGCTGGCTGCGCTGAAATGAATCTGGTGGCAACGCCGTACGATGCGCGTGCCACAGTTTTGTACGTGCAGGGCAACGTGGATGGCGAAACGTACGGGCACTTGATGGTCGAGGCAAACGCGCTCGTTACGCGTGGCACCCGCTGCCTCATTCTCGAATTGAGCGCGTGTGAGTACATGAGCAGTGCGGGGTTGATGGCGCTCACCTCCATTTTCAAACAAATGCGCGACCTCACACGGAATGAAGCGGGCGCGTCGTGGGCAACGCGCAACACCCTCGAACGCGCGGGAGAACTTGGCGGCGCGCGAGAATTGGTATTGGTCAATCCGAGTTCTGCGGTTGCGCGTGTATTGGATTTGGCAGGCATCCCATCGTATCTCGCAATGTATCCAACGCTGGCGCAAGCTATCGCCGCGCATTGTGATTGACGCGCCACGAATGGCGGAAAAAATTTCCGACACCAAAAACTATTAACGGAGTGAATCATGGACTTGGCTACTACTTCAAACGGGAATGTGCAAGTTGTTGCCGTAAAAGGCAATCTCGACGCCCTCACCGCGCCCGAACTCGCAGATGCATTGGCGACAGAATTGCGCGCCGGACATGCACAGCTGGTCGCAGACCTTAGCGGGCTGGAATATACGAGTAGCGCAGGTTTACGCGTGCTGCTCAACAGCGTCAAGGACGCGCGCAGCAAAGGCGGTGACTTGCGTTTGGCGGGCGTGCAGGCGAATGTGAAAAAAGTCCTTGACCTTTCGGGCTTTATGAGCATCATGAAAACCTACGCGGACGTGGACTCGGCAGTCGCGAGTTTTGCAGATTAGTACGAGAGTTTTGTAGTGCGATAGCGTGATAGTCACAATTGTACTATCGCACTATCGCACGATTGCACTACAATCATGTTTCGCGCACTGCGTCTCAAGCAAGAACCCGCGCCCGTTGCCCCTCAACCAAAAGTCATCACGATTGAGCAATGGTTGGGCGATGCTCAATATCCGTTGGGCATTCGTACCATCAATGCACTGCCGCACGATGCCAAGCAGCGTTTTTATCGGACGCTTGTGCCGCCCGAACTTTTGGGACGCTTTGGCATCAATC
This sequence comes from uncultured Anaerolineales bacterium, assembly GCA_964469005.1. Lineage (GTDB taxonomy): Bacteria > Chloroflexota > Anaerolineae > UBA4142 > SHND01 > SHND01. The sequence goes on from CAYXXF010000011.1 coordinate 4,243, forward strand.
CCATTTTGTGGCGGGGCAGCGGTTATACAGTGGAATTGTTTGCCGAACCCGATTCGGGTAAGGTCAACATTTCCATCAACAATCCCGAAGATGCGCGCGACGCGTATTTCGTGCTTGAACTTCAAGACAATGCGACGAATGGGATTGACCTCAATCTGATTCTCCTCAACGACCCCTTTGCCGAAAAATTTGACATCGAGCATGATACGGAAGGCAAACAAACGCATTGGGGCACGGTGACGCGCAATCTGGAACAAGAAGAACGTGCGATGCGCGCGGGGCTTGCGCCCGCGCAAGTGCGCGCGGGCATGGGTTTTTCGCGTGAGGTGTTGCAGCAGCTCGACGTGTTTCTCGCGTTGTGCGCGCGTCAAGCGGTTTCGCTCGAACCGTTGACGTATGTGTCGGCGTGGATTTTTGAAAAGCGCGGTTTTGCGTACGTGCGCGGACACAAATTGATGGACGACATTCACCGCGAATTTCAACCCGGCGGAAAGTTACACGCCGCGCTCAATGGCAGCACGCCGTTTCGTTCCCCCGACGCGTGGCAAACGGTGCGCGGGCGCGCCTGGGCAATTCAAGATGGGATTCTCGAAACGCTTGGCGAACGCTGGCGCGATTTACGCATGATAAAGGTCGTTGGCAAACACGCGGGCGTACAAACGTTTCCCGATGCCAAGTACTAAAATGCGCGAAAATTTTATTCTCACCCGCGCGGCACAGCTGGACGCGCTGCAAGTATTCCGCGATTTTATCGCGCGCACATGCGAACAGTTGAAAATTTCACACGAGATTGCATTTCAATTGCAACTCGCGTGTGATGAAGCCGCGACGAATGTGATTCAACACGGTTACGCCGGAATGAATCCGGGTTCCATCATGTTGGAACTGCGTCCACAACCGAAAAAGATAACGATGATTTTGAGTGATTTCGGACATCCGTTTGAACCTGTGCCAACGGACGCGCCGGATGTGAATGCGTTGATGCATGACGAACCTACCACGGGCTTTGGGCTTTATTTCATTTACAGCACAATGAACGAGGTGAGCTATTACTGTGACGAACAGGGTAATCATTTGGTGTTGGTGAAGGAGTTAAAGTAGCAGGAAGCAAGTAGTAAGTAGTAGGGTGAATCCAACCTGCTACCTGATGCTTGCCACATGCTGCGCGGAAAATGACAGACACAAAAAAAGTTGCGCTCGTCATTGGTTCGGGTAGTGTGAAATGCGCGGCGGCAATTGGTTTGCACAAGGCGCTGCTGCGCGAAAATATCGCGGTGGAAATGGTCGTCGGTACAAGCGGCGGCGCCCTCTATGCGGCGTTGATTGCGCTCGGACATTCACCGCAAGAATCGCAAGAGATGAGTATGCGCTTGTGGACGCGCGAGGTGACGGCGAAACACAGTCGGCGTTCGTTGTGGCAAATTCTGTTGCCGAATGTTTTCGGGTTCAACGAAAATTTTGGGACGGTGGACGACACAATTCCTCTGGAACGTTTTCGCGCAGCGTATGGCGACAGGAAAATTGAGGACGCGAAAATTCCGCTGTATCTCACCGCGACGGATTTTGAACACGGCGAGCAAGTGGTGATGACGCAAGGAAAATTGGTGGACGCACTGCGCGCGAGTATTGCCATTCCGTACATTTTCAAAGCACATCGCTTTGACGGAAAATTATTGGTGGACGGATATTTGAGTGACCCGCTGCCCGTCGGCGTCGCGGTCAAAGAAGGCGCGAACGTCATTTTGGCGATGGGTTTTGAAAGTCCCTATCAAGGCAAAATTAATTCGTTGATGCGTTACACGTTTCAAGTAAGCAGCATCATGTCGAACAATTTATTGAAAGCGAATTACGCGTTTCATTCGATGGCGCATCATGGGGAAGTGATTCCGATTCTGCCGCAATTCAATCAACACATCGGTTTGTTCGACACGGACAAAATCCCGTACATTATTGCAGAAGGCGAACGCGCAGCGAACGAGCAAATGCCGTATTTGAAAAAATTGCTTGCCGTTTCATGAATCCAAAAAAAATCTGCGCCGCGAGCGCAGATTTTTTTAATGTTGTGTCCACCGGCATTGCTGCCAAGCCGATGCAACGTAGAATCAATTCATCCGTTGACAAGAGGAGACGATGCGGGTAACAATTTTTGGCGCGACCGGCAAGACCGGAAAAATACTGGTGGAACAAGCGTTAGCGGCGGGACATCAAGTCGTCGCGTTTGCGCGTACGCCATCCAAGTTGGAAGTTCAAAATCCGAATTTGCAAATTGTTCAAGGCGACATCAGCAACCGTGATGCCATTGCGCGTGCAATTGCAGGTGCGGATGCGGTCATTAGTGTTTTGGGTCCTACGTCGAACAATGCCGAATTGGCGGTGAGCAACGGCACAAAAAATATCCTTGCCGCGATGCAGCAAGAAAATGTAAAACGGCTTATCCTTTCCACCGGCGCGGGTGTTGGTGACATGGCTGACCAGCCAAAGGCGATAGACAAACTCTTTGTCGCGGTGTTGAAACTTGTGAACAAAAATGTTTTGCAAGATATGGTCAATTCGGTGGACATGGTACGTGCGTCGGACCGCGCTTGGACGATAGTGCGCGTGCCGATGCTCACGGATGATGCGCCAACCGGCAACCTGCGCGTGGGTGCGGTGGGCAAGGATATTGGAACACGCGTCGGACGCGCGGATATGGCTGCGTTTATTTTGAAACAATTGAATGATGCGACCTATCTCAAACGCGCCCCCGCGATCAGCAACTAAAAATTTTTTATGCCCACGCCCTGCAAAATTCGACAACATCCTCCACCATCGCGCGCAAAATCAGTTGACCTTTTTCACGCGTCGCGCGGGTAGGGTCGCCGATGATGCCGGAGGGGCAATAATCGCCCAGGGCGTTGGGCGCGCGTGTGAGCGGCGCAGGTTTCCGCACGGGCGCGCTTTTTTTCAACATCCACGGTTGAATTTCCACCACCGCGCGCTCCATGTGTACAACCGATTCATCAATCGACAACAGCAGCGAAGTTTCGTGTTCGTTCGCGTGTGAGCCGATTTTGTTTTCAATCACATCGTCCGCCGCACGTCCGATATCCAAAATGTTGGCAAGCGCGACGGGAATGTTTTGTGAAATCAAATTGTTCGCGGCGATGCTGAGAGGGGCAGTGGTACTGACGCCCGTGTTGAGAATCAAAAATTTTTGCGCGCCATTTTTGGCGAGCGACGAAATCATTTGTTCCACGGTTTCGCGAAATGTGTCGGCGGCGAGATGAACACTGCCCGGAAATTCGACGAACGCGGGGTAATAGCCAAACGGAATCGGCGGACAAACAATCACGTCCACTTGTTCCGCAACGCGCCGCGCCAATTCACGCGCGACCAAATAATCGGTGTTGAGCGGCAAATGCGGTCCGTGTTCTTTAAGGATTGCGCCGATGGGAATGACGACAAGCGGAATGTTATGGAACGCGGTTTCCGCCTCGTTCCATGTGAGATGTTCCAGATACAGGGATGGCATGTGGTGTCCTTGATGCGGTTTGTCACCTAAACTGCGCGACGTTTTGAATTGTATGCGATTTCTCGATTATTTTTGCGTTGCGCGCGCCAAACTTTTCTTTTTGGTCAATCCTTTAATTCTCCTCTATAATCGTTGGCGTACCGCTTCCTCAAATTTGGGTGGCGTAATTTTCACCTACTGATTGATTTTCGCTCGATGAAGTTGAAACGCGAGCGCACTCCCTCGCCTTGGCTCGTCCACGATATTTATTTGCGTGATACATGGGGCAGCCCGTTTAATGTGTCGCGCTCTCGCCGTTGGAATCTCCGCCGCCTCTTTTTGACCGCGATGATTCTATTTGGCATCGTTGACGGGTGCCTCGCGGCTTTTTTCGTCGTCGCGTATTTGTTCCCACCGCGTGTGGTCAACACCGCGCAGCGCAATCCAACGGGCATTGTGACGACAACCGCGAAACAACCATCGCCCACCGCGCGGCGCGCAACACGCACACCGCGTCCGACAAAGATTCCCCCATCGCCAACACGCGCGGCGACGCGCGTTTCGACACGCGCCCCGACGCCTGTGCCGCCCCCAACGGAAATTGTTCCACCGACGCCGGTGCCAATTCCGTTGCGAACGTTGTCGGTGAATTTGCCCGCGAGTTTGAATCGCGCCGCGCTCACGTTTGAAATTCCGAACGAACCGGCAGAATGTACGCCGGCGGACGTGATGCCCGATGTCGTTGACCGTTCGATAAAATTGTGCGCGGGACAAAATTATCGTCCGTTTCTGTTGCGTGGGGAAGCCATCGGAGTTTTTGGCGACAAGAGTTCGGTGATTCGCAGTGAAGGACGCGGCTATGGAATCATTGCCGAAGGCGCGCGCCTATTTATTCAAAATGTGGTGATTCGTGGGACGACAGACGCGCGTGATGCAAATATCTTGTTGTGTTTGTATCCCGATTGTTCACATGGCGACAATGACGTCAACAAGCAGGGGGGGGTGATTTACGGCGGTGGAATTTTGGTGCGCGCGTCTGACACCACAATTATGGATTCCGATATGGCGGGCGGCGTCGCAGGCGTTGCGGCGGAACGCGTTTCGGGATTAAAATTAATCAACAATCGTTTGGATGATTCGAGCGGTTGGGGTTCGTATAATTTTGCGGTGGAATCAAGTTTCTTTGTCGGTAACACGTTTAGCCGCGACAATCGCGCGTGCAATACCGCAGGCGGTTATTTGCCAACGGGCTGCGAATCGGCGGGCTGGCTGTGTATTGCGTGTCAACAAAATATCATTGCGAAAAACTTTTGCGTCAATTCCGGCGACTGTTTTTACATGAATGGCGAAGGCAATCTCGCCTCCAACAACAATCGCTTTCATCAGAATGAATGTCGCGCCGCGCCGCACAATTGTTATGAAGTGACGTTTGCCGTCGGCAATGAGTTTGTCGAAAACATTGCGCGCGATGACCCCGAAACCGGCGCGGCGTGCAAATATCCGTTTTGGGTCGGCGGTTCGCAAGTGATTTTTGCGCGCAACTCGTGGCGCTGCAATATCAGTCCCGAAACTTCGATTGAACACGCCGCGGCTTCAACGCATATTCCGACGCGAATTGAAAATCGGTGATGACGAACGACGAATGACCAAGAACGAATAACGCATCGTGAAAGATTACTACAGTCTATTAAATGTTTCCCCCGACGCGACGCTGACGCAAATTGATGCGGCGTATCGGCGGCTTATGCAGCGGCATCATCCCAACGCGCGTTCATCGCCGCAAGCGCTCGAGCGTCTGCGCGAATTGAATGAGGCATGGCGCGTATTGAGCGATGCCACGCAGCGTGCCGCGTATGACCGCGCGCGCGCAAGCGGTGTGGCGTATCAACCGCCAGCCCCCCCCCCCACATTACGCAATGTGCCGCAAGCGAATCTCGCCGAATTTGGCGCGCGGCGGAAAACGGGCGGTACGTGTTTGGTCGCAGTGGCGGTGGCGTTTGTGTTGATTTTTGCGTTCGGGATTTTGGCGTGGGGTCTGAATGAACAGCTGCATTTTGGTGCGATGATAGAGCGCGCGCTTAATGAAGTGAATGCGCTTTTGCCGGCACGCCAAGCGAACGCGACGCAAGTCGCGGAGAATCAAATTACGCCAACGCCCGACCCGCGTTGTCGCGATGGCTGCGAAACGCCGCCGCCGGGTTGTGTCGTCAAAGGTGATATAGAAGACAGCGGCACGCGCTATTTTTATTTGCCGAATGATGAAGGATATGCGCGCGTTAATGTGAATATCGCCAGAGGTGACCGTTGGTTTTGCGCGCATACGGACGCGCAAGCGGCAGGTTGGACGCGCAAAGCGCCGACGGAAACGCCGACACTTGCTCCGCCTCCTGAAGCATTGACGACGAATGTGGCGCGGCGCGCGTTTCTGGTGTGTGGTGAAAAGGTCGCGCTGCATCAAGGACCGGGCGAGGATTTTCCCATCACGCAAACGTTGGAAAATGGTGCGCGCCTTTTTGTAACAGGCGTGAATGGCGAATGGTCAGTGGTGTCGAATGAAAACGCCGTTGCGTATGTACGCTCGAATCAATTGTGCGCGCCACCTACCCGCGCCGCTTCGGATGCCACCGGCGCTCCCACGCAACCAACCATCACGCCGAGTGCCGCGTCCGTTGTGATTGCCGATTCCGCCGCGTCGTCGTTCAAATATCCTGCACCGCGATTGGTCAAGCCGACCAACGGCGAAAAATATTGGTGCAAGCGCGAACTCGTGTTGGAATGGAATTTTGGCGCGCCGCTTGCGGCGGATGAATTTTTTCTCGTCGAAAGCAAACTGGTGGAACACGAACGCTGGAACGCGTTGTGGGATTGGACCAAAGAAACCACAGTGATCTTGTTTCCAAATCGCGGCGATGGTTCATGCGAAACGGTGTGGTGGAGCAACACGGGAGTGTATGAATGGCGCGTCAGTGTGGTACGCGGCAACAAAGAAATGCCAACCTATCTTTCCCCATTCAGCGAATGGTATCGCATCAATTACAGTCAGTAACTTTATTGACACGCAACGTGCGCGACGTATAATCGCGTCGCACGATTGCTTTGAAATGAAAATGAACCGTGAGCATTCCCAAATGCGGTGAGAGGCAATCCGACGTTGGCGTGCTGACTCGGGAATTTCACAAGGCACCATTAACTTTCAGTAAAGGAGTCTCACATGGGCAAGGGAGACAAACGCACCAAGCGCGGTAAATTATTTCGCGGGACCAAAGGCAAATCCATTCCGGGCAAACAACCGCCTGCGCCACCGAAACCGGAGCCAAAACCGGTTGTTGCCAAAGCGCCGCGTCCACCGCGCGAACCCAAAGAACAACCTGCCACGCTGGTCGCACCCCCACCTGCGGCGGAAGCATAACGCAGTTTGCATCAGGACTCGAATGAACATTTCGCGTGTACCCTAACACACGCGCGGAAAATTCATTCGAGTCTTTTTTTTGGAGGCAGAGGATGTCACGCAACTCAAATTCGGTGCGCGCGATTGCAAGCAAGATGGGTGTAATCACCGTCCTTGGTGCGGGCGTCGGCACTGCCATCGGCGCCGCAATGGGAAATGTTGCTGCCGGTGTTGCCGTTGGCGCGGCGTTGGGTGTTGCAGGCGGCGCGTTGTTTGAATTTTTGTCGAGGCGCAAACGCGCGTAACGCGAGCGACCAGCCACATTCTTTTTTCGTAATACCGTACATGATGAATCCTCAACAACTCGATGCTCATTGGTACGAATTTTTAGAAGAGGTCGCGAGCGCGTTCTATGGCGCAATCGGCATCATCCGCGCACGCAAAAATGAGACAGCTCCATTGGCGCCATTGTTGGCACTGCGAAGCGGTTACGCGGAAAGTCCGGGTTGGTTCATGGTGCAAGCGGCAGAATTTGCACCCGAGCCATTGAGTGTCCAAACATTACGCGTGCGTGACATTTACGCTTCAGAAAAAATTGTCAGCGCGTTGTTGGAATTGATGGCGAGCGAAACATGGTTTGACCGCAACGCCACGCAGGACTATACGTTGACCGACGCGGGACGCGTTATGCTCGAAAAAATTTTTGCGCGGCGACGCGGCTGGCTGCAAGCAATGGATGTTCCACTGACGGATGCGATTTTCCGCGTCGAAAAAACTTTATGCGCGCTGATGCAAGCGAGCTGCGCGACGGAACATGCGTGGTGTGTGAAGCATTCGCGGCGGCGCGCACCGCTGCAAGAAATTTCACCGCTCGGGAAAATTTTTCAGGCGCTCGAAGACGTGAACGCGTTTCGGGATGATGCGCACATGGCGGCGTGGCAACCCCTCGGCGTCACCGGCAATCAATGGGAGACGTTCGCGTTTGTGTCTGACGAAAAAGCGAATGACGCGAACGCATTGTTTGAACAATTGCATTACCGCGGCTTTACACGCGCAGAATTTGCCGATGCGTTGAATGCGTTGGCGTGGCGCGGTTGGATTGAACGCGCCGATGATGAAACATTTCGTGTGACCGCGCAAGGACGCGCTGTGCGTGCGGATATGGAACGCGAGACGGATGAATTTTTTTACGCGCCCTGGCGTCTGCTTTCGTCGAACGAGCTGACGCAACTCCATTCCGATTTGAGCGCGCTGCGTGACGCGCTCGTTGCCTTTTCCGCGTAGCGTCTTTCCCCGATTTTCTCATAAATCGCATTGCCCCTTTTTTTGTTCTTTGCTATAATCGTCACATTCCAATATGCAGTCGCGGATTGCAAGTTGTGGGATAACGTGTGTTATCCGAAAACTTTTTCCCCGCAGCGCGTGACGGCATAGCTCGCTCCACTTTTCCGTGACAACGATGATGTTGGCATACCTCGATGCAGTATTTTGCCATTCAAAGAAAGGGGGTGTCTTTAACAGATACCACTTTTGGACGCCTTTTCTGAATTGACGCAACGCGCGGCTCGACGCACCTTTCGAGCAAGAATCTTTATGGAGGAGAAGAACAATGCAGTACAAGAAACTGCTTAGCAAATTCTGGAAAATTACAACGTTGATGCTCGTTGTCAGCATTCTTGTGGCAGCGTGTGGTCCGGCGGCGACACCGCCACCCGCGCCCACAAACGTACCCGCGCCTACAAGCGTACCAAAGCCCACGGCGGTCCCGCCGACGGTTGCCCCGCAACCTACTGCGGTACCCCCGACTGCCGCGCCTCAGCCCACCGCAGTTCCCCCAACTGCTGCTACGAGTGGTGGCGCATTGAAAGTTGGTGTGGTAACAGACGTAGGCGGACCGGACGACAAGTCGTTCAACTTTACGGCGATTGAAGGCTTGACGCGTGCGGTGAAAGAATTGGGGATTTCGGCGGATTCGAAATATCTGCAATCGCGCCAAGAGACCGATTACGCCAAGAACTTGGAAGAGTTCATTGGACAAGGCTACAAAGGGATCGTGACCGTCGGGTTCTTGTTGGGCGGAGCGACGGCGAGTTCTGCGAAAGCGAATCCGGGCGTGAACTATGCGATCGTGGACTATGCGTATCCGGATTGTTTTGGAACGGCAGTGGAAGGCAAGGACTGCGGTTCAGCGACGGAAATGGCGAACGTGTTGGGATTGACGTTCCGCGTTGAGCAAGCGGCGTTCCAAGCGGGTTATTTGGCGGCGTCGGTGAGCAAGACGAAAAAAGTAGGGACGTATGGTGGGGTGAACATTCCGCCGGTGGTAGATTTCATGGTGGGATTCCAAGGTGGCGTGAACTATTGGAACGCGAAGCACAACGACAAAGTGGAATTGATTGGCTGGGACACGAAAAAGAACGATGGCGTGTTCACGGCGACGTTCACGGATCCGGAAAAAGGGAAACAAGCGGCACTGTCGTTGATAGACGAAGGTGCGGATGTCGTGTTGCCGGTGGCGGGTTTGACAGGCAACGGGACGTTCACGGCGGCGAAAGAGAAAGGGACATTGGCGATTGGTGTGGACGTGGACCAATGTATCTCTGTGCCGGATGCGTGCGGCGTGATCTTGACGAGCGTGCGCAAGAACATTGCGAATGCGGTGTTTGAAGCGATCAAGCGGATGTCGGATGGTTCGTTCAAGGGCGGGGTGTATAGTGGGACGTTCGAGAACGATGGGGTTTCGATTGCGCCGTATCATGACAATGCGTCCAAAGTGACGGCAGCAGTGCAAACCGAATTGGACGGCATCAAGGCGGACATCATCGCCGGCAAGATTGACATCAAAGCCTGGGCGAATGGCGAGGGCAAGCTGGCACCGAGCGCGTCTGCCAAAGACCTCAAAGTTGGTGTGGTAACAGACGTAGGCGGACCGGACGACAAGTCGTTCAACTTTACGGCGATTGAAGGCTTGACGCGTGCGGTGAAAGAATTGGGGATTTCGGCGGATTCGAAATATCTGCAATCGCGCCAAGAGACCGATTACGCCAAGAACTTGGAAGAGTTCATTGGACAAGGCTACAAAGGGATCGTGACCGTCGGGTTCTTGTTGGGCGGAGCGACGGCGAGTTCTGCGAAAGCGAATCCGGGCGTGAACTATGCGATCGTGGACTATGCGTATCCGGATTGTTTTGGAACGGCAGTGGAAGGCAAGGACTGCGGTTCAGCGACGGAAATGGCGAACGTGTTGGGATTGACGTTCCGCGTTGAGCAAGCGGCGTTCCAAGCGGGTTATTTGGCGGCGTCGGTGAGCAAGACGAAAAAAGTAGGGACGTATGGTGGGGTGAACATTCCGCCGGTGGTAGATTTCATGGTGGGATTCCAAGGTGGCGTGAACTATTGGAACGCGAAGCACAACGACAAAGTGGAATTGATTGGCTGGGACACGAAAAAGAACGATGGCGTGTTCACGGCGACGTTCACGGATCCGGAAAAAGGGAAACAAGCGGCACTGTCGTTGATAGACGAAGGTGCGGATGTCGTGTTGCCGGTGGCGGGTTTGACAGGCAACGGGACGTTCACGGCGGCGAAAGAGAAAGGGACATTGGCGATTGGTGTGGACGTGGACCAATGTATCTCTGTGCCGGATGCGTGCGGCGTGATCTTGACGAGCGTGCGCAAGAACATTGCGAATGCGGTGTTTGAAGCGATCAAGCGGATGTCGGATGGTTCGTTCAAGGGCGGGGTGTATAGTGGGACGTTCGAGAACGATGGGGTTTCGATTGCGCCGTATCATGACAATGCGTCCAAAGTGACGGCAGCAGTGCAAACCGAATTGGACGGCATCAAGGCGGACATCATCGCCGGCAAGATTGACATCAAAGCCTGGGCAATGGGAGAAGGCAAATAATCTGAGCATGAGGTAAGCGCGTTGTTTTGAAGCTGACGCGTGAGCCAAGCAAAAAATGAGGGGCGACCATCAGCGGTTACACGGTGGAGGTCGCCCCTCTGTCTAGCAGTTTGTAAGCACAACTTTAGGCAAGCGCGTAGAAAATTACTAAAGTTGTCCTTGCAATAGTGATGATGACTCCAATCCTTGAATTGCGCGGAATCACCAAACGTTTCCCCGGTGTGCTCGCGAATGACCACATTGACCTGACACTGAATCAGGGTGAAATCCATGCGCTCCTCGGCGAAAATGGCGCGGGCAAATCCACCTTGATGAATGTGTTGTACGGTTTATATCATCCGGACGAAGGCGAAATTTTAATCAAGGGCAATCCGGTCAAAATTGTCGGACCGAGCGATGCCATCGCGCAAGGCATCGGCATGGTGCATCAACATTTCATGTTGATTCCCGTATTCACCGTAACGGAAAATGTGATGCTTGGTGATGAGAGTATCAAGAATGGTGTGGTGCTCGACCGCCAACTCGTCGCCAAAAAAATTCGCGACCTCTCGGTAAAGTACGGGTTAGAAGTCAATCCCGATTTGTACATCAAAGACTTGTCGGTGGGAATTCAACAGCGCGTTGAAATTATCAAGTTGTTGTACCGCAACGCGAATATTTTGATTCTCGACGAACCGACTGCTGTCCTCACACCGCAAGAAGCGGACGACCTCTTTGTCGTTTTGCGAAACTTGAAAGCGCAAGGCAACTCGATTATTTTCATTACGCACAAATTGCGCGAAGTGTTGGAACTCGCTGACCGCATCACAGTATTGCGTCTGGGCAAAGTGGTGGGAAGTGCGGACCCGAAAAATACAAACAGCGCGGAACTCGCGCGCATGATGGTTGGGCGCAGTGTAATCCTCTCCGTGGACAAAGAGCCGGCGAAACCAAAAGACGTCGTGTTGAATGTGGAAAATCTCGTCGTGCGCGACGAACGACAAAATCTCACCGTGCAAGACGTTTCGTTCGAGGTACACGCGGGCGAAGTGTTGGGCATCGCGGGTGTACAAGGCAATGGGCAAACCGAACTTGCGCAAGCATTGACCGGACTGCGCCATGTCGAAAGCGGACGCGTTACGATTCGCGGACACAACACGACTCATGCCACGCCGCGTCAATTGTTTGAATTGGATGTGGCGCATGTTCCCGAAGACCGTCAGGCGGATGGACTCGTCCTAAGTTTTCCGGTGGAAGACAATCTGGTACTGAATGAATACTATCGTCCGCCATTTGCCAAAGGCATCGTGATGCAGCGTGACGCGATTCAAAAAGCGGCGGAAGAACGTGTACAAGAATATGATGTGCGCACGCCGAGCATTTTTGTCAAAGCGGCGAACCTGTCCGGTGGCAATCAACAAAAGGTGATTGTAGCGCGCGAATTTACCGGACCCATCAAATTGCTCATTGCTTCGCAACCGACGCGCGGACTCGATGTTGGCAGCATCGAATACATTCACAATCGCATCATTGCCAAACGCGACGAAGGCGCGGGCGTACTGCTCATCTCGAACGAATTGGATGAAATCATGTCGCTCTCGGACCGCATCGCGGTCATGTACAAGGGACAAATTATTGATACGGTGAACGCCGAAGAGACGACCAAAGAGGCGCTCGGTCTGCTCATGGCTGGAGTTCACGGCGAAGGCACCGCCCACGCGCCCAAAGAATCAAACGAGTTAAAAGCCGAGATGCAAAACGAAATCGCGTAAAGTAGACAGTAGACAGTAGACAGTAGACAGTATTTTGAATACTGGTTACTGGCGACTGTTGACTGTTGACTGACGACTGACTCATGGCTCAAGCAACTGCTGAATCAAAACCTCAAGCAAGCAAAGCGGCTCCCTCGCGGATGCCGAGTGGAGAATTTTGGAGAGCCGCGCTCAATTCTCTTTCGATTCCCGTGCTGGCGATTTTCACTGCGCTGGTGTTGAGCGGTTTGATTATCGCGTTCAGCGACCCGGATGTATTGGGGTTACTGCCAAAATTTGCGTCGCAACCGTTCCAAGTTCTCGGCGCGATTTGGGATTCGATTTGGATTTCCTATTTCGCGTTGTTTCAAGGCGCGTTCGGCGACCCGGTGGCGATGTTTGCGGGGCTTCAAACGTGGTTGAGTACGGGTAACGCAGTTCCGCTTTTGCGCGCCCTGCGTGACCCCGCCGAAAGTCTGGTCGCAGCAACGCCATACATTTTCACGGGGCTTGCAGTCGCGGTCGGGTTCAAGGGCGGCTTGTTCAATATCGGCGTCGAGGGGCAATTGTACGCGGGCGCGATTTTGGCAACGCTCGTCGGTTACACGGTAACAGGTATGCCGTGGTTTATTCATTTGCCGTTGGCGCTTGTGGCTGGCGTTATCGGCGGGGCGTTGTGGGGCGCGATTCCCGGTTATTTGAAAGCGGCGCGTGGGGTGAATGAAGTCATCAACACCATCATGTTGAACTATGTCATCTTTCGGTTTGCCGATTGGGTCGTCGGTCCGAACGGTCCGATGAATGCGGGTGGCGGCGCGCCGCGGAGTCCGGGCGTTTTGGACAGCGCCAAACTGCCACAATTTTTGCCTGACCCTGTGCGACTGCATTGGGGTTTTCCGTTGGCGATTGCGGCGGTGTTTTTTGTGTATTGGCTGTTGTGGAAAACCACCATCGGTTTTGAAATTCGCACAGTCGGCGCAAGTCCGACGGCGGCAAAATATGCGGGCATGGGCGTTGGCAAAATCTTTGTGCTGACGATGAGTTTGTCGGGCGCACTGGCGGGGCTGGGCGGTGCAAATGAATTGCTCGGCTTGAATCACTACTTTGCGTCCGCGTTTTCGCCCGGTTACGGGTTTGATGCGATTGCGCTCGCGCTGTTGGGGAAATCAAATCCGTTCGGCGTTTTGGCTTCTGCATTATTGTTCGGCGCGCTGCGCAATGGCGCGACGCGGATGCAGTCCATTGCCGGTGTGCCGGTGGATATTATTTCGGTCATGCAAGCGCTGATTATTGCGTGCATTGCCGCGCCGGAAATCGTGCGCTGGATTTATCGTTTGCGCGTACCCGCGCAAAAAGACCGCGAAGTGTTCGCGCGCGGCTGGGGAGGATAGTCCATGTTTGGAATGGTTGCAACCTCTGTCATGCGTCGCACAGGCGACGCGGTGCAACAACGTCGCTGGGTTTCAGCAGGAATCATCATCGCGCTGGGAATTTTATTTTTGTGGTTCTTTGCCATCAGTGTTCCCGGGGATGCGGTTTCTAAATATCGTTTCACCGGCGGCGGCGACCCCGTACAATTGCCAACGGTGGAATTGCCAACCGGCACAACAAATTTGATATTGGCGCTCTTGCTTATCGGCATTGGCATCTTTCATGGCGTTCGTGGAATCAAAAACAGCGGGGTGTTGTTTGCCACAATTGCGCTGTTGGGGCTAGCGATTTTTTTGACGTGGAGCATTCGCGGCGCGTCGTTGAATCTCACCGGTTTGGCAGAAAGCACGCTCATTCGCTCGATTCCATTTTTACTCGGCGCGCTGAGCGGCATTATGTGTGAACGCTCGGGCATCATCAATATCGCGATTGAAGGAATGATGCTCACGGCTGCGTTTGTCTCTGTCATTGTCGGAAGCGTGTCCGGTAATTTGTGGCTCGGGTTGATTGCAGGTTTAGGGGCGGGTGCATTGATTGCCGGTGCCCATGCCGTCTTTTCGATTCGCTTCAACGTGGACCAAATCATCAGCGGCACCGTTATCAACATTTTTGCCGTCGGCTTGACAAACTATCTCAATTTGAGATGGTTGACGCCCATGCAAGAATTGAACAACAGCGGCACCTTCGACAAAATTGCAATTCCTGGGCTCGCGCAAATTCCTGTGCTGGGTGTGATTTTTTTCAATCAAAACATTCTCGTCTATGTCACGCTAATTCTCATGCTCGTCGTCAACTTTATGTTGTTCTCGACGCGGTGGGGCTTGCGTACGCGCGCGGTGGGTGAACATCCCAAAGCGGCAGACACATTGGGCGTGAATGTATTTCGGATTCGATATACCAATGTCATTTTCGCAGGAGTGTTGGCGGCATTGGGCGGCTGCTTTCTCACACTCGGCTCGGTGGGACGTTTCGACAAACTGATGACGAATGGGCGCGGTTTCATTGCGCTCGCCGCGATGATTTTCGGCAATTGGAATCCCTTTGGCGCGTTCGGTGCGTCACTGCTGTTCGGGTTCATGGATTCGTTGCAATTGAAATTGCAGATTTTGACAAGCGTCATCCCGTCCGAATTTTTGTTGATGGCGCCATATTTGGCGACAATGATTGTGCTGGCGGGCGTGGTCGGACGCGTGAGGGCTCCGGCAGCGGAAGGTGTGCCGTACGAGAAACAATAAACACTGCATAATGCAAAATTGAAAATGCCAAATGACAGCAAGTCGTTTGGCATTTTTTTATTTTGCGCGTACTATGCACACATGGCAGTCCGAGACCCAAAAACGGAATGGTTGCGCGTCAAGGGCTATCGTGCGATGACGCCGCAGCGCCGTTTTGAAATCGCGCAAGAGTTGGTAAAAACAGGACGCGCGACTGTCCTGCGCGCAATTCAACGGCAGCATCCTGATTTTGCTCCACGCGAAATCGAAATCGAATTGTGGAATCGAATTTATGGACGCGCGTGGGTGGAGCGAATGCGCGATTGTGAACGCAAAGAAAGGCACGATATGGAAGACTGGCGTGTCGTGATGCGAATTATTCAAACGTTGGAAGCGAACGAGATTCCTTACGCGATTGTTGGTGGATACTCGGCGCTGTATTGGGGGCGCCCCCGTTTTACGCAAGACGCCGACCTGCTGGTTGACATGAAATTGTCGCAAATTGATGTATTGGTTCAAGAATTGGGCAATGAATTTGTTGTCTCGCGTGAAGCAATGCAAGAGGCGGTTCGACAACACGGTGAATTCAATTTGATTCATCAAGCCGAAGTATTCAAGACGGACTTGTGGGTGGTTGCCAATACGCCGTATGACCGCCAAGTGCTAGCGCGTCGTCAACGCGGGGAATTAGGCGAGAGTGAGGTCTATTATCAATCGCCCGAAGATACAATCCTTTCTAAATTGCGTTGGTGTAAAGTGGCTAATTTTTCCGAACGCCAATTTAATGATGCCCTCGGTGTGTACGAAATTCAAGAACCTTCGCTTGACCAAAACTATCTCGACCACTGGGCGCGCGTACTCGACGTAACCGACTTGCTCGAAAAAATTCGCGCGCAAGCGGCGCTGCCGCCGGAAGAATAATCTACCAACAAAAAGAGCTCACGATGTACACATCAGACGACCTCATCAACGCAATTCAACAGAACGATATTCCACTCGTCGAAAAAATTCTAGCGAGTGACCCAACCCTCGTCAACGCGCGCACTGACGATGGTATCTCGATGGTGATGCTCGCGCAATACTATGGACGCGCGGAAATTGTGCAAATGCTCATCGCGCACAACGCGCAAATTGATTTGTACGACGCGTCCGCGATTGGCGAAACCGAACGCGCGTCCGGTTGGTTGGCGATGCAGCCAAGTTTGGCGAACACGTTTTCGCCGGATGGTTTTACCCCGCTCGGACTTGCTTCGTTTTTTGGACATCTCGACATCGTGAATGTTTTGTACATGTACCACGCCGACCCAAATATCGCGTCGAATAACGCGCAGCACGTTGCGCCGCTTCATTCTGCTGTTGCGGGCAATCATTACGAAATCGCCTCCAAGTTAATCGAAATCGGCGCGGAGGTGAACGCGGTCCAAGCCGACGGATTTACGCCATTGATGGGCGCGGCGCAAAATGGCAATCTCCAAATGGTACAATTGTTGCTCGCACACGGCGCAGACAAAAACGCGCGCACCGCGAAAAATTCCGCGCAATTCCCCGATATGACCGCGCTCGATTTTGCGAGGCAAGGAAATTATTCGGAAATTGTTAAACTGTTGGAATCTATATAGCAAGCGACTAATAACGAACAACTAACGACTAACAACCAACATGCGATTCTATTTCGTTCGTCACGGCGAAAGTCAAGCCAACATCACACAAACTTTTTCCAATCAATTTCACGAAAAACATCCGCTCACTGATAAAGGACGCGCGCAAGCGCAAGAGCTTGCGGAAAAATTGCGCGACATTTCCTTTGCTGAAATTTTTGTCAGCCCGATGTTGCGTGCGCGCCAAACGGCGGAAATTCTCAACGCGTCGCGCGGCATGACGCTCACCATCACGCCCGCAATTATTGAACACAATGCGGGCGATTTGGAAGGACGCGCGGATAAAGCCGCGTGGGACGAATACAGTAAATTGTTCGAGACGTGGATTGTAGCGCGCGACCTTGACGCGAAAATGCCGAACGGCGAAAGTTTCAACGACATGCGCGCGCGGTTCATTCCGTTTCTCGCTGACCTCGCGCAAAAATACGCCGACACCGATGTCAACATTCTGTTTGTCGGACACGCAGGCATTTTTCATTCCATGCTTCCGCTCGTTTTGGCAAATGTCGGTTATGCCTTTGGTCACAATCATATCTTGAGCAATACCGCTGTTGTCATTGCCGAACAACAAGACGGCGCGCTCGTGTGCCTCGAATGGGACGGCGTGAAACTGTCGCCGACAGGAACCATCCTCGATGAAATTTGATTCCAACAAACTCGTGCGCTTGAAACGTCCATCGTATTTCGCGGGACAACTTTTGACCGCAGACGATTTGCGCGCGGAACAAGAATATCATTTGCAGAGTCGTTGGCAGCACAATCGAATGTTGCACGGCTACGGCATCGTCGTCGGTTTGGAAGTGGGCGTTCAAGAAAATGACGACGGCAGTACGCAAGTGATTGTTTCGCCCGGTTACGCGCTCGATGGTTGGGGACGCGAAATTGTTTTGACTGAATCGGTTGCGATTTATTTGCCCGGTGACCGCCACGACCTCACGCTCTATGTGAAATATGTGGAACGCCCCGACGACGATGAAAAATCCATCGCGTCGCGCATGGATGCGCCCAGAACTAACGCGCCTGTCATCGAAGCCGCGCAAGTGACCTTTGAACCATCTTCCTCCGAACGCGGCATCGCACCCACGATGCGCGTCGATTATGCAATTCCGATTGCGCGTTTGCGTCGTCCGCGCCAAGCGTGGCAGCGCGACAAAGATTTTCGCCCCCCGCGCGCCAAGTAAAATGTCATTCGCACCCCGTCCACTAATACTGTCATTTCGAGCGGAGCGAGAAATCTCACCCGCGCGCCGAGATTCCTCACTCCGTTCGGAATGACAAACTCACTCGCTTGGACAATCCCCTCATCTCTGCCGAACCGCAGCCGCTCGCGCAAGATTTTTTATGGAACGCGGACCAAGTGTTTGCGGACGCGACACCGTTGTATGACAAACTCGCGCGGCGCATCGCGTGCGATAGCGAAATTCTCGCGCTTGCCGCGCACGCACAGCCGCATCAACCTGCGGTGAATCTTTTATTTTCGTCCGTACATTATT
Organism: uncultured Anaerolineales bacterium; assembly: GCA_964469005.1. Classification (GTDB taxonomy): domain Bacteria; phylum Chloroflexota; class Anaerolineae; order UBA4142; family SHND01; genus SHND01. Next base: position 22,554 of record CAYXXF010000011.1, read on the forward strand.
TGTTGCTTTGCGGAAGTGATGACCCCTTGCGAAATTTTTACGCGGACTTGGTGCGCGCGCCAAACACGCACGACGACCCATTTCCATTTTTTCGCGCGTTTTGTGAAAAATACGCAGACGAAATTATTTCGCTCGTGAGTACACGCCGCGTGCAGACGAATGAAGTCGCGCGCTGCGCGTTGTTTTTGCCGGCGTTTATGCTGCTCGCGCAGCGCGCGGATAAATTTGCAATGATTGAAGTCGGCAGCAGCGCGGGACTGAATTTGAATTGGGACAAATATGCGTACCACTATGGCGATGCTGTTTGGTATGGCGATGTCGCGTCGCCCGTGGTGTTGAATTGTAAGTTGCGCGGCGGGGTGCATCCTCCATTGTCAATCGAAATGCCGCGCGTGATTTCTCGCACAGGTATTGATTTGAACCCGAACGATGTGTTTGACGACGACGCGATGTTGTGGCTGCACGCGTTGACGTGGCCGGAACAAATCGAACGCGCGGAACGTTTGCAAAACGCGATTGCCATTGCGCGCGCATTTCCGCCGCGCGTGTTACAAGGCGACGCGTTAGAACTCACCCCGCGCGTCATTCAAGAAATTCCGCGCGCCACGCCGATTATTCTGTTTCACAGTTTTGTGTTGAATCAAGTGTCTGAAGAATTACGCGCGCGTTATTATGATTTGCTCGCAGAATACAGCGCGGGACGAATTTTGTTTGACCTTGCGATTGAACCGAGCGCGTGGCCTGCGCCGTTGATTTTGACGACGTTTGAAAATGGCGAGAGCGCGCAAAAACTTTTGGCGAGGTGTGACCATCACGGGCGGTGGTTGGAGTGGAACAATGACTCTTCCGTATGATTTGCCATGGTGGGCGTGGACGCTCGCCATTCTCGGCGCATTGTTGATAGGCATTTCAAAATCCGGCATCGCGGGGTTGGGCGTACTCGCAGTTGCGATGTTCACCCTGATTTTTCCCGCGCGCTCTTCGACCGGTATCGTGTTACCGATTTTAATGGTCGGTGATGTTGTCGCAGTATTGCATTTTCGCCGCAATGCTTTGTGGACATATTTGATACGGCTCGCGCCGTGGACGGCACTGGGCGTCATTCTCGGTTATTTCGCGTTGGGCAGATTGGACTCGCTGCTCGTGGGTAAATTGATTGGTGGAATTTTGCTTGTCGTCACCGTGCTGCAATTTTGGCGCATGATCTCCGTACGTGGAGTCGAACAAGCGGGCGAAGTGGTCGCGCACAACCTATGGCTCACCGCGCTGGTGGGAATTCTCGCAGGATTTTTCACCATGGTCTCGAACGCGTCGGGACCCATTATGATTATTTATTTGCTTGCCATGGGTCTGCCGAAAATGGAATTTATGGGCACGAGCGCGTGGTTTTATTTTTTGCTCAACGCCGCCAAAGTGCCATTCAGCGTCAATTTGGGTCTCATCACACCCGAATCACTGACATTTGATTTGCTCATGGCGCCATTCGCCATCGTTGGCGGTTTGCTCGGCTATCAAATTTTGAAACGCATCAATCAACGCGTCTTTGAACAATTGGCATTGCTCTTTACCGCGATTGCGGCGTTGCGGTTGGTGCTTGGATAACACAGAACAATCTTGCGCGCCAGATTGACACACCAGAACGCATGTGCTACATTTCGCACGAGGTAACACCATGCCCAAAACTCCAAAACTCCGCACGCAATACGTTTGCTCGAATTGCGAATTTGTCTCGACCAGTTGGTACGGCAAATGTCCCAACTGCAACAGCTGGGACACGTTGGTTGAAACGACGATTGCCAAAACGTATGCGACGACCTCTGCGCTCGCATCGCTCGCGCCGCGTTCCGCGCCCACAAAACTTTCCCATGTGCGCGCGGATGAATTTCAACGCATCCCCGTTTCTATCGGCGAATTGAATCGCGTGTTGGGGGGGGGGATTGTCGCGGGGTCGGCGGTGTTGATTAGCGGCGAACCGGGCATCGGCAAATCTTCATTGATGCTCCAACTTGCGGCTGAACTTTCCAATACGTTGGGCGCGGTCTTGTACGTCAGTGCAGAGGAAAGCGTTCAACAAATCAAATTGCGCGCGGAACGTCTCGGCGTGAATGGCGACAATTTATTTTTATTGAATGAGACCTCCCTCGAAGAAATTTCCAATCATATATCGGCGCTCCAACCAAAATTCGTCATTGTAGATTCGATCCAAACAATTTTTTCCGAAGTGATTGACAGTGCGGCGGGCGGCGTCGCGCAGGTCAAAGAGTGCGGTGCGCGTTTGACGCAATTGGCAAAGAGTACAAACATTCCGATTTTCATTATTGGGCATGTGACGAAAGCGGGTTCGATTGCGGGTCCGCTTGTGCTGCAACATCTCGTTGATGCGGTGTTGTATCTTGAAGGCGAACGCTATCACACCTATCGTTTATTGCGTTCGGTGAAAAATCGTTTCGGCGCGACGGATGAAGTGGGCGTTTTTGAAATGACGCAAGAAGGAATGGTCGAGGTCGAAAATCCGAGCGAAGCATTTCTCGCGGAACGCGCGGCGGACGCGGCGGGGAACGCGATTGCGGTTACGCTCGAAGGTACACGTCCATTGCTGGTCGAAATTCAAGCATTGACCAGTGTCACTGCGTTCGGTTTGCCGCGTCGCACGGCGAACGGTGTGGACATGAATCGTCTGTTATTGCTCACCGCCGTTCTCACCAAACGCGTCGGACTGAAATTGTACAATCAAGATATTTTTGTGAATGTGGTCGGCGGTTTGAAGATCAGCGAGCCTGCGTCGGACTTGTCGGTTGCGGTTGCGATTGCATCGAGTTTCAAGGATTATCGCGTGTGGGATGACCTCGCTGTGATTGGCGAAATTGGTTTGAGCGGCGAACTGCGAAACATTTCTTCCGCAGAAAAAAGAATCAAAGAAGCGTACAAGTTGGGATTCAAACGCGCGCTCGTCCCCTACCCCATCGCGCGTTCGCTCTCGGAAAAATCAAACGGCATTCAATTGATTGGAGCGAAAAGTGTGGGAGAAGCGTTAGAAGCGGCGTTGATCAAATAAAAAAATTGCGGTGCATTGCACCGCAATTTTTTTTATTTGATGAAAAAGCTTCGCGTCTTGCTCCAATTCCCACATTCAGCTCCGCGACACGCGCGCACGCGCCACACATACATTTTGTTTCGTTTCAACGCTTTTGTCGTGTATGCCGAAGCAGTGAGCTGCGTTTGCGCGTCAACAATTTTTCCTTGCAATGAATCGCGCTGGACCGAAACTTCATAACGCGTCGCGCAAACAACATCATTCCAATCGAGCGGCACATTGCGTACCAAAACGTTCGCGCCATTTTTGGGCACTTTCAATTTTGGCGCGCTCGGCGCACCCGCGCACGGTGTCGCGGTGAATGTTGATGTTGGCGATAACGTTGCTGTTGGAGTATTGGTTCGGGTTGGCGTGTTCGTTCGTGTAAAGGTTGCCGTTCGCGTTGGTGTATTCGTTCGCGTTGCGGTTGCGGTGAATGTTTTTGTAGATGTCGCGGTGTTTGTACGCGTTGGCGTATTCGACGCCGTGCGCGTGGGCGTCGCCGTTCCCGATGGCACACTCATCGTCGGTGCTTGTCCATTGCGTAAATAACTACCGCGTCCTGTTCCCCACAAAATGCGCGCGTTGGACGAATCCGGTAAATCGTACGCGACGAGTCCGGTGTTTGCCGTGCCAACAACAATTTCGTAATCGGCGTCCGCGTCAATGTTCGCAAATGTTGGCGCTGCCATCGCGCCGTCCCAATTTTCATCGCTGCGCGGCAAATTGACCGCGTGCAATAAATTTCCGCTCGAACTCAAAATCAACAATTGTCCTGCCGCGTTGCTGCCGTGCTCCGTCCACGTCGTCACAATGATTTCTGCCAGCCCGTCATTGTCAATATCCACCACAAGCGGCTCGGAACTAAAGCGAATGAAATTTTCATTTTGCTTTTTGATGTTGTACGGAAAATTGCCGTGTTCCGTTCTGTCGAGCCAATACGCGTGCAAACGTCCATCGTAGGACGAATACAAAATCTCGGAGAAACCATCATTGTCCAAATCGGCAATCACCGGATTCGGCATCACTGTTTCAATCGTGTTGTAATCTTCGGACAACGGCGCGCTGTTCGCTTCGGGCGTCGGCAGATTCGTCCAATTGAATCCATCCCCCGCCCAACGTGTGCGGTCAACATTTAGAATGTACGGCGAATGAAATAAGCTCGTGTACGGGCTTGTGCGACAATCGTATTGATTGCCAATGATGATGATTTCAAGTACGCCGTCTCCATTTACATCCGCAAACGATGGCGCGCTGTCCGCAAAATTGGGACGCGGTTCGAGTGGCGGTGTATTCGGCGAACAATTGGCAAAGCCATTCAAATCTACAGATTGGTCATAATGAAACCCAACGCGCGCCCACACTTTGTTTTGATTGTTGATTTGTCCATACATCGCATTCGTTCGTAACGGCGTGCCGTCATCATTGAAACCGACGACATAATGCGTATCGTTCGGTCCAATCATTTCATCGCGCCCATCGCCATCCAAATCCGCGAGTCCGACATTTTGATTGAAACAGCCCGCCGCGTAACCGTCTGAATCAGAGTCAGGGTCTTGCTGGGGCCAGCCGTGCCGCACTGCGCCATCGTGGTCGTACAAAAACCATTGGTCAAACGAACGCGTCGCGCAAATCAAAATTTCCAAATCGCCGTCGCCTTCGACATCATCCACCGCGAGCGAACGCAACTCATTACTCTGCGCTTGTTTCGGAAAAGTTCCGTACGCGGTGCCATTCGCATTCAACACCGACAAATATCCACCGCCGTGTCCGGTGACGATTTCCAAAGAACCATTGTTGTCCACATCGCCGACGACAACCGAAGCCCAGCCACGGTCACCGCCGGGATTATCCACTTGCCATTGCACGGTGCCGTCTTCGCCGTTGATTGCCATGATGTCATAATTTGTCCAAATCACTTCGGGCTTACCATCATTGTCCAAATCCGCAACGGCAGGCGACGCATACCAACCCGTATCGCACCAAATTCCACTCAAGCATCCCGCCTTTTGCCATTTCAAAACGGGCGCAGAAATCGTGCGCGGCGGTTGCGCGAATGCAACGTGTGTCGTGAGGACAAGCACAATTCCAAAAATTGCCAAAATGGGGAATACGCGTTTTTGCATGTGCTTATTCTAATGCATTGCCGCAATCAGGAAATAGGAAAAAGAGGACGAAAAAAAATCGCACACCGAGTGATGTGCGATTTTCTTGGATGATTAATCGTGGATCGTCCACGCATATACGGCGGTCTGAATATCAAAGCGATTCAGTGGACCGCAGTTGTCGGGATTCGCAGTCGGCGTGTAAGTATGCGGGCACGCTTGTAATGAATGGACTCCGGGTTCAAGCATCAATTCGGCGTAACGCGCCCGGTCGAGTGTTGTCATGAAAGCGCCGTCCACAAAGAAATCAATGTCCATGCTTGAGATATTGCGAAGTAGAAAAATTACTTTGCCGTTCTGTGGCGGTGTGTTTCCGCTCAATTCCCAGAAAAATGGATTGTCGAGAATGGTGTAGGTGCGCGCGAGACAACTTTCCGGATTCACTTGGGGATTTTTGCCGCGCGCACAACTGGTGAGAATGTGAGACCCGCGCGTTACGCGTGTGGTTGCGTAGCTGCCCATGTCCACTGCTGCTTCCAGTTTGCCATCTATGTACAAATCTTGGTCGGCTTCAAAATTGTTGTACACGACAAAGACGAGGATGGGTTCCGGTGTTTCCGCTGGCGACGTCGGCGGCACACGGGTTGCCGTGGGCGCTAGGGCTGCCGGAGGCGCAAGTGTGGTGACGCTGGTCGGAATCGGCGCGTCTGTGGGTGGCGCGAGAAATCGTTCGGAAATCCGCGTCACCACCGGTGTGAACAAGCCAATCAGCGCCGCGAGAAAAACGCATATTCCGCCAATTGCAGCTGCAATAATCGTAGCACGTTCATTGGACGACATTCCGCACCAACCCTATCCCGTTCGCGTTACAATTCCGCTTCCGCGTAATTTGGATTCTCTTCGCGTTTTTCTTCTGCCTGCGCGGTTTCTTCTTTGAGAATCATTACGCGATATGCTTCCGCCGCTTGCAATCCTTTTTCTTTGCCCTCTTCTTTTGCCCATTCCGTCATCCGTTCCAACGGGTCCCAATCGCCCAACTGTGTGACGTGTTGTTTCAACGCGCGACATTTAATTTCCAGCGTCTCGGAAATGTCCACCCACGCATCATTTTTTTCGGAACCGTGCAAAAACACGCGATGAACTTCGTGCGGTTCATATCCTTCCGCCAATAATTCGGGGAAAATAAAACGCGTGCCTGCAGATGGAAACACCGCGTCACACGCCGCATCGCCCGCCGCGCGATGGTCGGGATGATTCATGTAACTGTTGCCGTAAAAACGCACCGTCGGGTCGCCGCACACCACCGCGTCGGGTTTATATTTGCGAATGAGCCGCGTCAAGTCGCGTCGCAAATCAATTGTTGGCTGCAGCGTGCCATCGCCGTAATGCAAAAAGATAGTTTCTTGTACGCCCAACAGCGCGCACGCGTTCCGTTGTTCGACTTCGCGCAATTCCGCGAGTTTTGTTTTTGTCATCGTCGCTTCGGTGCGGTCATTGGAACCCGCGTCGCCGCTCGTAATCACGACAGTGATAATTTGCGTACCGCCGCGCGCCCATTTCGCCAACGTGCCGCCGACGGTAAATTCTTGGTCGTCGGGATGCGCGTTAATGCACAACACGCATTTGGGCGGTTTCGGTTCGATGCTTGCTTCCGTTTTCGTAATCGCGCGTTCGGGAATTGCCGAATCCGCGGGTTGTGTGTTGCCGTTATTGTTGTCTGCCATGAAAAAAGAGAGATTAGAGGTTAGAGGTTGGCGCTCTTTTTTAGCACATCAATCTCTAACCTCCAATCTCTGGTCTCCAATCTCTAATATCCTACCGCGCTCCCATCTTTGCGCCAATCACTACCTGCTGCTAATGCTCCCGTTTCGGAATCAATTTCAATCACTTGCCCGCCGCCAAATTCGCCGCGCGCCGCTTCCACCAAATTGTGTCCGCGCGTTGCCAACGCGACGCGCGTATCATTGTCGAACGAATCTTCCAATGCAACCGCGCCATCCTCAAACACGCGCACGCGCGGCGCATCGAGCGCGCGCTGCGGGTCCATTTTGAAATCCGTCATGTTCAATAAAACTTGGACGTGTCCTTGCGGCTGCATGAATCCGCCCATCACGCCAAACGATAACCATGGCTTGTCATTCCGAAATGCCATCGCGGGAATGATGGTGTGGTACGGACGTTTGTTGGGCGCGAGCGCGTTCGGCGATTTCGGGTCGAGTGAAAAATTCGCGCCGCGATTTTGCAAACAAATGCCCGTGCCGGGGACGACAATGCCCGAACCGAATCCTTCGTACAAGCTGTTGATGAACGAAACGCAATTGCGTTCTTTATCAATCACACTCAAATAAATTGTGTCATTCCCGGTTGCGAGTCCCGTGCGCGGTGTTTTTATCGCGCGCTGCGGGTCAATCAGCGCGCCGCGCATCCGAGCATACTCTTTGCTCAACAATTTTTCCGGTGAGACGCGCATGTGCGGGGGGTCTGCCACATGCGCGAACGCGTCGGCGAACGCGAGTTTCATTGCTTCGATGAGATGATGCGCGTATTCCGTGCTGTTGTGTTCCATCTCGATTAAATCAAATTCTTCCAAAATGTTTAGCGCGCTCAACGCGACGATGCCTTGTCCATTCGGCGGACATTCGTACAACGTCACATCTTTGTAGGTTGTGGAAATCGGTTCTTCCCATGTTGACGTATGATTTTCCAAGTCTTTTTTAGAAATGAATCCGCCTGTCTTGTACGCATACTTGGCAATTTCATCCGCAATCCAGCCGCGATAAAACGCGTCGCGTCCGTTCAAAGCAATCGCGCGAAACGATTTTCCCAAATCGGGCTGCTTGAGAATTTGCCCGACGCGCGGCGGCTCATCGCGATTCAAATAAATGCGCGCGGCTTCGGGATTCATGTCGAGTTTGGGCTGCATCCGCGCAAAACTGTCGGCAATCAATTCGGTAACAGGAAAACCGTTTTCCGCGTAATCAATCGCGGGCGCGAGAATTTCCGCAAAACTTTTGGTTCCAAAACGCTGCCGCAGCTCCGCCCAACCATCTACCGCGCCGGGAACGGTAACGGGCAGCCAGCCAAACATTGGCATTTCATCCGTCGCGCCGCGCATTTTCACTTCTTGAATCGTCAACGCGGCAGGCGCGCGTCCCGAACCATTGAGCGCGTACAATTTTTTCTCGCGCGCAATCCAGACGAGCGCAAACATATCGCCGCCGATGCCCGTACTCATCGGCTCGACCACATTCAACGTTGCCGCCGCCGCAATCGCCGCGTCTATCGCGTTGCCGCCGTCGAGCAACATTCGCAAACCCGCGACGCTGGCGAGCGTTTGGCTCGTCGCGACGATTCCATTTTGTGCGCGCACGACAGAACGACGGGAAGGAAAATCCATATCAAGTAAAAAGGTAAAAGTTAAAAGCTAAAAGTTGAATCGGAATAACCTACGTCTGTACTTTTGGCTTTGAGTTTTTCCCTTTTAGCTTTTCCGCTTGGCAAGTTCTTCATTCAACCACATCATTACTTTTTTATACAGCTCCTTATCTTTTTCCCACACGAGGTCGAAACTGATTTTGATTTCGCCGTCGCTCACCAAATACGCGAGCGCGCCCGCATGTGTGAACCAATGGGTGTCACTGCCTTTCAAATCACCTTCAGGGTCGAATAACAAAAAAGGATGTTCGTCACTTGCAACAATGAAATAGCCAGGCAAATCAAAATTCGTGAGCATTGTCATCAAATGCAATGCTTCGGCGTCGTCGCTCGAAAAACGCGTGCGGTCATGCGTCAATAATGCATCGAGGTCAAAATCAAGGTAATCCACGAAACCGCCGCGCAGTGTAACGCCCCACCGCCGCGTATGTTCAATTACGCCGTATTCACCGATATTGACGCGGCGCGTTACATTGCCGAGACCGCGCGGCAAATGGATGACGGCGTGTGCGGTGGTCAAGTTGCCGTCGGGTTCAAGCGTCCAATAGAACGCGCGCCATTCTTCCACCGGAAATTGATTCGGCAAATTTTCAACTATCGCGTCTATGCGCTGTGACGATTGACGAAATTGGTCACCTGAAAATTTTTTCATCGCGAATCTTTTTTAGAATCCCAACGCAAACGTTCCGTCTTTTCGATTGGTGGCGCGTTCGGCTCTTGTTTCCACACGCGCCAATCGTTGGTCGCGCGCGGCGGAATGACTTGGTATTCCCCTTCAATCATTTCGTTTTTCACGTCAACTGTTTTGCGCGCACGCTCGCGTGAACGTACGCGCTCAATCCCGCTTGCTGCGCCGCGTCGCGCGAGATTGAAACCCGCGCGCGTCAAAAATTTTGTCGCGCGCCACGCAAGTTTTGCCATGCCGCGCCGCGAAAAAACATCAGTCGGCGGAGCTTGCGTCGCGTTCGTCTGCGTCAACGGCGCGCGGCATTTCACACAATTCGTTTGCTTGTACGAATTGCTCGCGCCACATTCGGGACAGATACGTTCAAAACGTGCCATACAGACCAAATTGTAACACAATTACCCTGCCGTAATTCCACCGTCAATCGGAATCGCCGCACCGGTGATGAAACTCGAATCGTCGCTTGCCAAAAACAAAACGACGCGCGCGATTTCTTCCGGCGTCGCGATACGGTTCATTGGATGTTTGGCTGCCCATACACGCGCCGCCGCTTCCACATCACCGTACGCGCGCCATGCGCTGTGAATCATATCGGTCTCGACGCTGCCGGGACAAATGCAATTGACGCGGATATTTTCGTGCGCGTGGTCGAGCGCCATCGCGCGCGTTAGATTCACAATTGCGCCTTTGCTCGCGGCGTAGGCTGCCAAACCTTTTGCGCCAACCAGTCCGATATACGACGAGGTGTTGATGATTGCGCCGCCGCCCGCTGCGCGTAAATGGGGTAACGCCGCGCGACTCATCAGAAAAACGCTTTTCAGATTTGTCTCTATCGTCGTGTCCCATTCCTCTTCGGTCGTCGTTTCCACATTGCGATTGCGTAAAATAATTCCCGCGTTGTTGAACAGAATATCGAGGCGTCCGAACGCGCGTATCGTTTCATCTATGATACGTTGACAATCGTGCTTGCGCGTCACATTCCCTTGCAAAAAAATCGCGTTCGGCAATTGTTGCAGCGCGTCGCGTCCAATGTTTTCATTCCGTGCAGAAATTGCCACGCGCGCGCCTTCCGCGACAAATAATTTCGCCGTCGCCAAGCCAATCCCACGATTGCCGCCCGTTATCAATGCGACTTTGTCCTGCAATTTCATGTTCGCATCAACTCTCGTTTCTCGTTTCTCGTTACAAAACCATTTTTTCCAACGCGCCGACATCCATTGTTTCAAAACGCGCCATGCCAAACGCGTTTTCGTCGCGTTTCATTTTGCCCGTGAGCAAATCCGCCAACATGCGCGCGCCTGCCGCGCTGCCCATCACGCCGTGACCGCTGTAACCGCAATGCACAAAGAATCCGCGCAATTGTGGATGTTCGTCAATGATTGGTTTTGCATCGGGCGTCATATCGTACTGTCCCGCGCGCACGTCCAAATCATCTTTGCGTAAATTTTCTGCGACCTGTTCCCAGAAGGGTGTGATACGAATGACTGCATCCATCGCGAGCGCGGGAAATTCCCAATCGGGTTTGATGAAATCACTCGGTTCGCCCGGCGGTTCGTCGGTGTTGAATGCGAGTATTGCGCCGCGCTCTTCGGGTCGCCAATGCGCGCCCGTGTCGGCATCAATCGTCATCGGCGCGTGGTGTGGAATCAACGCGTGTTCTTTGATGGCGGCGTGTTGACGGCGGATTAAATTGATGGGCAACATCCATTCATAACGCGCGGCAAACTTTTTTGCGTACGGACCGGCGGCGAGAATAATTTGGGGTGCGTGAAACTCACCACGATTTGTACGCACACCGCGCACGGCGTCACCCTCACATAGGATTTCCGAAACAAACGCATCACAATGAATTTGCGCGCCGTCGCGTGTTGCTGCGCGTGCGTACACATTCGTCAAATCATTCGGCGATAACCAACCATCTTTTGCGCGGAACGTTGCGCCGATAACATAATTGCTGATGAATGGAAAATGTTGACGCGTTTCGTCGCCGTCCCACAATTCCACATCCGTGAGTTCGTGCGCGTGTTGAAATTCAACGCGCGCTTTCATCCGCGCAGGAACATCGGGGTTCGTTGTGCAAAATAAATACCCTTGCTGCACCATGCCAATCTCCGCGTCGTCGAGTTTCGTTCGCTCGCGCACATTTTCAAAAAACGAAATACTCTCGCGCATCATTGCGATATTTTCTGCTTCGGCGAATTGCGCTCGAAACGCGGCGAGCGACGCGGACGTGGTGAGCAAGCCCAACGCTTCGCGTTTTTCCAAAAGTGTTACGCGCAATCCTGCTTGCGTGCAAAAAAACGCGCTCGCCGCGCCGACGATGCCGCCGCCGATGATGATGACATCGCTTGTAGTCATAAATTGAATTGGACGCGGATAAACGCGGATGAACGCGGAATTGCTTTTTTGTTCGCGTAGATTCGCGTAGATTCGCGGTTCAGATTACTGGAGGGTCAAAATACGTTTCCCGCAACTCGCCGCGATGCGCTGCCCACGCGTGTTCGACCCAACCCATTTCGCCGCGCGCTAATGGTTGCGGCAAAGCATCGCGCGCGAAAAATCCTGCGTTCAATGCTTCGTGCGGACGAACGGAAATTTCTCCACCGTCGAGACGACAATAAAAAATCAGCGAATACAATTGTTGGTCGAGTTCCACTTCGAGTAAATTGCGAATGTCGTACACCGCAATCAAGCGCAATGGTGTTACGCGCAAACCCGTTTCTTCGCGGACTTCTTTGACTACCACTTCGGCTGGTGAATACCCAACATCCGCCCAACCTGTGGGAAACAACCAATAATGACTGGGACGTTCAATCAACAACAATTCATCGCGGTCATTAAAAACAATTCCGCCAACTCCAACTTTTGGAGTAACATATCCTGCAACTCCGCTGCCCACTTGTCCGCGCCATTTTTGATACAACGCGTTCGTCAATTTTTCATCACTCGACAAATTTTCGCGCGTGGCTGCCATTTGCGCGGCGAGCGCCAAAATTTCTTCGTAACGTTCGCGATCATACACGGGCGGACCGAACGCGATGCCTGTTTGCGCGATGGCGCGCAAACGCTGAATCCACACATTCAGTTGTTCGTCCAGAGACATGCGGCGATTATAGTCGAGAATTTTTTTCAGTGCTACAATCCGCCTCAAGGAAAATTCATGTCGGCAAATCCAACTTCCAACGGCGGCACGGAAACGACGCCCCCTCCAAGAGAACCACGCGAGAATGTGTGGCATTATCGCGGCTATGATTTGCGCGCTTCGGAATTTACGACGGCGATGGTGCATTTTTATCGCGGCGAAATTCAACGCGCGAATACGTGGCGCAATCGCCTCGATGCAACAACGAATTGGGCAATCGTCACAACGGGCGCGTCCATTTCGTTCGCGTTTGCGAATCCAAACAATTCGCACGCGATTCTCTTGATTGTGATGCTGCTCGTCATGATTTTTTTGTGGATTGAAGCGCGGCGGTATCGTTACTTTGAACTGTTTAGTTATCGCGTGCGTTTGTTGGAAACCGATTTTTTTGCCGCAATGCTCGTGCCGCCATTTCAACCGTCACCCGACTGGGCGGAAACGCTGGCGACATCCCTTTTGCGCCCAAAATTCCCTATCAGCAATTTGGAAGCATTGGGACGACGGTTGCGGCGCAACTATTTGGCGATTCTGGGAATTTTGATGATTGTGTGGTTGTTTAAATTGTACTCGCAGCCATTTGTGGCGACAGTGACGAGTACGGTGATTCAACGCGCGGCGATTGGTCCGATTGCCGGTACGACCGTAATCGCGGTGGTAGGAATCATCGCACTGGTTTTTATTTTGACCGCGCTGTTCACGTTGACCCTCAACGATGCTTCGGGCGAAGTGTTGGAACAAATTCGTGTGTTTGAAGGATTGGGCATCCAGCGCGTTTTTCGTCCCAATGCAAATGAACGTGTGTACGGTACGGGCGTTTGGCAAAGACCGCACGCGCGGCGCGATGAATTTATGACGATGATAATCACCGAAAAAGGTGCGGCGGTAGCGGAACGCGTGATGCAAGATTTGAATCGCGGCGTGACGGCATTGCACGGCGAAGGGATGTACACTCAAAAAGCGCGCGAAGTGTTGATTTGTGCGTTGACGGAAACAGAGATTGACGATTTGAAACGCGCCGTGAACGCGGCAGACCCGCAGGGCTTTGTGGTGGTGATGCCTGCAAGTGAAATTGCGGGACACGGCTTTGCGCCGTTGGACGAAGATTGATTGTTTTGGAATGAATCCTTCTGCTGCATTTGTCCTCGTTGTTATTCTCACCGCTGCCATTCTTTTTATCAGTGAAAAACTGCGCGCCGATTTGGTGGCGATGTTGGTTTTGGTCGCGCTGGGGCTTTCGGGAATTTTGACGGCGCGCGAAGCGCTCGCCGGATTCAGCAGCTCCGCTGTCATTACCATCCTCGGTGTTTTCATCCTCACGCAGGCATTGGAAAAAACGGGCGTGACACAAACGCTCGGACTCGCGCTCGTGCGAGTTGGCGGCACGACAGAAGGCGGCATGTTGGTCGCGTTGATGCTTGGCGGCGCGCTGCTTTCTTTTTTTATGAACAATATCGCGGCAGGCGCGGTATTGCTGCCTGCGGCGGTTGGAGTGGCGCGCGAACAAAAAATTTCTCCGTCGCGTTTGATGATGCCGCTCGCGTTTGGCACATTGCTTGGCGGCATGGCGACCCTGTTGACGACCAACAACATTTTGGCAAATGCAACGCTGCGCGCAAACAATCTCGACGGTTTTACATTATTGTCATTCGCGCCGTTCGGAATTCCTGCTGTGCTTGTCGGAACAGCGTACATGTTTTTCGTTGGACGGAAATTATTGCCGCGGCGCGCGCCGGCGGATTGGACGCGTTTGATGCAAGCGGGGCGCGGGCAACTTGCGGATATTTATGGTTTGCGCGAACGTTGGTTTCAAGCGCGTGTGCCGGACGCGTCGCCGTTGTTGAACAAAACGCTCGCGGAGATTGGACTCGGCGCTGTCATGGGCATTAACGTCGTCGCTATCGAAGACGCGTCGCACATGCGGCTTGCGCCGCCGCCGACTACGCGTTTGCGCGCAGGCGACAATTTATTTTTGCAAGCGCGCCAGGAACAAATCGAATCACTGCGCGCTCAAGGATTGCAAGTTCTGGACGCGACGGCGGCATTTGGTGCATTACGCGATGAAGAGATGGGATTGTTTGAAGTCGTCCTTGCGCCGCGTTCGAACGCGCTCAACAAGACTCTGCGCGAAATTCATTTCCGCGATAAATTTGGCTTGAACGTGATTGCGATTTGGCGTGAAGGTCGTCCGCGTCGCGTTGGGGTTGGTGAAATGAAATTGCAGCAAGGTGATGTGCTGCTCGTCCTTGGTTCGCGGAGGCGCGCACAATTGCTGCAAGCCGAACCCGATTTTTTGGTGATGCTGACGACGGCGGAACAAGGCACAAAGCGTTCCAAAGCAAAATATGTCGTGAGCATTATGGGTGTGGTGTTGTTGGTGAGCGCGCTTGGAATTGTCCCCGTTGCCGAAGCGATGCTCGCGGGCGCGTTGGGTGTTGTGCTCGTCGGTGCGCTAACGATGGACGAAGCGTATCAAGCGATTGAATGGCGCACCATTTTTTTGATTGCAGGCATGTTGCCCCTCGGTGTTGCCATGACGAAAACGGGCGCCGCGCAATTCATTGCCGATGGATTCATTCAGGGTCTCGGCGCGTCGGGTCCGTTTGTTGTTTTACTCCTGTTGATGTTGGTGACAATTGGTTTAACGCAAGTCATGACAGGACAAGCGACGATAACGATTCTCGCGCCGATTGCATTCACGACCGCGCAAGGTTTGGGCAGCAATCCGATTGCGTTTGTTGCAGGCGTGGCGTTGGCGAGTTCGATGGCATTCATCACACCGCTCGGTCATCCGGTCAATTTGCTCGTGATGGGTCCGGGCGGTTACAAGTTCAACGATTATGTTCGCGTGGGGCTGCCTTTAGCCGCGCTCCTCTTTGGGCTGTTTGTGATTTTATTCGCTCTATGGTATGGGGTATAGGTGACCTCTCTTCAGTGGCTCGTTCTCGCTGCGGTCGCGGTTGTCGCGGCAGTGATAATCATTGTTGTGATACCGCGACAAAAACGCGCACTGCCGTTTGAAATGGTAATGTGGCTGGCAACGTGGCTCGTTGCCGCGTTGAGTGCGTGGCTCGGATATGGTGCAACACAGTCGTTGAGTGCGTTACAATTTCTCGCGCTCTTGCCCATTGCTGACATTCCGTTGTTGCCACTGCTCATCGGCGCGTTCGGCGGCGCGCTGGTTTTGACTGTGCCTTTGTGGTTGATGGACCGCTTTGCAAATTACGATAGACGTGATGAGGAATAATAACGGTGGAATTTGTCGAAATTCCGCGCGGCACATTGTTGATGGGCGACAAGCGTTTGCGCGACGCGTCGCCGCAGCACAAAATTGAACTGCGCGCGTTTGCGCTGGGAAAATATCCGGTGACAAATTCCGAATACGCGGAATTTATTTCTGCGCGCGGGTACGAAATAGAAACGTATTGGACGAGGATGGGCTGGAAATGGATGCGCGGGCGCATTGGACAAGAAGCCGTGCCGGGCTTTTGGCACGAACCGCGTTTGAATCAAGCACGCCTTCCGGTCGTCGGCGTTTCGTGGTACGAAGCCGTCGCGTTTTGCAATTGGAGGACCGAGCAAGTAAAAGCGGGAAACAAGGAAACGGGGAAACAGGTAACATTCCGTTTGCCGAGTGAAGCGGAATGGGAATATGCGGCGCGCGGTGAAAACAATCCGCGAAATTTCCCCTGGGGCGAAAAATTTGAACGCGGACGCGCAAACACCGCCGAAGCAGGATTCGGCGGTACAACGCCCGTTTCGCATTTTCCCGCAGGCGTGAGTCCATTCGGCGTGTGGGATATGGCGGGTAATGTTTTCGAGTGGACGCTATCTAAATGGGGCAGTAATTGGCAGGAACTCCAATTTGTGTATCCGTATCGCGCGGACGACGGACGCGAAGAGGTGGAAAGCAGCGGCGCGCGCGTGATGCGCGGTGGCTCGTGGTTTAATCCGTACCAAGAAGCATTGTGCGCCTATCGGTCGCGGTATCTCGCCGGTTCGCGCGGGAGCAATATCGGGTTTCGTGTGTTAAAAATATGAACTCTATCATTCACGTTTCCAATCTCATCAAACGTTACAAAAATTCACAGACCAACGCGGTGGACGGCATTTCGTTTGATGTTGCGCCCGGCGAATTTTTTGTGCTGCTCGGTCCGAATGGCGCAGGCAAGACGACGACGATTTCGATTTTGACCACGACGCTCGCGCCAACTTCCGGTCAAGTCGAAATCGCCGGACATGACCTCGTGCGCGACCCGAACGGTGTGCGCGAAAGTGTCGGCATCATTTTTCAAAATCCCTCGCTCGACCAAAATCTCACCGCCGAAGAAAATGTGCGCTTGCACGCGACAATGTACGGGTTGTATCCGTTTCGCCCCGCGTATTGGTTGATGCCGCGCACGTACAAAAATCAAGTGCAAGAGCTCGCGGAAATTCTAGGCATCCAAAACGATATTCACAAACCCATCAAAACCTTTTCAGGCGGGATGAAACGCAAACTCGAAATCATTCGTTCGCTGATTCATCACCCGCGCGTTTTATTCTTGGATGAACCGACGACGGGACTCGACCCGATGAGCCGCCGCAGCTTGTGGGAGTATCTGTCGCGCGTGCGCGCGGAAAAAGCGACGACGGTTTTACTCACCACGCATTATCTCGAAGAAGCCGAACGCGCCGACACGATTTGTATTTTGAATCATGGTCAAGTCGTCGCCCAAGGCACGCCCGACCAAGTGAAAGCGCGGTTGGTGGAAAATTATTTGTTGATTGATGCAAACAACCGTGACGCGCTGCGTCAGGAATTACGCACGCGCCATGTCCCCTTCACCGAAACACCGCTGTTCAAGATTGAATTGAACGGCAATTCCGAAAACCATTACACGCCGCACCAAGTATTGAAAATGATTGATACGCCGTTGACCACTGTGAAATTGCACACGCCGTCAGTGGAGGATGCGTATCTGGCGATTATTTCTGAACATGACAACGATAACCCAAACTCAAACGCGAACTAGTACCCCACCGTCGCGTCCCAACAAAATCGCATTGAACCTGAACGCGATTTTGGCGATTGCGTTTCGCGATTTTTTGAAATTGATTCGTGACCGCGCGCGTTTGTTTTCGACTTTTCTCTTTCCGCTTATCTTTATCGGCTTTCTCGGCGGCGGAATGCAGGCGACATTCGGCGCGGTGAGTGGTTACAATTTCCTCGCGTTTGTCTTTACAGGCGTCCTCGCGCAAACGCTTTTTCAATCTACCGCGATTGGAATTATTTCGCTGCTCGAAGACCGCCAAAATGATTTCAGCCAAGAAATTTTTGTCTCGCCGATTTCGCGGTATGCAATCGTCTTTGGAAAAATTTTGGGCGAGACATTGGTTGCCTTGCCGCAAGGTATCGGCATCATTTTGTTTGGCGCGATTCTCGGCGTCTCGATGAATGGGGTTCAAATCGTTGCGCTCATGTTGACGAGTCTGGTCGCAGCCTTGTATGGCGGCGCGTTTGGAATGATGGTGTTGGGTTTGGTGCCGAGTCGGCGCGCGGCAGACCAACTTTTTCCGTTTGTATTCTTGCCGCAATTTTTCACCGCCGGCGTTTTTGTTCCCATCAACAATTTGCCGCTGCCGTTGGAAATTGTTTCCCTCTTGTCGCCGTTGCGATACGCGGTGGATACTACACGCGGACTGTTTTACAGTGGCACTGCCGATTTTGATTTTGTCGTTCTCTTTCCCTTGTGGTTGAATGTGTTGGTGTTGGGTATTTCATTCGCCGTCTTTATGCTCATCGGCACATTCTTGTTTGTACGCGCGGAACGGAATAGATAATAATCAGAGGTCGGTAATCAGTCGTCGGTCATTAGACAGAATACTGATTACTGACTTCTTCCAGACTATGGCATCCGACGGTCTCTGTCCGTTTGCGATACAACGCCCGATAACGAATTCGGGAAATTTTGAAACGGGACGCAATGGGCAGCGCGTGAAAGCGGTGGTGCTGCACATTGGCGAAGGTCCGCTGACTGCATTTTTTCCCACGTTCATCAATCCCGCGCGCAAAGCATCTTCACATTTTACTGTTGGTAAAAAGGGTGAAATCGAACAATACGTTTCCATCAACGACACTGCCTTTGCCAACGGACTGCGCTGGGACAATGGCATTTGGCGCAATCCGCGCGGTGTTCAAGTCACCCCCGCGTGGAAAGGTTTAATCCCCGCCGTCAATCCAAATTTTTACACCATCTCGATTGAGCATGAAGGATTTTTTGGCGAGCCGTGGACTGAGCCAATGTATTTGGCGAATCTGAAATTATTGCAGTGGATTCGCGACGAGACGGGCTTGCAATATGCGCGCGGTGATACATTGATTGGGCACAATGATTTCGACAACATTGACCGTCCCAATTGTCCCGGACCGAACGCGCCCTTTGATAGAATGTTGGCGGACTTGAATGGCGGCGACGCGCGGCGCGCCGCGCTCATCGCCGGCGCGAATAAAATTGGTGTCCCGCTCAACGACCAATCGGCGCTTGCGAAATTCGCGCTGCAAAATAATCTTGGCATTCCGCTGTCCGATGAATTTCAATTCAAAGTCGGCGACGTTCCGTATATCGGGCAGGTGTGGTCGAGTGCGGTGGTGTATGTCAAGGTTGGCGATTTTGGAAATGTTCAGAGGACATGACGATGGACGAAAGACGAATGACAAAAATGGGTTCGTCGTTCGTCTTTGGTCACTCGTCCAATTATGAAGACTCCGTACGACAAAGAATGTAAATTTTTTTACGGTGATTACGCGCGCGGACGCGCGACGCAAGAATGTCGTTTGCTCGACAACAACCCCGAATCCGAAAACTGGTTTCCCGCCTTGTGCCAAAATTGTCCGGTGCCGGAGATTTTGGCGGCGAACCAATGCAAACATTTGCGCTTGTACGGACGCGTTGGAAAATCCCTTTTTGGTTTATCGAAAAAAGTCGAGGTCGAAGGATTTTGTGACCAACACTTTTTAGATGTACAAGAACCGCGCGTCGGTTGTGGGCATTGCCACGAAATTGATTTGGATGAAATGCAAGTGGCGGAATCGTAATGCATAATGCCGAATGCATATTGCACAATCCACAAATACTTGTCTATCTATCCGACCAACCGACTTTATGAACACCTTCACCATCAACGGAAAAACCTACAACAGCATTGACGACATGCCGCCCGACGTGCGCGCCCAATATGAATCCATGTCGAATTTGTTGGGTGACAAAAATCAAGATGGTGTGCCTGACCTCTTGGGAAACATGCTGAAGGCGAACGCGACGGTGATGCAAACGAGCACAATTATTTTTGATGGCAAAGCGTACAACAGCGTGGATGAATTACCTGCGGAAGCGCGCGCGAAATATGAACAAGCGATGGGCAAGCTCGCGGATGAAAATAAAAATGGCGTGCCGGATGTGATAGAAGGTGCGTTACAGAATGCGCCAACATTTGTGACGACGCAATTTGCTTCGGGCGTGTCGCCGCGCCTCACTCCGTCCGCGCCCACAGCCAATCTGGGACCGATTATTGTGATGGGCATTGTCAGTATCGGGCTTGTCATCATTGTGGCGATTTTACTTTTCCTTTTGTTGAACAAAGGATAATACGCGTGAAACGTTTTGCATTGTTGCGAGACGATATAATGCAAATCAATGCAGAAAGGATTTTCCAAAATGAATGATGGTCATACAAGTAACGAGACCACTCAAGTGGCGACGTTAGGCGGCGGATGTTTTTGGTGTATCGAAGCGATTTACAACGATATGAAAGGCGTCACCTCTGCGATTTCGGGGTACGCCGGCGGACACGTCAAAAATCCAACCTATCAACAAGTGTGCAATCACACGACGGGACATGCCGAAGTGGTTCAAGTGAAATTCGACCCGAATGTGATTTCGTATCAAGATGTTCTCGATATTTTCTTTGGCATCCACGACCCGACGACATTGAATCGTCAAGGCAATGATGTGGGCGACCAATATCGTTCCGTGATTCTCTATCACGACGACGAACAAAAGCGCATCGCGCAAAACACCATCAAAGCATTAACCGAAGCGCGCGCGTTTGCTGACCCCATCGTCACGCAAGTTGTGCCGTTCGATGAATTTTACGCAGCCGAAGATTATCACCAAGAGTATTTCAAAAATAATCCGAACCAACCGTACTGCCGCTTTGTCGTTGCGCCAAAGGTGAACAAGTTTCGCAAGCACCACGCTGAATTGTTGAAAGCGTAATCAATTCGCCCGCACGTATCATTTCCCCTCATGGAAATAATGCGCGCGGGCGATTTTTTTATGTCCGTCACTGCTCTTGCAAACGCGCGCGCTCCGTTTATCCTCGTCATTGACATTGGCACTTCGTCATTGCGCGCGATGGTGTATGATGCGAACGCGCACCAAGTAGAAAACCTCATCGCGCGGCGCAAGTATCAACCGGATACGACGGACGATGGCGGTTCGACGCTCGATGCGCGCGCCATGTTTGACTCGTTCGCCGACGCTCTCGACGAAATCGTTTCACAACTTGAGAACAAAATTGAAATTGCCGCCGTTGCGGCATCGTCGCTTGCGAGCAATGTTCTTGCGCTCGACGCGCAAGGCGAACAGCTGACGCCCGCGTTCTTGTACGCCGATACGCGCAACACAAACGCGGTGGAGCAATTGCGCATCGCGTATGATTGGTCGCCAATGTACGCGCGCACGGGTTGTCCGCTGCACACCGCGTATTTGCCCGCGCGTTTTTTGTGGCTGCGCGAAACACAACCCGAAATTTTTTCGCGCACGGCACAGTTCGTTTCTTTGCATGAATATTTTTTATTGAAAATTTTTGGACGCGCGGGTGTTTCCCATTCGTTTGCCGCATGGACGGGCATGTTGAATCACGTGACGAATGATTGGGATGAACAAGTGCTGCACATTGCGGGAATCGAACGCGCGCAGCTGTCGCCGCTCTGTTCCATCAACGAATCGTTTCAAGGATTGCGCTCGGAATTTGCAACGCGTTGGCAAATGCTCGCCAACATTCCTTGGTATCCCGCGCTCGGCGATGGCGCGGTGGCGAATGTGGGCAGCGGTTGTGTGGACGAAACGCGCGTGGCAGTCACGATTGGCACGAGTGGCGCGCTGCGTGTCGTGATGGACGCGCAGAAGGGTTTGCAAACACTGCCGCGCGGTTTGTGGATGTATCGTGTGGACGAACGCGCCGGGCTCGTCGGCGGTTCGCTCACCGATGGCGGAAGCATCTTGCATTATTTTGGGCGAATCTTTTCTGATTCAGACCGCGAGCAATTTCAAGCCGATTTGGAAATCATGAAACCCGACGCGCACGGTTTGACGATGCTGCCGTTTTTCGCAGGTGAACGCAGCCCGGGGTATCATGGCGACGCGCGCGCGACGTTGACCGGTTGGAATCTCAACACTGCGCCATTGGAAATATGGCGCGCTGCGATGGAGGCGGTGGCGTACCGTTTTGCCGCTATTTACGATTTGCTGCGTCCGGCGATTCCACACGCGCGCGAAATTGTTGCGAGCGGCGGTGCGCTTTTGCATTCGCGCGCGTGGCTGCAAATTCTCGCGGATGTTTTGAACGTTTCCGTTACCGCGTCGGGAGAAGAAGAAGCATCAGCGCGCGGCGCGGCGTTATTGGCACTGCGTTCGCTTGGTGTCATCCCGTCGTTGGAAACATTGCCCGCGTCATTTGGCGAGACCTTTGCGCCAAATCCCACGCACAATGAAATTTATCAACGCGCGCGCGAAAGACAAAATTCGTTGTATCATCTGATGTTGGAAAGCGAAATGTGAAAAGCTAAAAGTAAAAAGCTAAAAGCAAAAAATTGTCTGGGAATTCACTTTTAGCTTTTAGCTTTGAACTTTTTACTTGGAGGCAAAATGTCCACAAATGGAAATAATCCCCTTTACGAATTACTCAAGCAAGGTCAATCGGTTTGGCTCGACAGCATTCAACGCAAGCAAATTGAATCGGGTGAATTAAAAAATCTCATCGAGACAATGGCGCTACGCGGCGAAACATCGAACCCCAGCATTTTTGAAAAAGCGATTGTCGGCAGTACGGATTATGATGACGACATTCGCGCGCTCGCCGCGCAGGGCAAGGACACGCTCACGATTTATGAAGCGCTCGCGACGGATGATGTGCGCGCCGCGTGCGATGTGTTTCGTTCGGTGTACGACGAATCGAACGGCGGCGATGGATTTGTCAGCATCGAAGTTTCGCCGCGTCTCGCGCACGACACGCAAGGCACCATTGCCGAAGCGAAACGCTTGTGGGAGACGGTGAACCGTCCGAACTTGATGGTGAAAATTCCGGGGACAAAAGAGGGCGTGCCTGCGATTGAGCAATCGTTGTACGATGGCTTGAATATCAACATTACGTTGTTGTTTGCGGTGCAGGCGTACGAAGAGGTGGCGTGGGCGTACATTCGCGCGTTGGAAAAGCGCGCGGCGGAGGGCAAGCCCGTTGACCGCGTTGCTTCTGTCGCAAGTTTTTTCGTGAGCCGTATTGATACGCTCGCGGATAAACTATTGGGTGATGCAAGTGCGCGTGAACTCAACCCGCAGCGTTATGAGGAATTGCAAGATTTACAAGGCAAACTCGCGATTGCGAACGCACAAATCGCATACGAGCATTTCGAACAAATTTTTTCCGGCGAACGCTGGCTTGCGCTGCAGGCAAAAGGCGCACGTGTGCAGCGTCCGTTGTGGGCATCCACTTCGACAAAAAATCCTTCATACCGCGATGTGATGTACGTCGAAACACTCATCGGTCCGCATACCATCAACACACTGCCGCTCGAAACTATCAAAGCATTCGCTGCGCACGGCATTGTCGCGCGCACCGTTGACGCGGATTATTCCGCCGCGCACGCAATCGTGAAACGTTTTGAAGCGGCAGGATTCTCGCTCGATGCAGTTACCAATCAAGTATTGGATGAAGGCGTCGTGAAATTTGATGAAGCGTTCAATCAACTGCTTGCGGGGATTGAAAAGAAACGCGAAGCAATGCGGAATGCATAATGCACAATGCACAATGCACAATGACCTAATCACCGAATCACCTAATCACCCAATCTCCAATCTCTAATCTCCAAAGGAGTCGTTTATGGAACTTGCAATTCTCGGTCTCGGACGCATGGGCGGCAATATGGCGGTGCGCTTACAGAAAGGCGGACATCGCGTTGTCGTGTGGAATCGCAGTAAAGGCAAAGTGGATGAACATATCGCGCTCGGTATGGAAGGGACGAACGTTCTCGCGGATTTGCCCGGCATGTTGAAACAATCTCCGCGCGTCTGTTGGTTCATGTTACCTGCAGGACAAACGACGGACGATGCGATTGACCAAATCGCGCCGTTGTTGTTGCCGGGCGATATTGTCATTGACGGCGCGAATTCGCGTTGGACGGACGACAAACGCCGCGCGCCGAAACTCGCCGCAATGGGATTGAAATATATGGACGTTGGTGTGAGCGGCGGCATTTGGGGCATCACCGAAGGGTATTCACAAATGATTGGCGGAGATGAAGAGACGTTCAAATTCTGCGAACCGATTTTCAAAACGCTTGCGCCGCCGACGGGGAATTACGGTTTGATGGGCACGCACGGCGCGGGACATTTTGTAAAAATGGTACACAACGGCATCGAGTACGGCATGATGCAAGCGTATGGCGAGGGCTATGAGATTTTGAAAAAATCGGAATACAGCCCTGACTTGCTCAAGGTGTCGCAAGTGTGGCAAGCGGGCAGTGTGGTGCGTTCGTGGCTGCTCGACCTCGCGGTCAACGCGTTTTCAAAACACGGCAACGATTTGGAAGCCATCAAAGGATACGTCGCCGATTCGGGCGAAGGACGTTGGACAGTCGAAGCGGCGATGGCAGAAGATGTTCCCGCGCCGGTGATTACGCTTTCTCTCATCCAACGTTTCGTCTCGCGCCAAGAAAATTCATTCGGCGCGCAAGTGTTGGCAGCATTACGCAACGAGTTTGGCGGGCATGAAGTAAAGAGCGCATGACGGTTTTGTTTTTTCGCGTAGCCCTTGTTTAGGTATTCTGCGTAATGATAAATCGCGTATCGCATATGGAGGTCAATCAATGTCCGAGCTTGTGACCGACAAAGTGTTAAAGGGATTTCTCGAAGCGTTTAACCGACATGATTTAGATGCCATCATGGAATATTTCGCGGACGACTGTGTGTTTTACATGCCGCGTGGTTCCGCCCCGCGCGGTGACCGATATGTTGGCAAGGACGATGTCCGCGCCGGTTTGGCAAAACGCTTTGAAGGCATACCGGACGTTCATTATGGACAAGACCAACATTGGGTGTGTGAAAATTTCGGAGTCTCGGAATGGACTCTCACCGGCACAGCGGTATCCGGGAAAAAGTTAAACGTGCGGGGAGTTGATTTGCTCGAGTTCGCCGACGGCAAAATTACGCGCAAGGATTCTTTCTGGAAAATTCTCGAGTAACGCGCAAAATTCTCAATCTCCAATTTCGGTCTCCATGTCGAACGAAATTCTTACTCACGCGACAACGCAACAACTCGGCATCGCCGTCGAAGAAAATCTCAATGAACTTTTTCGCGCCATGATGATTTTGCCCGACAGTGAAATCGTGGAAACGGACGCGGTGAAATATCATCATGCGTTTCCGTCGAATCCAATGTTTAAAGGCGTGTGGGCAACGCGACTCGCTACCGAAAACGCGGATGCCATCATTGATGAAACGCTCGCGTGGTACAAACAGCGCGGCGCGCCTTTTGTCTTTTGGTGGAAAACCTCACGCTCGACGCCTGCCGATTTGCGCGAACGTTTGTTGATGCGCGGTTTTCAAGAAAATATCGCGGGGGACCCGGGCATGGCAGTCGAGTTGAACGGGTTGAACGAAAATATCAAAACGCACGAAAATTTTCGTGTCGAACGCGCGTTCAGTGATTCACAAATTCGCGATTGGGCGAATACCTTCGTTGAAGCATTTGAAATTCCCGCGTGGGCAGGTAACGCATGGTACGATGCCACCACGTGCCTCGGCGCAGAAAATGCACCGTGGCAATTGTATCTCGGTTATCTGAATGACAAGCCCGTTGCCACAAATATCTTGTTCAATGGCGCCGGCGTCGCGAGTGTGTACGGCGTCGGCACGATTCCTTCTGCGCGTGGGCAGGGCATAGGCGCAATGATTACGCTGAAACCATTGCTCGACGCGCGCGAGATGGGATTCAAGTACGGCGTACTTTTTTCTACCGAAATGGGACATCCCGTGTACGAACGCTTGGGTTTTCGCGATGTGGATTATTCGATTGCGCGATATTTGTGGATTAACGGAGGATAATGTTTATGCTCGAAACTCGAACCGTAATGAATCCATTGCGCGAAGGCATGCGCGTCGCGCGCGCGCCGGAACCAACGTCCATCGTCATCTTTGGCGCGACAGGCGATTTGGCGCGGCGCAAACTCGTGCCGGCGTTATACAATTTGGCAGACGACAATTATTTGCCGCCCGTGTACAACATTGTCGGCTTTGCGCGCAAACCGCGCACCGACGCGGACATTCGCGACGAATACAAAAAGGCGGTGACGGAATTTTCGCGGCAAAAAATCCAAGAGCAGGTGTGGGACTCGTTTTCGCAAAATATTTTTTACGTGCAATCGAATCTCGACGACGTGGAAGGGTACAAGCGGCTCAAGAGTGAATTGGAACGCATGGATGCAGAACGCGGCAGCGCGGGCAATCGTTTGTTTTATCTTGCCGTGCCGCCCGAATTGATGCCGCAGATAATTGATTTGCTCGGACAATCCGGCTTGAATCACAGCGCGGGCTACACGCGCATCATTCTCGAAAAACCGTTTGGGCGCGATTTGCAGACGGCTGTGGAATTGAATCACATGCTGCATCAAGTTTTTGACGAATCGCAAATTTATCGCATTGACCATTATCTCGGCAAAGAAGCGGTGCAAAACATTTTTGTCTTTCGTTTTGCGAATGGGATTCTCGAACCGATTTGGAATCGCACGTACATCAACAATGTACAAATTACGGTTGCCGAAACGGTCGGTGTCGAACAGCGCGGCGAGTATTACGACAATTCAGGCGCGCTGCGCGACATCATTCAAAATCACGCGCTGCAATTGCTCGCCGTGACGACAATGGAGCCGCCCGCGGAATTTACGCCGAACGATGTACGAAACGAAAAAGCCCAAGTGCTGCGCGCAATTCGTCCACAAAGTTTTCAAGAAATCCGCGAGCGCACGGTGCGCGGGCAGTACGGCGAAGGCGCGATTGGCGGACTAAAAGTTGCGGGTTATCGTACCGAACCCGAAGTCAATCCCGAATCGGTGACCGAAACGTACGTCGCAATGAAATTGTACATTGACAATTGGCGGTGGGCGGGCGTGCCGTTTTATTTACGCACCGGCAAACATCTGCCGAAACGTCTCACCGAAATCGCGATTGAATTTAATTTGCCGCCGTTGATGTTGTTTGGCAAAGATGGCGTGAATCAGATGGAACCAAATTCCCTCGTATTCAACATTCAGCCCGACGAAGGCATCACCTTGAAATTTGAAAGCAAAATTCCCGGACAAGACAATCGCATTCGTCCCGTCAATATGGATTTTCGGTACACGAGTTCGTTTGGCGAAGCCGCGCCCGAAGCGTACGAACGTTTGCTCCTTGATGCGATGCTCGGCGACCCGATGCTCTTTACGCGCTATGATGAAGTCGAAGCGCAGTGGGCGGTCATTTCGCCGATTCTCGAAGCGTGGAAACAAATTCCCCCCCCCCCATTTCCAAATTACGCGGCAGGTACGTGGGGACCGAAAGCGGCAGACGAATTTATCCAACACGACGCGCGCAAATGGCGCAGACTGTAGGCATGGCAGATTGCAGATTGCAGATTTCAAAAGCGGTCTCCATCTGCAATACAAAATCGGAAATTTGAAATGATAACCGACATTCTCCACCCCGCACCGCGCGTGGTTTCACTCAAAACAGTGGAAGACGAATTGAGCGCGCTGCGAAAACAGGGACAGTCCGCGAATGCCTCGCCCTCCGCAGTGTTGCGCGCGTGTACATTGACTTTGGTTGTCTTGTGCGACAAAAATGAAGACCCTATCGCGCTTGAACCGCTGATTGCAAAAATTGTGGAATCAAATCCCGCGCGCGTAATTCTTATTGCCGAACATGACGCTGATGCGGAAGCGTGGCTCGAAACGCGTGTCTCCACGTACACCACAAGCACCGGCAATCCACCGCGTCTCATTGGCGAGGAAATCGCGTTTTATCCGCGTGGTGCTCAATATGAATCATTGCCCAGCGCGATTTTGGCGTTGCGCGTGAGCGGCTTGCCGTTCGTTTTGTATTGGCGCGGGCAGCCCGATTTGGATGATGTGTTGTTTCGCGCGTTGGTCGGCGAGTGTGACCAAATTCTGTTTGACTCGTCACATTTCACGGCACGCGCGGAACGCATCAACAATACGATTGCGCGGCTGCGGCTCGATTACCCGGATGTTTCATTCGGCGATGTGAATTGGCAGCGCATTCGTCCGTGGCGCGAAGTGATCGCGCAATTTTTTGATGACCCCGCAAACTTGGCGTATTTGAATACCATTACACACGTTCAAATTGAATTTTCCGTCGGACTGAATGGCAATCAAAGCGCAGCAGTGTTGTTGATGGCGTGGCTGGCAAGTTCACTCGGTTGGAACGTAGTGCCGGGTTCGTATCAGCGCCAAGAAACCCAACGCACCGCGCGTTTTCAACACACGCGCGCCGGTAGTGAAAGCGCGGGCGAAATTCAAGTGACGATTATGGTGCGTGAACAAGAGGACTGTCTGCCGGGCGAACTCAGCGGCGTTCGAATTGAAACGAGTGACGATTTGCCCGAAGCTGTGTTTCAAGGGATGCGCGCAGTCGGCGGCTTTGTGGACGTACGCGAACTCACGCTCAATCGTTTTAGTGAACGATGCTTGCGCCTCGCCATTCCGAGCGAGAGCAGTGTGATTGCCTCCGAATTGGATGCGCCGCGCCGCGACCGCAATTACCATCGCGCGCTCGAATTGCTCGACGCGTTGGTCGCGTCAAATTTTTGATACGCCATGCCACTCACCAATCGCGTTGCCGTCATCATTGGCGCGACGGGACAACTCGGACCTGCCGTCGCGCGCGCGTTTGCACACGCGGGCGCGCGGCTCGTCCTCGTCGGCACTCAACAATCCGCGCTTGACACGCTGCAAACGAGTTTAGGTTATCGTGAATCGCGCGTGATGACGGTTGTTGCCGACCCACAGCACCAAACTGATCTGAACGAACTTGCCAACACAGTGCGCGCGAAATATCAACGCGCCGATGTGCTGCTTCATCTCGTCGGAAGTTTTCGCGGCGGCACGTTGCGCGACTCGAATGACGAACTATGGGACGAAATGTTGGGGGTGAATTTACGCTCGGCAGTTTATGCAGTGCGCGCATTTCTACCATTGCTTACCGCGAATGAATGGGGACGCATTCTCACCATCTCGTCCGGCACAACGCAATCACCCCCCCCCAACGCGGCAGCATACGTCGCGGCGAAAGCGGCATTGGAAGCGCTGACGCTCGCGGTGGCTCAAGAGGTAAAGGACAAAGGCGTCACAGCGAATGTGGTGCTGATTCGCGCGCTGGACGCGAGTGCAGAGCGCGAAAAAGCGTCGGGCAAAAAAATCCGCGTGGTGAGTCCCGAAGATGTTGCCGCGACGTTATTGTTTTTGTGTTCGGATGAAGGCGGGGCGATTACGGGAGCGCGGATTCCGGTGTTTGGGGGAAGTTGACCGGATGTGCGGTCTTTTTTTCGACGTTTGGCGGCTATACCGCACGGAAATGCAGTCCAAATCTCTTTGGGGGTGAGTTATACTGCCAGAATGCTGCTTTTGCTGTTGGGAATTATGCGGCAGGATTGCGGTATAATCCATAGTTGGGCTGTTCTTTGTAGGATTAACAAAAGAGAAAATAATGACTGACTGGAGAGTTTACGAAAGGTTTGTCGCTCATTTAATGGCTGAGCACGCTAGTGACGAAATCACGGTCATTCCAAATGCAAAAATTGTTGGCGCAATTAGCGGGACTCAACGACAAATAGACGTGTTGATTGATGCAAAGTGGGATGACGACATAAGCAGACGAATAATTGTTGACGCAAAGCGTTACAAGAGAAAAGTAGATGTTAAAGATGTTGAATCTTTTGAAGGAATGATGCGTGATTGTCAGGCACAACACGGAGTCTTGGTTTGTCCAAATGGCTTCACTAAAGCCGCCAAAAAACGCGCTCAAGATGCAATAACAATAAAACTTCTGCCTTTGGAGGAAGTAGAAGCATTTGACTTAAACTCTTGGGACGCATGTGTTGGAAGTTGTTCATTAAAAAAAGACGGTGATAAGCGTGGTTTAGTGCTTTATGATAGCCCCTATGGATTAGCCATCGGCAACTCTCCATTATCAGTTATGGCTGTTGGAAAATGTGATAGATGTCATGAGTTTCATGTATGGTGCTGGGATTGTGGACAAAAATTCGCATTAGAAAACGAAGATGAATACAAATGTAATTGCGATGGAAGGTTTTGGTTAACCAGCATTGAGGAAGATGGCACAAGTCCTGACGGAACTATTCAAAAGTCAGTATTATTGTTACTTATCTTAGCCACAGGAATTGAACCAACAATAATTCACGTGGATAGGCGAAGGCTATGGTAAAAATCGAACAGCCCAACAAAGCGTGCAGCCGACGTGTGGGACTCTGCGGCTTTTTTCAATAGTTTTCTGGCTTCGAGTTTTTTCTGCTCTCGAATAGAATCTCATCCCACCCACACACGGCTAACGCAAACCGTTAGGCAGACCGAATGCAAGTCCGGCCCGCTAGCTGCTAGCGGCAAAGGAGACAAAGCGCAAGTGATTGTCCCGCTTCAACTTCGACTCGCAGCCGTTCTCCTCTGGATATCCGGGATCGGCTTCGGTATCTTCTGCATTCCAGCGATACGCAATCTACTCACCGGCCGGGACATTCCCTACGTCATGGGGTTCCCCGCGTACGGAAGAGGGCCATTCGAGAGGGTCGGACTCCAAACCACCGTCCCCTTGTTGGCCGCCTTTCTCATCGTTTGCATCCTTGAAGTGCTCGCCGGCTACCTGCTTTGGGGCGGGCACGAGTCGGGGGCTATCCTCGCTCTGGTGCTCCTCCTCCCTGGCGCACTTTTCTGGTGGGGATTCTCGCTGCCATTCGGATGGCTCTTTGCCCTTCTCCGCACAGTTCTCATCATCCTTGGCTGGCAGAGTCTAAGATAGCCAACCTCAAGCCCGTGCACTTCCGGGCAATTCTGATAAGAATGCATATGCCCGGTCTGCCTAACAACTCGATGGAGCCGACCCGGCCAGCCGAGTGTTTGGCTTTGGCGCGATACTAGTCTTCGGCTGGCCGGGCGGCTCATCTCGAGGCCGTTACACCAACCGTTCCTCACACTCTTCACGATACCCACAATACCTACACTTGATCGGGTCATCGTGACTGCGCGCGACATTTTTCGTGTGGCGCGCGGCGCGCATCGCTTGGAGAATTGCAAAAAATTCCGCGCGCAATTCTTCCGTGAACGCGATTTGAAAAACCTCGTCGCGATATTTCAATAGTCCGTACTCGGGTCGCCTGCCAAATTTTTCCTCGACCAAAATTCCATACGCCATCAACTGCATCGTGTCCGAGTGACGCGGTTTTCGCGCGGTTCGGTTTGGTTTCACTTCAACGGGAATCATCGCGCCCGTTTCATCTTGGACAATGTAATCGGGTTTGCCCGTGAGCCGATAGCGCCGCGAAAACAATGGTTTCTCGACGCGGGTCCACGCGCCCGTATCGGAATACACCACGCGCGCGTCAATCGGGAGCCCCGTTTGTGCTTGCTCCGCGCGTCCGGTGCTGCGCAAAAAAAACGCGACGAGAATGGCGACGACGACGATGAGAACGAGAAAAATTTCCATTTCTTGTTATGTGGGCGCGTAGCCGAGAAACAACAACAAGAGCGTCAACGTGATGGTACTGCCCAACGTTGAAAGAAACACCACGCTCGTTACAAAATCCGAACGCGCTTGAAATTCGGTGGCAATGAGCGACGCCATCACCGCCGTTGGCATAGATGCTTCAATCACCGAAACGGAACGCGTGAGTCCCTGCATTCCCAACACGGAGGCGAGCGCGAGCGCAATCAGCGGCGTCACCAACAATTTAATGCCCGTTGCCAAAAAAACGCGCCATTCGTAATCGCTCAATTTCGCGCGCGCCAATTCGAGTCCGAGATTCACAAGCATCACGGGCAATGCCGCGCCTGCCGCGAGTTCCAACGCGCGCGCAAGCGGTTCCGGCAGTGTCCAGTGCATTACATTGAAAAGCAATCCGAAAAACGCGGCATACACCACCGGCATTCGCAAAACGGCTGCAAGCGATTTCCGCATATCGGAATGTCCCGATGAGGCAATGTACACTGCGAGCGTATTTGCCATCACCGAGTTCGCGGTGAAATAAATTGCCGCGCGCGCGACGCCATCCGTCCCGAACGCGAATTGATTGAATGGGACACCGTAATTGCCCGCGTTCACAAAAAGGATGCTTATCAAAAACGCGCTGGTGAGCAAACGGTCAAATTTGAAAAGGCGCGCGATGCTAAACGCCAGCGCGCCAACAATCACCACCATCAAAAACGCAAACAACGCAATCGAAAAAAAATCCGCCGCGTTCACCGTCGAACGTGACAACGATTGAAACGCGAGCGCGGGACTAAAAAAATAAAGCGACAAGCGCGCGAGCGGACGTTGTTCCGTGACGATGCGCGCTTTGCCCAAACCGAACGCAATCGCCGCGACGAGCATGATGGGAATGACGATAGTAAAAAGCGCAGTGAAAAACGTGGACGAGTAATTCACGGCAGGCAAGTGTACGTGAGGCGCGCGTCTGCGTCAAATAGCTTATAATTTCGCCCGATGCCACGCCACTCTTTGCTTTACCCGGATTCGATTCCGCTTCTCCAGACCAAATTGCGATTGCCTTTTGTGCCGGCGGGCTATGTGCCGCGCCCGCGTCTCGTTACGCGTTTGAATGACGGTCTCCATACACCGCTCACCCTCCTTTCCGCGCCCGCCGGTTTTGGCAAGACAACCGCCGTCGCCGCGTGGTGCGCGCAATTGAAACCACTGCGCGCGGCGTGGCTTTCCCTCGACGCGAGCGATGATGATGCCGCGCGTTTTTTGGCGTACTTGTGGGCAGCGTTTGCAAACATTGATGCACGGCGCGCGGGCGCGCGGATGGACCTCACACCACCGCACGCGCCGCAAGCAATGCTCACGCATTTGCTCAACGCTTTCGCCGATTATCCTGAACCATTTGTGTTGGTGATGGACGATACGCATTTGTTGGAATCGGCGGGCTTGAATGAATTGCTTGCCTTTTTGGTGGAGCATTGTCCGACGAATTTGCATTTGATTTTTGCGACGCGCGCCGACCCGGCGTTTCCTTTGGCGGGTTTGCGCGCACGCGGACGCCTGAACGAAATCCGCGTCTTGGATTTGCGTTTCACGTTTGATGAAACGCTCGCGTTTTTCAATGAGGCGAACAAGTTGAATTTGGCGCGCGCGGACATTCACACGCTCGATGCGCGCGCGGAAGGTTGGATTGCGGGCTTGCAACTTGCGGCGTTGTCATTGCGCGAACAGCAAGACCGCGCAAAATTTTTGACTGCGTTCAGCGGCAGTCATCGGTTTGTGTTGGATTATTTGGTCGAGCAAGTTTTGGTGCAGCAAAGTGAGGCACGGCAAAACTTTTTGCTGGAAACCGCGCTGTTGGAACGCATGAACGCATCGCTGGCGAACGCGGTCACGGGCAGACACGACGCGCAGGCGCAATTGCAATGGCTCGAAGCGCACAATTTATTTTTGATTCCGTTGGACCCGGCTCGGCAGTGGTATCGCTACCATCATTTGTTTGCAGAATTTTTGCGGCATCGGCTGCGGCAACAAGCGCGTGAACGCGTGGTGGAAATTTATCGGCGCGCGGCAGAATGGCACGCAGCGCAGAACGAACCAACCGACGCGATTGGATATGCGCTCGCCGCCGATGATTTTGAATTTGCCGCGCGTCTGCTCGAACAAGAGTTTGACCGGTACTGGACGCAGGGACAATTTGCGACGCTCAAGCGCTGGTTCGCGCAACTGCCGCACGCGTTCGTGGAACAACAACCGCGCCTCTTGATTTCCTACGCGTGGTTCCTCTATCTCACAGGAGATTACGCGCGTCCAACCATGCGCGCGTTGCTTAATGTTGCCGAAAGAAAAATAAAGCAGTTTCCTGCGCGGCAGCGACGCGTTTTGCGCGGCATGTTAACCGCCGTGCGCGCTTCTGACAACGGGCGTTTTGGGGAGACGCAAGCCGCGCGCGTCGCGGCGCAACGTGCACTCAAGGATTTGCCGAAAAGCGATTTTGTGTGGCGGCTCAACGCGCTGATGGCATTGGCGAACGCGTTCGAGATGGATGGCGACGTCAATAACGCAAGCGACGCGTTTGCTCAAGTGATCGCATTGGGGGAGCGTACCAATATCCATTACACGCGGTTAGTGGCGATGCGACATTTGGCAACGCTGCGCGGAATGCAAGGTCGCTTTGACGAGGGCGCGGCATTGTATGAACGCGTGATTGCAGAATTGTCCCCGTACCTTTCGGCAGAGGCGGGGTCGGGCGCGCCGTACGTCGGCTTGGGTGAAATCTTGTATGAATGGAATGAATTGGAACGCGCGGAAAAATATCTCGTTCTTGGAATCAACAGTGCTGCGCCGCGTCAAGAATTCAAGATGCTGATTGAAGCGGGCTTGTGTCTCGCGTTGGTGAAACGCGCACAAGGCAAAATTACCGAGATGCAATCGTACGCGCACCAAGTTCAAGAATGGCTGAATGTACCGGAAACGCGGCTCGGTGCGTTTCCCACGAATGGTTTTCGCGCGTGGGCGGCGTTGGTGCAAGATGAGCCGATGCGCGAACGCGTGTGGGCAGAAAAAATCGCGCGCCAAAAAATTCAACCGGGACGGTACGCAGAATTTGAAGCGGTTGTCGCCGCGCGCGTGTTGCTTGCACTGGGCGAATTCGTCATGGTTGCCAAAATGAGCGTGCCATTGACGCGCGCGGCAGCGAAAGCGGGACGGACTGTGGTCGCGATGGAAAGTGGAGCGTTGCGCGCAGCGGCGTTGTATCAGCAGGGACGGCGCGCCGAAGCGATGGCGGTCTTGCAACAGATTCTTGTACTGGGCGAGCCGACGCGTCTGCTCCGTGCGATTGTTGATTTGGGCGAACCGATTCGCGGGGTGTTACAAGAATATGTCACACAAGCCGCAACCGCACACATGCCCAAACGCGCGCGTGAATTGGCGTATGCAAAGAAATTGCTCGCGCTGTGTATGCGAACGGAAACGCCGCGCACCCATTCCGCGATGGATTCGCTTTCCCCGCGCGAATTGGAAGTGTTGCAACACGTGGTGAATGGCGCATCGAATCAAGAAATTGCCGATGCGCTCGTCGTCGCGGTCTCGACAGTCAAAGCACATACGAATACCATTTATTCCAAACTCGGTGTGACCAGCCGCGCGCAAGCGATTCGCCGCGCACATGAATTACACCTCATCTGAATTCCGCGTGATTCTTCCAACTGTCGTTCCAACCAAAGTTGGATGACATTCCAACCTCATTCCTCGTATAGTCGTCTCAAGAATTGAAATTCCAAAAGGAGACGACAATGAGTACCGCAACTTTTCCCGTTCGTTCCATTTCAAACTCCGGCGCAACGCGCACGTTCATGCAACGGCACGCCGTGGCGGTCTTTTTTGTTTTGGCGTTCGCGCTGACGTGGATGATTCAAATTCCACTTGTGTTGGATGCGCGCGGACAATTTCCCGTTCACGT
This sequence comes from uncultured Anaerolineales bacterium, assembly GCA_964469005.1. Taxonomy (GTDB): domain Bacteria; phylum Chloroflexota; class Anaerolineae; order UBA4142; family SHND01; genus SHND01. The sequence goes on from CAYXXF010000011.1 coordinate 57,977, forward strand.
TCCGGAAATCTTTTTGTTTCTGCAAGGTCCGATGCCGGGCATCGCTGCCTTGTTGGTGGCAGGCATGGCAAGCGGACGCGCCGGCGTTTTTGACCTCTTGCGCCGAGTCGTGCGCGGACGCGTTTCGATTCTCTGGTATCTGTTTGCGCTCTTTGGGACCGGCGCGATTTATCTGACCGCGCTCTATAGCAGCACGTTGTTTGGTGCGCCGCTGCCGCAACTTCCCGATTTTTCGCCAATGCTTTTGGTGGGAGTGTTGGTGCAGCTGGGAATTTATCTCGTGTTCAATTGGGAAGACATTGCGTGGCGCGGGTTTGCGACAACGCGCTTGCAAGCAACACACAGCGCTTTGACGACAGCGTTGCTGCTCGGCGTGGTAGAAGGATTGTTTCATATTCCGCTGTTCTTTGCGCCGAGTTCTACGCAAGCAAGTTCGCCGTTTTTTTCGTTCATGCTTTTGTCCATCGCCGGAGTGATTGTGTTCAATTGGGTCTTTAACAACACGCGCGGCAGTGTGCTCGTGGTGATGTTCTTGCACGCGGCGGCGAATACGTGGACCGACATTGTGCCGATTCCCAAGGGCGATGGTTTCGGGTGGACGATGTGGGCAATTGTTTTCAGCGTGGTTGCGATTGTGGTCGTCGTGCGCTATGGCGCGAAATATCTTTCACGCACACCCGACCTTGCCAGTATTGTGACCGTTGACCCCATAACAAATGGAAAATAAAGCGCGTGGCAAGGCAGTTGTTGTCAAGAACGGACTGCCTTGCCCGCAAACATAAAGAGGAAAATAAAATGAATTCGGTAACATTATCCAATGCTTCTCCCGCTGCATCGAACGCACATGCGTCCAATGTGATTGCGCGTCATCCAATCGCCGCCGTACTGGTCATCATGTTCGCGCTCGCGTGGAGTGTTTGGATTCCGGCGGCGTTGAGCTCGCAAGGACTGATTCCCTTTCAAGTACCGCAAGTGCTTGGTTTTGTCATCGGCTGGGCGCCCGCAATTGCGGCGATTGTGGTTACGGGCATTACAGAAGGGCGTAAAGGAATTGTTGCGCTCCTCAAACGCTTTTTGATTGTGCGCGTCGGCGTGCAATGGTACGCGGTTGCACTGTTTGGAATTGCCGCCGCCATTCTGGGCGGTATCGGATTGTATGTTTTGTTCGGCGGCACCATGCCCAAAATTCCGGTTGCGAATGTGCCATTACCGACGGCGGTGCTTGTGTTTTTCATCACGGTGGGGTTCGGGTTTTTGGTCAATACCGAAGAAGTAGCATGGCGCGGCTTTATGCTGCCGCGTTTGCAAATGCGCCATAGTGCGCTCGTTGCCAGTGTCTTGATTGCCATTCCCGAAATGCTGTTGCACCTGCCATCGTTTTTCGACAAAGACGCGGTGTTTTATCAAACTGTCGGCATCGTCACGTTCAGCGTGTTCACCTTTGCGTTGGCGATTCTGTACACATGGCTCTTTAACAATACGCGCGGCAGTCTGTTGCTGGTCACGCTCGCGCACGCTTCGCAAAACACGTGGGCAAATTTATTGTCGGACAATTCGGCGGCGCCGTTTTATGGTACGGTCGCGCTGTTGTGGCTCGCTGTCGTTATCGTAATTTTCGTCTTTGGCGCAAGACATTTGTCTCGTCAAGTGGTTGCTCCCGAAACGGGTCTCTGGAATTAGAAATGAACGTGTGTTATCAAATCCGCGTGCGCGGGCGGCTCGACGAGGGTTGGGGGGAATGGTTTGAGGACATGAAAATCGCGCACGCGGAAAATGAAACGGTCTTGCGCGGACGCGTGCGCGACCAAGCGGCGCTGTACGGAATCTTGAACAAGCTGCGAAATTTGGGACTCGAACTCGTAGAGGTGCGACGCATCACGTCCACAAAAAAAACTCTCTGCTGACACAGAGAGTTTTTTTTCGTGGATGTGTACCTTTGACTTGCCTGTGCTTATTTAATCTCGGACTTGTATTGAGCATTAATGGGCGCGCCTTGCGCGGCGTCCTCCATCAACACAATGTTCGTTGCCATCGGGCGCGCCGGGTCCGTATCCACGCGTGTAAATTGCGCAAACTTGCCGACGGCGGGCGTGCCAATCAACACATTCTCGGGACCGAAAAATAATGAAACATATTCGCCGGTGGGCGTAATAATTCCGCTTTGATTTTCGGGGTCATACCAAGAAACAGTGCCACTTTCAAATGTTGGTACTTCCATAATTCCTCCTCGTTTATCCGCCAACTTTTGGCTCGGTCGGGGTGTGGTCAATTGTTTTGTTGGACAGATACGCGGCGTGTGAAATGCCCAATAGCGTGTCCATGCTTTGCGAAATCGGCGGGAAATTTACGCCACTTGGTTCCATAATCATTGGCAGCTGATAGAGCATTGTCAAGATCGCGTGTCCGTACGTAAAAACAATGACGACGGTAAAGAAAAGCATTTGCACTTTACCCATGTCCACGAGCGAATAGTTGCTCACTTCGTTTCCGCGAAACAAATCTTCCCAATGCGCGTCCGTTGGTTTTCCGTTGACGTGCAAGAGTCCTTCGGATGCGGCGTTCGCTTCCAATTTTTGTTTTTCCGCGTTGTCTTTATCCGCTTGCGCCTTCTTTTTCGCCTCTTGCAGCTGAAGCACTTTTCCCGCTGTCTTTTCCTGTGCCTCTTTGGCAACTTTGACGGCGTCGGCGCGCTCTTTTTTTATCTTGGGGTCAGTGTCCTCGGGCAACGCCAGATTTTTGCTTTGTTCCAGCACGAGAGCTTGCAGCGCCGCTGTGTTTTCTTTTTCTGCGTCCGCGAGTTCTGTCTCGGCTTTGGTCAATGCTTTTTTCGCGCTGTCAATCGTCGCATTCAACAATTCCGTATTCGGCTGCTTCTTTTTCTTGTTGCTCTGTATCAGCGACGAACCGGCAAAGGACGCGGCGCTGATGCCCATTGCCAAAATCAATTGTTCGGGAAAGGTGATTTGCAGCGCATTGTCACCCAAACCACCGACGATGCGCGGCACAGCAATCACCATATAGGCGCTCAACGTCAACAATGTCCACAACGTAATTTGCAAACGCGACAAACTCATGTGATTCGTCGTATCTACGAGAATGCCCAGCCATACACCGTTGGTGATACGATAGCCAACCATAATCAACAACGCGACCATCGCGCCCAAGACAACAAACCAGCGCAGATAGTGAGGCATGGTATTGAGACCTTGCAGCCCTGTGCCGACGAGCATGATGGCGAGGACGACGAGAATGAGGATTACCAAAACCTTTGTCAACAAGTCATGTTGGAGTGGAGGAGTCGGAGTGGTTTGCGGATTCGTTACATCTGCCATAGGGGCACCTCGCGATGGAAATTTCCAATAATGCAACGCACCAAAATTCTACTCTCGTATAGCAAAAAGTCAATGACGGTTTTTCACACTTGTCGAAAAACGTCGGGCGCGATTGCAAGCGTGGCGTAAATGAAAATCACCGCAAACGAATTCGACGTAATGTGCATGAGAATCGGCACCCACAATGTTTTCTGGCGTTCGAACATGTACGCCGCGACCAGTCCAAAGACAAAACTGGACGCGACCACGGCTGCCGTATCAATGTGCGCGAGTCCAAACAAAAAGGAACTCGTCAACATCGCGAGGGGAAAATTAAAACGCGCTCGAAACCACGTAAAGAGCGCACCGCGAAAAAAGAGCTCTTCGGAAATGGGCGCAAGAATTCCCGCGCCGAGCAGTGTGACAAAAAATCCGAGCCATGTAAAGCCATCGGGCGCAATCATGTCGAGCCGCATCTGCGATGAATCAAATTGCCCGCCGGTAATTTGTTGGACGAGCCCCGCCGCGAGCGCGCGTACTGGAAGAATCCCGAGCGAAAGAATAATTGCGCCGAACGCGAGTGGTTGCGTAAGGCGCGGCGGTATAAATCCAATGCTGTCGAGATTGAGTCGTTTGCGCCACGCGCCCAAGACAAGCACCGAACCGCCGATGAACAACACATTCAAAGAAAATGCCAACGCACTCAAGCCCAATGTCATTTTCGTTGGCTTGAGGATGAGGTCTGCCGCGAGCGACGCGCCTACATATCCGCCCACACCAACGACGAGGTACAATATCAAATCGCGCCAGCGCGGTTTGGATGTTTCACTCGCGACAACCGATTCCGTTTCAACAACATTCATCAAGTGCGCTCCAAAAATCAAACCGCGAATCTTTGCCAACACACACGAAAAATTTTGTTCGTGTGAACCGGACAAGATTCGCGGTTTTTTTTAGCGTGCTCCGAATAACGCGTTAGCGTTTGCGGCGCGGACGCAGCGCGCCGTCATCCAACAAATCGCGCGGCGCGTCATCATCTTCTTCTTCCTGCATCTCATCATCATCGTCCAACAATTCTTCGGCGAGCAGCGCGTCCTCTTCGCTCTCCAGACCGATATCCACCAACAACATGCTTGACCCACTGGCAAATTCCAATTCGTCGAGCGCGTCTTGCGCGAGTTCACGCGCAACATCATCGTCGCCTTCGATGATGGCGACCAACGCGCGCCGCGCGTCTTTGCCGCCGATTTGTCCGAGCGAAGTAATTGCCGCGTTTTGCACTTCGCGGTCATCGTCGCCCAAGAGGTCAATCAAACGCGGCACTGCGGCTTTGAATTCCAATTCGCCGACGGCGCGCGCAGCTTCAAATCGAATTTGCGGGTCAGCCGAAAACAATTCTTGCGCGACGGTGCGTTTCCAGTACGGGTCGGCGCTGCGCCCCATCGCAAAAATTGCCGACGCGCGCATTTTTGCATCATCATCGGCGTATGCCAAAATGATAATGTTGCGTACCGTTTCGTCGCCCAGATACGCAATCGCTTCAATCGCGCGCCGATGCACCAATTGGTCTTCGGTGTTGTTGCGAATCACGGCGAGCAGCGCGGCTTGAATTTCATCGCCGTCGGCGGCGGGAATGCGTTTCGTTTCGGACAAGAGTAAAAAGCGTCCCAACCCTTCGGCGGCAGCCGCGCGCACGTGTGCATCAGGGTCACTGCGTAGCGCACCGATGAACGGGCGAATCAGCGCGGGGTCTTCATCTTCCCACAAACCATTGATGGCTTGCGCACGTACTCCTGCATCTTCATCGTCGAGCAAATAGCGAAAGATGCGCGTAAAGTCCGCTTCAATGCGTTCTTCGGCAAGTTCCGTCATTGCCTGTACGACGCGGCGACGTTTGGCAGGCGCGCACGTCTGCCAGACCTTTGCAAATTCCTGCAATTCGGGACGCGTCACATCGGAAAAGGCAAACAACAGCGTTGACGAAATGGAACTTTCGTCATTGGCGAGAGCTTTTAGCGCCGATTTGAAATCGGCATCCAACATTTTTTCGGGACGACCACTCATAAACAACTTCTCGTTAAAATTTTGGGTGATAGGACTCATACAATTGAGTAGAAATTATAGCATAAAGCTTACGCGGTGATTCGTGTGTTATACTTTTTTTAGAATGAACGAACGCGCATTCCTCCCCGCTCGCGACGAACAATTTCATCTCTTGCGCGCGCATCGCCAACCGCTGCCCGCGAATGTGGCAGCTCATTTCATCGAAACGTGTACGCAGTCGAACGATTTGGTCATTGACCCGTTTGTCGCGTCGGATGCGATTGTGCGCGCAGTGGTAGAACGTGGGCGTCGCATCATCGCGGCAGATTCCAACCCAATCGTCGCGTGGGCGGCGCGCGTGCAAGCCACGTTACCGCACGCGCGCGAGATTCAAGCGGCGTTTTTACGCTTGGGTGATACGCGCAAGGAAGGCGAAACTTTGCGCGCGGCGGTGGAAAAATTGTATGCCAGCCAATGCGCGCAATGCGGCGGCGCGGTGACAGTGGACTATTTTGTCTGGCGCGCCTTGGAACCGCGCGTCGCCGGTGAAAAATATGTGTTGGCTGCAAAAGTGTACACGTGCGCGCAGTGTGGCGCACAACGCGCGGAAGCGAACGAAACCGACCGGCAACGCGCGCGCGACGCCGCACCGCGTGGGATTGCATATCATCTGCTCGTCCAACGCTTGCTCGCCGACGACCTCACCAACACGCCCCACCTCAAACGTTTCCTCGAACGGTACACGCCGCGCAATTTGAACGCGCTCGCGGCAGTCACACAAAAACTCGACGCGGAATTTCGCGACGATGCGGCGCGCAATACGTTGTTGGCGTTGCTGCTGCACGCGCTCGATGTTGGTTCGTCATTGTATGCTGCGCCCGACGCGCTGCCGACGCGCGAAATTCCAAATGAATTTATTGAACGTAACATTTGGCAGGCATTGGAACAAGCCGCGCGCGGTTTGCGCGAACGCGCGACGGCGCTTCGTTTGGCGACGAATGCGGCGCAGGTTTTGAATAGCCATAGAGCCGCCGCGTTTATTGGACAAGGCGGCGCGCGCACGTTGGTCGAAAATGTTGTCGGTGGAAATGCGGCGCTGATTCTCTCCAGTCCCGCGCGGCTTGACCCGACGTTTTGGGAAATGTCGTTTTTGTGGACGCGCTGGCTCTTGGGAAAGAATGCCGCCGCGCCACTAGAGATTTTATTGAATCAAGAAAATCAACGCTGGGGTTGGTACGGCAAAGCGTTGACGAACGCGTTGAGTGATGTTTCAAAACTCGCGGCGTCCGACGCGCAGCTCGTCGTCGCGTTTCCCTCAGGCAGTCATGCGATGATTGAAGCGTTAATGCTTGCGGCATCGCCCGTCTTCGCGCTGCAAGATTTTGCCTTTCGTCCCGAACGCGGTGCGGCAGATTCGACCGAGTGGGGCGCGCTGCGCGGCGATTATCAAGCGGTATGGCAACGCGCGGATGTGAACCCCGTCAGTTCAAACAATAACGCCCTCGCGACAAAAATTCGCGCGACAAGTTTGCAAGCCGCGCGTGAAATTCTCGCCGCGCGCAATGAGCCACTGGCGTATTCATGGCTGCATCACGCGGCGCTGGAAAAACTCGCGCGGGAGAATGTTTTGGCAGAAACGTTAAATGCAAAATTCCGCGAAGGTGACAATGCCTTTCAATTTTTGCGTCATCGGATGGAAGAGGGATTTAAAGAAGGATTCATTCACGACATTGACCAGTGGCAAGCTAAAGAGCGCGTAGTGTGGATGCTGCGTGAGGAGGGGAACGAGAAACAAGAAACGAAAAACGAGAAGCGAGAGGCGAATTGGGATTTTGTGACGCGTATGGAAAGCGCCACGCAGGAAATTTTTCGGTTGAGTGAAAAAATTTCGGCGATGGATTTTGAAGATGAATTGTTGAAACGCTTTGGCGGATTGTTGACACCGGAAATTGAATTGGTTGAAATGTGCGCGCGGGCGTATGCGGATTTTGTAGAGGGGGATTGGGTTGCGCGCACAGAAAAGATAGAGGAATGGCTTGTGCGAGCGCGCAGGTTGGTTACACAGTTGGGCGCGCATTTGGATTTTCAAGTGATTGAAAATGTGGAACCGTTTGATTTGATTTGGCGCGCGGAAAAAATTATTCCCGCGTCGGCGCGCGGTGGAGTGCAGCAAGAAAAGATTTCGGAGGATGTGTACGCGTTTTTGTTTCGCCCGCGTGTGGATTTTCACGAATTGATTGCTTTGCGCGCGGTACCCTTGCACGGACTGATTGTTTTGCCCGAAACACAAATTGAAGTGACGCGCGAACGCTTGCGGCGCGAACCGCGCTGGGAGAAAAAATTGGAACGCGCGGGTTGGGAATTTTTGCGCGTACCGCTCATCGAAATGCTGCTGCGCGAAAATTTTGCAACGCGTCCCGAATTTCAGTTGGCGTGGGGCTTGGAACCGGCATTAGCGGAGGGGCAAGAGCAGCTGGCGCTTTTTGAACGCGAGTAACGTTTATTTGTACCATCCGGCTTGTTCATAAATTTGACGCGCGGGAATCGTGAGGTTCACACTTTGCAGATGCATGACAGCATCCAAGCCGTCAAAGTGTTCCGCTACCCATCTACGTCCAAGCACGCGACGATGCACGATAATACTTGGCTTGGTAGTCTCTATCAGAACATATTCTTGAAGCGTGGGAATCTTTTTGTAAAAAGTAAATTTGTCCGTGAGGTCATACACGCGCGTCTCTTCTGACAAAACCTCAATAACAAGAACGGGATTGGTCAGTGTTGTTTCTCGTTTGGTTTCATATTCCACTTTGCCGCACACAATCATCGCATCGGGATAAGTGTACAGGTCCGCGGAATCAATCAGCAAGCGCATATCGCTGTCAAAAACGCGACAAGGTGTGCGGCGCAAACGCTGTCTCAATTCGGTGATGACATCAACTTTGATGAGACTGTGGTCGCCAGTGCCGCCAGCCATCATGTAAATTTTGCCATTGTGAAACTCGCTTTTGTATGGCGCAACTTGTTCCATCGCGAGATATTCTTGGCGCGTGTATAACTCTTTGAGTGGGCGTAACATGATACCTCTGCGCGTTATAAATCCGTTGCCACGCGTTCCACTTTATATTCATTGCCTTCTTTCCGCAAGCGTCCGAGCGTCATTACCGCGTCGTGTTGAAAAATCAAAAGAATGTTTTCTTCGTATGCCCATTCGCGAATGCGGCGTTTCGTTTCAATGCTGACCATCGGTTCGATGTCGTAGGATGGGACCCACGCGAGCCGTTCGAGATACACGGTGCGTCCCGCGACATCACCGAGAAAAATTGCTTTCTCGCCTTTGGATTCGATAATCACGGCTTGGTGTGCGCGCGTGTGTCCGGGCGTGACGATGGTGCGGACTTCTTCAGTAATTTGCGTATCCCCGTTCAACATGCACACGCGTTCGAGCGGAATGAAATTGTCGGGAAAGTACGTAGCTTTGGTGCGTTCATTGGGAAACGACGCGTCGAGAAATTCTTGACGTTGAATCCAATATTCCGCGTTCGCAAATGTGGGGATGACATCCACTCCATCGCGTTTCGTATTGCCGCCCGCGTGGTCGGCGTGCAGATGCGTGTTGATTACGAGGTCAATGTCTTCGGGCAAAAAACCGATGCGCGCCATATTGGTCAAAAGTTTCGAGCCGCCTTTGCGCGCAAAATTTTGTTCTTGCTTGGAAGTCAGTTTGGTGCCGAGTCCCGCGTCCACCAAAATTGTTTTTTCGCGCGTGACGATGACAAGACAATTCAGCGCCGTCTTGACGCGGTTAAATTCGTCGGGGGCGAGCATTTTTTCCCACAACACGCGCGGCACCACCCCGAACATCCCGCCGCCATCCATACGCACAAAACCGTCGCTCACGACGAACAATTCTACATTTCCGAGTCGCATACGGGGGAATTATAACGTTCTTTTGGGTTTCTGATAATTGGGAAATTTGGACAAACAAAAAGATGGTGAAGGTCATTCACCATCTCAAGGCGACGGTGGGATTTGAACCCACGATCAAGGTTTTGCAGACCTCTGCCTTAGCCACTTGGCTACGTCGCCGCACGCGATGAAGTTAGCACGAGTGCGCGGAAATGTCAAAAGATGTTTTCTATTTCAATTCTGCAATTTCAATTGTGCCCAGCGCGTGCTTCAAATCCGCGCTCGTCAAAATTACGGTGATGCCGCGCACGCCTGAACCAATGGAAATTTCCTCCGGCGCAAAAACACTTTCGTCAACAAGCACGCGCATTTTTGTTGGCAGTCCAAACGGCGACACCGCGCCGATTTCATATCCCGTGACCGCGCGTAGTTCGTCTTGATTCGCCATCGTCACGCGCGAAACCCCGAGAATTTTTCGCAGCGCGCTCCAATTCACTTGCGTCGCGCCCGCCATCAACACCATCACATATTCGTCTTGCGATTCGCTACGCTTGAAGCGAAAAACGATACTGCGAATGACTTGCTCGGGCAGTTGTCCGCGTTCCTGCGCGGCTTGTTCCAATGATTCGACTTGACCCGCGTGTTGAAACACGCGATAGGGAATTTGCAGCGCGTCCAATTCGCGCGCAACAGGTGTTTCAATCATTCTTTGCTCAAATTCAATTGCAATTGTTGTTGCAACCACGCTAATCGCTCTTGCGTTGCTTGTTCATTCAACCCATGTCCCGCGTTGTACCATTTCAATTCTTTGGGTTCGCGCGCGGCGTTGAAAAATTCCTCTGCGCGTTCGCGCGGTACATGAAAATCGTTTGTGCTACATTGAAAAAGAATTGGTGCGGGTGCGAGATTCGCAATGTGCGTGATGGGGTCGAGTTCAGACATTTGTGAAATAAATTCTGCACGCGCGTCACCCTCTAATTTTGGAAAATACAAATACCAATCGGGAAAACGCGGCGTGGCTGCCATTACAACGTAATGCGTCGGGCGCTTGTCAACACTGCCCATCAACACGCCGTACATGCCGCCGAAATCGTGTCCCACAACCGCGACGCGATTTTTATCTACACCATTTTGCTGCAAGAGAAAATCGAGCGCGCGGCGCAAGTTCACCGCTTCTTGAATCGAATTGCGCGCGTCGTCCGCTTGCGTGCGTTTGAGAAAAAAATCTATGTCTGACCACAGTGTTTCGACGAGCAAACACACAGCGCCTTGTTGCGCCAATTGTTTCGCGTCGTGTTCAAACTGATGCCGATTCGAGTTGGGCGATTCGGGTTCGTACCAATGCACAAACAAAATTGCCGCGAGATTTTCGCCGCCTTCGGGACGAAACAACTCTGCAACGCGTTGATACCCGAATGGCGTGCGCGTGAGGAGCAGCAAATTTTCGATGCCGTCCTTGATTTCTTTGCCGATGGCGCGCCAATCGTCGTCGGCGGCGGGCGAGTAATTTTGAATTTGGGAGAGAAGAGAATTGGTGTGTGTCATGCTAAAGCTTACGCCATATTTTGTTAATTGGTTGCCAAATGGATTTGCATTTGCCACTGCGACAACGCGTCGCGCACCATTCCAATTTTTTCAAACAGTCCGCTCAATTCTTCGGGAAATGTCGCCGAAACGCGCCACGTTTTTTCGGGATGGCGCGCCATCACCGTGCGTAACAATTGCGTCGCGTGTCCTTGACGCCGCGCGTCGGGCAATGTGACAATCGCGCGCACGACAATCATCGGAGCGTCGGGATTCGATAACGCGATGTACGACGCACCTGCACGATACGCGATGTTCGGCGGTCCGTTCGTGACAAGCGATTCTCCCGAAAGTTGCCACGGCAAATCATCTGTGCCGTGCGTGATGAGAACGCGCGCAACCTCATGCACATCAATTTGTTCCAATGCAAGATTCGTATCTGAAATTTTCGGTTGTCCGGTGAATCCCACCAAGCGGCGCATTTTTTGAAAACCGCACTTTTCGTACAGGCGAACGGCGGGCGCGTTTTGTTCAACCACTTCCAAGTTCATTGCTTGGTCGCCGCGATGACGCGCGTCGTCAAGCAGTTGGTGTACGCACTGCGCGCCAATTCCTTTACTCCGCGCTTGCGGAACGATAGACATTGCCGCGAGCCGACTCGTCCAGCCGCGCCGCGCGATGAGTGCAATGCCAACGGGTTCGTACTCTTGGAGCATAACGCGGCTCAAATTCAAATCCACACTTTCTTGACGCACCATCGAGAGCAATCCGGCGACGGTGATGTTGATGGGAACAAAATAGTCCGCGAAGCCTGCGGTGATAATGCTCGCGGTAGATTCGAGTCCGTGTTCGAGAACGGATTGAAAAGTGATGGGCATACCTTTTTGGGACGCGGATGTTCGCGGATAAACGCGGGTACTAAAACTGGTATTTGTGTTTCCGCGTCAATCCGCGTTTATCGGCGTTCATGTTTTGTGTTCTTTTTGGGGTTGGAGCAAATCCCATTTGTTGCCGTACAAATCTTGAAAGACGACGACAGTACCGTACGCTTCGACGCGCGGCTCTTGTAGAAAAATTACGCCGCGCGTTTTCATTTCGTTATAGTCGCGCCAAAAATCGTCGGTGTGCAAAAAAAGCCAGACGCGTCCGCCGCTTTGATTACCGATAAAATTTTCTTGATGCGTCGTCGCGGCTTGCGCCAATAACAGCGCGGTGCCGTTTCCGCCCGGCGGCGCAACAACCACCCAACGTTTACCATCGCCCATGTCTGTATGTTCTACGAGAGTAAAGCGTAATGTGTTGGTGTAAAACGCAATCGCTTCGGCATAGTCGCGGACAAGCAATGCGACCAGCGCAATTTTTTGCTGCATGGCAGTATCCTATCATAGATTTTTGCAAAAATTTTTGCGGAAGATATTTTTTTGCCTCTTGACTCTATTGTAGGAATAGAGCTTATACTTGCATCGAAAATTTTCATATGAAAACGTGATAGGTCCGGCGAACTTGGTTCGCCACGAGACACTGTCACGTTTTCAACACAATCAACATGTTGACCATCGGATTGTTCGCGCAGGTGGGGCAGGTGACTGTACAGACATTGCGCCACTATGACCGACTCGGGTTATTGAAACCGAGTCAGGTGGACCGTTTTACCAACTATCGCTACTACACGCTGGACCAACTGCCGCGCCTGTATCGGATTCTCGCGCTCAAAGAACTCGGACTGTCGTTGGAGCAAATCGGAAAAATTCTCGACGACGACATTTCGACGGAACAATTGCGCGGGATGTTGAAACTGCGCCGCGCGGAATTGGCAGAGACGATTGCGGACGCGTCCAATCAACTCGAACGTGTGGAAGCGCACATTCGACATATCGAGGAGGAAGGCAAAATGCCAGAAGGAAATGTGATTATCAAAAATGTGGAACAAATGCTCGTCGCGGGGCGACGCGTGCGGATTCCGGTGAGTGAAGGTGTCGTGCTAGAAGAGTTGAACAGTGCGTTCCGTGAAGTGGGAGAGTATGTGCAGCAACACGGAGCAGCGACCGACAAACCTTGTATTGCGGTTTGGTACACGCCGCCTGACCAAACTATGGACGAAGATGTAGAAGCGACGTACCCACTCGACAAGAAAATTGCCGCGAGTGAGCGCGTGCAGATTCATGAACTGCCCGAGACGCGCGTCGCCGCAGTGATGCATCAAGGTGACTTTCGTTTGTTCAACGATAGTTACAAAGCCATCTTGAATTGGATTGAGCGCAATGGCTATACCATCAACGGTCCATTCCGCGAAGTGTATCATCGCTGGAACCGAAATGCTCTCGATAATGTGATGGTGGAAATTCAGTTTCCCGTGACAAAGAAATGAAAAAAGAAACGGCGTGGGATGAATTATCCTACGCCGTTTTCTTTGCGCCTAAGGGTTTGCGCTGCTCGCCGATGAGCGGGCGAGGACAATGCCTGCAAGCGGGAAATCCAAAAACCGGATAATTGGCTAAGAATGCCGACGAATCCCACCTGTTGGGTGTGCGCTTTCGTGAGCGGCGGTTTGGATGAGAGTGACAAAATCTTGCACACGAAAACCGGCTTGGCGATGGACATTGTATTCTATTTTGATGTCCGAGAACTTTTCATACAATTTTTCTCGATAAGCAATTAATTTGATGTAACTCCTTTTTAATGCTGCTTTATTTGTTTCGTCGGGCAACTTGTAAAATAAATCATTCCATATCAGTGGGCGTGGATGCTTGATGTATTCTTGAAGCATTTGATTGTGTACTTGGGGCGTGACTGCAAGATAAACCAATAAAACCGATTTTTTGAGTTTGCCCAAGATAGTTTCGTCTGCATAGATAGCACTGCCGGTTGTATCAATGACGATATTTCTATCAAAGGGCAAGCGGTGGCTTAACTCTGCCATCTCGGCAAGTATTTCACTTTCGAGGGTGAGATATTGTTTTTCTTTTTCAGCAAATCCGGCATCGTATGGAAAGCCCATCCATCTGCCCATGTCATAAAGACTTTTCACAGGCACGCTAAACCTGCTTTGTAGGCGTGACGCGATCATATCGTCACAGTGATGGCATGTAAAGTTAGCGGTGGCTAGGCGCGTAGCCCAATAGGTTTTTCCAACTCCTGACATTCCCATTAAACCAATTTTCATGTTTTATGTGGAGCCGTTTGAATGAGGCGTACTCGATTGTCAGCAGCCCAATCATGGATTTTGCAATCTCAACGCGATAGTTGGTTCATTTTTTTCCACGCCACTTTATATTTCATCATCGTATCCTTGTGTGCGATTTCCTCTGCGCGTCCACATTGGACGTAGCCGTGCAGAGGTTTATCGCATTCGCCTATTACAACGCGCGCATCCGATTATTTTTCGCGTTGTGTTCCACTTCTGCCAAACCCAACGCTTCAAGCAACGGCGGCATGTACATGCCGAATCGTCCACGCAAACCTTTTTTCAAACCGTACCAACCGCCGACGGGATTTTTTGCCGAACGCCCCCACGCTTCGACAGTTCCTTCCGCCGCCGGTTTTTGTTCGTCTGCCGCGCCCAGCGGCATCCAATCGCCGTGCGCTTGTAGCATCGCGTGTAAATCATCAATCGCGCGCGCGTCGTACATCAATTTGGTGGAACCGACTTGACACACAATTGCGGGCGGAGTGAGTGTGTTGTCACGGTACATCGTGTATTCCGAGGTGCCGCTTGGCGTTTTCAATTTCCACGGATTCGCTTGCGTGCCATCGCCTTGCCCCGATTTTTTCGGGGCAGTAGTTTTCTTTACCGCGACGGGTTTGGACGTTTTCGCTTTTGCCACTGCTCTTGGTTTGGTTGCTGTTTTGGATTTTACAGTCGCTTTGGTTGCCATTTCGTTTGCCTCCTTGCAATCCACATCGGAAAAAAATGGGCGACGAGAACTCTCGTCGCCCGTAATTTTATCGCAGATTTTTATTTTTTGGCGGACGCATTTGCCATCACACTCATCAATTCATTTTCGCGTCCCATGTGACAGTTTTTGAATTTCTTGCCGCTGCCGCACGGACATGGTTCGTTGCGTCCGATTTTGACCTCGCTCATTTATGCAGTCTTTTTCACTCGCTTGCCGGCGATTCGCACCAGCTCGCGTAACGCTTGATTCACTGCCTTTGAGTCGGGAAAATAATCCTGTACGTCAGGATCGAGAATGATTGGGTTTTGAGTCGGTCCGAATTTCTTGATGGTTTTCGTTCCGTCAGAGTTGTGAATTGTGACAGTGTAACCGTTTGCCATGTGCGCAGCATACTTGCCGCGCACGCGCCCCTTTAGTTTTGTTACATCATATTCAGGGCGCAACTCGTCATTTTCAACTTGCGCGTTAATTTTCTTCTTCATACCATCTCCGTTCGTGCGCGGTTACACGTCGCGCACTGATAAGGCGAACGCGATTGGCGCGATCCATGTGTGAGACGAATAACAATCGGCGGCGACTGGATGTGCCGATTGTGACAAAGCGAGTCTCGTCATCTGAATGATCAGGGTCAAGAAAGGTCGCGCCGAGCGGGTCCTGCAAAACCGTAACTGCTTCCTCAAAAGAAACGCGATGTTTCTTGAGATTCTGTGCGGCTTTGCTTGCATCCCACTCGTACTCTATGTCCATTAACGTTTTCCTTGCGCATTTGCCATCACACTCATCAATTCATTTTCGCGTCCCATGTGACAGTTTTTGAATTTCTTGCCACTGCCGCACGGACATGGTTCGTTGCGTCCAATCTTGGTTCCGGCGCTCTTTTTCGGCTGTGCCTTGCGCGTTTCCTCATCACGTTCGCGCGATTCTTGCATGGGGCGTGATTGCTGCTGCGGCACGCGTTGCAATTGCGCGTGATAAATGTTGTGAACGATGGTGCGCTTGATGTCGTTGTTCAAACCTTCAAACATGCCGAACGCTTCGCGCTTGAATGTGACGAGTGGGTCTTGTTGCGCGATGGCGCGCAAGCCGATGCCGCCGCGCAATTCGTCGAGCGTCGTCAGATGGCGCACCCACAATTTATCAATTGTGTCGAGCATGACGAGCCGTTCGAGCAAACGCGTTTCGTTTTCGCCTTGCGCCTGTTCTTTTTGCGCGTACGCGCCATCCGCCAATTCCAACAGCTGTTCCTCAATTTGCGCTGCCGTCATGGATTCCCATTTTTCCGGCGCATCTTTGGGCAGTGGAAAAATTTTGCGCGCTTCATTTGCCAACGCATCCAAATCCCATTCTTCGCTGTAGTTGCCCGGGCACATGGTTTCCACGATAGAACTGATTTCTTCGCGAATCATATTTTCCACGAACGCTTTCAGCGTGGACGCTTCGAGAATTTTTTGACGTTCACTATAAATCACTTGTCGTTGTTTGTTGATGACATCATCGTATTCGAGCAAATGTTTGCGAATGTCAAAGTTGTATCCTTCCATTTTGATTTGCGATTGTTCGATGGCGCGCGCCACGAGCGGCAAATCAATCACCATGTCTTCATCTTGCCAGACGCGTTCGAGCAAACTTTTGTTGCCCATGCGTTTCATGATTTCGTCTTCGAGCGAAACATAAAAGCGCGAGGAGCCGGGGTCGCCTTGACGCCCCGCGCGCCCGCGCAGCTGATTGTCAATGCGGCGCGCTTCGTGACGTTCCGTACCGACAACATGCAAACCGCCGAGTTCAATCACTTGCGCTTTTTCTTTTTCGGTTTGTGCCACCGCGCGCGTGTACGCTTCATCCCACAGCGCAGGCTCTATCGGTTTAGCAAGGTCAACACCTTTTTTGCGTAATTCCTCGCGTGCAATGCCTTCGGCGTTGCCGCCGAGCAAAATGTCTACGCCGCGACCTGCCATGTTTGTCGCCACCGTTACAGCGCCCGGTTTGCCCGCTTGCGAAATAATCGTCGCTTCACGTTCGTGATTTTTCGCGTTGAGGACTTCGTGTTTCACCCCTTTACGGTTCAGTAATTTCGACAACATCTCGGAATTTTCCACCGATGTTGTGCCGACGAGAACGGGGCGTCCCGCGTCATTCATCTCTTTGATTTCATCCACAACCGCTTTGTATTTCAATTCTTCGTTTTTATAAATCACATCCGAATCATCTTCGCGCACCATCGGACGATTCGTGGGAATGACGACGACATCGAGATTATAAATTTTGTTGAACTCTTCTTCTTCCGTTTTCGCCGTTCCCGTCATCCCTGCGAGTTTGTGGTACATGCGAAAATAATTTTGGAACGTAATCGTCGCGAGCGTCAACGATTCGCGCTGCACCTTGACATTTTCTTTGGCTTCAATCGCTTGATGCAATCCTTCGGAATAACGCCGCCCGAACATCAAACGCCCGGTAAATTCATCTACGATGACCACTTCGCCGTCACGCACTACGTAATCCTTATCGAGTTTGAAGAGTGCGTGCGCTTTGAGTGCGTTATCAAAGTACGAAACGAGGTCAACATATTCGGGGTCGTAGAGCGATTTGTTTTGAGGAATGCCCAACATCCGTTCAATTTTGAGAATGCCTTCTTCCGTCGGCGAAACGACGCGTAGTTTGTGGTCAATCGTGTAATCGTCCCCCTCTTTCATGCGCGGCATCAATTGCGCCAAGCGGCGATAGTCGGAGGAGGATTCTTCGGCGGGTCCTGAAATAATCAACGGCGTGCGCGCTTCGTCAATCAAGATGTTGTCCACTTCGTCAACGATAGCGTAATGCAATTCGCGCTGCACCATTTGCGAAACGTCCAGCACCATGTTGTCGCGCAAATAATCAAAACCCAATTCGTTGTTGGTCGCGTACAAAATATCCGCGTGATATGCTTCGCGGCGCGCGACGGGCATAAAGTGATTCAAGCGGTCATCGCCGTGCGGGTTGGGGTCATTGAAATTCGGTTCATAGATGCCTGCAAATTCGTGCGCGATAACTGCCGTCCGCAAGCCGAGCCGCAAATACACACCGCCCATCCAGCCCGCGCCAACGCGCGACAGATAATCGTTCGGCGTCACGAGATGCACGCCGCGTCCCGAAAGCGCGTTCAAATACAACGGCAGTGTGGCGACGAGCGTTTTGCCTTCGCCCGTTTTCATCTCCGCGATCTTGCCGTCATGCAAGACGATGCCCGCGAGCAGCTGCACATCGAAATGGCGTTGACCATTCACGCGGCGCGATGCTTCGCGCACGGTGGCGAACGCTTCGGGCAGTAAATCGTCCAACACCGCTTGCTCAAGGTCGAGCAATTTTTTCTGACGGTCGGTCACTTGAAGCTCGAGCGCCTTGCGTTCCTTGTCTTCGCCTTCGTCAAGCCACCGCTGTTTTAATTCCACAAATGCTTTGCGCTCGTCGTCCACTTCCTCATGAAAGCGCGCGCGAAATTCATCCGTCTTGGCTTTCAATTCGTCGTCGGATAATTTTTGGAATGACGATTCCAGTTCGTTGATTTTGGCGACGAGTGGTTGGAGCGCTTTGATTTCTTTTTCGTTCGGGTCGCCGGTAATTTTGTAGAATAAGTTTTTTAGCATGATGTCGTTCAGGTATCAGGTATCACGTAGCACGTCTCAAGGAGATTCCTTCCTACTTTCTACGTGCTACATCCTACTTGCTCACAAATCGAGTGTGTCGCCCACAAACCCGCCAACACTTTCGGCGCGGTTGGTGCGTTCGATGACGCCCGCGAGCAGGGGCGCAACGGATAGGACTGTCAGGTTCGGAATGTCCGCATCGGGCGGCAGAGGGACGGTATCCGTACAAATAAATTCTGCAATGCCGCTTGCTTTGAGCCGTTCCACTGCGCTGCCTACTAGAGTTGCATGAGTGCAAGCAATTCTTACGGATGACGCGCCACTACGTTTCAACAGTCCAACCGCTTCGGTAATGGTTCCCGCCGTCTCGACGAGTTCATCCACGAGAATCACATTTTTGTTTTCGACATCGCCGATGACGGTGAGCGCTTCGGCTTGTCCGCCGATGCGTCGTTTTTCGACAAACGCGAGTGGCGCGTCCACTTTTTCCGCAATGTTCCGCGCTTTTTTGGCAAAGCCCAAGTCAGCGGAAACAATGACCGGATTTTCGAGCTGCAAATTTTTGATGTGGTCTGAAATGATTGGATACGCTTGCAATTCGTCACCGGGTACGCTAAAGAATCCTTGAATCTGTCCCGCGTGCAAATCCACCGTGATGTAGCGGTCCGCGCCCGCCGTGATAATCAAGTCCGCCATCAAGCGTGCGGTGATGGGAACGCGCGGTTTGTCTTTTTTGTCACTGCGCGCATACGCATAAAACGGAATGACGGCGGTGATTCGTCCCGCGGAGGAACGTTTCAATGTTTCGAGAAAAATCAACAGCTCGATGATATTGCGGTTGACCGGCGGACCGAGTCCTTGAATCAA
Organism: uncultured Anaerolineales bacterium; assembly: GCA_964469005.1. GTDB lineage: Bacteria > Chloroflexota > Anaerolineae > UBA4142 > SHND01 > SHND01. Next base: position 77,144 of record CAYXXF010000011.1, read on the forward strand.
AAAGACGTCATGCCCGCGCACGCTCTTGTGCAGTTGAATAAAAATGTTTTCGTTTGCGAAGTCGGTGATTTCGGCTTGCGACAAACTCATCTTGAGTTCGGCGCAAATTTTTTTTGCCAACGATTCATTCCCGCGCCCACTAAAAATGAGTGGCTCACCCCACGGTGTAATTTTGTCCATATCAAGTTGGTGTGCGGAAATTTGTTTGCAAGTTTTCGCACACAGCACATGGCTTATTGTTCTTGAATTGTGATGCTCTTGATTACATCTCCGCGTTCGATTTGTTCGACCACGCTCATCGTTTCGGGCGTCGTCTGTCCGAACGAAGTGTACGCACCGTCAAGGAACGGGGTATCGGCAAGCGTGATGTAAAACTGACTGCCACTGGATGGTGTTGTTTCCGGCGGTCCGCCGCGCCGTGCCATTGCTAATGCGCCTTTTGGATGCGAACGTTTAATTTCCGGTGGAATGGTATAGCCCGGTCCGCCTGTGCCGGTACCTAACGGGTCGCCGCCTTGAATCACAAACGGGTCGGGATTTTTTTCGACGCGGTGAAACGTCAAGCCATCATAGAAACCTTGGCGCGCGAGAAAAATAAAATTGTTGACGTGCTGCGGCGCGTCTTGCGGAAACAACTCCACGACGATATTCCCTTTGCTCGTTTCAATCGTCGCACGATATTTTTTATTGACGTCAATCGTCATCGGCGGCGCGCTTTTGTACATATTATTGCGACTCGTTGGTTCCATCGCGGCAGCCGCGCCTTTGGCGGATGGCGCGCCCCCCGCGTTCGAATTGGCTGCCGGTGTGGCAGGGGAACTACATGCCGCAACCACTGCGACAAGAATTACGATTGCAAGCGCAAATACACTATATCGTGTAAGGTTCATTTAGCTCTCCAGAATTTTTTTGAGATTGGGCGCGGTGTCGTTAATCAATTTGCGAATTTTCGGTGCAAACATCGTTTCCATCATTTTCAATGAACCTGTTAGTGTGATGTTGCCCTTGGCGGATAGACGCGTGCCGTTTGCGGTAGGTTCGAACCAATAGCCGCCTTTCCAAACAAACACCGGTGAATCGTAAGCGAACGCGATTTTTTGATGAGGGTCAAATTCGGTGAGAATGCCAATCAGCTCGTAATTGTTCCCCATCAAAAAAAATTGTTGTTTGAATTTCGTGCCGATGCCCACTGCGCCGTCAGAAAGTTTCTGCACGCCTTGTACGGGCATCCATTTCGGATTGTTGTGAACATCCGCGACAAATTCAAACACTTGGGGATGCGGACACGCAATTTCGATGCTGTTGGAAATTTGAATCATCGTTTTGGGTACGGGCGAAGCATTTGCGGCGATTCTCCGAATCGCAAAATGCTTCGCCCTTATTGAACGTCCATCAATTCAACATCAAAAATCAATGTGGCGTTCGGCGGAATGACCCCGCCCGCGCCGCGTGCGCCATAACCCAACTGCGGCGGAATAATCAAGCGGCGTTTTTCGCCAACCTTCATGCCTTGCAATCCCTCGTCCCAACCTTCAATCACAGAACCTGTGCCGAGCGGAAACACAATCGGGTCGCCGCCAACCGAGCTGTCAAATTTTGTACCATCGGTGAGATAGCCCGTGTAATGCGCGCTTATGGTATCTCCCGCTTTTGCTTCTTTACCGTTTGTCGTATTCACTTGAATAATTTGCAAGCCGCTTGGCGTGGTTGTCATGGCGCCATTCACTTGCGGAATTTTTGGGTCGAGATTTGGCATTGCGCCTCCGGATGGATTTCCTTGAACGTACAAAAAACCGAGCATCAGTGCACCGATGAGGACGATGAGTACGGCGCCAATGAGAAACAGCGGACTGCGTTTTCCGCTTGGCGCTTTGGCATCGTCGGGACGCCCGTCCCATTTTTCTTGCTGCAATTTCGTTTGCGCTTGGACAATCAAATCGTCCACGTCTTTGTAATGACTCGCATACATCACGCGCGCTTTGCGTAATGGCGCGAGCGCGGCTTCGTATTCGCCCGCATCGTGTTTTGTTTTGCCCTCTTTATACAATTTATCAATGTCGCGCATTCGCAGCGCCCACTGCAATTTTGCCTCGACGCCTTCGCGGATGCGGTCAACCGCCATCGCTTTGCGATATAACGCGATAGTCTGTTCCCAATCTTCTGCCTTTGCCGCGTCATCCGCTCCGGCAAGCCACTGTTTTATTTGGTCATCGTCCGCTGCCGGAAATGCGCGCGTCGTTTCATCGGTTTGGTTTTCCATCGGTTGGGGTTCGGGAGGAGTGGTTTCGTTCATTGCATCTCCGCTGCGGTAATTTTTTGGTCGGCTTGAGCTTGTTTGGTGTCGGGACGTGTGACGCGCATCGGATTCAAATGATAGGCGTCATTCAACACGCGCAAACGCGCGCCGCGTTCGCCCCATTGCACGACGTTGATGGACGCGTTGTCAATGTAAAAGGGGAGGGGACGTTCAATATCCAAATGCAGCGCCACCATGAGCAGCATGTTGATAGTGCCGCCGTGCGTGATTGCCAACACGCGTCCGTCGTGATGTTTGGCGCGAACAGCTTGAATAAATTCATCCACGCGCTTGACAAATGCTTCGCGCGCTTCTTCACCTGAAATGTGCGGGCGCGTGCCGCCGTCTTGCCACGCGTGATGAACTTCGGGATATTTTTCGCGAATGTCGCTCATGGTCAATCCTTCCAACATGCCGAGCGAACGTTCGATCAAACGGGCATCGGGCGTAACGGGCAAATTCAACGCGCTGCCAATCATTTCTGCCGTGCGAAACGCGCGCTTGAGCGGACTTGCATAGAGCGCGTGAAATTCGCCTTCATCGGGCATCCGTGCGGCGAGGCGGCGCGCTTGTTCCAAACCACGCGCGTTCAATTCAATATCACTGTGTCCTTGAATGCGTCCTTCCGCATTCCAATCGGTTTCGCCATGACGAATCAGATAAAGTTTCAGCATTGTTCAAGTAAGAGATTATACAATAGCTTGCTAAATGCGCGGTGAAAAGGGAATGAACGAATTGCGAATTGCAATTTGGCAAAAAAATGCCAGAGTTTCCTCTGGCATTTTATGCTGTGTTGAGAATTTCCTCCGCCACCGTGTACACATCGCGTTGGCGCGCCGTAATTTCACCAAGCCACGCTTGCCAACGCGCGCGCGCCAGCGCGTCCAGTTTTTGTTGGAGTAGGGCGCGTTTCAATAATTCGCGCAATTCGTCTTCAAAACGCGCGGCATCTTTTTGTGCGCGCAAATTTTTTTCATTCAAATACTTTTGATGCGTCGCAATGGCATCAACAATTTCTCGCACACCTTCGCCTTTCAATGCAATTGCTTTCAACACAGGCGGACGCCACGCCGTTTTATCGGGGTTGAGACTCAAATTCATTTCGAGCGCGGCGGCGGTTGCGTTCGCGCCGTCGCGGTCAGCTTTGTTCACAACAAGCAGGTCGGCGATTTCGAGAATGCCCGCTTTGATAGCTTGAATGTCATCACCAAAACCCGGCGCTTCCAGCACAATCGTCGTGTGCGCGTGTTTGGCAATATCCACTTCGCCTTGCCCCGCGCCAACCGTTTCAACCATTACCACATCAAAGCCCGCCGCATCGAGGACGAGAAGTGCATCCGACACTGCCGCCGCAAGTCCGCCGAGTTGTCCGCGCGATGCCATGCTGCGAATAAAAATTCCGGTCCCCGCCAAATCTTGCATTCGAAAACGGTCGCCCAAAATCGCGCCGCCGGAAAAGGGACTCGATGGGTCCACCGCGAGAATCGCCACGCGTTTTTCGCGCGCGCGAAATTCTTTGGCGAGCGCATTGACGAGTGTAGATTTTCCGGTGCCCGGCGCGCCCGTGATGCCGAGAATGTCTGCGCGTCCTGTGTGTGGAAAGAGCGCGCGGATGAGATTCCGCGCGTCCGCTCCGCCGCGTTCCACACGCGTGATTGCGCGCGCAATGGCGAGGGGTTCACCGTTTTGGATTTGAGAAAGGAGTTGCGAATTCAAAGTGGAGACTGGAGATTAGAGATTGGAGATTGGATGTTGGGTGATTAGGTGAATAGGTAATTATGGCGTTGTGCGTTGTTCATTGTGCATTGTTCATTCGTCGTTTCGCCATTTCTTGTTGCACAAATTTCACCAAATCATTTGTGTTTGTTCCGGGACCAAAGACGCCGGTGAATCCCATTTCCTTGAGTTGTGGAATGTCTTCGTCAGGAATGATGCCGCCCGCGACGAGCAACACATCGGTCTTGCCTTTTTCTTGCAACAATTGTGTCACGCGCGGAAACAATTCAAGATGCGCGCCGGACAAAATCGAAAGTCCGACGACATCCACATCTTCTTGCAATGCGGCTTCCGCAATCATTTCAGGCGTTTGACGTATGCCCGTGTAAATCACTTCCATGCCCGCGTCGCGCATCGCGCGCGCGACAACTTTGGCGCCGCGGTCATGTCCATCGAGCCCGGGTTTGGCGACGAGTACGCGGATGGGTGTATCAATCATGGGAAACTCCAGCAAACGAATTGGTGAAAGGAATTATAGCACAGCAGAAAAAACCTTCGAGCTCTGTAAGGGCTCGAAGGTTTTTTGATTCACGCCGCGCTTTCCTTTTCCCACTCTACCGGCAGCTCTGCATGTGTGAGCAATAACGGACGCGTTTTATTTTTTATCGTGTCCGCGTTGATGAGACACTTGCGAATATCGGAGCGCGAGGGAATTTCGTACATCACATCGAGTAAAACTTCTTCAATGATGGTGCGGAGACCGCGTGCACCGGTTTTGAAACGGAGCGCTTCTTGCGCGGCGGCTTGGAGCGCGTCGTCGGTGAACACGAGTTCCACGCGGTCCATTGCAAACATTTTTTGATATTGCTTGATGATGGCGTTTTTTGGCTCGGTCAAAATTTTGATGAGCATTTTTTCGTCGAGCGGGTCAACGCTGACAATGACGGGGACGCGTCCGACAAATTCGGGAATGAGTCCGAATTGGACCAAGTCGTCGGCAGTGACGAGGCGCATCAATTCGGATTGCGAAAGGTCGCGCGCGGCGCGCTGCGCGTCGCCTTTGAAACCGGCAATGCGGCGTTCGACGAAACGTTCACTGACAATTTTTTCCAAACCATCGAACGCGCCGCCGAGAATAAATAAAATGTTGGATGTGTTGAGCTTGATGTATTCTTGCTGCGGATGTTTGCGTCCTTCTTTTGGCGGAACGTTTGCAACAGTGCCTTCGACAATTTTCAATAACGCTTGCTGCACGCCCTCACCCGAAACATCGCGCGTGATGGAAGGATTGTCACCGGTCTTGCGCGCAATCTTGTCTATCTCGTCAATGTAAATGATGCCGCGTTCCGCGCGCGGAATATCATTCTCGGCGGCTTGAATCAGCGAAAGCAAAATATGTTCCACATCTTCACCGACATAGCCCGCTTCGGTGAGCGTCGTCGCATCGGCGATGGTGAATGGCACATCGAGAATTTTGGCGAGCGTTTGCGCGAGAAGGGTTTTGCCGCAGCCGGTTGGACCGATGAGCAGAATGTTTGCTTTGCCGAGTTCAACTTCATCCGTTGCGGCGCCATTCATCACACGCTTGTAGTGATTGTACACGGCGACGGATAAAACTTTTTTCGCGCGGTCTTGTCCGATGACGTATTGATTCAAGCGGCGATAAATTTCGCGCGGTGGGAGTGTTTTGATGGAAAGCATTTCGCCGCGCGGCGTCATTGCCTCTTCCATCAAAATTTCGCGGCACAGTTCCACACACTCATCGCAAATAAAAACGGAATCGGGTCCGGCAATCAAGCGATTGACTTGTTCCTGTGAACGTCCACAAAACGAACAAAACTCTTCGGCGCGTCGGGTGCGACTAATCATGATGGTCTCGTGTCATTTCGAACGAAGTGAGAAAACTCTGACGCGCGCATGGAGATTTCTCACTGCGTTCGAAATGACATACTCACAATAAACAAAAAGGGACGCTGCGTTATCTCACAACGCTTCGTCCCTCGATTTTTTACCGATGTCCGTTGCTGCCAACTTTATCCAATTCGACTTTTGGCGCTGGCACGAGGACTTCATCCACAATTCCATATTCCACAGCGGCTTGGGGTTCCATGTAATAGTTGCGGTCACTATCACGGATGATGCGTTCGAGTGGCTGCCCCGTGTGTCTTGCCAGAATGTCATTCAAGCGTTCACGTTCGCGAATGATACGCCGCGCTTCGATTTCAATGTCCACCGCTTGTCCTTGCGCGCCGCCGAGGGGTTGATGAATATGAATCAGTGAATTGGGCAGTGCAAAACGGCGTCCTGGATGACCTGCGGCGAGTAACACAGTGCCCATGCTTGCGGCGAGTCCAACGCAGTACGTGGAAACGGGACAGCGAATTAATTGCATCGTGTCGTAAATCGCGAGGCCGGCATAAATCACACCGCCGGGCGAATTGACGTACAAACGAATTTCTTTGTCGGGGTCTTCGCGTTCGAGAAACAAAAGCTGCGCAACGATGACATTCGCGACTTGGTCATCAATCGGCGTGCCGAGAAAAATGATGCGTTCTTTCAACAACAACGAAAACACATCATACGCGCGTTCGCCGCGTCCGGTGTTTTCGACAACCATGGGGATGAGATTTTGGGGAAACATTTTGACTCCAGTTTTGGTAGCAGCTAGTAGGTATCATGGAAACCTGCTACTTGCTACATGCTACTTGGATAACTCTATTCCTTTCGCCAATTCCTGCCGCACTTGCTTGGGGTCGGTGATGAGACCTGTTGGAATCGGGCTTTCACCGCGTACCATATCGGGTGTGAGAATGAGTCCGCTGACCGATTCGCCTTTTGCCATTGCGACAATTTTATTCATCACTTGATTGACGCGCAAATTGAATGCGATGTTGTCGCGCGCGTCTTGGGAACTATAAGCGCGGCGCGCGACATTTGCGTTCGCGCCCGCTTCAACCGATTCTTGAACGCGCCGCTCAATGTCTTGCTTGATTTGTTCGTTCGTCACGCTGATGTTTTCCGCGCGAATCAATTCGCCGAGAATCAAAAGCTGCTTGAGCCGTTTTTCCGCGTTGGGTTTGAGCTCTTGTTTGATTTGTTCTTCGGTCTTGCCCGAAAGCCGCACATAATTGTCCCACGCCAAACCCATCTGCTGCATATTCTCTTTGAAATGTTCGAGGTCATGTTCGAGTTCGTGTTCGAGCATTTGCGGCGCGTACGCGATTTCGGATTGTTCGACAATCGCTTGCAAAACATCGTTTGCAAATTTCGCATCGTTGTCGCGTTCTTTGGTGCGGCGTAGAATGTCGCGGATGTTGCCCTTGAATTGGTCGAGCGTTTTAAATTGACTCACCGCTTGCGCGAATTCGTCTGTCAGTTCGGGCAGCTGTTGCTCTTTGATGTCTTGCAGTTTGACGGAATAGTGCGCCGCCTTGCCGCGAAATTTTTCGTCTTCGTAATCTTCGGGATAGGTGTGGTCAATCTCGCGCGTTTCGCCGACGTTCATGCCAAGCAGTTGTTCGTCAAACGGCAGGTACGCTTGTGCCTTGTCGCCAACGGTGACGCGCAAATCGGTTTCACTCACCGGCTCTTCGCCTTCAACTCCGCCAACGACATCTACGGTAATCACGTCGCCGTTTTGTACGGCGCGTTCAACCGGTGTCATTGTTGCTTGCGTCAATTGAAAACGATTCAAGACATCATTGACTTCTTGGTCGGTAATCTCGACCTCTTCCGGTTTCATTCGCACATCTTTGTATTCACCGAGTTTCACTTCGGGCGCGACGGGAATGGTGTATTTCAAAATGGGTGGTTCTTTTTGGACGATTTCCAAATTGCCAACCGCGATGGGAGTGAGGTCGCTTTCGCGCAACACTTGGGAATAAAGATTGCGTGACAATTGGTCAACGGCTTCTTCGACCAGCACGTCTTTGCCGAAGGTGCGTTCGACCATTTCGTACGGCGCTTTGCCGGGACGAAAGCCGGGCATGGGTCGAATGCGCGAGATGTTTTGCGCGGCGCGTTTCATTGCCGCCTGCATTTGGTCGTCGTCAATCTCGACTGTAACAATCGCTTGACGGTCGGGAGTAATTTCTTTCGTTATCTGCATTGGTATCTATTTCCAATTCGTGTGAGTTTCAAATCTGAAATCAAAATGCCGGAAGCGGGATTTGAACCCGCACGTCCTTGCGGACACGGGAATCCAAGTCCCGGGCGTCTGACAAAATTTGATGCCGGAAGCGGGATTTGAACCCGCACGTCCTTGCGGACACGGGATTCTAAGTCCCGGGCGTCTGCCAATTTCGCCATCCCGGCGGCAAGAAAAAATTTTCGCCCGACGAATCGGACGAAATTTTGTTCGCAACCTATTATAGTAGTTTGTAGTGAATTGGCAAAAAAAATTACGCCAGTGCATCTTGAATGACTTGGCGCAACGCGCCCGCGTCCAAATCTTTTTTGTCGAGGAATGCCACCGCGCCCGCGCTCAAGCCCAGCCGCCGAAATTCACGGTCAGGATACGCGCTGATGAGAACGATGCGCGTGCCGGGCGACGTTGTTTTCAAGCGGCGCGCACATTGAATCCCATCTTCTTCGCGCAGCACCACGTCAACCAATGCCAGATGAATCGCCGCGCGCTGCGCGAGCCGCAATGCTTCGTGAGTATCTTCGGCTTCGTACACCGCCGCGCGCGGGTACGCTTTGCGAATGAGCCGCGTCAATTCTTGACGATAGCGCGCGTTGTCGTCCACCACCAAAACAGTCAATGCCGAATCGGGCGGCGAAATCGTAACGGCATCTTCGTCCGCCAATGCCAAAACTTCGGGATGGCGCATCGCGTAATTCATGGCTTCAAAGCGGCTGTTGACTTCGAGCGCGCGATACAGTCCCGTCAATTGATTCTCAATTGTCTTTACCGATAAATCCATCAATTGCGCGATTTTCCGATTCTCGTTTCCTTGCGAGAGCAGTTTGAGCAATTCACGCTGCCGCCGCGTCAAATTGGGCGCAGGCGCGGCGACGGGCGCAGTGCGGCGATGAATCAGTTTGTCCAAGAGCGGAGAAGAAAGCCACCGCTCACCCGCGAGAATCCGCTGGACCGCGTGCTGCAAATCCGCGAGCGTTTGGTCTTTCAAGTGATAACCATTCACGCCCGCGCCGAGCAGTCCGACAACGTACGCTTCATCGTCATACGCGCTCACGACCAAAATCTTTATATCGGGATAGTCAATTTTAATTTGCTTGACGGCGGCGATAGGTTCAAAGTCAGGCATCGCCACATCAATCACCAAAAAATCCGGTTTCAATGCAATGAGCGCGGCTTGGAGTTCGCGCCCGTCGCCCACTTCGCCGACGATTTCGATTTCTGCCAAGTTCGCCAACGCGTTTCGCAAACCTGCGCGCACCACCGCGTGGTCATCTGCCAACACCATCCGAATCGGATTCATACAATCCATTATGTCCAAACTGCTCTAACTTTCAAGGGGAAACCCCCCTCGACTTTAGAGAGTATGTCCCGCGTAATTCAAGAGTAACTTCTCTATAGTTTCAATCTTCTTTCCCCTAGAATACTCGAACCAAAAGCAGATTTCCCCGTTTTATTTGATTTGTCAACAAGGAGGTGTTGGACAAAAGCGAATCTCTGACGATTCCACCACGTGTACTCTCTACAATCCGAATCGACGGCTGTTCCCTCAGTTTCTCACTATCTGTTCCATTTTGAATCGCCTGTAATTATTTCGGTTTGGCAAGAGAGTGTTTCTACCAATTTGCAACACAAGCTGTTGCAAGCAATTCCAAGGAGGAGAAGAAATGTTTTTATCAAAAAATGCGCTGCGCCTCGCCTTTGTGTTTCTGGTCGTCGCGCTCGTTGTCTCGGCTTGTGCTCCCGCAGCAACCCCCGCGCCTACCGCTGCGCCACAACCGACAGCTGCGGCACAACCAACTGCCGTTCCGGCGCAACCAACCGCAGCCCCCGCGAACCAAGCATTGGTCGGCGTAATACTGCCGACGAAAGACGAACCGCGTTGGCTGCAAGACCAAGCGGTGTTCCAAAAAGCAGGTTGGGAACCGCTGTTTAGTCAAGGCGATTCGGCGAAAGAAAAAGCGAACGTCGAAGCATTGATTTCACAAGGCGTCAAAGTCATCATCATCACCCCACAAGATGCGACAGCGGCGGCGGCGTCAGCGGAAGCCGCCAAAGCAGCAGGCGTGAAAATCATCTCGTATGACCGATTGATTCGGGATACGGATGCGGTGGATTACTATGTGACGTTCGACAGCAAAGCGGTGGGTGCGGCATGGAGCCAATATCTCATTGCGCAAGCCGGAGCGACCAAAGGCAACCCGCTGTATATCTATGCCGGTGCGCCGACGGACAACAATGCGTTCATTTTCTTTGAAGGTGCGTGGGAAACGATTCAACCCAAGATTGCAGACGGGACGTTCGTGATCAAGAACTCGTCGGAAGCGGTGGCGTTGCAAGGGAAAGCGACGTTGACGCGCGACGAGCAAGCGAAAGTGATTGGACAGGTCACGACGAATTGGGATTTCAACACGGCAAAGAACTTGGCGGAATCGAACTTGACGGCGGCGCAAGCGGCGGACAAGGGAACGGTGTATATCCTTGCGCCGAACGATGGCACCGCGCGTGCGATTGCGGATGCGTTTGCGGCGGACAAGGAAGTGACCAAGTATTATGTGACGGGACAGGATGCCGAGAAAGCCTCGGTGCAATACATCATTGACGGCAAACAGAGCATGACGGTGTTCAAGGATGTGCGGACGTTAGCGGCGGATGCGGTGGCGGCGGCGAATGCGTTCATCTCCGGCGGCACCCCGGCAAAGACGAACTCGTACAACAACGGCAAGATAGATGTGCCGGCGAAACCATCGGCGATTGTGACGGTCACCAAAGACAATGTCAAGCAAGCGTTGATTGATTCCGGTTACTATCAGGCAAGCGATTTCACAGGTTTGGACAGCACCGGTGTTCCGGCAAATAAAGGGCTGGTCGGCGTAATACTGCCGACGAAAGACGAACCGCGTTGGCTGCAAGACCAAGC